>CAVPNC010000025.1:0-16067 GCA_963706695.1 uncultured Chloroflexia bacterium | reverse complement strand
ACGCATCGCTTCCTCCCGCCAGGGCCTGCGCGAGATGCGCGGCCTCTCCATCGTCGGTATCCCCGTCGAGATGGACGACCCTCGTCTCTCGGGGCAGCTGACCTTCGTGAGCAACGGCTCGGGACAGGACTTCGAGGACGGGTTCGCCAACGTCGAGACTCGCACCTATCGGCTGGAGAACGACGGAGGCGTGTGGACCGGAGCCGGCACGTTCGCCCTGGCGGTGACTGAGGACGAGAACCTGCTGGACATGGAGACGGCGGTGCTCATCGGCGAGGGTGAGTACGACGGTCTCATGGCGTTCCTCTTCGCCGAGTTCGCAGACGGCAACCGTTCGTTCGAGGCCGTCGTGATCGAAGGCACGCCAGCCCCCGCGCCGGCACCGGTGGCAGCCACCGCCATCGCGGACGCCACCACCGACTGAGCTGGCGACTGCTCCTCGTAGCACGGGCTCCGGCCACGCGGCCGGAGCCCGTGCCTGCCTGAACGACCCTGAACGATGCCTGTAATGTCTTACCGTGACAGTACGAGATATGGAAGCGCCCCAGGTCGATCCGCAGCAGGCGCCGCCGTACCCGCGCATCCGCGTCTTCGGCACGGTCGGGGTCGACGAGGCCACCGGCCCGCTGAGCATCGGCGGCCCACGCCAGCGACGCCTGTTGGCGCTGCTCGCGTTGCGGGCCGGCTCGGTCGTCGACATCGACTGGCTGGCCGAGTACCTGTGGGACGACGAGGATCGGCCCGAAGTCACGGCGCCCTCCCTGCGCACGTACGTCTCGCGACTGCGCTCGGCATTCCCGACGAGCGCCCGCGCGTGGATCGTGACCGAGCCCGAGGGCTACCGCCTGGCCGCCCCGCCTCAGGCCGTGGAGCACCTCCGCTTCGCCCAGCTGCGCACCGAGGCGACGGCGGCACGCAAGCGCGGTGACTTCCTCTCGGCCGATCGGCTCCTGGGCGAGGCGCTCGAGCTGTGGCGCGGCGACCCCTTCCGCGAGCTGGCCGACCTCGAGCCCGCCGAGGCCGAGATCGAACGGCTCCGGCTCGACCGCCTCGACATGATGGAAGAGCGCTGGGAGGCTGCGCTGGCGCTTGGTCGTCACACGCAGATCACCGGTGAGCTGGCGGCGTTCGCGGCTGAGCACGCCGAGCGGGACCGCGCCGTTCGGCAATACGCGCTGGCGCTTCACCGCAGCGGCCAGACCACCGAGGCCCTGCGCGTGGTGCGCGAGCACATCCGCGTGCTGGTCGACGAGTTCGGCCTGGACCCCTCGGCCGGGATCACCGAGCTCGAGCGCCAGCTGCTCGACGACGACCCGGCCCTGGCCGTCGAATCGGACGATGGCTCGCTTCGTGGCTACCAGCTGGAAGAGGAGATCGGTGTCGGCTCGTTCGCGATCGTATGGCGGGGCGTGCAGCCCTCCGTCGGGCGTGAGGTGGCCATCAAGCAGATCCGCCGGGAGCTGGCCACGCAGCCGGCCTTCATCCGCCGTTTCGAGGCGGAGGCCCACCTCGTGGCTCGCATCGAGCACCCCCACATCGTGCCGCTCATCGACTACTGGCGCGATCCTGACTCGGCCTACCTGGTCATGCGCTGGCTCCGCGGTGGCACCCTCGAACGCCGCCTCGACGACGGACCCTTGACGCTGGCGGAAACCCTGGCAGTGGCGCGGCAGATCGGTGGCGCGCTCACGGCCGCACATGACCACGGCGTCATCCACCGCGACGTCAGGGCCGCCAACATCCTCTTCGACGAAGGCGACAACGCCTTCCTCACCGACTTCGGCATCGCCCTCTAGGCGGCGGAGACCAGCGGACCGGAGGCGGCGCTTTCGCCGGGCACGCCAGCGTACTCCTCGCCCGAGCAGATCCGACAGCAGCCGCTGGGTCCAGCCAGCGACGTCTTCAGCCTGGGGGTGGTGCTCTACGAGTGCCTGGCCGGCGCTCTTCCCTTCGCCGACAGCGCCAGCGCCAGCGAGGTCATCGAGCGCCAGCTGACCGAGCCCTACCCCAAGCTCTCCGAGCTGCGCAACGACGTGCCGGAGCCGCTGGCCGATGCCGTCACCACGGCCACGGCCAAGGACCCGACGGCGCGGTTCGCCTCGGTGGCGGACTTCATCCGCGCGCTTGACGCGGCGGTCGCCCCCACCGAGGCTGCGACCACGGCCGTGGCGCCCGGATCGGTGGGCACGCTCGAGAATCCGTACCTCGGCCTGCTGGCCTTCGATGACACCAGCGCTGACCGCTTCTTCGGCCGCGAGCGCCTGGTGTCCGAGCTCGTCGCTCGCCTCGGCGGCACTGGCATCGGATCGCGCTGTGTCGTGCTCGTGGGCCCCTCGGGCTCGGGCAAGTCCTCGGTCGCGCGTGCCGGCCTGCTCCCGGCCCTTCGTCGTGGCGAGGTCCCAGGGTCGGCCGAGTGGTACGTGACCTCCATGACGCCCGGCGACAGTCCCTTCGAGTCGCTCGAGGCGGCCCTGCTGCGTGTCGCGGTCAACCCGCCGCCGACGCTGCTGGCGCAGCTGAGCGAGGGCCCCCGCGGGATCCTGCGCAGCGTTCGCCGCTGCCTGCCCCACGATGGCCAGCGGCTGCTGCTGCTGCTCGATCAGCTCGAGGAGCTGTTCGTGGGCCACTCGCGACAGGACGCAGACGAGTTCCTCGACGCCCTCGCCGTCGCGGTCACCGACCCGTCGACGCCCCTGCGGCTGGTGGCCACGCTGCGCGCCGACTTCTACGGCCAGCCGCTCGCCCACCCCGCGTTCGCGCCGGTCCTGGACGTGGCCACGGTCAACATCACGCCGCTCGCGGGCGACGAGCTGGAGCGCGCCATCGTGGAGCCGGCACGGGCGCAAGGGGTGGCCTACGAACCGGGCCTGGTGGCACGAGTCGCGGCCGAGACCACGGGCCAGCCATCCCCGTTGCCGCTGCTGCAGTACACCCTCGCCGAGCTCTTCGAACGGCGCGACGGCGCGACGCTCACCGCTTCCGCCTACGACGAGATCGGCGGGCTCAGCGGGGCCCTCGCCTCCCGCGCGGAAGCACTCTACCGCGACGCCGATGACGAGCAGCAGGCGACGATCCGGCGGCTGTTCGGACGGCTCATCGACCCGGGCGAGGAGCGGGCCGACCTGCGCCGACGGGCTCGCCTGGCTGACCTCGGCGAGTCCGCCGCCATGCGCTGGGCGCTCGACCGCTACGGCAGGGCCCGGCTCATCACCTTCGACCGCGACGAGGCCACGCGGGAACCGACCGTGGAGGTGGCACACGAGGCGCTGCTGCGTGAGTGGCCGCGCCTCGTCCGGTGGCTCGCGGCCGACCGCGAGCTGCTGCGAGCCGTGGCCCAGCTCGCCGAGGCATCGACGCGCTGGGACGAGGGCGGTCGCCGCGACGAGGACCTGCTCCGAGGCGCCCGACTGGAGCGTGCCACCGAGCTTGCGGCCACCGCGCCGATGCATCTGCAGGCGCGCGATCTCGAGCTCATCGCGGCTTCGGCCCGCGCGGAACGCGCGCAACGCGAAGCGCGGGAACGTGGCCAGCGCCGCCTGCGCCTGCTCGCGGGCGGGCTCGCGGCCGCCTTCGTCATCGCTCTCGTGGCCGGCGGTCTGGCCTTCGTCCAGCTGAACCGGGCCGACGAGGAGGCCCACGCCGCCCGGGCCGCCCAGGATCATGCCGAGCTCACGGCCCTGCTCCTCGAAGCCAACGAGGCCGACCCCGCGACCGCCATCCTGCTCGCGCTCGAGGCGCAGCGCCGGCAGCCCGGCGGCGAGACCGACACGGCCCTGCTGAGTGCCCTGGCCCGCGCCGGCGGCGGTCGCACGCTGGCCGCCTATGAGGCCTTCCCGGCGGACGACTGCAGCGGAGCCTGGCCCGGCTGGGTCTCTCGCTACGGGTCCTACCTGACCGCGTCGATCGAAGGCACGGCCGTCACGCGCGACCTGGACACAGGCGAGGTCAGCGAGCACTTCCCGATGCCCGACGGGGCCTGCGGCGACTGGTACGGCGACCCCGAGAGCGACGTGCGCTACGCGGTGTCCGAGGGGCTGGACCGCATCTGGCTGGGCCCGTACGAGGGCGACTGGGTGCACGAGCTCCGGCTCGACGGCGGCAGCTGGGTGAGCGGCGCTGACGGCCTGGCGGGTTCGCGGCTGATCCTCGAGTCACCCACCGGCGTGACCCTCGTCGACACCGGCAGCGGGACCCGCGTCGGTGTGCCCCTGTTCGGCCTGCATGAGGACCCGGTCGCGGCCCTCAGCGACGACGGCTCGCTGGCCGCTATCGCGACGCCGGCCGAGTCAGCCAAGGACCGTGCCGGCACCGTCAGCATCCTTGACGCTGCCGATGGCGCCGAGCTCTCGCGCACGCCGATCGCCGCGAGCGTCAGCGCCCTCCACTTCCGGCCCGATGCCTCCGGCCTGCTGGCCGGCACGGCTGACGGACGGATCATCTCCATCGACGTCGCGACAGGCGAGATCGGCGGCGAGCAGAAGGTCGGCGGTGCTGCCGTGGCGCGGCTCGGCGCTGCTGCCGATGGCCACACGATGGCCGTGCTCGAGAGCGATCCACCCCGGGTGGAGATCCTGGGCCAGGTCGGCGGACGCACCACCTCGTCGCTGGAGTTCGGCGGCTTGCAGGCTGCGGTCCTGCGCCACGACGGGACCCTGACGACGATGGACGAGCAGCGCCGGGTCGACGTGCTCACTGCGACCGAGGGCGTCCTCGAGACCGGCACCATCGACCTCTCCGGCATCGAGGACCTCAGCCGCGACGACCTGGTCGCGATCGACAACGGCATGGCCAATGTCATGCGCAACCAGCGACCGGACCCCATCGCGGTCGACCTCGCCACCGGCGAGCTGTTGCCACTGGAGATGCTCACGCCTGACGGCGGACGCTTCCCGGTACTCAGGGGCCCCATCCTCTTCCCCGGTGGCCATGGAGCCATCTCCGTCGATGCCGAGGTCGCCCTCTGGCAGGACGGACGGCTGGTCGATCGGCTTGATCTCGATGAGGACCCCCTCGCCGAGCTCGATGGCGCCGACCATGCCGGCTCGCGACTGCTGGTGGGCGTGCGCTCCCCTGACGGCACGCTCCGGGTCCACCTGCTCGAGATGGGCAACGGCGCCATCGAGCCGGTCATGGACTTCGAGTACCCACACCTCATCTTCCGCACCGCGCCGCTCGGCGATGACGAGCTGCTGGTGATGAACATCGAGGGCATCGCGCAGATCTACGGCACCGACGGCGAGCTGGTCGAGGAGTACGACGTCGGGATCGACCCGACCGCCGGGCCGCTCGGGGCCACGTTCGACGCGCAGGGCCGGGGGGCCTTCACGCGCCCCGATCCCAGCCGCGGGACGAGCCGGGTCGACATCATCGAGCGTGGGGGCGAACGGACACACTCCTTCTCGGCCCCCGGAGAGATCGTCTCCCTCGGGTTCGCGCGCGATGGGGAGCTGCTCGTGTTCAAGGGCATGGACGGCTCGGTCCGGCTCCACGATCTCGAGAACGGGGTCACCAGCGCGGTGGTGTGGGACGGCGCTGATGCGCCCTACGGCGAGCCGTGGTACGACGAGACGAGCGAGACGATGTGGCTGGCCTCGGCCGATCGCCTCACGCAGCTGCACCTGAGCGGCGAGGGCTGGCGCGAGCTGGCCTGTCAGCGGGTCGGTCGTGAGCTCTCGGCCGAGGAGTGGGCCCGCCTGGTACCCGGAGATGGACCGCAGGTCGCCGCCTGCGGAGCGCCGGCATGATGCGTACGAGACAGCGCTTCGCGATCGCGGCAGCGCTCGCACTCCTGGCCACGACCACGATCGCCGGCGTCGCTGCCACGGACAGCCATTCGCCGACTGGAGCTCCAGCAGCGCCTCGAGGCGTTCGTCGGGCTCGTGCCCGGCGCCGCCACGGCCATCACCGTGCGCGATGGGGTGACCACGACGGCCTCGACCGGCATCCTCGATGACCAGGGTGGCCCGGTCGAGCCAGCGACACCCTTCTCCGTGGGGCCCCTTGGCCTGCCCATGACCACGGTGACCGTGCTGCAGCTCGTGGATGAAGGGCGGATCGAGCTCGACGAACGCGTGAGGTCCTACCTCCCCGACGCTCCCGTCGCCGACGACGCCACGGTCCGTGACCTGCTGGACTGGCGTGCCGGCATCCCTGACAGCTACGGCCAGATGATCGACCTGACGCTGCAGGACATGGGCCGCGGCTGGACCCGGCAGGAGCTGGCGGACCTCATCGATCCGGCGGTGATCGGGATCGCCGGCGACTTCTCGCCCACGATCGGCAACGAGATCGTGGCGGAGCTGCTGGTGGAAGCGGTCGAAGGGAAGGACTTCGGGACCGTGCTGGACGAGCGCATCAGCGAGCCCCTGGGTCTCACCAGCACGGTCGATATCGAAGGGGCCGAACCGGTGCCGCCCGGGATGGCCGCCGGCTGGGAGCTGGACCTTGGGCTCGCAGGTGACCCCACCAGCCAGCTGGCCGGCCTGCACACGCTGGACGGGCGCTACTCGTCAGTGACGGACCTGGCCACGTTCCTGCAGGCACTCGTCGGCCAGGACCTGCTGTCGGAGGAGCTGACCGCGGTGGTCTTCGACGAGGGGGCCGTGTTCTTCGGCATGGGCTTCGACACCCACGAGGAAGCGCTCGGCGATGTCAGCGACCTGGAGACCCGCTACTACCTGTCCAACGGCAGCCTCATCTCCGGCTACTCCGGCAGCCTGGCCGTCTCACCCGAGACGGGCGACCTCGTCGTGGTGCTCACCAGCAACGACGAGCTGCCGACCTGGGAGTTCCTGCAGCAGACCGTGAACGCCTGGGCCGCCGAGGGCGACTAACGAGGCGTCGTCGTCCTGTCGGCGGCGGCGGCTGCGGCGGCGAGCAGCCTCGCGCGACCAGACAGGCCGCGCGAGCGCCGAGGAGCGATGGTGGCGGACGCTAGTCCGCACGGGCCAGGAAGGCATTGTCGACCGACACTTCCAGCAGGACGCTGAGGTCGAACTCGATGCCGGCGCGGAAGACCCGGAAGTCGAGCTCGTCGCCCGCCTCGGAGCCGTAGGTCACCTTCTCGGTGATGTCCTCGACGGAGTCGATGGGCTCGCCGTCGATGGCCACGATGATGTCGCCGGGTGCCGGCAGCTCGAAGCCACCGTCAAGCGTGATGGTGTCGTCGCTGCCTCGTAGCCCGGCCTTGTCGGCCACGCTACCCGGCTGGACGTCGATGACAGCGACGCCCTCGTCCGGAAGTCCCAGCTCCTCGCGCACGCTGAAGGGCACCAGGTCGAGCGCCTGCGCCGAGATGCCCAGCCGCGGGCGGGTGCTGCTGATGTCGGTCACGCCACCATCCTCGAGGTTGGCCAGCGACTCCATGAGCAGGTTGCTGGGAACCGCGAAGCCGAGGCCCGCGAAGGAGCGGCCCTGGGGGTTGATGAGCGCGGTGTTGATCCCGATGAGCCGGCCGGACGAGTCCAGCAGCGGGCCACCGGAGTTGCCGGGGTTGATGGCCGCGTCCGTCTGGATCATGGGCACCGGCACCTCGCCGATGGACGGCACGAAGCGCTCGAGCGCGCTGATGATGCCGCTCGTGACGGTCGAGGCGAGGCCGAAGGGGTTGCCGATGGCGATGGCCTTCTGGCCCACATCCAGCTCGTCCGAATCGGCGATGGCCAGGGGCGCCACGTCCGGCAGCGCCGACTCGTCCACGGCCTGCAGCAGCGCCAGGTCGAAGGACGGGTTCACGCCGACCACGTCCACGGTGACGGGGTCATCCGACGCGGGGAACGTGACCGTGACGCGGGCGCCGTCGACGAAGTCGGCAGTCGCCGGCTCGAGGGCAGCTTCCACCACGTGGAAGTTGGTCACGAGGAAGGGGTCGTCGTCGTACTCGATGAGGAAGCCGCTGCCACTGCCCTGCGGGATGGGCTCGTCGGCGTCGAGGAACTGGGCGAAGGGCCCGGACGCGTCCGGGCGCAGCTCGACGCTGACCGCGACGACGCTGTCGCCCATGCGCTCGATGACGTCGATGGTGTTGCGCTCGTTGGCGAGGAGGGCGCCGGCTTCATCGAAGCCAGCGGTGTTCTGGGCCAGTGCGGTCGGTCCAAGGCCGACCGCCGCGGCGGCGAGGGCCACGGTCACGGGAGCCACCGCGATCAGCCGATGGGAGCGACGCATGAGAGATCCTTTCAAGGGTTGACGAATCGAATGTCGATAGTTTGTCCAGCCTTTGTAACACCACGATGACGAACGTCGGGCGCGTTGGCCGGCCACCGGTGCTGGTAGGGTGAGGTCGGGGGCTGGCCGCGCCGCGCTTGGACCGGGGTCGCCATTCGCACTCGCTCGATTCACAGGAGGCATCTGATGGCGTTCACGACTGCGCAGCGGCGCGGCTATCAGCGGATCTGCGACAAGGACAGTGGCCGGGTGTTGGTCGTGGCCATGGACCAGCGCAACTCCATGAAGAAGCTCATCGAGGGCATCGACGAGGCCTCGCAGGATGACCTCGTGAACGCAAAGCTCGACCTCGTCGCGCACCTGGGCAATGAGGCTCCGGCCTTGCTGCTCGATCCCACCACCGTCATCCCGCGGGTGATCGACGATGGCGTCCTGGCTCGCGACACCGCCCTGATGGTCGGCATGGACGCGACCGGCTACGCCCCAGGTGACGACGGACTGCGCAAGAGCGCCATCGTCGAGGGCGTGGATGCGGCCCGCATCCGCGAGGTCGGCGGCGACGTCGCCAAGATGAACGTCTACATGCGCCCGGACAAGGAGGGCCTCGACTCGCACCCGGCGCGCATCATCGCGTCGGTCGTGGAGGACTGCGCGCGCGAGGGCGTGCTCGTGGCTATCGAGATCTTGACCTATGCCCTCGAAGGCGAGACGGCGGAGGAGTACGCGGCCAAGGCGCCCGAGCTCATCGTGGAAGCCGCGGCCATCGCCCGTGCGTGCGGCGCGCCCCTGATGAAGCTGCAGTACCCGGGCTCGCTCGAAGGCTGCCGGGCCGTGACCCAGGCGCTCGGCGACATCCCCTGGGCCGTGCTTTCGGCAGGCGTCGATCACGCCACCTTCGTGGAGAACCTGCGGACCTCGCTCGAGGGCGGGGCCGCGGGTGCCATCGCCGGCCGCTCCTTGTGGAAGGACTGCCTGCGGGCTGACCGGCAGGCCACGGCCGCCGCGCTGCGCGACGTGGGCGTGCCCAGGCTGCGCGAGCTCCAGGCCGTCCTGGCCGAGGTTCCCGCCTGACGACGCGCTCGATGCCATCGCACCCCACCGCCGGCATCGCCATCGGCGTCGACATCGGCGGCACCAACGTGCGGGCTGCGCGCGTCACGCCGGACGGTCGCCTGAGCGGACTGCTCAGGGTCCGCACCGACTCGCAGGCTGACGCGGTCGAGCTCGTCGGGGACCTCTGTGAGCGCCTGTCGGGCGATGACGTGGGAGCCATCGGCATCGGCATCCCCGGGCGCCTCAGCCGCGACGGCCGCGAGGTCCTCTCGTCAGGCTACGTGGACCTCGCCGGGCGGCGTCTCGCGGACGTCGTCGGGGTGCGCACCGGCCGCCCCGTCGTCCTCGAGAACGATGCCCACATGGCGCTGCTCGCAGAGCTGCAGCTGGGCGCCGCGACCAACGCGCCGAACGTGGTCATGTTCACCGTGGGCACCGGCATCGGCGGTGCCGTGGCCATGGATCGGAGGGTGCTCCGCGGACGCGGCAACGCCGGCCAGCTGGGGCACCTGGCGCTCGATCCTGATGGGCCCGTGTGCAACTGCGGGCGACGCGGCTGCTCGGAGGTGCTGGCCTCGGGCACGGCCCTCAAGCGACTCATGGACGCTGCCGGGCTGGCGCCGGGCACCACCGTCGAGACCCTCCTGGAGCGCGGCCCCGACGACCCCGCGGCAGCCGGGGTGCTCTGCCGCTGGGCCGCCGCCTGGCGTGGGGCCATCGACAGCACCGTCGCCGTCCTCGACCCCGACCTGGTGGTCCTGGGTGGAGGGCTGGGCAACGCCGCGGTGGCGGCACTCGCGGCCTGCTCCGCGAGCACCTCGGCGTGGTTCGAGTGCCCGGTCGTTCCGGCGGCCCTGGGCGATGATGCCGGCGTCATCGGCGCCGGCCTGCGGGCCCTCGCGGCGTGAACCCGCAGCCGGTGGTGAGCCTCGTGCCGCGCCTGCGTTGAAATCGATTGCACTGGCCTGTTTGACGGTATAGTTGGAGGGTCCAATCGTGTGAGCCGCGCTGACTCAGAGTGCGGCCAAGGGATCCCCGGACGGAACCGTGGGTCATCAAATGGAGGAGAACACGTGAAGAGGACTTGGACTGCCGCCCTGGTTGCGGGCGCGATCGCTGTGACCGGTGCGCTTCCGGCCTTGGCCCAGGACGAGATGAGCGCGGAAGGCAAGACCGTCACGCTCATGGTGGGCGTGAAGGGCGACCCGTTCTATATCTCGATGGAATGCGGCGCCCGAGAGGCAGCCGAGGCGGCGGGCATGTCGCTCGACGTCCAGGGACCGGACCGCTTCGACGTCATCCTGCAGAACCCGATGCTGGACGCGGTCGCCGCGGCTGCGCCCGACGCGCTGCTGGTGGCCCCCAATGACCGCACCGCCTCCGCAGGCCCGCTGGCCAACATGCAGGAAGCCGGCACCACGGTCGTCCTCGTCGACACCATCGTCGACGACCCCACCATCGGCGTGTCGCGCATCGCGACCGACAACTTCCTCGGTGGCGTGAAGGCCGCTGAGGCACTCGACGTGCTCGGCCTCGAGGCCGGGGACAAGGTGCTCGTGATCTCGACCAACCCGGGCGTGTCCTCCGTGGACGCGCGCGTGGATGGCTTCAACGAGAAGGCCGCCGAGCTCGGCTACGAGCTCGTCGCGGAGACGCAGTACTCCAACAACGAGGCTTCCGTCGCTGCCCAGATCATCAGCGCGCAGCTGCAGGCTGACCCCGATCTGGCCGGCGTCTTCGCCACCAACCTGTTCACCGCGCAGGGCGTCGCCACCGGCGTGCGCCAGGCAGGCGCTGAGGAGGTCCAGGTCGTCGGCTTCGACGCCGGCCCCGACCAGGTCCTGCAGCTCCAGGCGGGTGACGTGCAGGCGCTCGTCGCGCAGCAGCCGTTCACCATCGGCCAGATGGGCATCGAGCAGGCCGTCGCAGCCCTGACCGGCGGCGAGGTCACCCCTGAGATCCAGACCGAGTCGACCGTCGTGACGATGGACAACATCGACGATCCCGAGGTCAACAAGTTCCTCTACAAGTCCGAGTGCTAGAACCGGGCTCGAACTGAGCTAGCGGGGCGGCGCGATTGCGACAGCAGTCCGCCGCCCCACTCTGTAGTGTCTGAGGACCGTATGACAAGCACCAACCAGCCGTCGGGTGGCCCGGCGCTCGAGGCTCGCGACATCGTCAAGACGTTCGGTCACGTGCGCGCCCTGCGCGGCGCGGCGTTCGAAGCCTACCCCGGTGAGGTCACCGCCCTCATCGGTGACAACGGCGCGGGCAAGTCCACGCTCATCAAGGTCCTCTCGGGTGTCCACAGCCCGGACTCGGGCACGATCCTCGTCGACGGCCGGGAAGTACACATCACGCACCCCAGGCATGCCGCCGCCCTGGGCATCGAGACCGTCTACCAGGACCTGGCCCTGGCGCCGGACCTGGACGCACCGGCCAACGTGTTCCTCGGTCGTGAGATCACGCGCCTGCGGTGGCTCCACGACACACGCAAGATGCGCACCCTGACCGAGACGCGCTTCCAGGAGCTGGGGGTGGGCCTGGTCCAGGACATGCGTGTGCCGGTGGCTGCCTTCTCCGGCGGCCAGAAGCAGTCGGTGGCCATCGCCCGCGCCGCCATGTGGGCCGAGCACGTCATCATCATGGACGAGCCGACCGCGGCCCTCGGCGTCGTGCAGACCGCCAACGTGCTCCGGCTCATCAAGACCATCCGTGACCGTGGGCTCGCGGTGGTGCTCATCTCGCACAACCTGCCGGAGGTGCTCCAGGTCGCTGACCGCATCGAGGTCATGCGCCTCGGTGCCCGGGTCGCGAGGTTCCACAAGGGCGAGGCTGATGCCGAGCGGCTCATCGCCGCCATGACCGGCTCCTACGCCACCGAGATGTCGGCATGACCGAGCAGGACAAGCCCGCCCTCTCGGCTGAGCTGGAAGCGGAGCAGACCACCGACGTCACCGCCGCGGATGTGAAGCCGCGGCCGCGCTGGCGCACCATCGTCGCGAGCCAGGTGTTCATCACGCTCGCGTTCCTGTTGCTGCTCATCGCGGTCTTCACGGCGCTGGCGCCAGACAAGTTCGGGACCGTCAACAACCTGACCCTGCTGGCCCAGAACGTGGCCATCCTTACGGTCGTCAGCGTGGGTACCACCTTCGTCATCGCCACGGCCGGCATCGACCTGTCCATCCCCAGCGCCATCATCCTGGGCGAGGTCTTCACGGTGAAGGCGCTGCAGATGATCCCGGTCGGCGACCGCATGGCCGTGGCCATCCCCGCCACCGAGGCCAACATCGCGGTCATCGTGTTGCCGCTCCTGGCGGCGCTCTTCGCCGGGCTCCTCATCGGCGCCGTCAACGGGATACTCGTGGCCTACCTGCGCATCGCGCCCTTCATCGCCACCCTCGCCACGCTGGGCGCCGGCCTGGGCGTAGCCCTGCTGCTGATGAACGGCGTGAACGCGGCCACGTACGCCATCGCGCAGGTCGCGGACAGCGACCTCTTCTTCGGCGTCTCCAACCTGATCGTCATCGCGCTGTTCGTCGTCGTGCTCGGCTACATCGGCATGCACCTGTCCGTCTTCGGGCGGCATACGCTGGCCATCGGCTCGAACGAGGAGGCCGCCCGCCGCGTGGGCATCAACATCAAGCGGCACCTGCTCAAGGTCTACATCGTGGGCGGCGTGGCGGCCGGGTTCGCGGGCTACCTCTCGGTGGCCTACTTCACCACCACCTCTGTCGCCGGCCACGCCACGGACAACCTGCGAGCCATCACCGCGGTGGCGCTCGGCGGCACCAGCCTCTTCGGTGGCGTGGCCACCATCATCGGCACCGTGGTGGGCGTGTGGATCCCGGCGGTCCTGCAGAACGGCTTCATCATCATCCGCGTGCAGCCGTACTGGCAGATGATCGCGGTCGGCGCGGTCCTCGTGGCCGCCGTCGCGCTCGACCAGTGGCGCCGTCGCGGCCAGAACCGCGGTTGAGATAGCCGGGCCGGGGGTGGATCGGTGAGCCCACAGGCCGCTCCGGCGCCCGGACCGTCCCCCACGCCGGCCGAGCGTGAGCGCATCCGCAGCCTGGCATCGCGCTGGGCGGAGATCGCGGACATGCCCCTGATGGCCGAACGCAAGCGCGCGTGGACGGCGCTCCACGACCTCCGGCCCGAGCGCCCGATGGTGCTCTTCGAGGTGGGCACCGTCGACCAGTACGTGCGCGACGACGAGCTGATGTGCACGCACCCGGTGCTGCGTGCGGTGGAAGCCACGATGCTCGAGCACATCCACCACTTCGACGAGGTCGGTGACGACATCGTCTTCGAGCCCTACTACCGGCTGGGCTGGGACATCCGTGACACCGGCTGGGGCGTGGACGTGATCCAGATCCCGGGGCCGGCGGCGGCTGACGGCACCTCGATCGGCTACACCTTCAACTTCCCCATCAAGACGCCGGCCGATGTCGAGCGACTGCGTCCGCGGCAGTTCAGCCTCGATCGGGCGGGCACGCTGGCCAAGCTCCAGCTGCTGGAGGACACGTTCGGCGACATCCTGCCGGTGGTGGTCGGCAACTACGACCACTTCATGACCGACGAGGGTGCCGAGAGCTGGGCCGGCAACTACTTCATCGGCCTGACCTGGCAGATCTACCGCTTCATCGGCAACGACGGCCTGCTGCGCTGGGTCTACGAGTCGCCCGAGACCATCCATCAGCTGATGGAGTACATGGTCGCCGATCGGGAGCGGCTGTTCGGGCTCATGCACGACGAGGGCCTGATCGTGCCCAACACCGACAACGCGCTCGCGGGGCCCCGGGCCTACGGCTACTGCTCGGACCTGCCCTCCCCTGACGAGGCCCCGGGCACCCTGGGCGACCTCTGGTGCTGGGCCGAGTCGCAGGAGTCGACGCCCATCAGCCCGGCCATGTTCAAGGAGTTCGTGCTGCCCTACCTCAAGCGCGTGACCGACCGCTTCGGCCTCGTCTACTACGGCTGCTGCGAGCCCCAGACCGACCGGCTCGACCTGATCATCGAGGCCATGCCCAACCTGCGCTCGGTCTCGGTCACGCCGTGGGCGGACTTCGAGCGCACGGCCGAGCTGCTGGGCTCCGACTACGTCTTCAGCCGCAAGCCCGACCCCGTGCCCATCAGCGGGAGCCAGCCGCACTGGGACCGTGCCGAGGCTGACCTCCAGCGGACGTACGAGGCTGCCCGCCGCGGCGACTGCAACGTGGAGCTGCTCTTCCGCGACGTGTACGACATCGGCGGCGACCGTGGGCGGCTCAGGACGTGGGTGCAGCTGGCGCGGAAGGTCTTCGACGCCTGAAGCGTTCGGCCCGCAGGAGAGCCGCGGCGCTGCGAGGCGGCCAGGCGGCGACTGGCGGCCGCTTCCTAGTCAGCCGGCTCCAGCTCGTCCGGTCGCAGGGCCGGCACCCCGCCATCGACCACGGGGCGCACCTCGACCCCGGCCGCATCGAGGATGCTGGCCGCGATGGCTGCTCGCACGCCCGTCCGGCAGGCCACCACGTAGCTCGTGCCGTCGGCCAGGTCGGCGACGGCAGCGGGCAGGTCGGCCACGAACACCCGCCGACTGCCGGGGATGGCGCCCTCGCGCCACTCGTAGGGCTGGCGCACATCGAGGACCTCGCGCGGATCGCTCGTGCGCAGCTCCTCCCACGACGCGGTGGCGTACGAGCTGGTCTCACCGCCAAGCGCCAGCCAGGCATCGATACCACCCGCAAGGTGGCCCAGGACGTGGTCATACCCGATGCGCGAGAGCTCCTCGCGCACGTCGAGCTCCTGCTCGGGGCTGTCGACCACGAGGCAGAGGGGCGCATCGAAGGGCAGCAGCCAGCCTGCGTAGGCCGCGAAGGCGTCACCTGCCTCGATGTTCCAGGAGCCTCGCACGTGCAGCTCGGCGAAGGCCCAGCGGTCGCGGGCATCGAGGACCCAGGCGCCGGCGCTGCGTGCGTCAGCGAACTCCTGCGTGGTCATGGCGTGGGCGACCGGCGGGCCGCCCAGCAGCCGCGGGCCGCGCCGGTTCAACGGTGCCATGCGCCGGTAGTAGAAGGGGTACAGGGTTCGGCCGGCAGCCAGCTCCGCCTTGAAGGCGCGCAGGTCCGGAGCAGCGAAGGCAGGGTTCCAGCGCCGCAGCGCCCCGATGGTGGCATCGCCGCTGATGTCCACGTCGCCGGCGACGCAGAACGAGCCGGCACCGTGGGTCGGCCGCACCACGACCTCGTCGGGGAGCTCGTCCAGACGCCGCATGCTGCGGTACTGGGCGGCCGTCAGCTCGTCCAGCCGTGCGCGCCCGAGCAGGTCGGTCCGTCCCACCCCGCCGATCAGGAGCGAGCCGCCGGAGAAGAGCGTGGTGGGACGGCCGTCGGCACCCTGCAGCTCCCAGCTCAGGTGCTCGGGGGTATGGCCGGGGGTGGCTCGAGCCACGAGCCCACCGTTGCCCAGGTCGAGCACGAAGCCCTCGCCTGCCGCCTGGTGGCCGAAGTCGTAGCCCCCATCCGCCGGTGCCACGATCGTGGCCTGCCGGGAGGCTGCCAGCTCGAGCGCACCAGAGAGGTAGTCGTTGTGGACGTGGGTCTCGAGCACGTGGGTGATGCGCCAGCCACGCGCCTCCGCGACGTCCTCGATGCGCCAGGCATCACGGGGCACGTCGATGGCGACGGCCTGCCCGTCGACTGCGATCAGGTAGCTGCTGTTGCCGAGCCCCGGCGTGGGGATGACGGCGACCTCGGGAGCGCTCACGGTCGCGAGCGTTCCACAGACCGACGGCGCTGACAAGCGGGTCGGTCGCCGGGCCGGCTCAGCCGGGCTCGCCCAGGGACCCGAGGGCGCGTACCAACCCC
>CAVPNC010000024.1:0-33005 GCA_963706695.1 uncultured Chloroflexia bacterium | reverse complement strand
CACGCCGGCGGTCGAGGGTGAAGGCCGTGACGTCGTCAGGGTAGGCCTGCAGCAGGATGGGCACATCGAGGCCGGACAGCCGCATCGTGTCCGCCACGCCCTTCTCGTCGCCGAAGTTGGGCAGCACCACCAGCACGCCTTCGATGTCCTTGCGTCGCTGGTCGAAGAGGTCCGCGCAGACCTGCGCCTCGCGCCAGGTCTCGACGCCGCCGAGCTTGGTGGCCTCGGCGTCGAGGATGACGGCCTCGAGGTCCATCTCCTCGAACAGGGACAGCACGTCCGCGCGTGCCTCGGTGACCAGTGCATCGGGGAAGAAATCGCGGTTCCCGACGATCACTCCCAGGGTTGCTCGTGCCATGTCTCTCCTCCTTGGCCCCTTCTCTTCAGTCGGTGGCTAGCTGATCGATGGCTGCAAGCAGCTCGGGCTCGGTGATCGCACCCTGTGACCACTGGTCCTGCAGCTGCCGCAGGCTGTAGACGGTGGACGGCTTGATCGCGACGTCTGCGGCGGTGATGGGCGTGTCCATGGCCACGGGACGGGTCACCGTGGCGCCGGCCGCCAGGCCGATGGGCAGCAAGGCCTCCGCCTGCGCGACCTCGTAGCTGTCGATGAGGCTGTAGTAGGCCGTGCCACCGATGGCGTCGAGCGTGTCGCCGACCGCCAGGTCACGCTTGGCCACGGCGAAGACCTCCGAGGTCAGCCGCTCCAGCGGGACCATGTTCGACTGGCGACGGATGGCCAGCATCGCGCAGGTCAGGGGGACCTCGATGCTGCACAGGTGGAAGGGACGGAAGAGCGTGTAGTAGGGCCCATCGCCCATGTCGCGCAGGACCATGGCCTCGCGCAGGCGCGGGTGGTCGGTGTGGACGATGAGGAAGACGCCGGGCGCGACCGCTCCGATGCCGTAGTCGACGACACCCATCCGACCCAGCACGCCTCCATCGTCCTGCAGGCGGAAGACCTCGTGGAGGTGGTCACGGTCGGTCTGCGGGCCGTGCATGCCCCGCACGTCGGGCACGAGGCCCGTGGCGTTGGAGACCGCGGCCATCTCGATCATGGTCTTGGAGCCATCCACGAACTCGACCAGCATGTTGGGCGAGAGACCTCGGCGGGCGGCCTCAGCCTGCACCGCCGGGTCGGTCGGTGTGGAGTGGCGGTCGAGGGGGTTGTTCTTGCCCTTGCCCGCAGCCACGACGGTGAAGCCCATCGACTCGGCCAGGTCGTAGAGCTCCATGCAGGCGGCCGGCTCGTCACCGGCGGCGAGCGCGTAGAGCACGCCCCTCTGCTTGGCGTACCAGTTCAGCAGCGGGCCCACGGTGATGTCGGTCTCGACGTTCATCATGGCCAGGTCCTGGCCGTTGCGTGCCGACAGCAGCGCGGCGCGGGTGCCCACTTCGGGCACGCCCGTCGACTCGAGCATGACGTCGACGGTGCGCATGGCCGTGATCACGCGGTAATCCGAGACGGCCACGTACTTGCCGGCGTCCACCGCCGCGTCCGCCTCGGCCGGGGTCGCGGCCTCCACGACGTCGCCTTGCACCTGGCCGATGCGGTACGCGTCGCGTGCCCGCCCGAGTTCGAGATCGGCGGTCGCGACCACGCGCACGCCCTGCATCTCATGCGTCGTGGCCACCACGTCGGTCCCCATCTGGCCGGCGCCCACGAGTCCGACCCGCACAGGGCGTCCCGCGGCCTCGCGCTCCTTGAGCTCTGCGTTCAGTCCGATCACGTCAGGCCTCTCTCCCCTCGCCGATCTCGACCATCACCTTCAGGGCCTCGCCGGCCGCGACCGTGCGGAAGACCTGCTCGACCTCGTGGAGCGGGAAGGTGTGGGTCACGATCAGGTCAGGGTCGATCTGTCCACGCTCGAGCAGCTGCAGTGCCCGCAGGTGGTAGTCGGGGTGGTAGCTGAACGAGCCGATGACCCGGATCTCGTCGTAGTGGATGCGGTTGGCATCGAGCTCGGTCATGGGCGACGCCTTGGGCAGGCCTCCGAAGAGGACCACGGCGCCCTTCTTGCGCACGGCCTCCACGGCCTGCTGGTGGGTCGCGGCTACGGGGTTGGCGCAGATGGCGCTGTCGGCGCCCAGGCCGCCCGTGAAGGCCCTCGTCTCAGCCACCACATCCTCTGACGAGGGGTCGAGCAGGAGGTCCGGCTTGAAGCGCGCGGCCATCTCGCGGCGCAGGGCATTGGGCTCGCTCAGGATCACGCGCGCACCGCGCAGGTGGGCGATGGCGGTGTGCAGGCAGCCGATCGGCCCGGCGCCCATGACCAGGACGGTGTCGCCGAGCCTGGTGCCGATGTCCTGGTGACAGGCCTGCACGGAGCTGAGCGGCTCAGCCAGCGCGCCCTGGGTCCAGCTCAGGGCTGCCGGCATCTTGTGGATGGTGCCGCCCGCGAGCGCATGGGCCGGCAGCACGCAGTATTCGGCCAGCCCGCCCATGAAGCCGGGGGTGATGCCGATCATGGTCATGTCGTCGCAGAGGTTGAAGAGCCCGACGCTGCAGTACCAGCACCGGAGACAGTGCACATCCGGCGCGACCGCGAGGCGATCGCCCACGGCGTAGTCGATGACCTCTGCGCCGACCGCCACGACCTCGCCCGCGAACTCGTGGCCGGGCACGGTGATGCCGCCGCCAGCCGGGCCTTCCTTGTAGCGACGCAGGTCGGAGCCGCACACGCCACACGCTCGTACCTGCAGCAGCACGCCATCCACGGGGCACTCCGGGACGGGCAGGTCGACCAGCTCGATGGTCTCGGGGCCGGTCAGCTGTGCGGCTTTCACGAGCTCTTGCTCTCCCTGATCTTGTGGCCGACGGCACCGCCGGGATGGGTCTCGCCGAAGTCGTCGACGGAATAGCCGCGC
Organism: uncultured Chloroflexia bacterium; assembly: GCA_963706695.1. Taxonomy (GTDB): domain Bacteria; phylum Chloroflexota; class Limnocylindria; order Limnocylindrales; family CSP1-4; genus JAFMJV01. The sequence continues at coordinate 30,137 of CAVPNC010000024.1, read as the reverse complement.
AGCTCCAGTAGGGCCACGCAGATGGCGTCGCAGAAGGCTGCGTTGAAGAGCGAGCTACCGGTGGCCACCATGCCGAAGGGGTCCACGCCCTCCGGCGCGGTCATGTGCAGCACGATGTCAGCCAGGCGGGCCAGGCTGGACGCCGGCTTCTCGGTGATGGCCACGACCGTGGCGCCGCGCTTGCGGGCGATGCCGGCGAGGAAGATGACCTCCGTCGTCTCGCCACCCTTGCTCAGGCCGATCCAGACGTCGCCCTCGGCCACCGCGCCGGAGGCGCCGTGCTGGCTGTCGCCGGGGTGCAGGAACAGCGCCGGTGTGCCCACGCAGCTGAGCAGGTGGGCGAAGCGCAAGGCCACCGCGTGGGAGGTGCCCGAGCCCGACACGAGGACCTTGCCCTCGCACTCGAGCAGGGCCTGGACCGCCTCGACGAAGGTCTCGTCGAGCTGGTCGGCGACGCTCGCTACGGCAGCGCTCTCGCGCTCGATGACCTCGATGCCCAGCTGGCGCACGGCAGCGCGATCCATCACGCGTTCTCCAGCAGCTTGCCGGCCGTGACCGAATCGGTGATGAGCACGTTGATGAGCTGGCCGGCGAGCGCGGCACGGATGGCGGCCACCTTCTGGGGACCACCGGAGACGCCGACGACCTTGGGCACCCGCTTGATCTGCTCCAGGGTCATGCCGATGATGCGGTCGTTGATCTCCGACTCGATGCACTCGCCCGCAGCGTCGTAGTAGCGAAGTGCGATGTCACCCACGGTGCCCTTGCGCAGCAGGTCGTCCAGCTCTGCCCGGCTGATGATCGAGCCGTCACGCATGGTCACCGAGTCCGTGGTCGGCGCGCCGATGCCGACGAAGGCGATGTCGAGGTCATCGAAGGCCTCCACGGCGCGCTGGACATGCACGTCGGCGAGGAGCGCCTTGCGCGTCCGCTGGTCGGCGACGATACCCGGGACCGGCAGCAGGGTCAGGCGGCAATCGAGCGCGCGCGCCATGGTGCGGCACAGCTCGGTGGCATGGACCTCGGCATCGGGCTGGCCGATGCCGCCGATGATCTGCACCACCTCCGCGTTGGGGAAGCGGCTCGAAGCCATGCCCCCGACCATGTACCGCAGGGTGTCGCCCCAGCACATGCCGATGGTGCTGCGGCTGGCGATGACGCGGGTGACGTAGCCGGCGGCGGCGCTACCGATGGCCCGGCTGACCTGGCCCTGGGAGTCACCCGGCTGAGCGCCGACGACCATCGCCTCCTGCAGTCCGAAGCGCTCCTGCAGCCTGCTCTCGAGGTCGATGAAGAGGTCGTCGGGCTCGACCACGGTGATCTGCACGACACCCGTCTCGCGAGCCTGCGCCATGAGCCGGGAGACCTTCGACCGCGAAAGGCCAAGGCGCTCGGTGATGGCGTCCTGGTTGAGGCCGTCCTCGTAGTAGAAGCGAGCCACCTTGACCAGCAGGCGCAGCTCCTCGCTCGTCGGTTTCGATGCCATCACGCTGAAAGAAATCCCACTAGTGAGAATATTCTCAGGCACCCTAGCATGGCGGGCCTTCCAGCGTCAACCGATTCCGCAAACGAATGCATGGACCCTGGCGCTACCAGCCGACGCCGGGAATGGCGTAGCCGTTGGGGTACTCGGGGCTGAGCTGCCACTCGGCGATGCGCTCGGCCAGCTTGAGGACCGCCAGGCCGTCCTCGGCCGAGCGGTCCGCCGAGGGCACCATGGGCGCGCTCTCGATGGTGCAGTAGCCCGTGTAGCCGGTCTTGATGAGGGCGCGCATGACCGCGTTCCAGTCGGTCTTGCCATAGCCGGGCGTGAGCGAGTTCGAATCGCGGAAGTGCCCGTGCCAGAGGTAGGGCTGGGCATCCATCACCGCCTCGTACGAGCCCAGCTCCTCGAGGTTGACGTGGAAGAAGTCGAGCTGGATGCCGATGTTGTCGCGGCCGGTGAGCTCGATGATCCGCTTGTGGTTGGAGGCGGTGTTCACGAACTTGCCCATCTCGAGGTGGTTCGTGGCCTCGAACACGAGCCTGACCCCGCGACTCCTCGCGTGGTCGCTCATGCGCTGCAACGACGCCACGGCCACGGCCGTGGCGTCGTCCACGTTGGCCGCCGTGATGGGCGCATGGACGGCCGTGGCCAGGGTCACCGACATGGCCCCCAGCTCAGCCGCGAAGTCGATGCTCTCCTTCGTCTCCCTGACCGCCAGCTCGGCCGTCTCCGGCTCGGTCAGGGTCTTGAAGTCGGGGGAGTACGGATCCCACATCTCGCCCCAGCATTCGTTGACGTTGGAGACCTCCAGGCCGAAGTCCGCCGCCAGCTGCTTGTGCCTGGCGAGGTAGTCCTCCATCGAGACGCCCAGGCCGTAGCGACCCTTGGGTGGGCAGATCTCGATGGCGTCATAGCCGCAGCGCGTGAGCCGCTCATAGGTCAGGTGCGGCTTGAGGTAGGCCTCCTCCTGCCCGAAGGTGAGCTGGAAGTAGCTGTACTTGAACGGGCTTCTGGTGGTCGACATCGGGGCTCCCTCCTCCATGCCGCCCGGAACGGTTCAGTCCTCGGGCGGGTAGACCTTCTCCGGTGGATGGCGGCGCGCCGGCCGCTGGATGAGCTCGAGGGTCACGCCGTACACGGCTTCGGTGTCGATGTAGGCGTAGTGGCCGTCGCCGTCGGGGCCGAAACCGGAGCCGTCCATGATCATGCGGAAGCCGGCCGCCTCGGCCTGGGCCAGGGCCACCTCCATGTCATCGACGAGGACACCGAGGTGCTGGATGCCGAAGCCGTGCTCCCGCACGAAGTCGGCGTAGACCGTGGGCCCCTCGACCATCTCGATGAGCTCGATGCGCATCGAGCCGAAGTACGAGAGCGCGACACGCATGCGGTACTCGCACGGTTGGCCGTAGTACGACATCTGCGTGCACAGCCCGGTGCCGTAGGTGTAGAAGTGCCAGCCACCGATGCCGAAGGTGCGGTGATACATCTCGACGGTGCGATCAAGGTCCTTGACCACGAAGGCGATCTGGGCGATGCCGTTGTCGAGGAACGGAAGCGGCGCCTCCGGTCGCGAGCGCAGGGTTGGGGAGTCCATCGAGTGCCTACCCGTAGAGGGCATCCTGGAGACGCCGTAGACGGGCCACGAAGGTCGACTCGTCCACGCTCACGTCGTCCTCGGTGATGGTGGCGCCCTTGGCGATGGGTCGCTTGGCGATGGCCCTCGCGCCGATGCCGATGGGTACCGCCTTGGCCGTCCGGGCCTCCGCATAGGTCATGACCCTGCCGTACCAGTCAGGTCCACCGATGCCGTCGAGCGTCGCTCCGGGCTCGATGTCGCGCTTGGCCGTGCACACGACCTCAGCGTGCATCTGCTCGGGGGTGACCGTGACCTCCCGCAGCAGGACCGCCTCGGCCACCGACTGGGGCGTCTCGAGGTCGCACAGGTGGTAGGGCCGGAACTGCAGGTAGTAGGGCCCGTCCGCGTAGGTGATGAACTTCATCTCCTTGCGGATGCGCTTGTCATACGAGCGCACGACCGCAAAGACCCCGGGCGCGATGGCGCCAGTGGAGTAGTCCACGCAGCCAGGCCGCGAGAGGATGCCGCCGTCAGCTCGAGGGATGAAGGTGGAGGCGAGCTCGTCGATCTCGACCTTGGGGCCGTGCATGCCGGGTACGTCGGGTACCAGCCCGGTGGCGTTGGAGACGGCAGCCATCTCCACCATCGTCTTGGTGCCGTCCTTGAAGGCGCTGAGCATCTTGGGGTTCATGCCCTTGGCGGCAGCTTCGGCCACGCAGGCCTCGGGCGTGGCGGCCAGGTCGATGGTGTTGTTCTTGCCCTTGCCCAGGGTCACCACCTCGAAGCCCATCAGGAGGGCCTGCTCCCACAGCATCTTGAGCACGCCCGGCTCATCGCCCGAGGCCACGGTGTAGACGGAGCCCATCTTGCGCGCGAGGCGATCGAGGTAGACGCCGATGGTGATGTCGGTCTCGACGTTCATCATGATCACCGGCTTGCGGTTCATGATCGCGTCGTGGGCCACGCGGGCTCCCACGTCCGGCACCCCGGTGACCTCCACGATGGCCTCGAGGCCCTCGAGCTGAGGCAGGGCCAGGGCATCGGGCGTGACCACCGCCAACCCGGCGCGGATCCCGTCCTCGGCGCTGCCCGGATCCTCAGCCACCTCGATCTCCGTGGGCTCCCGGCCCATCTCCCCGTAGGTGGTGATGCCACGCCCCGGGTCGAGATCGGCGATGGCCGCCACGCGCATGCCCTCGATGTTGTTGATGGCGTGAGCCAGGCCGGAGCCCATCTGGCCGCAGCCGACGATGCCGATCCGGATGGGATCGCCCAGCGCGGCGCGCTGCCTGAGCTTGCTTACGAGCTCCATCGATCACTCCTGTGTGTCACCGGGCTAGCTCGAGCGGAGACGGGCTAGTTCGACGAAGTCCTGACGCAGGTCCTGGTAGACCTGCTTGAAGAGCGCGAACCGCTCCATGTAGCGCGCGTGTGCCTCCGGGTCGGGCTCCATGGGATCGATCGTGGTCGCCCAGTCCTTGGCCACCGAGAAGTCCGGGAAGACGCCAGTGGCGACGCCGGCGAGGATGGCGTCGCCATAGGGCGCGCCGGTCCGTCGCTCGAGCAGGACCGTGCCCACGTCGAAGACGTCGGTGATGATGCGGCGCCAGAGCACGGACTTGGCCCCGCCCTCGTTGAGCACGAGCGGGTAGTTGACCGTGAGACCGGCAGCGCTGAGGGTCTCGAAGGAGTGGTAGAGCGCGAAGGCGACGCCCTCCATGGCCGCGCGCACGACGTGGCCCTTGGTGTGGTTGAGCGAGAGTCCGAAGATCACGCCGCGAGCATTGACGTCCCAGATCGGCGTTCGCTCACCCATGAGGTACGGCAGGAACAGGAGCCCGTCCGCGCCCGGCGGCACCGCCGCGGCCTGCTCGTTGAGGGCGTCGTAGACGTCGGGCCCACCAGCCCGCTCCTGCTCCAGCTCGAGAGCGGAGAACTGGTCGCGCAGGTAGCGCAGCGTCTGCCCGCCGGTGGTGGTCGTGGGCACCGTGATGTAGGTGTCGTGCGAGTCCACCGTGTAGGGGAAGTTGATGGAAGCGGCGCCGGAGGCGCTGAAGAGGAAGTCCCGCGAGCGGTGGATGATGCCGAAGTTGCCTGCCGTGCCCAGGTTCATCTGGAAGTCGCCCGGCTCCACGGCGCCGCCCTGCAGCCAGCCCGCGTTGCAGTCCACCTGGCCGCCGGCGACGCTCGTACCCGGGGCCAGGCCGCTCTCGTCGGCGGCCGCCGTCGTGACCTCGCCGATGACGTCTTCGCAGCGACACAGCTCCGGCATCAGCGCGGGGTCGATGCCCATGGCCTCAAGCAGGTCGGTGTCGAAGCGTTGGTCGAGGATGTCGTAGGCGCCGAAGAACGGGGCTGCGCTGTAGTGCGCGGTGGACCTGCCCGTGAGCTTGAAGTTGATGAAGCCGTCGATGGTCAGGACCTTGGCGATCGACCGGTAGCGCTCGGGGTGGTTGTTCTTCTCCCAGAGCACGTTGACCACCACCGGGTGGTCCTCGAGCCGATTGGCCGTGACCGCGAAGATGCGCTCGGCTCCGAGCTGCTCGCTGACCCAGGCGACCTCGGCCGTGGCACGCCGGTCCATGAGGTTGTACGCCCTCGGGAGCGGCGCGCCGTCCTTGTCGACCAGGACGACCGAGGGGAGCGCGGAGGAGGTGGCCACGCCCCGGATCTCGGCCGGGTCCACGCCGGTCTCGGCGAGGACCGTTCGAACCAATCGACAGAAGGCGTCCCAGTAGCGGGGCGCATCGTGTTCGGACCACCCTGGGTGGTCGGTGTGGATGGGGTACTCCTCATAGGCATAGCCGAGCTGTTCGCCCGACGCGGCGATGAGCGCCACCTTGGCACCACCGGTGCCATAGTCGACGCCCAACAGGAAGTCAGCCATGAGAACCCATCGTTGCTGAGAATCCTCTCGCTTATGAGAATATTCTCACCACACGCTAGCACGCCCCGACCGTGCGAGTCAATGCCGACACGACCTCCGGGACCGTCGACCAGCTGGCGCAAGCGCGCGGCACCGAGATGGCTGTTTCGCGGCCGATGCCGCCCACGACTGGTTCGCCGGACTCTGCCAGCCACGATCTTGTCGCGGCATGCCGCCCATGATCGTTTCGCGATCCATGCCGCCCACGACTGGACGGCCAGGCGGCTCGTCGCTCGAGCGGTCAGGACCACCTCGGCACGGGTCAGTCATGCCCTCTATGCATCGGTGGACGGCCAGCCGTGTCCGCTCGATGCCCCGGGGGACTGGGACGGCTGAGCGCTTGGTCGTAACTAGTCGTCGGCGGCATGCGGCGGGAAGGGCGGGCGGGGCGGGCAGTATCGGACTGGGAGGGTGGCGGGCAGGACCTGGGGCGCAGTGGGCAGTATCGAGCGACGTGGGCTTGGCTTCGAGCCCCGCGCCCGCCGCTGCTCGCCCATCCCAGGTCGACTCAGGCGACCTCGATGGGGGCAGCGGCCGCGGCCTGCATCTGCTCCTCTGGCGTGAGCACCTGGCGCTCGGCGTCGCGTTCCCAGAGCGCGTCGGAGCGACGGGCCAGGATGAACGCTGCCGCCACGACCGCAAGTGCCGCCAGCGCCATCGGCGTGATGGAGCCGTTGTAGGCCGCGTCGATGCCGGCGCCGATGAGGGCCCCGCCGAGCGTGGCCGTGGCTCCGATGATGGCTGCGGCCGTGCCGGCCACGCGCCCCATCGGCATCATCGCCGCGGAGTTGACGTTGGGCATGGTGAGCCCGTGCATGAGCAGGACGGGCAGCAGACCGGCGAAGTAGAGCCAGAACGGCGGGTGGCCGCCGCTGGCGAGCGCGATGGCCGCGAACACCGCAGTCGCCGCCAGGTAGCCGGTCAGCGCGTAGCGGAGCATCCGGCGCAGGCCGAAGCGATCGATCAGGCGCGAGTTCGCGAGCGTAGCCAGGCCCATGACCACCGAGGCCACGCCGAAGATGAGAGGGAACCACCGGGCCATGCCGAAGACGTCGTCGATGATGATCTGCGTCGAGCCAAGGTAGGAGGAGAAGAAGCCGAACACGAGCATCTGGGCCAAGGTGAAGCCTCTCGAGAAGCGGCTGCCCAGGACGGCCTTGCCGGCCTCCAGCATCTGCGCAGCCTGGAGCGGGATGCGTCGGTCGGGCGGCAGGGTCTCCGGCAGTCGCAGGGCCCAGGCTGCTGTCAGCGCCGCCGCCACGGCGAACGAGGCGAAGATCCAGCGCCACGATCCGATCGCCAGTACCACCGAGCCGAGCGACGGCGCCAGCATCGGCACGAGGATGAAGACGGCCATGATGTAGCTGAGCATCTTGGCCATCTCGTCACCGTGGTAGCGGTCGCGGATCACGCCATGCGTGACGATCCGGATGCCCGCCGCGCCGAGCCCGCTGACCAGGCGAGTGAGCAGCAGCAGCTCCAACGATGGCGCGAAGGCGCCGGCGACGGCGGCCACGATGTAGATCGACAGGCCGACCCAGAGCACACGCTTGCGCCCCAGCGAGTCCGCCAGCGGACCCCACACGAGCTGGCCCACGCCCAGGCCGATGAGCAGGACCGTGACCACCAGGGCAGTGGCGTTCGAGTCGACGGTCAGCCCGAAGTCCACGCGCATGTCGCTGAAGGCGGGCAGCATCATGTCGATGGACAGGGCCGTGAGGGCCATGAGCATCGAGATGAGCACGATGAACTCGCGCTTGCCCATGCGGGCCTCGAATCGTTCCGAGGGCGTGGTCATGCTGTCGTCGGGCTCAGTCCTCGTCGAGCTCCAGCGGCGTGCCCACAGACCGTCGCGCCGAGCGAGCGACGCGCAGGAAGTTGGTCACGTGTGAGACCGGCGAGATGTGTGAGCCGGCGTCCTCGTAGATGGTGGGGATGGGCACCCACTCGATGGTCAGCCCCGCCCGGATGGTATCGGTGATCATCTCCACCTCGAACTCGAAGCCGGCCTCCTGGCTCTTGAGCAGGTGTGGCAGCAACGGCCGCGCGATGAGCCGGTAGCCCGACTGGTTGTCCTCGATGTGACGACCGACGGCCCAGCTGAACGTGCGGGTGCCGAGGTTGTTGGCGATCCGTCGCGAGAGCGGCATCAGGCTGAAGTCGCGTCGCCCGATGATCAGTGGCGCCCCGTGCTCATGCCAGGCAGCCAGGAAGTCGGGGGCGCAGGCAGGATCATGCTGCCCGTCGGCATCGAGCGTGAGCGCAGCCTCGGCGCCGGCGTCGAGCGCGTGCCGGAAGCCACGTCGGAGCGCAGCACCCTTGCCCTGGTTCGGCTCCTGGCGCAGGACCTCGGCACCAGCGGCCACGGCCACGACTGACGTCTCGTCGGTGGAGCCGTCGTCCACGACGACGACCGGCAGGTGTTCGAGCGTTGCTCGCACCACGGCATCGATCGTAGACGCTGCCTGATAGGCCGGGATTACGGCGATGACCGAGGGTACCTGAGCGTTCACGTGCTCATCGTAGAGCGTGAAGTCACGACTCCGTCAGCGGCTGTGCCCAGATCTGCCGGCCGTGCTCACCGTCGTCGGCGACCAGGTAGAGGAAGCTGTCGGAGAGCGTGAACCACTCCGGATCGGAGCCCTCCGCTCCGGGGCGGATGTCACCGACGAGCCGGCTGCCTGCGGCCGTGCCGTCGGTCGTCCATAGCTCGGAGCCGTGGACGCCATCATCCATGGCCAGATACAACCGACCATCACGGGCGGCGATGGAGGGGTACTCGGTCCAGAACCGGCGCACACCCACAGCCTCACCGACCCCCATGTCGACCGGGCCGGTACCAGCTTCTGTGCCGTCGGATCGGAAGAGCGTGCCGGGGATGACCAGCTCGCCGGGGCCATCCCAGACCGTGAAATAGAGCTGATCGTCGAGTGCGATGAGGTCACCGGGACGCGACGAGCCCTTGCCCGGTGTCAGGTCGGCCACCAGCGTCGTGCCGGCTTCGGTGCCATCACTGCGCCATAGCTCCCGCCCGTGCCCGCGGTCAGCGGCCGTGAAGTACAGCGTTTCGCCCACCGCCGTGAGGTCGCGCGGATCGGATGTCTTGGGCCCGTCGCGGATGTCCATGACAAGGCCGGTGCCCGCGACGGTGCCGTCGGTGCTCCACAGCTCCGCACCCTCGTCCTTGCTCCAGCCGACGAAGTACAGGCGATCGCCCACGGCCACCGGCGTGGATGGCCACGTTCCCCAACCGGAGCCGATGTCGGTGACCCGACGTGTGCCCTTGCCGGTACCGTCTGTCCGCCACAGCTCAACACCGTGGCGACCATCGTTGGCGAAGAAGTAGAGCTGACCATCGAACTCGACCACCGCACCGAAGTCCACGCCCGACTCCTTGCCAGGCCGCACGTCCTTGACGAGACGGGTGCCGTTGCGGGTGCCATCGGTCCGCCATAGCTCACGACCGGTCCGGGGCTCGGCGGCCGTGAAATAGGTCACCCAGTCGATGGTCAGGAACGACATGGGCTCGGATCCGGCTGGATAGGTCGGGCAGTCGCCCGGGCCGGCGCAGAGTCCAGGTCTGCGACCGGGGTCGATCTCCTTGAGCAGCCGAGTACCTGCACGCGTACCGTCGCTCAGCCAGGGCTCGGTCGCCTGGCGTTGGGTGAAGCCCGTGAAGATGACCCGGTCGTTGATCGTGGCCAACTCACGGTGCATGTCGCCTTCTCGGGCGCCGGCCAGCCTGGGCTCGCGCTCCCGGCTGCTGTCGAACCAGTGCAGGCCCTGCCGCTCTCGGCCCCGGCCGCCGAGGTAGACGAAGTCGTCACCCACCGTTGTCGCATCAGCCACGAAGACCGGCCCCGCATCGATGTCGCCGACCATCCGTGGTTCTGGCTCGGCCGCCCAAGCGCTGGTGCTGGATGCCGCCAGCAGGATGCCCGCCGCCACGGGAAGAAGCAGCCCGGATCGACGCATGGTCTACCCCCCTTGCACGCGCGTGCCTCGCGCGGTGTCGCCATACGACACCTACCGCGACACACGGTCAAGAGGCCGAGGGCCCAAAGGCCATCCGCCAGCCTCGTATCCGAAGTTGCCGTGACCCCGTGAACCACGCCCAGTGGGACGTCTCGAGCCTGGCCTTCAGTCGATCATGATCGCGTCGGGCACGGGCACGCCGGTCGGAGTGGTGGTGTAGGCCGCCGGCAGCCGGCGGTTGAGTGCGAACTCGCGCATGGCCGTGGCACCCGAGAGGTTGTAGACCTCCGCGAAGCCGTGCTGCTTGAGGATGCGTGTGCCCACATAGGAACGGAGACCGGAACGGCAGGCCACGATCGTCGGCAGCGACGGGTCCAGCTCGTCGAGGCGGTCTCGCAGCTGGTCCAGCGGGATGTTGATGATGAGGTCACAGTCGGCCAGCGGCAGTGCCTCGACCTCCGCCGCGGAGCGCACATCGACCGTCTGGTAGGGACAGAGATCGATGTCGGGCTGGACCACCGGCGCCAGGCCGTCGAGATGGTTCTCGGCCGCGAAGGCCACCATGTGCAACGGGTCCTTGGCCGAGCCGAACGGCGGGGCGTAGGCCAGGTCGAGCTGGGCCAGGTCGTGGACCGTGCCTCCGAAGTGCATCAGCGTGGAGATCACGTCGAGTCGCTTGTCCACGCCCTCGCCGCCGCAGGCCTGCGCGCCGAGCACCTGGCCCGTACCTTCCGCGAAGACCAGCTTCACGATCATGGCCTGCGCGCCGGGGTAGTAGCCGGCGTGGTTGTTGGCGATGACGTGCGTCGCGGTCGCGTCGTAGCCGGCGGCCTTGGCGCCCTTGAGCGAGAGGCCCGTCATCCCGGCGGCCGTGCCGAAGACGCGCACGATGCTGGTGCCCCAGGCGGCCGGCGCCACGCGTGACTCGCCCGTGACAGCGTGCTCCCCAGCGAGCCGGCCCGTACGGTTGGCGGGACCGGCGAGGGCCACGCGCTGCTTGCCGCCGGTGGGACCGTAGGTGTACTCGGCGGCGTCGCCGACGGCGTAGATATCAGGGTCGCTGGTGCGCATGTAGTCGTCGGTGGCGATGCCGCGACTGGCCCCGAGCTCGATGCCCGCAGCCTCGGCCAGGCCGACGTTGGGCCGGACGCCGATGGCCAGCAGGACGAGGTCGGCCGGCAGGCGGGTGCCATCGGCGAGGATGACGGCGGTCACGCTGCCGCCGTGCTCCTCGATCGAGGCGATGCCGTTGCCCAGCTCGAGGCGGACGCCGTTGAACTCGAGCTGGCGGTGCAAGGGCTCGACCATCTCGTGGTCGTGCAGGGGCAGCACCTGGGGCTGCATCTCGACGAGGGCCACATCGAGGCCCTTGCGTCGGAACTGCTCGGCCGTCTCGAGGCCCACGTAGCCACCACCAACGACCACCGCGCGCTGGGCGCCGGGCATGGCCTCGGCGATGCGGTCGGTGTCCTCCAGGTTGCGCAGGGTGAAGACACCCTTGGCCTCCGCCCCGGGGATGGGCGGCTGGAGGGGATCGGCTCCGGGCGCCAGGATGAGCTTGTCGTACTCCATCTCGTAGGAGGCCTCGGCATCGAGGTCGGTGACGGTGATGGACTTGGCTGCGCGGTCGATGCCGGTGACCTCGTGTCGCGTGCGCACTTCGATGTCGAAGCGGCGCTTGAAGAGCGAGGGCTTGGCGATGAGCAGCGCATCGCGGTCGGTGATCTCACCGCCGAGGTAGTAGGGCAGTCCGCAGTTGGCGAAGGAAACGTACGAATCGCGCTCGAAGATGATGATGCGGGCGTTCTCGTTCATGCGGCGCGCGCGAGCGGCGGCGGAGGCACCACCGGCGACGCCACCGACGATGAGGATGGTTGGGGCGGTCTGGGACAAGGTCGATCTCCGATCGAGGGGAAGTGCTGGCTAGGATTCCGATGATACTGAGTCTCAGCGGACTCGCATCCGGCCGCGAGTCGTACATCGGCAGGCCATCCGGACCATCGCGCGAAGACGACCGGGCTGGCTACCGACGAGTGAACGCCCCGCTTGATCACCCTGCCCTGCACATTCGATTGGACGACGGCTGGTCACTGGGCTACGGTGGCGGCCGCCCGAACCGACCCAGGGGGATCCGTGACCAGAACGACAGAGCCCGGCGCCGATGCGGCCGATGTCGCGCGCCGCGTGCTCGAACGGGGACACCCGTTCCCGCTCAAGCGCGACGTGGCCGAGATCTTCGACGCACTCATCGGCAGCCTCTTCCCACAGCTCGCGACCCATGCGGCGCGGGACGCGGAGGACCTGGCCCGGCGGATCGATGAGGCCTGCGACCGGTTCGGCGCCGTGTCGGCACCACTCACCGACCAGCCGGCGCGAGAGCTCGCCCGGGCCCTGCTCGCGGCCCTGCCCGATGTGCACGCGCGCAGCCTTGAGGATGCGGGGGCCATCCTGGCCGGGGATCCTGCGGCCGAGTCGATCGACGAGGTCATCGCCGCGTACCCCGGCTTCCTCGCCATCGCCGCCCACCGGCTGGCGCACGCCGCGCAGCAGCTCGAGGTCCCCATCGTGCCGCGACTCATGGCGGAGCTGGCCCATTCCCGTTCGGGCATCGACATCCACCCCGCCGCGACCATCGGCCACTCGTTCTGCATCGACCACGGCACGGGCATCGTCATCGGCGAGACCGCGGTCATCGGGGATGAGGTGAAGCTCTACCAGGGCGTCACACTGGGAGCCCTCTCGGTCTCCAAGGACAAGGCCGGCACCAAGCGTCATCCCACCATCAACGACCGCGTCATCATCTACGCCAACGCCACCGTGCTGGGCGGCGATACCACCATCGGCGCCGACAGCATCATCGGGGGCAACGTCTTCCTCACCAGCAGCGTGCCGCAAGGCTCGCTCGTGTACCAGACACCCGACTACCGTGTCCGCCGCCAGCGAGGCGGCTTCGACGATACGGACTTCGTCATCTGACCCAGGAGGTCCATCAGTGCGCTTCGACTCCGTCCTGCAGAGCATCGGCGACACGCCGCACATCCGCATCAACCACCTCTATGACGAGGGCGTGGAGGTCTGGCTCAAGGACGAGCGGGCCAATCCGGGCGGCAGCATCAAGGACCGCATCGCGCTGTCGATGATCGAGGACGCCGAGGCACGCGGTGTCCTGCAGCCGGGATCGGTGGTCATCGAGCCCACGTCGGGCAACACGGGCATCGGACTGGCGCTGGTGTGCGCGGTGAAAGGCTACCGGCTCATCCTGGTGATGCCCGACTCCTTCTCCGTCGAACGGCGCAGCCTGATGAAGGGCTATGGCGCGGAGCTCGAGCTGACGCCGCGGGCCCTGGGCATGAAGGGCTCGATGGCCCGTGCCGAGGAGATCGCCGCCGAGATCCCCGGCGCATGGATCGCCTCGCAGTTCGCCAACCCGGCGAATCCGGCCATCCATCGCCGCACCACGGCTGAGGAGATCGCGCGCGACTTCCCCGATGGGCTCGACTACCTCGTGACGGGCGTGGGCACGGGCGGGCACATCACCGGCTGCGCGGAGGTGCTCAAGCCTCGGTGGCCGGGCCTCAAGGTGTACGCGGTGGAGCCCACGCTCTCGCCGGTGCTCTCGGGCGGCGAGCACACACCCCATCCCATCCAGGGCATCGGCCCCGGCTTCATCCCCGAGGTCGCCCGCCCGGAGCTCTTCGATGGTGTCATCCAGGTCGCGCCGGAAGACGCCCTGGCCTATGCCCGTCGTGCGGCGCGCGAGGAAGGCATGCTGGTCGGCATCTCGTCGGGTGCGTCGCTCGCGGCCGTGACCCAGCTGCGACCCGACATGCCCGACGGCTCGCGGGTGCTCACGTTCTCCTATGACGGCGGCGAGCGCTACTTCTCGGTCGACGCCCTGTGGGCCGACTGAAGCCCGAGGGCGCCGATTGCGGCATGATGCGCGAATGAACAGCAAGACAGTACGCATCGGCGAGGAGCCCGAGGGCGCCTAGTGGACGTCACGACCGTCATCACGTTCTACGGTCTGCTCGCGCTGCTGGGCATCCTCGTCATCGCCTGGTTCGGGCTGCTGTACCTGGCCTCGCTCTTCTCCGCGAACGCCAGGGAGGGCTACGCGGGGATCCGCGCCCGGCTGACGCCGGTGGCCCTCACCGCCGCCTGGGGCGTGGCCCTGCTGGCCACCGCCGGCAGCCTCTACTTCAGCGAGTCTGCCAACTACACGCCGTGCACCCTCTGCTGGTACCAGCGCATCGCGATGTACCCGCTCGTGCTCATCCTTGGGATCGCCATCGTGCGGCGTGACACGGCCGTGCGCATCTACGCCATCCCGGTGGCACTCGTGGGCGCCGCCATCGCCTCGTACCACTACCTGCTCGAGTGGTTCCCCGAGATCGACACCGGTGCCTGCAGCGCCGTCATCCCCTGCACCCAGGTGTGGTTCCGGGAGTTCGGCTTCGTGAGCATGCCGCTCCTGGCGCTCGTCGCCTTCGGCCTGGTCATCACCTTCCTGCTGATCCCACCGCGCTCGGGCGCGGTAGCCGAGGACGAAGAAGAGGATGAGGTCGCGGAGCCTGACGAGGAGTAGCACGCCGCACGCTCCCTAGCGAGCAGCCTCGTCATCCGACTCGAACGAGCGGGCCAGGGCAGCAAGGGCCTCGAGCGGGTCGCTGGCGCGCGCCTCCCGCTCCCCGGATCCCGGCCCCAGGGCGACCGCGATCCAGTCATCCGAGCGCTCATCCACGCCCAGCCCCGACGATGCGCAACGCAAGCCATCGAGCGTCCAGCCCTCGGGCAAGCGCGCCTGCGTGACCGCCCACGCCGTCGCGAGCGTGTCGCGGTCAGTCATCGCTGCTCCGCTGCGGTGGGCCCTCACGGGCGACGAGCAGCGCGGCCTCGACGCGGCTGCGCACCTGCAGCTTGCCGAGGATGTTGGTCATGTAGTGCTTGATGGTCTTCTCCGCAAGGCCCAGCCGCTCTCCCACCTCATGGTTGCTCAGGCCCTCGGCGACCAGCTCCAGCACCTCCCGCTCTCGCTCGGTCAGCTCGTCGTACGGGGAGGTGCGCGGCGTCCGCATCTCGCGCAACATGCCCCAGGCCAGGGCCGGCGCGACGTAGACCTCGCCGGCGTTGACCGAGCGGATGACGCCCGCCAGCTCGCTCGCGCCTGCTCCCTTGAGGACGTAGCCCGAGGCACCGGCCTTCATGGCCGCCAGCAGGTCGTCCTCATCCTCGGACACGGTGAGCATGACGATGCGCGTCGCCGGGCACGCGACGGCGATGCGTCGCGCCGTCTCGAGGCCACCACCGGGCATGTTGATATCGAGGACCATCACGTCGGGCAGCTCTGCCCTTGCGAGGTCCAGCGCAGCCGACCCGTCAGCGGCATCGCCCACGACCTCGATGCCCTCTTCCTCGCGCAAGGAGGTCACGACGCCGGCCCGGAACATCGGATGGTCGTCGGCGACGGCGACGCGGATGGTGTCGGTCATCGCTCGATGGTCCCGTTGTGTACCGGCCACCAGACGCGGAGCTCGGTACCTGCCCCCGGAGCCGAGGAGACGGCGAACGTGCCACCGAGGACCTCCGCCTGCTCGCGGATGCCGGCCAGGCCCAGGCCTTCATTGGAGGCCAGGATGGACGGGTCGAAGCCGGTACCGGCGTCTCGTACGACCAGCAGCAACCCGGCTCGGCCCGAACGCCCGGAGCTGGTCTTGCCGTGAAGCTCCACGTGTACGACGTCGACCTCCCCATGTCGGGTGGCGTTCGAGAGGGCCTCCTGCATCGCCCGAAAGAGCGCGATCCTGACAGGGAGCGGCACATCGGGTGGCATGTCGTGGGCATCGAGCTGGACGTCGGTCTCACTCCGGCGTTCATGGTCCTCGACCGCGCGGGCAGCCACCTCCTTGGCCGTCATCGAGGTCAGCTCAGGCAATCGCAGGCCGGCGGCGACGGCGCGCATGTCGGTCATCGCTTCCTGCAGCACATCCTCGACCTCGGCGATCTCCACGGCACTGGGCGGGTCGCCCTGCTGGGCCCGCTGCTGGAGGCGATCGAGGCGCAGCATCGCGAGCGAGAGCATCTGGGCAGGCCCGTCGTGGAGATCGCTGCTGACCCGGCGCATGGAGCGCTCGTTGAGCGTCGTGGTGCGCTCGGCCGCGGAGTGCACGCGACCATTCAGCTCGGCGTTCTCCTCGAGCAGGTCGGTGAGCTCGTCGACCTGACGAGAGAGCGCGGCCTCCTGGCGCTGGATGGTGTCGCTGCCGCGCTTCACCACCCGCCACAGGATCAGACCGGCGAGGACGATGGCCAGCGTCACCAGGCCCCACGCGGTGAGGCGCGCCTGCGCGACCTGTTCGTCGATGTCCTTGGGCGGCAGGTAGAACTCGGCCACCGCGATGATGTCCTCGGTACCGCGCTCACGCACGGGGATGTACATCTCGAGCAGACGATCCCAGTACTGCCGTTCCCACTCGTTCTCCTCGCCCGAGAGGTCGTCCATCTCGGTCACGACCTCGCCCGCCCAGGCCTCGGCAAGGTGTCCCACGACGGGGAAGCGCTGGCCGATGAGCTTGGCGGAGGGGCTGTAGATGACCTCGCCGTCGCGCGACCACAAGCGCAGTGAGCGGACCCTGTCCGATAGCGCGCTCGAGGCGAGGTGGCTGTCGAGCGTGGCGATCTCCTCGGGCGTGAGCTCGCCGCCGTCGGCCAGCGAGGCGACGCTGGGCTCGATGATCGACTCGACGTAGAGCGCCGTGACGGAGGCGGTGCGGTCGACGATGCTGCGCTCGAGCTGGTTCCCGATCCACACGCCCACGGCCAGCCCGGCCACGAGCAGGATCGCGAGATTGGCCAGAAGGAAGCGCTGGGAGAGCGACAGCCGGTCGAGCCATCTCGGTGAGCGCGACGGCTGCGGGCCAGAGGCGCGCTCATGCGAGCTCGCGGCGGGAGAGGGTGTGGCCTGCTCGGCCACGGTGGTCGGGGGCATCGCTCGCATGGTAGGGGCACAAGAGGGGTCAGGGCATCGGACCAAGGTCTGAACGAGTTCCCGACCAGGGCCCATTCCCGTCGGTGCCCGGCAGAGCCACCATCCACGGGCACCCGGCCGCACCAAGCGGCGGGACAACGTGTGGAGTGGACCATCGCAATGCGCAGGATCCCCGCGGGCCGTGCCACGGCCCTCATCAGCAGCGTGCTCGTCGCGACGACGCTCTTGGCAGCACCCATGACCGCGAGCGCCAAGGATGGCGACATCATCCGTCGCGGCGACTGCACCGCTCGCTCGGACTGGAAGCTCAAGCTGAGCCCAGAGAACGGGCGCATCGAGGTCGAGTTCGAGGTCGACCAGAACCGCAACGGCCAGCGCTGGAACATCAAGATGAAGCGCAACGGCAACGTCTTCTGGCGCGGCTCCCGCACCACGCAGCCGCCGAGCGGCTCGTTCGAGGTGCGCAGGCTCGTGCGCAACGGCGCCGGCTCCGAGCGGATCGTCGCCCGCGCCCGGAACCCACGCACGGGCGAAGTCTGTCGCGGCGTGGCGCGGTTCGGTGCCTAGCGCCGGCAACCCGGACTCGATCACCAGCAAGGAGATGCACATGAACCCGACTCGCCCGACGACCCGGCGGCTGGCGGCCCTGGCCCTCACCGGCGCGATGGCGCTCACGGCCGCTGTGGCAGCACCAGCGCTCGTGGCTGCGCAGGACGACGCCTCGATCACGGTGAGCACCGCCACCGACGACCTGGGCACCTACCTCGTCGGGCCTGAGGGCCTGACGCTCTACTACTTCACCAAGGACGTCACGCCCGGCCAGAGCGTCTGCTTCGGCGGCTGCCTCGAGGCGTGGCCGCCGCTGCTCGTGGGCGAGGGCCAGGAGCTGGCCGCTGATGCAGGCGTGACCGGCACGCTCGGGGCAGTCGCCCGCGACGACGGCACGATGCACGCCACCTACCGCGGCCGCCCGCTCTACTACTGGCAGGGAGATACCGCTGCCGGCGAGACGAACGGGGAGGGCGTCGGCAACGTCTGGTTCGTGGCCCAGGAAGACGGCTCGATGCCGCCCAACCCGCCGGCCCTGACGCTCGAGGCCGCGACGACCGACCTGGGGACGTTCCTCGTCGGCGCAGACGGGCTCACCACGTACTACTTCGCCGCCGACACCACGCCGGGCGTGAGCGTCTGCGAGGGCGACTGTCTCGTGGCCTGGCCGCCGGTCACCGTGCCGCCCGGTAACACGGTCGCGGCCGGCGACGGCGTCCCCGGGGTGCTGGGCCTCATCACCGGCACCGACGGATCGACGCAGGTCACGTACGACGGTCGCCCGCTCTACTACTGGCAGGGCGACACCGAGGCGGGCCAGACCACCGGCCACGGCGTCAACGACATCTGGTGGGTCGCCGACGTGAGCGGATCCCTCCCGACGCCGTAGCGGCCCAGCCACTCTCCCCTCGGCGACACCGGCTCCCGACGTTTCGGGGCCGGTGTCGTGCGTTCTCGAAGGCGGATGTATCCATCCGGCGGTCGCGTCCGTAGTAATGGGCAGAGGTCGCGGTGAGGGACACCGTGACGAAAGCGGACAAGGAGCCACTCCCATGACCACCATCACCAAGAAGCCCAACTGGTTCGCTGCCAGCTGGCTCGGCCAGTGCCTGTCCTCCACCCGGGGACGCATCGGCCGCATCGTTGCCGGCCTCGCGCTGATCGTCGGCGGCCTCGTGGCCCTCGGCGGCACCGTTGGGATCATCGTCGCGGCCATCGGCCTGGTTCCGCTGCTCGCGGGTGCCTTCGACGTGTGTCTCTTCAGCGCGCTCTTCGGCGGGCCGTTGCGTGGGTCGAACGTCCGCGCCTGCGCCCGCTAGCGATCGACCATGGCGCACGGACCGGTCACGACGACCGATCGACGCGTGACTGAGCCCGGCCCCCCGCGGGCTGAGCTCAGCCCTGCCGACCGAGACTTCGCCACCCGCCTGTCAGTCGAGCTGCCGCGTTTGACGCGCCTGGCGCTACGCCTCGCCCGTCACCCGGCGCGTGCTGAAGACCTGACCCAGGAAGCGGCACTCCGGGCGTGGGCAAAGCGGGACCAGCTACGCCACGGGGCACCCATCGGCCCGTGGCTGAACCGCATCCTCGTCAACCTCGCCATCGACCGATCGCGCTCCCGGCGGGACGAGGTCGACCTTGCCGATGTCGAGGAACGCTGGCGCGACGATGACTACACCGTCGATCCCGAGCAGGTCCTCATGCGAGCCGAGCAGCGTGAGGACCTCGAGGATGCGCTCGCGCGTCTGCCCGCCGGGTACCGCGCGGTCCTGGTCCTGCACGACGCCGCGGGCATGACCACGCCCGCCATCGCGGACGCGCTTGACATCGGCCTGCCCGCTGCCAAGCAGCGACTGCGCCGAGGGAGGATGATGCTTGTGAGCGCTCTCGCCGACGACGACCCCAAGCGGGTCGCCAGCCTGGCCCAGCCGATGCGCTGCTGGAAGGCACGCAGCCAGATCTCCGCCTATCTCGACGACGAGCTCCCCACTGCGGGCCGGCAGGCCGTGGAGGAACATCTCGCTGCCTGCCCGACCTGTCCGCCGCTCTACGCGAGCCTGGTCAGCCTGCAGGAGGCACTCGGCGAGATGCGCGACGACAACAAGGTCGTGCCCGGTGAGATCGCCGCCAGGATCACCGCGGTCCTCGCCGACCAGCTCGCCGACTAGAGCAGTCCGACACCCTGGGCGATCAGGAGCAGACCGAAGAGCACGAAGGCTCCCGAGGCGAGGAGCTTCACCCAGCGCTCCGGGAGACGCGTGCCGATCGCAGCGCCGACGATCACCGCGATGGCGTCGGCGGCGACCATGCCGAAGGTCGAGCCGAGCCAGGTTCCGAGCGGCTCCTCGGTCGTGGCCAGCGTCACCGTCGCGAGCATCGTCTTGTCACCCAGCTCGGCGAGGAAGAAGGCCACACCGATGGTCAGGAGCGCTGACCGGCCGGAGCGCTGCGCCCGGGCCGCATCGTCCGCACCGAGCTCATCGCCACGCATGGTCCAGGCGGCAAAGCCAAGGAAGGCCACGCCGGCGGCGATCTGGATCAGGTCCGTGGGCAGTGCCGAGGCGACCGTGAGGCCAACGATGACCGATCCTGCGTGCACCAGCAGGGTGGCCACGGTGATGGCCACGAGCACGGTGACGGCGCTGTAGCGGGTGGCGAAGGCGAGCGCCATGAGCTGGCTCTTGTCGCCCATCTCGGCGAGGAAGATGATCGCGAACGAGAGGACGAAGGCTTCCACGGGTGGTCGAGCTGCCGCTACGCGGCGGTGACCGCCTCCACGACCGCCGTGGCGATGGCGATGTCCTGCACCGCCACGCCGGTGGAGTCGAAGACCGTGATCTGGTCGGCTGAGGTCCGACCGGTGGCCTCCCCTGCCAGCAGCGACCCCAGCTCGACAGCCCTGTCGGCCATGATCGATCCGGCGGCCAGGGCGCGCGAGATCTCGCCGCGGGTGCGGCACTGCTCGAGGCTGTCGGCCACGACCACGTCAGCGAGCGCCAGCACGCCTGCCGCCAGCTCCTGCTTCTCGGCGGTGTCGGAGCCGATGGCCGTGATGTGCGTACCCGGTCGGACATCTTCAGCCTGCAGCAGCGGTGTGTTCGAGGGCGTGGTCGTCACGATCAGCTGCGAGCGCGCCGCCACCGCAGCCGGGGACCCGACGCCGGTGACCGCGAAGCCGGCATCGGCCATGTCCGATCGATACGCCTCGAGGTGCTGTGGGTCGCGGCCCCAGGCCACGACCTCGCGCGTCTGGAACAGGGGCGCCAGCTGGCGCAGCTGCAGCCGTGCCTGCACACCGGTGCCCAGCACGCCGATGCGCTCGACGTGCGGCGGCGCCAGGGCTCGCGCGGCGACAGCGCCGGCGGCCGCGGTACGCACGTCCGTCAGGTGGCCATCATCGAGCAGCACGGCCACCGGCTCACCGGTCGCCTGTCGGAACACGAGCATCAGCCCGTTGCCCGAGGGCAGCCCCAGCGACGGATTCCCGTAGAAGCCGCTGGCGACCTTGATGACGTAGTAGGCATCGCCCGCGATCGCGCCGTACTTGATGTGTACCTCGCCCCGGTCGAGGAGCAGCTCGCCCACCGGTGGCACGATCGCGCGACCGGCCGAATAGTCGACGAAGGCCTTCTCCATGAGGGGCAGCAGGTCCATTCCGGCGAGGAGCTGCTCGATGCGTGACCGCTCGACGATGAGCATCAGGCC
Source organism: uncultured Chloroflexia bacterium (assembly GCA_963706695.1). Classification (GTDB taxonomy): domain Bacteria; phylum Chloroflexota; class Limnocylindria; order Limnocylindrales; family CSP1-4; genus JAFMJV01. Next base: position 8,935 of record CAVPNC010000024.1, on the reverse strand, counting down.
AGGATCACGCGCAGCTTCTCGACCCCCACGTTGCCGCCGCAGAGGATGACCGCGGTCGTGCCCTCGGTGGTGCGAGCGCTGGCCCGGGCGGCCGCGTAGGCCATGGCTGCTGAGCCTTCGACGAGCAGATGCTCGACCTCGATGAGCTCGAGGAAGGCCCGGCGGATGTCGTCCTCCTCGACCGTCACGAAGTCGTCGAGCAGCCGGTGCAGGATGTCGAGCGTGATGGCGCCCGGCTCCACACCGCCGGCAGTGCCGTCGCTGAGCGTGGGCTGGGACGGCATCTCCAGGATCTCGCCGGCCTTGAGCGAGTGGTACATCACGGCCGAGTTCACAGGCGAGCAGCCGATGATGCGCACGGACGGTGAGACCGCCTTGACGATCCCGGCCACGCCGCTGGCCAGCCCACCGCCGCCGACCGCCACGAAGACCGTCGTGAGGTCCCCGACCTGCTCCAGCAGCTCCAGCCCGAGCGTGCCCTGGCCGCCGATGATGGCCGGGTCGTTGTAGGGGGAGATGAACGTCATCCCGCGCTCCCGGGCCATCTGCCGAGCGCCCAGCTCGCTGTCGACCGAATCGCTGCCGTGGATCTCGAGATGGCCGCCCAGCCGCTCGATGGCCGCAAGCTTGGAGGGATTGGCGTCCTTGGGCACGACCACGGTCGGGGTCACGCCCACGATGGCCCCGGCATAGGAGACCGCGGCACCATGATTGCCCGTGGAGGCGGTGATGACGCCCCTGTCGAGCTCCTCGGCGCTGAGCGAGAGGACCTTGCTGACCGCGCCTCGCGCCTTGAACGAACCGGTGTGCTGGAGGTTCTCGCACTTGAGCACGACCGACGAGCCGACCATGGCCGAGAGTCCGAGCGACGGCACGACCGGCGTCGTCAGCAGGTACGGCCGGGCCCGCTCCTCGGCGGCGCGCACCTCCCTCGCGACGTCGATCGGGTCTGGCGTCATGCCCTCAGTCTAGGGCGATGGCGGTCGGCTCCGACGACCGGAGCTTCTTGACCGATTCGCTGAGGCGGCCGAGTCCGTCCATCAGCTGCGGCTCGGGCACCGCGAAGCTCAGCCGGATGTGCTGGTCCAGGCCGAAGTGGTCGCCAGGCACGATGAGCAGGCTGGACTCGTCGCGGAGCTGCTCCATCCACGCGGTGGAGTTGATGGGCAGGTCGTACTTGAGGAAGGTGATGGCGGCAGCATCCGGCGGAGTGCCGGTGAAGACGCCGTCCTGCTCGCTGAGCCACTCGCCGAGGAGACCGTAGCCGCCCTTGAGCATGAGGCGCGTGCGAGCCAGGATCTGGGGCCGCACCGTGGGCGAGAGAGCGGTGGCGGTGAGGTGGTCGGAGAGCATCGAGAGGGCGATGGTCGTGTACTCGTGGCGGCGCCACATCTCGGCCACCGCATCGGCTGGCCCCACCGTCCAGCCCACGCGCAGGCCGGGCAGCCCGTAGGCCTTGCTCATCGAGCCCTGGGCCAGGACCCTGTCGTAGCGCCCGAAGAACGAGGGCGTCTCCTCGTCCCGCTCGCGCTCGGCGCCGCGGTAGACCTCGTCGGCCAGCAGCCAGGCCCCCACGCGTTCGGCCGCGGCCACGACGGCGTCCATCTCCGTCTCGGACATGATCCGGCCGGTGGGATTGTTGGGGTTGACCACCGCGATCATCTTGGTGGCCGGTGTGACCGCCGCATCGAGGGCGTTGATGTCGAGCGCCCAGTCGTTGTCGACGTCGAGATGGACCTCCTTGACGTCGCATCCGCGGTTCACCGCCACGCCCCAGATCTGCATGTAGTTGGGCAGCACCAGCACGATCTCGTCGCCGGGCGCGAGGAAGGTGGTGATGGCGAGGTAGTTGGCCTCAGCCGCGCCGATGGTGACCAGCACGTCGTCCTTGGTCGCGCCGTCGTAGAGGGCAGCGATCCGTTCGCGCAGCTCCGGGGTGCCGTTGGCCTGTGGATAGAACATGCCGATGTCGGCCAGGTCGCCCGGCTCGCGACCGTCCAGGGCCAGGAGCTCGCCCAGGGTCATCGGGTGCACGCCACTCTCGGACAGGTTGATGTCCACGGCGTTCTCCCACTCGGACATCATCTGTTCCATCACGAACGGCTGGAAGTCGGGCATGGTCGGGCTCCTGGGCACGGGCGACTGGTCGACCCTCAGTCTAGGCGGAGCTCGCACGCAGGCCGGCAACCGGCCTCGCGGTCAGCGACTCTTGGCCAGATGTCGGTCGGGCTGACGCTATCAGCGCGTTCGAACGGTGCTCGTAGCCACCTGTCGCCCGTGCCAACCCTGGCCCCACGAACCGCTCGCCCAGGACGGCGGACGCGCTCCGGTCGTGCCCACGCACGCTCGGCGCTGACACGGCGCCATCCCGACAGCCGGCTCAGGTGGCTACGAGCATGCCTACGGTCGATCGCGGCGACGTCTGGCCACAGGGTCAGGCCTGGCTGGCGGACAATCTGGTGCAAGGCCGGAGCCAGCCCTGACTGCCAAGTGGTGCGGAGACGACGACTGCGAGCCGGCGGCGAGCCTGCGCTGGTCCACGGAGACGCCGGCCATCTGGTGGATCGAGTCACCGTCCAGTTCGGCGGTCGCCGATGAGCTGCTCGTCGCTGCGCTCGTACGGCATCGGGCGACCCCGGCGGTCGTCCGACTAGCCCTCCTCGGCGACGGCCGGTGCCGTCCACAGCTTGGCCGCCAGCAACAGCCCCACGACCACTCCGGTGAGCAGGATCGGCTGGGGTGTGAGTGGCGTCAGCAACACCAACACGATGGCCACCGGCGTCAGGGACATGCGCAGGCGCGACAGCGGCCGGGGCACGTCATGCAGGAGCCAGATCCCAGCCAGGTAGATCGCCACCGGGACCGCCACGGCCGCACCCGCGACGGTCAGGTCCACGTGCGCGTGGTCAGTGAGCACGTCGACGCCCACGGCGATGCCCGCGCCGACGGCAGCTGCCGCGGCCCAGATGAAGTAGTGGCCGTAGCCCCATTCGTAGGCTCGTGCACGCGTCGTCAAGAGGTCCTCGCTGTGGCGCTCGAAGTAGAGCCACCACATGGTGAAGACGAGCAGCAGCGCCCCCACCGCATAGAGCACCAGCTCGATGCTGGAGAAGGCATCGTCAGCGATGGCGGTGAAGGCACCGGCGCCTGCGAGCACCGATTCGCCGAGGACGATGATGGTCAGCAGGCCGTATCGCTCGGCGATGTGCTCGGCGTGCCAGATGCCACCGGCGCCAAGACCCGCCCAGATGGGCACGGCCAGCTCAGCCATGAAGAGCAGGCCGAAGGCGAGGACGAAGAGGTCGCCGGGTACGAGCAGGAAGGCGGCGACCCAGGCGACCTGGACGACTGCGATGCCGGCCGCCCAGCGAAGGTTCTGCGCCCGATGGGCCGGGTCATCGCGAGCGGCACGCAACCATTGCGCCACGAGCGCCACGCGCATGACGATGTAGCCGATGAGCACGAAGGACCAGTCGCTCGCGTCGAAGGCTCGACCGATGCCCGCGGCCACGATGACCGCGCCGGCCATCTGCACGAAGACCGCCACGCGATACGGGACGTCGTCGGTGTCGTAGCTCGTGGCGAACCAGGTGAAGCCCATCCAGGCCCACCACACGGCCGCGAACGTCATCAGGTAGCCGAGGACCGACTCGAGGATGTGGTCCTCGGAGATGCCGTGATGCAGCGACGCGGCCGCCACCGCCACGGCCACCACGATGACCAGGTCGAAGAAGAGCTCGAGTGGCGTGGCGGCACGGTTGGGCTCTTCGGGGTCCCGGCCACGCATGGGAGTGATGAAGCGCTTGACCTCGCTCATGACTGGAACGGTACCTGAAGGCGGTCGTACGATTGAGACATGAGCATGGACAGTGAGACATGAGCATGGACAGTGAGACATGAGCATGGACAGGGACCTGGCCGCCATCGAGTACGAAGGCTGGCGGCTGATCGAGCTCGGTCGCCAAACGCCCGAACGCGTCGTGCCGCAGTACCCCACCTGGACGATGCGTGACCTCGTGATCCACACCGCCGAAGTCCACGCCCGCACCGCTGCCGTCTGCACGTCCTTGCCCGCGGAGCGCATCGCGGGTCCGGAGCTGCCGGAGGAGGCCGACCCCTTCGAGTGGGCTGCGGAGCAGCTGGCACGCATGCTCGAGGGCCTGGCCACGGCCGACCCGGACGCGCACGTGTGGACGTTCGTGGACGATCCCGCGCTCCGGTTCTGGGTCCGTCGTATGGTCGTCGAGACCGGTGTCCATCGCTGGGATGCCCACAGCGCCGTGGGCGAGCCGGTGGAGCTGCTGACCATCGTCTCCGCCCATGGCCTCGACGAGTTCGCGGCCCTCTATCTGCCTCGTCTCGATGGCGTGCAGACCATCGAGCTCAGCGCCACGGACCTTGGGCGTAGCTGGCGCTATGGGCCCGGCGAACCCACGGCGCGCATCGAGGGCGAGGCCTCCGACCTGTTCCTGCGCCTGATGTCGCGTCCCGGCGTCGAGCTGGCAGCCGACTGGTCGGCGGCGGTCGATGCCCTGGGCTCGCCCGCGGATCGATAGGGACGTTCGGTGACGCCGCGGGGTCCGCAGCTGCTGACCTATCCCGATTCGCTCGGCGGAAGCATCGCTCACGTCACCCAGCTGCTGCGTGGGCCCCTCGCCGGCGACTTCGCGGGCGTGCACATCCTGCCGCCCTTCCCCTCCTCGGGCGACCGCGGCTTCGCGCCCATCGACTACCGGCAGATCGACCGCCGGTTCGGCACCTGGCATGACATCGCCGACCTCGGACGCGACCACGAGGTCCTGCTCGACCTCATGGTCAACCACATCTCGCGGCGCTCGACGGAGTTCACCGACTTCCTGCGGCGGGGCCGCGCGTCGCGATACGCCGACCTCTTCATCACCATCGACAAGATCTGGCCCCACGGCGATCCGCCACCAGAAGACATCGCCCGCATCTTCCTGCGCAAGCCCGATGACCCGTTCACGAGCTTCACCATCGAGGAGACGGGCGAGACCGAGACCGTCTGGACCACGTTCGGCTTCGGTGGCCGGGTCGAGCAGATCGACCTCGACCTCACCGCCGAAGCCACGCGCGAGCTCATCCGCGGCTGGTTCGAGTGGTTCGCCGGGCATGGGGTCTCGATCGTTCGGCTCGATGCCGTCGGCTACGTGGTCAAGCAGCCCGGCACCAGCTGCTTCATGGTCGAGCCGCAGGTCTACGAGGTCCTCGACTGGCTCATCACAGCCGCAGCCGAGTATGGCCTCGCGGTGCTGCCCGAGATCCACGACGTCCCCGCGACCCATCGCGAGCTCAGCCGCCGGGGCTACTGGACGTATGACTTCGTCCTGCCCGGCCTGCTGCTGCACGCCTTCCACGAACGTGACGCGACCCGCCTGGCGCAGCACCTTGGCGACGCGCCAGAGCAGCGCTTCACGCTGCTCGACTGCCACGACGGGATCCCCGTGCGGCCGGACCTCGACGGGATCCTGACCCCGGCCCAGATGTCAGCGCTGGCCGAGGGCATCGAAGCCGGGGGCGGCAACATCAACCGCATCCTCGGCGATGCCGGCGACGGACCCGATATCCACCAGCTCAACTGCACCTACTACTCCGCGCTCGGCGCCCACGATGAACGGTACCTGGCCGCGCGCGCGATCCAGCTCTTCGCCCGTGGTGTGCCCCAGCTCTACTACGTGGGCCTGTTGGCCGGCGAGAACGACCTTGAGGCGGTGGCGCGCACGGGTGAGGGACGCTCGATCAACCGGCACGATTTCACCGAGGCAGAGATCGCTGCTGCCCTGGATCGGCCCGTGGTCAGGCGCCTGCTCGAGCTCGTGCGACTGCGCAGGGAGCACCCCGCCTTCGAGGGCGAGCTGGTGGTAGAGGGCGCCGGCTCGACCCTCCGCATGACCTGGACGACGAGCGAGCGGCGAGCGGCACTGCAGGCCGACCTCGATTCGGGGGCGTTCTCGGTCGAGTCCTAGCTCAGGCCCGGATACGATCGAGACCGCGCGTGGAGATGAGCCTGGCGTCGTGGGTGATGCCGGCGGCGGAGTAGCCCGGGAGCGCCTCGACCCAGCGCAGCCCCTCCATGCCCATGACGAAGGCCGCCGTGGCGTAGGCATCGGCACGGGCAAGGTCGGGGCCGGCCACGGTCACGGTCAGGAGCTCGTCGGCCGCGTGGCCAGCCCGCGGATCGATGATGTGGAGCCCGCGCTCCGTCGTCCCGGACGTGGCCACCGCAAGGTCGCAGCCCTGCAGGACGAGGGCGACGGCATCGGCTGCGAAGGGGTGGGCGATGCCCACCCTCCAGGGCAGGGCCGGCTCTTGCCCGCCACGCACGAGCACGTCGCCACCGGCGCTGATGAAGAAGCGCCCGTGGCCCGCGGCCGCGAGCAGGCCACCGGCGCGATCGACGGACCAGCCCTTCACCACCCCGGTCGGATCAGGGCGACCATCCTGGCGGTGGCCGCGGATATCGAAGGCACCGCCGCTCAAGGCCTCGACCGCATCCGCGATCTCGAACACCTCGGCCAGGTCCGCTGAGACCTGCGACAGAGCGATCTCGCCGCGCATGAGGCGACTGACCTCGCTGTCGGCCTTGTAGGGGCTGAAGCGCTCGTCGACCTCGTGGAACCACTCGAAGGCGGCATCGGCCGCAGGCGACGACGCGCCACCATCGGGCAGGTACAGGCTGATCATCGTGCCCATCGCCCGTTCGACACGCCGTCGCTCGGTATCGCGCGTGGCCAGGCGACGCCCGGGCACGCGCTCGGCGACCATCAGAAGCCGACCTGGTCGAGCGCGGACTGCAACGACATGGCGTAGGCGCGGCTGGTGTAGGTCGCGCCCGAGACGACCGAGACGTCAGCGGTGTCGAAGGTGATGGCCTCTTCGCGCAGGACCGGTTCCGCACCCGCGCTGATGCGCTGAGACCTGCGGTCGTCCATGGGCATGGCCAGGGTCACGACCTCGACGATGTCGTCCGCCTGGACGGTCACTGCTACCTGCACCTCGCCCCAGCGGATGCTGACGGCGTCACCGGTGGCTGTGCGGACGGCTGCCATGGCTGGCGCATCGGTGATGGTCTCGCTCACCGGCGCCGGCGACTCGACGACCGCTCCCGCGCCGCTGCTCTCGGTCTCCGTGGCCGCCATGAGGGCATCGGTGGTCGAGCCCTCGGCGACCTGTGCGGTGACCGTCTCGCCCGGCGCAAGCGGCCCTCCCCGGAAGGAGAGCAGCAGGGCCAGGGCACCGAGGGTGCCGACGGTGGCGATGGTGCCGCGGACCGGCAGTCGGGAGGGTTCTCGTGGCTCAGCGTTCATGTCAATACCCGAAGCGTTCAGCGTGGACGGAGGTATCGGGGACTCGGAGCGCCTTGAGGCTGTCGAGGACCCGGTTGGTGAATGGCGGCGAGCCGCACACGAGCACATCGGCGTCGGCGATGTGCGGCGCGAAGCGGTAGAGCCACTCGGGTGCGAGCGGATCGACCGGCATCTGCGGCGAGCTGCGGTGACCTTCAAGGAAGCGCAGCACGGCTCCGTGGCGCGCGGCGAGGGCCAGCAGCTCCTCGCGGAAGACGGTTTCGGAGGGATCGCCCTCGCGGTAGAGGAAGGTGACGTGATGGCGGCCTACAGGCAGCGCCTCGAAGATCGCCCGCAGCGGCGTCACGCCCACTCCGCCGGCCAGCATGACCACGTGGGGGCGCCTGACCACCGCGGCCGGTGAAGGAGCCGTACGGACCCTCGATGAAGACCGGCACGCCGACCGGCAGGCGCTGCATTCGGTGGCTATCGTCACCGAGGTCCTTGACGGTCACGCGCAGGTACTGGCCGTTGGGTGCGGCGGAGATCGAGAAGGGGTGCGGCCGCCACCAGCCACCACCGGTCAGGAAGCGGACCTGGAAGAACTGGCCGGCGCGCGACCGGCAGCGGTCGAGATCGCGGCCGGTGAGGTACAGCGAGACGACGCCGCGAGCCTCTGGCACGACCTTGGCGACGCGCAGGCGATGCTGCGCTCGAGACGCCGGATCGGCGCCACGACCCGATAGCCGATGAGCAGGCCGAAGGTGACGACGTAGAGCCCGATCCAGTAGCCCAGGGCCACCGGGTCAGCGATGAGGTCCGTTCCGAGCGTCACCTGGTGCAGGAACGCCAGCGCGATCCCGAGGTAGGCATAGAGATGCAGCCCGTACCAGCGTCTCGTACTGCAGGCGGCGCCGCGCGGCCCGGACGCTCGTGACGGCGACCAGGCCAGCAGGACCAGGCCGACCGTGGCGATGAGCACGTCCCAGATCGTCAGCATGTCCAGGAGCTCGACCACGACCGGGCGGCCGCTGCTCATGGCCCAGCCGATCGTGGTGAAGACGAAGTGGCCAAGGAGCAGCCAGAGCGTCGCGAAGCCGGTGAGCCGATGCCAGGCCATCAGCCGATCGGAGCCGACGACGTGGTCGATCCAGGGCACCCGGGCCATCAGCACGATCTGGACCAGTGCCAGGTAGGTCCCCATGAGCGCGGTGATCTGGCCCAGGCCGGTGGCGATACCAGCCGGCGTGACGAGAGCTGCTCGAGGCCACCGTGGACGACCCACATCGCGGCGACGAGCAGGCCGTTGGCGACCAGGAGCCACGATGTCCGCAGCGCGGACGGGCCAGACACGAGGCGTACGCACCTGCCGGGCCACGGGAGGGATCCCGGCCTGCGTCAGCGCTGCCATCGATGGTGCCCGTCGTCTCTCATCGAACGACCATCGCGCCCCCACATCAAGGACTCGGCCCCACCGTGTCAGGGCGATGTAAGGAGCGGCTCAGGCCCCCGCCGCGAACCAGGGTCGAAGTCGGTCGTAGGCATCCATGAAGCGCTCGTAGCCGGCTGACGCCTGCGCATGCCGGGCATCCCCGGGCTCGAAGACAGCGTCGATCTCCGAGAGCGACCGT
>CAVPNC010000023.1:0-22432 GCA_963706695.1 uncultured Chloroflexia bacterium | reverse complement strand
TGGCCCACCTTGGGCGGTCGTCTATCATGCTGGGTGTCCAGATACCGACGCTGCGGCACCCCACGCCCGCAAGCCCACATCCAGAGGTCCCTCTTTCTATGTCTGCTTCCACTCGTCCCCAAGTCGCTGCCAAGCGATACGTCTACACCTTCGGCGCCGGTGAGGCCGAAGGTGATGGCACCATGCGCGACCTGCTCGGCGGCAAGGGCGCCGGCCTGGCCGAGATGACCAAGGCCGGTCTTCCGGTCCCGCCCGGCTTCACCATCACCACCGAGGCCTGCAACGACTACTTCTCGGCCGGCGAAGCGCTGCCCGAGGGCCTGTGGGAGGACGTCAAGGCTGCCGTCGCCCAGGTGGAGGCTGAGTCCGGCAAGGGCCTCGGCGACGTCGAGAACCCGCTGCTCCTGAGCGTTCGCTCGGGCGCCAAGTTCTCCATGCCGGGCATGATGGACACCGTCCTCAACCTCGGTCTCAACGAAGAGACCCTGCAGGGCATGATCAAGCTGACCAACAACGAGCGCTTCGGCTGCGACGCCTACCGGCGCTTCATCCAGTCTTCGGCCGCATCGTGCTGGGCGTCAACGGCGAGCGCATGGACGCCGCCCTCGACGCGGTCAAGGAGCGTGTCGGCGCCACCCAGGACACGGACGTCGATGCCGCGGGCATGAAGGCCGTGGTGCGGCAGCTCAAGCCTATCGTCCTCGAGAGACCGGGGCCGAGTTCCCGCAGGACCCGTACCAGCAGCTCGACCTGGCCCTTAAAGCCGTCTTCGCAGCTGGAACGGCCCGCGTGCCGTGACTACCGCGAGAACCATAACCATCGCCCACGACCTCGGCACCGCCGTCAACGTCAGACCATGGTCTTCGGCAACATGGGCGACAACTCCGGCACCGGCGTGGCCTTCAGCCGCAATCCCAGCACCGGCGAGAACACGCTCTTCGGCGAGTACCTCACAACGCCCAGGGCGAGGACGTGGTGGCCGGCATCCGCACCCCGCGGCCGATCGCGCACCTGGCCAATCAGACTGCCAGAGGTGCACGCCCAGTTCCTGGCCATCGCCGATCGCCTGGAGCACCACTACCGCGACATGCAGGACATGGAGTTCACCATCGAGCGTGGCAAGCTCTACATGCTGCAGACCCGCTCGGGCAAGCGCACCGCGGCGGCCGCCGTGAAGATCGCTTCCGACATGGTCAAGGCGGACATCATCACCAAGGAGGAAGCCCTCCTGCGCATCGAGCCGGGCATGGTCGACCAGCTCCTGCGGGACCAGTACGACCCGGAGGCGCTCAAGGGCGCCAGCAAGATCGCCAAGGGCCTCAACGCATCGCCCGGCGCTGCCGTCGGTCGTGCGGTCTTCAGCGCTGATGAGGCGGTCGAGTGGGTGGAGCGTGGCGAGAAGGTCGTGCTCGTCCGCGTCGAGACCAGCCCTGATGACTTCCACGGCATGGCCATCGCCGAGGGCATCCTGACCGCCCGCGGCGGTGCCACCAGCCACGCTGCCGTGGTCGCGCGCCAGATCGGCAAGCCCTGCGTCGCGGGTTGCGCCGAGCTGACGGTCGACTACAAGACCAAGACCGCGACCTCGGTCAACACCGGCCTCTCGTTCAAGGAGGGCGACTGGATCAGCCTTGACGGCGGGACGGGTGAGGTCTTCGAGGGTGCGCTGGGCACCATGTCGGCCGACTACGACGAGCAGGACGACCTCAAGACCGTCCTCGGCTGGGCCGACGAGATCCGTCGCCTGGGGGTGTGGACGAACGCCGACAAGCCGGAAGAGGCCGAGCGTGCGCGCAGCTACGGTGCCGAGGGCATCGGCCTCTGCCGCACCGAGCACATGTTCCGTGAAGGCGACCGACTCGAGATCGTGCGCGGCGCCATCCTCGTCTCCGGTGCGGCCATGCGCGCGCGTGCCAAGGCCGAGGCCGGTGAGAGCCTGACGGCCGACGAGGCCGCCGCCATCGAGATCTTCGATGGCGCGATGGCCAAGCTCGAGGTGCTCCAGCAGGGTGACTTCGAGGGCATCTTCGAGGCCATGAAGGGCCTGCCCGTGGTGGTTCGCCTCATCGACCCGCCGCTGCATGAGTTCCTGCCCAACCTCGAGGAGACGCTCGTCGAGGTGACCAAGGCTGGTGACGCAGCGACGCAGGAGCAGAAGGACCTGTTGGCCATCGTGCAGTCGATGCATGAGCAGAACCCGATGCTGGGTCTGCGCGGCGTGCGCCTGGGCCTGATGATCCCCGACTTCGTCAAGATCCAGACGCGCGCCATCCTCAACGCGCAGGTCGCGGTCAACAAGCGGGGCGGCGACGCCATCGCCAAGATCATGATCCCGCTCGTGGGGCATGTGAACGAGCTCTCGCGCGTGCGCGGTCTGCTCGAAGCGGAGGCGGACAAGATCGCCGAGCAGAGCGGCGTGACCCTCGATTACAAGTTCGGCACCATGATCGAGATCCCGCGCGGCGCCCTGACCGCCGACGAGATCGCCAAGGAGGCCTCGTTCTTCAGCTTCGGCACGAACGACCTCACGCAGATGGCCTTCGGCTACAGCCGAGACGACGCCGAGGGCGGCTTCCTCCTCAAGTACGTCGAGGAGAAGGTCCTGCCCTTCAACCCCTTCCAGACGATCGACGCCACCGGTGTCGGCCAGCTGGTGGAGATCGCGGTCCAGAAGGGTCGTGCTGCCCGCCCCGACATCGAGCTCGGCGTCTGCGGTGAGCACGGTGGTGACCCCGAGTCCATCTTCTTCTTCGAGAAGGTCGGGCTTGACTACGTCAGCTGCTCCCCGTTCCGCGTGCCGGTGGCCCGGCTCGCGGCTGCGCAGGCAGCGCTCGCCAACAAGTAGACGCACCTCCAGGAGGTCCGGTCGCGGGGAGCGACCGGACCTCTTCCGAATTCATGCGGCAGGGCGGAGCTCGCGACTTCGGGGTGTGGTCGCAGCTGGCCCGGTGCAGGCGCGTTGCTTCACATCGCATACACTATTGCCAAGTCGCAAGGTAAATGAAACGCCGTGTTCCCCAGACAACCCGTCGAGGAGGAGATCCTCGAGCTCTTCCATGCGCTGATGCGCCACGTGGCCGAGTCCCACGCGCCCGAGTTCATGGGTGTGGACGTGACCATGTCCCAGGCCAAGGCCCTCTACCTGCTGTCGGTGCGCCCCGGCGTGCCGATGTCCTCGATCGCCGCTGAGCTCGGCGTCGGCCCCTCCGCCGTGAGTGGCCTCGTGGACCGGCTCGTGGCCCAGGGCTACGTCGAACGCAGGGAAGACCCGGTCGATCGCCGCCAGCAGCTGGTCACCATCACCGACACCGGCACGGCCGCCCTCGACCACATGCGCGAGCTGCGGGCCCAGGTCACGCTCCGCTTGCTCAAGGGCCTCGACGACCACGAGCTCGAAGCCTTCCGTATCAGCCTCATCGCCCTCAGCCGCGAGGTCCAGCACCTCGATCAGACCGACCCGCCTGCAGCCCACACCGAAAGGACCGCCCCATGATCCGGCTCACCCAGTTCGCTGTGCGGGAGAAGAGCGTCATCATCCTCCTCGCGGTGGGCGTGTTGATCGCAGGCCTCTTCTCCTGGACCACGCTCCGGCAGGAGCTCTTGCCAGACATCGAGTTCCCCTTCGTGACCATCATCACGCCCATGCCCGGCGCGGGTGCGGAGGATGTCGCGACGCAGGTCACCGAGCCGGTCGAGCAGGCCATCAGCAACATCCCGCGGCTGCAGACGGTGCAGTCGACGTCGGGCAGCTCGCTCTCGCTCGTGTTCGCGGAGTTCGACTTCGGCACCGACCTCAAGGAGACCCTGACCGAGGTCGAGCAGGCCGTGGGCCAGCTGAGCCTGCCGCAGGGCAGCGAGCCGCAGGTCAGCTCCTTCGACTTCAATAGCCAGCCCATCGTGGTTGCCACCGTCGGCCCGGTCGAGGGTGCCGATCCCACCGAGGCCGCCCAGATCGCCCGCACCGAGGTCGTGCCGGCCCTGCAGGGCATCGACGGCGTCTCCACGGTCGACCTGACCGGTGGGCCCACGCCCATCCTCGACATCGTGCTCGACCCTGCGGCCATGGCCGAGACGGGCATCAGCCTGCAGCAGGTCCAGGGACTGCTCTTCGCCAACCAGATCACCATCCCCTCGGGCGCGATCGACGAGGCCGGCCTGCGCCTGCCGGTCAGCACGCAGCACGAGTTCACCTCCGTCGAGGCGCTCGAGCGCCTCATCGTCGGTGCGCGAACGCCCGGCCTCGGCGAGGCCGTCACTGGCGCACCGGGCGAGACGACGACGGAGGAGGCGCCCGTCGAGGAGGGCGACGGTGGCCTCTTCGAGCTGCCCGACCTCAGCCGCCTGGGTGAGGCGTTGGCGCAGATCCCGCAGCCCGTGACGCTGGGCGAGATCGCCACCATCGAGCCGCAGGAGGTGCAGGTCTCCGGCTACGCCCGGACCAACGGCCAGCCCTCGCTGACCCTGAGCGTCACCAAGCAGTCGGGTGCCAACACGGTCGCCGTGGCTTCAGAGGTCGAGGACGTCTTCAACGAGGCCACGGCGCCGGAGGCCTACGGAGACATCATCCGCATCGATGTCATCCAGGACCAGTCGGTCTTCATCGAGGAGTCGACCCAGGGCCTGGTGCAGGAGGGCTTGCTGGGGGCGCTCTTCGCGGTCCTCGTCATCTACACCTTCCTGCGCAGCGCCCGCACGACCCTCGTCGCTGCCGTCAGCATCCCCCTCTCCATCTTCCTCGCCATCGCCATCTTCGGCATCGCCGGACTGACCATCAACATCCTTACCCTCGGCGGCCTGGCGGTCGCGGTCGGCAGAGTGGTCGACAATTCGATCGTGGTCCTGGAGAACATCTATCGCCATCGCGGTATGGGTGATCCCATCGACGAGGCGGTCATCACCGGCACGAAGGAGGTCGCGGGCGCGATCACCAGCTCCACCATCACCACGGCCGCGGTCTTCCTGCCCATCGGCTTCGTGGGCGGCCTCGTGAGCCAGTTCTTCCTGCCCTTCGGCCTGGCCGTCAGCTTCGCGCTGCTGGCCTCGCTGCTGGTGGCCCTCACGGTCATCCCCGTGCTGGCCTACTGGTTCGTGGACAAGGTCGATATCGAGTTCGACGAGGACGGCGAGCCCAGGATGACCATCTGGCAGCGGCTCTACACGCCGGTGCTCATCGTGGCGCTCAGGAACCGCCTCACCAAGTGGGGCACCATCGGCATCGCCGCGCTGCTCTTCGTGGTGACCCTGGCCCTGGCTCCACTGCTGCCCACCAGCTTCGTCGACGCTGGTGGCGAGAACTTCCTGACCATCACGGTCTCGCCGCCGCAGGGCTCATCCACCGCGGGCGTGCGGGAGAAGACCCTCGAAGCGGAGGAGATCCTGCTGGCCAACCCCGACGTGGAGCTGGTCCAGTCCACCATCCCCGGCGAGGCTGACACGGGGGCACAGGCGCTGCAGGCGGCCTTCAGCGGTCGCGCCTCCAACAGCGCCGTCGTCACCGTCCGGCTCGATGACGGGGCAAACCTCGAGGCGGCCCGCGAGGACATCAAGGCGGACCTGGAGCCCATCTCGACCGATGGCTTCGACGTGGCCGTCTCCGAGCAGGACGCCTTCGGCGGGGGCGGTGGCCTGCAGATCGTGGTCAGCGGCCCCAACCCGGTCGAGATCGAGCAGGCAGCCGATGCCATCGTGGTCGAGCTGTCCACCATCGAGGAGCTCGACAACGTCGAGAGCGACGCGGTCTCCGAGACGCCGCAGGTGGCCGTCACGGTCGACCCCAACAAGGCGGCCCTGATCGGCTCCAGCACGGCCCAGATCGGAACGCAGATCCGAGACGTGCTGGTGGGCAACCCCATCGGCTCCTACACGCTCGACGACGGCACCAGCGTGACCACCATCCTGCGCGTGGACGACGCCAGCGTCGACGGCGTGGAGGGCCTGCGTGCCATGCCCGTGAGCGGCATGGCCGGCAGTTCCACCCTCGGTGAGGTCGCCCTCGTCGAGGCGGTCGAGGTGCGCGGCACGGTCACCCGTGTCGATGGCTCTCCGGCAGCCACGGTCTCAGCCGACATCCTCGGCCCGGACCTCGCCGGGATCTCGGCAGAGGCGGAGGCGCACATCGATGACCTGCGCGAGGCGGGGGAGATCCCCGCCTCCGTGGAGGTCACGTTCGCGGGTGCGACCGCCGAGCAGGCGGAAGCATTCGGCGGCCTCTTCTTCTCGATGGGCGTCGCCATCCTCGTGGTCTACATCGTGATGGTGCTGGCCCTCGGCTCGCTCATCACGCCCTTCATCATCCTCTTCAGCTTGCCGCTGGCCATCATCGGCGCCATCCCCGCGCTGCTCATCAGCGGCAACCCCCTGGGCATCAGCGCCCTCATCGGCTTCCTCATGCTCATCGGCATCGTGGTCACCAACGCCATCGTGCTGCTCGATTTCGTGGAACAGCTCAAGAAGAAGGGTGAGACGCCGTACGACGCCCTGGTCAAGGGTGCCAACACGCGCGTGCGGCCCATCCTCATGACCGCCATCGCCACCATCCTGGCGCTCACGCCCGTGGCCATCGGGTTCGCGCACGGCTCGATCATCGCGGAGGAGCTGGCGACCGTCGTGATCGGCGGCCTCTTCAGCTCGACGTTCCTGACCCTCATGGTCATCCCGGTCATCTACTCGCTCGTCGATGGTGGCAAGGAAGGCTTCCGCAAGCGGTTCGGGGGCAGTGGCTCCGACGAGGACGCGGCGCCCGACCTGCCCGCCCCGACACCCGTGGAGGGCTAGCCCGGCAGGCTCCTGGCCCAGACGACGATCCGGCAAGGCCCGGCCGCGCGAGCGGCCGGGCCTTCTGCTACCTCCGGCAGGGGTCTTCAGGACGGTCGGCCCGGGTCAGGTTGGTTCATGCCGCCCGTATCATTTGCAACATGCAAAGTATTCCGGTACGACTAACTGTGCGTGCTGTCAGAACCGAGCCATGAACGAGGCGTCGGCAGACATCCTGCGCCGTGACATCCTGGCCAGCTTCGAGCAGCTCATGGGCCACGTGACCCGCTGGCGGCACCTCGACATGCTCGATGTCGACGTGACCATGCCGCAAGCGCGCTGTCTCCTGCTCGTCGCGCTGCAGCCGGCGCTCTCCATCTCAGCCCTCGCCTCGCAGCTCCACATCAGCCTGCCCGCGGCCAGCGGCCTCGTGGACCGCCTGGTGGAGGCGGGCTACCTCGAGCGCAATCCCGACCCCCACGACCGCCGCCACCAGCTGGTGACGCTCTCCGAGCCCGGCCAGCTCCTGGTCGAGCGCTTCCACGAGCTGCCCACCGAGAAGCTCGGTCTGCTCCTGGCCGGCCTCAGCCGCGACGAGCTGCACAGCCTGCGGCGCGGCATCGCCGCCATCGAACGCGAAGCGCAGCTCATCGCCGATCGCGCCACCCCGCCCCACGCAGCTACCGAAAGGAATCCTGCATGACCCGCCTGACCGAGTTCTCACTGCGACAGAAGAGCGTCGTCATCCTGCTCTCGATCGCTGTCTTCCTCGCTGGTGCCTACTCGTGGACGACGCTCAAGCAGGAGCTCATCCCCGACATCCAGCTGCCGTTCGTCATGGTCATCAGCCCGATGCCCGGCGCTGGGGCCGAGACGGTCGCGGCACAGGTCACCGAGCCGATCGAACGGGCCATGGTCAACGTGCCCAACCTCGACGGGACGCAGTCCAGCTCGTCCAACTCGATGTCGATGATCTTCGCCGAGTTCGACTTCGGCACGGATCCCAAGGCGGCCGTCGATGACATCGAGCGCTCGCTGGGCTCGGCCACGCTGCCGGCAGAGGTCGAACCCATGGTGATGTCCTTCAGCATCGACCAGATGCCGGTCGTCACGGCCACCATCGGCGCGGCTCCCGGCGCCGACCCGCTGGAGGCGGCCCGGATCGCGGAGGAGGAGGTGTTGCCGCGGCTGCAGGGGATCGACGGCGTCTCCACCGCGGAGCTCACCGGCGGCAGCTCACCCATCCTCGACATCGTCCTTGACCCTGAAGCCATGGCTGGGACCGGCGTCTCACTGCAGCAGGTGCAGGGCATCCTCTACGCCAACCAGCTGACCCTGCCTTCGGGCTCGATCGCCGATGGCGACCTGCGCCTGCCCGTCTCGACCGCGCACGAGTACACCTCGGTGGCCGAGCTCGAGTCACAGATCGTGGGTTCGACCGGAGGCACCGGCGCGAGCGCCCCGCAGGCGGGTGCTGCCGCGACCACGGAGGAGCCGCCAGCGGACCCGGTCCAGGACGAGGCCCAGTCCGAGGAGGCTCCTGGCGGTCTGCTCGCGGGCCTCGCCGAGCTCAGCCAGCTGACCGAGGCGCTCGCGGCCATGCCCGTGCCCGTGACCCTCGGTGACATCGCCACCGTCCAGCAGACCACGGTCAACGAGTCCGGCTACGCCCGCACCAACGGCGAGCCCTCGTTGACCGTCTCGGTGTCCCTCGCTTCAGGCGCCAACACCGTGCAGGTCTCGGAGGACGTGCACGCCGTCTTCGAGGCGGCCGAGGCGACCTTCGGCGAGGTCGTGGCCATCGAGACGATCTACGACCAGGCCGACTTCATCACCGAGTCGGTCGACGGGCTGCTGCAGGAGGGCCTGCTCGGTGGCCTCTTCGCGGTGCTCGTCATCTTCGCCTTCCTGCGCAGCGTGCGCACCACGCTCGTCGCGGCCATCAGCATCCCGCTGTCACTGTTCATCGGCATCGGCCTCTTCGGCGTCTTCGGCCTGACCATCAACATCCTCACGCTCTCGGGGCTGACAGTGGCCGTGGGCAGGGTCATCGACGACTCGATCGTCGTGCTCGAGAACATCTATCGCCACAGGGGCATGGGCGACACGAAGGGTGAAGCGGTCATCAACGGCGTTCGAGAGGTGGCCAAGGCCATCACCGTCAGCACCATCACGACCGTCGCCATCTTCCTGCCCATCGGGTTCGTGGGCGGCCTCGTGAGCCAGTTCTTCCTGCCCTTCGGCCTGGCCGTGACCTTCGCCATGCTGGCGTCGCTGCTGGTGGCGCTCACGGTGATCCCGGTCCTGGCCTACCTCTTCATGGACAAGGTCACGATCGTGGTCGACGACTCGGGCGAGCCACCCCAGACCTTCTGGCAGCGTGTCTACACGCCCATGCTCGAGTTCGTCCTGCGCAGCCGCGCCAGCAAGTGGGGAACGATCGGCGTGGCCACGGTCCTGACGGCGCTGGCACTGGCCATCGCCGGCACCCTGCCCACGGCCTTCATCGACATGGGCGGTGAAGACCTCGTCTCGATCACCGTGGTGCCCCCGCAAGGCGCCTCATCCGAGGCCGTCAGCCAGAAGACGGTCGAAGCGGAGCAGATCCTGCTGTCGCGCGATGACGTCGACCTGGTCATGGCCACCATCCCGGCCGAAGGCGATACGGGCAGCCAGGCGCTGCAGGCGGCCTTCGCAGGACGTCCCGCCAACAGCGCCTCGATGACCGCCCGCGTCGTCGAGGGCACCGACCTCCAGCAGGCGCGCGAGGCCATCAAGGAGGACCTCGGGCCGGTCAGCAGCGACGGCTTCGATGTGGTCGTCTCGAGCGAGAGCTCCATGGCCGTGGGCATGAGCAGCATGGCCATCGTGGTCAGCGGCGACGACCCCGAGGAGATCCGGGCCGCCAGCGACCTGATCATGGCGGACCTCGCCGACATGGAGGGCATCGACAACCTCACCAGTGACGCGGTCGCCGAAGCCCCCCAGGTGCTGGTCGCGGTCGATTCCAACATGGCCATGATGATCGGCTCCACGACCGCTCAGGTCGGAACCGAGATCCGGGGCGTGCTGGTGGGTTCACCCCTGGGCACCTACTCGCTCGAGGACGGCAGCGTGCTCGACGCCCAGCTGCGGGTCTCCGACGACGGCCTCGACTCGGTCGAAGCCCTGCGCCGGATGCCCGTCAGCGGCCTGGCCGGCAGCGCCTCGCTGGGTGACGTGGCCGATGTCGATGTGGTCGAGGTGCGCAGCACGGTCACCCGCGTCGATGGCTCTCCCGCAGCCACCATCTCCGCCGAGATCATCAGCCAGGACACCGGGGCCGTCTCCGAGGAGGCGGCCTCGAGGATCGAGGCGCTGCGCGAGGAGGGACGCATCCCCGAGACCGTGGTCACGACCTTCGCCGGTGCCACGGCCGAGATGAACGAGGCCTTCTCCTCGCTCTTCTTCGCCATGGGCTTCGCCATCCTCGTGGTCTACATCGTGATGGTGCTGGCCCTCGGCTCGCTCATCACGCCCTTCATCATCCTCTTCAGCCTGCCGCTCGCGGCCATCGGCGCGTTCCCGGCGCTGGCCATCGCCGGCCACCCCATCGGGATCAGCGCCATGGTGGGCATGCTCATGCTCATCGGCATCGTGGTCACGAACGCCATCGTGCTGCTCGACTTCGTAGAGCAGCGGCGAGCCCGCGGTGCCTCCGTCTACGACGCGCTCGTCGATGGTGGCCGCGTGCGCGTGCGGCCGATCCTGATGACGGCCATCGCCACGATGCTGGCCCTGACCCCCGTGGCCATGGGCATGGCCCACGGCTCGATCATCGCCGAGGAGCTGGCCACGGTCGTCATCGGCGGCCTCTTCAGCTCGACCGCCCTGACCCTGCTCGTGATCCCGGTGCTGTACTCGCTGGTCGAGGGCGGCAAGGCCGGCTTCCGCGAGCGGTTCGGCGGTGACGATGCCGAGGAGCAGGTCCGACCCGTCGTCAGCGCCGAGAAGGCGCCGGCTGAAGGCTAGGGCCGGGTAGAGGTGGCCGCGCCCCTGACCACCAGCCCCTCGAGCAGCTGGCGCGTGGCCCGGGCGACCTCGTCGACGGCCGCCTCGAAGACCGCCTCGTTGGCTCGAGAGGGGGTGCGGTAGCCGCTCAGCTTGCGCACGTACTGCCGGGCTGCTGCCCGTATCTCCTCGTCACTGACCGGTTCGGTGGATCCCCGCAGTGTCCTGATCGATCGGCACATGGCAGCAGATGGTAGCGCCCTGGTGCCTGAACGCAACACCTTGGGCAGGAACAGGGACCCGGCGCTAGACTCGGGCCCAGATCGCATCTCGGCGCGGGGTCCCTCCGTTCGGGGAGTGTGCCCATGATCCCGTCCGGCCGTGACACGTCGTCGCACGACCAGCTAGGAGTCGCCCCCGCCATGAGCCGAGTGCTGCTGGCCCTCGTTGCCTTCCTCTTCGCCCTGGCCGTCTCAGGCTGTGGCGAGCTGGCGGTGGGCGCCGGCAACGAACAGGACCGGGGCCAGGACGAGCAGGCAGGCCGTGGCCGAACCAACGCCCGAGCCGACCAAGCCACCGCTGCGCGTCGAGGAGCTGGTCGGAGCGGACGGGCGCCTCACCGTGCTGGTGCTGGGCAGCGACTACCGCGAGGGTGTCATCGGCTCGCGCACCGATGCCATCATCGTGGCCTCGATCGATCCCGGCTCCGGTCGTGTCGCCCTCGTGAGCCTGCCACGCGACACGGTCAACGTGCCCATCGCGCCGGGCCGCGTCTACAGCGGCCGCATCAACTCGCTCTTCTGGGAGTACGAGCGCGCGGAAGGCAAGCGCAAGCCCGCCCTCAAGAAGGTCGCGCGCGATCTGTCCTACGCCTTCGGCGTGGAGATCGACTATTACGCGCTCGTGGAGTTCGATGGTCTGGTCCGGCTCATCAACAGCATCGGTGGCGTGGAGGTCACGCTCGCCGAGGCGCTCGTGGACCCCACCATGCACATCGGCAAGAACGGCCTGAAGCTGAAGGCGGGCCAGCGTGAGCTCGACGGCAAGAAGGCCCTGGCCTTCTCGCGAACCCGGCACGCGGATACCGACTACGACCGCTCCCGGCGCCAGCACCAGGTGCTCACGGCCACGGCTGAGAAGGTGCGCAAGCGTGGCCAGGATCAGCTGGCGGCGCTGGTGGACATCGTGCGCAAGAAGGTCATCACGGACATGCCCATGCGCGCCGCGCCAGCCATGCTCGAGCTCGTGGCCAGGGCTGACCTGGACAAGGTCAGGTCAGTGGTGCTGGAGCCCGGGCGCTACGCCCGCCAGCTGACCGGCAGTTACGCCATCGTGCCCAAGGTGCTCGAGCAACAGAAGCTCTTCGATCGCCTCATGAAGCCGGTGGACTGACAGACCGTCTCCCGCACAGGCGGTGCTGGGGTCAGCAGCACGAGTGAACGCCGCCGACCGTGTGGTCGGCGGCGTTCGTTCTCATTCGCGGGCACCTGCCCGCAGGCGCGTGGGTCAGGCGGTCGCTGCTGGCTGCTCTTCCTTCTTGGCAGCGCCGGCCACCCAGATCAGGAGCACGCCGGCGGCACCGAAGCCGAGTCCCATGAGCAGGACCACGAGGGCGATGCCCACGCCGACCTGTGCCAGCGAGGCGGTCACCGCGCCCACGCCGAGCTCGGCGAAGAGTCCGTGGACCGTGCCGCTCCAGGTCTGCTCGCGAGCCGGGCCGTCGAGCGGGTGCAGGCGGTTGAACTGCGTCCAGTAGCGCTCGTTGACCGGCACCGTGTACACGCCGGCGTTGAACACGGCGTCCTCGCGGGACGTGGTCGGATCCCACTCACCACCGGAGAAGACGGGCGCGTCGGCCGCGACCGTGCCGTCGCCGTCGCCGTCCCACTCGACCGTCTCGGGCAGGACCACGGTCTGCTCGCCGTGCAGGGTGTGATAGGCGATGGTGGCCATCTGGTACATGTACTCGGTGGCTGTGTTGACCAGCGGATCGTCCGGGTTGAGCTCGGCATCGACGATGGGCCAGCGCCAGGTTTCGCCCAGCAGGGCCAGGATGGCGTCAGCGCCGTCGGTGGTGCCACGGTCGATGAGCTGGCCGTCTTCGTTGTAGCTGAGGTTGACGTCCTGCGCTTCGCTGAAGCCTTGCAGCGAGTCAGCGCTCTCCTGCGTTCGCAAGTACGTGTAGCCGGACGCGCCCAGCGCGACGATGCCGATGATGATGAGGATCACGCCCGTGATCCGAAGCCGTGAAGCCATGGGTTGGGGGGCTCCCTTCTTTCTTGGCGGCCGTCGTCTTGAGCAGCGGCCGGATGTCCCGAACCCTGCGATCCGCGAACTCCCCTCGTCGCGAATGAGCAGAGACGTGCTATGTGTTGCCCACATCATCGGTGTTCACCACGGCCGGCCCGTGTGCCATACGGCCCTAACCTACAGGACACCTAGACGATAGGAATCAAGGCCACTTGAGACCCGTACCTGGGCCGCAGTCACTCGCGAATCGGAAAGAGCCGAGCGTCGCGCCCGGCTCTTGGAGCGTTCCGATCGGACGCCGCCGTCAGTTGACCGGCTTGCCGTAGAAGTTCATGACCACCTGCGTCTTGCGGCTGCCGTAGCGCGCCACGCCCACGCCCACGCTCTCGAACTTGCCGTTCTTGATCTGCTTCCAGTGGGGCCCGCCCCAGGCCTTCTCGGCCTGCCACATGCGCACGAGCATGACCACGGTCTGCTTGCCAGTACCGTACATGCCGCAGCCCATGTTCTCGCCGTTGGCGATGTGCTTGAGGCTGGCCGCCGCGAAGCGCTTGTCCACGGTGGAACCGTTCCAGGCGTGGCCGATCCAGCAGCGGCGCGTGCCGTAGAACTGGACCGACTTCTTGGCCCACGGGCCAGAGACCTGGTTGGAGATCCTGGCGCTGCGCTTGAGCAGCGGCTGGACCCTTGAGTAGCCGCCCTTGCCCCAGCCCTTGCACTTGCCGGCCTTGGTCACGTGCCCGCCCGAGCGGATGCAGTTGGTGAGCCGGATGGCGACGTCCTCGGCGCCCTTGGCGCGCCACGCTCCGCCGGCAGCGGCCGGCACCGCGGTCAAGGCCAGCAGGGCGAGCGTCAGCACGCTGGCGATCGCAAGGTGGGTGGTTGTGGTGGCGTGCGTCATTGGGCAGCTCCAGTTCCTGGCTGCCACATGGCGATGCGCAACGGCGGACCTCCGTCGTTCTCCCTACGTCACGGAATGTCGAGCTGGGGCTCGAGTGGCCGGGCACAGGCCTGTCATCCCTGATCGGCCGTCCATCGCTGGGGCGACGGGCTACCGACGACCGCCACAGGGTACCCCGACTCCGGTCCGTTTGTCTCGGCCGTTCCAGCCAGCCCCCGGCCGCCACCGGCGGCCTACGGCTGCACCTCTGACAGGCGCACGGGCCGGCCCTCGGCTCGGCTGCGCGTGCACGCGATGGCCAGCCGCAGGGTCTCGAGCCCCTCGCGCGCGCCAGGTGAGGGAGCGCGTCCCTCGCGTACGGCCTCGATGAAGGCGGCCAGCTCCAGGCGGAACGCGCGCTCGAAGCGATCGGGGAACGACTCGAAGTGATCGCCGTGGAAACCGAAGTCGTGGCTGAAGGTCGCGGCCGTCTTCTGCGGGGCTTCGATCACGACCTTGCCCCGCGCGCCCGCGACCTCGGTGCGGATGTCATACCCCCAGGGGCTGTGGCGGGCGGTCTCGATCACGCCCATGGCGCCGTTCTCGAAGCGGAGCATGGCGACGGCGGTGTCGAAGTCGTTCGCCTCGGCGAACGACGGCTCGGCGAGGACGGCAGCCCATGCGCTGACCTCCTCGACCTCGCCCACGAGGAAGCGCGCCAGGTCCAGGTCGTGCACCGCCATGTCCAGGAAGATGCCGCCAGCGTGGTGGAGGAACTCCACGGGGGGTGGGTAGGTGTCGCGGGAGAGGGCTCGGAACTGCTCGATGCGGCCGAGCTCGCCCGACGCGATACGCGCCTTGGCCGCGGCGTAGCCCGGATCGAACCGTCGCATGAAGCCGAGCTGGAGCGGGATCCCGCTGGCTTCCACGAGGTCGACCACGCGAGCCGTCTGGGCCAGGTCGAGGGCGATGGGCTTCTCGCTCCAGACGGCCTTGCCCTCGTGCGCGGCCATCTCGATGAGCGACGCATGCGTGCTGGTCGGTGTCACGATGATGATGGCCTCGACCTCGGCCGCCTTGATGGCGTCACGCGGGTCGGTGCAGGAGCGTTCGGCCCGCGCAAGCGCGCGGCCGGCCTCCGCGGCATGAGGGTCCGGGTCGGCCACACACACGATGCGTACGTCCGGGTCGGCCGCCAGGTTGCGGATGTGTGTCTGGCCCATGCGGCCGGCGCCCAGCACCGCCACGCCGATGGGCTCGCCCCCGATGCTCATGCCCACAGTGTGGCGCACGTGGGAAGTGCCGGCTGGAGCTTGATGGGAACGCTAGGCTACGGCCCAACGGATGTGGAGCCGAGCCGATGCTGAACCTTCCTGTCATCGACGCACACCACCACCTCGGTGATGATGGCAGTGGACCGGAGGACCTCCAGCCTGAGCTTCGGGCCGGGCAGATCACCGGCACGGTCCTGTCCTCGACGCGGCAGTCGCTGACCGAGTCGCGGGAGCTGCTGGCGCACGCGGCCACCATCCCCTGGGTCCGCGGCGTGGTCGGCTGGGTCGACCTCACCGCAGCCGACGTCAGCGCCCAGATCGCGTCGCTCCGAAGCGGTCGGGGCGGGGACCTCCTCGCAGGCCTGCGCCATGCGGTGGCCGCGGAGGACGACCCCGATTGGCTGACCCGAGCCGACGTGCGGCGAGGCCTGGCCGCGGGTGCCGCCGCTGGTCTGGCGTTCGACCTCGTGGTGCGCACGCGCGAGCTGCGAGCCGCCGCGGAGACCAGCCGGGCGTTGCCCGACGTGCGTTTCGTGCTCCAGCACCTGGCCTGGCCGCCGATCCTCAGCGCAGACCTCTCGGCCTGGGGTGGGGCGCTGCTCGAGCTGGCCGAGCAGCCCAACGTGAGCGCCACGCTTTCCGGCTTCGTCACCGAGGCTGATCCACTGACCTGGTCCATCGATGACCTGCGCCACCCGGTCGAGCTGGCGCTGGACGCCTTCGGGCCGGAGCGGCTGATGCTCGGCTCGGACTGGCCGCACTGCCTGCAGGCCGGCTCCTACGGCGATGTCGTGGATTCGGTGCGCTACCTGCTGGCCGAGTTGCCGACCCATCAGCAGGACGAGATCAGGGGTCGGACAGCGGTGCGCGTCTACGACCTGCGGAACATGTACCCCGCGGATATGGGTTAGTCAGAAGGTCCGATATCGCTACCGGTGCGTCGGCGCACCACGGTGGTTGCGGTTCGGTCGGATTCGCTCGAATTCAGGCCGTTTGGCCCCGTTCCCGAGCACGAACCACGGCCCAAGACTTGCTATCCTGCGCCGACGCGACCCGTCTGGGAGGACCGGTCGCGGGCACTCGCGGACGATCGTGAGCGATCTCGCGTGCCACCTAGTTCCCGCAAGGAGGAGTACGTCTTGAAGAAGCTCGTACCCGGGCTCGTTATCGGAGCCCTCGTTCTCGGTTCGTCGGCAGTGGCCGCTCAGGATGGCGGCACCCTGGCCGCGGTCCAGGAGCGCGGCACCCTCGTTTGTG
This sequence comes from uncultured Chloroflexia bacterium, assembly GCA_963706695.1. GTDB lineage: Bacteria > Chloroflexota > Limnocylindria > Limnocylindrales > CSP1-4 > JAFMJV01. The sequence goes on along the minus strand of CAVPNC010000023.1, from coordinate 6,028 downwards.
GCGTCAATGGCGGTCTGCCCGGCATGAGCGTCCTGAACGAGGCGACCGGCGTCTTCGAAGGCATGGATGCCGATTACTGCCGCGCCATCGCCGCGGCCGTGCTCGGCGATCCCGACGCCGTCCAGTACACCCCGCTCACCGCGGACCAGCGTGCGACCGCCATCCAGGGTGGTGAGGTCGACGTCATCTTCCGTAACACCACCAATACCCTCAGCCGGGATGCGGCCTGGGGTGATTTCGGCCCGACCATCTTCTACGACGGCCAGGGCATGATGGTCCGTAGCGACCTCGGTGTGACCACGCTCGAGGAGCTCGACGGCGCCAGCATCTGCGTCACCTCCGGCACCACCACCGAGCTGAACCTGGCCGACCAGATGGCCTTCCTCGGCGTGGAGTACAACCCGGTCGTGGCGGCTGAGATCGACACGGTCTATGGCCAGTACGAAGAGGGCCGCTGCGACGCGGTCACCTCTGACAAGTCGCAGCTGCTCGGTCGCCGCACCTCGTTCGCCGATCCCGAGGCGCACGTGATCCTCGACGCGACGATGTCCAAGGAGCCGCTGGCTCCGGTGGTCGCTTCCGGCGACAACCAGTGGGCAGACGTCGTGCGCTGGGTCGTGTACTCCACGATCGAGGCGGAGGAGCTTGGCATCAGCTCCATGAACGTGGCTGAGTCGGCCGGTAGCGACAACCCCGTCATCGCTCGCCTCCTCGGCGAGACCGGTGAGCTGGGCTCCGCGCTCGGACTCTCCGACGACTTCGTGGTGCAGGTCATCAGCGCCGTGGGCAACTACGGTGAGATCTATGACCGTGCCTTTGGTCCTGAGACGGCCCTCGCGCTCAACCGCGATGGCACCGTCAACGACCTCTGGACGAACGGCGGCCTGATGTACTCGCCGCCCTTCCGCTAGTAGAGCCCTAGACGTGACCCCGGAGGAAGCCAGCAGGTTGCCTCCGGGGTCGATACTTATCCAAGCATGCCGAGCAGGTACTGATGGCTGACGAACCGAGCGGCACGCCCGCTGGCTCGCCGGGGGGCGGCACCGGCGCATCGATCCCGTTCTATCGGGATGTGCGCGTGCTCGCGGTCATCACCCAGATCGTCTTCCTGGCGATCGTGCTGCTGTTCATCGGCTGGCTCCTGAACAACCTCATCGCCAACTCCGAGGCGAGGAACATCACGACCTCGCTCGACTGGCTCGACCTGCGAGCGGGCTTCACGCCATCCGAGTCGGTCATCCCCTTCACGGCTGACGATTTGCACGCCCGGGCCCTGCTGGTGGGCCTGCTCAACACGATCATGGTCAGCGTGGTCGGCATCTTCCTGGCCACGATCATCGGCCTCATCGTCGGCGTCGCTCGCCTGTCGAGCAACTGGCTGGTGAGCAAGGTTGCGCTGACCTACGTCGAGATCTTCCGCAACACGCCGGTGCTGGTCCAGCTGCTGGTCATCTACTTCGTCGTCTTCCTGCAGATGCCCCAGGTCCGGGACTCGATCCGCTTCCCGCTGGACATGTACCTCTCGCAACGCGGCTTCTACCTGCCCCGACCGGAGGTCGCAGCCAACGGCGTGATCTGGTTCGTGGTCGTGATCATCGCGGTCGTGGGCTTCGCCGCGCTGTGGTGGTACGCCGGTCGGCGCGAAGCTGAGGGGCGGCCCACGCTGGGCCTGCGCTGGATCGCCGCGGCGGTGCTCGTGGGGCTGCCGCTGCTGGTCTGGTTCCTCATCCCCGGCGGACCGCTGGCCTTCGAGAACCCGGAGCTGGGCGCCTTCAACATCAACGGCGGCCTGCGCTTCTCGCCCGAGTTCCTGGCTCTGACCGTGGGCCTCGCGCTCTTCACCGCGGCCTTCATCGCGGAGATCATCCGCGGTGGCATCCAGGCCGTGAGCAAGGGTCAGCTGGAGGCGGCACGCACGATCGGCCTCAAGGAGGGCGAGGTCCTGCGCCTGGTCATCCTGCCGCAGGCGCTGCGCATCATCATCCCGCCGCTCACGAGCCAGTACCTCAACCTCATCAAGAACTCCAGCCTGGCGCTGGCCATCGGCTACGCGGACATCTTCAACGTCAGCCGCACGGTCTCAGAGCTGACTGGGCAGCCGGTGGCGGTGCTGCTAGTGGTCATGGCCGTGTACCTCGTCGTCAGCCTGGCGACCTCGGTGCTCATGAACTTCTACAACCGCATGGTGCAGATCCATGAGCGGTAACCCCCAGCTGAGCCCGGACGCGCCCGTGACCACCGAAGAGGTCCGCCCGCCCACCACCGAGGTCGGCGTCGTCGGTTGGCTCTACCACAACCTCTTCAACAGCAAGCTCAACAGCCTGCTCACGATCATCGTCGGCCTCGTGGTGGCGCTGGTGGTGGTCGGTCTGGCGCAGTGGATGATCTTCGACGCACGCTGGGGCGTCATCACCGAGAACATGCGCCTCTTCCTCGTGGGCCGCTATCCGCCGGACCAGATCTGGCGTGTGTGGCTGGCGCTGACCATGATCTCGTTGGCCACCGGCCTCTCTGCGGGCGCCTCGACGAGTGCTGCCGTGCGCATGCTGGCGATGATGCTCACGGCCGGCCAGCTCATGCTCGCTGCCCTCATCCTCGTCTCGGGTGAGGGCATCGCCGCGGCCTTGGCCCTGGTGGTCGGTGCCGGGGTGGTGGTGCTCGCGATGTTCGCCACCAAGCGCTATCCGCTCCGCCGCCTGTGGATCTCGCTGGTCTGGCTGGTCGCGGCCATCGCCGGCGTGATCCTCCTGTCCGGACTCGGAGAGACGACCGTGCTGTCGTCGGTCTCGAGCAACATCTGGGGCGGGCTGCTGCTCACGATGGTGCTGTCGGTGGCGGGCATCCTCTTGTCATTCCCGCTGGGCGTGGCCCTGGCCATCGGACGGCGCAGCCGACTACCGGTCGTGCGCGTGGTGAGCACGGCCTACATCGAGATCATCCGCGCCGTCCCACTCATCACCGTCCTGTTCATGGCGCAGTTCCTGTTCCCGCTGGTGCTGCCGGACGGGCTGCGCATCGACAACGTCATCCGGGCCATCGGCGGCATCACGCTCTTCAGCGCGGCCTACGTGGCCGAGAACGTACGCGGCGGGCTGCAGGCCATCCCCGCGGGCCAGCACGAGGCCGCCTTCGCGATCGGTCTGCGCACGTGGCAGACGACGATCTTCATCGTGCTGCCCCAGGCCCTGCGCATCACCATCCCCGCCAACGTGGGTCTCTTCATCAGCCTCCTGAAGGACACCACGCTGGCCTACATCATCGGCCTCCTCGAGATCCTCGGCATCGGCCGTGCCGTGCTCGCCAACCCCGAGTGGCTGGGTACGCAGTTCGAGGTCTACTTCTTCATCGCGGCCGTTTTCTTCGTTCTCAGCTACACCCTCAGCCAAGCCAGCTACCGCCTCGAAAAGGAACTAGGGATCGGTGAACGATGAGTGACCCTCTAGCGACCAACGAGCCCACCGTCAAGGGCCTCGACACCAAGCCGCGCGCTGTCAAGCGCACGCCGCCCGGCCCCGATGCGGAGGACATCATCGTCTGCCGTGGCGTGCACAAGTGGTTCGGCGAGCTGCACGTGCTCAACGACATCAACATCGCCGTCAAGCACGGCGAGGTGCTCGTCATCGCCGGGCCGTCCGGCTCGGGCAAGTCCACCTGGATCCGCACCATCAACCGGCTCGAGGAGCATCAGCGCGGCGACATCATCATCGATGGCATCGAGCTCACCAACGACATCCGCAACATCGCCGCCATCCGCTCCGAGATCGGCATGGTCTTCCAGCAGTTCAACCTGTTCCCGCACCTGTCGGTCCTGCAGAACATCACGCTCGGCCCCATCCGCGTGCGCAAGATCCGCAAGGATGAGGCGGAAGAGCGGGCCATGCAGCTGCTGAGCCGCGTGGGTATCCCCGAACAGGCCCTCAAGTACCCCGCGCAGCTCTCGGGTGGGCAGCAGCAGCGCGTGGCCATCGCGCGAGCCCTGGCCATGGACCCCAAGATCATGCTCTTCGACGAGCCCACCTCCGCGCTCGACCCGGAGATGATCTCGGAGGTGCTCGACGTCATGCGCGAGCTGGCCGAGACCGGCATGACCATGCTCTGCGTGACCCACGAGATGGGTTTTGCCAAGGCCGCCGCCGACCGCATGGTCTTCTTCGACTACGGGCAGATCGTGGAGACCGGCACGCCCGAGCAGATCTTCGAGAACCCGCAGCACGACCGCACCAAGCTCTTCCTGAGCCAGATCCTCACCCACTAGCGCTTCCTGTCGCTGCGGCCGCCGTGGCCTGACCCACCCTCTCACCCGGGCGGGTCGGTGGCCTGCTTCAGTCGAAGACGGACAGCAGCTCCCGCACCAGGTGGGCCGAGTTGGCCGCGGCCGCGTCGACGAAGGCCGTGAAGTCTTCGAGCGAGTCCTCCCCGGCGCGGTCGGAGAGTGCCCGCACCACGAGCCAGGGCACATCGAAGCGCTCCGCCACCCCGCACAGAGCGGAGCCTTCCATCTCCACCGCCAGGCCATCCCACTCCCCGGCCAGCTCGTCGCGCTCCTTCGGCGAGGCCAGGTAGGCATCGGTGGTGAGGATGGTGCCCAGCGTGGCTTCCAGACCGGTCTCTGCGAGGCGCTTGCGGACGCGGTCGGCCAACGCGTGCGGCACGACGTAGCCGGGCTCGGGCTTCTCCTCAGGGATGGGCAGCACCCCCGGCTGGTAGACGATGCGACCCTCCGGCGTGAGGCGGCCATAGTCGATGTCGATGAGGCGGTCAGCGATGACGATGTCGCCGATGGCGGCATCCGCGCTCAGGCCCCCCGCCACGCCACTGAGCACGAGCGCGCGACAGCCCAGGCGCTGGACCAAGAGCGTGGCCGTGATGGCGGCCCTGACCTTGCCGACGCCGGCGGCGGCGACCACGACATCGCGGCCGTCGAGCCGGCCAGCGCGTGCCTCGATCGCCCGATCGGGCAGGGGAGGCGGATCACCGAGCCAGCCGGACAGCAGCGCCTGCTCCTGCGGCAATGCGCAGAGGATGCCGATCGGTTGCCTGCTTCGCGTCATCGGCTAGCGGCCCGCTCGGGCGAGGTGCTCGACTCCCGTCTCGCGTGCCACGGCCACGGCGGCCGCGACCCCGTCGGTCCAGGGCGCGCCATGACCGGGCAGCAGCCATCGCGCCTGCAGCTGCTCGATCTGCGCCAGCGAGGCGAGGGCCTCATCCGGGTCCGCGCTGAAGGGTGAGAATCTGCGGACCCACCCGGCCGGAGGTGACCGCCAGCGTGGAAAGCGTGTCACCAGCGAACAGGGCATCGAGGTCGGGGGCATGCAGCGCCGTGTTGCCGGGCGTGTGTCCGGGCGTGTGGATCACGCGCAGCGCCCCCGGCACGTCGAGCGTCGTTCCGGAGCCGAAGGTGCTCACCTCGGCCAGGACCTTCGTGCGCAAGGCTCCGTGACGGGCACCCCACAACAGGAAGCTCGCGAGCGACCGCAGCTTGCGCTGGCCCAGGCCGGCGCTGGGGTTGGGGACGTCACCCCGGGCCAGGGCGGCGTCGAGCTCGTGGACGCTCACCGGTATCCCGTGCTCGTCGCGAACGCGTTCGGCGAAGCCGATGTGATCGGAGTGGCCATGCGTGAGGACGACCGCGCGCACGGCCTCGATCGTGCGGCCCATCGCGCTGAGCTCGTCGATGAGGTCGCCGTAATAGGCGGGTACTCCGGCATCGATGATGGTCACCTCGCCGGCTTCCTCGACGAGGTAGCAGCTGACGAGATCCTCGCCGAGACGGTGCACGGAGGGGGCGATACGCACGGGCGGTCTCCTTCCCGGGGAAGTCCTCTGGCGGTTGCGCGAAGCGGTCCCCCAGCATAGCGACAGGCGGGCTGCCGCCCAGCGGTGGCGGATGCGTCATCGAGGCTCCCCCGTAGATCGGTGACCCCGACCGTCACAGGACATCGATGAACGAGACGACCGATCCCCGCGAGCCGATCATCCGTACCGAGGACGTGGTCAAGCGCCTCGGCAAGGAGACGCTGACGCTCGA
>CAVPNC010000022.1:0-148134 GCA_963706695.1 uncultured Chloroflexia bacterium | reverse complement strand
ATGGCCGTGCGCGACCATGCGCACGGTCCAAGCAGCCCAGTAGGGACAAGGAGACTCGAGATGACAGACGATCAGCACATCCTCCAGGAGGGGCTCGACGCCGTCGTGGCCGCCGAGGCGGACGACACCGGCGCCACCGTGGTGAAACCGTCGGCGATGAGACCGGCGTGCAGGCCGTCGGCGCGATCGTGACCGACTATGACTACGCGGCCATCGTGGCGGCCTTCAACGACGAAGACGCGGCCATCGCCGCCTACGGCAACCTGCTGGATGCCGAAGTGGCCGGCGGCCTCGGCGTCGAGGGCGTCCTCGTCATCAAGACTGACGATGCGGGCAAGGTCAAGATCCAGAAGATGACCGATCACAGCACCAAGACCGGCGTCAAGTGGGGCGCCGTCGGCGGCGTCGTGCTGGCCGTCTTCTTCCCGCCCACGCTCATCGCGGGCGCGGTTGGTGCCGGTGTCGTTGGTGGCGTGCTTGGCAAGCTCCGCCAGGAGTGGCACAAGTCCGAGGCCGGCGATGCCCTGACCGGTGCCCTCGGGCCCAACCAGTCGGGCATCCTCGCGCTCGTCAGGGCCAATGATGTCCCCGAAGTCACGGCCAAGATGCCAGCCGCCACCAGCGTCCGCAGCGCCGGTGTCGACGACGCTACGGCCAGCTCCATCAAGGACGCGGCGGCCGAGGCCTCTGCCTAGCTACCACTACCAGGAACGTCGCGAGCCCGGCTCGGCCTTGAGGGGCCTTCCCGGGCTCGTGGCATGTCTGGATTAGCACGCCGAGGATCGCTGCCCGTCGGGTGTTCAACCCGGCCGGCGCATCCTCCATTGTGGACGATGACGCAGCGATCCATGCGCGGTCCAATCGTGTCAGTCGCATCAGCCACGACTGGTGGCCGACCGATGCCGCAGAGATGAGGAGCAGACGATGCCACTCGGACCACGAAGAAGAGCTATGCGCCGCCGTCGCCGCCGCCGTCGCGTGCTCGCAGGCGGGATGATCGCCTACGGGACCTACAAGATGACTCAGCAGCAGGCCGACCAGATCCAGCAGCACACCGGGCTGATCCCGAGGAGATGACCGACGAGGAGCTGGCCCAGGCGCAGGACGAACTGGGCATCCAGAAGCAGGAGGTCACCGAGGCCGACACGGACGCCGGATAGGCCACCGTCGCCGACATCTTCGGCATCGAGGCCGCGGCAGGCATCGCGGTGCAGCGCGACGGAGACCACGGGCGATGGATCGGCCGGCCAGGCCAGGACACCACCGCCGACCTCGATGGCATGGAAGGCAGCAAGGTCGAGGATGACGACAGCGTCTACGACGGCATGCGCATGAAGAACGGCTGGAGGAACTCCGGACTCCCCTGGACCTACGTGATCGACCCGGACATGATGCTGCTGCCGGCACGCGAGAGCCGCACGTTCGTCGCCGGGAGCAAGCACGACTGATGGAACGGACAGATCCCTGATGTCATCGCCTGAAGGCGGGAGCAGTGGAGGCACGCGTCTCCCCGGCGACCTGCCACTCGACCGTTTCAACGCCTTCTCCGATGGCGTCTTCGCCATCGCCATCACCCTGCTCGTCCTCGAGCTGCCGGTGCCCACCGGATCCGACCTGCTCGAGAGCCTGCTCGAAGAGTGGCCCGAGTTCCTGGGCTACCTCATCAGCTTCGCCTTCATCGGTGGCAGCTGGATGACCCACGCCCGCACCACGAGGCTCATGCAGGGTAGCGACACCCTCGCCTCGGGACTCAATCTCCTGGCCCTGCTGTTCATCGCCCTGCTGCCGTTCTCGACCAGCCTGATGGTGAGCAATCTCAGCGGCCCCGATGCGGGGGTGGCGGTGCTCGTCTACGGCCTCAACGTGCTCGTCGCATCGGTGATGCTGACGTTGCTGATGGCCTACCTCGTACGCCAGCCATCGCTGCTGGGTGGCGAGATCGCCGATGAGACGCTGGCCGCGCTGACCCGGCAGCGCAGGATCTCGAACGGGGTCTGGCTGATCGCCGTCGTCGTTGCCCTCGTCGCGCCGCCGCTGGCGGTCGGCCTCTACGTGTTGGCCACGGTGCTGATGCTGGCCCTGCCGTTCCTGCGGGTGCGCCAGCTCTGACGTCCACGGCTTCGGTGGGCGTGGTGGGCGCAGCCGTTGGCAACCAACTGAAGGGAGTGGCTTCTGCCCGGCCTACCCACCTCTCACCCAGACTCTCCGGAGCCCGAGTGGACCGCCGTTCGCGCATGCTCATCCGTGCCGCCCGCCCTCCTCGCTGTCAGCGTGGTGACCCACTCATCCCCGCTCCCAGCCAGTACGCCGCCTGCGCCGCGTTCAGACAGCCCGTCCGTCGGTACAGGCCCGACAGATGCTGGCGCACCGTCGTCTCGCTGATGCCGAGCTCGTGGGCCGCGGCCGACGCGGACCCGGCCCGGATGTACGCGCGCAGGACCTCGAGCTGCCGGCGGGTCGGCCGCTGGCTCGGCATCAGCCGGCCTTCCGATACGCAGCCGGCCAGAACCTCCGCCGCCGGTGTCCGTTCTCGAGCACGAATCGAGGCCGGAACCGAAGGTGGGTCAAGCTGGCGCTACCCCTCTCGCCCCGACCAGTCCCTGTCGCTCGACCGTCGATGGGCGGAGGAGGAGGCTGCGACCAGGCCGTCCCCGCCGCACGACGACACGCTGTCATCCCACGAGAAGAGACGGCCTCGGCAGCCTCTGCTATCGTGTTCGAACTCGGGCGGCTAGCTCAGCTGGTTAGAGCACTTGCTTGACATGCAAGAGGTCACTGGTTCGAGTCCAGTGTCGCCCACCATCGCTTCGATGACCGGCCCGGCACGGACGCCGGGCCTGCTTGTTGGACAAGGACCCCGACCATCTCGACCGCAAGCGGCGTGACTCCAACCTCTGCTGCGGGCCCGCAGCGCGTGGACCGGCGAGGCCTATCCGTTGGGCGCCACCTTCGACGGTCAGGGCACCAACTTCGCGGTCTTCTCACGCGTCGCCGAGCGAGTCGAGCTGTGCCTCTTCGACGAGAGCGGGCGGGAGACCCGCGTCGACCTGCCCCAGATGACCGGCTACACCTGGCACGGCTACCTGCCCGGTGTCGGGCCCGGCCAGCGCTACGGCTACCGCGTCCACGGCCCGTGGGACCCGGCCAGCGGCCGGCGCTGCAACCCCAACAAGCTGCTCCTGGATCCCTACGCGCGCGCCATCGACGGAGAGCTGCGCTGGAGCGATGCCATCCACGGTCACGTGCCAGGGCAGCCCTTCCGCCTGCAGGAGCAGGACAGCGCCAGCGAGGTCCCACGGTCGATCGTCATGACCGATGACTTCGACTGGGGCGACGACGTCCGCCCGCTCGTGCCCGAGGCAGAGGCGATCATCTACGAGACCCACGTCAAGGGCTTCACCAAGCGTCACCCGCACGTGCCCCCGGAGCTGCGCGGCACGTACGCCGGACTGGCCCACCCCGCGGCCATCGAGCACCTGCGAGAGCTGGGCGTGACCTCGGTGGAGCTGTTGCCGGTGCACCACTTCGTGCACGACGGCTTCCTGCGCGAGCGCGGGCTGCGCCAGTACTGGGGCTACAACTCCATCGGCTACTTCGCGCCCCACGCCGAGTACGCCGCGGCCGGCTCCGGGGGCGGCCAGGTCAACGAGTTCAAGGCCATGGTCAAGGCCCTCCACGCCGCCGAGCTGGAGGTCATCCTCGACGTCGTCTACAACCACACCGGCGAGGGCAGCCACCGCGGCCCGATGCTCTCCTTCCGCGGCTTCGACAACCAGGCCTACTACCGCGTGCGACCGGAGAGCCCCCGGCACTACACCGACTACACCGGCACCGGCAACACCCTCAACGTGCGCGAGCCCTACGTGCTGCAGCTGATCATGGACAGCCTGCGCTACTGGATCACGGAGATGCACGTGGACGGCTTCCGCTTCGACCTGGCCTCAGCCCTGGCCCGCGAGCTGCACGAGGTGGACCGACTCTCGTCCTTCTTCGACATCATCCAGCAGGACCCGGTCATCCGGACCGTCAAGCTCATCGCCGAGCCCTGGGACGTGGGCGAGGGTGGCTATCAGGTGGGCAACTTCCCGCCGCACTGGGCGGAGTGGAACGGCCACTACCGCGACAGCATGCGCGACCTCTGGCGGGGCGAGCCCGACACGCTCCATGACTTCGGCCGTCGCTTCACCGGCTCTGCCGACCTCTACGCGGACGAGGGCCGTACCCCAGCCGCCAGCGTCAACCTCATCACCGCGCACGATGGCTTCACGCTGCTTGACCTGGTCACCTACAACCGCAAGCACAACCGAGCCAACGGCGACGGCAATCGCGACGGCGAGACCTGGAACCGGTCCTGGAACTGCGGCGTGGAGGGCCCCTCCGACGATCCCGCGGTCACGGCCGTGCGAACCCGCCAGCGGCGCAACCTGCTGGCCACGCTCCTGCTCAGCCAGGGCCTGCCGATGCTCCTCGGCGGGGACGAGATGGGACGCACCCAACACGGCAACAACAACGCCTACTGCCACGACTCGGAGCTGTCCTGGTTCGACTGGGACCAGGTCGATACGGAGATGCTCGACTTCACGCGGCGGCTCATCGCCATCCGCCGCCAGCACCCTGTCTTCCGGCGCCAGCAGTGGTTCCGCTCGGGCGTGCCCGAGGACGACCCTGAGGCGATCCGCGACATCGAATGGTGCCGACCTGACGGGTCGCGGATGCGGGACGATGAATGGCACACCGACGGCGCCGCCACCATCGCGGTCTACCTCTCCGGTGAGCACCTGCGGGACCGCGAGGGACGGGCGATCACCGACGATTCCTTCTATCTCGCGCTCAACGCCACGGCCGAACCGGTGGTCTTCACCCTTCCCGGATGGGTGGCTGGGGGCGACCTGGTCCTGCGTCTTCGACACCGCCGCGGAGCGCCCCTTCGAGGCACGGGTCGGCGAGGTCTGCGGCCCCGCCCACGCGCTCACCCTCGAGAGCCACTCGATGATCCTGGCTCGCCGCGTCCAAGCCGCCTGAGGGTGGGCCGTTCGGGTAGGCTGCAAGGCGGGCAAGGCACGTAGGCGAGGAGCAGGGACAAGGCATGGAGACGACCGCCGGCCATCGGTCCGAGCCCCATGGGCGCCACTCGACCGGCCTCCCATCGGACCCCCTCTGGTACAAGGAGGCGGTCATCTACGAGCTGCACGTGCGTGCGTTCCGCGACAGCAGTGGCGATGGCATCGGCGACTTCAAGGGCCTGACCTCCAAGCTGGACTATCTCGCCGACCTGGGCGTGACGGCCCTGTGGCTGCTGCCCTTCTATCCCTCGCCCGGCCGCGACGACGGCTACGACATCGCCGACTACGGCCGCGTCAACCCGGACTACGGCACGCTGCGCGACGTGCGCACCTTCATCCGCGAGGCGCACCGGCGCGACCTGCGCGTGATCACCGAGCTGGTCTTCAACCACACCTCCGACCAGCACCCCTGGTTCCAGCGGGCACGCTCGGCGCCGGCCGGGTCGCCCGAGCGTAACTGGTACGTGTGGAGCGACACGCCCGACCGGTACCAGGAAGCACGCATCATCTTCAAGGACTTCGAGAGCTCCAACTGGTCCTGGGACCCGGTGGCCGGGGCCTACTTCTGGCACCGCTTCTACAGCCACCAGCCGGACCTCAACTTCGATGAGCCGCGCGTGCAGGAGGCCCTGCTCAAGGTCACCGACTTCTGGCTCGAGGCCGGCGTCGACGGCCTGCGCCTCGATGCCATCCCGTACCTCTACGAGCGCGAGGGCACGAACGGCGAGAACCTGCCCGAGACACACGCCTTCCTGAAGTCGCTACGGACGCACGTGGACGAGCGCTTCGCCGACCGCATGCTGCTGGCGGAGGCCAACCAGTGGCCGGAGGATTCGGTGGCCTACTTCGGCGACGAGCCCGGCGACGAGTGCCACATGGCCTTCCACTTCCCCCTGATGCCGCGCATGTTCATGGCCCTGCGCATGGAGGACCGCTTCCCCATCATCGACATCCTCGAGCAGACGCCGGACCCACCTGCGACCAGCCAGTGGGCGCTCTTCCTGCGCAACCACGACGAGCTCACGCTCGAGATGGTCACCGACGAGGAGCGGGACTACATGTACCGCGTCTACGCGGCCGACCCGCGGGCGCGCATCAACCTCGGCATCCGCCGTCGCCTGGCACCGCTGCTGGGCAACAACCGCCGGCGCATCGAGCTCATGAACGGGCTGCTCTTCAGCCTGCCGGGCACGCCCGTCATCTACTACGGCGACGAGATCGGCATGGGCGACAACGTCTACGTCGGCGATCGCAACGGCGTGCGTACGCCCATGCAGTGGTCGTCGGATCGCAACGCCGGCTTCAGCTCGGCCAACCGCCAGCAGCTGTATCTGCCCATCGTCACCGACCCCGAGTACCACTACGAGGCCGTCAACGTCGAGACGCAGCAGGCCAACCCGCAATCGCTGCTGTGGTGGATGAAGCGGGTCATCGCGCTGCGCAAGCGGCATCCCGCCTTCGGTCGCGGGAGCCTGACCTTCCTGCGCCCGGACAACCGGCGCGTGCTGGCCTTCATCCGGGAGCACGAGGACGAGACCATCCTGGTGGTGGCCAACCTCTCGCGCTATGCCCAGTGGACCGAGCTGCCGCTGTCCGCCTACGAGGGCCGCATCCCGGTCGAGCTCTTCGGCGCGGTCGAGTTCCCGCGCGTCACGGCTGAGCCCTACCTCATCAGCCTTGGCCCGCACTCGTTCCTGTGGTTCCGGCTCGCCACTGACCCGGCTGCGGCCGAGCTCACGTCCGGCAGCGAGGACCTGCCCGAGCTGGCCTGGCGGGGCGACCTCGACGCGCGCCTGAGGAAGCACAGCGACGAGGCCGCCGACGTCCTCCTGCGCTGGATGGTGGGCCGGCGCTGGTACCGCGGTGGCACGCACCCGGTCGCCGAAGCCCGCGTCATGGACGTGCTGCCACTGCACTCCACGCCGGCCGCCGTCATCGCGTTGCTGCAGGTCCGCTACCGCGACGCCGAGCCGGCGACCTACGTGCTGCCCCTCACCACCGATGCCGATCCCGCCATCGACGCCCTGCTCAACGACAATCCCGAGGCGGCCATCGCCCGGCTCGTCGACGCCGGGCGCTCGACACGGCTCATCGACGCCACCGTCGTGCCGGGCGTGTACGAGGCCCTGCTGGGCATCGTCACCGGCCGGCGCCGGCTCAAGGGCGCGCACCTCGATCTCGCCGGACACGCGCTCAAGGGTCTCAGGAGCCAGCTCGCGGGCGTGTCCGCGGATGAGCTCAAGGCCACGCCCATCCGCGAGCAGCCGACGATGTCCAACAGCAGCGCGGCGTACGGTGATCGTCTCGTGCTCAAGCTCTACCGCGTCCTGGAGGACGGCCCCAACCCAGACCAGGAGCTGGGGCGATACCTCGCCGAGGCCGGCTTCGCCAACGTGCCGCGCGTGCTCGGCTCGGCAGAGATCGACGCATGGCCCCGACACCGCCACGCTGGCCATGATCCAGGCCTACGTCCCCCACGAGGGCAACCTGTGGGAGTCGATGCGCGAGGCCGTCGGCGCCTTCCTCCACGATGGGGAGGCGGAGGCGGCACCGCCTGAACTGGCCTCCGATGGCGACCGTTTCTTCCTCGAGATCGCTCGTCAGGACGTTCCCGATCGCATGGCCGCGCTCATCGGCACACCGCTGGAGACCGCGCGCGTGCTCGGGGAACGCCTTGGCCGGATGCACACGCTGCTGGCGGCCGCCGACCCCGGCGATCCGGACTTCGCACCCGAGCCGATGTCGCCCTTCCAGATGCGCTCGCTCTACCAGTCGATCCGACGCCGGGTCAGCGATGCCCTCGAGCTGCTGGAGGACGCCGGGCGATGCCTTGCCGCAGCGAGACCACGAGGCCGCGCGGATGGTGCTTGAGGCCGCACCCCGCGTGGATGCCCTGCTGCAGCGGCTGCTTGAGCTGCGTACCGGCGGCGACCGCATCCGCATCCACGGCGACCTGCACCTCGGTCAGGTGCTCGACACCGGCTCCGATGTGGTGATCATCGATTTCGAGGGCGACACCGCCCACCCCTTGAGCCAGCGGCGCCTCAAGCGCCCGGCCCTGACGGACCTCGCCAGCCTTGTGCGCTCGCTCCACTTCGCGGCTCACTGGCCGCGCGTCGAGCGTGAGCTGCTCAGCGGGGGCGCGGTCGAGCCCGACGGACTAGCGGCCTGGTCGACGGCCTGGTTCCAGTGGATGTCTGCCGCCTGCATCGCGGGCTATCGCGAGGCAACCGCAGGCACCACCTACAACCCTGTCGATGACGACGCCTGGTCAGTCATGTTCAAGGCGCTGCTCGTCTCGCGCGCCTGCGACGAGCTGACGTCGCGCCTCGGTTCACGTTCCGACTGGCTGGGCATCCCCCTCGCCGGGCTCGACGAGCTGCTCGGCGGAACAGGGGAGCCACCGGCCTAGGGGCCCCGCCTGCGGTACGATCGCGGCGAGGCCGGACGGCGATCCGGCTCGTCGCCAAGGCGCCTCTCGACCGCCGTGCGGTGCGAGGGGCGTTCACTTCGATCAGGAGCATGCCCATGTGCGCAGCAGAACGCGGGGACGGCCACGATGCCGGCCAGGCCGCCAACGAGGACGAGTTCCAGGCCCCCCAGAAGGGTTCGGCCACCGAGCTGCTCGACGCGAGCGTGCACGATGAGCTCGACCCCATGCGCCACTCGGCCGCGCACATCATGGCCGAGGCGGTCATGGACCTCTTCCCCGAGGCCCGGCTGGGTATCGGTCCGGCCATCAAGGACGGCTTCTACTACGACTTCGACCTGCCTCGCGCGCTGACACCGCAGGACCTCAAGGCCATCGAGAAGCGGATGAAGAAGTCCGTCGGCCGCGACTACCCCTTCGAGCGCCAGGAGTGGGATCCGGACGAGGGTCGCGCCATGCTGGAGGCCGCCGGTCAGACCTACAAGGTCGAGATCCTCGATGACCTGCGACGCGATGCGGAGCAGCACGGCGAACCGGTGCCGCGGTCTCGACCTACACGCACGGGCCCTTCACCGACCTCTGCCGAGGTCCGCACGTGGCTTCGACGGGCAAGCTCGGCCCGTTCAAGCTGCTGAAGGTCTCCGGCGCCTACTGGCGCGGTGACGAGAAGCGGCCCATGCTGCAGCGCATCTACGGCACCGTGTGGCGGTCCCGCGAGGAGCTCGACCTCTACCTCTGGCGCCTCGAGGAAGCCCGCAAGCGCGACCATCGGCGCGTGGGCGTGGCCCTCGACCTCTTCAGCTTCAACGACGTCAGCCCCGGCTCCGCCTTCTGGCATCCCAAGGGCCAGCGCCTCTATCGCACGCTCGAGACCGCCGTGCGCGAGGTCCAGGACCGACGCGGTTACCAGGAGGTGGGCACGCCCATCCTCGTGCACAAGAAGCTGTGGGAGCGGTCGGGGCACTGGAACCACTACGACGACAAGATGTTCACGCTCGAGGTCGAGGACGCGCAGGGCGAGCCCGACTACTCGCTCAAGCCCATGAACTGCCCGCTCTCGACGATCATCTACAACACGCGGGTGCGCTCCTACCGGGACTTCCCGCTGCGCTTCTCGCGACTTCGGCCACCTGCATCGCAACGAGCTCTCGGGCACGCTCAGCGGCCTCACCCGTATCCGGCACTTCAGTCAGGACGACGCCCACGTGCTACGTCCGGCCCGACCAGCTCGCTGACGAGGTGGAAGCCCTGCTGGGCGAGATCCAGGAGGTCTTCGGCTGGTTCGGGCTGACCCCGCGCTTCAGCTTCGCCACGCGACCGGACAAGGCGCTTGGCGATCCCGCGCTGTGGGAGCGAGCGGAGACCTATATCCGCGAGGCGCTCGAGCGAGCCGGCGTGGAGTACCAGCTGAAGCCTGGGGACGGCGCCTTCTATGCGCCCAAGATCGACGGCTACGTGGAAGACGCCCTCGGCCGCGAGTGGCAGCTCTCGACCATCCAGGCGGACCTCGTGATGCTGCCCGAGCGATTCGACCTGACCTACGTCGACGAGGATGGCCAGCAGCAGCGGCCGATCGCCATCCACCGAGCGGTCTATGGCTCGTTCGAACGCTTCATCGGCATCATCACCGAGCACTTCGGCGGGGCCTTCCCGCTGTGGTGCGCGCCCGTGCAGGCCTCGATCATCCCCATCGCCGATCGCCACAACGAGGCTGCCGCCGAGCTGGCCCAGGTGCTTCGTTCGCGCAAGCTCTTCGTCGAGCTCGACGACAGCGGCAACCGCATGCAGAAGAAGATCAAGCTGGCCCAGGACCAGAAGATCCCCTACATGCTGGTGCTCGGCGACCGCGAGGTCGAGAGCCGCACCGCGGCACCCCGCACCAGGGCAGGGGAGCAGCTCGATCCCATCGGCTGGGAGGAGCTGGCCGACCAGCTCGCAGAGCAGGCCGCGTCGCGCCGACCCGACTGACGCGGCCGCTCTCGCGCGTGCCCTATCCGGGCTGGCCGGGAGGCGGTACGACCACGACGTGGAAGGGATCCCACGTACCCTTCTCGCTGAGCTCGCTTGGATAGACGAGCGCCTGAGAACCGTCCTGGCTGACACCCAGAAGCTCTCCGGTCACCGCGTCCTCCAGGACCACGTCGAGCCGGTAGCGAGCCTCGGAGTCGATACGGTCGCCGTCGTAGAGCACGGTCGCTTCGACCGACGGTCGTAGCTCGGAGACGCCGTCGAGCGTGACCTCTGCGATCGTGGCTGACGCGCCGTCGACGCCGTCCTCCTCGAGCCGGACGACGTAGCGGGCCCCGTCGACGGCATCAGGCATCTCATCCGACGCATCGAGCACGACGGTCCGGCTGAGACCGGTCAGCGTCAGGGGGTCGATGAGGTCGACGGTCACGCCTTCGGACGGCTTGCCGCCGGTGATGACCCGGGCCCCGGTCAGGCTCTGAGCCGTGACGGCATCGCCATCCCCCACGCGTGCACTCACCGTATACATGCGGTCAGGGTCGATGGCATCGGATCGGTACTCGAGGCTGAACGGGATCTCGCCGCCCACGTCCACCGCCTCGGCGATCTCGATCACGACCTCGGCGATGGGCTCACGCCCGGGTCGAACGTCGGCCAGGGAGATGGTGAGCGCCGTGCCGGCATCGACCGCGACGTCGGGCGACACGATCCCGCTGACGATGGCTGAGGGCGATGCCGAGGGCGAGCTCTCGCTGCTGGGTGCGGCTGGATCGTTCGTGACCGTCGTGGGCAGGCCCAAGAGCAGGAACCCGCCGAACACGGCCACGATGATGCCGGCGATGGCGAACTTGAAAGCACTGAACATGGACTGGAGCCTCCGCTGGGGGGATTGAGCGGCGGCAGTGACGGCTGCGAGGATGGCGGCGTCATCGACCTGACGCTCCGGCCCCAGCAACCAGCCGGCCTCCTTGGCGACCCGGCGTTCGAACGCCTGCATGTCATCCATCGGTGAGGTCCTTTCGCAGCCGGTCGAGGGCCCGCTTGAGGCGCTGCCGGACAGCAGCTGGCGTCGTGCCGGTGGCGACGGCCAACTCGCTCGAGTTGAAGCCGACGCCGTAGCGCATCGCCACGAGCGCACGGTCGTCCGGATCGAGCCGCAGCATGGCGACTCGCAGATCGAACGACGCGATGCCCGTTTCCGGATCCACGCTACCGGGTTCTCCGGCGACGTCGCCCCGAACCTCCACCTCAGCCCGGCGCCGGCGCTTCCTCAACAATCGCTTCGCTTCGTTGGCAGCGACCGACACGAGCCAGGGGCGAAGGTGTGCAGCATCGCGGACGTTGCCGAGCTTGCGCCAGGCGATGAGCCACGCCGCTTGCGTGGCATCCTCCGCGACCCCGTGGTCCCGGGCGATCGCGAAGCACACGCGGCGCATATCCTCGTGGTGCTCAGCGATGATCCGGCGGAAGGCGTACTCGTTGCCAGCGGCAGCGGACGCAAGCACGTCCGACCACCCCTGGTTCGCCATCCCCGTCACTACCTCCATGCCCCATATAGGCCTCCACCAGGGCCTACTGTGACAACGAGGTCAAGACGGGGCACGCGCGCAGCGCAGGATGCCTGCGTCGAACCGGGCGGCGGCGCGGCAGCCGGCGTCACTTGGGCGGTCGTCGTGCCCGGGCCCGTCGAAGCCTTGGAGGCTCATCGTGATCCGATCACGACACGCGCCCGGCGGGGCTCACCAGGAGGACTCGGACGAGTCGTCACGACCGGGCCCGCGAGCGTGCGGAACCACGCGCCTGTGATATATTCCGCCAGCGACCCGTGCACGTCGTGTCCTTGTGTCATGCCGCGTACGGGTGGTGGTCAGAGCAGCGATAGTGGTGAGGGAATAGCCTGAGCAAGGACCTGCGTATCAACGAGATGATCCGGATCCCACAGGTACGGGTCATCGACGAAGAAGGCGAACAGCTGGGCGTCATGCCTACGCCCAAGGCCCTGCAACTGGCGCAGGAACGTGGTTTCGACCTCGTGGAGGTCGCTCCCATGTCCAACCCGCCCGTCACCAAGATCCTCGACTACGGCCAGTACAAGTACGAGCAGGCCCGTCGGGACAAGGAAGCACGCAAGCACCAGCGCTCGGTCGAGTTCAAGGAGGTCCGCCTCCGGGTCAAGATCGGCAAGGGTGATTTCGACACCAAGGTCAAGCGTGCGATCCGGTTCCTGGGGGACGGCGATCGAGTGAAGGTCACGGTCCAGTTCCGCGGACGCGAGGTCAGTCACGCCTACATCGGGCGGGACCTGCTCAACCGCTTCGCCGAGCAGGTCGGCGACTGGGGCACCGTCGACCGGATGCCCACGCTCGAGGGTCGCTCCATGTCGATGGTCCTGACCGCGACGCAGAAGCCCCGGGTCAAGGCTGAACCGGCGCCTGCGGAGCAGAAGTCGAAGAACAGAAGCAAGGTAGCGGAGCCGCCAGCAGCGGAGCCGCCCGTCGCCCAGGAAGAGCCGAAGGCCTCACCTGCGACAAGCACAGGAGGCTGACGCCAGTGCCAAAGATGAAGAGCCACAAGGGCGCGCAGAAGCGATTCGGCGCCACCGGCAGTGGCAAGGTCTACCGGGTCAAGTCCTGGCGTGGCCACCACCTCGAGATCAAGTCGTCGCGGCGCAAGCGCCGCTACGAGGGCAAGGCAACCGTTGATGGCGCCAACAAGAACGCCGTCAAGCGGATGCTCCCGTACCTGTAGGAGTCACCAGTAACTCATGGCACGAGTCAAGCGCGGCGTCGCCGCCCACAAGCGTCACAAGCGTCTCCTCAAGGCCGCTGAGGGCAGGACCGGCACGCACCGCCGGTTGATCCGCTCCGCACGTGAGGCGCAGCTTCACGCGATGGCCTACGCCTATCGAGGCCGCAAGGAGCGCAAGCGCCAGATGCGCGCGCTCTGGATCGCCCGCATCAACGCGGCCGCCCGCGCCAACGGCACCACCTACGGCAAGCTCATCAGCGGCCTCAAGTCGGCCGGAGTCGAGCTCGACCGCAAGAGCCTGGCCGATATCGGTGCCCGCGATGCCGCGACGTTCGCCCGCATCGCCGAGGTCGCCAAGTCCGCATAGCGACGAGCACCCAGCCCGTCGTGGACGTCGCCTCGTTCAGCGCCCAGCTCGAGGAGCTGCAAGCGCAAGCCGTCGCTCGCGATCGCCGCTGCTGAGTCGCCCGCGGCGCTCGACGCCATCGAGACGGCCATGCTCGGCCGCAAGGGGGCCCTCAAGGACCTGCTCGGTGGCATCGGCCAGCTGCCCGCAGAAGACCGGCCCAAGGTCGGCGCCCTCGCCAACCCGGTGCGCTCGGCCATCGAGAAGGCGCTCGCCGAACGGCGCGTCGGCCTGGAGGCGGAGGCGCTTGACGCGCGCCTGGCCGCCGAGGCTGAGGATGTCACGCTGCCGGGCCGGCGTCTCTGGCGCGGCTCGCTCCATCCGCTCGCCGAGACGGCCCGAGAGATCGCCCGCGTCTTCAGCCAGTTCGGCTTCGTCGTGGTGGACAGCCCGGAGGTGGAGACGGACGCGCTCAACTTCGACGCGCTCAACATCCCGCCTGACCATCCCTCCCGTGACCTGTGGGACACCATCTACGTGCGTGACCCCGCCGGCGAGACACGCGAGGACCGGCTCCTGCTGCGAACACACACCTCACCCGGCCAGATCCGGGCCATGCGCGACAGCGAGCCGCCCATCCGTGTGCTCACGCCCGGTCGCTGCTACCGCTATGAGGCCGTCGACGCCAGCCACGGCTTCGAGTTCTTCCAGCTCGAGGGCCTGATGGTCGACGAGGGCACGACCATGGCTCACCTGCGCGGCTTGCTCGACACCTTCGCCCACGCCCTCTTCGGGGCCGATCGTGCGACCCGGTTCCGGCCCGGCTACTACCCCTTCACGGAGCCATCCGTGGCCTTCGACATCGGCTGCGTCGTATGCGAGGGCACGGGTTGCCCGGCCTGCGGCCGGACCGGCTGGATGACCATCCTGGGGGCAGGCATGGTGCACCCCATCGTGCTGCGCAACGGCGGCATCGACCCAGAGCGCTTCCAGGGCTTCGCCTTCGGCATGGGCATCGACCGCATCGCCATGCTGCGCTACGTGATCAGCGACATCCGCGCCTTCCTCGCGGACGACATGCGCTTCCTGGAGCGACTGTAGATGCGCGTCCCGCTGTCGTGGCTGCGTGAGTTCGTCGATGTCGAGCTCAGCCCGGAGGAGCTGGCCGAGCGGCTCACGCTGCTGGGCATGGAGGTGAGCTCCGTCGAGCGCATCGGCGCCGACTGGCACAACATCGTGGTGGGCGAGCTGCTGGAGGTCGCCCCGCACCCCAACTCCAACAAGCTCTCGCTCACGCGGGTCCGGACGGGCATCGGCGACGAGGAGCTCTCGGTCGTCTGCGGCGCCACCAACATCGAGGCCGGCCAGCGCATCCCCGTGGCCCGCCCCGGCTCGGTCCTGCCCGGCGACCGGCACATCGACATCACCTCCATCGCGGGCACGCAAAGCCAGGGCATGCTCTGCTCCGGTGACGAGCTCGGTCTGACCACGGACGCGGACGGCATCCTCATCCTGCCGGCCGACGCGGAGCTGGGCCTGGACATGGCGGAGATGGCCGGCGACATCGTGCTCGACGTGGATGTCAAGCCCAACCGCGGCGACGCTCTCAGCATCCTTGGCCTGGCCCGAGAGGTGGCCGCTGCCACCGGCGCGACACTCCGGTGGCCGGACCTCTCGGTCGAGGAGTCCGGTGACAGCACCGCCGACCACCTCAGCGTGGACGTCGCCGACACCGACCTCTGCCCGGTCTTCGTCGGGCGCTACGTCGAGGGCGTGCGCGTTGGTCCCTCGCCGTGGGACGTACAGCGACGGCTCATCGCGGCTGGCGTGCGACCGATCTCCAACGTGGTCGACGCCTCCAACTACGTGCTCATGGAGCTGGGCAAGCCCATCCACACCTTCGATGCGGATGCGGTCCGGGACGGGCACATCACGGTGCGCACCGCCGAGCCGGGCGAGACCCTGGAGACGCTGGACCACATCGAGCGCGAGCTCACGCCGGACACGTTGCTCATCGCCGACGCGAACGGGCCCCTGGCCATCGCCGGCGTCATGGGTGGTGCGGCGTCAGAGGTTGGCGACCGTACCAGCAACGTCATCATCGAGTCAGCCATCTTCGACCCTGTCAGCGTGCGCCGGACGGCCTTCCGCTATGCCTTGCGAAGCGAGGCCAGCCTGCGCTTCGAGAAGGGCCAGGAGCACCGCATGGCGCGCCTCGGTGCCGATCGCACGGCCGCACTCATCACGCGTTGGGGCGGCGGACGCGTGGCCAGCGGCGTGGTCGACACCCAGCCGCAGGCCCCGGCGCAGGCACGCGTGGCCTATCGCCCGGCTCGCGTCAACGCCCTGCTGGGAGCGGACATCGGGCTGCAGGAGCAGCGTGAGCTGCTGGCCAGGGTGGAGATCGAGACGGAGTCTGCGGCTGCGGGCGAGCGTATCCCGATCATCGCCGGAGACGAGCCCCTGAGCGTGGAGGTCGACCCCAGCGCAGGCGCTGGTGGCGCTTGATCCCCGGGCACCGCCGAGACCTCGCCATCGAGGGTGACATCATCGAGGAGGTCGCCCGGATCCGTGGCTACGAGACGCTCCCTGGCCGTCTGCCAGATACGGGCATGCCGGGCTACCGACCGGACCCCCAGCGCCTCACCGACCAGCTCCGGACCTCGCTCTCGGGCGCGGGCCTGAGCGAGCTCATCACCCACGGCCTGGTCGGGCCCCACGACCACGCCCGACTGGGCTACGCCGCGGACGATCCGGGCACCATCGTGGCGGCCAATCCGGTCACCATCGACCACAGCCAGCTCCGGCGCTCGCTGCTGCCCGAGCACCTGCGGGTGCTCGTCGAGAACGAGCGCCAGAAGACGCCTGACATCCATGCCTTCGAGATCGGCGCGCTGCACGAGTGGCGCGAGGGTCAGCCGGTCCAGACGGAAGTGCTTGGTCTGATCCTGGCCGGTCGTGACCGGCCGGTCGCCCATGACCTCGAGCCGGGGCAGGTGGACGTAGCCCTGGCCAAGGGCCTGCTCGAGCGCCTCACGGAACGCCTCACCTGGAACCGCCTCGCCTACGAGCCGCTCACGCCCCGTCCCGGAGTCGAGCACCCTGGTCGCACGGCCGCGGTCGTGGCCGTCTCGTCCACCGGCGACCGCACCATCGTGGGCCGGGTCGGTGAGCTGCACCCACGCCTGTTGGAGGCGTACGGCGTCCACGCCGGCCACGTGGTCTTCGCGGAGATCTGGCTGGAGGCCTTCCAGCGGCTCGTGCCCGACCGCCTGCGGGTCGGGAGCCTCGAGCACCTGCCGGGCGTCGAGCGTGACATCGCGGTGGTCGTCTCCGAGGAGACCGCAGCAGGCCAGGTCGAGGCCGTCATCCGCGAACATGGCGGATCGGCGCTGCGCAGCGTGCTGCTCTTCGATCAGTATCGGGGGACACCCCTCGCAGCGGACGAGAAGAGCCTCGCCTACCGCCTTCGCTTCGAGTTCCTCGACGACGGTTCTGGTGACGATCTGGTCGAGCCGGCGATAGAGCGGGTGGTTACGGTGTTGTCCGAGCGACTTGGCGCACGCCTGCGCTCCTGATAGCGTTGCGCCCATGAGGTGCCTGCAATGAGTATCGGTACGACCGATATCTTCCTCCTGGTGATCATCGTGTCCACGCTCGTGGTGGGCTTCTTCTGGGGTGCCGTGCGCAGCCTGATGCTGTTCGCCGGCTGGATCATCGCCTTCCTCACGGGCGCCTACCTGCAGCAGGAGCTCGGCGGCTACCTGGCCCAGCAGTGGGACAACTACACCGCCGCCTTCAACCAGATGGCCGCCTTCGGCATCATCTACGTCTTCCTGCTCCTGTCGACACCCGTGATCATCTTCATCGTCACGCGCAGCAACCAGCGCATCACCCGCTACCAGGTGCTCGACGACCTCGTCGGGGCCGGCTTCGCCATCTTCGTGGCCGTGCTCGGCATCGCCGGCGTGCTCATCGTGCTCGCGACCTTCTACGGGGATGGCGAGCCCGTGGTGGAGTCGGCCGGCGGGCCGCTGTGGGTGGCCAACCTGTACCAGTCGCTCCTGCTTTCGAACATCGGCGGCAACATCAACGAGCACCTCGTGCCCATCATCGGCTTCGTGCTCGGCCCGTTCCTGCCCGAGAACGTGCGCGAGGTCTTCGCTTGACCCTGGCCGCGCAACCCGCCGGCGACGCCTCCACCGAGCACCCCGACCCTTCACCAACCAGCCTCGGACCCATCGATCCTGCGCTGGTCGCCGCCGATGCGGTGACCGCAGCGCAGCGGCTGCTCGGCGCGTGGCTGGTGCGCGACGACGGCAGGGGTCGCCGGATCGGCCGCATCGTGGAGACAGAGGCCTACGCGGGGCCCAACGACCGGGCCAGCCATGCGCGGGCGGGCAGGACTCCCCGCACGGCGGTGATGTTCGGGCCACCGGGTCGTGCCTATGTCTACCTCGTCTACGGCCTGCATCACTGCCTCAACGTCGTCTGCGGACCTGACGGGGTCGCGGCCGCCGTGCTCATCCGCGCACTGGAGCCCATCGACGGGCTCGGTCGCATGCGCGAGCGTCGGGGCCGGACCGCCGGACCGCCCACGCGGACCGCCGCGGGGCCTGCCCGCGCCTGCCAGGCCCTCGACATCGACCGCTCGCTCAGCGGCCTCGACCTGCTGACGGACCCGCGACTCTGGCTGGCGGCCGATCCGAGAGCCGGCCAGGACCATCCTGCGATCGTGTCGGGACCGCGCATCGGCGTCGACTACGCCGGTCCCGACTGGGCCGGCCGGCCGTGGCGTTTCGGGCTCGCCGACAGCCCTGCGCTCAGCCGCCCGTTCCCGACGACGCCGTGATGGACGTCCGCTCGGCCGAGCTGCTGGAGTTCCCGCTCATCCGGGAGCGGCTTGCCGCGTACGCCGCCTTCGAGCCGTCTCGCCGACTGGCCCTGGCACTCGAACCGTCCACCGACCGCCTCGTCGTGGCTCGCCGCCTCGACGAGACCGACGAGGCTCGCTGGCTCCTGCAGGAGAAGCCACAGGTCGGCGTCGGCAGCGCTCGCGACATCGAGCCGGTGCTGGCCCGGGCCACGCGCGGTGGCCGCCTGGACCCGGCCGAGCTGTGGGCCACGGTGGAGACCCTCATCGCCGCCGGCCGACTGGTGGACGGCCTGCGCGAGCTCGATCGACCCCTGCTGCACGCGCTCTACCGCTCGATCGACCCGCTACCTGCGTTGCGAGCGCGCCTGGAGGCCAGCGTGGACCCGACGGGGGAGGTGCTCGATACCGCCTCGCCGGTGCTCGGCGGCCTGCGTCGTGCGGTACGCCTCGCGCACGAGCGGCTGCGCAATCGACTGGAGGCGCTGGTGCACTCCGACCTCGCCAGCGCCCTGCAGGAGCCCATCATCACCCTGCGCAACGGCCGCTACGTGGTGCCCGTGAAGGCGGACGCGCGCAGCCGGGTGAAGGGCATCGTCCACGACCAGTCGGGCAGCGGCCAGACCATCTTCGTGGAGCCGCTCATCGCCGTCGAGCTGTCCAACGCCTGGCGGGAGGCGGAGCTGGCGGCTCAGGCGGAGGAGGAGCGCGTCCTCGACGAGCTCTCGGCCCACGTGGCCGCCGACGCCGGGGCCCTTGAGGCCAACCTCGACGCGCTCGCCCGCTTCGACCTGTGGATGTGCCGCGCCCGCCTGGCGGAGGAGCTCGACGCCGTCCGCCCCACGCTGGCCTCCGAGCAGCGGGTGTCGCTGCTCTCAGCGCGTCACCCTGGCCTCGAGGGGGAGGTGGTCCCGATCGACGTGCACCTGGGTGACGGCTACACGGCGCTCATCATCACCGGCCCCAACACCGGCGGCAAGACCGTGGCCCTGCGCACCGTGGGGCTGCTCGCGCTGATGTTCCAGGCGGGCATGCACGTGCCAGCCGCGCCCGGCAGCATCATGCCCATCTTCGGTGACGTGCTCGCCGACATCGGTGACGAGCAATCGGTGGCCCAGTCCCTCTCCACCTTCAGTGGCCACCTGCGGACCATCACCAGGATCGTGGACGCCGCCGACGAGCGCACGCTCGTGCTGCTCGACGAGCTCGGCGCCGGCACCGACCCGACCGAGGGATCAGCCCTGGCGCAGTCGTTGCTGGACCACTTCATCGGCACCGGCTCGCTGGTGGTGGCCACCACGCACTACGCCGAGATCAAGACCTACGCTCACAACGAGGAACGCGCCCGCAACGCCTCGGTCGACTTCGACCTGGCCACCTTGCGGCCCACGTACCACCTCTCCATCGGGCTCCCGGGTACGAGCCAGGCCTTCGCCATCGCCGAGCGTCTGGGGCTGCCACAGGCGCTGGTGGAGGACGCCCGCTCACGCCTCTCGGAGGCGCAGCAGGAGTTCGAGACCACCCTGGCATCGATCCGCGAGTCGCAGGTCGATATCGCGGCCGCCGAAGCGCGGGCCTCAGATGCCGAGCGCAGGATGAACGCGGCCCTGGCCGAGGCTGAGGAGGAGCGCCGGCGCGCGCGCGCCGAGCGCCGCATGGCAGCCCAGGAGGCGAGACGCCAGGCGGAGGTGGCGCTGGCCGCCATCGAGGCCGAGATCGCCGAGATGCGCGGCTCACTCGCGCGCGAGACCCTGACCGAGGACCGGCTCGACCAGGCCATGGCCCGCATCGACGCCCGCCTGGGCGTGATGCCCAGCGTCGATGACGAGGCGGAGCCGGCACCGGTGCGGCCGCGCTGGCGCGTGGGCGATCGCGCCTTTGCCGCGAGCGGCTGGCACGGCAGCATCAGCAGCCTCGACGAAGCCAAGGGCCGAGCCACGCTCGACGTCAACGGCCTGCGCGTGGACGTGAAGCTCGAGGAGCTGCAGTCCTCACCGAGCGCAGCTGGGGTCGGGGGGCCCAGCGCCAGGCCCAAGAGCGGCCGGCGCGGCGACTTCGGCGAGAGCCCGACCACGACCTTCGCCACCGGCGCAGCCCGCGCCAAGGCCAGCGCCGCCAGCACGCGGCGGGCGCGAGCGGTGGCCTCGAGCCTGGACCTGCGCGGCGCGCGCGTGGAGGAGGCCCTGGCCATGCTTGACCAGTACCTCGACGATGCCCTCCACGCCGGCGCCGGCCAGGTGACGGTGATCCACGGCCACGGTTCCGGCGCCATGCGGGACGCGGTGCGCGAGATGCTCGGCGGCCATCCGCTGGTACGCACGTGGCGCCCGGGCGAGCAGGGCGAGGGTGGCGACGGCGCGACCGTCGTGTCGTTCTAGCAGGCCCTCACGCCAACGAAGGCGACCCCAGCGCCGATCCGCGGAGCCTGCGCTATCCGGCGACGCCCTCGGCGTTCGGGTCCGCCAACGGTTCCTCGGCTGCCGGTTCCGCGGGCGTGGGTTCCGTGGTCCGCCCTGCCGCGGGTGCGGTCGTCGGCGCCGGTGGCTTCTGCGTGGGCGCCGCCGTCGGCGCGGCCGTGGGCACCGGCGTGGGCTCGGCTGTCGGCTTGGGCGTCGGCTTGGGCGTCGGCTTGGCGGTGGGCTTGGGCGTGACCTCCGGCTTGGGCGTGACCTCCGGCTCGGGCGTGACCTGCGGCTCCTCGGTGGGCGCCCCGGTCTCCTCCGGCGGGATCGACTCCTCCGGCGTCGGCTCCGGGGTGGGCTCCGGCGTGGGCTCCTCGGTGGGGAAGGCCTGCTCGTTGTTCTTGCATGACTTGTTGGGCGCGATCGGGGCACCCCAGGACGCGCCGTAGGGCTGGTAGTAGGGCGCGTAGAAGTAGGCCGTGTAGGTGGTCTTGGTGCGCGAGACGTTGGCTCCGACCCCTGTTCCCTGCCGGGCGCGCTTGACCCAGCCTCGATTGGCCTGGTTCCAGCTGCTCTTGTCCGACTCGGCCTCATCGAGGACCAGGTAGCCGCGCGTACGCGGCGAGCCCTCGCAGGCCTCGTTCCACCTGTACCACGCGCCATCACTGCCCTTGACCACCTGCACCGACGTGATGTACGGATCGGCCGTGGGCGCGGTGCCGGTGACGAAGAGCTCGTTGTAGCTCCGGCGCGAGTACTGCGATGGCGTGTGCCCGGTCCAGGCATCCACGTCGTACGAGGCCAGGCCGGAGGGCCGCTGGAAGTCGCGCACCTCCCAGTTGCTGGTCACGTCAGTCAGGAAGGCATCCCAGAGCGGCGCGGCCACGTCGAGCGAGAAGACGGGGTTGGACACGGAGGTCACCGGGCTGCCGTTGCTGTTGCCGGCCCATACGCCGACCGAGAGCGCGTACTCGCCTTGCCGGCGTCCCTGGTTGCTGGGCGGGGCCACGTAGCCGTAGGCGTTGAGGTCCTTGGCGTCGTTGGAGGTGCCGGTCTTGAGGGCCGCCGGGCGGCGCGTCCCGTTCCTGGCTGTGATCTGCGCGTAGTCAGACCAGACCCCGTTCTCCGACGGGTCGGTGTTGCCCTTGAGGATGTCCGTCACCACGTAGGCGGCCTGCTCGCTGATGGCACGCTTGCCCTTGGGCACCTTGTACTTGTACTCGTAGTCGTTCTTGCTGTTGACGCTGGTGATCTCGAGGATCGAGGTGTGGCCCACGTTCACGCCACCGTTGGCCAGGGTGGCATAGGCCTGGTTGAGGTCGAGGGGGTGCACCTCGAGCGTACCCAGGGCCATCGAGAGGCCCGGGGACGACGACTGCTGGAACTCCATGCCGAACGCCTGCGCCTTGCTGAAGACCTTCTGCTGTCCGACGATGTCGAGCGCCTTGACCGCAGGCACGTTGAGCGAGAGCTGGAGCGCATCTCGCAAGCCGCAGGGGGCCGCGCTCGTAGGCCGTGAAGTCGGTGGGCGCGTAGCCACCGAAGTCGGTGGTGACGTCCATGAACATCGAGGCCGCGGTGAGCGAGCGATCGTTGATGCCCGTGGCATAGGTGAACGGCTTGAAGGTGGAGCCTGACTGCCGCCAGCCCTGGCTCAGCACGTCGTACTGCGGCTGCATCTTGGGGTTGACCTTGGCCCGCTCGTAGTAGTTGGCCGAGCCCACGTAGGCGATGATCTCGCCGGTCTGGTAGTCGATGGCCGAGAGCGCGGCGTTCCACACGTTCTGGGAGCGCAGCCGCTGCAGCCAGCTCGAGTAGGGCACGCCCAGCTTGGCGGCGGCGCCCGCAGGGTCGTTGCGGTGCGGGAGCAGGGCCGTGGCCTCCACCCACTTCTCCGCCTTGTTGTGGACCTTGAGGTCCAGCGTGGTGGTGACGCGCAGACCGCCGTTGCTGATCCTGTCACACGTCTCCGCCCCGGGGCAAAGCATCTCGGTCAGCTCGTCGAGCACGTACCACACGAAGTGCGGCGCCTTCCATTCGCTGGCCCGCTGGGCGACGATGACCATCGGCTCGCTCATGGCGTCGAGGTAGTCCTGGGTCGAGTAGGTGCCGCCGCTGAGCACGCGCCGGGTGGGGTCCTCGGCGAGCAGCTGGAGCACGAGGTTCCGCCGCTGGTAGATGGCGGCGTCCGCGGGGACCTCCCACTCGCCCTGCTCGTTCTTGACCGCGTTGCGCACCAGGTCGTATGTCGAGGGCGCTTGCGGGATGGCCGCGAGCGTCGCCGCCTCTGCGAGCGTCAGCTCGGCGAGGTTGTGACTTGCCGAAGTAGGAGATGGCCGCGGCCCGCACGCCGTAGCTGTTGTTGCCGTAGAAGTTCTGGTTGAGGTAGGCGGTGAGGATGGCCTGCTTGCCCTGCTCGCCCCGGTAGTAGTCCGTCACGCGGATCGACTGCAGGATCTCCTTGACCTTGCGGTCGCCCAGGCGCGAGGACTCGTTGGTGACCTCGTCGGGCAGCAGCTTCTGGCGCACCAGCTGCTGGGTGATGGTCGAGCCTCCGCGGGGGTCGCCCGTGAGCGTGTCGATGGCCGAGGAGATGATGCCGATGGGGTCGATGCCGGTGTTGGCCCAGAAGGTCTTGTCCTCGACCGCGGTGACGGCATCCGCGAGATGCGCAGGAACCTGGTTCCAGGTGATCGTGCGGCGCCGTTCGCCGCCGGGCGAAAGCGTCGCCAGGAGTGACGTGCCGTCGCGGTCGTAGATGATCGTGTCCTCGGGGAAGGTGATCCTCTCGAGCTGCGCTGGGATGCTTGAGGTCCTGACCGTAGATGAAGGCGGCGCCGACGACGCCGACGAACCCGCCCATGGCCAGCAGCAGGCTGAGCGTGAAGACGAGGATGACCGTGAGCTTGAGGAAGCCGGCCTTGCGGCTGCCACGGGGACGTCGCGCCGCCTGGGGCCGGGGCGGGGGCACGGGCGCGGCCGGCGGTCGATAGGGGGGATAGGGTGGTCTCTGGGTCATGCGTGACGTACCGTAGCAGCGGTCTGCAGGTCTGTCGGGCAGTGCGGAGGGGGAGCGCGACACGCTCACGCTCAGGCGTGGCTAGCATGAAGGGATGCACACACAGACTTATCCGCCGTTCGGCCTCGCCGCATGACCAGTCCCGCCCTCCTTGACGAGCTCGGCTGGCGTGGCCTGGTCCACCTCAAGTCCGAAGGGCTCGAGCAGCGGCTCGCGGCAGGTCCTGTCAGCGCCTACATCGGTTTCGATGCCAGCGCCACCTCGTTGCACGTCGGCCACCTGCTGCAGGTCTTCCTGCTGACCCACCTCCAGCGTGCAGGCGGCCGGCCGGTGGTCCTCATCGGCGGCGGCACGGGCATGATCGGGGACCCGTCAGGCAAGTCCTCCGAGCGCAAGCTCCTCGACGCCGCTGCCATCGAGCGCAACTCGGCCGCCCTCAAGGCACAGCTGGAGCGCTTCCTCGACTTCTCTCCGGGACCCACCCAGCCGAAGATGCTGAACAACCTCGACTGGCTCGGCAAGATGTCGATGATCGACTACCTGCGCGACATCGGGAAGTACTTCACGGTGCCGTACATGCTCTCGAAGGACTCCGTGCAGGCGCGGCTGGCGGCCGGCATGAGCTTCACCGAGTTCAGCTACCAGACGCTGCAGGCAGCCGACTTCCTGCATCTCCACCAGCAGGAGGCGGTGGACATGCAGATGGGTGGTGCCGACCAGTGGGGCAACATCACGGCCGGCCTGGAGCTCATCCGCCGCGTCGAGAGCCGAGCGTCGGACGGGGAGGAGAACGAGGGCCACGAGCCGACGGCCTTCGGGCTGTGCAGCCCGCTGCTGCTCAACCGCGCTGGGGTCAAGATGGGCAAGTCCGAGAAGGGCGCCGTCTTCCTCGACGGCACGCTGACGAGCCCGTACGACTTCTACCAGTACTGGATCAACGACGAGGACGAGGTCGTGCTCGACCACCTGCGCTGGCTGACGACCATGTCGCGCGAGGAGGTCGAGTCCATCGCTGCGGCTCACGCGGCCGCCCCCGAGCAGCGCCTGGCCCAGAAGGCCATCGCCTACGACCTTACCGCTCGCATCCACGGGACCGAGGAAGCCGAGCGCCAGGTCGCGGTGGCCGCTGCCGCGTTCGCCCGGGAGGTGGAAGACCCGGCGGTCCTGGCCGTGCTCTACGACGCGGTCGGCGGCTTCGAGTTCGGCGCTGAAGCCGAGGCCTGGAGCGCCCTCGACGTGGCCGTGGCTGCCAGCGGCCAGTCGAGGGGCGAGGCACGACGGCTCATCGACCAGGGCGGCTTCCGGATCAACGGCCAGCAGCTGACCGACCCCGAGGCCGCCCCGCCCGCCCTCATCGGCGAGCGCTACTGGTGGGTGGCCATGGGCAAGAAGCGCCGCTTCGTGGGACGCCGCGCCGGCTAGATCGCGAGGGCGGACCCGGAACCCGCTTCCCGTCGTGCAGGCCTACGCCTTCCCGGACAGCTCCGCCATGCGTGCCGCGCTGTAGCCCGGGCCCTCGTCGCGGGTCAGCTGTCCCAGCACGTCCTCCGGCAGGTCGTTCAGGATGGCGTGGTTGCTGTTGAAGAGCAGGTGCCGATCCACGGCCAGGCCGAAGTCCGAGCCCTCCTTCACCGCCCAGTACAGGTTGCGCACGCTGACGGCATCGCCCACGTTGATCACCTCGAGGCCGGCATCGCGAGCCTCCTCGAAGAGATCGGTCACGGGCCGGGTATGGCAGGTGACGATGTCGTCGACCTCGATGGTGCTACGTTCGAAGTCCGCGCCGCGAAGCACCACCGTGCCGCCGTCGATCGATTCGACGGTCGTGCTGGTGAGGACCTTGACCGCGTGCTTGTACGGCCTCGACTCGAGGACCTCGGCGTCGCCCTGCGCGAAACGCTTGCGCAGGACGTACATGTGGATGACCTCGCACTCGGCCGCGAACTCGCGGTTCTCGGTCACGATCGTGAGGTCCTTGCCGATGTCGGCGAGGAACGCGGCCACGTCGGTGGCGGCGTAGCCGTCACCCCACAGCAGCACCCGCTGGCCCAGCTTGCGCATGCGCCGTCCACCCGGATGGCACTCACAGGCGACCTTGGGACAGGCCATGGCCTCCTCGAAGGGCACGACCGCGCTGGCGTCGCCGTGCACCGGCGGCACGTACGAGCGCGCGCCCGTGGCGTTGAGCACGATGTCGTAGCCACGCAGCTCGTCCACGCTGGGCGCGTGCGCCAGGCGGAGGTCGACCTCGAGATCCATCAGCTGGTCCCGGATCCAGTCGAGGTACCAGCGCATCTTCTCCTTGCCCGGCACGAGGCAGACGTAGAGCATGGCCCCGCCCAGCTCGTCGTGCTTCTCGAAGAGCGTGACCTGGTGGCCACGCTCGGTGGCCAGGCGGGCTGCCTCCATGCCGGCCGGGCCACCCCCCACCACCGCCACCTTCACCGGCTTGTCGGTCGGGCGGAGCTCGGCGTAGCGAGTGTCGCCACAGGCCGCGTTGATGGAGCAGGCGATCTCCTTCTGGGCCATGAGTGACTCCTGCCAACAGCCGCCCAGACAGGAGATGCAGCGACGGATCGAGCCGACCTTGCCGTACTTGGCCTTGACCGGCCAGAAGGGGTCGGCCAGCAGCTGGCGCCCGAGTCCGACCAGGTCCGTCTGTCCGTCCGCCAGGATCTGCTCGCAGTAGCCGGGGTCGCGCAAGGAATGGCTGGTGATGACCGGGATGCCCACGGCCTTCTTGGTGGCCGCTGCAGCGTAGGTGGCCCAACCCTGGGGATAGGGTGGCGGGTCGAACCCTGCACCCGGGCTCTCCTGCATGCCCATCGAGAGATCGAGCGCATGGACCCCGGCCTGCTCGAAGACCCGTGCGGTCTCGATGCCCTCCTCGAGGCCGCGGCCGCCGTCGCACCACTCCTCGAAGGAGTAGCGCACCAGCAGCGGGAAGGACCGGCCGCACTTCTTCTGGATGGCGTCCACGACCGCGAGCGGGAAGCGCATGCGGTTCTCGAAGCTGCCCCCGAAGCGGTCCGTCCGCATGTTCAGGAAGGGGCTCATGAACTCCGAGAGCAGATAGCCGTGGGCTGCGTGCAGCTCGACGGCGTCGAAGCCGGCCTGCTTGACCCGCCAGGCGGCCTCGCTGAAGAGGTCGACCAGCTCCATGATCTCGGGGATCGAGGCCTCGCGGATCTCCTTGCCCTTCTCCTCGGCGTTCTCGTAGACGATCTCATGGCCCGCCGACCACGGCAGCTTGAGCACACGGTCGGTCGCACCGAGCGTGTTGAACCGCGGGATGGCGCTCTGACGGCCGGGGTGCTGCAGCTGCACGGCGCACTTGGCGCCGTATCGGTGCATCGACTCGGCCAGCCGCGCAAGTCCGGGGATGTAGTTGTCGCCGTCAGCCACGAGGCAGGTGACGGTCGGTCGGCCGGTCGCCCTCTGCGGTGTGGTCGCGCCGACGATGATGAACCCGGTACCACCCTTGGCCACGGTCGTGTGATGGTAGAGGTCGCGCTCGCTGACCTCGCCGTCCGCGTGGGATGAGCTGATGTCGATGGGCACCTGGACGATGCGGTTGGGCAGCTCCATGTCGCCGATGCGCATCGGGCTGAAGAGATGCTGGAATGCCATGCCGGTCCCCCGTGGTGGCTACGAACGGTCGATGGGGCCGATGGTCCACCCGGGCAGCGCGCGCGACAATGCCAGAGCCGGTCGAGGTCATGACAAGAACGGCTGCGCTGGGCCGATGTTCGGCTCGAATCACGCCAAGTGGACCTGTCCGATGCGGCTGCCACGACGGAGCCTGCCGAAATGGTCGTCTACGTCTGGCAGCAGGAGCTCGAGCCTGGCTTCCCGCTGGCCGTGATCGAGTACGAGGTCCAGGGAGCCACCGACCCGATGCACTGGCACGATCACCTCGAGATCGCGCAGGTGCTGGAGGGTCGCGGGCGCTTCGGCCTCGGGGGACGCAGCCTCCCGGCCGAGCCGGGAGATGTCTTCTTCATCGACAACTCGCAGCCCCACGTGGCGCACGCCGCGTCCGGCACCTCGATGCGGCTGCGCCTGGTGCTCTTCCGGCCCGAGCTGATCGCTGGACCTGGGTGTCGCGAGCTCGACCTGGGCTACCTGGCCGCCTTCAGGCCCGACGACCCGGCGGTGTCGCCGCGGGTGCGGGGCGATGCTGAGCTGGCGTCCGAGCTGGCGCCGGTGCTGGCCGAGCTGGCCGCGATCCCCGGGCGGCGACATCGCGCGGAGCGACAGCTGGCCGACGCCAAGCTGCGCGAGGTGTTGGCCGTGGCCAATCGACGGCTGGGCTCCCGGACGACGGCCCCCGGATCACAGACAGCGGCCACCCGTCGCGACCTCATCCGCCCCGTGCTGGCCCACGTCGAAGAGCACTACCGGGAGCCGATCACGCTGCGCGAGGTCGCCGACGTGGTGCACGTCAGTCCCTCGCGCGTGCGCCATGTGTTCAAGGAGGTCACCGGCGTCGGGTTCAAGGAGTACGTGACACAGCTGCGCGTGACCGAGGCCAAACGCCTGCTGGTCTCGACCGAGCTCCCCGTGGCCGAGGTGGCGCAGGCGGTCAGCTACTCCAACCTCAGCCAGTTCTACAAGGTCTTCGACCGCACGACCTCGATGTCACCGGCGGACTACCGCCGCTACTACACGCCGGCTACGGGCGGTACGCGGGCGGCTCAGGCCTTGTGACGTGCCTTCAGCGTGTCGATGACCACGGAGGGCGGCAGGCCACGCTCCGCGCACAGCACCAGCGAGTGATAGAGCAGGTCGGCGAGCTCTCCCGCCAGCTCCTCGGTGGGTCGCTCCCCGCCTGAACGCTGGGCGAAGTCGTCGTCCTTGGCGGCCATCACCACCTCGGTCGCCTCCTCGGTCACCTTGCGTGCGGTGGCATCCACGCCGGCCTCGAGCAGCGACGTGGTGTAGGAGCCCGGGGGACGGGACCGAGCACGCTCGTCGATGACCGACCACAAGCGCTCGAGCCAGGCGAAGTCCTGGGCCGCGACGGTGGGCCCGGTGTCGGTGTCGGTGTCGGCGCCCGGCTCGAGATCGAAGCAGGAACGGGCTTCGGTGTGGCAGGTGGGCCCGGCCGGCCGGGCCGTGATGAGCACCGCGTCGGCGTCACAGTCAAGCTCCATCGAGACCACTGCCAGCGTGTTGCCGCTGGTCTCACCCTTCTTCCAGAGCGCATCGCGCGAGCGCGAGTGGAAGTGGGCCTCGCCGGTCGCGAGCGTGGACTCGATCGCCTCGGCGTCCTGCCAGGCCACCATCAGCACGCGCCCGTCCTGGACGTCCTGGACCACGGCCGCGACCAGCCCGTCGGGACCGTAGCGGACCTCGGCGGGATCGAGCGGGCGGGAGTCGCGCAGGCCCATCAGGCGGTACCTCCGGTCAGGCGCACGGGCACGCCGGCCGCGGCCATGTCTGCCTTGACCGCCGCGATCGAGTGGATGTCACGATGGAAGATGGAGGCGGCCAGCACGGCGTCCGCGTTGCCGGCGGTCACGGCCTCGGTCATGTGGGCCGGAGTCCCGGCGCCTCCCGAGGCGATGACCGGCACCTGGACCAGGTCGGTCACGGTCCGCAGCAGCTCGATGTCGAAGCCGTCCTGCGTGCCGTCGCGGTCGATGGACGTGAGCAGGACCTCACCGGCGCCGTTCTCGACGCAGCGGCGGATCCACTCGACCGCGTCGAGCCCGGTGGCCTCGCGGCCGCCCTGCACCACCACCTCCCACCGTCCGGGCTGGCCAGGCACCGCTCGCGCGTCGACGCTGATGACCACGCACTGGCTGCCGAAGCGGCGTGCGCAGGTCTTGATGAGGTCGGGATCGCGGACGGCCGCGGAGTTGACCGCCACCTTGTCCGCTCCGGCGCGCAGCACATCGCGCATCTCGCGCGCGGAGCGGACACCGCCTCCGACGCTCAGCGGCACGAAGACCTGGCTGGCGGTGCGCTCGACGATGTCGAGGAGCGTGCCGCGCCCTTCCGGTGCCGCCGTGATGTCGAGGAAGCAGATCTCGTCGGCGCCGGCCTCGGCGTACCGTTTCGCCAGCTCGGGCGGATCGCCCTCGTCGGTGAGGTCCACGAAACGGACGCCCTTGACCACGCGACCGTCCTTGACGTCGAGGCAGGGGATGACGCGCTTGAGCAGCATCAGGCCGGTACCCCCACCGATGTGGGTCGGTCAGCGGCGATGAGGTCGAGCGTGTTGCGCAGCATGCGCAGCCCGTCCTGGCCGGAACGCTCGGGGTGGAACTGGAAGCCGAGGATGCGGTCCCGGGCCACCAGGCTCGTGAAGCGGCCGCCATGCTCGGTCTCCGCCACGGTCAGCTCGGGATCGCGTGGCACCGGGACGTAGCTGTGGACGAAGTAGGCCGGGGTGCCGTCGGGCAGGCCCGCGAGCACCGGGTGCGGGCGCTGGATCTGCAGCCGGTTCCAGCCGATGTGCGGCAGGCTCGGCGCGTCCGGGATGACCTCGACGTCGCCCTCGAGCAGGCCCAGCATGCGAGCGCCGTCCTCGTGGCTGGTCTCGAACAGCAGCTGCAGGCCGAGACAGATGCCCACGAACCAGGTACCCGCGCGGACGCGCTCGACGATGGGCTCGACGAGCCCCTGACGGCGCAGCCGACCCATGGCCGCCTCGCTGGCGCCGACCCCGGGCACGAGGATGACCTCCGCCCCCTGCAGCTGGTCAGGAGCCTCCACCACGTCCACCTCCGCTCCCAACAAGCGCAAGGCGTTGCCGATGCTGATGAGGTTGCCGGCACCGTAGTCGACGACGGCGACGCGGATCGGGTCGCTCATGCGGTCCCGCCATCGAGCTCGAGCGAGCCCTTGGTGGAGGCCACGCCGGAGCGACGCGGGTCAGGCGTCACGGCCATTCGCAGCGCGCGCGCGAGCGCCTTGAAGGCGGCTTCTGCGAGGTGGTGGTCGTTGCGACCGGTGCCGTCGAGGTGGAGGGTGGTACCGCTGGCCTGGGCCAAGGAGTAGAGGGCATGCTCGACCATCTGCGTGCTGAGCTCACCCACGCGATCGGCCCGGAAGGGCAGGTCGATGACGGCGTAGGGGCGGCCGGAGAGGTCCAGCGCACACTGCGCCAGCGACTCGTCCATGGGCACCCGAGCGGCCCCGAAGCGGGTGATGCCGGAGCGGTCGCCCAGCGCATCGCTGATGGCGCCGCCGAGCGCCAGGGCCACGTCTTCGACGGTGTGGTGGTCATCGATCTCGATGTCGCCCACGGCGTTGATCTCGATGTCGATGAGCGAGTGGTGCGCCAGCGAGCTGAGCAGGTGGTCGTAGAAGCCCACGCCCGTGGCCACCGTCGCGACGCCCGAGCCGTCGAGGTCGACGGACACGACGATGCGAGTCTCCTTCGTCTGGCGTACACGCTCGCCCGTCCGTGCTTCGCTCATGCTGACCTCCCGGCCGACCAGGCCTCGATGACTTCGATGAAACGCTCGTCCTGCTCCCGGTTCCGTACCGTGAAGCGCAGGTGTCCGGCGAGGGGACCGTCGGGGCCGAACGTGCGCACCACGATGCCGCCGCGCAGGAGGGCCTCGTTGAGCTCGTCCGCGTCCGACGGTGTCCCGATCCGACAGAGCAGGAAGTTGGTGACGCTGGGGACCGGCGGCAGGCCGGCCTCGGCCAGGCGGGCTGCCAGCCACTCACGCTCGCGGGCCAGGGCGGCCGCGTTGGCGGCGGCGACCTGCGGCTGGCGCAGGGCGCGAGCAGCGGCCTTGGCCGAGAGGGTGTTGAGCGAGCCCGGCGGACGAACCCGCTCGAGCCGCTCGATGGTCGGGCGCTGGGCCACGGCGTAGCCCACGCGCAAGCCGGTCAAGGCGAACGCCTTGGAGAGCGTGCGCACCACGATCAGCGCCGGGTACCGCCCACGCAGCTCCACCAGTGATCCTGGGTGGAACTCGATGTAGGCCTCGTCGACGACGATGGCCGGACCGCCCCCGGGGCGCGCTGCGCCGGCCTCGAGCAGGGACACGAGATCCTCGCGAGCCTCCGGCGTGCCGGTGGGGTTGTTGGGCGCACAGAGCCAGACGGCACCGGCGCCCGGCAGCGCCGCCATCATGGCCTCGAGGTCGAGCCGGTAGCCGTCCTCGGGACCGGTGCGCGGGACCGAGACGAGCTCGGCGTCGCGCTGGCCCGTGAGCACCGCGTACATCGAGTAGGTGGGCACCGGCACCACCGAGCGCTGGCCGGGAGCCAGGCAGGTCTTGGCGATGATGTCGAGGACCTCATCCGCCCCACAGCCCACGAGGATCTCGTCGGGCCGGGCCCCCACGTAGTCGGCTGCGGCCTCGGCCAGCTCGGCGTAGGTGGAGTCGGGGTACTCGTGGAGGGGTGGATCCCAGGGACCCTCCAGGGCCTCGGGCAGGTAGGAGAGCACGGCCGGGCTGGTATTGGTGTCGAAGCGCAGGATGTCCGCCGGATCGAGTCCGTAGCGCGCCGCGATGACACGGTTGGGCGGCTCCCAGGTGTAGACGTTGGAAGAGGCCACGAGGGCCTGGGTCGTTTCGAGGGACATCTCAGCCCTGCTCCTCGAAGCGGATCTCCACGGCCCGTCGATGGGCCGTGAGGCCCTCTGCCTCAGCCACCGCGGCGACGGCCGGCAGGATGCGCGCGAGCCCGTCCCGGGTGATGCGGTTGACCTGCATCCAGCGACCGAAGGACTCCACGCCCAGCGGGCTGTAGGCCCGGCCGGCCCCGGCCGTCGGCAGCACGTGGTTGGAGCCGGCGGCATAGTCACCGGCCGACTCGGGCGCGTAGGCGCCAAGGAAGAGCGAGCCGGCGTGGCTGAGCCG
The DNA here is from genome assembly GCA_963706695.1 of uncultured Chloroflexia bacterium. Lineage (GTDB taxonomy): Bacteria > Chloroflexota > Limnocylindria > Limnocylindrales > CSP1-4 > JAFMJV01. Next base: position 115,454 of record CAVPNC010000022.1, on the reverse strand, counting down.
GGCCAGCGCCGCCTCCTCGTCGGCCACCACGCACGAGAGGTGCTCGGGTGCGTACTCGTCCGCGAAGGCGAGGGCCTCCTCGATGTCGGCGGTGATGACCACCGTGCCGGCGGCCCGCACGGATTCGGCGAGGGTCTCGCGGCGCAGCAGCGTCGGCAGCTGCCTGGCGATCTCGACCTCGACCGCATCGGCCAGCGCCTCTGACGGCGTGACCAGCAGCGAAGGCGAGTCGGGACCGTGCTCGGCCTGGCTCAAGAGGTCCGCCGCCACGTGCGCCGGGTCGGCCGTCGCGTCGGCCACGACCATGACCTCGGTGGGCCCGGCGGGCATGTCGATGGCACAGGAGTCGAGCACCTCCAGCTTGGCCGCGGTGACCCAGGCGTTGCCCGGGCCCACGATCTTGTCGACGCGTCCGATGGACTCGGTGCCGTAGGCCAGCGCGCCCACGGCCTGGGCACCGCCCATGACCCAGAACTCCTCCACTTCCATGAGGCCGGCAGCGCCGAGCAGGGCAGGGGAGAGCGCGCCGCCGGCGCCGGCCGGGCTGGCCACCACGAAGGTGCCCACGCCGGCGAGACGCGCCGGCACGGCGCTCATGAGCAGCGACGAGGGGTAGGCCGCGGTGCCACCGGGCACGTAGGCCGCGACGCGGTCGAGGCCGCGCCACACACGCCCCACCTTGACGCCCGGCTCGGTCTCCACCCACTGCTCCGCGGGCGGGACCTCCGCCGCGTGGAACGACTCGATGTTGCGGGCCATCTGCTCCAGGCCCGCTCGCAGCTCGGTGGGCAGCCGGTCACGCGCTGCGCGCAGGTCCTCCGGGGGTACGCGCAAGGCGGGCGCATCGACCGGTTCGGTGAGGCCGCCGCCGAACCTGGCATTGGCCTCGCGCAGGGCCGCATCGCCACCATCGCGGACGGCATCTACGATGGCGCGCGCCTTGCGGCGGATGTCCGGGGTGGCCGTCGAGGCACGGTCGGTGAGGGCACGGCGCTCGGCCTCGCCGGCGTCGGCGAGGCGCAGGCGCCGCAGGGTCGGAGGGCTGGTGTCGGTCATGGCAGGAGCTTCTCCACGGGGATGACGAGGATGCCGGTGGCGCCGGCTTCACGAAGCGGGACCAGGATGCGATGGACATCGCTGGCGCCCACCACGGCGTGGACGGCATGCATGCCTTCGTGCGCCAGGGGCAACACGCTCGGCGACTCGAGGCCGGGCAGGATGGCCTCGATGGCCTCGAGCGAGTCGGTGGGGGCGTTCATCATGAGGTACTTCACGCCGCGACCCGCGATGACCGCCTCCACCATCGTGCGCACCTCGGCCATGACCGCGGCAGCTTCGGCTGAGACATCCGCGCGGCCGACGAGGATGGCCTGGCTGGCCAGCAACGGGCCCACCGAGCGCAGTCCATTCATGATGAGCGTCGAGCCGCTCGAGACGAGGTCGACCACGCCATCGGCGAGGCCCATCGTGGGCGCCACCTCCACGGCGCCCGAGACCGTCACGATCTCGGCCGCGATCCCTCGTGCTTCGAACGTCGTCCGCGTGGCGCGGGGGTGACTGGTGGCGAGGCGCATGCCGCCGAGGTCCTCCAGCGAGCGGGCCGGGGATTCGTTGGGCACGGCGGCTTCAAGGCGGCAGTAGCCGTAGCCCAGCTCGGCGAGGACCTCCAGGTCGGCGCCGGCCTCGACCAGTAGGTTGGTGCCGGTGATGCCCAGGTCGGCGACGCCGTCGGCCACGAACTCGACGATGTCGTCCGTGCGCACGAAGAGGATGTCCAGCGGAAAGCCCTCGACCTTGGCGGTCAGGGCTCGGGTGCCGTCCTCGAACTGCAGCCCGGCGTCGTGCAGCAGCTGCAGCGAGGGGCCTTGCATCCGCCCCTTGTTGGGGATGGCCAGGCGGAGGCGGCCCGATTCGGAACCAGGAAACGCGGTCACGCGGCCATCGGCGGCCTTCACCTCGAGGACTCCGCGGGGTTCGCTCGATCGAGTGCCTCGCGGTAGCCACCCGTGCCGTGGTTGAGCCACTGAGCGATGCGCGTGACGGTGGCCGTGCTGGCACCCGTCGTCCGACTGATCTCGGCGTAGGGGATGCCGGCGTCGAGCAGGCGCACCACATGCCACCGCTGGGCGAGATCGTGCAGCTCGCGGCGGGTGCACAGGTCGCGGAAGAAGCGCTCGGCCGCGGGGCGGTCAGGCAGCGCCAGGATGGTGTCGAGAAGGTCGCTCGTGTCCTCGGAGCGCCACTCGGTGGGGTCGCTGGTCATGGTCTCCTGCTGGGCGTGCGTGTCTTCTCGTTATGCTAGCATAGTAGCATGTTACAACGCCAGAGCGTGGTGAGGAGCGCCGCCAGGTGGAGCTGATCCCGGCCATCGACCTGCTGGGCGGCCGCGTGGTACGTCTCTCGAGGGGCGCCTACGACGCTGTCACAGCGTACGGCGACGACCCCCTCGCCGTGGCCCGAGGCTTCGAGGCAGCCGGTGCCCCGCGCATCCACATCGTCGATCTCGACGCGGCGCGCGAGGGCAGGGCCATGCAGGCCGAGGTGATCGCCTCGATCGTGGCCGCGGTCGACGTGCCCTGCCAGGTCGCCGGCGGGATCCGCGATGCCGATGCTGTCGCCGCGGGGCTGCGCGCCGGAGCGGACCGGCTGGTGCTGGGCTCGGCCCTCATCAGCAGCCCGCTGCTGGCCAAGACGCTCACCGAGCGCTATGGGCCGGATCGGCTCGTCGCGGCGCTGGACGTGCGCGACGGACAGGCTCTCGGCGACGGCTGGGTCGAAGGGGCACGGGGGGCTGAGGTCATCGAGCTGGCCCAGTCCCTCGCTGATCGAGGGGTGCGCTGGTTCGCCGTCACCGCCATCGCTCGCGATGGGCAGATGAGCGGCCCGGACTACGAGCTCCTCGAGGCCGTGCGAGCAGCCGTGCCGCGTGCCGCCATCATCGCCTCCGGCGGTGTCTCATCTCTCGCCGACATCCGCGAGCTGGCCGCCCGCCAATTCGATGCAGCCATCACCGGCCGTGCGCTGTATGAAGGTGCCTTCACGCTGAGGGAGGGCCTGCAGGCGGCCGCCGGCTGACCCCTGGCGTCCCGCTCAGCCGATGGAGACGAACGTCGTCAGGTCGTCGTCGGGAAGCACGTCGGCGACGGCCGAGACCTCCAGCTCGATGAGCTCGGCTCGACCGGCCAGGACGGTCAGGAAGGCGGTGTCAGCGGCATCGCGGCCGGTGGCGATGCGGACGAGGGACGTGCGCGGGGCCAGGGTCGTGGCGTCTACCACGCGCCAGGCGCCATCGACCCACGCTTCGGCCACGGCATGGAAGTCCATCGGTTCCAGCCCGGGCGCATAGACCGACACCAGCCGCGCCGGGATGCCCAGTCCCCGTAGCAGCGCGATGCAGAGGTGCGCGAAGTCGCGACACACGCCTCGTCGCGCGAGCAGCGTTCGCTCCGCGCCGTCGGTGGGCAGGCTCGAGCCACCGACGTAGGCCAGTCGCGTGCCGACCCAGGATGAGACGGCGTCGAGCTGCTCGGCGCGTGAGTCGAGCCCGGAGAACTCGGCCACGGCCGTGGGCACGAGCGAGTCGGACTCCGCATAGCGACTTGGCCGCACATAGCGGATGAGGTCAGCCGGGTCCGCTGGCACCGGCTCCACGCGGCCCTCGATCGAAGCCCCGTACTCGAGCCACAGCTCGCCGACGGCCACATCCAGCTGGTGCAGGCGGGTGCCGTGAAGGTCGTGCACCTCGCTCCGCTCGATGGCCACTCCATCGAGGCTGGTCGCGAGGCGCTCACTGCTGGTGGGGCCGTAGCCGGAGGCGGCGGCGACCGAGAAGACCACGGTCGCAGGCTCGGTGATCGAGAGGACCACGCGGGCGGACACGTCTCGCTGCATCGGGCAACCCTCGCACGTTCCTCGCTGGAACGCCAGCCGCAAGACGACCCCCGGCGCCGGGTCAGCGCATGCCGGGCGCCCATCAAGAACGCCGGCTGACCCTGGTGGTCGGCCGGCGTTCGAGCAGCGGGCGGGGCGCTGGCTAGCCCTCGTCCTCCTCCGCGGTGTGCTCGTCGATGACCTTCTGGGCCACGTGCGCAGGCACTTCCTCGTACTGCGCCAGCTTGGCGCTGAAGGTGCCGCGGCCGCCGGTGATGGAGCGCAGCTCGGTGGCGTAGGTGAACAGCTCCGCCTGCGGCACGTGCGCCGAGAGGATCTGCTGGCCGTCGGCGGCATCCATGCCCAGCAGGCGTCCGCGGCGGGTGTTGAGGTCGCGGTTGACATCACCCATGTACTGCTCGGGCACTCGGACCTCGACTTCCATGATCGGCTCGAGCAGGATGGGCTTGGCCTCGGCGATGCCCTTGCGCGTGGCCGCCGCACCAGCCAGCCGGAAGCTGAGCTCATCGGAGTCGACGGTGTGGAACGAGCCGTCGTAGAGCGTGGCCTTGAAGTCGATGACCGGGTAGCCCGCCGTGGGACCCTTCTCGGCGACCGCGCGCACGCCCTTCTCCACGCCGGGGAAGAACTGCTTGGGCACCACGCCACCCACGACCTTGGTCTCGAACTCCACGCCGCCGCCGGGGTTGGGGCTGATCTCCAGCCAGACATGTCCGAACTGGCCGCGGCCACCGGTCTGCTTCTTGTGCCGACCCTCGACCTTGGCCGTGCCGCGGATGGTCTCGCGATAGGGCACTCGCGGCGACGCGGTCACGATGGTCGTACCGAACTTGCGCGTGAGGCGCTCGCCGGCGACCTGGATCTGGTTCTCACCCTGGGCCCACATCAGCTGCTCGCCGGTCTCTGGGCTGCGCTCGACCCTGAGCGTGGGGTCCTCCTCCTGCAGCTTGGCCAAGGCACCGGAGAGCTTGTCGAGGTCCGCCTTGCTGGCAGGCTCGACGGCCACCGGCAAGGTCGGCTCCGGGTACTCGATGGGCGGCATCGTGAGGGGCGTCTCCTTGCGCGAGAGCGTGTCCCCGGTGACGGTGTGGGCCAGCTTGGCCACCGCCCCGATCTCGCCGGCCCGGATCTCGTCGACGGACTCCTGCTCCGCCCCCTTGATGTAGAAGACCTGCGCGATGCGCTCGTCCTCACCCTTCTCGGCGTTCCAGACGGTGTCGTGGGACTTGATGCGGCCCGACCACACGCGGAAGTAGGTGAGGCGGCCCACGAACGGGTCAGCCGTGGTCTTGAAGACCTGCGCCAGCAGCGGGCCGTCGGCATCAGGCGCGACCTCGACCTCGTCGCCGCGGTTGTCCGTGGCCTTGACCGGGGGCTCCTCGAGGGGAGTGGGCAGATAGCGGATGATGGCATCGAGCATGGCGCTCATGCCCACGTCCTGGTTGGCCGAGGTGACCATCACCGGCGCGAGCACGGAGTCCTTGACGCCCTTGTGCAGGCACAGCTCAAGCTCTTCGTCGCTGACGGCCTCACCCTCGAGGAACTTCATGAGCACCTCGTCGTCGGCGTCGGCGGCGGCCTCGAGCAGCTGTTCGCGACGGCTGGCCACCTCGTCGACCATGTCCTCGGGCACAGGCACTTCCGTGCGCACGCCACCCTCGTAGTGGTAGGCCTTGCCGTGCACCAGGTCCACGTAGCCCGTGAAGCTCTCGCCCTTGCCGATGGCGATCTGGATGGGCGCGACCTTGCTGCCGAACTCCGCCCGCAGGGCATCGAGGGCGGCCATGGGATCGGCGTTCTCGCGCTCACAGCGGGTGATGACGAAGATGGCCGGGGTGTGCGTCGAACGCGACAGGCGCACGGCCGTCTCCGTGCCAGCCTCCACGCCGCCGGAGGCGTCGATGGTGATCAGCGCGCCATCAGCCGCCGCGAAGCCGCTGATGACCTCCCCCACGAAGTCCGCATACCCTGGCGTGTCGATGAGCGTGACGTGGTTGCCATCGCGATCGAAGGTGTTGGCCGCGAGCGAGAGTGACAGCTGGCGCTTCTGCTCCTCGGGTTCGAAGTCGAGCGAGGCAGTGCCGTCGTTGACGCTCCCCATGCGGTTGATGACGCCGGCCTTGTGAAGCAGGTGCTCGGCGATGGTGGTCTTGCCGGACCCTGCGTGTCCGGCCAGAACCACGTTGCGGAGTCGTGAGATATCGACGTGCGGCACGCGCAGACCTCCCAATTGGTGAGTGAGGTCGGCAGAGGCGATGTGAGTGGGCCTCGTCCCTTCGGCCGACCGAGTCGGTTTCGTGCCGCCCATCATATAGAATCCATCACCATGTCCGGACATTCCAAATGGTCGACCATCAAGCGCCAGAAGGGCGCCAACGACGCCAAGCGCGGTGCGCTGTTCACCAAGCTCGGCAAAGAGATCAGCATCGCGGCCCGCGCAGGTGGCGGAGACCTCGACACCAACTACCGTCTGCGGCTCGCGGTCGACAAGGCTCGCGCGGCCAACATGCCGGCTGACAACATCAAGCGCGCCATCGAGCGGGCGACCGGCGGCGACAAGGAGATCGAGTACGAGGAGATCACCTACGAGGGCTACGGCCCCGGCGGCGTGGCCCTCATCGTCGAGACCGCGACGGACAACAAGAACCGCACCGCGGCCGACGTGCGCTCGATCTTCTCCAAGGCCGGCGGCCAGCTGGCCGGGCAGGGCAGCGTGGCCTGGCAGTTCGAGCAACGCGGCGTCATCAGCGTCGAGAGCGGCTCCGGTGATCCCGACGACATCGCGCTCGCGGCCATCGATGCGGGCGCCACGGACGTGGACATCGAGGCCGATCCCATCGAGATCGCCACCGAGCCGGGCGACCTCATGAGCGTGCAGACCGCGCTCGAGGCTGCCGGCATCAAGGTCGAGTCGGCCGAGATGGCGATGGTGGCGACCACCCCCATCGAGGTCGAGGTGGACAAGGCTCGCTCCAACCTCAAGCTCATCGAGGCCCTCGAGGACAGCGATGACGTCCAGCGCGTGACCGCCAACTTCGAGCTGCCGGACGAGATCCTCGCCGAGGCTGCCGGCTCGTGATCGTGCTGGGGATCGACCCCGGCACCGCACGTCTCGGATACGGCCTCGTGGAGCGCCAGGGCAGCGCCCTCACGATGCTCGACTACGGCTGCCTCGAGACCACCAACGACCGACCCCTGGCACAACGCCTGCTCATCATCCACGAGGGCATCCGCGATCTCATCGAGACCTATCGGCCGGAAGCGGTCGGGGTCGAGCGGCTCTTCTTCAACAAGAACGTGCAGACGGCCATGGCCGTGGGCCAGGCCCGCGGGGTGGTCCTGCTGGTGGCCGCGCAACACGGGCTGCCCGTGCTCGAGTACGGCCCGCACGAGGTCAAGCTGGCCGTGACCGGCTACGGCAAGGCCCCCAAGGACCAGGTCCAGCGCATGGTCCAGCTGGTGCTGGCGATGAAGCAGCTGCCCACGCCTGATGATGCCGCCGACGCCCTGGCCGTCGCCGTCTGCACGGCCCACGCCGTCACGCCGGACAAGGCGGCCCTCGCGTGATCGCCTCGCTCGAGGGGGTCGTGGCTCAGGTCAGCGGCTCGGACGCGGTGCTCGAGGTGGGCGGTGTCGGCTACCGCGTCTTCCTGGGTCCGGCGACGCTGGCCGGGCTCACCGCCGGCCAGCGCGTGAAGCTGCACACCCATCACCTGGTGCGTGAGGACGTACAGGCGCTCTACGGCTTCAGATCGACCGAGGAGCTGGCCTTCTTCGAGCTCATCACCACCGTCAGCGGAGTCGGCCCCAAGGTCGGCCTGGCCATCGTCAGCTCACGGCCCGTGCCCGATCTGCAGCTGGCCATCCTGCAGGGTGACGATGCGGTGCTGACCGCGGTCTCCGGCGTGGGCAAGCGCCTCGCGGGCCGCATCGTGCTCGAGCTCAAGGAGAAGGTCGACGCCGCCGGCTCGTCCGCCACCAGCGACGGTGGCGGTGAGGCGGAGGTCGCGGCCGCGCTCGAAGCCCTCGGCTACAGCTCTCGTGAGGGTCGCGAGGCCGCCCGCAGCGCCGTGGCCGACCTGCCGCCCGATGCTTCGCTCGAGGAGCGCGTGAAGGAGGCGCTTGGCAGCCTGCGTCAGTAGGGCCGCGCGCATCGCACGAGTCGCGCACGTGGGACCCAGGAGGACTCGATCGTCACTAGAACGTCCGTTCCATTCCAACGCGTTCTCTGCTAGACTCCGACGCGATGGATGACGACACCCGACCGGTCTCGCCTGAGGTAGAGGCCCTCGACGAGAACACCGTGGAGTCGTCGCTGCGACCGCGGCAGCTCCGCGAGTACATCGGCCAGACGCAGGTCAAGGACAACCTGGCCATCCTGCTGGCCGCGGCCAACATGCGCGAGGAAGCCGCGGACCACGTCCTGCTCTACGGTCCACCCGGTCTGGGCAAGACGACGCTGGCCAACATCGTCGCGCGAGAGCTGGGCGTGAACATCCACACCACCAGCGGTCCTGCCATCGAGCGACCAGGGGACCTCGCCGCCATCCTCACCAACATCGACGAGCGGGACGTGCTCTTCATCGACGAGATCCACCGGCTCAACCACTCGGTAGAAGAGATCCTCTACCCGGCCATGGAGGACTTCGGCATCGATGTCATGATCGGCCGTGGCCCCAGCGCGCGCTCCCTCCGCCTCTCGCTCAAGCCCTTCACGGTCGTCGGCGCCACCACCCGGGCGGGGCGCATCGGCGCACCGCTGCGTGACCGCTTCGGAGCGGTCTACCGCCTCGACTACTACACCGATGAGGAGCTGGCGGAGATCGTGCGCCGGTCGGCCAGCATCCTGGAGGTAGAGATCGACGAGGTCGCGGTGCAGATGCTGGCCGCTCGCGGCCGGGGCACCCCGCGCGTCATCAACCGGCTCCTGCGGCGCACCCGCGACCATGCGGAGGTCAAGGGGGATGGCCGCATCACCAAGGACCAGGCAGCGGCGGCCATGGAGGCGCTGGACATCGACGACATCGGCCTCGACACGACCGATCGACGCCTGCTCGCCGCGATCGTCCAGAAGTTCGGCTCGGGTCCCGTCGGCGGTGCGGCCATCGCCGCGGTCATCGGCGAGTCGGTGGAGACCGTGGAGGACGTCTACGAGCCGTACCTCCTGCAGCTCGGCTTCCTTGATCGCACACCCCAAGGGCGCGTGGCCACCGAGCTGGCACGTGAACACCTCCGCCAGCTGGGCTACGCGGTCCCGCCGCCACGGCGTGCCGAACGTGAGGACCCGGGTCTGTGGGACGGCGTCACCAGCGAGGGGCGGACAGAAACGGAGAACCCGGCATGACCGCGCCCATGCCACCGCCGACCGCTGACGGCTTCGCGCTGCGGACCCAGGGGCTGGTCAAGCGGTACGGCACCCGACCAGCGCTGCAGGGCCTGGACCTGGCCGTGCCGCGGGGCGTGGTCTACGGCTTCCTCGGACCCAACGGGGCGGGCAAGACCACGCTCATGCGCCTGCTGGTCGGCCTCATCCACCCCGACGCAGGACGGATCGAGATCCTCGGCCGCCCCTACGACTGGCGTCAGCGCGAGCGGCTCCACGACGTCGGCGCGCTGGTGGAGTCCCCGGTCTTCTATGACTATCTCTCGGGCCGTGACAACCTGCGCGCCCTCGCAGCCTCCGGCGCCACGGTCTCAACGGCCAGGGTGGATGAGGTGCTGGCGCTGGTGGGGCTGGCCGAGCGGGGTCGCGACAAGGCCGGGCGCTACTCGCTGGGCATGAAACAGCGTCTGGGTATCGCCGCAGCCCTGCTCTCGGACCCGCAGCTGCTGCTGCTCGATGAGCCAGCCAACGGGCTCGACCCCGGCGGCATCGTGGCCATGCGCGAGACGCTGCGCCACCTCACGCGCCAGGGCAAGACCGTCTTCATCTCCAGTCACATCCTGCCGGAGGTGCAGCAGCTCGCTGACGTGGTCGGCATCGTGAACGGCGGGCGCCTCATCCGCGAGGGCAGCCTGGGCGACCTGCTCAACGAGGGTGGCCATGTGAGGGTCCGTGTGGCGGAGGCTGAGCTGCAGACGGCCATGGCCGCGCTGGGCCCGCTGGGAGCACCGGCCGTGCCGCGTCCCGCGGAGCTACCCGGGCTGAGCTGGATCGACATCCGCATCCAGCCTGCGCGCGCCGCAGAGGTCAACTACACGCTCGCCGCAGCCGGGGTCTACGCCAGCGCCATCGAGTCCGGCAGTGACCTCGAGTCGGTCTTCCTCTCGCTCACCGCCACCGATCCGGCTCCGTCGGCGCCAGGCCGCGCCAGCTGGGGGGAGCGCGGCTGATGGCCCTCCTGCGCATGTCGCTGCTCAAGCTCGTCCGTCGGCCGGCGACGTACGTCGTGTTCGCCATCCTCGCGGCCATCCTCGTGCTCTTCTTCCTGGCCCTCGGGTTCTCGGTGGGCCAGACGGAGCAGATGGGGGAGGAGCTGCAGATCCAGATCCTGCTGCGCTTCCCCACGGCCTACACCATGGTGGTGGGCTTCATCCTCGGCTTCGGCGGTCTGCTCGCGGCGGCCTACGGGGCTGCCGTCATCGGGGCGGACTGGGCCTGGGGCACGATCCGCGCCATCATCGCGCGTGGTGAGAGCCGGGTTCGCTACACGCTCGTCACCTTCGCTGCGGTGGCCATCGTGCTGCTCGTGGGCGTGATCGTCTCGTTCCTCATCGGTGCCGGCGCCGCGGCCGTCGCGGCGACCATCGGTGGCGTCAGCACGGAAGGAGCCACGGACCCGGATACGCTCGGCGACCTTGCCGGAGCTGCTGGCCCGGACCTGGCTGGGCGTGGTCCAGGCCGGCGCCATCGGCTTCGCCATCGCCATGCTCTTCAAGAGCCAGCTCGCCGGCATCGGCGCAGCGCTGGCGCTCTACTTCGCGGAGACCTTCCTCGCGCTCGTGCCCACGCTCGATGAGGTCCTGGCCTACTTCCCCTACAGCGTCTCGAGCGCCGTCATCGCCACCACCGACGAGCTGACGGAGGGCGGCTTCGGGGACGCTGTCTCCACGCTCGACGCGGACACCGCCGTGCTCTGGTCGGTCGGCTACATCGCCGCCGCCCTGCTGGTGGCTTCGCTGGCGGCGCGCCGCGCCCAGATCACCCAGTGACGGTCGCCGAGCGTCGGACCTCGCCGATCTCGTTCGAGGTCACGGCCAAGGCTGAAGGAGCGGGCACCCGGGCCCGGACCGGTCGGCTGCAGACGCCGCACGGCGAGGTGGAGACGCCCATCTTCATGCCCGTCGGCACCAACGCCACGGTCAAGGCCATGGACCCGGACGACCTGGTGGAAGCCGGCGCCCAGATCATCCTCTCCAACACCTACCACCTCTCGGTGCGACCGGGACACGAGCGCATCCGCGACCTTGGGGGGCTCCATCGGTTCATGTCCTGGGATCGGCCCATCCTCACCGACTCGGGCGGCTTCCAGGTGGTCAGCCTGGGCGAGCTGCGCAAGATCACCGAAGACGGGGTCCAGTTCCGCTCGCATCTCGACGGCACGCTCATCGACTACACCCCGGAGCACGCCATCGACATCCAGGAGGCGCTGGGCTCGGACATCGCGGTCTGTCTCGACCAGCCGGTGCCGCCGGGCTCCTCGTCGCGGTCCCAGGTGGAGCAGGCTACGGCCCGGACCCACCGCTGGGCGGAGCGTTGTCTCGACGCGCACCGCCGACCAGACCAGGCCCTCTTCGGCATCATCCAGGGCGGCCTTGAAGCGGACCTGCGCGAGGACTCAGCCAGGGCCATCGCCGCGCTCCCGTTCGACGGTCTCTGCATCGGCGGGCTGGCCGGCGACGAGACCGCGGCGCAGCGCCGGGCCGCGCTCGACGTGGTGGTGCCGCTGCTGGAGGGCGATCCCCGGCCGCGCTACCTCATGGGCCTGGGCTCGCCCATGGACCTGCTCGACGCGGTCGATGCGGGCGTGGACATGTTCGACTCGGTACTGCCTGCTCGCGTCGCGCGCAACGCCACGCTGTGGGTCCCCGATGGTCGGCTCAACATGCGCAATGCCCGCCACCTCGACGACCCGCGCCCGGTCCAGGAGGGCTGCCCCTGCCGGCTCTGTCGCAGGTTCTCTCGCGCGTACCTGGCGCATCTCATGCGGGCAGACGAGATGCTCGGGTATCGCCTCGCGACTTGTCACAACCTGACCTTCACCCTAGACTTCATGGACCAGATCCGGAAAGCGATCCGGACCGGCACGTTCCCTGAATCGATGCGAAAGCTTCGTGCCAGCAGAGCTGGCACGAACGGCGCTGACAGTCGCGATGAAGGGAGGGTGAAGTCCGAGTGAAACCCCGCCGCTCACACTAGGCGGCACCAGTAGGAGGCGTGAGGAACGATGGCAGGCAAGGTCCCCTCCCGCCGCGAAGCGAAGAAGCCCAAGAAGTCGAAGAAGGCGAAAGCGGCCACGCTCGAGCCGCTCTCCCAGCCACCGGTGCCGTCCGTCGAGGTGATCAAGCCCAAGCGGAAGCCCAAGGATGAGGAGGAGTGGTCCGAGTAGGACCAGCAGCCAGACCGGCTCTCGGGTGACAGCCATGGAGGACACCAGGCATGACCGTCACCAGCGCCGGTCGGTCGACCGGGAACAGCTCGATCGGTAAGAACGGGGCGTCGGACGCCCAGAAAAAGGAACGTCAGCAGGCCGTCGCGGCCGCCATCACGTCGATCGAGAAGCAGTTCGGACAGGGTTCGATCATGCGTCTCGGATCGGACGCACATCAGCAGGTGGACAGCATCCCCACCGGCTCGATCGCCCTTGACCTCGCCCTCGGCGTCGGCGGTATCCCTCGCGGACGGGTCACGGAGATCTTCGGTCCGGAGTCGTCGGGCAAGACCACCGTGTGCCAGCACGTGCTGGCGGAGGCCCAGAAGCTGGGTGGCGTCGTCGCCTTCATCGATGTCGAGCACGCCCTCGACCCGGCGTATGCCCGAGCCTGTGGTGTCGACGTCGACAACCTCCTGGTGAGCCAGCCGGACACCGGTGAGCAGGCGCTGGAGATCACGGAGACGCTCATCCGCTCCGGCGGCGTCGACGCCGTCGTGGTCGACTCGGTGGCGGCACTCGTGCCGCGGGCAGAGATCGAGGGCGAGATGGGTGACTCGTTCGTGGGCATCCAGGCCCGGCTCATGAGCCAGGCGCTGCGCAAGCTCACCGGTATCGTCAGCCGCTCCAACACCGCCCTCATCTTCACCAACCAGCTGCGCGAGAAGATCGGCGTGATGTTCGGCAGCCCGGAGACCACGCCCGGTGGCCGTGCCCTGAAGTTCTACTCGAGCGTGCGCCTGGACATCCGCCGCATCGAAACCATCAAGCAGGGCCAGGAGGCCATCGGCATCCGCGCTCGGGTGAAGGTCGTCAAGAACAAGGTTGCGGCACCCTTCCGCGTGGCCGAGTTCGACGTGATGTACGGGACCGGCATCTCGCGCGAAGGTGGACTGCTGGACGTGGGCGTCGCGAGCGACATCGTCTCCAAGTCTGGCGCCTGGTTCAACTACGGGGACATCCGCCTGGGCCAGGGTCGGGAGCAGTCCAAGGAGTTCCTGCACGCCAACCAGGACATCGCGCAACAGCTCGAGGCTCGGATCCGCGCCAAGGTCGCGGACATCGACGTCCCCGTGGAGGGCATCACCGAGGCCGAGTAGGTGACCCGTCGCGCACGCTCTCCGCAGGAGCGCCGCGAGGCTGCCGAGGCCCGGCGTGCACGCCGGGCCGCCGTGACCGAACCCGATGCGGTCATGGAGGCGGCCGCCGCCTTCCTGGCCGTACGGTCACGATCGGTGGATGAGACGCGCAAGCGCCTCGTCCACCTGGGCTACCCGGCGCCCATCGTCGAGCAGGTCCTCGAGCGGCTCATCGAGATCGGCTACCTGGACGATCTCGGATTCGCGCGAGCGTGGCTGGAGAGTCGTGACCGAGCCCGCCCCCGGGGGGCCGTGGCGCTACGCCGAGAGCTCGGCCGCAAGGGCGTGCCTGACGACGTCATCGCGGAGGTGCTTGCCGACCGCGCCCAGGCGGCGACCGTGGGCACGCATCATGACGAGGGTCCGGGCGACCCTGACCGCGCTGCCGCCCGGCGGCTGCTCGAGCGTCGCTCGTCCACCCTCCGGCGAGAGGCCGACCCGTACCGACGCCGGCAGAAGGCATATGCGCTCCTGGCCCGCAACGGCTTCGCTCCGGACGTCTGTCACGAGGTCGCTTCCACCGTCGCGGGGGCGGAGGGTGACTAGTCCCCGGTGCGTTTGACGCTCTCGACCGCGCACCGTTACGCTTCCTCCTTGACCTTCGAGGTCGAGCGGCACCAAAGGGAGTAGCGCCGTTCAGCCACCTCGCGGTGGCGTACCCAAAGACATCGATTCACCTCCGGCCGTGCGGTCGGACGGGAGGGACAAGTGAACGAACCCGTCATCGTGGCGGTCGTCATCGTATTGGCGGCGGTCGGCGGGCTCCTCGTCGGATTCCTCGCGCGCGGGATGGTGGCTAACCAGGCCATCAAGTCCGCCAACGAGAAGTCCGAGCGCATCGTGGCCGAGGCGCGAGCCCAGCAGAAGGATCTCATCCTCCAGGCCAAGGAAGAGCAGGTCAGGATCCAGCGCGAGGTGGACGAGGAAGGCCGCGCCAAGCGCGTGGACCTCCAGAACCTCGAGCGGCGCCTGCTGCAGCGTGACGAACAGCTCGACCAGCGCACCGACATGCTCGAGGAGCGGGATCGCAAGCTGCTCATGCGCGAGCAGGAGCTGGACAAGCAGCGTGCCGAGCTGGCTGACATCAGGAACGAGCAGATCGCAGCGCTGGAGCGGGTCAGTGGCCTCTCCCAGGAGGAAGCCAAGTCGGCTCTCGTCGAACAGGTGCGCGAGGAAGCCGAAAAGGACTCCGTGCGCCTCGTCCGCGCCATCGAGCGCTCAGCCCGGGAAGGGGCGGAGGACAAGGCCCGTGATGTCGTCATCACCGCCATCCAGCGCGTGATGGTCGATCACACCGCCGAGGCGACCGTGACCACCGTGGCGATCCCGTCGGACGAGATGAAGGGCCGCATCATCGGCCGTGAGGGCCGCAACATCCGCGCGCTCGAGCAGGCGACCGGCGTGGACCTGATCATCGACGACACGCCCGATGCGGTCATGCTCAGCGGCTTCGACCCGGTCCGTCGTGAGGTCGCCAGGCTGGCCTTGACCAAGCTGGTGCAGGACGGGCGGATCCACCCGGGACGCATCGAGGACGTGGTCAACAAGGCCCAGGCTGAGGTCGACGTCGTCATCCGCGAGGCCGGCGAGTCGGCTGCCTATGACGTCGGCGTGCCCGGCCTGCCAGCCGAGATCCTGACCCTCATCGGGCGGCTCAAGTACCGCACCAGCTTCGGGCAGAGCGTGCTCAACCACGTCAAGGAGACCTCCATGCTGGCCGGCGTCATCGCGGCCGAGCTGGGCGCGGATGTCCAGATCGCCAAGCTGGGTGGCTTGCTCCATGACATGGGCAAGGCCATCGACCACGAAGTGGAGGGGCCACACGCCGCCATCGGAGCGGAGATCGCGGCCAGGCACAACCTCTCGCCCAAGGCCGTCAACGCCATCGCGGCGCACCACATGGAGGTCGACTACACCTGCCAGGAGGCACCGATCGTCCAGATCGCAGACGCCATCAGCGCTTCGCGGCCCGGCGCACGCGGCGAGACCATGGACACCTATGTGAAGCGCCTGACCGAGCTGCAGGCGATCGCCGACGCCTTCCCCGGGGTGGAGAAGTCCTTCGCCGTGCAGGCCGGCCGCGAGGTGCGCATCCTCGTCCGGCCGGACGAGATCGACGACCTGGCCTCGACCCGGCTCGCTCGCGACATCGTGCGCCAGATCGAGGAAACGCTGACCTACCCCGGCCAGATCAAGGTCACCGTCATCCGCGAGACCCGCTCGGTGGAGTACGCCAAGTGATCTTGTCGCCTGGGCGCGACAGCAGGGCGGACCGCCGCCACCACCGATGAACCGCCGGGACAAGCAGCGCACCCTTGCCGCCGACCGGCTCCCGGCCCTGCCGTTGCTGCCGGAGCCGGGCGTGCTGCGCGTGCTCATGATCGGGGACGCCATCGGCAAGCCTGGGCGGCACGCGCTCGAGCGCGAGCTGCAGGGCCTGCGACAGGAGCGAGGGATCGACTTCGTCACCGTCAACGGTGAGAACGTGGCCGGCGGCATGGGCCTCACGATGTCGACAGCGGAGGCGCTGTTCGACGCTGGTGCGGACGTCATCACGAGCGGCAACCACATCTGGGACAAGCGCGAGCTCATCCCCCAGCTCGACGGTGAACCGCGCATCCTGCGACCCCTCAACTACGGCTCCGTTCCCGGCCACGGCTGGGGCACGTTCCATGCCGCAGACGGGACGGAGGTCGCCGTCGTGAACGCGCAGGGCCGCAGCACGATGATCCCCATCGACAATCCCTTCACGGAGATGGACGAGCTCCTCGATGGGGGTGCGGACACCTTGCCGACCGTGCGCCTCGTTGACTTCCACTGCGAGCTGACGAGCGAGAAGACGGCCTTCGGGCTGCACCTCGATGGCCGCGTCAGCGCCGTCGTGGGCACCCACACGCACGTGCCCACCGCCGATCATCGCGTGCTCGCGCGCGGCACGGCCTACGTCAGCGACCTGGGCATGACAGGTCCGCTCGACAGCGTCATCGGCTTCGAGCCAGAGACCGTGCTGCCACGCTTCATGAACGGCTTGCCTACCCGGTTCGCGGTCGGCTCGGGCCCGGTCTTCTTCAACGCCGTGCTCATCGATATCGACCCAGGCACCGGTGCTGCCCAGAGCATCGAACGGATCAGCCGCATCATCGAGGTGTGACCACGCTCCGGCGCAACGCGGTCGACCTGCACACCCACACCGCCCGCTCCGACGGAGTCCTCGAACCACTCGAGCTCTACGAGCAGATGCGCGCCTGGGGTTCCACCCTCGTGGCGGTGACCGACCACGACACGCTCGCGGGGGCGACGGAGATGCTGGCCGCCGGCCTCGGTGCACCCGGCACCACGGGCCCGCGCATCATCGTGGGGGTCGAGATCAACACCATGGTGGACGACGAGATCGAAGCGGTCGGCGGAGACGAGGAGCGGCTGGGGGAGCTGCACCTGCTCGGTCTCGGCATCGACCCGCACGATGCCACGCTGGCCGCCGTGCTGGAGCGTCAACGAGGGGCTCGCGAACGCCGGCTGGCGCTCACCCTCGAGCGGCTCCGAGAGCTCGACATCGACCTTGCTGGTCAGCATGCCCGTGGTCGAGGGCGGGATCGACGCGCTGGGCCGGCCACATGTCGCCCGGGCGCTCGTCTCAGCGGGTCGCGCCGAGGATGTGCAGGACGCGTTCGCGCGCTACCTCGTGCCGGGGATGCCCGGCTACATCCGGCGGCAGGGTATCGGACCGCGAGCGGCGATCGCCGCCATCAGCGGCGCCGGCGGCATCGCGTCGCTGGCCCACTCACCGTGGGCACCGGACGAGCCGGAGGTCATCGACGAGCTGATGCGCTGGGGCTTGCGCGGGCTGGAGGTGCACTACCACCACTGGGACGACGAGCGCATCGAGCGCATGGGTGCGTTCGCCGATGCGCAGGGGCTGCTTCGCACCGGTGGCTCCGACTACCACGGCGATACGGGCACGTACGCCGAAGCGCAAGCGGACGTACGGGTGCCGGACGTCGTGGGCGAGCGCCTGCTGGCCGCGCTCGGCAGCTAGCACCACCGGGCCTCTCGAGGACCGAGCGCTCAGGGTCCCGGTGTGAGCAGCAGGAGCCCGACGGCTGAACCGACGAGCACGGCAGCACCGGCGATGGCCAGCGCACGATCCGCCGCCGACGACCGCGGCAGCATCGGCAGCTCGCTGCCGACGTTCGGCTTCCTCATCGGAGATCAGCGGCATCCCCGGCTGCTGCTTCGAGGCCCCGACCTGGGCCAGGGACGCGGGCCCGTGATGCGCGGATCGAGCCCGCCCTGTCCGTACGACATCGCTCCTCCCGCCGGAGCATCCGACGTCGGGCCGGGTCCCGCAAGGGCCGAAGTGCCTGCCGGCGGCCCGAGCGAGCCTTCGCGCACATCGGCGCTACCATCGGGGGCCTATGCCGATCCGTCCCGACCGTGCCACGCTGCCCATGCTCGAGACCCCACCCCCGGTCACGGTCGAGCCGCGCTCGCCCGCGCGTCCGGCCGCCGGGGTGGAGGAGTACGGCACCGACGCCTCGGTCCTGCCGAGCTTCCACGTCTGGACCCTGGGCTGCCAGATGAACACCTCCGATTCGGAGGAGATGGCGGGCGCCCTGCTCGCCGCTGGCTGTGCCGAGGCCCCCTCGCTCGAGGAAGCGGAGCTCATCGTCATCAACACCTGCTCCATCCGGGAAGCTGCCGAGAACAAGGTCCTCGGGCGCATGGGCTCGATCGGCAACCTCAAGGAGGCCAACCCCGCCGTGCGCGTGGTGCTCACGGGCTGCTCCGTGCGCGCCGACAACGCCGACACGCTCGCGAGTCGCTATCCGGCCGTGGACCTCTTCCTGCGCCCGGACCAGGAGCCGGAGCTGGCGGCACGCCTCGGGCTCGGCGGACCGACCACGCCGGAGAGCCTGGGCGCCGCGGGCTTCGAGCGCGTGGGACGGTCACTCGCCGCCACGGCCGACCGCCTGCCCGGCACGCGCGCCGCAGCGGTGGAGGAGGGGAGCATCGCCCGCAGCCGCGGCGCCAAGGCCTGGGTCCCCATCGTCTATGGCTGCGACAAGACCTGTACCTACTGCATCGTGCCCTTCGCCCGCGGCCCCGAGCGTAGCCGCCCCTTCGACGACATCATCGAGGAGGTGACCGGGCTCGCCGATGCCGGCTACCTCGAGCTCACGCTGCTGGGCCAGAACGTCAACTCGTACGGCCACGACCTGCCGCCCGACGACCGCTTCGCCGATCTCGAGAGCCAACGGACGCTGGGACGAGCACAGGACCGGGCCGGCCGACCCGACATCGCCGCGCTGCTGTACGCCATCGACGCCATCCGCGACCACCGAGGGCACGCGGGCATCCCACGTGTGCGCTTCGTGACCTCACACCCCTGGGACCTGACCGACCGGCTGGTCGAGGCCATGGCCGCGTGCGGCTCGGTCTGCGAGCACCTGCACCTGCCGGTCCAGGCGGGCGACGACGAGGTCCTGCGACGCATGGGTCGCCAGTACACCGTCGCGGCCTACCTGGAGCTCGTCGAGCGGCTGCGCACCGCGGTGCCGGGCATCGCCCTCACCACGGACGTCATCACCGGCTTCTGCGGCGAGACCGAGCAGCAGTTCGAGTCGACCCTGGAGCTGCTGCGCACGGTGCGCTTCGAGCAGGTCTTCGCGGCGGCCTACTCCGAGCGGCCGGGTACGCCGGCCACGCGCCTGGCCGACGATGTGCCCTCGACGGAGAAGAAGCGCCGCCTCAACGAGCTGCTCGGCGTGCAGGAAGTCATCGGACGCGAGCTCAACGAGGCGTGGGTCGGTCGCCGGACCGAGGTGCTGGTGGACGAGGCTCGTCAGCCGCGGGTGCATGAGCACGAGGGCCCCGAGGCCCATGGACCACGCCTGGTCGGGCGCAACCGCGAGCACAAGCTGGTCCACTTCGACGGACCTGCGTCGATGGTCGGCCGCCTCGTCGAGGTCGAGATCGATCGCGCCGGCGCGTACGCGCTGTCCGGCCACCGCAGCGAGGGGTCCGACCACGCCTGAGCTACCGCCGCTCGTCGTCATCGCGGGCGCCACGGCCAC
The DNA here is from genome assembly GCA_963706695.1 of uncultured Chloroflexia bacterium. GTDB lineage: Bacteria > Chloroflexota > Limnocylindria > Limnocylindrales > CSP1-4 > JAFMJV01. The sequence goes on along the minus strand of CAVPNC010000022.1, from coordinate 95,759 downwards.
CGGCAAGACCGCGCTGGGCATCGCGCTCGCGCAGGAGCTACGCGGCGCTGAGATCGTCTCGGCCGACTCTCGCCAGGTCTACCGGGGCATGGACGTGGCCACGGCCAAGCCCACGCCGCGGGAGCGGGCGGCGGCGCCCCATCACGGGCTCGATCTGGTCGAGCCTGACGAACCCTTCACCGCGGCCGACTACCGCGAAGCTGCCCTCGCGGCCCTGCGCGAGATCGCCGCGCGCGACGGGATCGGCCTGCTCGTTGGTGGCACCGGGCTCTACCTCCGCACCATCGCCCGAGGGCTGCCGCTCGGCCGCGGGGACACCGACCCGGAGCTGCGCGCAGCGCTTGAAGCACGGCTCCAGGCTGACGGGATCGAGCCCCTTGTGGCCGAGCTGCGAGCCAGGGACGGCGAGGGCAGCGACGCCATCGACGTGCGCAACCCGCGACGCGTCGTGCGCGCCCTCGAGCGGGCGACCCTCACCGGATCGGCGCGACCGGCGGCCCCCGAGGGCTACCCTGCACCCGTGATCTGGCTCGGCCTCACGCTCGACGACCCCGCGCACCGTCGTCGCATCAGGGCCCGGATCGACGAGCACTTCGAGCACGGCCTGCTGGAAGAAGCCGCGCGCTTGCGCGAACGCTATCCGGACGACCTGCCGGCCTTCAGCGCCATGGGCTATCGGGAGGCCTTCGACGTGCTCGCGGGTCGCTGCGACCTCGAGACGGCCAAGGCCACGGATGCCTCCCGCACCTGGGCCTACGCGCGACGGCAGCGCACATGGTTCCGCGGAGAACCGGGCGTGGCCTGGCTGGAGGCAGGGGAGGCGTCGCTCGAGCAGGCCCGGACGGCACTGGCACCGTGGATCGAGCGCATCGGCCGTGACGACTATGCTGGGGGCAGATGAGCCGCAGCCAACCGATCGACCTGACCCCGGAGCGCGAGCACGCCTTCCTCGTCGCCGTCGACACCGGCGACGACGAGGGCTGGACGGCGGAGGATTCGTTGGAGGAGCTGGCCAACCTGGCCGACACCGCCGGCGCGGAGGTGGTCGGTGCCGAGTGGCAGAACCGGCGCCACATCGACCCCAACTGGTACCTGGGCAAGGGCAAGGCGCAGGAGCTGCTGGAGGCCAAGCGTGAGACCGGCTTGACCATGCTCATCGCCGACGACGAGCTCAGCCCCAAGCAACAGAAGGCGCTCGAGGAGCTGCTCTCGGTGAAGGTCCTCGATCGCTCCGGCCTCATCCTGGACATCTTCGCCCAGCACGCCCGCACGCACGAAGGTCGCCTGCAGGTCGAGCTGGCGCAGCTCGAGTACCAGCTGCCGCGCCTGACGCGCATGTGGACCCATCTCTCGCGCACCGGTGGCGGCATCGGCACACGCGGTCCGGGTGAGACCCAGCTCGAGACCGACCGGCGCGTCATCCGCGGCCGCATCAAGAAGCTCCGGGAACGTGTCGAGCACGTGCGCCAGCAGCGTGAGACCGCAGGACGCTCGCGCGACCGACGTCTGGTGCCGTCGGTGGCCATCGTGGGCTACACCAACGCGGGCAAGTCCTCGCTGCTCAACGCCCTCAGCGGCCGCGAGGCCGCGCGCGCCGAGGACCAGCTCTTCGCCACGCTCGATCCGACCAGTCGGCAAGTCAAGCTGGGTGAGGGTCAGGCGGTCGTGCTGACCGATACCGTGGGCTTCATCCACAAGCTGCCGCACCAGCTCGTCGATGCCTTCCGGGCCACGCTCGAGGAGGTCACGCGCGCCGACCTGCTGCTCGAGGTGGTCGACGGTGCTGACAAGCACGCCCGCGAGCACCGCGAGACGGTCCAGGCGGTGCTGGAGGAGCTCGGGGCAGGGGACAAGCCACGCGTGGTGGCGCTCAACAAGGCGGACCTCTACGACGCGACCCACGCCGCGCCCGAGACGCCGGCTCCGGTGCTGGGTGAGGTCGTGCCCGTGTCGGCCCTCACCGGCTACGGCCTCGATACGCTGCGCCTGTCGCTGTCGAGTGCCATCGCCAGCGTATGGGAGCACATCGACGTCACCCTGCCGTACGCGGAGGGCGAGCTGCTCTCGCGCGTCCGTGAGCGCGGCACCATCGATGTGGACTACCGTGAAGGCGATGTGCGCATCAGCGGCCGCGTGGTGCCGTCGCTCGCCGGTGAGCTACGCGCAGCTGCAGCGCGCTGGGAGGCGGCCAGGCAGGAGGCGCTGCCATGAGCCAACCGCTCAACGTCGTCTGCCGCGGCACAGCCGATGGCTTCGCCTGTGATGTCACCGTGGGCACGGACCCGCTTGCCACGCGCCACAGCGTTCTCGTGAGCCGAGACGACCTGGCCGACCTCGCCCCGGGCCACTACGACCCGCAGGAGCTGGTGGCTGCCTCCTTCGGCTTCCTGCTCGAGCGCGAGCCTCGCGAGGCGATCCTGCGTCAGTTCGAGCTCCCCGTCATCGAACGCTACTTTCCTGGCTACGAGGCCTGGATCCGACGCCAGATGGCTCGCTGACCGCGCGCTGCGAGTGTCTTTGCGCAGGGACGGGGCAGGGGACTCCCCTCGTCCTTCGTCCACCCAGAGGCTCGTTATCGGGCCGACTTCTCACCCGATGTAGGCTCTCACCATGCTGAGAACCGCTTGTCGCGCCTCGAGTGCGGCTGCCATCGCCGTCATGCTCGTGCTCGGTGCCATGGCCTACGCCAGTGCCGCCGAGGTGCGCGACTTCGAGGATATCGCCGCGTCTGAGGTGCGCATCACGCCCGATCCGAGTGGACGCGCCGCGATCCTGGAGGTCGACACCACCATCGACGTCGCCTGCTCCGTGGTCTACGGCACCGACGAGTCCTTCGGGCAGATCGCCGTCGACGCTGACATGGATGGCGGTGCGCACGCTGACCACCAGCCCGTGCTGGGTGGTCTCGAGCCTGACACCGCCTACGTCTACCGCCTCCAGGGCACCGCACCCGACGGCACCATCTACGTCAGCGAGGTCATGGCCTTCCAGACGCCCATCGCCGCGGTGGGACCAGTCAACCTCGCGCTGGATGCAACGGTCACCGGCGTCAGCTCCGAATGGTCGGAGGCATTCGCGGCGCAGAACGCCTTCGACGGTGACCCCACGACCGAGTGGTCCACGCGTGATGACGGCGACGATGCCTGGGTCGAGATCGACCTGGGCTCCTCACAGGCGATCGGCGACATCGTCTTCCGCACCCGCTCCATGAGTGACGGCTCGGCCACGACCGCCAGCTACAGCGTGACCGCCGATGGCGTCAGCTACGGGCCATCCCCGGCCGATGAGCCGTTCGAGGAGCTGCGAGCGCTCGGTGTCGAGGCACGGGTGCTCCGGTTCGACGTGGACTCGTCCTCCGGCGGCAACACGGGCGCCATCGAGATCCTCGTCCTGGCGCCGGAGGCGCCCTGAGCACGACGATCGCGACCGGCACCGCCCCCTGCACGCCAGCTCGACGCTCGGGTCACTTCCGATAATGTAAGTTATGTAACATCCAAGGGAGACAGGGAGGGCTGCGCCGCGGCGACCACCCGACGCCTGCAGCTCGCGTGACGAGGTGCAAGCCCTGATGGATTCGCGGCCGTGCGGCCGGCGCATGGTGAGATCAACGACCTCGAGGTCGCGCGCTCGCGATCCCCATCGACCGTGGAGCCGCTTAGCGACCGTGGAGCCGCTCCGGAACACGCCCGAAGCGCGTCCCTGCTGGTGTACTTGCGTGATTGCGCAAATACTGGAATGATAGGCGCACCACACCGCAACCATCGAACTCCTGGGGGTCTTGCATGTCTCGCCGTCTGCTCACGCTCGTCGTTCTGGCGCTCATCGCCGTCTTTGCCATCGCTGCCTGCGATTCAGACGAGGCGGCTGATGCTCCTCCGGGCGCCTACACGGTCACGGCCCAGGAAGCCGTCGGGATGATCGAGGCCGGTGAGCGGATGATCATCGACGTACGGTCGCCCGAGGAGTTCGCTGCAGGCCATATCGTGGGCGCCGTCAACATCAACGTCGACGGATCCGAGTTCGAGTCCCGCATCGCCGAGCTGGATCCCGACGAGCCGTACCTGGTCTACTGCTACTCCGGCAATCGCAGCGCCCGCGCCGCTGACCAGATGGAGGCAGCCGGCATCCAGGACATCGCCGACGCGGGCGGACTCGCCGACCTCGCAGCTGCAGGCGCTCCCGTCGAGTAAGCGCGGGCCCCGGTTCCGCGCTTCTCCTCCTCACGGGGCACGTGGACCCGCCAACCCTGCGTTGTGCAGTGGCACCACTCCCCCGCCAGAAGCATGGCGCATCGCCTGAGCGTGCCCTAGCCTAGCCCTCCTCAGCTGCGGGCTGGTCGTCGGTACCCGCAGGAACCATCTGGAGGTCATCGACAGATGCGCAGGCTCAGAACACTCCTCAGCACGAGCCTTGTGGCGGCGCTCGCCATCGGCCTGCTGGCTGTACCCGGCTCGGCCGCCACCAAAGGCAAGCTGGCCCTCGTGAACGGCGTGCCCGGCGTCGCCATCGATGTCTGCATCGGCACCAGCGAGGTTCGCTCCAACCTGCCCTACGGCGCGGTCTACAAGAAGCAGCTCATCGGCCTCAAGAAGCTGCGCTTCCGCAAGGCCAGCGCCGGGCAGTGCAAGGGAGCACTGCTCGCAGCCAAGTCCGTGCGCTTCCCGAGCGGCTCCGACCAGACCGTCGTGGTCACTCGCAAGCTGCCCAAGGTGCTCGTGTTCGACAACCGAGACCTCGGAGTCCAGCCCGCCGAGCCGGATGCAGCGCTGGCGGTCCGACACGCGGCTGACCTCGGGTCCAACAGCGTCTACTTCGAGTACCGGCTCTGGGAAGACGTGGGTGGCGGTCTGCTGCCCCCGACGGCCGCATCCGGCCCGGCCCTCATCACCGCCTACGAGAAGGGTGACCAGTACGCGGCCGGCTTCACCTCGACGGCCTTGCGCTTCCAGGCACTCGCCCGCCGGGCGGCCGGTTCGAGCCTGATCCGAGAGTCGGGCGTCTTCGAGGTCGCGCCGCTCCGCCGGTACGAGCTCTACCTCGTAGGCACGTCGGCGCGCAACTCGAAGATGGTGCGAGTGACGAGCGCGCTGGCGTCGGCACCGGCTCCGTAGCAGACCCTCGACCCGCTTCCGCTACCGTGGAGCGGTGGAACCGACCTCCAGCGTCCGCATCCGCCGTATCGCTCCCGACGACGGCATGATCCTGCGCGGCTTGCGCCTGCGCAGCATCGCTGATGCGCCGAACGCCTTCGGGCAGCCGCTCGAGGAGGCCCGCGGCCGGCCGGAGTCCGAGTGGCACCGTAGCGCCCGCCAGTCCTCCCACGGTGACAACCGCACATGGCTGATCGCTGAGACCACGGATGGCCCGGTCGGGCTCGTCCAGGGTCGCAAGCGCCGGCCTTCCACGCTGCTCCTCTTCAGCATGTGGGTCGACCCCACCGTGCGCCGCCTGGGTGTGGGCCGCACGCTCATCGAAACGCTCGAGGATTGGGGCCGCGACTGGGACGCGAACGAGACGATCCTGTGGGTCTACGCCGAGAACGGTGCTGCCATCCGCTTCTACCGGGACCTCGGCTTCGAGGCCATCAAGGGTGGACAGGACGCAGAATCAGGCGCTCGCTTCAGGGCCCTGGCCATGCGCCGCGACATCCGCCGTTCAGGCTGAGAGCGAGTGTCTTTGCGCAACGACGGCCGCAGGCACAACCTGGCCCGGGAGGCTACGAACCGCTGAGCGGGTGCTCATCAGGCGACACCCAGGCTCGATCGACCTTCAAGTGGATGACCGAGGCCTTGCGCGAGGTGATGGCCTCGCGAAGGGCGGGCCCGAAGCCTGCATCATCCTCGACCGTGAAGCCCAGTGCCCCGTGCGCCCGAGCCACGGCCGCGAAGTCGATAGGGCCGAGATCGGTGGAGCGTGTGGCACGCCCGTCCATGAGCTGTTGACCGGCGATGGTGCCGTAGCGCTCGTTGTCGAAGACGACCGCGATCGGGTGTGCACCTTCACGGACGGCTGTCTCGAGCTCGTTCATGGTCATCGCGAACCCGCCGTCACCGCAGATCGCGACGGCGATTCGATCGGGGTCCATGAGTGAGGCGGCGATGGCCGCCGGCAGGCCGTAGCCCATGGTGCCGGAGGTCGCACCGAGGAAGGTGCCGGCTCGCCGGAAACGGAAGCCGCGCGCGACGAATCCGGAGAGGTTACCCGCATCGGTCGTGATGGTGGCATTGTCCGGCAGAGCCACGCGCAGCATCGCGAGGACCCGCCCCGGATGGACGCCGGGCCCGCTCCACTCGCCTGCAGCGACGTCACTTGCCACCCGGTAGGCCTCACGATCGGCTGCTGTGCGCGCCTCGCGTCGGCTTCGCATCTCGTTATCGAGGGCAGCTCCGCGCACATCGGACCAGGCCGAATCGAGGAATCGGGACGCATCTGCCGCGATCGCGAGCGTGGGTGCTTCGAGACCAGCATGCGCAAGGCGAGGTTGCACGTCGACATGGATCCAGCGGGTGTCAGGGCCGGGAATCGCGTAGCCGGCGGTGGTGATCTCGGAGAGCCGCGTGCCCACGAACATGATCACGTCAGCATCAGCCAGGCGTCGGTGCACCGTCGTGGCCGACCAGGAACCAGCCATGCCGAGATAGTTGGCGTGGTCGTTGGGGAAGACGTCGGGGCGCCGCCAGGCGGCGATCACGGGGACAGCCAGCGCCTCCGAGAGGGCCACGAGACGCTTGGTGGCCCGCGCACGCAACACGCCGGCGCCGGCCACGATGACGCCTCGCTCGGAGGCAGCCAGCATCTTCATGGCGCGACTCACAGCCGCGCGGTCGGCCGCAGGGCCACGTGCGCCGGGCGACTTGGGCGGCTCCTCGTCGAGAAGCTCGATCTCCTCCGCCTGGACATCCGACGGCACCGAGAGCAAGACCGGTCCGGGCCTGCCGGTGGTGAGCCGTCGCCAGGCCTTGCCGAGGACGTTGGGCGCGTCGGCAGCCTGGTCGATCTGGCCCGCCCACAGCGCGAGTGATCCGATCCCGTCCACAAGGTCTGCCTCCTGGAACGCCTCGCGACCAGCGACGTCGCGGGCGACCTGACCCGCAAGCGCCACCATCGGCGCCGAGTCCTGCGCCGCCGTGTGGATGCCGACGGCGGCGTTGGCAGCGCCGACGGCGCGAGAGACGGCTACGACCTGGGGTCGGTCTGTCGCTTGGGTGAGGGCCTCGGCCATGAAGGCGGCACCACCTTCGTGGCGCGCGGTCACGACCCGGATGCCGGCCGCAGCCAGGTCATCGAGCATGGTCAGGATCGGCTCCGCGGGCACCGTGAAGCAGTAGCGAGCGCCAGCTGCATGCAGCTGGCGTGCGATCTCCTGGGACACCGAGCGGCGCACGGTCCTTGCTGGTGGCGGCTCAGGCGCTGCCGTGGGCGCGGGCTCCGGCGCGGGCGCGACGTCAGCCGTGGGCGGCGGCGAGGGCTCGACGCCAGCCGTGAGCTCGGGCTCAGGCGGCGGCGCGGGCTCCGGCGCGGGCGCGACGTCAGCCGTGGGCGGCGGCGCGGGCTCCGGCGCGGGCGCGACGTCAGCCGTGGGCGGCGGCGCGGGCTCCGGCGCGGGCGCGACGTCAGCCGTGGGCGGCGGCGCGGGCTCCGGCGCGGGCGCGGGCTCCGGCGCGGGCGCGACGTCAGCCGTGGGCGGCGGCGCGGGCTCCGGCGCGGGCGCGGGCTCCGGCGCGGGCGGGGGCGACTCCTCGATGGGCTCGCTCGGCGCGGCGTCCGGCTCGGTGCGGTGATCCTGCTGAGGGTCGGTCAAGCTAGTACACCATGGTGAAGATGAGGGACGCGATGATGAGGATCGCGAGAAGGGCGAGGATGAGCCGGGACAACCGGCCCTGGGTGTCGATCATGTTGGCCTACCGGTAGTTCTTGAACTGCAGGGCCACGGGGTAGCCCTCCTCCTCTTCCTTCAGACGCGCGATGACACGCTGCAGCTCATCCTTGGACTTGCCGCTGACGCGCACCGCACCCCCCTGGATCTGACTCTTGACCTTGGGGAAGTCGTCGCGGAGGAGCTTGGTGATCTTCTTGGCCAGGTCTTCGGGCAGGCCCTGGCGCAGGTTGGCCACCTGCTTGTAGGTCATGCCGCCGGCTGGCTCCACATCACCCCAGTCGAAGACCTTCAACGACAGACCGCGTCGGACGGCCTTGGAGCCGACGAGGTCCTGCACCGCGGCCGACCGCATCTCCGAATCGGTCACCACGGTGACGTCCTTCTCGGTCATGGCGATGTCGACCTTGGCGCCCTTGAAGTCATAGCGCGTGGCCACCTCGCGGCGGACCTGATCAAGCGCGTTGACCAGCTCTTGACGGTCGAACTCGCTGACGATGTCGAAGGAGACGGTGCTCGCCATCGGTCTACTCCCCTGCCTCGGTGGTGGCTCGCTGTCGGTAGCTGCTGTCGATGCCGACGACGCGACGGACGGGCCACTCGCGCAGTCGTGCGATCCGGCCGTGCTCGTCCATCTCCAGCGTGCTGAACCCGCGGATGCGCACGCGATCGGCGCTGGCCCGCTCCGTGAGTGCCACGTGCCAGCTGCCGAGGATGGTCCTGCCCGAGACCCACACGCGCTCGGCGTCGAACTCGATGTGGTCCTGGGCGGCGACCACCCCGTTCCAGTGCGCGCGGATGGCCACGAGGCCACGCAGGGACTCCGCGAAGGGGTCGAGGCGATACTCGGCGTCGTCGCTGAACAGCTCCAGCATGGCGTCGGGATCCCGCTCCTCCCATGCGCGCTTGAAGCGAGCGAACACGTCTTGCCCGTCACCGGGCGTCAGGTTGGTAGGCACTCAGGCATTCTACTCACTGCTCGGCGACTCGAGCGCCGAGACGAGGCGCTCGGCGATGACGTAGGAACGTCCGCCGCCCATGGTCAGCACGATCTCGCCGGGCTGGACACGAGTCGCGAGGTACTCAGCGGTCGCCTCGGGGCTGCCTGGCGCCGCCACGGCCTCACCGCTCAGCAGTGCGACCTGCTGCGCCAGCTCGGCGGCACTGGCGATCGTGGTGTCGGGGTCCCGGCCGGCCCAGATGTCAGCGATGACAGCATGGTCCGCCTCCGCCAGCGCCGCCGCCAGCTCCTGGAGCATGGCCGCTGCGCGGTGGAACGTGAGCGGCTCATGAGCGACCCACAACACGCGCCCGGGGTAGCGGCTCCGGACCGCCTCGATGGTGGCCCTGATGGCCGTGGGGTGGTGCCCGTAGTCATCGATGACGAGCACGCCGCCATGCTCGCCCTTGACGTCGAAGCGGCGGCCGACCCCCTCGAACGTGGCCAGCCCATGCGCGATCCGGGGACCCGCCAGGCCGAGCGTGGCCGCAGCAGCAGCCACACAGGCGGCGTTGGCAGCGTTGTGGGCTCCGGCCAGCTGCAGCGGCGCAGCCACCTGCGTATCGGGACCAGGCAAGCCGCTGAGCCAGAGCAGGGATCCGCTGAGGCGGTAGCGCACGTTGGCCTCGACCTCGTCGGCCGGCGCGACCGTGAGAAGGCGGTCGCCCCAGTCGGACAAACGCGCAGCCAGCTCCGCGCCGCCGGCGTCACCGATGTTGACGATCGCCCGCCGCTCGGCCTCACCGGGTGCCCGCAGCCAGCGCTCGAACGCATCGACCACGGCGCGGCGGTCCTCGAACACATCGGGGTGGTCCCACTCGGCGTTGAGCACCAGCGCCAGGGACGGACGATAGGCGTCGAAGTTGCCGGCGTACTCGTCGGCCTCGACGACGAAGGCGGCCCCCCTCCCCCAGCGCGCGGTGGCGGGGATCCCGCCGGTGAGCGACGCCGGCAGCAAGGCCCCCACGAACGCGCCCGGGTCTTCTCCGGCCGCCACGAGGAGGTGGACGAGCCAGCCCGCTGAGGTCGACTTGCCGTGGGTCCCGGCCACGGCCACCATGGCCCCGCCGTGGACGGCGGCGGCGTCGGCCACGGTCTGCTGCCACGCCTCGATGGGTATCCCGGCGGCGCGCGCGGCAAGGAGCTCGGGATGGTCAGGCTGGACCGAGGTCAGGGCCTTGGTCACGGCCAGCCGCGCCGGCCGTGCCTCGCTCACGTGCGCCGCATCATGCGCGCTCGCGAGCCTGATGCCACGAGCCTCGAGCGCCGCCGTGTACTGCGTGGGCACGCCTGGGTCACAGCCGTCGGGATCCCCGCCGGCCGCATGCGCCAACAACGCAGCCGCGGAGGCACCGGCGCCGGCGATCCCGATGACATGGATCCGCTCACCGGGCGCGATCGGGCGAGCCGCACGCGCAGGCGCCAGGCCGCGGGCCACGTCGGCCGCTCCTCGGATCACCTGCCCTCTTCCGTGACGAGTGCCAACAGCAGCTCGATGGCCGCGGCCGCACTCTCTTCCTTGTTGGCCGCTCGATCCCCATCCCAGACGTGGCGTTCGACCCTGTGGCCGAGGGGACCTGCAGCAGCCACGTAGGTCAGGCCCACCGGCTTGGCTGCGGTCCCACCGTCGGGCCCGGCTACGCCAGTGACCGCGACCGCGTAGTCGCAGCCGAGGCGGGCCCGGGCGCCGTCAGCCATGGCCACGGCTACCTGCGCGGAGACTGCGCCGTGATGATCGATGGTCTCGGCGGGCACGCCCAGCAGGTCGACCTTGAGGGCGTCGCTGTAGCTCACGACACCACCGAGGTAGTAGGCGCTGGAGCCGGGGATGGCGGTCAGGCGATGGCCGACGAGGCCGCCGGTGCAGGACTCCGCTGTGCCCACACTGAAGCCGCGCTCGAGTGCGAGCCCCTGGAGGCGCGCGGCCAGCGATGCGAGGTCCACCCCGGCACCGTCGCTCAGTCGAGCTTCCTGGGCTGCCGGCCCTGCTCGATGCGCCACTCCACGGGAACCGCAGCGCTGCCCATGACGCCGTAGCTCTGGCCGTCGACGGTAACGTTGGCGGCCTTGGCGTTGCCCACCCGCAGGATGACGTCCGGGTCCACGCGGAAGACCTTGCTCTGACCATCCTGCAGCAGGATCTTCTCGGCGATGACGTCGCCGTTGGGCTTGGTCAGTCGCACTCGCGTCTTGCCGTCGATGGCTTCGACGCGCACGGCCATCTTGTCATTGAGGGAGCGCACGTTGATCTCCGACACCGCCGGATAGCCACCATCGATCGAGGCGGCGACGTAGGTGATCCAGCGGCCCTTCGGCAGCTGGAAGGTGCCGCGGAAGACACCGTCCTTGACCGGCAGGTCCGCGAACTTGGGTGGCGTCTTGGCTTGGTCGACCGGGCCCCGCCACTCGAAGCTGACGCGCACGGTCTCGGCATCGCTGGTACCGACGACCTTGACCTTGCCGTCCTTCGTCGTGAGGCCCTTCACGGGCTCGGTCACGATGAGCTCCGCCGAGGGGATGCCAGTGATGTTGGTGTCATCGACGCCCTCAGGCAGCTCCGGACCGAGGTCGCCGGTGGGCAGCGAAGTGTCGTCCACCGGCACGCTCACGATGACCTGCAGCGGGGAGGAGTCACGAGCGGTCTCCGGGTCCCGGCCCATGATCGTGAAGTGGTTCTCACCCTTGTTCACGGGCAGGCTGAGCATCCACGCGCCGCTGGCGTCCGCGGTGCCGGTGCGCAAGGCCTGGCCAGCGTCGCCGGTGTCGGCGGTGGTGGCGGTGATGGCCGCATTGGGCGTGCCCCCGCCGCGCAAGGTGACGAAGTCGTCACCAGGCTGGAGCTGGCGGATGGCCGGACCGCTGAGGGTGATCTCGGGGTTCTGGGTGAAGCGCACGAGCTGGAGGCCGACGTACCCGACGAAGGCGAAGACGATGGCCGCCAGGACGAGGGCCACGACGAGACTGCTGGTCAGCTTGAAGCCGCGGCTGGGAGCGGTGATGGGCTGGGGCGGCGGCTTGACCGTAGGCGTGTCCGCACGGCGCGGCTGGTCGGTCTCCTTGCGCCAACGGGCGAGCATCTCGTCTGCGTCGAGCCCGAGGTAGGTGGAGTAGTTGCGCAGGAAGCCTTTGGCGTAGACGGGTGCCGGCAGGTCAGCGATGTCACCGGATTCGAGCGCCATGAGATGACGAGCGCGAATCTTCGTCTCGCGCTCGGCGCGAGAGAGATCGACGCCCTTTCGTTCGCGGGCGGTCTGCAGGATCTCACCGACATCGGGGGCACGCTGGGTCTCGAACGACCACGTGTCCCTGCTCGTCGCTCGAGTCCCGACGCGTGCGTCTTGGCGCGCGGTCATCCGGCGATGGAGCCCTCACTCATATCACGGCATGGGTCACGACCACGACAGTCGAGACCTTCGTCACGACCACGGCAGCCGTCACGTTCAGACAAGTCTACCCGCTGCGCGCGCATCGCGAGCGTCTACTTGGGTGAAGTTTCCGGCATCAGGGGCCGTCTGCGTCGTCAGGTCCCTTGAGCCAGTTCTCCGGCCCGTAGACGGCGCGAGGGACGGCGGGGTTGCGTGGATCCTGTGGCCCCACGATGCCCACCTGCTCGAGCTCCTCCATGATGCGGCTGGCACGGTTGAAGCCGACCTTGAGCTTGGTCTGCATCATGGAGGTGCTGGCCTTGCCGGTCAGCTGCACCAGCTCCGCGGCGCGGGGCGTGAGCTCATCGTCAGAGAGCCTGGCCAGCCAGGCGAACTCACCGCCCTCGCCGTCGTCGCCGTCGCCGGTGCCTGAGAGCACCTCCGGGTCGTAGGGCGGCTCCGGCTCCTGCTCTCGCCAGAAGTCGGCCACGGCCTTGACCTCTGCATCGGACACGAACACGCCCTGGATGCGCACGGGGCGCGGCAGGTCGGCCGGCTGGTAGAGCATGTCGCCGCGCCCGATGAGGTCCTCCGCCCCAGGCTGGTCGAGCACGGTGCGGCTGTCGATCATGGAAGCCATGGCGAAGGCGATGCGACTGGGGACATTGGCCTTGATGAGGCCGGTCACGACGTTGACGCTGGGCCGCTGCGTGGCCAGCACCAGATGGATGCCCACGGCGCGCGCCTTCTGCGCCAGCTTGACGATGGGTTCCTCGACCTTGCGACCCTCCTGGATCATGAGGTCGGCCAGCTCGTCGATCATGAGCACGATGTAGGGCATGCGGTCGATCGGGTCGAGCTCCGGATCGGCGTTGTAGGCCGCGATGTTGCGAGTCGTCGACTTGGCCAGCTTCTTGTAGCGCTCCTCCATCTCCCCGACCGCCCAGGCCAGGGCCGCGCGTGCCTCGTGCGCTTCCATGATCACGTCCGTGAGCAGGTGCGGGATGCGTCCGTAGGGCGCAAGCTCGACACGCTTGAGGTCGACCAGCACGAAGCGCACCTCGGTGGGCCGGGCGCGCATGAGGATGCTGGTGACGATGGAGTTGACGCAGACTGACTTGCCCGAGCCGGTGGCGCCGGCGATGAGCAGGTGCGGCATCCGCCCGAGGTCCACCGCATAGGGCTTGCCCGAGACGTCGCGGCCGAGCGCGAAGAGCAGGTCGCTCTTGGCCTCGGACATGTCGGCGTCCTCGAACACGGAGCGGAAGCCGACCATCTCCGAGGCATGGTTGGGGATCTCGATGCCGACCACGTCGCGACCGGGGATGGGCGCCTCGATCCGGATGCTGCGAGCAGCCAGGGCCATGGCCAGGTCGTCGGCGAGGCCTTCGATGCGGCTGAGCTTGATGCGTGCGTCGGGGCGAACCTCGTACTGCGTCACGACCGGGCCGGTATTGGTGCCTACGACCGTGGCCGGGATGGAGAACGAACGCAGCTTCTCCTCGATGATGCGCACGTTCTGCTCGTGGTCGTGGCGCTCCACGTCGGCGGTCTCGGTGGCGGGGTCAAGGAGCGTCACCGCCGGCAGCTTCCACTCCTTCTGGTGGATGCGCAGGCGCGCCACCTCGGCAGCGTCGGGATGCGACGTATCCTTCTCGGTCTGGTAGTCCCGCAGGGCAGGCTTCTCGACGGACGCCTCGGCATCACCGCTGGCCGCATCCACCACGGCAGCACCAGCAGCCACGGCGGCCACCGCACCACCGGCAGCGACGGCGGTGCCGCTGGTAGCTGCAGGCACGGCCGAGCCCTCGCCGGCCGCACGCTTCCTGTCGCCGCCGGTCCAGACCGTCAGGCTCACGGGCGCCGGGCTGGGTGTGGGTGTCGGCAGCGCTGGCGCTGGCTCATCGACCAGGCTGCGAGGGCTGCGGCTGGTCGCCCGCGCCACCGGCAGCGCCGTGGCCTGCTGGGCCCGCGCATCACGCCGCTCACGCACGGCTTCCTGGGTGCTCGCGACGCCCTCGGTGGCCATCCGCCAGGCCGCGCGGGCGCCGTTGACGAAGGGCGTCACGAAGGCCACGAGCGTGATGTTGAAGAGCAGCAGGATGCCGACCAGCACGATCCCCACCAGGATGACGAAGGCCCCGACCGGGCTGACGAGGTCGGAAAGCACCGATGACAAGGCCTGGCCCACGGCGCCTCCGCCCTGCTCGAGGTCGGATTGGCTGTCGCCCTTGCCACTGAAGAGGTGGATGAGCCCCTGGCCGCCGATGAAGACGATGAGTCCCCCGAGGGCCACCGTGAGCCAGCTGTAATCGACGCTGGGCGCGCGTTCCACGAGCACGCCAGCGACGATGAGCAGGATGCCCAGGAGCCACGCGCCCTGGCCGAAGAGCGGCCGCAGGAAGCCGTCGACGTAGCCGTTGAGGATGCCGCCACCAGGCAGCAGCAACGCGATGAGGGTGATGGCGCCGGCAACGATGAGCACGACCGCGGCGATCGACCGCAGCGTCGAAGGGTCGACGCGAGGCGTCTGGCTCTTCGACGACCGCGAGCGGCCGGAACTGCGCGTGCTCTTCTTGCGTTGGGCCATCCGCTCTAGACCTCCACGATCACCGGGAAGACGAGCGGACGGCGGCGGGTCTGCTCATAGAGGTAGTTGGAGAGGCCATCCTTGATCTGGGCCTTGAGCAGTCCAGGCTCGGAGAAGTGCTCGCCGGGTCGCTCGATGGACGCAGCGATGCGGGCCGCGGCGCCGGCCACCAGCTTCTCATCAGCCTTGGAGACGAACCCGCGGGTCACGACCTCAGGCGCGCCCACCAGCGTGCCGTGCTGCTTGTCGACGGTGACTACGACCAGGAACATGCCGTCCTTGGCCAGGGCCCGACGGTCACGCAGGACGATGTCTCCGACCTCACCGACCGAGACGCCGTCGACGTAGACCTGGCCGGCTTCCACCCGCTCGCCACGACGCGCCGAGCCATCTGCGAGGAACTCGATGGGCTGGCCGTTCTCGAGGATGAGGATGTTCTCGGGGTCGACGCCCACCTCTGCTGCCAGCCGGCCGTGCTGGACCAGCATCCGGAACTCGCCATGGACCGGGATGATGAACTTGGGTCGGGTCAGGTTGAGCATCAGCTTCAGCTCTTCCTGGCTGGCGTGGCCGGAGACATGCGCCCGCTTGATGGCGTAGTAGTAGACGTTCGCGCCGGCCTTGAAGAGGTTGTCGACCGTGCGGGCCACGCCCTCCTCGTTGCCGGGGATGGGGCTGGCGCTGACGATGACGGTGTCCCCGGGCGTGATCTCGACGAAGCGGTGGTCACGGTTGGCCATGCGGGCCAGGCCGGCCATCGGCTCGCCCTGCGAGCCCGTGGTCATGATGGTCAGCTTGTCGTCGGCGATGTCCCGGATCTTGCCCTTGTTGACGAGGCCGGTGTTCGGTGGCCGCAGGTAGCCAAGGTCTGCCGCGATGCGGGTGTTCTGCTCCATGGATCGTCCGATGACCGCGACCTGGCGCCCGAAGGTCTCGGACGCGTCGAAGACCTGCTGGACGCGTGCGATGTTGGAAGCGAACGTGGCCACGATCACGCGACCCTCGAGCCCCTCCATGATGTCGTGGAAGGCCTCTCGCACCGTGCTCTCCGAGGGCGTCCAGCCGGGCACCTCGGCTCGCGTCGAGTCGGACATCAGGCAGAGCACGCCCTCTTCGCCGAAGCGGGCGATGGCCTGGAAGTCGACCGGCTTGCCGTCGACCGGAGTCTGGTCGAACTTGAAGTCGCCGGTGTGGATGATGTCGCCGAACGGGGTGCGGATCCGCAGGCCCATGGCATCGGGGATGGAGTGCCCGACACGGAAGGCCGAGACGTCGAAGTGGCCCAGCTCGACGGTCTCGCCAGGGTCGAGCGCCTTGAGCGGGTTGTTGCGGAGCTTGTGCTCCTTGATCTTGTTGCCGAGCAGGCCACGAGCGAGGGTGGAAGCGTAGACGGGCACACCCGGGAACTCGGGCAGGACGTACGGCAGCGCGCCCACATGGTCCTCGTGGGCGTGGGTGATGACGAACGCCCTGACCTTCTCGCGCTTGCTTCGCAGGTAGGAGATGTCGGGGATGACGATGTCGATCCCGTACATCTCCTCGTCGGGGAAGGCCAATCCGCAGTCGACGACGATGATCTCGTCGGCGAACTCGAACACGGTCATGTTCTTGCCGATCTCGCCGATGCCGCCGAGCGGGGTGACGCGCAGGATCTCGGGGCTTGACGTGGGCGCGCGTTTCACTGCCATCAGAAGAGTCCGTACTGGTCGTCTGCGTCGGTCATGGGTACATCCTTCGGCTGTTCAGGCGCCCGTGGGGCGTCCGCTTGGGCTGGGTCGGTCGTGGCTGGCATATCGGTGGACATCGGCAGGTCGGTGGCGGACTCGGCGGCGCGAGCGGCGCGTGCGCGGATGAGCACCTCGGGCACGGCTGCCATGTCGCGCTGCATCGTCTCCTTGAGGGATCCCTGGCGCAGGGCTGCGGCCGGGTGATAGAGGGCGTAGCCGGTGGCCGCGCGAGCCCCCGTGGCGGGGTCGATGGGGCGGGCCGTGCCATGGACCCGGCTGATGCGATCACCCGGCATGAAGGTCTGCAGGCTGAAGCGCCCGAGCGTCACCAGCAGGGCCGGGTCCAGCACCTCCAGCTGACGCCGCAGGTACGGCTCGCAGGCAGCCATCTCGTCGGGCTCGGGATCACGATTGTTGGGTGGACGGCACTTGACCACGTTGGTGATGAAGACGTCCTCGCGAGCCCAGCCGATCATGCCCAGCAGCTCCTGCAGGAGCGTCCCGGCAGCACCCACGAAGGGCCGGCCCTGACGATCCTCGTTCTGGCCCGGACCTTCACCCACGAAGACCACTTCGGTGTCCGGGCTGCCCTCCCCTGGCACGGCCCTGGTGCGCCCCTCGGCGAGGCGGCAGCGCGTACAGACGCGGACCTCCTCCGCGATGGCCTCGAGTGCGGCAGCGCGCTCCTCGCTCGTCACGCCACTCCGGCGGCGCGCTCCGAAGCCTTCCGCAGCCAGCCGTTGCGGGCTACGACCTCGGCGATCTCGACGGCGTTGGTGGCCGCGCCCTTGCGCAGGTTGTCCGAGACCACCCAGAAGGCCAGGCCCTTGCCCGGCGGCAGCGAGAGGTCGGCGCGGATGCGGCCCACGAAGACCTCATCCCGACCGGCACCGTCGGTCGGCAGCGGGTAGACGTTGTGGGCGGGATCGTCGCGCACGATGACGCCGGGCACATCGGCGAACAGCTCGCGCGCCTCATCCGGCGACATGGAGCCCTCGAGCTCGACGTGGACGGCCTCCGAGTGCGAGGTCACGACCGGCACCCGCACCGCGGTACAGGAGACGGGCAGATCGGGCAGGTGGAGGATCTTGCGGGTCTCGGTGGTGACCTTCCACTCCTCCTTGGTGTAGCCGTTCTCGAGGAACACGTCGATGTGCGGCAGCACATTGAAGGCGATGGGATAGGGATAGACCGACGCTTCCAGCTCCTCGCCCGCGGCGTACGCCCGCACCTGGTCCTCCAGCTCCACCACGGCCTTGTGGCCGCTACCGCTGACGGCCTGGTACGTATCCACGATCACTCGCTTCATGCCGGCGCTATCGCGCAGGGCCTTGAACAGGGGCATCAGCTGCATCGTCGAGCAGTTGGGATTGGCGATGATGCCCTCGTGCGCGGCGGCATCCTCGTCGTTGACGCCGGCGACCACGAGCGGCACGCCCGGTTCCATGCGCCATTGGCTGCTGTTGTCCACGACCACGGCGCCACGCGCAGCAGCTTCGGGGGCGAAGACCTTGGAAGTCCCACCACCGGCTGAGAAGATGGCGATGTCCACGCCTTCGAACGCGTCCGGGGTGGTGACCCGCACGGGCCACGTGCGGCCGCCGAACTCCACGGTACGGCCGTCCGCGCGCGAGGCCAGCGGACGCAGCTCGCTGACCGGGAAGTCACGCTCGGCGAGGATCTCGATCATGGTTCGCCCCACCAAACCGGTCGCGCCGACGACGGCGACGGTGAGGGGCCGATGGGGGGACTCGATGGGCATGCTCTTATTCCTGTGGATCTTCCATCGAGGGCACGCGACGATGATAACGCGTCTACTACGCTCCCTCTGCGCTCCTTACGCTACCGTGGAATGGTGATTCGCGACTGTCCGGTGCCGCTGCGGTGACCGCCACCACGCCCGGGTCCACTCAGCAGGGCGGGGCCCGCCACGCGCCCGTGCGCGTGGCCGTCCTCATCAACAACACCTACGTCGCAGACGCTCGAGCGTGGAAGACAGCTGAGTCGCTGGGCCAGGCCGGCTACCACGTGACGGTCATCGCCCGCTGGAGTCCAGGCCTGGCCACGACCGAGCGGCTCGGCCACCACACGGTCACGCGCATCCGCCAGCCGCAGCCGCTCTCGTGGCTGCCGGCACCCAGCTTGCCCGAGACCGGTGACGACCCTCACGGCCGCACGGGCGGCCTGCGACGACGCCTGCGCGACACCGTCGGACGAGCCAGCCAGGCCGTGCGCTACCTGCGCATGTCGCGCGCCTGGTCCAAGGTCATCGCCGAGCAGGTGGATGGCTTCGACGTGTGGCAGGCCGAGTCGGTCATCACGCTTTCGCTGGCGGTCTCCCTCCGCTCGCACTTCGGCGGCATCGTGGTCTATGACGCCAACGACATCGATAGCGAGGCCGGCCGCATGGCGCGCCTGCCAGGACCGTGGAAGCAGCTGCTGCGCCGCCATGAGAAGCGCCTGGCCCGTGCCGCGGACGCGGTGGTCACGGTCTCGGATCCCTACGCCAAGATCCTGGCCCGCGTGCTTGGCCGGCCGGTCGATGCCGTCGTACGCAACGCCGCCCTCGTCGATGACCTGGAGGCTGCGGTCACGCCCGACGACGTCGTGCGCAGCGACCGCTTCCACGAGCTGTTCGGCCTGCCTGCCGACCGACGGATCGTGCTCTATATCGGCCAGGTCATGAGCGGACGCGGGCTGCGGCAGCTGTTCGAGGCCATCTCGCTGGTGGATGACGCGGATCTCGTGGTGGCCGGCTTCGGCCCTGACTACGAGCGCTATCGCACCATCGCCGCTGCCCTGCCCCACGCCGACCGCATCCACTTCGCCGGCTCGGTGCCGCCCGCCGAGATCCCGGCGTGGACGCGAGGCGCGGACGTGTCAGCCATGCCCGTCCAGCCCGATACCCTCAACCACCGCTTCAACACGCCCACCAAGCTCTACGACGCCATCGGTGTGGGCGTGCCGGTGGTCGCCAGCAACCTGCCGGGCATCTCGCCCATCGTCAGGGAGACCGGCTGCGGCGTGCTCTGCGATCCGGCCGATCCGGCCGACGTGGCCCGAGCCATCCGTGACATCATCGATGCGCCCGAGGAGGAGCGGATCTCGCTGCGCATGCGCTGCCTGGAGGCCGCCCGCACTCGCTATGCGTGGCAGCACCAGGCCAAGGAGCTGCTCCGCGTCTACGACGAGATCGGAGCCTGAAGCCCTCGTGAAGGTCCTGTTCCTGCCCGACTATTCCGCCGCCAACGCGTATCAGCGGGCGCTCACCAAGGGCCTCCAGGAGCGGGACGTGACCGTCAGTGCCGACCCCACCGGATCGCGCCGGATGCTACCCGTCGTGGAGGCCCTGCGCCGCCACGGGCGACCCGACGTCATCCACATCCACTGGACGGAGCCCTACATCGCTGGCGGCAGCAGCAGGGTCAGTCGGGTCAAGTCGCAGCGCACGCTGGTGGAGCTGCGCCTGGCCAAGCGCGCGGGCGTGGGCCTCGTGTGGACGGCCCATGACCTCTTCCGACACGACCGACGCGAGGACCCCAACGAGCTGGCCTTCATGCGTTCGCTGTTCGAGCTGAGCGACGCGGTCATCGTCCACTGCAGCGCGGCCGCCGATGCTCTGATGCAGACGCTCGGGGTCGACGAGACCGACCGAGACAAGGTCGCCATCATCCCTCACGGCCACTACCAGGGCGCCTACCCAGATGAGGTCACGCGCGATGAGGCCCGAGCTCGCCTGGGCCTGCCGGACGAGGCCACCGTGATCTCGTTCGTGGGCTGGGTCCGCTCCTACAAGGGTGTCTGGGAGCTGTACGAGGCCTTCACCGAGCTGGACGAGCCCAACGCCCGCCTGGTCATCGCCGGCCAAGCCGTCGATGGTGCCTACGCCGCGCGCCTCACGGCGGCGGCCAAGGGCGACGAGCGCATCCACCTCTCGCTCGGCTTCGTGCCCGACGAAGACCTGCAGCTCTACCTGCGCGCTGCTGATGTGGTCGCCGCGCCCTTCCTCGAGATCTTCACCTCCGGCTCGGTGCTGCTGGCGATGTCGTTCCAGCGCGCCGTCATCGCGCCGCGCCGGGGCTGCGTCACCGACGTGCTTGACGAAGAGGGCGGGATCCTCTACGACGCAGACGACCCGCAGGGCCTCGAGGGCGCGCTGCGGGTCGCGATGGACGCTGATCTGGAGGCCATGGGACGCCACAACGGCGCCGACCTCTCCCGGTTCGATTGGGGCCGGGTGGCGGAGGCCACCCGGGAGGTCTACGAGGCCGCGCTCAAGAAGCCCGACCCCGCCGACTGAGCGAGGCGCTAGGCCTCGACCTCTTCGCTCTTGGCCTGGTGCCGCTGCATGGCGGCCTTGCGGCTGAGGTTGACGCGACCCTGGCGGTCGATCTCGATGACCACGACCATGATCTCGTCACCGACCTGGACCACGTCCTCCACGGTCGGGACATGGTAGTCAGCCAGCTCGCCGATGCGCACGAGGCCTTCCTTGCCCGGCAGGATCTCGACGAAGGCGCCGAAGCCCATGATGCGGGTGACCTTGCCCAGGTAGAGCCCGCCGACCTCGACCTCCTTGGTGATCGACTCGATCCACTCGATGGCCTTGGCCGCCTTGGTCTGGTCGACCGCAGCGATCTCCACGCTGCCGTCGTCCTCGACGTTGATCTCGGTCCCGGTCTCTTCCTGGATCTTGCGGATCGTCGCGCCACCCTTGCCGATGATGTCGCGGATCTTCTCGGGGTTGATCTTGATGGTGGTGATACGCGGCGCGAAGTCGCTGACATCCTCACGGGCACCGCTGATGACCTCGGTCATCTTGCCCAGGATGGTCATGCGCGCCGTGTAGGCCTTCTGCAGGCCCTGGCGGATGATGTCCTCGTTGATGCCCTTGACCTTGATGTCCATCTGCAGGGCCGTCACGCCGTCTTCGGTGCCGGTGACCTTGAAGTCCATGTCACCGAAGAAGTCCTCCTTGCCGAGGATGTCGGTCAGGACCACGAAGTCCTCGCCGTCGGTGATGAGGCCCATGGCCGCACCGGCGACAGGCGCCTTGATGGGCACGCCCGCGTCCATCAGCGCCAGCGTCGAGCCACAGGTGGAGGCCATCGACGTGGAGCCGTTGGAGGTGACGCACTCGCTCACGAGGCGGATGACGTAGGGGAAGTCCGCCTGGTCCGGCAGGACCGGGCACGAGCGCACGCTCGGCGAGCGCTCCGTGGCCGATCTCACGACGGCCGGGGCCGCGCATGAACTTGTTCTCGCCGGTGCTGTACGGGCGGCATGTTGTAGTGGTGGAGATAGCGCTTGGACTCATCGGGGCTGATGGTGTCGATGCGCTGCACGTCGCTCGAGGGACCAAGCGTGGCCACCGTGAGCGCCTGCGTCTCACCGCGGGTGAAGAGGCCGGAGCCGTGCGCGCGCGGCAGCAGGCCGACCTCGACCGAGATCGGACGGATGGTGTCGACGTCGCGACCGTCGATGCGGATGCCTTCGGCCAGCGTGACCTCGCGCACGGTCTTCTTGTGCAGCAGGGTCGTGAAGCTCTTGGACAGGCCCGAAGCCACGAGCGCAGCCTCGAAGGCGGCGTCCGCGACGTCGTTGTTGTCGCCGCCCTTGCGCATGCGGATCGAGTCAGCGACAGCCGACTTGAAGGCGTTGACGCGCACGGGGATGTCCTCCGCCATGCCCTGCAGCAGGGCGGCGGTGGCCTCGGCGTCAGCCAGGGCGCGGTGCCTGGGGTCGACCTCGAGCCCGAAGAACTCGACCAGATCGCCGAGCTTGTGGGCGTCGAGATCGGGGTAGCCGGCACGGGCGATCACGAGCGTGTCGAGATACGTGCCCGGCTCGATGCGAGTGCCGTCGGCGAGAGCGGCCTCGATGAAGCTGATGTCGAAGCCGACGTTGTGGCCGACGAGGATGTCGTCGCCCGCGAAGTCGAGCAGCTGTGCGGCCGCGTCAGCCGGGCTGGGCGCGCCTTCGACGTCGTCGTTGGTGATGCCGTGGATCTGGTTGCCGACGATGCCCCGGGTGGGCTTGACGAGCGTCTCGAAGGTGTCGGTGACCTTGCCGCCGGAGAGGCGAACGGCGCCGATCTCGACGAGCTCACCGGTCCGGGCGTCCTTGCTCGTGGTCTCGGTGTCGAAGACGACGAAGGACTCGCCGGCGTCGACCGCGTCCACGAAGTCGACGACGGAGTCGACGGACGGCTCGATGTACGGGATCTGCTTGGCCTTGCCCACCAGCTCACGCAGCTGCTCCTGCAGCTCGATCACCGGCTTGAGGCTTTCGTGGCCGAACATGATCGCGTCAGCCATCACGTCCTCGGGCAGGATCTTGGCCCCGGCCTCGACCATCATGATCGCGTCAGCGGTGCCGGCGACGATGAGATCGAGCTCGGACTCCTCCATCTGGCTGGCCAGCGGATTGACCACGAACTCGCCGTCGATGCGGCCGATGCGGACCGCGCCGATGGGGCCCCCGAAGGGGATCTCGCTGATGGTCAGGGCAGCCGACGCTGCGATGGTGCCGATGACGTCAGGGTTGTTCTCCTGGTCCGTCGAGAGCACCGTGAGCACGCACTGGACGTCATCCTTGTAGCCCTTGGGGAAGAGCGGGCGGATGGGACGGTCAGTCAGGCGGCAGGCCAGGATCGCGGCCTCGGAAGGTCGCGCCTCGCGCTTGATGAAGCCGCCGGGGATCTTGCCTGCCGCATACATCCGCTCCTCGAAGTCGATGGTGAGCGGGAAGAAGTCGAGACCGGGTCGGGGGTCAGCCCGATTGGCCGTGCCCAGCAGCATCGTGTCGCCGTAGCGCACGGTCACGGAGCCACCAGCGAGCAAGGCCATCCGGCCAGTCTCGATGGTGAGCGGGCGACCGCCGAATTCGGTGGTGAGTGTGGTTACCGTCATCTGTCCTCCAACGGGGACGACCGACGGACCGGGGCGCGTTGGGATGTGATTACGCTGACCTCACCCGAGGTCATCCGGCGTATGCGATGTGCAGGTAGCGTGCGGGCCGCGCCCGCCAGGACCGTGTCGCCTTAGCGGCGCAGGCCGAGCCGTTCGATGACGGACTGATACCGGGCAGCGTCCTTGCGCATGAGATACGCAAGCAGGCGGCGTCGCGTGCCAACGAGCTTGAGCAAGCCGCGGCGCGAGTGGTGATCCTTGGGGTAGCGTCGGAGATGCTCGGTCAGCCCACCGATCCGCTCCGTCAGGAGCGCGATCTGGACTTCCGGCGAGCCGGTGTCACCTTCCTTGGTGGCGTAATCGGCAACGACGCTTGCCTTCGTGTCCCGCGTAAGCGGCAACTGGTCCTCCAGCCTATCCATATACCTATCTGTTAACGCGCGGCAGCATAGCACAGAGTCTCAGGATAGGCCTCTACGCGGCACGCGCTAACACGGCGAGCCGCCGCATGGTCTATGTCTGGCGCGGGCGCTCGTCGACCGGCTACACCGGATTATCGCAAATCTGACGACCTTGTGCATCGTGCGCGGCGCGCACCCCGCTCGATCCTAGTTGCCGCCCGACCGCTTCAAGGTGACAGCGCGTCCCACCGTGCACTTCGCCTTCACACCGCCGGCATCGACTCGAACGTTGGCGATGAGTTCGCCCTCGAGTCGGTTCGCACTCACGATCCGGAAGTCGAACCTGATCTTCGTGCGGCCACCGGGCGCGGCGGCGGTGACCGAACCCTTGAAGCGCTCGGTCTGTGGGTCCCACGTCAGGATGAGCGGTGCCGTCTGGCCTTGGGCCAGACGTCTCCCGATGAGGGTTCGGCCCTCATCGCGCACCCCGATGCGTCCAGTCTCGGTCGTCTTGGGGATCTTCTGGACGACGGCGCCGTTCCTGCCGCCCGCAGCACCGGTGCATGCGACCGTGCCGACCTTGTTGATCGCCGTCCAGCGGCCAGCCCTGGGGACCGGATCGGGGATCAGCTGGAGCTCGAAGTATCCGCCCTCATCAGGCGGCTCGTCGGGCGAAGGGTCGATCTCGCCGGGTCCGTCGGGGTCGCTGGGGTCGATCTCGCCCTCGGGGTCGCTGGGGTCGATCTCGCCCTCGGGGTCGCTGGGGTCGATCTCGCCCTCGGGGTCGCTGGGGTCGATCTCGCCCTCGGGGTCGCTGGGGTCGATCCCCTCCGCGAGGTCACTGATCTCGTCCTGCGCAGATCCGATCTCGCGCGCAAGATCCTCCAGCGCGTCGGCGATGATATCGCCCATGGTTCGGGACTCGCCGTCGGACTGAGCGGCGACCGGTGACACGGACGTCGCGAGTGCCAGGGCCAGCAACGGGACGAGAAGGCGGGAACGGTTCATCACGGTTGGGGTTCTCCGTGCGGGTGGGGCGACCACGTCGGCCGTGCGGTGGCGCACGACCCTACCGAAACGGGCGGTCCATGGCAAGCAGCGGACGATCCGACACGACCACGGGAGGGCGACGCGATACGCTGTCTGCAACAGGAGGCACAGCCATGACGCCGAGCGGCGCGCGACCGGTCCGGGCACCTCGGGGCACCGAGCTCAGCTGCCGCGGTTGGCAGCAGGAAGCCGTCTTGCGCATGCTCATGAACAACCTCGATCCAGAGGTAGCCGAGCGGCCAGACGACCTCGTGGTCTACGGCGGGACCGGCCGTGCGGCCCGCTCGTGGGAGGCCTTCGACGCCATCGTGCGTGAGCTGCGCCGCCTTGCCGACGACGAGACGCTGCTGGTCGCCTCGGGCAAGCCGGTGGCCGTGTTTCGCACCCACGAGTGGGCGCCGCGCGTGCTCATCGCCAACAGCAACCTCGTGGGCAAGTGGGCCACCTGGGAGCACTTCCGCGAGCTCGAGCGAGCCGGCCTGATGATGTACGGGCAGATGACTGCGGGCTCGTGGATCTACATCGGTAGCCAGGGCATCCTGCAGGGCACCTACGAGACCTTCGCCGAGCTGGCGCGACAGCACTTCGACGGCACCCTGCGCGGACGGGTCGTGCTCACGGCCGGCCTTGGCGGCATGGGTGGCGCCCAGCCGCTGGCCGTGACCATGAACGACGGCGTGGCCCTCTGCATCGAGGTCGATCCCACGCGCGTGCAGAAACGCCTACACACGCGCTACCTCGACCGCTCCACCGACGACCTCGACGAGGCCCTCCGCTGGGCGCGTGAGGCCGCGGCCGTCGGCACGCCCCTCTCGATCGGGCTCATCGGCAACGCCGCCGAGATCGAGCCCGAGCTGGTCCGGCGAGGAGAACGCTTCGACGCGGTCACCGACCAGACCTCGGCTCACGACGCGCTGAGCGGCTACATCCCGGCCGGGCTCTCGCTCGAGGCCGCCGCGGAGCTTCGGGCGGCCGACCCCGACCAGTACACCCGCCGTTCGATCGAGTCGATGGCGACGCACGTGCGCGCCATGCTCGAGCTGCAGGCAGCCGGCTCGGTCACCTTCGACTACGGCAACAACATCCGCGCCCAGGCGGAGGCCGGTGGCGTCGAGGACGCCTTCGACTTCCCCGGCTTCGTGCCGGCCTTCATCCGGCCCCTCTTCTGCGAGGGCAAGGGCCCGTTCCGCTGGGTCGCGCTCTCGGGCGATCCGGCTGATATCGCTGCCACCGACGAGGCCATCCTCGAGCTGTTCCCCGAGGACGAGGCCCTGGCCCGCTGGATCCGCAAGGCGCAGGACCTCGTCGCCTTCCAGGGCCTCCCCGCTCGCATCTGCTGGCTCGGCTACGGCGAACGGCAGCGGGCGGGACTGGCCTTCAACGAGCTCGTGCGCTCGGGTGCGGTGAGCGCGCCCATCGTCATCGGCCGCGACCACCTCGATTCTGGCTCGGTGGCGTCACCCAACCGTGAGACCGAGGCCATGAAGGACGGCTCGGATGCGGTCGCCGACTGGCCCATGCTCAACGCGCTCGTGAACACCGCCGCGGGCGCCAGCTGGGTCAGCATCCACCACGGTGGCGGCGTGGGCATCGGCTACAGCCAGCACGCAGGCATGGTCGTCGTCGCGGACGGCACCGACCTCGCGGCGCAGAAGCTGGAACGCGTGCTCACCACCGACCCCGGCATGGGCGTGGTGCGACACGCTGACGCGGGCTACGCGCGGGCGGTCGAGGTCGCGCGTGAGCGCGACGTGGCCATCCCCATGCTGGACCGATGATGGTCGCCTCCCCCGTCGTGCTCAACGGCGCCGAGCTCTCCGTCCCCGACGTCGAGTCGGTCGCGCGGGGCGAGCGTGATGCGGTGCTCGACGGTGATGCTCGCGTGCGGGTGTCCGAGGCGCGCGCGGTCATCGAGCGGCTGGTCGCCAGCGGCGAGGTCGTCTACGGCGTGACCACGGGGTTCGGCGCGTTGGCTACGACCTTCGTGCCTCCCGAGCGGGCACGCGAGCTGCAGGAACGGCTGCTGCTGAGCCACGCTGCGGGCGTGGGTGAGCCGCTGCCCACCCCCGTGGTGCGCGCGATGCTGCTGCTGCGCGCGAACACGCTGGCCCTGGGGCACTCCGGCTGTCGGCCGGAGCTCATCGAACGACTGCTGGAGCTGCTGCGGCTGCGCATCCACCCGGTCGTGCCCTCGCAGGGCAGCGTCGGCGCCTCCGGTGACCTCGCTCCCCTCGCCCACCTGGCGCTGCCGGTCATCGGCCACGGCCAGGTCGAGGTCGAGGGCACGGTCATGCCCGCGAGCCAGGCGCTCGCGAGCGCAGGGCTGGAGCCGCTGGTGCTGGAACCCAAGGAGGGGCTGGCGCTGCTCAACGGGACACAGATGATGGCCGCCATCGGGGCGCTGGTGCTGGCCGGCGCCGACCGCCTGGCGCGGACCGCGAGCGTTGCGGCCGCGATCTCCGTGGAGGCGCTGCGTGGCACCGACGTGGCCTACTCGGCCGCCCTCCAGCACACGCGTCCGCATCCAGGGC
Source organism: uncultured Chloroflexia bacterium (assembly GCA_963706695.1). Classification (GTDB taxonomy): domain Bacteria; phylum Chloroflexota; class Limnocylindria; order Limnocylindrales; family CSP1-4; genus JAFMJV01. Next base: position 68,308 of record CAVPNC010000022.1, on the reverse strand, counting down.
AGGTGCGGACCGCGGCGGAGCTGCGCTGGCTGTTGCGTGGGTCGACCATCCAGACCGCACACCACGGTGACGACCATCGCGTGCAGGATCCGTACTCGCTCCGTTGTGCGCCGCAGGTGCATGGCGCCGCGCGCGATGCGCTTGACAACCTGCGACGGGTGCTGGACATCGAGCTCAACTCGGCGACCGACAACCCGCTCGTGTTCCCTGAGGGTGGCAATGTGCCTGCGGACGCGCTGGCCACCGGCCGTGGTCTCGTCATCAGCGGCGGCAACTTCCACGGCGAGCCCGTCGCGCTCGCGCTCGACTACGCCAAGCTGGCCATCGCCGAGCTCGGAGCCATCAGTGAGCGACGCGTGGCACTGTTGCTGGACCCGCGGCTCAACGACGGGCTGCCGGCCTTCCTGGGCGCGTCGTCGGGTCTCGACTCGGGACTGATGATCCTGCAGTACACGGCGGCTGCGCTGGCCTCGGAATCCAAGATCCTGGCGCACCCGGCCTCGGCCGACTCCATCCCGACCTCGGCCAACCAGGAGGATCACGTCTCCATGGGCTCGATCGCGGCGCGCAACGCGATGCGCGTGCTGGAGCACACCGAGCGCATCGTGGCCATCGAGCTCATCTGCGCCACCCAGGGCCTGGACCTCCGCCTTGACCTGCAGCCCGACACAGCGCCCGGGCTCGGGGTGGCGACGGCGCGCGAGCGAGTGCGCGCCGTCATCGACCGGCTCGAACAGGACCGAGAGCCGGGACCCGATATCGCGGCCGCCTTCCGACTGGTCCACGACGGCGTCCTGGTCGACCTCGCCGCGGCACCCTCTGGCGCCGAGACCTCGTGGCTGGCACCCGACCCACGATGAGCCGCCGGGCGATCATCGGGCGGGGCCGCCTGCTGCCGATGTCCGGCGCGACCACCGGTGCGACCGGCGCCCTCGACGGGCCCTGGGTGCTCGTGCTCGAGCGGGACAGGGTGCTCGAGGTACGCGCCGGCGAGCTGCAACCGGGCGACCCCGAGCTCGTCGAGGACGTGGGCACCGCCCTCGTCACGCCCGGATTCGTCGACTCCCACACCCACCTCATCTTCGCCGGTGACCGCAGTGACGAGGCCGCAGCCCGCACGCGCGGTGAGCGCTACACCGGCGGTGGCATCGTGCGCACGGTGGCAGCGACGGTCGCAGCCAGCGACGAGGAGCTCGTGCGCGAGACCCGCCTGCGCCTGCTCGCGGCACTCGGTCGCGGCACCACCACCATCGAGGTCAAGTCGGGCTACGGGCTGGAGCCTCGTCAGGAGCACCGACTGCTGCGGCTCATCGCCGCGGCCGCAGATGGCCTGCCCATGCGCGTGCGCCGGACGCACCTGGGCGCCCACGCCATCCCCGCTGGCTCGGACCCCGAGACCCAGGTCGAGATGATCCTCGAGACGCTGCCGGAGTTGGCCGATGCCGCGGACTACATCGACGTCTTCTGCGAGCCAAGCATCTTCGGCCTCGACTGGACACGGGCCATCGCCGAGGCCGGGGCCGTGAACGGGCTGCCCTTGAAGCTCCATGCGGACCAGCTGGAACGTTCGGGGGCCGCGCTGCTGGGCGTCGAGATGGGCGCGCTCTCGGTCGATCATCTCGAACAGATCAGCGAGGATGACGCTCGCGTGCTGGCGGCGTCCTTGACGGTGGCCACGATCCTGCCGGGGCCGGCGTTGATGCTCCGGGGCGGGCTGCCGCCGGCTCGGGCGCTGCTGGACGCCGGCGCCACGGTGGCGTTGGCCAGCGATGCCAACGCGGGCACGTTCGGGGAACCGTCGATGCCGCTGGCGATCGGGCTGGGGGTGGCCATCGGCTTCACCATCGACGAAGCCATCTGGGCCGCGACCGCCGGCGGGGCCGGTGCCTTGGGGCTGGACGGCCAGATCGGCCGCCTCATGCCCGGTGCGTATGCTGATGTGGTGGCCTGGGATGCGGAACACGAAGGCGCGTTCGTTCAGCGGCTCGGAGGCGTCCGGCCCTTGTGGACCTGGTTCGGAGGAGAGACCGATGACTAAGACGTTCATGGGCGTCGGAGCGCCTACCGAATCGAGCGAGGCCGTCGTGCTCGGTGCGGCCATGGCTACCGTCTACGCCGACCGCCATCCACACGCGACCGAAGGGCCGGCGGCCATCCGTGCGGCGTCGAGGCGGTTGGCGCGTTTCGCGGGCCACTACGACTTCGACATCGATGGGCCGTTCGCCGCATGGCTTCCGTTGGTCGCCGACGGCGGCGACATCGGCACCGTCCGCGCGGACGCCGAGGGCAATCGACGACGCATCGCGACCGCGGTCGGCGCTGTCGTGGACCGGGGAGCCATGCCCCTGGTGCTCGGCGGCGACGACTCCGTGGCGGAGCCGTTCCTGGCCGCCTGGCGTGACCACGAGCCGGTCACGGTCGTGCACATCGATGCTCACCTCGACTTCCGCGACGAGGTCGACGGTGAGGCACACGGCTACAGCAGCCCCATGCGCCGAGCCAACGAGATGAGCTGGGTCCGCCGGATCGTGCACATCGGACAGCGCGGCGTGGGCTCGGCCAGGGCGACCGACGTGCAGGACACACTCGAGGCCGGCAACGTCATCGTGCGAGCACGGGAGCTGGAGCGAGACGGAACGGAGGCGATCGCCGGGCGGCTGGCCGAGGGCGAGCGCTTCGTCATCGTCTACGACGTCGACGGCACGAACCCCGCCGACATCCCCGCCGTGCGGGCGCCGGTGTCAGGGGGCCCGGGAGCGGACGCGCTCGGTGGGCTCTTCGCGGCGCTGGCGGCCCGTGGCTCGCTGGAGGGCGTGGTGGTCACCGAGTTCGAGCCGGAGCTCGATCCGAACGGGACCTCCGCGATGACCCTCGTGCGGGTCCTGTGTCGAGCGCTCGAGGGCCGACTGGGCTAGACGCTCGCTACGTGCGGTGCCAGCGGGGATCGACGTCGCGATCGCACGTCACGGTCCCGCCAGCCGATCGCTCCACGCGTGCCGTCGGGCAAGCCGTCGCAAGCGTCAGGCGCCGCCGTCCTGATGACCCGCGGGGCGACCTCAGCAGCTCTTGCAGCCGTCGAGGAACGAGCGCGCCTGTTGCACGTCATAGCCCATCTGCACGATGAGCTGGTCGACCGAGTCGTAGCGACGCTGGCCGCGGATGAAGGTGCAGAACTGGACCCGCATGCGCTGGCCGTAGAGGTCGTCGTCGCGATCGAGCAGGTGCACCTCCATCAGGCGCACGCGACCGCCGAACGTGGGCTGTGTGCCCAGCGAGATGACGGCGTCGGCACGCTCGACCGGTTCGAGCACGGCCGCACCGCCCCACGAGGCGCGCGCAGCGTAGATGCCGTCGGGCGGCAGCGCCACCGGCTGGCTGAAGTCGAGGTTGGCCGTGGGGAACCCTAGCTCGCGACCGCGCTGCTCCCCGTGGACCACCGAGCCCACGAGTGCGAACGGGCGGCCCAGCAGCTCCGCGGCGGTCTTGAGATGGCCCTCGGCCACGAGCTCACGGGTGCGAGCGCTCGAGACCCGAGCACCGCCCGAGTCGAGCGTCGGCGCCTCCACCAGCTCCCAGTCGGCAGTCTTGCTCATCTCGCGCAATACCGGCACGGTTCCGCCGCGATCTCGTCCGAAGGCGGAGACCTTGGTCATCACCAGCGCGGCCAGGTTGCGACCACCCCCGATGCGCTCGATGAACTCTTCGGCGGTGGTGCGCCGGAAGGCCTCGTCGAACGTCTGCAGCACCACCAGCCCGCCGATCAGCCGGCCGATGCGCTCGATGCGTTCACGGCGGTCCATGAGCATGTCAGGTGCCCGCCCGGCCACGACGGCGTCGGGATGCGGATCGAACGTGACCACGACGGGCATGGCCCCGAGGCGGCGGGCGGTCTCCTCGAGCACGGCGAAGACCTGTTGGTGGCCACGGTGCACGCCATCGAAGACGCCGACGGTCACCGCCAACCGCGTGTCCTTGGGCAGCCGGTCGATGCCCCGCACGTAGTCGGTCATGCCTGTGCCACGTCCTCCGGCGTGATGAAGACCTTGTCAGGGTAGAGCCGACCCTTGGTCACGTGCGCCATGGCCGCGAGCGAACCGCGCTCGTCGAGCACGCGCACGAGGTCCGCATTCTCCAGCACCGCCGCCGGGTCGAGCGGACCCGAAACCGCACCCCGCACGCGGATGATCTGGCCGCGTGCGATGGCCTCGCGGTCCTTGTCGGGGATGCGGACCATGGGGATGTGGTCGAGACCGGCGTCCGGCGACAGCAGCAGCGACTCGAGGTTGCCGGCTGCGAGCTCGGCGCGAACGTGCTCGAGCGAGTGGGCATCGTCAAGGCGGAAGGGACCGCTGGCGGTGCGCGTGAGCGCGCCGAGGTAGGCCCCACAGCCCAGCTGCTGGCCCAGGTCGCGAGCGATCGAACGGATGTAGGTGCCGGCGCTGCAATGCACGTCGAGCTCGGCCATCGGCTTCTCTGGGTCCGCGGTGTCCCAGCCGATGAGGTCCAGCGCGTGGATGACCACGCTGCGTGCGGCCAGCTCCGGCTTCTCTCCTCCCCGAGCCAGCTCGTAGGCGCGCTTGCCCTTGACGTGGACGGCCGAGTGGTCGGGTGGCACCTGCTCGATCTCGCCGCGGAACGAACCCAGCACGGCTTCGACCGCCGCCTGGTCCGGCACGGGCACCTCGCCGGGCGTCATCTCTCCATCGATGTCATCGGTGCTGGAGCTGGCCCCGAAGACGACCGAGGCGCGGTACGCCTTCGAGTCGCCTCGGTGGTAGTCGACCATGCGCGTGGCCCGGCCGATGAACACCGGCAGCACGCCCATGGCGAAGGGATCCAGCGTGCCGCCGTGGCCGACGCGGCGCACACCGGTCAGCCGGCGGATGGTGTCGATGATGTCGTGGGAGGTCGGGCCGGCCGGCTTGGAAACCACGAGGACCCCGTCGATGCGTGGGCCATCATCACGGCGGCGCCGTCCCATCAGCTTCCGGGGAGCTCGTCGAGAAGGCTGGTAGCGAGGGCGAGCACCGCATCGCGGGCGGTCTCGAAGGGGCCGTCGTGACTGGCGCCGGCCGCACGCGCGTGTCCGCCCCCACCGAAGGCGCCGGCCAGCCGTGTCGCGTCCACGCCCCCGTCCCGGGTGCGGATGGAGATGCGCACGACGTCACCGAGGTCCTTGAACAGGATGGCCATGTCCGCGCTGGCGGATTGCGCCAACAGGTCGATGAGCCCTTCCGACTGCTCCTGCGTGGCTCCGGCCTCCGCGTAGTCGGCCAAGCTGACGACGGACCACGCCACACGGCCGTGGGCCGCGGTCTCCAACCGCGCGAGCACCCGCCCGAACAGCTTCAGCTGGGCATTGGGCTTGGTGCGGTAGAGGCGACGCGCGATCAGGGGCAGGTCTGCACCTGCCGCCACCAGCTCCGAAGCCACCCGCAGGGTTCGCGGTGTGGTGTTGGAGTGGGCGAAGTTGGCGGTGTCGAAGACGAGGCCGGCCGTCAGCAGCTGGACGATGTCGCCGCCGAGAGCGTCGAGCCCCACGCCCAAGTGCGGCAGGAGCAGCGTGGCCTGCTCGCAGGTGGCAGCCGCCGCAGCGTCGACCCAGGCTGTGCCCTGATCGCCGGGATTGGACACGTGATGGTCGATGTTGACGATGGGCACACGGCCGAACAGCACGGCGTTGTCACGCTGGACCGCACCGGTTCGGGCCGGGTCGCCGTCGCAGACGACGATGAGGTCGGGGTCGAGGTCGGCACTGAGGGACAGGCGCGCCCGCTCCACACCCGGCATGAAGTCGTACATGGCCGGGACCGGATCGGCGAAGACGGTCTCGACACGGGCACCGAGAGACTCCAGCGCCAGCGCGATCCCGAGCGCGGAACCGATGGCATCGGCGTCAGGGCTCTCGTGGCCGGTGGTCAGGACCCGCTTGCCTGCCAGCAGCGCCGTGGGCACTGCCGGCGGTACCGCAGCAAGGTCGGCGGGCAGCAGGGAGCGCATGCCCTCAGCGGCCACGGCGCTTCCTGGCTTTGCGCAAAGACACCCGGTCCACGCGACGGCGGTAGCCGGCCGGCAGCGGGTCCTCCGCAGCCTCGGGGCCGGCCGGATCGTTGAGCGAAGACGGTGTGGGCAGGTTCGGCACCTCGGTCACCGGCTCGTCGACCCGCTCCCCGGTGCCCTCGAGCTCCGCTTCCACCTGCTCCAGCAGTCGCATCACCCGGGTGCTGCGCTCGGCGCTGTCGTCCTCGCGCAGGTGCAGCTGTGGGATCCGCCGCAGGCGGAGCTTGCCGAGGTTGTGTCGCACGAAGGGCATCGCCCGGCCGAGCGCCTCCAGGCTCGCCTTCCGTTGCGCCTCATCACCGATGACCGAGACGTAGACCATGGCGTGCTGGAGATCGGGCGTCGTCTCGACGCTGGTGACGGTCACGAAGCCCACGCGGGGGTCGTGGACCTCGCGCTGGACGATGGCGCTGATCTCTTCCTGCAGGAGATGGTCGACGCGCCTGGTGCGCTCGCTCACGTGCTACCTCGTGACAGCGCGGGCGATGGTCTCCGTGGTGAACGACTCGATGACGTCGAACTCCTCGAACTGGTGGAAACCGGCCATCGCGATACCGCACTCGAGGTTGGCCGTGACTTCGCGCACGTCGTCCTTGAAGCGACGGACCGAGGTGATCTTGTCGGTTGCGATGAGCTGGCCGCCACGATAGATGCGCGCGCCACCTCGCACGATGCGTCCGTCGGTGACGTAGCTGCCCGCGATCTGTGCGTTCTTGCCCACGCTGAAGATCTGGCGCACCTCGGCACGACCCTGGACCGTCTCGACGATCTCTGGCTCGAGCATGCCGGCGAGCGCTGCCTCCATGTCCTCGGTCAGCTTGTAGATGATGTCGTAGAGGCGGACCTCGACGCCCTCGGACTCGGCCATGGACTTGGCCGTGCCGCCGATGCGGACGTTGAAGCCGACCACGACCGCATCCGACGCGGCTGCGAGGTTGACGTCGTTGTTGGTGATGTCGCCGGTGCCCTCGAGCAGGATGTTGAAGCGGACCTCGTCGTTCTGGATCTGCTCCAGGGCGTGCACGACCGCTCCAAGGGAGCCCTGCACGTCGGACTTGAGGACGATGCGCAGCTCCTTGGTCTGCCCGGCCTGGACCTGGCGGTACAGGTCTTCGAGGGTGGCGTGACCACTGGCCTCGGACCTGGCCGCTGCCGCCAGCACGTTCTCCTCGACCTGGCCTCGAGCGATCTTCTCGCTGTCGACGACCCGCAGGATCTCGCCGGCCTCAGGCACGGACGAGAGGCCCAGCAGGACCGCAGCGGACGAGGGGCCAGCCGACGTGATGCGCTTGCCGCTGCTGTCCTCGAGGGCGCGGGCCTTGCCGGACGTGTTGCCCACGATGACCGCGTCACCCTGCTTGAGCGTGCCGGTGCGCACGAGGATCGTGGCGACCGGGCCGCGACCGCGATCGAGCTCCGCCTCCACCACCGTGCCGACCGCGGGCCGGTCCGGGTTGGCCTTGGGCTCGACGACCGCGTCAGAGGTCAGGAGGATGGTCTCGAGCAGCACGTCGAGGCCTTCCCCGGTCTTGGCGCTGACGGGAACGAGCGGGACCTCGCCACCGTACTCCTCGATGACGATGCCACGCTCTGAGAGCTGGGTCTTGACCCGATCGGGCTTGCTGTCAGGCAGGTCCATCTTGTTGAGGGCCACGACGATGGGCACCCCTGCGGCCTTGGCATGGTCGATGGCCTCGATCGTCTGGGGCATGATGCCGTCATCTGCGGCCACCACCAGGACGGCGATGTCAGTGACCTTGGCCCCACGCGCACGCATGGCCGTGAAGGCCTCGTGACCGGGAGTGTCCAGGAAGACGATGCGTCGGCCGTTGACGACCGCTTCGCTGGCGCCGATGTGCTGGGTGATGCCGCCACGCTCGCCGTCAGCGACCGCGGTCTTGCGGATGGCGTCGAGGACGCTGGTCTTGCCGTGGTCGACATGACCCATGACCGTCACGATCGGGGCGCGCTCGACGAGCGCCTCCGTATCAGGCTCAGCGAAGACGTCCTCATCCTTGGTTGCCGGTGCCCGCTCGACCTCGGCATCCTCGTCCGTGGCTTCGGTGGGGCCGCCCTCGGCTACCTGGAAGCCCAGCTCCTCGGTCACGAGCGCCGCGGTATCGCGGTCGATGGCCTGGTTGATGGTGGCGAAGATGCCGCTGCGGATCAGCTCGCGGATGACGTCCGCGGAGTTGATGCCGATGAGCTCGGCCAGCTCCTTGACGGTGATCTGCTCCGGGATCTCGACGGCACCGCGAGTCGCGGGGTCCGCGACCTGCACCGTGGCCTGGATGTTGTCATTGCGCTTGCGCGGCTTCCGGGGTCCCCGCCGTCCGCGGGTCCCGCTGCGGCTACGAGCCATGGGTGCCTCCTGTGATCGTTGCAGGAGCCCCGTGTTCGGCAATGGCGCCAAAGGCTGCCACGTCACCGTGCTCCAATCGTGTCCTGATGTCTTCTGGTAGTGGTGTTCGCAGTGCCCGCTGGAGCGAGGAACGCTTCAGCGCGGTCTCCCAGCAGGAGCCGTCAGCACAAAGATAAGCCCCTCGTCCTTCGAGCGCACCCGTGGCATCAGCCACGACCACTCGATCGGGCTGGCGCACGAAACGCAGCAGAGCGGCCTTGTCCCGGCGCGTTCGGCAGGCGACACACGTCCGCTCGGGAACGTGTCGCGCCGCAGCCACCGTGCGGCCCGCTACTGGGTCACCTCCGTCGACTCGTCAGCGACAGCCACCGCGGCCGCGCCTTCGCCTACGTCGGGCTCCTCATCTTCCTGGGTGGTCTCGGCAGCAGGCGCCACTCCGTCCCCGTCGTCGGCCTCTGCGACCGTATCGTCGGCAACCATCTGCACGGGCTCGCCGGCTGTTGCCTCGTCGGCTGTTGCGTCAGCGGTGGTCGCGGGCTCGACGGCGAGCTTCGGCAGCAGGCGCCTCGACCACGCCCGTCGATCCATCGGCGGTCTCCGCCTCATCGGGCTCGGCCACGGCCATCGCCGAAAGGCCGTCCTCACCCTCGGCACCGGCGCCCGTCTCGGAGCGGATGTCGATGCGCCACCCGGTCAGCTTGGCGGCCAGGCGCGCGTTCTGGCCCTCGCGACCGATGGCCAGCGAGAGCATGCGCTCGGGCACGGTCACCGAGGCGATCCGTTCGTCTTCGTCGATCTCGACCGCCACGACCTGGGCCGGGCTGAGGGCATTGGCCACGAAGACATCGGGGTCATCGGACCAGGGAATGACGTCGATCTTCTCGCCACCGAGCTCCGCTACCACGGCCTGGACTCGGCCGCCACGCTGGCCGACGGTCGCGCCGACCGGATCGAGGCCGTCCTGGCGGCTGGCCACGGCCATCTTGCTGCGGCTGCCGGCTTCACGCGCGATGGCGCGGATCTCGACCGTCCCGGCCTGGATCTCCGGTACCTCCAGCTCGAAGAGCCGGCGCAGGAAGTTCTTGTGGGTGCGGCTGACGTAGATGAGGGGTCCGCGCGTGGTGCGTCTGACCTCCAGCACATAGGCCTTCACGTGCTGGCCGATGCGGTAGTGCTCGGTGGCGGACTGGTCGGTGGTGCGCAGGATCGCTTCTGCCTTGCCCAGGTCGAGGATCACGCCCGTGGGCTCCACGCGCCCGACCGAGCCGGTGATGATCTCACCCTCGCGGTGGGCGAACTCATCGAAGATCGTCTCGCGCTCCGCCTCACGCAGGCGCTGACGCACGACCTGGCCGGCGACCTGGGCGCCGACGCGGCCGAAGTGCGTGGGCTCCAGCTGCTCGTACTCGACGAGGTCTCCGAGCACCGCGGTGGCGTCATGCTCATGGGCCTGGTCGATGGTCCACTCGGTGGTGTCGTCCTCCACCTCCGCCACGACCACGCGGGCCCGGTAGATGCGCATCTCGCCGCTCTCCGCGTCAAGGCTGACGTAGACGTCCTCGTAGCCCGGCGCGACCCGACGGTACGCGCTCTGGATGGCGTCCTCGACGGTACGGATCAGCTGCTCCCGGGGAACGCCCTTCTCAGCGTTGAGCTGCAGGAGCGCGCCGATGAAGTCCCGGCTCATGCGTCGCCCTCCGTTTCCTTCTACGTTCTCCCGCTCACAACAAAACGTGGGGGTCACCCACGTTCCAGGCGGCCTAGATAGCTCAGGGGGAGTATATCACTCCCTTCACGACCCTCCTCCGTCGGGTGCATCGAAGGCGTAGCCGTGCTGACGCAGCTCGCGCGCGTAGGCATCGCGTACGATCTCGCGTGCCCTGGGCGTGTAGAGGGCGCGGTAGTCGCGGTCCTGACGCGAGCGCGTGGGATTGCGGTGCGGCAGCGGATGTGGCTCCGTCACGCCCACCGCTCGCAGGGCTGCGTCGAGGCCCTCCTGCATGGCCTCGAAGCGGATGATGTGGTCGGCACCCTCGGTCCAGTCCACCGGCACCATCGGACGTCGACCCAGGGCTCGGTAGAGCGCGTTGGGTCGGTAGCGTCGCACCACGAAGCGCTCGAAGTCGGACGCGGAGAAGTCGTGCTCCATTCCTGGCCTGAGGCGGGTCACTCGCTGTGCGAGCGAGATGGTGCCAGCCTCTCGGTTGCGGGCGTACTCGGTCAGGACCAGGTCGTAGGGGTTGCGCACGCCGACCACGACCAGCAGCTCCTCGCGTTCGGCGGGGGTGATGAGCCCTGCTTCGAGCAGCTGTGGGAGGCTCTGGTGCTTCTGGCGCAGGACGATCCGACCACGCTCGTCGCGAACGCGATCCTCGAGCAGCTTCACGCCGCCGAGCTCCTCGCGGAAGAGCGTGCCCAGCGAGGTCGATCCGGTGTGCGGGGCCTGCAGGAAGAGCAGGCCGATCTCACGACAGAGGATGGCCACGGGCCGCTCCGGCGGGGCGCTAGTAGGAGCGAGCGAAGAGGACCCGGCGCTCGCTGGGAGCGCCGTCCACGACGCAGCGGCCATCCTCGTCGGGTGAGTCGAAGGGCACCACCCGGATGGTCGCGCCGTTCTCCCCCGAGACGGCCTTCTCGCACTCGGCGGAACCGCACCAGGGCGCCATCAGGAAGCCACCCTCACCGTCGAGGACCTCGCTCATCTCACCCAGGCTGTCGACCGCGTGGGTGTTGGCCTCGCGGAACTCGAGCGCGCGCGTGAAGACGTCTGCCTGGTACTGCACGAGTCGCCGCGGCAGCTCCTCTGCGAGCGCGGAGAGGGGCAGCGACTCCTTGGCCCGGTCGAGCCGACGCACGAGCATGGCCGAGTCGGCGGCCACGTCACGAGGGCCGATCTCGAGACGGAAGGGTACGCCGCGTAGCTCCCAGTGGTTGTACTTGTAGCCGGGCGTCTCCTCCCGCCAGTCGACCTTCAGGCGCAGCGGACCCGACACGGTCTGCACACCGGCCAGGCTGGCCTCCAGTCGCTCGATCGCACCGGCCACGGCCACGCGATCCTCCTCCTTGCGGAAGATGGGCACGACCACCACTTGCGTGGGTGCCACGTTGGGAGGCAGCACCAGCCCGGAGTCGTCGCCATGGGCCATGATGGTGGCGCCCACCATGCGCGTGCTGAAGCCCCAGCTGGTGCCATAGGGGTGGACCCGCTCGTTGTTCTGGTCGAGGAAGGTGATGTCCGCGGCCTTCGCGAAGTTCTGCCCGAGCATGTGGCTGGTGCCAGCCTGCAGCGCCTTCTTGTCACGCATCATGGCCTCGACCGCGTGCGTGTAGTCGGCCCCGGGGAACGTCTCGGCGGGGCTCTTCCGGCCCTGGATGACGGGGATGGCCAGCCACTCCTCGGAGACCTTGACGTAGCCGGCGAGGCCGGTAGCGACCTCGCGCGCCGCCTCCTCCTCGGTGGCGTGGAAGGTGTGCGCCTCCTGCCACAGGAACTCGGCGGTGCGCAGGAAGAGACGCGTGCGCATCTCCCAGCGGACGACGTTGTTCCAGCTGTTCATGAGCAGGGGCAGGTCACGATACGACTGGATCCAGTCCTTGACCACCTCCGCGATGATGGCCTCGCTGGTGGGGCGGATGGCCAGCGGCTCCTCAAGGTCGTTCCCGCCCGCGCGCGTGACCCAGGCCACCTGGGGGTCGAAGCCCTCGACATGATCGGCCTCACGGTCGAGCAGGGACTTGGGCACGAACAGCGGGAAGTAGACGTTCTCGTGTCCAGTGGCCTTGATGTAGCGGTCCAGCTCGTCGCGCATCGACTCCCAGATGGCGAAGCCATAGGGCCGGATGATCATGCAGCCACGTACCGGCGAGTAGCTGGCCAGCTGTCCCTTGAGGACGACGTCGTTGTACCAGCCGGGGAAGTCTTCCGACTGACGGGTCAGCTCACTGACGAAACCGGACTTGGACACAAGGCCTCCTGCTGGGGTCGATGGTGCGGGCGTTCGGAATCGTAGCGTAGCCGCCCGCCCGGGGCACTACCTGTGGGGCGGACCGTAGCGGCGCTCGACGTAGCCCTCGAGGATGCCGATGAACTCGTCCACGAGCCCCTCGCCCTTGAGCGTGTCGTGCAGCTCGCCGTCGATGAAGACCGGGGCCTTGGGCTCTTCGAACGTGCCCGGCAGGCTGATGCCGATGTCCGCGTGCTTGGACTCACCGGGCCCGTTGACGACACAGCCCATGACCGCGACGGACATGTCCTCGACGCCCGGATAGGCCGCGGCCCACTGGGGCATACGCGTGGCGATGTGGCCCTCGATGGCCTGGGCCATCTCCTGGAAGAACGTGCTCGTGGTGCGGCCACAGCCGGGACAGGCACTGACCTGCGGCCGGAAGGAGCGCAACCCCAGCGACTGCAGCACCTGCATGGCCACCTGCACCTCCTCCGTGCGGTCGCCGCCGGGCTCAGGCGTGAGCGACACGCGGATGGTGTCACCGATGCCCTGTTCGAGCAGGATGGCCAGGCCGGCGACCGAGGCCACGGTGCCCTTCATGCCCATGCCGGCCTCGGTGAGCCCGAGGTGCAGGGGATAGTCGCAGCGTCCCGCGAGATCGCGATAGACGTCGACCAGGTCGCGCACGCCGCTGACCTTGGCGCTGATGATGATGCGGTCATGCCCGAGCCCCACCGCCTCCGCCAGCTCGGCCGAGCGCAGGGCGCTCTGGATCATGGCTTCGATCATCACCTCGCGCGTCTCGACCGGCGCGGCCGAGCGGGCGTTGGCGTCCATCAGCTCGGTCAGCAGATCCTGGTCGAGCGAGCCCCAGTTGACCCCGATACGCACCGGCTTGTCGTGCTCGATGGCCGCCCTGACGATCGTGCTGAAGTTCTCGTCGCGACGCTTGGAGCCGACGTTGCCGGGGTTGATGCGGTACTTGGCCAGCGCCGCCGCCATGTCCGGGTGATCCACCAGCAGCTTGTGGCCGTTGTAGTGGAAATCGCCGATGAGTGGCACGTTGATGCCGAGGTCATCGAGCTTGTGCCGGATGAGCGGCACGGACCGGGCGGCCGCGTCGTTGTTGACCGTGATGCGCACCAGCTCGGAGCCGGCGTGGGCCAGGGCGGCGACCTGCAGCGCGGTGCCATCGGCATCGGCGGTGTCGGTGTTGGTCATCGACTGCACCACCACCGGCTCCTCCGAGCCCACTGCCACACCCGCGATGTCGACGCGCGTGGTGACGCGTCGGACCGCTCGACCGCTGGTCACGAGAACAGACGTTGGATGTCGCCGATGGTGACGACCACGATGAAGAGCATCAGCGCGACCCAGCCGGTGAAGTAGACCAGGCGCTCGGTGTTGGCGCTGATGCGGTCGCCGCTGAGGCGCTGGAGCACGGCCATGAGCGCCCGGCTGCCATCGAGCGGCGGGATGGGCAGCGCGTTGATGACGGCGAGGTTGGCCGAGATGAGGCCCACGAACCAGAGCATGAACACCGGCGGCAAGGCCTCGCGCACGCCGCCCACGACGCCGACCATGCCCACCGGTCCGGCCACCTCGTCGAGGCCCTCGCCGGTGCCGCTGAAGATGCCCACCACGATGTTGCCCAGGGCGCGCAGGATGAGCGTCGATGTCTCGACCGTACGCTCGAGTCCGATGACGGCGGCATCGACGAGCCCGTTCTGCTGGTAGTCGATCTCCTGCGCCTGGGGTTGGAAGCCGAGCGCACCCAGGCCGGCCTCGATCTCGGCGGCCGTGCGGATGGTGGCTTCCACCTCCTCCACGCTGCCGTCGCCGCGCTCGATGGTGAGGACGAGGGACTGCTCCGGCCGGTCGATCATGTACTCCAGCAGGGCGATGCGACCGTCAGGGTCCGACTGCGTGCGGGCCATCTCGTCGAAGACGGGGAAGGTCATACCGTCGATGCCCACGATGGCGTCTCCGCTCTCATCGAACGTGTCCAGCGTGCGGATCTCGACCGTCCCATCCGGCAACGTGGCCTCGTACTCGATGGTCTCGAGGAACTGACCCCCGACCAGACCGGCCGCCGCGGCCGGCGAATCCGGCATGACGTCAGCGATGCGGACCTTCCAGATCGGCTGTGCCAGCAAGGCGATGAGCGTGAAGATGAGCCAGGCCAGCACGAAGTTGACGGCCACGCCCGCGAAGAGGATCCAGAGGCGCGTGCGCAGGCGCTGGTTGACGAAGGCGTGGGGATCGAGCGACTCGACGTGATCGGCGCGTTCAGGGAGCAGCTCTGGCTCCGCGTCAGGCGTGCCATCGGCAGGGCTGCGCTCTTCTCCCTCCATCCGCACGAAGCCGCCGATGGGCAGCCAGTTGAGCGTGTAGGTGGTGTCACCCCGCTTGAACAGCACACGGGCGCGAGGCGGGAAGCCGATGCCGAACTCGTGCACGGTCACGCCCGCGCGGCGGGCCGCCACGAAGTGGCCCAGCTCGTGTAGCAGGACGAGGATCGTCAGCAGCGTCAGCAGCAGGACCAGGTTGATGAGGCCGTCGATCATGCCAGCTCCCCTTCCGATACCGCCCTGGCCCAGGCGCGCACCTCCAGATCGATGGCTTCCAGCTCCTCGAGCGCAGGTGCCTCGCTCACGCTGTAGCGCTCGATGGCGCCGGCCACCAGCCGGGCCATGCCGGGATACGAGAGCTCGCCCGCGAGGAAGCGCTCGACGGCGATGTCATCGGCGGCGATGAGGGCAGCCGTGGCGCCGGGGCCGGCTTCACCTGCGGCGCGGGCGATGGGGATCGCCGGGAAGCGCTCGAGATCGGGTGGCTGGAAGGTCATCTGGGAGTGCTCCGTGAGGTCGAGCCGTGGAGCCGGCCCGGCCGTTCGCTGGGGGTAGGTGACGGAGTATTGGATGGGGATGCGCATGTCGGGCAGGCCCAGCTGGGCCTTGAGCGACCCGTCCACGAACTCGACGAACGAGTGGACGAGGCTCTGCGGATGGACGATGACGTCCACCCGCTCGTAGGGCACATCGTATAGCCAGTGCGCCTCGATGACCTCCAGGCCCTTGTTCATGAGCGTGGCCGAGTCGATGGTGATCTTGGCGCCCATGGTCCAGTTGGGGTGCTTGAGCGCATCCTCGGGCTGCGCTCGGGCCATGCG
Source organism: uncultured Chloroflexia bacterium (assembly GCA_963706695.1). GTDB lineage: Bacteria > Chloroflexota > Limnocylindria > Limnocylindrales > CSP1-4 > JAFMJV01. Next base: position 52,767 of record CAVPNC010000022.1, on the reverse strand, counting down.
CTCGGGAGCCCACTCGCGGAACGGCCCGCCCGAGGCGGTCAGCACCAGGCGAGACACGTCGGCCAGGTCCTCACCCACGAGGCACTGCCAGATGGCCGAGTGCTCGGAGTCGATGGGCCGCAACCAGGCCAAAGGTGAACCCATGGGGTCGGCCGGATCGACAGCCGCGACCTCCGCGGCACGCGCCTTGGCCAGGGGCATCACCAGGTGTCCGGCAGAGACCAGCGTCTCCTTGTTGGCCGTGGCCACGACCTTGCCCGCCGCCAGCGCCGCCAGCACGGGGCGCAGGCTGACGACGCCACCGGTGGCGATGATGACGAGGTCGACGTCGTCGCGGGTGGCCATCTGTACGAGGGCATCGTCAGCGTCGAGCCGAACCGTGGCAGCGGGCAGGTGCAGGTCCGCCCTCCTCTGTGGGTCAGCCATCGAAACCACGCGAGGTCGCAGCAGTCGCGCCTGCTGCCCGAGAGACTCGGCGTCCCGGCCCGCGGCCAGGGCCACGACCTCGAAGTCACCCGTCTGGGGCGAACACAGCACATCCACCGCTTGGCGGCCGATGGAGCCGGTGGAGCCCAGCAGCGCCACTCCCGTCCGGCGGCGCTCCCCCGTCAGGGTCGGCATCAGGCGCCGACGATGAGCAGGTAGGCGTAGACCACCGGTGCCGCGAAGAGGAAGGAGTCGGTGCGGTCGAGGATGCCGCCATGCCCGGGGATGAGGTTGCTCGAGTCCTTGGCGCCGGCGGTGCGCTTGAGCATCGACTCAGCCACGTCCCCGGCCTGGCCCGCGATGGCCACGAGCAGCCCCAGCAGCAGACCACCGACGAGCCATTGCCCGGCGGCGGCGGCCAGCGCACCGGCCACGATGATGGCGGCCACGGTGCCGCCGATGACGCCGCTCCAGGTCTTGTTGGGCGAGATGTGGTTGAGGAACCGGCCACGCTTGAAGGTCCGACCCGCGAGGTAGGCAAAGGTGTCGAACGACCACACCGTCAGCACCAGCACGAGGAGCCAGATCTGGCCGGCGCTCAGGAACGTGCCCCCGAGGAAGGCCTCGTCGGGCACGTCGGGAGCCGCCACGAGCACGCCGGCCATGAAGGCCAGCATGGCGGCGTAGGTCGCGCCGAAGGTGCCGCCCATCCATACCAGGAACCCATCGCGCACCTCGGTCCGGCGGAAGGCATCGATGGCCAGGACCACCAGCACGGCGGCCACGTAGACCGCCAGCCAGCCGCCATCGACGACGTCCAGGCCCATGGCCAGCACCAGCACTGGCGGCATGACCGCCCCCGGCAGCAGCTGCACGGGGAAGCCGGCCGGCGGCAACAGGCGGAAGACCTCCAGCGCTGCCAGCAGCGAGAGGGCCGCGATGCCGAAGGTCAGCCACGGCTGACCCAGCAGGAAGAAGACGATGACGACGGCGGCGATGACGACGGCCGAGATGGCGCGCTCGCGCATGATCAGCGGCCCCTAGCGGCCGAACCGCCGCGTCCGGCGTCCGAACTCATCGATGGCGGCGTCGAGCTCGGCGGGGCCGAAGTCGGGCCAGAAGAGATCGCAGAAGTAGAGCTCGGCGTAGGCCGCTTGCCAGAGCAGGAAGTTGCTTACGCGCTGGTCACCGCCGGTCCGGATGAGCAGGTCGGGCTCAGGTAGTCCGGCTGTGTAGAGGTAGGCCGCCAGGCTCGCTTCATCCAGCTCGAGCGGGTCCTTGCCCGCTGCTGCGTAGGCGTGAACGGCGTCCACGATCTCGCAACGCGAGGAGTAGTTGAAGGCCACGTTGAGGACCATGCGCTGACCCTGGGCGGTGGCGGAGATGGCCTGCTCGATCGAGGCGCGAGTCTCAGGCGGCAGCTCTCCGAGGCGGCCCGACAGACGAACCCGTACTCCCTGCTCGATGAGCTCCGGCGTCTCGTCGCGGATGGACCCCTCGAGCAGGCCGATGAGGGTCTTCACCTCGTCACCCGATCGCTGCCAGTTCTCGCGGCTGAAGGCGTAGATCGTGAGCGCCTGCACACCAAGGTCGGTGGCGTGACGGACGATGGGCCGGATGGCCTCCACGCCAGCGGCGTGACCCTGGGCCTCAGGCAGGCCGCGCGCCCGGGCCCAGCGCCGGTTGCCATCCATGATGATGGCGATGTGCCGGGGGATGGCGCGCGCAGCCGAGCGCCCGGTATCGGCGGTCTCGTCCGTGTGCGTTGTCACCGACGGTGCCGACACCTAGACCTCGAGGACCTCCGCCTCCTTGGCGGCGCCCACTCGATCGACCTCATCGGTCCACTTGTGGGTGGTCTTCTCGAGCGCTTCCTGCTCACGATGCGCTTCATCCTCACCGATCTCGCCCGCCTTCTCGCGCTTGCGGATGGCGTCGATGGCGTCGCGGCGATGGTTGCGGATCTCGACCTTGGCCTCTTCCATGCGCTTGTGGACCTGCTTCACCAGCTCCTTGCGGCGCTCCTCGGTGAGGGGCGGGATATTGAGGCGAACGACGGTGCCGTCGGTGTTGGGGGTGATCCCCACGTCGCTCTTCTGGATGGCCTTCTCGATGGCCCCGAGCACGCCGCGGTCCCAGGGCTGGATGACGATGGTGGTGGACTCCGGAACGCTGATGCTGGCCAGCTGGTTGAGCGGGGTCTGCGTGCCGTAGTAGTCGACCACCACACGCTCGACGAGGGAGGTCGAGGCGCGACCGGTACGGATGTGGTTGAAGTCCTTGTCCATCGCCTCGACGGCATCGGCCATGCGCGCGTCGACCGGGCGGTCCTGAGCATCGCTCATGCGTTTGTCCCTCCATGGATGAGCGTACCGACGGGTTCGCCGAGGGCGGCCCGACTGATATTGCCTTCCTTGTTGATGTCGAACACGAGGATCGGCATCTCATTGTCCATGCATAGGCTGGTCGCCGTCGAGTCGAGCACGGCCAGGCGCTTGGCCAGCACCTCACCGTAGGTGAGCTGGTCGTAGCGCGTAGCGCTGCTGTCCTTGATCGGGTCGGCGCTGTAGACGCCATCGACCTTGGTGGCCTTGAGCAGCACGGCGGCGCCGATCTCCACGGCACGCAGCGCGGCCGCCGTGTCGGTGGTGAAGTAGGGGTTGCCGGTGCCTGCAGCGAGGATCACCACGCGCCCCTTCTCCAGGTGTCGCACGGCGCGCCGGCGGATGTAGGGCTCGGCGACCTCGTTCATGCCGATAGCGGTCATGACGCGGGTCTCGACCCCGGCCGTCTCCATGGCGTCCTGCAGGGCCAGGCCGTTCATGACCGTGGCCAACATGCCCATGTAGTCACCCGTGGCCCGGTCCATGCCCTTGGCCGACGCGGCCAGGCCGCGGAAGATGTTGCCACCACCGACGACGATGGCGACCTGCACACCGCGGTCGACCGCGGTGTGCACCTGCTCCGCGATGAACACGCACTTCTCCGGGTCGACGCCGTACTGGCGCGAGCCCAGGAGGGCCTCGCCGGAGAGCTTGAGCAGGATGCGACCGAAACGGGCGCTTTCATGGAGCGCCCCGGCCTCGACGGCTCTGGTGGAGCCGTTGGTCATAGTGCTTCGCCCAGCTGGAAGCGTACGAAGCGGCGGACGCGGATGTTCTCGCCGATGCGGGCGACTGCCTCGGTCACGAGCTCGCCCACGGTGATCTCGGTGTCGCGGAAGGTCTGCTCGTAGAGCACGACCTCCTGGTACCACTTCTTGAGCTGGCCCTCGACGATCTTCTCGCGGATCTCCTCGGGCTTCTTCTGCGTGGCCTCATCGGCCAGCAGCTCGGCCTTCTTGGCGGCCAGCACCTCGGCCGGGATGGCCTCGATGGTCACGTACTTGGGGGCCATGCCCGCGACCTGCATGGCGATGTCGCGGACGAGCTTCTGGAAGTCATCGTTGCGGGCGACGAAGTCGGTCTCGCTGTTGACCTCGATGAGCACGCCCAGCTTGCCGCCGGCGTGGATATAGGAGCTGATGAGGCCCTCGCGAGCGTCGCGACCGGCCTTGCCGGCGGCCTTGGCCACGCCCTTCTCCTTGAGCAGGACGATGGCGGCATCGATATCGCCATCGGTCTCGGCGAGCGCCTTCTTGCAGTCCATGAAGCCCGCACCGGTGCGGTCGCGCAGTTCCTTCACCAGGGCGGCGGTGATCTCAGTTGCCATGCTCGTGGCTGATCCTTTCGTATGCGTGGGGTTCAGGCCGTAGCCTCGGGCGAGGCCTTGTCCTGCTGCTCGTCATCGGAGCCGGCAGCCGGCTCAGTGGCGGGCGCAGCGGCCTCGGCTGGCGCCTCGGGGGCGGGCTCAGCGGCCTCGGCTGGCGCCTCGGGGGCGGGCTCAGCGGCCTCGGCTGGGCCTCGGGGGCGGGCTGCAGCCGGAGCCTCGGGGGCGGGCGCAGCCGGAGCCTCGGCGGCCTCGGCGGGTGCGGCCTCAGCCACGTCCTCACCCGGCAGCACCGCCATCGTCCTCGTCCGGCTCGGGGGTGAAGCTATAGGTACCACCGGCGGCGACCGCGGCCAGCATCTCGTCGCTGGCACCCTCAGCCTCGCTCATGTCCGCACCCATGGGCACCTCCTCGGCGGAGCGTGCCTGGCGCTGGCCCATGCCCTCGATGGCGGCATCGGCCACCATCTTGCAGAGCAGGCGGATGGAGCGGATGGCGTCGTCGTTGGCCGGGATGATGTAGTCGACCATGTCCGGATCCACGTTGGTGTCGCCGGTGGCGATGACGGGGATCTCCAGGCGGCGTGCCTCCGTGACGGCGATCTTCTCGCGCTGCGGGTCGACCACGAAGATGGCCCCGGGCAGGCGGCGCATCTTGCGCACACCACCGAGCTTCAGCTGCAGACGGGCCATCTCGTCGGTCAGCCGCGAGGCTTCCTTCTTGGAGAGCCGCTCGAGATCGCCACTGGCCTGACGGGCCTCGAGCTGGTCGAGCAGGCCGACGCGCTTGCGGATGGTCACGAAGTTGGTGAGCATGCCGCCCAGCCAGCGGTGGTTGACGTAGGGCTGCTCGGCGCGCGTGGCCTCGTCGTGGACGGGCTCCTGGGCCTGCTTCTTGGTGCCGACGAAGAGGACGTAGTCGCCGTTGGCGACCGTCTCGGTCACGAAGTCCAGGGCCTCAGCGAGCAGCTTGGCCGTCTGGGCCAGGTCGATGATATGGATGCCGTTGCGCTCGGCGAAGATGTACGGCTTCATCTTCGGGTTCCAGCGGCGAGTCTGATGGCCGAAGTGGACACCGGCCTCGAGCAGCTGGCGCATCGAGATCTGGGGCATGGGGCGTGGACCTCCTGTGCGGTTGTTCCTCCGCGAGCCTCGTCATCCGCAGACCGGCGACCATGACTGGACACCGGCACCCCTGCGGGGAGCAGCTTCGCGTGTGTGATACGCAGCGGGTGCTGCGCTCGGAGAGCTCGTGAGACGAACCCGCGAGAATGTACCACGAACGGCAGCCGGACCCCGGCGACAGCGTGGCTACGGCGGCTCCAGCCCGCACAGGTGAGCCTCCACGGTCCAACGCCCAGCAGCGCCACGGCGCAATACCAGCAGGTCGACCCTGAGCGGGCCCGGCAAGGGACCAGGCCCGAGCGCAGGATGGCCGCGACGGCGCAGCTCTGCCGCGGCCCGGTACAGCCGCGCCACCTTGCGAGCATCGACCGACTCCAGCCCAGAGCCGAAGGTCGGACCCGATCGAGCGCGCACCTCCACCGCCACCAGCTGGTGCTCGGGCGGGGGCGTGCGGCCGATGAGGTCCAGCTCATCCCGACCCAGGCGCACGTTGCGGGCAAGGATGCACCAGCCGCAGGTCCGGAGGTAGGCGGCTGCGGCCGACTCGGCCGCGGCGCCGGTGCGGCCGCGCGGGCCTCCGGGCGGACGATCGTCGGACGACACCCCGACATCGTGGCCGTCCGCGCTTAGCCCTCGCCCATCACCGACTGCAGCGCGGCTTCATCCTCTCCTTCGCCGTCGACGTGGATCGCCTCGCCCTCGAGGTCGAACGCCAGCTGGTCGCCCTCGAGGATGCCGCGGATGCGCGCGAAGGTACGCCGGTGATGCGGGCTGACCCCGTGCGCTCGCAAGCCAGCCACGTGATCACGGGTGGCATAGCCGGCGTTGTGCTCCCAGCCGTATCCGGGATAGCGCACGGCCAGCCGCGCCATCAGGCGGTCGCGCGTGACCTTGGCCAGGACCGAGGCGCAGGCGATGGCGTAGGAAGAGGCATCGCCCTTGACGATGGGGGTGTAGGGACCGATGTGTTCTTCCATGCCCGTGATCTTCTGTCCATCGACCAGGACGTGGTCGTAGGGTGGCAGCCGGCGCAGCGCCCGACGCATGGCCAGATGAGCCGCGTTGCGCACGTTCAGCCGCTCGACCTCGGCCACCGACGCGGCGCCGATGCCCCAGGCCACGGCGCGGGCCTTGATGTCCTCCACCACGCGCTCGCGCTGGGCCGCGCTCAGCGTCTTGGAGTCCCGCACACCCTTGATCTTGCGGGTATGGGGCCTGACCAGCACGGCTGCGGCCACGACGGGACCACACAGCGGGCCGGTCCCGACCTCGTCTACACCGACCACGTAGCGTGCGCCCGCGCTCCAGAGCGCGTACTCGGCCTTGAGGTGGGGCTGACGGGGTGGCACCACCCGATGCTAGCGCCAGTCAGGCAGGCCGCGGCCGGGTGTGACGGAGCGATCCGATGCCCGGGCCGCCGCGGGGACGGCCAGCGAGATCCTAGGCGCGGCGCTCGCGGAGCGTGGCGGCCTTGCCCACGCGCTTGCGCAGGAAGTAGAGCTGCTTGCGGCGAACGACGCCGTGGCGCACGACCTCGATCTTGTCGATGCGCGGCGAGTTGACCTTGAAGGTGCGTTCCACACCCACGCCGCTGCGCAGGGCGCGGACGGTGATGGAGCGGGTGATGCCACCGCCACGCATGCGCATGACCGTGCCCTCGAAGACCTGGATGCGCTCACGGGTGCCCTCGACGACCTTGGCGGAGACACGGACGGTGTCACCGGGCTGGATCTCCGGGAGGTCGGTACGGATCTGGTCGGCGACGATCTCGTCGAGAACGGTCACTGGGTCACTTCCTGGTGTGCTGGGCCTCGGTCGCGCCCGGCGACGGGCATGCGTGGGCGGGGATGTCCTATCGGGTCGATGGCGGAGTATAGCAGGCTCCCACGCGGAGGCAGTCAGCCGTCCTCGAGCTCGTCCGCCGCGAGCAGGTCCGGTCGGTTCCGCCGCGTGCGCTCGTAGGCCTGCTCGTGGCGCCAGGCGTCGACTGCGCCGTGGTTGCCGCTGACGAGGACCTCCGGCACGGACATGCCCCGGAACTCGGGCGGTCGCGTCCACTGTGGGTACTCGAGCAGTCCCTGCGAGAAGGACTCGTCCTCCGTGGAGGCGTCCTCGATGGCGCCGGGCAACAGCCGCAGGACCGCGTCGACCACGGCCAGCGTCGGGATCTCGCCACCCGAGACGACGAAGTCGCCCACCGACAGCTCCAGGTCGATGAACGAGCGCACGCGATCGTCGATGCCTTCGTAGCGCGGACAGATGAAGACGAGATGCTCGCGCTCGGAGAGGTCCTGCGCCCGCGCTTGCCGGAACGGCTCGCCGCCCGGATCGAGCAGGATGGTGAAGGCACCCGAGCCGGGCGGGGCGATGGCGTCGAGCGCCGCTGCCACCGGCTCCGGCCGCAGGATCATGCCCGCGCCACCCCCGTAGGGGTAGTCGTCTACCGAGCGGTGCTTGCCGAGGCCCCACTGGCGCAGGTCATGCGCGTGCAGCTGCGCCAGGCCCCGCTCGAGCGCTCGACCGGGAATGGACTCGGCCAGGGGCCCCGGGAAGATCGACGGGAAGAGGGTGATGACGTCGATGCGCATCAGGTCGCCGGGTCGGGATCCGGGGCTCCATCACCGGGCTCGAGCGGCCCGGCCGCCGTGGGCGCTTCCGGCTCACCGGTCGCGGGCGGCTCGCTTCCCTCGCCGGCGGTGTGGGCCTCGCGCTCCCTGGCCCGTGCCGCTGCCCGCGCGGCTCGGGCAGCCTTGCGGTCACGGCGCGTGACTTCCTGGCGCCGGCGACGGCGTGGCGGAGCGGCGGGCAGGTCCAGGGCCACCGGATCGACCACCAGCCGACCCGCGTGGGGATCGAGCTCGACGACGACGTTCGAGACGGCGGGCACCAGGATCTCGCCAAGGGCTCCGCCGCGGACGACGTAGACCTCGGCTTCGCCGGCGCGGAAGACGTCCACCACCGAGCCCAGGACCTCACCCTCGATGGTGGTGACCTCCAGGTCTTCGAGCTCGTGCCAGTAGTAGGTGCCAGCGGGCAGCGTTGGCGGCGCGGCGACCTCGAGATAGCGTCCACGCAGATGCTCGGCGGACTCGCGGTCCGGCACATCCTCGAAGCGCACGAGCAGGCCAGCTTTGGCCGAGCCGACCCAGGCGATGGTCAGCGGGCGCTCATCACCCTCGGCGAAGACGACCGAGCCGACGCGGAACCGCTCCGGCTCGTCGCTCAGGACCTCGACACGGACCGCGCCCCGCAGCCCGTGGAGTCCGTGTACGAGCCCGACCGCGACGCGCTCCTCGGCGGGCATGGTCACGTCTGGCTAGACGATCTCCAGGGAGATGGGCTGGCCTTCACGGGTCGCGACCACCTTGAGGAGCGTCCGCAGGGCCTTGGCCACCGATCCGTTGCGGCCGATGACCTTGCCCATGTCATCCTCTGCCACCGACAGCTCGATGACCTGGCCGCCATCTTCATCATGGACTTCGACGCTGACCGCATCCGGGTCATCGACGAGGGACTGGGCCACGAACGTGACCAGCTCGACTGCTGCCATGGCTACTTGGCGTCAGGAAGGATGCCGGCCTGGCGGAAGAGGCGCTCGACGGTGGCGGAAGGCTTGGCGCCCTGCGACATCCACTGCGTGGCCTTCTCGGCGTCGACGTTGATCTCGACCGGCTCGGTTCGGGGGTTGTAGTGGCCGAGCGTTTCGATGGAGCGACCGTCACGAGCGCTGCGGCTGTCGGTCACGACGAAGCGGTAGGTCGGCTGCTTGGTGGCGCCGACTCGGGTGAGGCGGATTCGGACTGCCAAGGTGTTTCGGAGACCTCCTGTGGGGCGATGGCGTTGCCGCGACGCTGGTGTCCCGCGGGCATGAGAAACGCCGGGCATCGATCGACGATGCCCGGCGCATGGTACCGCGTTTCGAGGCTTACTGGCCGACGATGACCGACAGGCGAGCGCGGGCGACCTCCTCATCCGCGGTGGGCACCACGATCATGCGGTCCACGCCGGCGGCGTAGGGCGCGATCATCTCCCACTCTGGCGCCATCATGGCGAGCATCGGATCAAGAGCCGCCAGCAGCGAGCTGACGTTGACGTAGGTCACGCCGGCGTTGGCCGTGTCACCGGCGAGGGCGTCGATGTAGCCCTCGCTGGCGCCGAGCGAGTCGGCCTGGTCGGCGATGATGGCGTTCTCGACGTAGTCGCCGAGACCGACGAGCAGCATGTCGTCCGTGAGGGCGACATCGATGCTCGTTGCCGATCGTCAGGGGCAAGCCGGACTCAGCCGCCAGCTGGTCGAGGGGCAGGGTGATGGTGGTGACCTCGACGCCGGCGACGTCCGCGCTGTCGATGGCGATGCCGGGGTCCTCACCCGACAGCAGGAACATGCGCAGGATGGTCAGCAGGCTGGTAACGCGCTCCTGCGCGGTCTCGGGGTCGATGACCTCGCCGGCGATGCCGAGCCAGAGGCCATCGGAGCTGAGGCCGGCGCCCACGCCGGTGTCGCCGACGAAGTCGAGGAACTCGGGCAGCGGCACGCCGAGCAGCGACGTGATGGGGCTGTCCTCGCTCAGGAGCATGTCGAGCTCACCGATGCCCATGGTGTCATCCATGGCGCCCATGTCCTGCGCCTCGAGCAGGGCGACCCCCTCCTCGAGGATGGTCTGCAGGCCCGAGCCGACATCGCGCATCTCCAGGTAGACCTGCGTGTCAGCCGGGAAGCTCAGGGCCAGGTCGGACTCGTGGATCCGCGCCTCCGCTCCGGGCACGCCCGGCGTCACGAGGACCTCCAGGTTGAGCCGGTCGTCTCTCGGCGACGAGGGACGCGACCATGTCCTGCGGCAGCAGGGCCATGATGTCCTCGGTGCCAACGCTCATGCCGGTCTCACCCTCAGCCACCATGCTGGCCATGTCCACGAGTCCGGTCAGCGGCACGAAGTCAAGGTAGACGGCGCCCAGCCGAGGGTCGGGCAAGCGGCCCCAGGCGGAAACGAAGCCCGGCTCGTCCGCGAGTCCGGGAACGGCGCCATCGAGCACGTCGATGGAACGCTGGACCATCTCCTCACCGGTGCCCACGACCATCCAGTCGTTGTGCATGGCGATGCTCATGGGCGGAGATGAGCTGGGATCGGTGTAGATGGTGACGTCGTTGTAGGTCGACTCGGTCATGGGCATGGCGCTGTCAGCGACCAGCGAGGCCATGGCCGCGGAGGCCGCCTCCGCATCCGCCACCGCGAGGCCGATGAGCAAGGACGGGTCCCCGCCCATCATCGCGCCCTCGATGTCACCGAGGGCGATCCCGATCTCACCGGTGAGCACGTCGCCGAAGAGGTCTCCCTCCGGCACGGCCACGCCCATCTCGGCGCTGAGGCCACCGAGGACCTCGTCCACCTTCATGTCGAAGCTGCCCGGATCGGCGAAGCCAGGGAAGGCCGTCAGCATCTCCGAGAGAGCGTCGCCCTGCCCGCCGGGCAGGTCAAGACGGGCCTCGACGTAGGCGACCGCATCGGCCGGTACGAAGACGGGGCCCTGCGATTCGCCGCTACCACTCTGGGCGAAGGCCACCAGGCCCGAGCCCGAGACGACGAGAGCGGCAGTGGCGACGGCGGCAACGGACCAGCGCGCGAGTCCGCGTCGGCTGTTCGTACCCGTCGCTGAGAGGGTGGACATGGATACCTCCGAGGCTCCGAATGGTGTGTTGGACGATCTCAACCGGTCTCATTGTCTCACCGATGTCGCGCGATTCACACCTAGCCCAGCGGTCCCATGGGCAGTCCCGGCATCCGGCCTCCCCTGCCGCGCATCATCTTCATCACCTTCTGCATCTCGCCGAACTGCTTCACCAGGCGGTTGACCTCTGGCAGGCTGGTGCCAGAGCCCTTGGCGATGCGCCGACGGCGCGAGGCGTTGAGCAGCCCGGGGTCCTCACGCTCCTCAGGGGTCATCGAGCGGATGATGGCCTCGACGTGGGCCAGGTCCCCGCGGTCGATGGCCTGCTGCGCCTGCTTGGCCGCGCCACCCATGCCCGGGATCATCTCCATGATCGAACCCAACGGGCCCATCTTCTTGACCTGCTGCATCTGCTCGAGGAAGTCGTTGAGCGTGAACGCGTTCTTCTGCAGCTTCTCGGCGAGCTTCTGGGCCTCCTTCTCGTCGTAGGCCTCCTGGGCACGCTCCACCAGGCTGACCACGTCGCCCATGCCCAGGATGCGGCCGGCCAGGCGGTCTGGATGGAAGACCTCGAACTCGTCGGGTCGCTCGCCCGTGCCCATGAACTTGACCGCGAGGCCGCTGACGGCAGCGATGGAGAGGGCGGCGCCGCCCCGGGCATCACCGTCGATCTTGGTCAACACGAGGCCGGTCACGGGCGTGTTGTCGTGGAAGGCCTGCGCCACCGACACGGCCTCCTGGCCGACCATGGCGTCGACCACCAGCAGCGTCTCGCGGGGCCTGACAGCCTCGTGGACCTCGCGGATCTCGGCCATCAGGGCCTCGTCGATCTGGAGCCGACCGGCGGTGTCGAGGATGACCACGTCCCGGCCGGTCTGCTTGGCATGCGCCACGGCGCCGGTGGCGATGTCGACGACGCGCGTGTCCGGTGCAGCGCTGTAGACGGGGATGTCGAGGCTGGCGCCGAGCGTCTTGAGCTGATCGATGGCGGCGGGCCGGTAGATGTCGGCCGCCACCAGCAGCGGCTGGCGGCCCTGGCGCACGATCCAGCGGGCGAGCTTGGCCGACGAGGTCGTCTTGCCGGAACCCTGCAGGCCGACCATGGCGATGACGGCCGGTGAGCCGTCGTAGCGGAAGGTACGGTCACCCTCGCCCAGGATGGCCGTCAACTCCTCGTGCACGATCTTGACCACCATCTGGCCGGCATTGACGTTCTCGATGACGTCGGCGCCGATGGCGCGTTCCTTGACGCGCTTCACGAAGTCCTTGACGACCTTGTAGTTGACGTCAGCCTCGAGCAGCGCCAGGCGGACCTCCCGCATGGCGACGTTGACATCGTCTTCGCTGATGCGGCCGTGGCCGGTCAGGCCGGCGAGGGCGGTTTGGAGTCGATCGGAGAGGGCGTCGAACATGGGCTCAGTCTAGCGGCGGGCGCAGATGTGGCTCGCTGGGGCCGGCCTAACCGGTGCTGCCTTCGACCGCGAAGAGCGCGGCCACGAACGCGTTGGGGTCGAAGTCGCGCAGGTCGGTCATCTTCTCGCCCAGGCCCACGAAGAGCACGGGCACATCCGTGGAGCGCTCGATGGCGAAGGCCACGCCACCCTTGGCGGTGCTGTCGAGCTTGGTCAAGGCGATGGCCGTCAGCCCCGAGCTCTCGTTGAAGGCCCTGCGCCTGCATCAGGCCGTTCTGACCGGTCGTGGCGTCGAGCACGAAGAGGACCTCCGGCTGGGCCTCCGGGATGCGCTTGCCGATGGTGCGCCGGATCTTGGCCAGCTCCTCCATGAGGTTGGCCTTGGTGTGGAGCCGGCCGGCGGTGTCGATGATGACCACATCCATGCCGCGCGCCACGGCCGCGTCCATGGCGTCGAAGACGACGGCCGACGGGTCGGCTCCGGCCGCATGCGAGATGACGGGCACCTCGATGCGTGCAGCCCACGCCTCGATCTGCTCGATGGCGGCAGCACGGAAGGTGTCGGCGGCGGCCAGCAGGACCTTGGCCCCGAGCGACTTGAAGCGGTAGGCCAGCTTGGCGATGGTGGTGGTCTTGCCCGTGCCGTTGACGCCGACCACGAGGATGACGGCCGGGATGCCGGGACCAGGGATACGCGGCCAGGGCACCTGCTTGCGCTCGGCGAACAGCTGCAACAGCTCCAGCTGCAGCGCCTTCTGGGGACCGACATCGGTGCGGGCGCGAGCCCGGTCGCAGACCTCGATGGCCAGCTCGGCTCCGAGGTCAGCGGAGATCAAGGCCTCCTCCACCTCCTCCCACGTCTCGTCGTCGGGCTGACCCGATCCGAGCAGGCTCCGGACCCGTTCGGCAAAGCCCATGCGGGATCGCTCCAGGGCGTTCTGGAGCAGGATGCGCTCGGCCGGGGCGGCCCCGCGCTCGGGAGCGGTCATCGCGCGGCCTTGCCGGCCAGGCGGGGGTCGTCTTCGGGCAGGTCGGCCAGCTTGAGCGAGATGACGCGGCTGACGGCGTCGTCGCCGACGGTCACGCCGTAGAGCGCATCAGCGGCCTCGATGGTGCCGCGGTTGTGGGTGATGACCACGAACTGGATCTCCTCGGCGAGGGAGCGGAGCGCTGACGAGAAGCGTCCGACGTTGGCTTCGTCCAGGGCGGCGTCGACTTCGTCCAGGACGCAGAAGGGTACCGGCCGGACCTCGAGCATGGCCATCAGCAGGGCCACCGCGGTGAGGGCACGCTCCCCTCCCGAGAGCATGGCCAGGGGCTGCTTCTTCTTGCCCGGCGGTCGGGCCGTGATCTCCACGCCGGTCGCGGTGAGGTCCGAGGGGTCGGTCAGCGAGAGCACGGCCTCACCGCCACCGAAGAGCTGGTGGAACCGGCGGCCGAAGGCACCTTCGAGCGCCTCGAACGTCTGGCGGAACTGCTCGGTCATGAGGTTCTCGAGGCGGGCCATCATCTCGCGCGTGTCGCGAATGGCCTTCTCGAGGTCTTCGCGCTGGGCCTCGAGCGACTCCAGGCGCGCCTGCACCTCGGCCAGCTCCTGCACCGCGAAGGGGTTGCTGGCACCCACGTCGTTGAAGCGCCGCCGCAGCGCTGCGATGCGGTTGCGGGTCGGCGGCTCGGGCAGCTCGGTGTCGGCCGTGTCGGCCTCGCGCCAGGCATCGAGCGCAGCGTCGAGGGCGTGCTCCAGCAGGTCGGGCAGCTCCTCCGCACCGGCAGGCTCCGGGGGTGCCTCCTGCTCGGCCTGGGCCAACAGCGTGTGCAGGCCGTCAGGCCCGATCGAGGCCAGCTCCACGAGCAGGCCCTCGCGTGCGGCATCCACCTGCATGCGGGCCTCCATCTCCGCCACCTCGCTCTGGCGACTGTGGTTCTCGGCCCGGCGCAGTCGTTCGCGCGCGGCACTCGCGTCCGCCTCTGCCTGCAGGAGGTCATCACGCTCGGCGCGGGCCGATGCCACCGAAGCCTCGAAGGCCTCGTGCTCACGCTGCTGCCGGCCCTGAGCCGTGGCCAGCTCGCCGGCCAGGCGCTCGCGCTCGGTGACCAGATCGGCGTCCCGCCCGCTGAGCGCGACCTCATCCCGATCGAGCTCCTCCACCCTGGCCTCGGCGAGCCCGAGGGCGACCTCCGCCCGTCGGCGGTCCTCGACGGCTCGATCGCGAGCCGCCCGCGCCTCGCCGGCCACTTCGGCTGCGACGTCCCGCTCGCCGCGCAGTGCGGCCACTCGCGTCTCGAGGGCCTCGAGCGCGGAGCGGGCCTCGTCGCTGGCACCCGCCCCCGTCTGGCTGGCGTCGAAGGCGGTCAGCTCTGCGGCCCGCTGACCGGCCTCCTCGGTCGCGGTCGCGGCTTCGGCGCGGGCTCGCTCCAGGAGCGCCTCCTGCCAGGCCAGCTCGCGGGCCGCGTTCTCGGCGGCGGAGGCGGCAGCCCGGTCGGTCTCGTCAGCCACGCGGCGGGCTCGACGGGCGCGATCGAGGGCCTCGCGGGCGCGTGCGCACGGCGGCTTCGGCGTCGGTGCGGGCCTGTGCCGTCGCCTGCGCCCGCTGACCCGCCGTCTCGAGCTCGGCGGTGACGCGCTCCACCCGGCGCACGACCTCGTCGCGGACCGCTCGGCGCTCCAGGGTGGAGACGCCCGGCGCGGGGTGCATCACGCCCAGGTCGTCGACCACGATGCCGTCGCGCGTGACGAGGCGCCAGCCGGGCGGCAGCAGCTCGCGCAGGGCGAAGGCGTCGTCGAGCGTGGGGACCCACAGCACACGAGCCAGCAGACGCGCGGCGTGGGCATCCGGATCGAGGCGGAAGGCCGCCGCGAGCGCGCCGCCGCCGGCCTCGCTGACCGCATCCTGCACCCCCAGGGCGGCACGGTCGCCAGCACGGTTGCGGCCGTCGCCACCGTCACGCAGGACCATCACGGAGGCGGCCTCGGCCAGGGCACGCGCGTCCTGGGGATCGACCACCAGGCCGGTCAGCACCGCGCCCAGGGCCGCTTCCACGGCCAGGCGTAGCTCCGGCTCGACCTCCAGGCCATCGCTGAAGCGGCGGCCACCGCGGGCGCGGGCGGATCGCAGCACGCTCTCGTCGGGGCCGGTCTCCAGCTGTGCATCGAGGGCCTCGCGCCGGGCCTTGAGGCCCTCGACCTCGGCACGCAGGCGGCTGAGCCGCTCGTTGGCCGCGCTCGCGGCGGCCTCGGCCTCGCTGGCCGCCACACGGGCGGCCTGTGCGGCGGCCTCGGCGGCCTCTTCGGCGGCGTGGGCGTCCGAGCGAGCCGCCGCCGCAGCGCCAGCGCGTTCGGCGGTGGTGGCAGCCGTCTCCGTGGCCGTCGCGACCTGGCCCTCCTGGGAGCGCAGGCGGCGTTCCGTCTCGCCCACGCGCCGGCTGGCCCGCTCCGCGTCACTGGCCAGGCGCTGGCGAGCAGAGCGAGCGGTCGCGGCACGCTCCTCGTCAGCACGGCCAGCAGCACGCAGCTCCTCCGCGTCACGGACGGCCTCGGCCAGTCGCTGCTCGGCCTGCTCGAGGGCATCCTCGGCACCACGATCAGGCTCCGGCAGCACCGCGGCCATGCGCCGGCGGGCATCCTCGGCTCGCAACGTGGCGGCCGTGCGCTCCTCCCGGATACGCTCACGCTCCCGGCCCAGGGCCGCGACCTCGCTGGCCGAGCGGGCCTGCGCCAGCTCGATGCGCTGCACAGCCGCACGGGCCTCGTCGAGGCGTGCCCGCAAGCGCTGCTCGGCGTCGGCGCGCTCGGAGAGGGCGCGGGTCAGGGCCGCAGCCTGCTCCTCGGCATCGCGCAGGGCTGCCAGAGCCGCATCGGCGTCTCGCCGCGAGGTCGAGAGCGCCGTGGCATGGCGCCTCGATTCGGTCTCAGCCGCGGCCAGGCGGGCGCGAGCGCTCGCGACGAGGGCCTCGGCCAGCTCGGCACCCGCCACCATGCGGGCCTCCTGTTGCTCGGCCTGCGCCGCCAGCCGGCGCGCCTGGGGGCGCAGCTCGGCGAGCACGTCGCGCACACGCTCCAGGTTGGACTCGGCCTCCGACAGCTCGGTCTCCGCCTTCTTGCGACGGCGCTGATGCTTGCGGATGCCGGCCGCCTCCTCGAACAGCGGGCGCCGCTCCTCGGGTCGCAGGGCAAGCGCCTGGTCGACCATGCCCTGGCCGATGAAGAGGAAGGCGTTGTCGGCGATGTTGGCGTCATCGAGCAGCTCGACGAGGTCGCGCAGGCGGATGCGCTGGCGATTGAGCAGGTACTCGTTCTCTCCGGAGCGGAAGAGCCGGCGCGAGAGCTCGACCTCCTCGAAGTCGACCGAGAGGAGGCGGTCCTCGTTGTCGATGACCAGGCTCACGTCGGCCATGCCCACGGCGCGACGGTTGGCTGAACCGGCGAAGATGAGGTCTTCCGCGCGGCGACTGCGGAGCGCCCGCCCCTGCTCGCCAAGCGCCCAACGCAGGGCATCGGCAAGGTTGGACTTGCCGCTGCCGTTGGGACCGACCACGGCCGAGATGCCGGGCCCGAACTCCACGGTCGTACGCTCCGCGAAGGACTTGAAGCCGACCATGCGCAGCTCGCGCAGGCGGGCACCGCTCACGAGCTCACCGCCCCCGCCGACTCGGTGTCGAGACGCTCGAGCGCCGCTTCCGCGGCGTGCGTCTCCGCCTCTCGCCGGCTCCGACCCTCGCCGCTCCCGACGACCACGCCGTCGACCGCCACCTCCACCACGAACCGGCGATCATGGTCGGGTCCTTCACTGCTGAGGATGCGATAGGCGGGGGCGCGGCCGGTGACCGAGAAGGCGTGCTCCTGCAGCCGGCTCTTGGGGGCCTTGAGGGTGTCCGCGGAGACGGCCGCCTCGAGCTCCAGCGCGGCCGACTCGAGGATGAACCGGCGGGCGGCCGCAAGCCCCTGGTCGAGGTAGATGGCCGCCACGATGGACTCGAAGAGACCCGCCAGGACCGAGCTGCGACCACGCTCACCCGAGTTCTCGGCACCCTGGCCGAGGATGAGCGCGTCACCGATCTCGAGTCGGCGGGCGATACGGGCGAGGCCCCTGGTGGAGACGATGGCGGCTCGCCGGGTGGTGAGGATGCCCTCGGGCTCGTCACGGTGGCGCTTGAAGAGCGCCTCCGACATGACCAGCGAGAGAACGGCATCCCCGAGGAACTCGAGTCGCTCATTGGACTCGGTCGAACCCTCGGGATGCTCATTCACATAGCTGCTATGGACGAGCGCCTCGGTGAGGAGCGCGGGGTCATCGAACTGCAGGCCGAGACGCGCGGCGAGGTCGCCGGCGCTCGTAGGCATGGACCCCGTGGGGATCTACTGGTTGAGGTGCTCGTCGACGTAGTCGACAGCGTCCTGGACGGTACGGATCTTCTCCGCGTCCTCGTCCGAGATCTCGGTTCCGAACTCCTCCTCGAGGCTCATCACGAGCTCGACGAGGTCAAGGGAGTCGGCGTTCAGGTCATCCACGAACGACGCCTCGGGCTTGATTTCGGCCTCGTCCACACCGAGCTGCTCGACGATGATCTTCTTGAGTCGCTCGTAGGTCGAAGCGGTCACTCTGCTGGTCCCTCCGTATGGGCTGTGGTCACTATATCGGCCGTGCTCTCAGCACCGGCCAGGGACTCCGCGTCCCGTTCGATCCCCTCTCCGCTTGCCGCTTGCTGGGCGACACGCCCGAGAGCTCCGTTCATGAGCCGCCGGGTGGGCTCTCCGCTGTAGGTTCGAGCGAGCTCGACCCACTCCGATATCGCGACCCGGGCTGGCGTCGTCGGGCAGTGTAGCAGTTCACCCACCCCGCAACGCAGCAAGGCGCGATCGATCCGCGCGAGCTGTACGACCGGGTAGGCGGGGGCGACTTCCTCGATGCGAGCGTCGATGCTGTCGCGATGCAGGACGACGGCCTCGACGATGCGCGAGGCGTGGGCCCCGGCGCGCTCGGCGATGTCACCCTCATCCAGTCGCCGACGGAGGACGGCCGTGGCGGTTCGCTGGCCGAACTCGGCCTCGAACACGGCCGCGAGGGCGACCTGCCGACCTTCACGCTCCGGCGCGTGGACGATGGAACGGGCAGGTGACGCGGGCGTCTCAGCCACCCGCTTCCACCTCGTCGAGGCTGGGCGGCACCACGCCCTCGGGATGGAGCTGTGCCGTCTTGCGCTGGGCGGTCGACTTGTCCACCCCCTCCTCCACGAGCTTGGTACGGATGCGCTCGGGGATGTTGGCGCGTGCCGCAGCGGCGGTCACCTCCACGGCGTAGCCGATCATGCGACGCTTGGCGCTGCCGTGGGTGATGAGGACCGTGCCGTTGACGCCAAGCAGCGGTGAACCGCCCAGCTTCTCGTAGTCGAACCGCTCACGGATGCGGCCGATCCCCGGACGCATGAAGAGGTAGCCCAGCGGTCCCCAGGGCGGCCGTCGGAACTCCCTCTCGAGCATGCCGAAGATGGTCAGCGAGAGGCCCTCGAAGAACTTCATCACGACGTTGCCCACGGAGGCGTCGCAGACGACCACGTCCACGGGGTGACGGGGAACGTCGCGGCCCTCCACGTTGCCCTTGAAGTTGAGGTGGCCGTCCCGCAACAGGACGGTGGCGTCCTGCACGCGGATCTCGCCCTTGCCTTCCTCGCCGCCGATCGAGAGCAGGGCCACGCTGGGATCATCGACCCCCAGGACCTGCTCGCTGAAGATCGAGCCCATGAGCGCGTATTGCGCCAGGTTGACCCCGGTCGAGTCGGTGGTGGCACCGATGTCGAGCAACGTCAGCGGACCGGTCTCGGTGATCATCTGCACGGCCAGCGCCGGGCGGTCGACGCCAGGCAGGCGCTTCAGGTGCAGGATGGCCGAGGCTACGCCGGCGCCGGTATGACCAGCGGTCACGACCGCGTCGGCCGCACCGTCGCGCACGAGACGCATGGCCACGTTGATGCTGGCGTCCTTCTTGCGACGCACTGCGACGGCCGGCGCCTCATCCATGCCCACGGCCTCGCTGGCGTGGACGATGCTCACCTGGGCCGGCAGGGCCTCTTCGATGAAGGGCGTGATCCGGGCCTCGTCGCCCACGAGGATGACATCGACGTCCTCGTGTCCACGGGCCCAGTCCACGGCCCCACGCACGACCTCTTCGGGCGCATGGTCGCCGCCCATGGCGTCGACCGCCACGCGCGGCCGGTCCAGGTACACGGCCCCGGTCTCACGGGTCAGTGCTTCGACGTCCACGTCAGGCGCCTCGCTCAGCCAGGTCGAGGGTGGCGATCAGGCGTTTCGCTCGGGCGTGGACTTGTCGCGGATCTTCACGGCCTCACGACCGCCGTACCAGCCACAGTTGGGGCAGGCGTGGTGCGGGCGCTTGGGCTGGTGGCAGTGCGAGCACTCCTCCAGGCTCGGGACCGTGAGCGCGTGGTGCGAGCGCCGTTCACGCTTGCGGGTGCTCGATACACGTCGCTTGGGGACTCCCATCGGATTACCTCTTCTCCTTGTTGGACTAGTTCAGCTGTTCGCGGATCCCGACCAATGCGGCCAGGCGCGGATCGATGTCTTCACCGGGGTGGTCATGCCCCGGGTCAGTCGGTGAGGTCAAGGCCGCACACCTCGCACAGGCCCGGGCAGTCGACCCGGCAGAGCGGGGCGATCGGCTCCGCCAGCGAGATGGCGTCTCGGATGACGGGCTCGAGGTCGAGCTCGTGGTGGGCCGAGATGCGCAGGACCTCCGGCTCTTCCGCCGCGAGGAGGGGGCTGCCGCTCTCGACATCGACGGAGGGGAGCGCCTCTTCCTCGAAGGTCACCCGGATCCCGGCCTTGGCCGGACGCAGGCAGCGCGAGCATTGCTCACGCAGCGCCGTCTCGACGTGTCCCTGCACGATGATGCTGCGGCCGGTGTTGGTCAGGCGGACCTCACCGGCGACGGGGTCTGCCAGCTCCACGTCCTCCGCGATCGACAGCGCAGGAGTCGCGATGTCATGCCGTTCGCTGGTCCCAGGTGCCGAGCGCAGCAGGTCGGCGACGTTAAAGCGGAGCATTGGTCCGCTCGTCAGGCGCGGACTCGGGGTCTGCTTCGGTGGGCTCGCTGCCGTCAGGCGGGTAGCGTTCGTCGAGCGCGGACAGGCCGCGACGGATCGATTGGAGGGCCTTGACCACTTCGCCTTCGAGCTTGACGAGGACGTTGGCGGCATACGCGTCCGCGCCCTGCTGGATCTCGACCGCTTCTCCCCTGGCCTCCTCGATGATCTCCTCCGAACGCTGCTCGGCCGCTCGCGTGAGCTCGCGTTCCTCGATCAGGAACGCCGCCTGCTCCTGGGCTCGGGCGATGATGCGCTCAGCCTCGTCCTGGGCGCGCTCCACGAGCCGTGACGACTCCTCATTGATGCGCTTGGCCTGGCGGACTTCCTCGGGCACCGCGACACGCAGCTGCTCGATGAGATCGGTAGCAGCCACCTTGTCAACCATCACGGCGTTGGTGCCGGGAAGTCGGCGACCCTGCTCGACCAGAGCATCGAGTCGCTCGATGAGGAACATGAGGTCTATGGCACGGACTCCTGCTGGACAGGGAAGGACGACTGAGCATTGTAGCCCACTTCCACTGCCTCCCTACTGTAGCGGACCCGTCGAGACGGGCCCGGCCGAACTCAGCCGGGCTGCTTTCGGGCGAGGCGCCGGGCCACGACGTCAGGGACCATCGTGCTGAGATCGCCACCGAAGGCCGCGATCTCTCGCACCAGGCTGGAGCTGAGGTAGGCGTGCTCGATGCCGGTCATGAAGAAGACCGTGTCGATCTCCGGGGCCAGCTGGCGGTTGAGGTGCGCGATGGCCTGCTCGCTCTCGAAGTCCGAGAGCGCCCGCAAGCCGCGCACGATGGAGGTCGCGCCACGCTGGCGGGCGAGGTCGACGGTCAGCCCGTCGAAGGTGACGACCTCGATGCCGGCGGCCACCTCCGCCCCCAGCTCCTCCGCCATGGCGGCAGCGATGAGCTCGACCCGCTCGCCAGCGTCGAGGCTGGGGGTCTTGCGCGTGTTGACCAGCACGGCCACGACCAGCTCGTCGAAGACGGCACGGGCGCGATCGATGACGTCGATATGGCCGCGGGTGATGGGATCGAACGAGCCGGGGTAGACGGCCAGGCGCATCAATGACCTCCCTCTGCATGCTCCGGCCCTCGACGATACACGCTCAAGGCGGTCTCGCCGAAGCGGCGCTCGCGCACCCGCTCGAGCCGGCCCACGCGCGCGGGCGGCGCGTCCTTCCAGAAGTGCTTGGCTCCGACCACGGCCGTGTCGTCCAGCCAGCCCGCCTGCGTCCGGCCCAGCTGCTCCAGCGCGGCCAGCATGTCAGCCGCCTGGGCGTACGGCGGGTCGAGCACGACACAGCCGAAGGGCGCCGGCGCCACGGGCCCCGCTGCGAGGTAGCCGAGGACATCACGACGAACGACGCTCGCCGCCTCCGACAGCAGGGTGCGCTCGAGGTTGCGCCGGATGACCGCCGCTGCGCGGCCGTCCCGCTCGACGAGCACGGCGGCCGGCGCGCCTCGGCTGAGGGCCTCGATGCCGGCCGCGCCAGAGCCCGCGAAGAGGTCGAGCATCGGCCGCTCCCAGACGTCGTCGCGGGCGGCCTCGAGCATGGAGAAGAGCGCCTGCTTGACCTTGTCGGAGAAGGGTCGCGTGCCAGGCCCCGGAGCCTCCAGACGGAGACCGCCCGCGGCGCCGGTGATGACGCGGCCGGCGTCAGGCACCGATGGACTCTTCGTCTGCGCCCTCGCCGGCAGCGACCTCGGCCAGCCACCCGTGGGTGAGGGTCTGCTCGAAGCTCGCCCATCGCGGCTCCAGGGCGCCGTGAGGATCGACCATGCCCTCGGCCAGCTCGCGGCAGCGAACGGCCAGCTGGCGGTCCTCCTCGTTGCTGAGCGAGGCCAGCCGCATGCGCGGCAGGCCGCTCTGGGTCAGGCCCAGGACGTCACCCTCGCCACGGAGGCGCCAATCCTCCTCGGCCAGGGCGAAGCCGTCGTTGCTGTCGTGGATCGCCTTCAGTCGAGCCCGTGCCGTGGTGTCTTCGCTGACGTCGGCGACGAGCACGCAGAAGGACTGCTCGGAGCCACGCCCCACGCGGCCACGCAACTGGTGGAGCTGAGAGAGGCCGAAGCGGTCCGCGTTGAGCACGATCATGAGCGTGGCCTCGGGGACGTCGACACCCACCTCCACCACGGTCGTGCCCACGAGCACGTCGATCTGGCCGTCGCGGAAGCGGGTCATCTCGGCTTCGCGATCGGCGGCGCGCATTCGCCCGTGCACGAGGCCCACCCGCACCGGAGCCAGCTGTCGCGTGAGGCGCTCGGCGACCTCCTCCGCTCCCCTCGCCTCCTCGAACTCGCCATCCGCCGGCAGCGACGGTGGCAGCTCGGCGCTGTCGTCGCCGTCCTCCGAGCCCTGCGGGTCGATGTGCGGCACGACCACGAAGGTGCGGTGGCCGGCCGCCGCCTCTGATCGCACGCGCTCCCAGGTACCGGCCAGGTCGAGGGGCGCCTTGACGCCGGTCAGCGTCGTCGGCCGACCCGAGGGGGCCGAGCGCAGGTCAGAGACGTCGAGGTCGGCGTAGAGCACCTGGCCAAGCGTGCGCGGGATGGGCGTCGCGGTCATGAGCAGCACGTGGGGGCTGGCGCCCTTGGCCGCGAGCGCCTCGCGCTGCGCCACCCCGAAGCGGTGCTGCTCGTCGATGACGACCAGGTCCAGGCGTGCATAGGAGACGGAGTCCTGCAGGAGCGCGTGTGTGCCGACCACGACCTGCGCCTGGCCCGAGGCGAGGGCCTCGACGACGGTCTTGCGACCGGCTGCGCTGAGGGAACCGGTGAGCAGCGACACCGCCACGCCGGCCTCGTCGAGCAGGTCCCCGATGGTCTCTGCCAGCTGGCGCGCAAGCAGGTCGGTCGGGGCCAGCAGGGCGGCCTGGCCACCACTGCGGGCCGCGAGACCCAGGGCGTAGGCGGCGACAGCCGTCTTGCCTGAGCCCACGTCGCCCTGGATGAGACGAAGCATGGGCGTTCGTCGGCCGACGTCGTCGCGCACGGTGTCCATGGCGATCGACTGGTCGGCCGTCAGCGCGACCTCCCGGCCGACGCGGCGTGAGAGGCCGGCCGCGATCGCCGTGCGCAGGCGTGCATCGTCTGCCGCGGGCAGCTCGAGCGCTGCCCGGGAGACGGACTCGCCGCGCTGTCGCTTACGCTGGACCATGCCCACCTGCAAGGCCAGCAGCTCGTCGTGGGCGAGCCGGCGGACCGCCGCGTCGCGCTGCTCGAAGTCGTCGGGGAAGTGCGCCGCGGTGATGGCCTCGCGGATGGTGGGCCGAGCGCCCCGCAGCTCGCTCGGCAGGTAGTCGGGCTCGAGCAGGTGGCCGTAGTCGGTCAAGCCCACCGCGGATGGCAGCGCGCAACGACTTGGCCGTGACCCCCCGCGTCAGGCGGTAGATGGGCACGATGCGCCCGGCGTGCAGCAGGTCACCGCCGTCGTCGCGCTGGAACTCGGGGTTGTCGAGCTGCGGCCGCCAGCCTCGTAGCCTGACCTTGCCGCTGAGGATGAGCCGGTCCCCTTCCTGGACCTGGCGCTCGATGAAGCGACGACCGAACCAGACCGCCTCACACTCGGCACCATCCTCCACCAGCACCGCGATGGTGCGCTGGACCCGCCGGCGGAACGTCTTCTCCACCCGTAGCGACTCCACCGAGGCCCGGATCGTGACCGGCATCCCCGGCTCGAGCTGCGCGAGGTCGGCCACGTGGGTGAACTCGCGCAGGTCCTCGTAGCGCCGCGGGAAGGTGGTCAGCAGGTCGCCCACGGTCTCGATGCCCAGGCGTCGCCCGTAGCGCCGCAAGGGCGTTACCCCTGGCAGGCCAGAGCGGCCGATGGGCGTGCTCAGGTCAGGCGGGCCCTCTGGCGCGCCGGTGGCACGGGCCACGCCCTACTCGACCGCGACCAGCAGGTGGTCGTGAAGCTGGCCGCCGTGGATGACCTCCACCTCGGCGCCGAACCCGCTCAGCTCGATGCGCTCGCAGAGGGCCGTGCTGTCGCCCGCGCCTTCGCTCTCGCCGGTGTAGATGGTGACCAGCTCGAACGCCTCGAACGTGTCGAGGGCCTTGACCGCCACGCTCTCGACATCGGTACCGACCGCCAGCAGGTGACGCCTGGCATCGAGCGCGAGCACCTGGCCCATCGTCACGGACGTGCCGTCCACGACCGAATCCTTGGCCGCGGTGATGACCGTGAACGAGCGCAGGGACTCTGACTCTGCTCGCATCCGTTCCACGTTGGCTTCGAGGTCGTCGTCGGCCCGGAAGGCGAAGACGGCAGCGATCCCCTCCGCGGCGTTGCGCGTCGGGACCACCTCCACCGTCACCAACGGCGTGAGCGAGGCGGCCTGGCCGGCCGCCAGGATCGCGTCACGGTCGTTGGGCAGCACGATGACCTTGCTCGCACCCGAAGCCAGCACGCCTTCGGCGATCTCGCCGACCGACGGGCGACTGCCGTGGGCGGGCACCACGATGCGGGCACCGAACGAGGCGAGCACCTCGGCCAGCCCTGGCGCACCCGTGACGGCCACGACGGCGACGGCGGGCGTCGCGCCCGGGGCGGGCGTCGGCTGACGACCATGGTCGCGATCGAGGTTGGCGGGATTGTGGGCCACCTGGTCATCGAGGTCGAGGATCTCCACCTGGCTGAGCCGGCCCCAGGCCAGACCCGCAGCGATGGCCAGGTCGGGGCGCTCGCCATGCACGTGGACGCGGGCCAGACTGGCATCGCCTGCGACGACGACGGAATCGCCGACCGCCCGGATGGCCTCCCGCAGCGCCGCAACGTCGATGCCCTCCGCGGGCGAGCTGATCACGTACTGGGTCTCGTAGCCGTGCGCAGCGGTGTCGGCATGACCGTGGTCGTGGGTCTCTCCGGCGGCGCCGGCGACCAGGGCGCTGTCGGCGGCGCCACGGCCGCGCTGGGCTGGTCGCGGAGCCGTCCGACGTCTTGATCCACCCTCGACCTGGAGCATGCCCTCGAGCACGCGGTAGAGCCCCTGTCCGCCCGAGTCCACGACTCCTGCGTCCTCCAGCACCGGCAGCAGCATGGGCGTGCGCTGGACCGAGCTGGCCGCGGCCTCGATGGCCTCGGCCAGCACCGCCTCCACGTGGGGCTGCCGGCCGGCCGCCGCCTCGGCCGCGTCCGCGGCATCGCGGATGACGGTGAGGATGGTGCCCTCCACCGGCGTCAGCACCGAGGCGTAGGCCACCTCGGAACCCTTGCGCAGGCCTTCGGCGAACTCGACGCCCGTGGCCCGACGCTTGCCGTCGGCGCCGTGGGTCATGCCGCGGATGATCTGCGAGAGGATGACGCCGCTGTTGCCGCGGGCACCGGTCAAGGCCCCCTTGCTCAGCGCATCAGCCACCGAGTCGAGGTCACGCTGGTCCTCCGGCAGTCCCTCTGCCTCGGCCAGCGCGGACCTCATGGTGGCCAGCATGTTGGAGCCGGTGTCCCCGTCGGGCACCGGGAAGACGTTGAGCGAATCGACCTCGTCGACGTGACGTTCGAGGTTGCGCGTGGCGGCCCGAACAGCGCGGATGAGCATGGGCCCGTCGACATAGAGACGGGTCATGGGGCTGCCGCGCGCGCCCGTCGCGGATGCCTCGTCACGGCGTGGATGGTGCGTGTGATGGCTCGGCTCCCTCCGTTCTCGCGAGGCCGATGGTATAGTACGCGGCCGTGCGGTCGTCATCCCGACCGCCCCTTTTTCATGTACTCCTGAGGAAGATCATGGCTCGCTCCTGCACGAAGTGCGGCAAGTCCTCGATGGGCGGCTTCAATCCCCAGTCTTCTGGGATGAACCGCGTTCGAGCCAAGCGCCGCTACAACGTCAACCTGCAGCAGCTCAAGGTCTACGAGAACGGCCGGGTCACGCGCACGCTCATCTGCACGCGCTGCCGCCGGACGATGATGAAGGCCGCCTCCTAGGCCCTTCGCTCAGCGCTCGTAGCCCAGCTCACGCAGCCGCGGCCCACACAGCCGCTCCACCTCCGCCTGTTCATCCGGGCTGAGGTGTGTACGCCAGCGCCCCACCGAGGCCGCGCTCACCGCGCCCTCGTAGTCGGGGCGCTTCGTCTGCCCTGCGTCGGCTGCGGCAGCATCTTCCCCAGGCCCGACCTGGGCCAGCCACTGCGCGTCGTGTCCAGCCCCGATGCCGTCACAGATCGAACGCAGCACCGTCTGCGGATCGGCCACCAGGTCCTCGTAGCGGACCTCGACGTAGCGCGGGTCATCACGCCAGGCCAGGCCGGCTGCCGTATCGGCCAGCCAACGGCGAGCGTAGGACTCGAGCGATCGCGGTATCAACACCTTCTGCCAGGAGCCATCGACCCAGCGCCAGTCGGGGTGGGTCCGCATGGAGCAGATGACATCGCGGCCATCGCGGATGATGTGGATGATCGAGGCCTGCGGGAAACGAGCCGTGATCCACTCGAGGTGACGGATGTTCTGGGGCGTCTTCTCCGCCCAGCGAACCTTGCCTGCGTCGGCACGGACGCGCGCGGCGAAGGCATCGATGAAGGCCGCCTGCGAGTTCGCGCGTGCGCGCATGGCCGTCAGCTCGGCCTGCGGGATGGCGTACGACGCCGCGAGCCACTCGAGGTTGTAGGCCGCGGGCACGAACAGCTTGGTCTCGGCGCCCGAGCAGATCTCAGGGTGGCGGTCGAAGACCTTGCGCAGGACGGTGGTACCGCTGCGCGGAGCGCCGCCCATGACGATATGCCGCTCGCCCGAGGCGTACGGCGCCATGCGCCAGCGGTGTTGCCGCAGGCGCTCGAGCCGATTTCGGGCCCGGGTCGACAGCGCTCGGCCAGCCATCGCTAGGCGTCGCTGTCGAGCCAGATGGTCATGGGGCCGTCGTTGACCAGCTCCACGACCATCTCAGCTCCGAAACGACCCCGCCCGACCGCGATGCCGCGCGCCTCGACCGCGGTCGCGAAGACCTCCACCAGCTCGGCCGCGAGGTCGGGTGGCGCCGCCCCGATGAAGGAGGGTCGACGGCCCTTGCGGGTATCGCCATAGAGCGTGAACTGGCTGATCACCAGCATGGCCCCACCCACATCGATGAGCGAGCGGTTGGTGCGGCCCTCGTCATCGCGGAAGATGCGCAGGTCGACGGCCTTGGAGGCGAGGTTGCCGGCGATCTCCGCGGTGTCTCCGGGACCGACGCCCACGAGGGCCAGGAGACCCGAGCCGATCGATCCGAGGACCTCCCCCTCCACGCTGACGTGGGCCCGAGTCACGCGCTGCAGCAGGACGCGCACGACGCTAGCGCGTACCGGCCGTCGCGTCAGCGTACCCGCGCCGAGCCCACTCCTTGACCAGGTCCACCTCGTGGGAGGCGTCGCTGCCGCGCTGGAAGAGCGCGGAGCCGACGATGCAGACGTCGATGCCCTGGGCGCCGACGACCTCGGCGGTCTTGCTGTTGACGCCGCCATCGACGTGCACCAGCCCACCACGGCCGGCCTGGGCCAGCCTGGCCCGGGCCTCAGCGATCTTGGGCGCGGTCTCGGGGATGAACCCCTGCCCGCCCCAGCCGGGGTAGACGCTCATGATCATGATCAGGTCCAGCTCGCTGAGCCAGGGATCGACCGCCGAGACCGGCGTGTCGGGGCTGACCGCCAGGCCGGCCCCCTGTCCGGCGGCATGGATGGCCTCGATGGCCTCCGTCTTGCGCGCGGCGGGTTCCCCGGTCTCGACGTGGAAGGTGATGGTCTGTGGCTGCGCCTCGATGAAGCGGTCCATGTAGCGCGCGGGCTCGCTGATCATCAGGTGCACGTCGAGGGGCATGTCCGTGAGCCGGCGGAAGGCCGCTACCACGTCCGGGCCGAAGGTGATGTTGTCGACGAAGTTGCCGTCCATGACATCGAGGTGCAGGCGGTCCACACCGGCCCGCTCCATCTTGTGCACGACGCGGTCCAGGCGGCTGAAATCGGCATTGAGGATGCTGGCCGAGACCAGGACCTGGTGTGCGTCCGTCATGCGGGGTTCCCCTCCTGTGCTACCCGGGGGGCGCCCACCTGGAGCGCCGCTGCGCTTCGTCGTTCGATGACCTCGCGTCGTCGCTGGACCGCGGCCGGAGCGGGCTCGCCGGCCAGCTCGGCGGCCAGCTGGCCGCAGGCAGCGCCGATGTCGATCCCGCGGTTCCGACGCACGGTCGTGTGCAGCCCGACCGCCCGCAGCACGGCCGCGAAGTCCTCCACGCGCTCGGGTGACGAAGGCTGCCAGGGCGTATGGGCCACGGGGTTCATGGGGATGAGGTTGATGTGGGCCAGGCGACCACGCAGGAGTGCGGCCGCGGCGCGGGCGTCGGCCGGCGTGTCATTGATGCGGTCGATCATGACCATCTCGTAGGTCACGCGGCGCCCCGTGGCATCGCTGTAGTCGGTGGCTGCGGCCACGACGTCCGCCAGTGGGTACTTGCGGTTGAGCGGCACCAGCACGTCGCGCAGCTCCGGCCGTGCCGCATGCAACGAGACCGCCAGCTTGTACTGGCGACGCAGCGAGGTCATGCGCTCGATGCCCGGGACGACGCCGCTGGTAGAGACGGTGATGTGGCGCTGGCCCAGGCCGAAGCGGTTGCCGTCGCTGAGGGCGGCGCAGGCAGCCAGCACCGCGTCCGGGTTCAGCAGCGGCTCGCCCATGCCCATGAACACGATGTTGCTCAGGCGCCGGCCCTCGGCCGCCAGCTCGCTGCGCCAGTAGCGCGCCTGGTCGATGATCTCCGACGTGCGCAGGTCCCGCCACAGACCCAGCTCGCCGGTGGCACAGAAGGGGCAGCCGACGGCACAGCCGGCCTGGCTCGAGATGCAGAGGGTGGTGCGCTCGCGCCGCGGTCCGCGAGCCGGGTAGCGCATCAGCACCGATTCGACGGCCCGCCCATCGTCGAGCGAGTGCAGGGCCTTGTCGGTGAGGCCGGCATCGGTCGTGCGCCGCTGCGTGTGGGTCAGGGTGCAGAAGCGATAGGTGGCCTCCAGCGAGGCACGCAGGGGGCCTGGCAGGGTGTGGATGTCATCGAACGACTGGGCCCGGCCGGACCAGACGTGGTCGGCCAGCTGTCGGGCGCGGAAGGCGGATTCACCCCGATCGGCGAACCACGAGAGCAGCTCTTGCGGTGAGGCATCGCTGATGCCGGGACGCTTGTCCCCGGGGCCGCTGGCGGGCAGATCGATGATGGGCAGCGCCCCGTCGGCGCCATCGCTGGGCAGCACAGGCGGATCAGGCGCAGGAGCAGGATCGGGATTGGGCATCGAGGCGTGATGGTAGCCCGGAACGCCGGATGTGGCCGGCAGCGGGCCTGCTCACGCTTGTCGCCGCGAGCTACAGGCGCTTGCCATGGCGGTACTCGGACCCGAGCATGCGCCGCTTGCCCGCGGGTTGGACCTCGTCGAGCCTGAGCACGCCATCGACCGTGCCCAGGCCCAGCGTGCCCTCGGTGAGGATGAGCCTGCCGGGCTCCACGGCCACGTCCTGCTCCAGCACGCTCGCGGCCCAGACCTTCAGGCGACCGCCGTCGTGCTCGAGGAAGGAGCCGGGCCAGGGCTGATAGGCACGCACCTGGCGCTCCAGCTCGGCGGCCGGCCGGGTGGGGTCCAGGCGTCCGTCCTCGCGGCGCAGCAGACGCGTGAGGGTGACCCCTTCGGCCGGCTGGGGCGTGGCTGTGATGGAGCCCGCCAGCCAGGCCGGCAGCACCTCCAGCAACAGCTCCGCGCCCAGGCCTGCCAGACGCGCCTCCAGCTCGGGAGCCACCTCCGTGCCCTCGAGCGGAAGCGTGCGCTGGGCCACGATCGGTCCGGTGTCGAGGCCTTCATCCATGCGCATCACGGTCACGCCGGCCACCGGGTCGCCGGCGAGGATGGTGCCCACGACCGGCGCGGCGCCCCGATGGCGCGGCAGCAGCGAGGGATGGATGTTGAGGGCTCCGTAGGGCGGCAGGTCCAGGATCGCGGGGGGAACAAGGCGTCCGTAGTCAGCCAGCACGATGAGCTCGGGAGCGGCCGCGCGCAGCTCGGCCTGTGTCGGCTCGTCGCGCAGGCTGCGCGGCGTGCGCTGGGGCACGCCCCTCGCGGCCGCCAGGTCGGCCACGGGCGTGGGTGTGAGCCGGCCCTTGCGACCAGCCGGCCGCGGCGGAGCGGTGACGACCGAGGCGATGTCGACGAGGTCGCTTTCGAGCAGCAGCGACAGGGCTGGCAGGGCGACCGTACCGCTACCGAAGAAGAGGGTGCGCACCGGCTTCGCTCCGGGGCCGCTCAACCGAGGGCCGGCATCTCCTGGCCGGACGCCTCCACCTCTGCTTCGAGCTTGTTGACCGGGATGAGGTCATCGAAGGACTCGAGGTAGTCGATGTAGAGGATGCCCTTGAGGTGGTCGAGCTCGTGCTGCATGGCGCGGGCCAGCAGCCCTGCGCCGGTGGCCTTGATGCGCCGGCCCTCGCGGTCCTGGGCCTCCAGCCACACCTTCTCCTTGCGCGGCACGTAGGCCACGAAGCCCGGCACCGACAGGCAGCCCTCGAGGTCGTTCTCCTCACCCGTGGCACGGGTGATGACAGGGTTGACCAGCTCGTAGAGACGGCCCTCGACCTCGATGACGCAGACCTGCAGGGGCTCGCCGATCTGGGGTGCCGCCAGGCCCACACCGGGCGCATCGCGCATGGTGTGGGTGAGGTCGTCGATGAGCTCGCCCAGGTACGGGCCGAAGCTGTCGACGGGCTCGCCCTTCAGGCGCAGCCGAGGATCTCCGAGGGTGAGGATGGGCTTGACCGTCATGTTTCGAGTATACGCAGGCCGGTCGCCGTCTACAGCAGGCTCTCCGGATCCACGTCGACCGACCAGGGTGCGCCCGGGTCGCCACCGAGCACGGCCGCCGGGTCGGACCCGCGCAGGACGACGTGGAAGCGCCAGCGCCCGCCGCGGCGGGCGATGTAGGCCGGCACCGGCCCGAGCACGTCGACGCGCGAGCCCAGCTCCTTCGCCCGGGCGCGCAGCTCGGCGACCTTGTCCGTTGCCAGCGACTCGGCCTTGGCGCGGTCGGGCAACGCGGCGGTGAGCTTGATGAGGCGGCCGAAGGGCGGGGAGCCGAAGCGCCGTCGACGTCCGAGCTCGGCTTCGATGAACGGTCCCGCGTCGCCCGTGGCCACGGCCTCGAGCGCAGGGTGATCGGGCTGGTAGGTCTGCACGATGGCCCGGCCCGGCCGCTCACCGCGCCCGGCCCGGCCGACCGCCTGGGTCAGCAGCTGCCAGGTGCGCTCAGCGGCACGCTCGTCCGGCAGGTTGAGGGCGATGTCGGCGCTGACCACACCCACCAGCGTGACCTCCGGCACGTCGAGGCCCTTGGCCACCAGGCTGGTACCCACCAGCACGTCGGAGGAGCCGGCCGTGAAGTCGTCGATGACCCGCGCCGCGGCTCCCTTGCGCTCCACCACATCACGGTCGAGGCGAGCGGTGCGCAGGGCCGGAAAGCGCACCTTCAGCTCCTGCTCGACCCGCTCGGTGCCACCACCGAGGTAGCGGATGCGCACCGAGCCACAGGCCGGGCAGCGCTTGGCCACGGGCGCGCTGGCACCACAGTGATGGCAGCGCAGGGCCACCACGGAGGCATGGAACACGAGCGGACGCTGGCACTCCGGGCAGATCTGCACGTAGCCGCAGTCGCGGCAGAGGATGACGCTGGCGGCACCGCGTCGGTTGATGAGCAGGATGGCTCGGTCGCCGGCGGCGGTGTCGAGTGCCTCGAGGGCCGAGGCCAGGGACGCCGAGAGCAGGCCCCGGTTGCCCTCCGCCAGCTCAGCGCGCATGTCAGTGATCTCCACGGCCACGGGCGCACCGGAGCGACGCCCCCGCAGGCGCAGGTGCAGGGCCTCCCCTGCACGAGCCCGTCCGATGGAGATGATGTCGGGTGTCGCCGAGCCAAGGATCACCGGCACGTGGGCCAGCGCGCCGAGGGCGACGGCCACGTCACGCGCCTGGAACCGAGGCGTGCGGTCGGCCTTGTAGGCCGCGTCGTGCTCCTCGTCGACCACCACCAGGCCCAGCGGCTCCGGGGGCGAGAGGACGGCCGTGCGGGTACCCACCACGACGCGCGCCTCGCCGGCCCGCAGCCGACGCCACTCGTCCGCGCGCTCGCCCTCGCCGAGGGCACTGTGGATGATGATCACCTCCTCACGCAGGTCGTGCCGCAGGCGGTCGATGAGCGGCGCAGCCAGGGCGATCTCGGGCACCAGCACGAGCGCACCGCGCCCGGCGGCGAGGGCCGCGGCGATGCCATCGGCGTAGACGGCGGTCTTGCCGCTGGCGGTGTCGCCATCGAGCAGCACCGTCTGCTGCCTGCCCTCCTCGATGGCCGAGCGAACGACCGCGGCGGCCGCGGCTTGCTCCGCGTCGAGCTCGCTCCCGAGCGGGCGGCTGCCGCGCACCGGCTCCGGGCGCCCTGCGAGCGGCCGCCGCACCTCCAGGCGGACCTCCAGCTCCAACAGCCCACGCTTGGCCAGCCCGCTGACCGCCGAGGCGCCGTGTCGTTCAGCCAGGCGCGCGGCCACCTCGGCCCCCTCGTGGCCCGGCGACACCAGCTCGGCCAGCAGGGCGCGCTGCCGCGGCCCGAGCGGTGGTCCGTCCGGCCGCCCCCCGACGGCCAGGGTCTCGGCGACGGTACGGCCAGCGATGGTGATGGCTGCCCAGCGGCGCTGCCGTGGGCGAGCAGCCGCGGGCACGACCCGCCACTCCAGGCGCACGGCTCCGTCTGCCTCGAGCGCGCGCAGGGCCCGCAGGCGCATGGCCCGGCTCGAGGCCTCCGGCAGCGCCGCCACCGGCAGGCCGGTCTCGCCACCAGCCATCACCGCTGCCAGCAGCGGATCGAGCCCGGCCGTGCTCACCTCAGCGTCGCCGGCGACGGCGTAGAGCTCGATGCGCTCGAGCATGCCCGGCGGCAACATCGCTCGCACCACCAGCCCGGGTGGGGCCAGGTAGTGCTCGGAGACATGGCGGGCCAGGCGTCGGGCGAGCGGACCGAGCAGGGCCCGGTCGGCACGGACGCGTGCCAGCAGCGGCTTGGCCTCGACCGGGGGCGCCAGGGCGTCCCCCAGGATCACGCCGACCGCCCGCCGCCGGCCGAACTCGACCATGACAGCCTCGCCCGCCTCGATATCCGACAGGCTCGGGGGTACGCGGTAGGTGAAGGTACGGCCGCCGGGAACGCCCGGCGCGTCGACCGCGACCTCGACGAAGCGCGGCTCCGTCATCGCGGCTAGACGCGGATGCGCCGGTCGGCGTACCTGCGGTGCTCGGCGGCGATGATGCCGTCGATGGCCTCGGCCGTGTCGTCGACCTTGTCGGTCTCGTTGACCACCACGTGGTCGAACTCGCCCATGCGGGCCATCTCGATCTTGGCGTTGCGCAAGCGCAGCTCGAGCTGCTCGGGCGACTCGGTGCGACGCTCCCGCAGGCGACGCTCCAGCTCCTCGATCGAGGGCGGCACGACGAAGATGAGCAGGGCGTCGGGGATGCGGGCGCGCACCTTGTCGGCACCCTGCACGTCGATCTTGAGCACCGCATCACGGCCGCTGCGGATGGCCGACTGGACCTGGTCGCGGGGCGTGCCGTACCAGTGGTCGTGGACCAGGCTCGCTTCGAGCAGACCCTCGCTCGCGACCAGCCGCTGGTAGTCGTCGACGGAGTAGAAGTGGTAGTGGACACCGTCGGTCTCGTTGTCACGGCGCTCACGCGTGGTGACGGTGATGACGTAGCGGCGTGGATGCTCCGGCGTGCGCCGCTTCAGGGCGTCGATGATGGTGTCCTTGCCCACGCCGGAGGGGCCGGAGATGATGATGACCTGGGCTCCCGGCTGCCCGTCGATGGCTCGGATCACCGACTCCTTCCTTCATCGCTTGCCCGCAGCCCTTCCAGCACCGACTCGAGCTCGTCCGGCAATGGTGCCTCACATCGGACGAGCCGACCGGACCCGGGCGACAGGAACTCCAGCTTCCAGGCGTGCAGGAAGAGGCGATCGAGGCCCGGCGGCCCGCGCCGGACGGCGCCGCCGGCGTAGACCCTGTCCCCGGCGACGGCATGGCCGATGGAGCCGAGGTGCACGCGGATCTGGTGCGTCCGGCCGGTGATGAGATCGAGCTCGAGGAGCGTCCACTCGGCGAAGCGCTCGCGCACGCGGTAGCCGGTGGTGGCGGGCTTGCCGGCGGACGTGACCGCCTGCCGCATGCGGTTGCGTGGGTCGCGGCCGATGGGCTTCTCGATGCGCCCGATCTGGGCGTTGACCACGCCGCCGACCAGGGCCAGATAGGTCTTGCGCACCCGCCGGGCCTTGAGCTGCGCCTGGAGCGAGACCTGCGCGGCGTCGTTGCGGGCGACCACGATGAGGCCGGAGGTGTCGCGGTCCAGCCGATGGACGATGCCCGGCCGGTCGGCTCCGGCGGCGGTGGCCAGGGTCCCCGTTGCCGCCTCCATTCCCAAGAGGGCGTTGACCAGCGTGCCATGCTCGTGTCCGGGAGCGGGGTGCGTGACGAGGCCGGCGGGCTTGTCGACGACCAGCACGTCGTCGTCGCGATAGACGATCTCGAGCGGGATGTCCTCAGCCATCAACGCCTCGGATGTGACCTCGGGCACATCGAGCTCGAGCACCTGGCCGGGGCGCACGGGATCTCGCGAGCGGACGCGCTCGCCGGCGCAACGCAGGCTGCCGGCGCTGATGAGTCGCTGGACGTAGGCACGCGAGAGCCCGGTCGCATCGGCCACGAACCGGTCGGCGCGGCTGCCGGCCGCGCCGTCGGGCACGTCGATGCGCATGACCTCGCTCAAGGCGCTGCCCGTGGCCTGACCCCGGGTGCGCGATCACCCAGCAGAGCCGCGATGAAGAGCGCCACGATGCCCAGGAAGACCGCGGCGTCGCTGATGTTCCAGGCATACCAGCGCGTGTCGCCGAGGCCCATGTCCACGAAGTCGATGACGTGGCCGAAGCGAAGGCGGTCGATGAGGTTGCCGACGGCACCGCCCACGAGCAGGCCCAGGCCCACCGTCACCAGCGGGCCCAGGCCGGCGCCATGGCGCCACTCGTACCAGGCCACCCCGACCACGACGAAGACCGTGAGCAGGGCCATGAGCATGGCTGAGGCGTCGAAGAAGCCGAAGATGGCGCCATCGTTGTAGACCTTGGAGATCCGTACCAGGTCGCCGATGAGCTCCCTCGAGCCCCCGTCGGCAGCGCGTGCGAAGCTCGCGTCAACCCACGCCTTCGTGAGCTGGTCGAGCACGATCACGATGCCGGCGACACCGCCGAACAGGGCCCAGCGACGTCGCTTCCGCGACGGTGTCTCGGGCACCTCGTGGGGCCCCGTCGAGGCCTCTGCCTCAGGCACCCATGCCCTCGAGCCCGACGCGCACGCTGCCCGCTTCAAGGGCCACCTCCACGACGGCAGCGCCAGCGGCCGCCCGTTCGAGGCGAACGTCGTCGGCCAGCACGTCGGCGGCCATGCCCTCGAGATATGGCACCAGTCGGTCGGTCACCTCGGTCGGTCCGTCGAGCCACAGCCGGATGCGGGCGTCCAGCGCCAGCTCCGCCTGCTTGCGCAGCTCCTGTACGGCACGCGTCAGCTCGCGAGCGTCACCCTCCGCCACCAGCTCCGGCGTGAGGGCCGTGTCGATGACCACGACGATCCCTTCATCGTGGGCCACCGCCGTGCCGGGGCGCGGGGTCGCCAGGATCTCCACCTCATCCGGCGTCAGGGTGGCGCCGCCAAGCGTGACCGAGCCGTCGTCGTGGTACTCGACGTCGTTGGCGCGGGCAGCGGCCATGATGGCCGGGATGAGCTTGCCGTACTTCTTGCCGATCCTCGGCAGCAGCGGCTTCACCCGCCGGTCCACGAGGTCCGACTCGTCGCCGATGACCTCGACGGTCTTGACGTTCAGCTCCTCGGCCAGCTGGGCCAGGAGCTCGTCGGCCCCGTCGTCAGTGGGCCAGTCGGGCGGCATCGCCAGCCACAGCGTGCCCAGCGGCTGACGCACCTTGAGGCCGGCCTGGCTGCGCAGCGTTCGGCCCAGCTCGACCGCGCGGCGCAGGTCCGCCATGGCGGCCTCCAGACCCTGGTCGCGCAGCGGTGCGAGGTCAGGCGTGGGCCAGGCGGTCAGGTGCACCGACTCGGGTGCATCCTCGCTGGTCGGAGCGACGAGCACCTGGTGGAACTCCTCCGCCAGGAACGGCAGCAGCGGCGCGATCGTGCGGGCCACGGCCATGAGCGCGAGGTGCATGGTGCCGAAGGCGGCATCCCGGTCGGTCGCGTCGTCGCCGCGCGAGAGACGTCGGCGGGAGCGTCGCAGCCACCACTGGGAGAGGTCATCGACGAGCTCGCTGATGGCGCGGGTGGCGCCACGGGTGTCATACACGTCCATGCACGCGCCGGCGGTCCCCGCCGTCGCCGTCGCCCGCGACAGGATCCAGCGATCGATGAGCGAGCGATCGGCATCGGGCGTCTGCTCCCCGATGACGGCGCGGCTCGGCCTCCAGTCGCCCAGGCGGGCGTAGGTCGTGAAGAACGCCAGCGTGTTCCAGAGCACGAGCAGCTCACGCCTCGCCTCGTCGGCGGTGTGGTAGCCGAAGAGGATGTTGTCCTCCGGTCGTGCCGTCGCGTACATCCAACGCATGACGTCCACGCCCATGCGCTCGGCGGCCTCGTTGAACTCGATGGCGTTGCCCCATGACTTGTGCATGGGGCGGCCGTCCTCGCCGTAGAGCGTGGCGTAGCCGAAGAGCGACTTGAAGGGCCGCTCTCGGCGCAGGACGGTGCCCATCGCCAGCATCGAGTAGAACCAGTTGCGGAACTGACCGGGAAACGACTCGCTTACGAAGTCCGCCGGGAACCACTTCTCCCAGTAGTCACGGTCGGTGCGGTAATGGAGCGTGGAGAAGGGCACGATGCCCGCATCCAGCCAGGGATTGCCCACGTCCTTGATGCGGCGCGACTCGGCCCCGCACGTCCGGCAGGGCACGACCACCTCGTCGACCCACGGACGGTGCGCCGTGCGGCCCTCGAGCGCCTCGAACCCGGCCGAGGCCTTCTGGCCCAGCTCCTCGCGCCCGCCGATGACCTGGTAGCTGTCGCAGTCCTCGGCGCTGCACTCCCAGATGGGCAGGGCCAGGCCCCAGTAGCGCTTCTTGGAGATCATCCAGTCGCCCATGGTGAAGAGCCAGTCGATCTCGCGGTCGTAGCCGAAGCTCGGATACCAGTCGATCTGGTCCACGATCTCCATGATCTGGTAGCGCAGGCTGGCGTCGACCTGCTCCCTGGTCAGGGTCTCGCGGGGCTGGTCGTAGACCTCACCCATGGAGATGTACCACTCGTCCACGACGCGGAAGAGCAACGCCGTGCCACAGCGCCAGCAGTGCGGGTAGCGGTGGGTGTAGGGCTCCAGGTGGTAGTAGAAGTCGAGCGCCTCGAGCTCCTCGATGATCTCGGCCGCGATGCCCGCGGCATCCTTGCCCTCGAACGTGCCGAAGCCGGCGAGATACTTGCCGGCTTCGTCAAGGGGTGCGATGACCGGCAGCTGCAGCTTCTTGCCCAGCTGGAAGTCCTCGGCGCCGCCGCCCGGAGCGATGTGCACGATGCTGGTGCCCTCGTCCTCGCCCACGTCCGTCCATTCGATGACCCGGTGCACGTAGGGGGCGGCGCCGGTCTCATCCACGCCCTCGGCGAACGTCTCTCGCACGATGGGCAGGTCGTCGAAGGCGAAGGTGTAGTGCAGACCAAGGAGGAAGGAGCCCTTCTGCGTGTCGACGACCTTGAAGTCACCCTGCACGGCCGTCTTGAGCGCGACCTTGCCCACCCAGAAGCGCTCGTTCCCGCCCTGGTCGATGAGCACGTAGTCAAGGTCGGGATGGACCGCGGCGGCCACGTTGGCCGTCATGGTCCAGGGAGTGGTCGTCCACACCAGCAGCGACTCCCCGGGTCGCTCCACGAGCTTGAAGCGAACGGTCAGGCCGGGGTCCTCACGGTCCTGGTAGCCCTCGTTCATCTCCATCTGGCTCATGCCCGTCCCGCAGCGCGTGCACCAGGGCATGGAGTCGATGCCGCGGTAGAGCCAGCCGCGCTTGTCGCACTCGGCCAGGAACGCCCAGATGAGGTCGTTGTTCTCGTTGCTGAAGGTGAAGTACGAACCGCCCAGCTCGGGCAGGCCCAGACGACCCACGATCATCTCGACGGTGTCGGTGACGGGACCGTTGGGGCCCTCCACGGTCACGACCTGCGCGGGGTCGTCAGCGAGCAGGTCGCGCAAGCGGCGCAGCTCCTCTGGATCGTTCCAGTCCATCCAGTAGCCGAGTCGGATCGACTGCTCCGTCTGCACCGCAGCGTAGGTCAGCACACGCTGCTTGCACAGGCGCACGAACTCGGCGATGCCGAAGGTCTCGATGTCCTTCTTGCTGGTGAAGCCCAGCTCGCGCTCGACGTTGACCTCGACCCACAGGCCCTGGCAGTCGAAGCCCTGCTGGTGCCGTAGCTCCTGGCCGAGCATGGCGTGGTAGCGGTTGAAGGCGTCCTTGTAGGACCGGCCCCAGGCGTGATGGACGCCCATGGGGTTGTTGGCCGTGATGGGGCCGTCCACGAACGACCAGTGCTCGTGGCCCGCGTTCTGGGCGCGGAGCTTGCTGAAGATGGACCGCTCCCGCCAGAAGTCGAGCGTGCGGTGTTCCTGGGCAGCGAGGTCTGGCTGCGCTGCGACAGCCGGGAAGGGGCTCTGTGTCATCGGTCGGCCAAGTCTAGCCGAGCGCTCCGGTCCGCTGGGTGGTGCGCGAACGCACCGCCGTATGACTCATCGGCAGGGTTCCGTGAGAGCCGCTACGATGCCGCTCGTGGCCCCAGCAGACGTAGCCGTGCGTCCCAGGCGAAGCGCCTTCGCGGCGGCGTTCCTCTCGTTCATCTTCCCCGGCCTCGGGCATGCCTATCTGGGCAGGTGGCTGCGGGCGCTGCTGTGGGCAGCCCTGCCCATCATCGGCATCGCGGCCATCGCAGGTCTGGGCATGAGCTACAGCCGCGATGACCTCATCGAGCTGGTGGCTGACCCGGACTTCCTCAACGGCGTGCTTATCTTCCTCGGGTTCGATCTCATCTATCGCCTCCTGGCGGTCTTCGACGCGTTCCGCCTCGCGTCGGACAGGACGGTGGGCAACGCCTCCACGCGCATCCTCTCGATCGCCGGACTGCTGACCCTGTCGGTCGTCATCGTGGGCAGCCACGTGGCCATCGCCCGGCCGGTCATGTTCGCTACGGACGTCTACGCGGCCATCGAGGAGAACGCCGGCGACGAGAGCGAGGTGCTCTCCGCAGAAGAGCTGGTCGCGCGCGGTGGCAAGGCGTTCGAGCTCATCACCGAAGAGCTGACGCAGCAGGAGGCGCCGGACCCGCAGGGCCCGGATGACCCCGCCGCGAGCTCGGAACCCAAGCCCACCAGGGAGCCCACGCCGGAGCCCACCGAGGAACCCACACCAGGATCCGGCCGAGGAACCGGAGGCCACGCCCAACGTCCCGGGCTGGGACGGCAAGGAGCGCCTCAACGTGCTGCTCATCGGCCAGGACGGCGGGCGCCAGGGCGTCAACGACGGCAGCCTCCTGACGGACACCATGATCACCATCAGCATCGACCCCACCACCGGGCGGCTGGCCTTCATCTCACTGCCGCGTGACGCCAGCAACATCCCGCTGCCCAAGGACTGGCCGGCCTACCGGGCCCTCGGTGGCAAGTGGAACAACAAGATCAACACGCTCTACGCCACGGCTCGCTCCCGCTCGGACCTCTTCCCCGGGAACGACAAGCAGCGAGGCTACAACGCGCTCATGGGCGCGCTCAGCGAGCTCTACGGCCTGGACATCGAGTACTACATGGCCGTCGACCTCAACAGCTTCCGGGCCGTGGTGAATACGCTCGGGGGCGTCGTCGTCGACGTGCAGCTGCCGGTCATGGACACCACCTACTCCACCGGTGATGGCCGCGGCAAGCTCAAGCTGTACGTGCCGCCAGGGATGCGCAAGATGAACGGCCAGGACGCGCTGGCCTACGCTCGCTCCCGCCACGGCTCCTCGGACTTCGACCGCTCGGCGCGGCAGCAGCGCGTCATCACCTCCGTGCGCGACCAGACGGACATCGATTCGATGCTGGAACCCGGCGTCATCACGGAACTGATCAAGAACCTGCAGAAGGATGTCAAGACCAACATCCCGCCCAAGCTCGTGCCCAAGATGCTGACCCTCGTGCAGGAGCTCGATCTCGATGGCCGCGAGAACCTCGTCCTCAGCAGCAGCAAGTACGTCGAGACCTGCTACCCCTGTGGCAGCTCCGGGCTGTGGATGCTCAAGGCCAGGCCCGCCACCATCAAGGCGGACGTCAAGAACGTCTTCAGCACCAGCAAGGCCAAGCAGCGTTCGATCAACAAGGATCCGCGACGAAGGCGCCGTCGTCTACGTGCTCAATGGCCAGGGTGGACGCAACACCAAGGCCATCAACATCGCCTCCAACCTCGGGGGCAAGGGCGTGGATGCCATCGTGCCGCCGGTCAACGACGGCAAGGCGGAGAGCAGCGACTTCGCCGGCACCGTCATCCGCGTCTACAACGGCGCCGACGAGGCCATGCCTGAGACCTTCAAGAAGATCAAGTCCACGCTCAAGGACAAGCAGCGCACGGTCGAGTTCATCGACAACCCCGATGCGCAGGCGAACTTCACCGTGGTGGTCGGGAGCAAGACGCAGGCGCTGAAGCCGTAGCTCCAGCGCCCGTCAGCTGGCGTCGCCGCTGGTCGGGCGGGACCCCGCCGAGCTCACTCGTAGACCGGGATGACCCAGTCCCGATATGCCTCGCGCTGGCCCTTCACGGCCGCGAAGTAAGTGTCCATGATGGCGCGCGTGACAGGGC
Source organism: uncultured Chloroflexia bacterium (assembly GCA_963706695.1). Lineage (GTDB taxonomy): Bacteria > Chloroflexota > Limnocylindria > Limnocylindrales > CSP1-4 > JAFMJV01. Next base: position 11,440 of record CAVPNC010000022.1, on the reverse strand, counting down.
CGATGCCGCCATCGCCGACCGGCCGATGATCGATGGACGCGACCGCTGAGATCTGACCCCCGGTGCCGCAGAGGAAGACCTCGTCGGCGACGTACAGCTCGCTGCGGTCGATGGGGCGGACCAGGCAATCCAGGTCCAGCTCCCGCTTGGCGATCTCCACGATGCCCCCGCGGGTGATGCCCTCGAGGATGTCGTTGGTGACACCCGGCGTGACCAGCTGGCCCTTGCGCAGCATGAACAGGTTCTCCGCGCTGCCTTCCGAGACCTTGCCGTCGTGCGTCAGCACGATGGCCTCCTCGTGGCCGTTGAGTGCAGCCTCCGTCTTGGAGAAGGCCGGGTTCACGTAGGAGCCGGTGATCTTGGCCCGCGACGGGATGTTGAGGTCACCGGTACGCCGCCAGGAGACGGTCCCGCAGCTGATGGGCTCATCCACGGAGATGTAGTCACCGAAGGGGATCGAGAGCAGGTTCAGCTTGGACTCGAGGCCGTGCAGCTTGACGCCGATGGCCTCATCCGACTTGTACACCGTGGCCCGCACATAGCAGTCCTCGCGATAGCCGTTCTGGCGCAGCAGCTCCACGGTCAACTCGACCATCTGGTCGACGCTGTAGTGCGGATCCATCATCAGGATCTTGGACGAGTCCATGATGCGCTCGAAGTGCTCACGCGCCTTGAGCAGGTAGAGCTGCTCCTCGTCCGCGTTCCAGTAGGCGCGGATGCCTTCGAAGACCGCCGTGCCGTAGAGGAACGAGTGGGTCATGACGCTGACCTTGGCTTCAGCCAGTGGCGTCCACGCGTCCTCGAACCAACATACCGTGTCGTCCTGAGGGCGGGCGCCGGGGCGCGAGCCGTGGGGGTCGGACGTGGTCTCTGCTGGTGTCTGGGAGGGCTTCTGGGTCAACATGCTCGGGAGTATACGCAACGCGCCGCCCGCGTCGACCCGGACGTTCGGGAGCGCCCCCAGCGACTCGCGCCTGGGACCGGCGGAACGACGGCCGTGCGGTCCTGCATGGCCCCAACGTGTCCACCCGGGACACGGACCGGAACCACCGCTGTCGACATCCCCGGCTACCAGGCCGGTGGGTCATCTACCCGATGTTCGGCCGTTGACGCGAGGGGCCGGTCGGCCGGAGCGGATGCGGCCTCGAACGAGCAGAAGACCCGGCCGTCACGACCGGGTCTTCGCGTACTCGGATCCGGACGGTACCGGCTCGGGTTGGGCTACGGACGCATGTGCTGCGGCGCGTATGGCAGCAGGGCCACGTGGCGGGCGCGCTTCAGGGCCACGGCCAGCGCTCGCTGATGCTGGGCGCAGGTGCCGGTCTTGCGACGCGGCTCGATCTTGGCGCGCTCGCTGATGTAGCGGCGGAGGCGGTTGACCTCCTTGTAGTCGATGGTCTTGGACTTGTCTGCGCAGAAGGCACAGACCTTGCGACGACGGCGATCGCGATAGAAGTCGTCGCGGTGCTTGCGCGGTGGCATGGGCGGGTTCCCTTTCTGGTCGTTGCGGTGTCAGCTAGCCGGTGGTGTGGCTAGAACGGGAGGTCGTCGAAGTCCTCGGCCGTGCTGGACGGGCCGGAGGCTGTGGTGCCGGAGCCACCCGAGCCGGAGCTCGAGCTGGGGCCGGACGATGCTGCCGGGCCATCAGCAGGGAACGGCGGGTCGCCCTCGCGGTCACGCCGCTCGAGCGACTGCACGCGGTTGGCGATGAGCTCGGTGGTGTAGCGCTTGTTGCCGCTCTGGTCTTCCCACTGGCGGGTCTGCAGACGCCCCTCCACGTAGACCTTGTGGCCCTTGCGCAGGTACTCGGCCACCCGCTCGCCCTGGTCACCCCAGACGACCACACGGAACCACTCGGTCTCGCTCTGCCACTCGCCTTGCGGGTCCCGGAAGTTGCGGTTGGTGGCCACGCTGAACTGCGTGACGGCCTGCCCGCCGGGTGTGTAGCGCATCTCGGGATCTCGACCAAGGTTGCCGATGATCATGCACTTGTTCAGCGACATGCTGATCCTCCCTTGAGGGACGTCCTAGACGGCCCTCGGTGCGGCTTCACTCTCGGACTCGTCGATGACCTCGCCCTCCAGCTCTGACTCATCGTCGAGCAGCAGCTCGTCGTCCGTCTCGGCATCGTCCGTCTCGGACTCGTACTCGTCATCCTCGCCGTCAGCCCGCTCACTGCGACGGGCCGGGCGCTCGATCCGGGTCACGAGATGCCGCATGACCTCCTCGGTGATGTTGAGGCCACGCTCGAGCTCATCGATGGCTTCGCTCGGCGCATCGAAGACGACGATGAAGTACGAACCTTCGCGGTAGCCGGAGATGGGATAGGCCAGGCGGCGGCGGCCCCAGGGGCTGACCTTGACGATCTGACCATCCGACGCGGCGATCCCGCGGGTGGTTCGATCGAGGATCTGCTGGACGCGGTCATCGGCGGTGTCCGGCCGCAGGACCAGCATCAGTTCATAGCGACGCATGGGCGTTCACTCCTCCCAATGGGTTTGCCTCACTCATGTGCCGGGCGTGGTCGCCCCACGGCGAGACTGAAAGGACCGACGAAGGATAGCACGCGGGCGGCGACGGGCCTGCTGGGCGCCTAGAACATGGACAGGCACCAAGGTTCCCGGCTCGCGCTGAAGATGGCGTCCGCGCGCGCCACGGCTCCGGACGTCAGCTCGGTCACGCGACCCGCTGCGGCCAGGTCCAGGAGTCGCTTGCCACCGAGGTAGGCGGCGGCCAGATCGGTCGTGTCGAGCGCCAGGTCAGGCCCGTCGGATGTGGCTTCGATGATGGCTGAGGCGGCGTCCGGCGGACCCTCGGTCCGGATCCGCCAACGGCCCGCGTTCCAGGGACAGAAGGGATCGCTCACCTCGAGCACGAGCGCGTCGCTCGCCCCATAGCTTCGTGCCGCCAGCGCGGCGGGCAGATCCACGAGACGCGCCCAGAGGCCATCCGCCACCGAGAGGCCAAGCGCCCGCGGCTCCGCCAGGACGTGCTGGAGGGGGTTGGGCACGGCCATGTGCGCGGCCTTGACGGTGCGCACGAGATCGACGTCGAAGAGGTAGCGCCAGATCGCCCGTAGGGCTCGCGGTGTCGTGGTCACGGCCTCGCGTACCACCAGCTCGCTCTTGGGGCCGGCCTGGTCCCAGTCCGGCTTGAGACGATAGATGGCATAGCCCTCGGCGATGCCATCGACTTCGTAGACGACGCGGTACTTCTCGCTCATGCCCTCGCGGCTGTACTCCGGGTCGGCCAGCACGCCGATGGTCCACCAGTCGTGGCTGCGGGAGATGGCGCCGGGCGTGCTCCTGCGCATGGCCTCATAGACCACGGGCATGAGGGCACGCGACTCCTCTTCGGTGACCATGCGGACCCGACCCGGGAGCTCGGTTGCCGGCCTGAAGGCGGTGCGGGCCGCGGCGACCTCGAACGAGCCGTCGAAGGTGGCCAGCCCATAGCCGAAGCGCTGGTAGATGGCACCCTCGGAGGCCCACAGGATGGCGACCGGCTCGTCGCCCGCACGCACGTCATCGAGCTGGCGACGCATGAGGGCGCTGAGGGCGCCTCGCCGGCGGTGGTCGGGGCGCACGCCGACAGCCGTCACGGCCGCGGCCGGCACCTCACCACCGGGAACGGTCAGCCTCACGCTGAGGGCAGCGGCGGCGCCGACGGGCGTCTCGCTCCGCGGGCTCTCGAAGGCGCCCAGGAACCGGTCCGCTTCGACGAGCTTGGCCCAGTCATCGACCGAGGGGCCGGAGGTCGGTTCACCGAAGGCGACGTGGGTCGGGGTCAGGAAGGTCTGCAGCTGGTCGACGGTCGGAACGCGCAGGTCCCAGGTCGGTCGGGAAGGTTCGGTGCTCATGGCTGCATCCTGCCACGACCACCCCTGCCCCATCGGTCGCTCCGGGATTCACCACCGTCACCGCTCTGGTGCGTGCAGGCACCGGGGCGGTGGTGACGAGACGCACCACCCGGACGCGGCGCACGGGTGCGGCCTAGGCGCCGGCGAGGCTCTCGAAGAGGAGCCACGCCGCGAGGCCGAAGACGGCGATGGCGATGACCCAGGCGAGGGGCCGAGCGAAGCGTCCGACGAGGGAGTCGGGGTCGGTGGCAGCACCGAGGCCCTCGTGTTCGAGCGAGCCGTACTCGTGCGCCTCCTCAGCGAGCACGTAGGCCACCATCAGCGAGCCCTCGCGCGCGAGCTCGCTGGACTGGGTCAGGTAGCCGTGGTCGGCGAGGACGGCCTCCTCATCCCGCTGGGTCTCGAGTCCCTTGCGCGAGTCCTGGTACAGGCGCACGAGGTAGCCGTCGCTCCAGTCCTTCGACTCGATCCGCAGCTGCTCCTCGAGCACGTCGAGATCGGGGTCGCTCACGCGCCGGTGGCTCCGATGCGATTGTATGTGACCGTGAGCGTGCCCTTGTTGCGGCCCAGGAAGACGAACGGCAGCAGCAGGATGCCGACGATGCTGACGAGCAGCACGATGATGAGGGCGCAGCCGAAACAGCCCCAACGCGGCCCCTGCCCGACCCAGTTCTGTGACGTTGGCTGGTAGCCGGCGGCGCCGTGGCGCCCGGCGGCCTCGCGGAAAGCGGCGTGGGCCTGCTGGTAGGTGCCGCGGTATGACTCCACGAACACGAAGGGTGGCTGCGTCACGCGCTCATCCTAGATCGGATCGACCGTTGGTCCCGGAGGTGGGGGTCGAACCCACACGAGGGCATAGCCCTCAGCGGTGTTTAAGACCGCCGCGTCTGCCGTTCCGCCACTCCGGGTCGGAGGCACGTCGCCACTGTAGCGTCGCGGGCCATCGAACTCGGCGTCGGACCGTCCCCAACGCCGGTGGGAACCCACGGTCGACGGCGGGAAGAGGATGGAGGTGACGACCGGATTCGAACCGGTGAATGCTGGTTTTGCAGACCAGTGCGTTAAGCCTCTTCGCCACGTCACCTTGCGCCTGAAGATGCTACCAGCCTCGCGCGGCTGGCTGCCCCTCGAGGATTCGAACCTCGGTTCTCGGATCCAAAGTCCGGTGTCCTACCACTAGACGAAGGGGCAAGGGATCACCACGACAGTCTACGAGGTGGGAAGAGGGAGTGGAGCGGAAGACGGGACTCGAACCCGCGACCCTCACCTTGGCAAGGTGATGCTCTACCAACTGAGCCACTTCCGCCCGATCTCGAGCGCTGCAGCAACGCCATTGGATGGTGCCGAGAGCCAGATTCGAACTGGCGACCGCACGATTTTCAGTCGTGTGCTCTACCAACTGAGCTATCTCGGCCCGCCGCTGCGGTCAGGACATTACACCACATCTGGGTCCATCGGCACAAACCCGTCGGAACCCTGGCCAGCCGGCCGTGTCCGGTTGTCGGATTCTTCATCGTGGGGCCCTCGTGGGAAACGTTTGCGCGCGCTAGAGTAGAAGCAGGCCGAATCCCCGCTCGCGGGGGACGGGGGACCCGATCCTCTCCTGGGGCGAACCGCGGACCGTCCGCGCAGGCCACCACGCCGGTGGCCGAGCCCGACAGCTCACCTCGCAGGCCGAGCCATCTTCTGACCGAGGTGTACTCGTGGCTTGGCCCTCGCCCCCAGCCTTCCGGGCGGACACGTATCCGGCTGCTCGGCTTCCGCGTCCATCGACGCTCACGCGGAACCTGTCGCTGGACCTCTCTTCTTCCGTCGGCCTGGGCACGACCATGGCCATCGTGAGCGTGCTGTTACCCTCCGTCGCACGCCGCGAAGGGCTGGACGCCATGGGCCTCGCCGCCCTCGCCGCGTTGCCCTTCCTGGCCACGTTGCTGACGATGTTCGCGGGGCGGATCGGGCCTCGCTCCCCTGCCCGACTGGCGATCCTGCGGTCGGCTGGCGCCCTCGGGCTGCTGCTGGTGCTCGTCGCCCCACACCCCTTGCTCATCGCGGGCGCAACGCTCGTCTTCTGGGTCACGTTCGCCCTCGGTGCGCCGCTACAACAGCGGATCTGGGCGACGGTCTATCCAGCAGCCGACCGTGGTCGGCTGCTGGGCTACGTGGGCACGGGCCGCTTCGCCGCCGGCACCCTGGCCCTGTTGGCGATCACGGTCGTGGCCACGACCGATGGCTGGGTGCCGATCGTGGCCGTGGTCGCCGGCATCGGGGCCGTCAGCAGCCTGGCGGTCGGCCGCATGGACGTGCCCGGCGTCCAGTCGGGCCAGGCCTTCAGCGCCAGGGGCTCGCTGCGCGCGGTGGTCGGGAACCCCATGGTGCGACGTGTCGCCAGCGCCCAGCTCCTCTTCGGTGCCGGCGTCATGGCCGCGCCCGCCTTCATCACCATGGTCTACGTCGATCGCCTGGGCCTGGCCATCAGCGACATCGCGCTCGCGGGCCTGCTCAGCTACGGCAGCACGGCCGCGACCATCGGCATCTGGGGTCGGGTGGCGGGGCGGTTCGGGCCGCTCTCCACCATCGCCGCAGGCACCGTGCTCGGGACCACGGCACTGGGCATCTTCGCCTTCGCGCCGTCCTTCGAGGCCGTGATCGTCGCCACCATCGTCATGGGCACCAGCAACGCCGCCGTCCACGCCGCCTGGCCGCTGCTCATCGCAGACCACGCGCCCGATGGCGAACAGGCGGCCGTCGCCGCCGGGCTCGACTCGATCATGGGCCTGCGCGGCCTGTTCGCGCCCTTCGTGCTCATGGCGCCCGTCAACGCCGGCCTCATGGGGGAGACGGGCGGGCTCGTGCTCTGCCTCGGTGTCGCCGGTGCAGGAGCGCTCCTCTACGGGCGCATCATCGGGCTCGTGCGCGTACCCGACACGGCCGCCGCCTGGATCAGCGAGTTCGAGACTGGAGCGGCCCTGGTGGCTGCCCCTCAGCGCAGGCCGGCGATGGTGCCGATCTCGCTCTCGTCGATGTCAGGCTGGCCGGTCAGCTTGCGCAGCCGGTTGATGCGATCGACGATGGCGGGGTGGGTGCTGAACAAGCCGCGCGCGCTGTGGTCCAGCTTCTTGACGGGGTTGACCACGTAGAGGTGCTGGGTGGCCTGGTTGGCCCCCGCCAGCTTCTCGGTGTCCGTGCCCAGCTTGGCCAGCGCCCGCTCCAGGCCATAGGGATTGCGGGTGAGCTCGACGCTGGTGGCGTCCGCGAGGTACTCGCGCTGTCGGTTGACGGCCATCTGCACCAGGCGCGCGAAGAGGGGCGCGAGGATGGCCACGAGCAGTCCCAGGAAGAAGATCAGCACCTGGCCGCCACCGCCGCCGCTGCTGCTGCGCCGGCCGCGGCTCATGCTGCCCCAGATGGTCATCCGCGCGAGGATGTCCGCCATCATCGCGATGGAGCCGACGAGCACGCCCACGAGCAGGCTGAAGCGGATGTCGTAGTTGGCCACGTGCGCCAGCTCATGGCCGACGACCCCCTGCAGCTCCTCACGATCGAGTCGAAGCAGCAGGCCACGCGTGACGGCCACGCTCGCGTGCTCCGGATCGCGGCCGGTGGCGAAGGCGTTGAGGGCCGCGTCCTCGATGACGTAGACCTTGGGCTCGGGCAGGTTGGCTGCGAGCGACAGCTCCCGCACCACGTTGAGCAGCTGCGGCTCGTCGACGTCGGTCACCTCTCGCGCGCGGGAGATGCCCAGGATCATGCTGTCGCCGCCGAAGAGTGCGCCCAGGCTGATGACCACGGCGATGATGCCGCCGATGGGCACGAACCAGAAGGCGTTGGCCGGGTCGCCCGCGAGATAGAAGCCGAAGAACCAGGCGAGCACCGCGAAGAGCAGCACGACGATGGCCATGAGCAGCAGCGACCGTCGCTTGTTCTGGCGGATCTGCTGGTGGAACGTCTCCCGGAGGACCGTCATGGCGTGCGGCTACCGCTGGGGCCGGGCGTGGCCGTCCAGGGTCGCGCCTGCTACCCCTGCCGCTGCGGGGGCGGAGGAGGAGGCGGTGGCGCCTGGCGCGGAGGAGGTGGCGGGGGTGGGGGCGCCTGCGGCGGCGGGGGTGGTGGTGCCGCGGGCTGGGCGGACGCGGAAGGAGCGGGCGGCTGAGCGTCGTCGTCCTTACCGAAGCCGAGATCGACCTCAGGCACCTGCTCGGCTTCCGGCTCGGCATCGAAGAACTCGCGCTTGTCGAAGCCCAGCGGACCGGCGATGAGCACGTTGGGGAAGGTGGCGATGGAGGTGTTGTAGTCGAGGACGGTGGCGTTGTAGTGCTGCCGCGCGAAGCTGATCTGGTTCTCCGTGGTGGTCAGCTGTTCCTGCAGCTCGAGCACGTTCTGGTTGGCCTTGAGGTCGGGGTAGTTCTCGACCGTGGCGAACAGCGAGCGGAGCGTGCTGGTCAGCGCGTTCTCGGCGACCGCTTGCTCGTGCGTACCCTTGGCCCCCGCGGCGACGGCGTTGGCCCGTGCCTCGGTGACGGCGGTGAGGACCGACTGCTCGAAGCCCATGTAGCCCTTGACCGCGTCGACGAGATTGGGAATCAGATCCCAACGTCGCTTCAGCTGGACCTCGATCTGGGCGAATGCCTCATCGATGCGCAGCCGTCGCTGCACGAGTCCGTTGTAGATGAGGATGCCGGCAGCAAACAGGATCACCGCGATGATCCCGACGATCAACAAGATCTCCATCAATCCCTCCGATCGGCGTCAGGGGGTCATCCGACCGTCCTGGCCACGCAAGAGTACCCGCATGTGTGCCTAGAGCGCATCCTTCGCTCTTCTGGTCGCCTGTGGGACCATCGGTGTGGCTAGCGACAATCCACGCAGCGCACGTCCGCCGGGGTGCCGCCCTCGACGAGCTCGGTCAGCCAATCGACGAAGCGCACACCCGCGACCTCGAGCTCGTAGATGGCCTCCGAATCGAGGATGGTATGCCCATCGCCGGGCGCGATGTACGCGGCCACGGCAGCGCCATCCGCCTCGATCCGGGCGGCGTTCTCATCGATGAGCGTGAGCAGCTCGTCGGCATCGAGACCGGCCAGGTCGGCGTAGAAGACCTGGGCGCCGTCGTAGGCGTGGTCGAACGTGCCGAACGACACCTCCGGTGCATGCGCCGCGACCACGCCGTACAGACCGGGCAGGCTCCAGTCGCGGGCAGTGAGGCCCTCCGTCTCGGGCCAGTCAGGCACGGCTGACATCGTGCCCCAGAGGGAGCCGACGAGCCCGTTGAGGACGGGGATGTCCGGATACCCGCCGGAGCTGTCTGCCATCGAGACGATCCGTGCTTCCGGCATCGCGTCGGCGACCAGGCCCGCGTACAAGGGGGCGGCGGCCGAGCCTGCACTGATGCCGGTCACGACCACGTCGGTCGCGTCGGGGTAGCTCGAGGCGAGGTGCTCCACGGCGACGAGGCCATTGGGATAGCCACGGTGCTCGACGACCACGTCGGGGGCGTAGGTCGTGGTGGCGTTGCCCACGTGGATATCGCCGGTGCAGTACGGCACGTAGACGAACGAGTAGCCCGCAAGAGGATTGCGTGTGTCCTCGAAGTCGAAGATGCCACCTCGTTGGCTCAGCCACTCGGGCGTGGCCAGGCTCTGCGCGAAGTAGAGCTGGTCCTGGTTGTCGAAGGCGCACGTCTCCGCGCTGAAGCAGCCGCCGCCGCCTTCGAGATAGAGCACCACCTTGGTCGGGTCAGCCGCGTACTCCAGGTAGTTCACGGCGCTCCCGTCGGCGCAGACGGCGTCGGATCCCGCTCCGAACGGGGTCCACTCCGCGGCCGCGACCGACGCGGGCAGCAGCCCGGTCGCGAGGGCGATGGCGAGGAGGCGGCAGAGCCGCAGGCGCGTGGTCATGGTTCCCCCGGCCGACAGTGCGAACCGATCATCGACCGCTCCAGTATGGGCAGCCGCGGCGGGCGGTCAACTCCGGCCCTACTCGACCGGGGCGCCCGCTCGGGCCAGATCGGCGAGGCCGGCCGCATCGGTGATGTCGGTGAAGCCAGCCGCCGCCATCTGCTGGGCAGCGAGGTCGCTGCGGCGTCCGGTGCGGCAGTAGAGCAGGTACGGTTCGTCGGGATCGAGCTCCGCGATCCGCTCACCGAAATCGGGTCGCTTCCACGTCGATGTTGAGCGCGCCCACGATGTGAGCCTGCTCGTATTCGGCCGGCGTGCGCACGTCGATGATGGTGTGGGTGCCGGCTTCGATGATGGCCACGGCCTCTGCGGGTGGGACACTGACGTCGACCGACGGAGTGGCGGGCAGTCTCCGACGCCTCGGGTTCGGGCGGCTGTGGCTGGGACAACGCGTCCTTGCAGAGCTGGAGCTCGTCGGGCAGGACCACGGCCGTGCCGACGGTGCCGAAGAAGCTGGTGATGTCCTCACCCTCCCCGCCGAACCAGACCAACATCGAACCATCTTCCGATTCGCGATACGTGCACGGGGCCGCGCTGCGATCGGCGGCGGCCTGCCACTTGTTGCCCAGGAACCAGACCGCCTCATCGAGGCCGTTGCCCTCGGGCAGGCGTGAGCCGATCTCCATGAGGGTGGTGGCGATGGTTTCGAACTCGCCGTCGCCATCATCCGCGCTGGTGCCCGCGAAGAGCAGCTGCACCGTCCCGCTGCCGTCGTCGATGAGCTGCAGGGTGAAGGGCTCGAGACCGGAGCCGTCGGGCACGTCATCGCCCGCGAGCGCAGGCTCGGTGAGCGTCCACAAGGCGGGCAGGTCAGGTCGGAACTCGGAGTGTCGCGCACGGCCGGAGCCGTCGAAGGTGAAGCCATAGCCGATGGCCTGGAGATCGGCACGGAGCTCGTCGGCCGAGGGCCACGCGGTCTCCTCGGGCACATCCTGAGCCAGCGCCATGGCTGGCAACGCAAGGGTCAGGGCAAGGGCGATCGCGAGGGAGCGGATGGGTCGGTCCTCCGTTGGTGTCTTGCGGACATCGTAGACCGTCGGCGCCGTCTAGCGATGTCCGCGCTCGGCCTCGTCGGGGAAGACCAGCACCGTGTCCTGGTCCAAGCCGTGCGACCCGCGCTCCGGCACCTGCTCTGCGGCGACCGTCTCGGGCGGTGGCTCCGTCCGGAGGGCCTGCTCGAAGCCGAGCATGGCGGCACCCACGGCCGTGCCCCAGCTGTGGCGCATGTCCAGGGCCGGGGCCGACGGTTCGTCAGGGTCGACCTCGGCGGGGCCGTCTCCATGCTCCATGATCCCAAGCTCCCCAGCGAGGGCCACGCCGTCATCGGTGAGACGGACGCTCTCGTGCCCGTCATCGTCGAGGTAGACCTCGGTCAGGCCGGCCGCTTCGAGCGCCCGCAGGATCTCGTCGTCGTGGGCAGGCCCGCTCATCCGCCACCGCCGATCTCGGCCAGGCGCGCCCATCGTTCGCGGAGGCTGTGGGTATCAGGCGGGTCCTCGGCCTCGAGCGAGGTATGGACGTCGTCGCCCGCCGGGAGCCGCGGCAGCGCCGGATCGTCGGGGAAGACGATCACCAGCTCGGGGCGATCCAGCTCGTCCTTGGGCTCGCTCATGGGCGAAAGGGTAGC
>CAVPNC010000021.1:0-58987 GCA_963706695.1 uncultured Chloroflexia bacterium | reverse complement strand
AGCCGCCCGCCTCGATCGCTGACCCGTCAGCTCGGATGGCCTCGAGGATGGCCTCGCCCAGAGACGGGGCCAGGCTCGTCACGAAGCTGGCGGTGAGGTGGTCGCGGTTACGCCAGGCGAGCACGTCGTGGAAGACGACCGGGCACGGGCTGTAGGGGCAGATGAGGTGGTTGAGGTCGGCGTAGCTGGCACCAGCGGCTTCCACCGCAGCTCGTTCGGCTGCGTCGAACAAGGCGTCGATGGCCACCGAGCGCGGCGTGGTGCAGGCGAGCATGTCGCTGGGGTCCTCCTCCAGGCAGGTCGCGGGGTTCGTCTGCAGGTAGGGCGTGTCGGCCAGCACCACTGCCGTGGTCGCCTCGGGCATGGCCTCCAGCGTGGCCACCAGGCCGGCCGTCCAGACCGCCGTGCGCTCAGCATCGGGGATCCGCTCCCCTGCCTCGTCGACCAGTCGGTAGATGCGCCCACCTCCGGTCATGAGCACGACCTCGGGCTCGTTCTCGGCGATCCAGTCGAGCGCCTTGGCACGCCACGTCTCACATGAGTCGCCCGCAGCCGGATCGCCGCGTGCGGAAAGGATCTGCGGCGGCGGGCAGGCGGCCTTGGTCAGGGTCACGAGGCGCCAGTCGTTCTTGAAGGCGGCGACCTTGAGGCTCGGCTGCCACTGCAGGGCATGCGAATCGCCGAAGAGCACGACCGTCGTCTCGCTTTCGTCGACGCCGTAGCTGCAGGGATGGAGCTCGGGGTCGAGCGTGTCTCCGTGGCACTTGTCGTCGTAGTTGGGCGGCCGGTCCCACCAGGCGTACTTGGGGCTGGGCTCGAGGTCGGCGGGAGCTGGCCGTTGGTCCTGCTCGCGGGCATCGCTGGCGCCGTCGAGGTCGGAATCCTCCTCACCGTCGGTCACCCCGTCGCTGTCGGTGTCGGGGTTGCCCGGGTCGGTGCCGTAGCGCTGCTCGCCGATGTTGCCCAGGCCATCCCCGTCCAGATCCTCCATGCCGTCGCCCAGGCCGTCACCGTCGGTATCGGCGACGGCCGGATCGGTCAGCCCGTAGAGCTTCTCGAAGCCGTCGCGCAGGCCATCGTCGTCGCTGTCGGCGCACTGGGCCGCGGCCGGCAGGGCCATGAGCAGGGCCAGGACGATGGCCAACAGCAGCGAGAGACGATGGTGGTTCATGGCTCCTTGCTCGTGCGACCGAGTGCGTCGGTGAGGATACGCTCGAGTGAGGGTTCGAGCTGTGCGGCGAACGTCTCCGAGAGGTGGCTGCCGTCACGCCACATGAGCACATCGCCCTGGATGACCGGGCAGGGATCATAGCTGCAGATCTGGTCGAAGAGCGAGGCGTAGTGGGCGCGCGAGACGGACGCCGCCTGCTGCAGCCCGCGGTCCATGCTGCGGGTGATCTCCGGCTGGCGTCGGGTGGTACAGGCGGAGATGTCATCGCGATGGTCGCGCAGGCACGCCACGGGGTTGCCTCGGAAGTTGCGCGGGGTACCGCCGAGCGCCAGCACGGTCGTCTGCTGCGGCAGGGCTGCGGTCGTGGCCTTCAAGGCCAGGCGCCACTGGCCAGCCCGCTTCCAGGGCGCGACGGCCTTGCCGCTGGGCGTGCGCAGCTTGTAGCCGGGGGTGTGGGCGTAGATCACGAGATCGACAGGGGCGCGGTTCAGGCGCGAGACCACGCGTTCCTGCCACAGCCGGCACGTGCGGCCCCGGTCGATCTCCCACTGGTTGTTGCCGGCCAGGCCCAGCAAGGCCGGGCAGGCACTCTTGGTCATGGTCGTGAGCTGCCAGCCGTGCTTCTCGGCGATGGCGATGAGCGGAGTGAGATACATGGTGGCGTGCGAGTCGCCGGCGAGCACGATGCGGACCTCGCCCGCAGGGTCGCCGAACGCACAGGTGGTCACCTTCGACTCGCCATGCCAGGTCTGGCACTTCGAGCGGCTCGGCTGCATGTCCTGGTCGGCTGTCGCGAGCGGTGGCCGCAGGCCCGCCGGGACCGGTCGTTGGTCCTGCTCGAGCGCGTTGGAGCGACCATCACCATCGTCATCCTCGGCACCGTCGGAGATGCCGTCGCCGTCACTGTCGGGGGTTGAGGGGTCAGTCCCGAAGCGTTGCTCTCCCTGGTTTCCGAGGCCGTCGCCGTCATTGTCCTCGGCCCCATCGATGACCCCGTCGCCGTCGCTGTCGGGATCGTCGGGCGCCGTCAGGCCGTAGCGCGTCTCGAACCAGTCGCGCAGGCCATCACCATCGTCGTCGGCCGCGAACGCGGCCGTGGGCAGCGCCAAGGTGGCCAGCAAGAGTGTGCCGGCGGCGAGCAGGCGGAAGGCGGCGCCGGTCACCGACGGGACCCGAGCAGCTTCTTGTCGAGCATCGCTGCCACCGAGGGCCGGAGCTTGCGGGCGAAGGTCTCGGTGAGATGCACCGAGTCGCGCCAGACCAGGACGTTGCCCTGCACCCGCGGACATGGGTCGTAGCTGCAGATCTTGTCGTGGAGCGTGGCATAGCGGCCGCCACCGATGCGGGCACCCTTGGCGAGCGCCACGTCGATGGCGCGGTCCTGCGGCGGCACCCTGCCGGTCACGCACCTTGACATGTCCAGCTTGTGGTTCTGGAGGCAGCCCACCGGGTTCTTGCGCGACTTGGGCAGGGTCCCGAGCACCAGGGCCTTCGACGTGGCCGGCAGCCGGCTGAGCGTCCTCTTCACGGCCGTCTGCCACAAGCTGGGCCACTTGGACGCGGGGATATCACGGCCGTCGACGGTCTTCAGCTTGTAGGTGGCATGCCCGAAGACGATGTAGTCCGGCGGGTCCGCCTTCAGGCTGTCCATGACGTTCCGCCGCCAGGCACGGCAGCTGCGGCCCTTGTCGATCTTGTACTGCAGCGTGCCGTGCAGGCCCAGGAAGGCCGGGCAGGCAGCCTTGGTCATGGTCACCAGCTTCCAGCCGCGAGCTTCGGCGATCCGCTTGTAGGACGTCAGGTACATGGTCATGTTCGAGTCGCCCACGAGGACGATGGTGGTGTCGCTGCGCGGGTCGCCGAAGGTGCAGCTCTTGATCGTCTTCACGCGGTGCTTGGTCTGGCAGGGCAGGCGGTCGGGCTGCCGGTCGCGGCTCGCCGTGCCCAGCGTCGGGCGCAGGCCCTGGGGCAGGCGCCGCCTGTCCTGCTCGCGCGCGTTGGGCACGCCGTTGCGGTCGGCGTCCTCCTTGCCGTCGGAGACTCGGTCGCCGTCGCTGTCCCACTTGGTGGGGTTGGTCCCGTAGCGTTGCTCGCCGAGGTTGCCCAGGCGGTCGTTGTCGAGGTCTTCGGCCGAATCCACCACGCCGTCGCCATCGGTGTCCGGGTCGAGATAGTCGGTGACGCCCCACCGTTGCTCGAAGCTGTCCCGGAGGCCATCACCATCCGCATCGGCCGCGATCGCAGGTGTGATGAGGGAGACGCTCAGCAGCGCGGCGAGGCCCGTCGCGAGACCCGCGGAACGCCGCCTCACGCTGGTCCCTCCCCATCGGCTCGGACGCTCCGGATGACCTGGCGCAGGCTGGGTGCGAGCTTCCTGACGAACGAGGTCGTGAGATGGTGGCGGTCGCGCCACATGAGGTTGTCGCCCTGTAGCAGCGGGCACGGATCGTAGGTGCAGATCTTGCCGTACAGCGTCCGGAAGTGGGCGCCCTCCGCCCTGGCTGCGGCCCGGAGTGCCCGCTCCACGCGGCGGTTGTCCAGGGGTTCACGCGGGGCCACGCAGGCGCTGATGTCGTCACGTGACTCGCGCAGGCAGGCGATCGGGCTCCGCGTATTGCGAGGCACGTCACCGAGCACGAGGGCCTGCGTCTGCGCAGGCAGGCGCGCGAGCGACCGCTTCAGGCCTTCGTTCCAGACGTCGGGCTTGACCTTCGAGCCATACGCCCGACCGCGGTAGTCGACGAGCTGGAAGCTGTCCGAGAAGGTGAGGACGAGCAGGTCCGGCGGATGGTCGTCCAGCCACGCGTAGGCCTTCTTGCGCCAGGCCCGACAGGCCACGCCCTTGTCGCGGCTGTAGGCCTCGGTATTGAGCGTTCCCAGCACCGGGCTGCAGCTGCCCTTCATCATGGTCACGATGCGCCAGTCCTCCGCCGCCGCGGCCTTGACCATCGCGGGCAGCCACATCAGGGCGTGTGAGTCACCCAGCAGCGCGATGCGGGTCTCCGCGCCGTCCGGGCCGAATCTGCAGCGGACGAGCTTCGAGCTGCGCCCCTCGGTAAGGCAGCGCTCGCGCATGGGCGGCGCATCGCTCCAGGCCCGGTTGAGCCTGGGGTACATCGTGGCCGGCAGCGGCCGCTGGTCCTGCTCGCTGGCATTGGAGCGGCCGTCACGGTCCTTGTCCTCGCGGCCGTCAGGGATCCCGTCGCTGTCGCTGTCGCGCTTGCCGGGATGCGTGCCGTATCGCTGCTCGCCCCGGTTGCCCAGCTTGTCCCCATCGTTGTCCTCAGCCGAGTCGATGACGCCGTCGCCGTCCGTGTCACGCTTCTGGTAGTCGGTCACGCCGTGCTTCTTCTCGAAGCCGTCTCGCAGTCCGTCACCATCGGTGTCGGCCGCGAGCATGGGCGTGGTCAGCAGCGCCAGGGCGAGGGCCGTGAGCACCATCGGGCGCACCGTTCCGGCGAGCATCAGCCCTGCCTGCCCGCGGGGGAAGCGGGGGGGATGATATCCGTGAGCAGCCTGCGGAAGGTGGGCGTCAGCTGCCGGCTGAAGGTGGCCGTGAGGTGGCCGCGGTCGCGATACATGAGCACTTCCCCCTGGATGACCGGACATGGGTCGTACGAGCAAACCTTGCCGTAGAAACGGCCGAAGCGTGCGCCCCGCGCCTTGGCTGCCCGCTCGAGCGCCAGTTCGATCGTGCGCTTGTGGAGCGGTTGGCGCGAGGTCACGCACTTGGAGATGTTGCGCGGGTTCTTCTTGAGGCACCCGACCGGGTTGAGGCGGTTGTAGGGGATGTCGCCGAGCAGCAGCACCTGCGTGGACGGAGGCATCTGGGCCAAGGTCCGCTTCATGCCCGCGTGCCACACCGGCGCTCGCGCGTCACCCTTGATCTTGCGGCCGCCGAGCGTGCCGATGCCGTAGGAGTCCGAGTGGGCCAGGATGAGGTGGTCGGGCGGGTTGGCCTGCAGCCAGGCCAACGCGTTGCGCCGCCACTCGCGACAGCTGGCTCCGTCGTCGGCCCACTTCTGGGCCAGGTTGTGGATGCCCAGCACGGGTGGACAGGCCTTCTTCACCAGCGTCGTGAGGCGCCAGCCGTTCTCTTCGGCGATGGGCACGATCGGCGTGGCCAGCTGCATGGCGTGGGAATCGCCCATGAGCACGACGGACGTGGAGCTGCCCTCGGGACCGTAGCTGCAGGTGACCACGGCGGACGAGCGGGCCGTGGTCTGGCAACCGGCCTTGTAGGGCGAGACGTCTCCCGGGGCTGCTGCCAGACCGGGCCTGAGGTTGGGCGGGAGGGACCGGTGATCCTGTTCGGTCGCGTTCGAGCGCCCGTCCCCGTCGGCGTCCTCCTTGCCGTCGGGAGTGCCGTCACCATCGCTGTCGCGGAGGCCGGGGTGGCTGCCGAACTTCTGCTCGCCCCGGTTGCTGAGGCGGTCACCGTCGTTGTCCTCAGCTGCGTCCACCACGCCGTCACCGTCACTATCCGGGTCGCTGGCGGAGGTCACGCCCGCTTGGTTCTCGAAGGTGTTGCGCAGCCCGTCGCCGTCGGCGTCCGTGCTGGCGGCCGCGGGCACCGCCAGCAACGCCGCGAACGCGACCGCCAGCGTGACGGACCGGGCCTGGCTCATGCAGCCTCCTCGCTCGGCACGGGCGAGGGGTCGAGCGAGGCCTCGGCGGAGGCGCCCGGCATCGGCTGCTCTGGCGTCGTGGGGACCGGTGCGGGCGGCAGCAGCGGGGCGAGCTCGGCACGCAGCGACGGTGCCAGTCGCTGGGTGAAGGTCACGGTCAGATGTCCCTTGTCCTTGTAGATGAGGACGTCGCCCTGGACGAGAGGGCACGGCTGGTACGGGCAAATCCTATCTTGCAGCGTGCGATACGCGCCACCGCCGCCCCGCATGGTCCGGCGCAGGACCCCGTCCAGGCGAGCGGCGGAAGCCGGCACCTGCAGGGTGAGGCAGGCAGACATGTCGCGCCGATGGCGCTGCAGGCAGCGTGGCGCATTGACCACCGACTTGGGGGCGTCGGCCAGGAGCACGACCTTCGAGCTGGCCGGCATGGCCCTGAGCGTGGCGGCGAGGCCCGCACCCAGGGCCCGCAGCTTGCCCTCCTCGCCGAGCTTGCGGTTCCGTCCATCGACCAGCACGTAGTCGTCGGAGAAGACCAGCACCACCAGGTCGGGTGGCTCAGCGCGGAGCTGCTCGAGCGCGTTTCGACGCCAGCCGATGCAGCTGGCGCCGTCATCGTAGATGCGCTGGTAGCGGGCCATGGTGCCCAGCACCGGCGTACAGCGGCCCTTGAGCATGGTGATCAGGTGCCAGCCTTCCTGTTCGGCCACGGTGATGGCCGGGGGCAGGTACATGGTGGCCTTGGAGTCACCCATGAGCACGACGCGCGTCTCACTCTCCAGGTCGCCGAAGTGGCACCGCTTGAGGCGGGCGTCGCCGGTGCGCACACCGCACGACAGCCCTTGCTCGGCGACGTCCTCGAAGGCCTCCTCGAGCGACGGCCGCAGGCCGCGCGGGACTGGCCGCCGATGCTGGTCGAGGGCATTGATCCGACCGTCGTCGTCTGCATCCTCGAGGCCGTCGGTCAGGCCGTCGCCATCACTGTCGGGGTCGCCGGGGTCGGTCCCGAAGCGCTGCTCTCCCCTGCCCCCGAGGTCATCACCATCGTGGTCCTCGTCGGCGTCGATGACACCGTCACCGTCCGTGTCGGCGAGCAGGTGCGAGGTCAGGCCGTGCTTCTTCTCGAAGGCGTCGCGCAGCCCATCACCGTCGCTGTCGACCGCCGAGGCCATGCCGCCGACCACGGTCAGCGACAACAGTGCCGCACCGAGCACGCCCATCGGCCAGGCCCTGCGGCTCATGGCAAGGCCTCCCTGAGCATCTGCTGCAGCGCCGGCGTGAGGTGGCCGCTGAAGGTTGCGCTCAGGTGGGACCGATCGCGCCAGACGAGCACGTCGCCGTGGACGAGCGGACATGGATCGTAGGTGCAGATGGAGTCGTGGAGGGTGTCGAAGAGCGCGCCACTGGCCTTGGCCCCGGCGCGCAGGGCCCGCTCCATCGTGCGTTCCTCCGGTGCCTCGCGCGGTGAGGCGCAGGCGGAGATGTCGCCCGGGTCGGCCGACAGGCACGCGACCGGGTCGCCGTCGTTACGAGGCACATCCCCCAGGATGAGGGTCGTGCTCGCCTGGGGCAGGGCCGCCACGGTACGTTCGAGCGCCGTCTGCCACCGCGTCGGCCACGTGGTCTTGGCGTAGGGCGTGCCGTCGCGTCGGGCCAGGACGTAGCGGTCGCTGTGGGTGATGACGATGAGGTCGGGTGCCTCACCCTCGTTGAGCCAGTCGATGGCGCGGCGCTTCCAGTCCCTGCAGCTGCTGCCTCGATCGAGCTGCTGCTGCAGGCTGTTCTCGAGGCCGCTCAAGGGGATGCAGGCGCCCTTGATGAGCGTCTGCACGTGCCAGCCTTCGCGCTTCGCGACGCGCTTGAAGGGGCGCAGCAGGGCGTGGGCGTGCGAATCGCCCATGAGCACGATGCGAGTCTCGCTCCGAGGGTCACCGAAGTCGCAGTGGCGCAGCTCCGAGCGTCCCGCCGCCACGCCACACCAGACGCCCACCCCATTGGCGTCGTCGTGGGCTCGTGCGAGCGGCGGTCGCAGGTGGATCGGGGAGCGGGCGCTGGTCCTGCACCTCGGCGTTCGTGCGTCCATCCCCATCCTCATCCTCGTCCCCGTCGAGGGTGCCGTCGCCGTCGCTGTCGGGGTCACCGGGATCGGTCCCGAAGCGCTGCTCGCCGAGGTCGCTGAGCTTGTCGCCGTCCTCGTCCTCAGCCGGGTCGACGATCCCGTCGAAGTCGCTGTCGGGGCGGTCCGGCGAGGTCAGGCCCCAGCTCGACTCGAAGCTGTCGCTGAGTCCGTCACCGTCGAGGTCAGCTGCGAGCGCGCTGCTCGACAGCAGGAGGCACGCAGCCAGGACCGCCAGGGTGAGGGTGCTGCCTCGCCGCGGACCGACACCGCTCATCGATCGTGGGACGGTCCGACCGACGGACGAGCCGAGCGCGCGGGCTGGCGCCGCGCGCGGCCGCCCAAGGTCCATGTGCGCACGTCTCAGTCTCCCGTCACAGCGTCGATGGCCACGCCCAGCCGTTCGGAGAGCCGGTCGGCGAAGGTGGCGGTCAGGTGATGGCTGTCACGGTACACGAGCATCGCGCCACGCACGAGCGGGCAGTCGGCCTCGAAGCAGATCCAGTCGGTGGCGGACACGAGCCCGGCACCGGCCGCGGCCGCGGCCGCGGCCTCCAGCTCGCCGTAGGCCTCGTCGACCATGTCAGCCCGCACGGTGGCGCACGCTTCCACACCCGTGCTCGTGGCCAGGCACTCGGCTGGGTCGTAGCCCACGCGCGGCGTGTCGGCGATGACGATCACCGGCGCCAACCGGCCCATGCGCTCGAGCGTGGTGGTCAGGGCCGCCTGCCAGGCCTCATCGTGGTCCTTCCTCGAGCCGGTCGTCGCCGTTCGCATCCATCAGCTCGTAGCGGCCGTCGGCGGCTACGAGCACCAGCGCCGGAGCCTCGGCCTCGATGAGCTCGAGGGCCGTCTCCCGCCACTCGTCGCACTCGCGATAGCCGCGCTTGAGGACGCTGTTCCAGACGGTGCCGTCGGCCATGGGGCAGGCGGACTTGGTGATGGCCCGCAGTCGCCAGCCGCGCTCGTCGGCGAGCGCCTGCAGCGCGGGCAGCCACTGCTGGGCATGGGAGTCACCGAGCAGCATCACGGTCGTCTCACCCTCAGGGTCGCCGTACACGCATTCCGGCGCCTCGACGTCGGGGAACTCGAGGTGGCAGCCGTCGTCGTAGCCGTCGGGCAGGTCCCAGTAGGCGCCCGCGAGCGGCGGCACGAGGTCGGCAGGGACCGGACCGTTGCGCACCGGTTCGGGCAGCTCGACCGAACGCACCACGGCCTCGTCGACGTCACCCGGCGTCCAGCGGTCTCCCTGCACCGCGTTGCCCCACGAGAGCGCGCCCGCTGCCACGAGGACCGAGGCGCCGATGGCCACGATGACGCTCCGACTCGGCCGCATCGGCAACAGCGTGCCGTGGCGGATGGGTCCTTCGTAGAGCTCGGTCGAGGCCCAGGCGATGAGCGCTGCCACCACCACCAGGACAAGGTTGAAGGCCACGCTCTCGACCCCGAGGGCGATGGGCACGAGCACGAGGATGGGCCAGTGCCACAGGTAGAGCGAATAGGAGATACGGCCGACCCAGCGCGGGAAGCGCGTCGACAGCAGGCGCGCGGGCAGACCGGGCGTGTGGCTCATGCCGCTGATCATCAGGGCCGTGCCGACCACGGGGATGAGCGCGGCGGTGCCGGGGTAGGGCGTGTCCGCGCCGATCCGCACGACTCCGAAGAGGATGACGGCCAGCCCCAGCCAGGTCGCGCTCACGGCCAGCTGGGTCGGCGTGCGCTGCGGTAGTCGCAGCACCCCGATGGCCATCAGCGCGCCGACGCCCAGCTGCCAGGCGCGGGTCGGCAGCGAGAAGAAGGCCCATGGCGCCGCCACATCCGTCCACACCAGGGCCAGGACGAAGGAGGCCACGACCATGACCGACACCACCAGCCACAGGTGCGGCAGCTTCAGCAGCCGCAGGCTGAGGAAGATGATCAGCGGCCAGAAGAGGTAGAACTGCTCCTCCACGCCCAGCGACCAGAAGTGCAGCAGCGGCGAGGGTGCGGTCTCCGCCCCCAGGTAATCGATGGCGCTCGAGGCGAAGTGGATGTTGGAGACGTAGAGGGCTGAGGCTGCGCCATCCACGGCGACGCCCGGGAAGCGCAGCTCCGAGAGGACGAGATACGAGGCCGCGACCGTGACCACGATGGTGAGCAGGGCCGCCGGCAGGAGCCGCCGGAAGCGCCGTGCGTAGAACACCACCAGGTCGATGCGTCCATGGGTGTTCCACTCGCGCACCAGCAGGCCGGTGATGAGGAAGCCGGAGATGACGAAGAAGACGTCGACGCCGATGAAGCCGCCGCCCGCGCCCGGAACGCCGGCATGGAACAACAACACCGCCCCGATGGCGATGGCCCGGAGGCCCTCGATGTCGGGGCGGAAGTAGGACTTGGGTTGCGTGTCGGTCACTCGGTCGCGTGCGGCCGGCCCGCGCCGCGGCGCCGGCCATGGGGTCGCGCGCCGTGGCAGCCTCCGCCGGCTGCCGCGCCCGCTCTAGCCGCGCTTCTGCTGGTTCATCTGGCGGCTGACCTCATCCTCGATCTTGTTCTGCTGGCGCTGCCTGGCCCGCCGGACCAGGAACCAGCCGATGACGATGGGCCAGAAGAAGGCTGCGATGGCGCCGATGACGAGCGGCGCGATGGCCTCCGTTGCCGTGACCGAGGTCATCGCTACGAGCAGGATCAGGGTCACGATCACACCGATCGCCAAGCCGATGATCCGCTGGATCATGTCCATCATCAGGAGGTCCCTCCGCCATATCGGTGAGCTGGTTGGAGCTGTGGTCGGGTGATCGCCACGCGAGCACTCGTCGGCAATCGTAGCGCGGGCCACGCACGGGCGCCGGGGCCGCTAGCGTCCCCCGCCTCGGTTCTCGGCTTTCCAGCGGACCTCGTCCCGCTTGAACAGGTCAGCCTGCCGGTCGAACCACTTGTCGCCGGTCATCTTGGCCAGGATGCGCAGCTGCTCGATGTGTGTCTCGTGGTAGTGCAACGACCCTTCGCGTGCCGGCAGAGGCTGTAGCGCGACAGATCGTCCTTGCGCCGGAACCGGTCGAGCTTGTCGCGCACGGTCTTGGCCCCGCCGAGGAAGTACGCCTCCGCGAGCGGGTCGCCGGTCACGCGCCAGTAGTCGTACAGGCCGAAGAGCGCGTTGAGATGCGCGTTGAGCGTGTGGTCGTTGCGGCCATCGGGCCAGTGCTCGAACCAGATGTAGCCCTTGGCCGTGACATCGGAGAACCAGCGCTGGTTCCGGGGCCGTTGCTCGAAGGCGGCCAGCAGCAGCTCCGCTTGCTCGAGGCGTTCGCTGGAGCCGCTGATCTCGTGGAAGCGGGACAGGAAGGAGAGCGTGAGGCCATGTGAGTTGGAGTTGACCCAGCCCGACTCGTGCACGCTGAGGTCATACCAGTGGGGCTGCCAGCGCCGTCGCTTGCCACCGTCGGACAGCTGTTCGAGCTTGTCCGCGTACTTGCGCGCCTGACGCAGGTGATGCTTGTTGCCGGTCACGACGTACGTGTCGAGGCGCCGCATCCCCTGCTGGGCCAGGACGGTGGGGTTGTAGACGAGGCTGCCACCGGGCCCCAGCGGCCGCATGGGGATGGCCTGGCGGTCCTGGGGTCCCTCGACCTTGAGCCCGAGGGGCGTGCCACCGTTGAAGCGCAGGTCCTTCCAGCGCAGCTTCTGCAGCTCCCAGTCGCCGAGCAGGAAGTCCACCTCAGGCAGCGACGCGGCGGCCACGTCCGGGCTGACGGTGAGCTCCGCGTCGGGCGCTGGCGTGACGCCGGCCGTCGGGCTGGCCTCCGGCGCCGCGGAGGCGGCGACCGGCGCATCCGACGGGGATGGGGCCTGGGCGGCAGCAGCACCCGGCAGCGACAGGGCCACCGCCAGTGCCGTGATGAGGAGGGATCGACGACTCACAGCGCGGCCCAAACTACCAGAAGTCCGTGCGATAGGGCGTGTCGCCGCCTACCATCGAGGCCGTGACCCAAGCCAACACCCGATCGGGCGCCGACCTGGTCCGCCGGTTCAGCTCCGTCTTCCCCGCGGCGGCGGGCCGCGAGCACGAGCTCGTGTTCGTGCGAGCGCCAGGACGCGTCAACCTCATCGGCGAGCACACCGACTACAACGGCGGCTTCGTCCTGCCGTTCGCCATCGACATGGACGTGCGCATCCTGCTGTTGCCGAGCGATGAGCCCCGCATCCGCATCCATCGCCTCGATCGCGGCGAGACAGCCACCATCAGCCTCGACCCCTTCCCGCCCAAGGGCGATGCCTGGCACGACTACATCGCGGGCACGGCCTGGGCCCTGGCTGAGCACGGACAGCCCGTGCGCGGCTTCGACGGGGTGCTCGTGAGCAGCCTGCCGATCGGTTCCGGGCTCTCCTCGTCGGCGGCGCTCGAGGTGGTGACCGCGTGGGCCTTGTCGGCGCCGGACGGGCCGGCGCTGCCGCCCCTGGAGGTGGCACGGATCTCGCAATATGCGGAGAACTACCACGTCGGCGTCAGGTGCGGTCTGATGGACCAGTTCGCCTCGGCCTGTGGCATCGACGGGAGCGCGCTGCTCTTCGACTGTCGCTCGACCGAGTGGCGTGCGGTCGCGCTGCCGGAGGAGCTCGCGCTCGTGGTCATCCACAGCGGGGTCTCGCACGGGCACGCCGACAACGCCTACAACGACCGACGCGCAGCCTGCGAACGAGTGGTGGCAGCGGTGGCCGCGGACGATCCTTCGGTCACGCTCCTGCGCGATGTCGACATGGCTCGCCTCGAGGACTACCGCGACCGGCTCGACCCCGTCGACTTCCGCCGAGCCGTCCACGTGCTCACCGAGAACGAGCGTGTGCTGGAGGCGGTGGCCGCCCTCGAGGAGGACGACCACGTGGCCCTCGGTGAGCTCATGGCCGCCAGCCAGGCGTCCATGCGCGACGACTACGCCATCACCGGTCCCGAGATCGATGCGCTCGTCGGGATCAGCGTGCGTGTGCCCGGCGTGGTCGGCTCGCGCATGACCGGCGGCGGCTTCGGAGGCTGCACCATCAGCCTGGTCCAGCCCGACGCGGTCGACGCGCTGCGGACCGCCGTCGAGCGCGAGTACCCCGCACGGACGGGCTGCACGCCACGGGTCTGGACCGTCAGGGCAGGATCCGGAGCCGGGTTCGTCAGGGGCTGACCACGCCGGCGCCGCCCTTCCGATCATGCTGCCGGCCTCAACAGAAACCAACATCGGTCCCGGCGATCCCTGCCGTCGGAGGTCGCAGGACGGCGATGGGTTCGTTGTGATTTCGCGGTAATCTGCTGGTCGGACGGTGACTCCTGTCGGTTGGCCCGCCGGCTCCACCGTCCAGTGATCGCAGGAGGGATGACACACGGTGTTGGCGCCACAGCGGCACGCCCATATCCTCGAGCGCTTGCGCGCCGCCGGGGCCGTGCGCGTCTCCGAGCTCATGCGCGAGCTGGACGTCTCAGACATGACCGTGCGGCGCGACCTCGAGATGCTCGAGAGCCAGGGGCACCTGGTCAAGGTCCACGGCGGCGCGACCCTGCTGCGCGAGTCTGCCGTGCACGAGCCCGGCTTCGACACCAAGCGCACGCTGGAGCACGAAGCCAAGCTGGCCATCGCGCGCGAGGCCGCCGCCATGGTCGAGCCCGGGATGGCGGTGGCCGTGTCGGCCGGAAGCACCACCTATGAGGTCAGCCGCCGGCTGACCGGGATCCCACGCCTGACGATCGTGACCAACTCGGTCCCGGCGGCGGAGGTGCTCTACCACGGTGGTCGGCATGACCAGACCATCATCCTCAGCGGTGGCGTGCGCACGCCCTCCGACGCGCTCGTGGGGCCGTTCGCGGTCAGTGCCCTGCGCGCCGTCAACGTGGACCTCGTCTTCCTCGGCGTCCACGGCATGCACGAGCGGGCCGGCTTCACCACGCCCAACATGCTCGAAGCCGAGACCAACCAGGCCCTCATCGAGACCGGTGGTCGCCTCGTGGTCACGGCCGACCACACCAAGTGGGGCGTCACCGGCGTGAGCACGATCGCCCCCCTGGACCGCGCCGACGTGATCATCTCCGACGACGCCCTTGGCGCGGAAGCACGCAGCATCCTCACCGAGCGCGCGGGCAGGTTGCTGCTGGCCGGCTCGGCCGATGAGGCTGCCGTGCTGGCCGCGGGTGTGGCGGGCGGTATGGATGCGGGGTCCCTGCGGTGACGCGCCTGCCCACGGCTCCACACCGCCGCTACGACCCGCTCGGTGATCGCTGGGTGCTCGTCTCTGCCGGTCGCACCAAGCGTCCCTGGCTGGGCAGCAAGGAGCGCGGCGTGGCGACGGACGAGCGGCCGGCCTTCGACCCCGGCTGCTACCTCTGCCCCGGCACCACGCGCGTCGGCGGGGAGCAGAACCCGCAGTACGCTTCCACCTACGTCTTCACCAATGACTTCGCGGCCCTGCGGCCCGATGCCGGCGATGCCGTCTTCAGCGAGGGTCTGCTGCGCGCCGAGGCGCAGGCAGGCACCTGCCGGGTCATCTGCTTCTCGCCACGCCACGACCTGACCCTGACGGACATGGAGCCCGCCGAGGTGCGCGCGGTCGTGGAGGTCTGGGCCGAGCAGACGGCTGATCTTGGGGCGGACTGGCAGTGGGTCCAGATCTTCGAGAATCGTGGGGCTGCCATGGGGGCCTCCAACCCGCATCCACACGGCCAGATCTGGTCGGGTGCCGCCTTGCCCGAGTACGCCGCGCGCGAGGACGCTGCGCAGCGCCGCCACCATGCCGCGACCGGTCGGCCGCTGTTGCTCGATGTGCTGGCCCAGGAGCAGGGCCGCGAACGCGTGGTGGAGGAAGACGACGAGTGGCTCGCGTTGGTGCCCTTCTGGGCCGTCTGGCCGTTCGAGACGCTGCTCGTGCCCAAGCGGCCGGCTGCGCGCATCCCCGACCTCGACGAGGCCCAGCGCGCTGGCCTGGTCACCACCATGCAGCGGCTGATGCGACGCTACGACGCCCTCTTCGCCCAGCCGATGCCCTTCTCGATGGGCTGGCACCAGGCGCCCTTCGACGGCCGCCCGACCGAGCCGTGGCAGGTGCATGCCCACTTCATGCCGCCGCTGCTCGAGGCCACCAAGCGCAAGTTCATGGTCGGCTACGAGCTCCTCTCGGAGCCACAGCGCGACATCACGCCCGAGGAAGCCGCGGAGCGCCTTCGCGCGGCGGCGCCCGATGACCAAGCCCAGGAGACGACCGCCTAAGCGGCGGCCGGACCTCAGGAGGACCCCGTGACCACTGCTCCGCTCAGCGCTCGCGAGGCCGCCCTCGGTCGCCTCGCTGACGAGACCTGGGACGTCCTCATCATCGGCGGCGGGATCGTCGGCTCCGGTGCCCTGCTCGACGCCACCTCGCGAGGGCTCAAGGCAGCGCTCATCGAACAGGACGACCTCGCGGTCGGCACCTCATCCCGATCGTCCCGGCTGATCCACGGCGGCTTGCGCTATCTGGAGGACCTGCGCCTGCAGCTGGTGCGCGAGGCCCTGGCGGAGCGCTCGCGACTGCTCCAGCTGGCGCCCCACCTCGTGAAGCTGGAGCGGTTCCTCTTCCCGGTCTACGGCTGGCCGCTCGTGCACCGGGCCTTCATGGGTGCCGGACTCACGCTCTACGACCTGCTGGGTGCGGCGCGGGATGGCGGCCGCGCCCACCACCTCGACGCGGACGCGACCGCGGAGCTCATCCCGCTCATCAAGCGTGACGGCCTGCGCGGTGGCGTGACCTACTCGGATGGTGTCGAGGACGATGCCCGCTACAGCATCGCCGTGGCGCTCACGGCCGCCGAGCAGGGTGCCACGGTCCTGACTCGCGCTCGTGTCACGAGCCTGCTCGAGGACAAGGGCGGCCAGGTCGCCGGGCTCAGGGTCAGGGACCTCCTGGGCGGGGCCGAGCTCGACGCCCGCGCCACCAGGGTCATCGACGCGACCGGCGTCTGGCTGGGAGACCCAGGCGCGCGCCTCGGTGGCACCACCATCAAGCTCGTGCCCAGCCGCGGTACCCACCTCGTGTTCGAGCGTGACCGGCTGCCGCTCAAGACGGGCATGACCCTGCGTGTGCCAGGGCGTGTGCTGTTCCTCATCCCCCACCCTGGGGTGTGGCTCGTGGGCACGACCGACGTGGCCGATGACGGCGCGCCCGACCGGCCCAGGCCCACGTCCGACGAGGTCGACGAGATCCTCGACAACGTCAACGCCGTGCTCGAGGGCGACCTCACCCGGGACGATGCCGTCGGTGCCTTCGCCGGCCTGCGTCCGCTCGTGGGTGCCCCCGGTGGCGATACCGCCCGGGTCAGCCGCGAGCACACCATCCATCGTGAGGCCAGTGGGCTGGTGCGGGTCTCGGGCGGCAAGTACACGACCTACCGGCTGATGGCTCGCGATGCGGTCGACTACGCCCTCGAGGGCACCGACCCGATGCCCCGCAGCGCGACGGGCAACCTGCGCCTCATCGGGGCCCTGGACCGGGACCAGCTCGACGCCCTGACGGCCGAGCTCGTGCGCGATGCCGGCCTCGACCGAGAGCGGGCCGAGCAGCTCGTCGCGCGTCACGGCAGCCGCGCTCGCGAGGTGGTCGAGCTGGGCCGGGAGCAGGACCTCCTGCGGCCGCTGGCCGACGATCGCACCGAGCTCGAGGCTGAGGTCGCCTGGGCCGTGGAGCGGGAGCTGGCCCTGGACCTCGACGACGTCCTCTCGCGGCGCATGCGCCTGTCGATGTCGCGACGGGACCGGGGGGCCTCGCTCGCCCCGCGCGTGGCCCGGATCATGG
This sequence comes from uncultured Chloroflexia bacterium, assembly GCA_963706695.1. Classification (GTDB taxonomy): domain Bacteria; phylum Chloroflexota; class Limnocylindria; order Limnocylindrales; family CSP1-4; genus JAFMJV01. The sequence continues at coordinate 42,300 of CAVPNC010000021.1, read as the reverse complement.
GTGCGCGGCTGGGCTGGGATGCCGAGCGCCAGGCGCGAGAGGTGGAGCACTATCTGGAGACCGCTCGACGGGAGTACGACGTCCCTCGGGCCTAGGTCGCGAGCGCACAGGAGGAGATCGAGTTTGGGAGCCGACTACGTCCTCGCCCTGGACCAGGGCACGACCTCTTCACGTGCCATCGTCTTCGATCGCGAGGGTGCCCCCGTGGCCGTGGCCCAGCGCGAGTACCCCCAGGGCTATCCCTTCCCAGGCCACGTCACCCACGACCCGGAAGACATCTGGGGCAGCCAGCTCGCGGTCGCCCGCGAGGTGCTCGAGTCGGTCCCCGGAGGCGCCCGCGCGATCGCGGCGGTGGGCATCACCAATCAGCGCGAGACCACCGTGGTGTGGGACCGCTCGAGTGGTGAGCCGGTGGCGCCCGCCATCGTGTGGCAGAGCCGCATCACCGCCGAGGCCTGCACCGCCCTGCGTGAAGCCGGGCACGAGGAGCGCGTTCGGGCGCTCACGGGCCTGCCCCTCGACGCCTACTTCAGCGGTCCCAAGATCGCCCACATCCTCGATGCCGAGCCTGGTCTGCGAGCTCGAGCCGAAGCCGGCGAGCTGGCCTTCGGGACCGTCGACAGCTTCCTCGTGTGGCGCCTGACTGGCGGGCGGGCGCACATCACCGACGTCTCCAACGCCAGCCGCACGCTGCTCTTCGACATCGCTGAGCGGCGATGGGATCCGTGGCTCTGCGAGGTCATCGGCGTGCCCCTGGCCATGCTGCCCGAGGTGCGCCCCTCCTCTGCCCTGCTGGCCGAATCGGACCCGGGCGTGCTGGGCGCCACGCTGCCCATCGCGGGCATCGCCGGCGACCAGATGGCAGCCACCTTCGGGCAGGCCTGCCTCGAGCCGGGCATGGCCAAGAACACGTACGGCACCGGCGCCTTCGCGCTCCTCAACACGGGCACCGCGCCCGTCGCTTCCGGGCATGGCTTGCTCTCGACCGTGCTGTGGCAGCTCGGCGACGACGGCCCCACCGTCTACGCCCTCGAGGGCTCGGTCTTCGTGGCGGGCGCGGCCGTGCAGTGGCTGCGCGATGGTCTCAAGGCCATCACCAGCAGCAAGGACGTGGAGCTGCTCGCAGCCCGTGGAGACCGTGACGCTGGGGTGGTCGTGGTGCCGGCGTTCGTGGGCCTGGGCGCTCCCCACTGGGACCCCGACGCGCGCGGCGCCATCATGGGCCTGACCTTCGGGACCGGCATCGAGGACATCGCCCTCGCGGCCGTCGACGCCATGGCCTACCAGGTGGCGGACGTGCTCGAGTCGATGCGTCTGGACGCGGCCGACGAGATCGCCGCGCTGCGCGTCGATGGTGGCGCCGCCGTGAACGACGCCCTGCTGCAGTTCCAGGCGGACATCCTGCGCGTGCCCGTGGAACGCCCCAAGGTGACGGAGACGACCGCCCTCGGTGCGGCGTTCCTCGCCGGTCTGGCCAGCGGCCTGTGGTCCACCACGGACGAGGTGGCCGCCACATGGCGGCTCGAGCGGCGTTTCGAGCCACGGATGGAGCAGCGCGAACGCGACCGGCTCCTGCAGCGCTGGCGCCAGGCGGTCGAACGGAGCAAGGGCTGGGCCACCGTCTGACGAAGGGCGCGGCCTAGAAGTCGGCCTCGGGCGCACGGTAGACGACCTCACCGTCGAGCAGCGTGGCGAGCGGTCGCGTGTGCTCGAGCACGTTCGGATCATCCGGCGACGCGAACAGCTCGGCCGGCACCACCAGCAGGTCCGCTCGCGCTCCCGCGCCCAGATGGCCCTGTTCGGCCACGCCGGCCGATCGTGGACCATCGAGACAGGCGCCACGAAGCGCTCGCTCCAGGCTGATGGCCTGCTCTGGGTAGAAGGCCTCGCCGGCACTGGCGCCAGCACCGCGACGGGCCACGGCAGCGGCGAGGCCTCGCCATGGATCGGGTGACTCGACCGGTGCGTCCGTGCCGAAGGGCAGCAGCGCCCCGCTGCGGTCGAGATCGGCAAGGGGGAAGGCACGAGCGCTTCGCGCACCCCAGGACCGGCGCATGGCGTCGACGTCGCTCAGCAGGTGACAGGGCTGTACCGAGGCCGGGACGCCCAGCCCGCCGAAGCGGGCCACGTCGGCGGCGTCGATGAGCTGCGCGTGCTCGACCCGATGCGGAGCCGCAGCGACCCGCGGTAGTCCCTCGATGACGTCGAGCACGGTCCGCACGGCGCCGTCGCCGATGGCGTGGATCTGGCTGGCGATGCCGTGTTCGGCCGCGCGCCCGGCCTGCTCGGCCAGCTGTTCAGGCGTCCGGACGGGCATGCCGGATGGGCCGCCCGGCGGCGGGCCTGCGGCGGCATCGAGCTCGTACGGCGCGAGCAGCGCAGCGGTGCGGCTGCCGACCGCGCCATCGCCGAAGAGCTTCAGCCATCCGTCGCGGTAGCGGCCGCGCTCATCGCCCTCGACCGTGCCGCCGGTGCGGAAGTCGATCTCGATGGCTCGCTCCAGCTGGTCCTCGCGAACGCTGGCCATGACCCGCAAGGGCAGGTGGCCGCCGCGGGCCATCTCGCGGTAGTGGACGGGACCGCCACGGAGCCCGGGGTCGGGCGCGACCGGTCCGGGATCGTGCACGGAGGTCACGCCGAGGGCAGCCAGGGTACGGGCGAAGGCACCCACGGCCCAGTCGACGTCGCTCATCGAGGGCGGCGAGATGAAGGCATCGACAAGCCCGGCCGCACTCTCGTACATGATGCCCGTGGGCCGGCCCTCGTGATCGCGCTCGATGCGGCCGGAGGGTGGATCGCCGACGGCGGCCAGGCCCGTGACCTGGATCGCCCGAGCGCTGAGCCAGCGCGAGTGGTGGTCATGCGACCACAGCGCGACCGGCCGGCCCGGTGCGGCCTCGTCGAGCCAGTCAGCGGTCGGGTGCTGCCCCAGCGTCGAGAAGGACCAGCCGTGGCCGACCAGCCAGCCGTCGGGGTCACCGTCCTCGAGGCGGCGCTGGTGGATGGCGGCGATCGTCGCGACCACGCCGGCCCGATCGAGGCCGTTGAGGTCGGGCTGTTCGGCCGCGAGCGCGGCCGCGGCGCAATGCATGTGGGCATCGGTGAACGAGGGCATCACGGCCAGCGACCTGGGCAGCTGCCAGCGACGGGTGCCTGCTCCCGCGAGGACCGCGAGCTCTCGAGCCTGACCGGCCGCGAGGATGCGACCGCCCCCGATCGCGAGCGCCTCCACCCAGCCGAACCCCGCGGTGCCCCCGAGCGTGGCGATGCGGCCCTCGATGAGCAGATCGGCCGGGGTGTCAGCCATCGACGCGTGACTCGCCCAGCAGCTCGCCGAGCCCGGCCCGATCGAGCCCCGCGCCCAGGCCCAGCGCCAGTGCGATCCGAGCCTTGGGGCCGCTCAGGGTCCCGGCCAGGATGGCGCCGGCCTCCTGCCACGAGCGCCCGCCACCCGGGAAGCCATAGAGCGGACCGACCGCGCCGGCGGCGCAACGCGTCGTCAGCGCCACCGGCACACCGCTATCCATGGCTTCCATGGCCGCGGCCAGCAGGTCGGGATCGGTGTTGCCCGAGCCGGTCGCCTCGACCACCAGGGCCCGGCTCCCCTGCCTCGTGGCGGCGCGCAGGAGCGAGCCATCGGTCGCTACCACCGCCGTCACCAGCGCCACCGGCTCAGCAGCGGAGTCCGGCCACGTCACCAGCACCCGACGGTCGCGCCGCTCGCGCTCGAGCACCACCGTCTCGCCGCGGACCGAGCCGAGCGGACCGGCGTTGAGCGCCTGGAAGGTGTCGATGGCCTGGCTGTGCGTCTTGGTCACGTCGTCAGCCGGCAGGATCCGTCCGTCCATGACCACGGCCACGCCCTGCCCGCGCATGCGGGTGTCGGCGGCGACGCGCACCGCGGCGGTCAGGTTGTCCGGGCCCTCGTAGTCGGGCTCGCCGGCGTTGCGCATGGCGCCCACCACCACCACGGGGGTGTCGATGGCGTGCAGCAGGTCCCAGGCGTAGGCCGTCTCCTCGAGCACGTCGGTGCCCTGGACCACCACCACGCCGTCGATGTCGTCACGTTCGGCGGCGTCGGCGATGAGCGAGCCGATCTCGAGGATCTGGGCGAAGCGCAGGTGCGAGGCCGGCACGAGGCCCCAGTCGATCGGCTCCAGCTCCGCGATGGCATCGAGGCCGGGCACGCGCTCGAGGATGGCGGCGCCATCGAGGGCGGGGACCGCGGCGCCGGTGACGGCATCGGGCAGCATGGAGATGGTGCCACCGGTGAAGATGACCGCGATCCGAGGACGCTCAGCCATCACTGGGACCGGCCGGCTCCTTGGCTGGGCCGGCCTTGCCCGGCACGACCGGGGTGGCGATGATCCGGATCGGTCGCGTGGCCTCCATGTCCTCCGCGATATAGCGCAGCCGGATGGGCCGGTTGAGCGTCGATGAGGCCGTGGTGATGGTCATGGGGTCGTACGGCTCGACGTTGGTGGGGTGCGCGGAGCCGGTCACGCGCGGGCGGGCGAAGACGATGGAGGTGATGCCGATGACCATCACGAGCGCCGCGAAGAGGATGATCACCGCGGCTGCGCTGAGCACATCGGCAAGCGGGCCGGCGATGATGATGGGGATGAACGAGGCCATGCTCACGAGCATGTTGAGCACGCCGAACACGCGGCCACGGACATCGCTCGGCAGCTCTTCCTGGAGCGAGGTCTGGGCGGGCACGGCCACGAAGGCATAGCAGACGCCGGCCACGAACCCGAGCACGATGACCACCGCCAGCAGGGCCGTGATCTCCTCCCCGTTGCGCAGGACGTCGAGGTTCTGGGCGAAGCCGAGCACGATGAGCGCAAGGCCCAGGCCGATCATGCCGCCTTCGATGAGCCGGCGCCTGGGCAGGCGATGGCCGATGAAGTTGAGGATGACGATGCCGGACACGAGGCCGGCGCCCAGCGGCAGCAGGATGACCACGAGGTCGCTGTCCTCCAGCCCGAGCACGTCGGCGGCGAAGGCCGGCCCGAGCGAGCCGAGCACGCCGATGAGCGAGGCGGTGATGGCGAGGTAGGTCAGCGACCAGAAGATGTTGTGATGTGCGGCGATGTACTGGAGGCCTTCGCGCAGCTGGTCGTAGGTGGCTGCGATGGCTCGACGGGCGGAGTCGAGCGAGGCGCGCAGCATCTGGCCCGGCGGTGCTGGCGGCAGGATCCAGCAGAGCACGCCGGCGATGGCGTAGGCCGCGACCACCATGATGACCAGCATCTCCATGCCCAGGAAGCGGTGCGCCGCCGGGCCCAGCAGGGCGAAGCCGATGACGAAGGACGCCTGCAGCATGAGGATGAAGAAGCTGTTGGCGGTGAGCAGCTGATCGCGCTTGACCACCACCGGGATCATGGCGGCCTCCGCGGGGCCGAAGAACGTGGTCAAGGTCGCGACCAGCGCGGTCACGATGTAGATGACCAGCAGCTGGTCGGGGAAGATCAGCAGCAGGAGGTACAACCCGGCACGCAGGAAGTTGGACCAGATGAGGATCTGGCGACGGTCGAACATGTCCACGAAGACGCCGGCGATGGCGCCGAAGATGACCGCCGGGACGAGGAACGTCAGCAACAGGACGCTGACCGCGGTGCTGGAGTCGGTCAGCGCGAAGACGGTGACGGTGAGGCCGAACAGCACCATGTTGCCGCCGACCTGGGTGAGGATCTGCGATCCGAAGAGCGAGAGGAACTTGGGGTTCCGCAGGACCTGCTTGGCCTGCTCACGGTCGGCTCCGCCCTCGATGGTGATGGCGTCGTCGACTTGCTCCCGGATCTCGGTCATCCGCTCCCTCGATGCTGATGCTCAGCGGGAAGCATAGTGGACCCCGCCCTGCCGTCGGGTCGTGGTGCCGCAGGTGGGAGCGATCGACCGCGCACCCCGCGGCGCGCTGGCTCTAGTGCTCGGTGGTGCCGGTGAAGTGGAAGGCGCCGATGCGCAGGGCCGGCACGATGATGGTGCCCAGGTAGTCGTCGCCGTCCACCGCGCGTCGCTCCCGGCTGACCCCGTCAACGGCCGCGAGGGCCTCGAGGTACGACTGCGTGAAGCGCAGGTTCCGGACCGGCGCGGTGATACGGCCGTCCTCCACCAGGAAGAGCCCGTCCTTGGTCATGCCCGTGACCTTGACCTGGCGCGGGTGGACCACGTTGGTGTAGTGGAAGCGCGTCACCAGCAGGCCCCGCTCGAGGCCGCCGATGAGCTCCGCCCGCGGGGTCTCGCCCGGCGCCATGGAGAGGTTGAAGGGGAACGGACCCCAGGGGTTGGGGGCAGGCAAGGCGTGACCGGTCGAGCTGACGCCGTCGATCGCGGCCGTCGTGGAGTCATGCACGAGCGCACGGCAGGCCCCGGACTCGATGAGTGGGACGCGCTGCTTGGCCACGCCCTCGTAGTCGAACGAGGCCGGCGTGCCCAGCTGGTCGGTGCCGTCGTCGGCGAGGCTGACGAGCGAGGAGGCCACGACCCTGCCCGGCTCGTAGAACGATCGCTGCTCGCGCACCTCCTGCGCGTTGAAGCCGATCTGGCCCACCCACAGGGCGACGTCCATAACGGCGTAGGTGTCGAGCACGACGGGGTACTCGCCGGCCGGCAGCTCCACGGGGTCGCGCATGGCGGCGGTGCGTTCGGCGGCTTCGCGACCGATGGCCGAAGCGTCGAGCGCCTCGATGTCCACCGCCACCTGCTCCGCGTAGCCGGTGCCCCCACCCGGCCCCATCATGACCGTCAGGACCTGGCTTCGGGAGCGACGTTCGCTGACGTCGATACCCAGGGAGTTGACCACGCTGATCGTCTCCGAGCTCGTCTCCACCAGGCCGTACGCCTGTGCCTCGATGCCGCGCGCAGCGGCGATGACCGCGGCTGCAGCGTCGGCACGGATCGTGGGGTCGGCCTCGGCCGTCGCTTGCGCCCAGGCGCCAGCGGCCAGCGCCACCGGGCCAGGCTCCGGCAGTGAGCGGAACCACTCCTGCTCCGGTTGAAGGCGGGCGGTCGCCCCGGCGGAGGCGGCGAGCCGCTGCAGCGACTCGTCGTCGACCTTGTTGGACGAGGCCACGCCGATGCGCTGGCCATCGACGAAGCGCAGGTTGACCGAGACGTCGTCCTCGGCCACGTTCTGGTGCAGCTCGTTGTTGGCGAACCGGGTGAGGGCGCTGGTGCCATCGATGACCACGGCCTCGGCCTGGGTCGCGCCGGCTTCGAGGGCCATGGCGACGGCCCGCTCGGCGATCTCGCTGCTCATGGCGCGATGGGGATCGCTCATGCGTTGCCCACCCCCACCTCGACGTCACGGAAGCGGGCGCCACTGCTGCCATGGCCCACGTGCATGCCCTGCCCAGGCTGGCCCTTGCCGCAGTTGGTCACACCCACCAGCTCCCAGCTGCGGGCATCGGCGACGGCGTCGCACGAACCCCAGAAGTGCGGCGTGATGCCGGTGTACGTGGCGTTGCGGTAGAGCTGTCCGAGCTGGCCCTGCTTGATCTCCCGGGCCAGCTCCACGCCGAACTGGAAGTTCAGCCGCCGGTCGTCGATGGACCAGCTGCGGTTGCTCATGAAGAGGAGGCCGTCGTCGGTGTCGGCGATGATGTCCTCGAAGCTCATGCCCTCGCGCGGCTCCAGGTTGATGTTGGTCATGCGGATGAGCGGCAGGCGATTCCAGCCGTCAGCCCGCATCGAGCCACCGGACGAGCGGCCGATGCGCGGGGCGGTCTCGCGACTCGAGAGGTAGCCCGTGAGCCGGCCCTGCTCGATGAGCGGCACACGCTGCGCGACCACGCCCTCGTCATCCCAGCCGAACGTGCCCAGTCCGCCGGGCGTGGTGGCGTCCGCGGTGATGGTCACCTGCTCGGAGCCGTAGGCGAAGCCGGCGTCCAGCTTGTCGGTGGTGAGGAAGCTGGTGCCAGCGTAGGCTGCCTCCGTCCCGAAGACGCGGTCGAGCTCGGTGGGATGGCCGCAGGACTCATGGATCTGCAGGTACAGCTGCGAGGGATGCAGGATCACCGTGCGGCGGCCCGGGGGCAGGACCGGTGCCGACAAGAGGGCCACGGCCTCGGTAGCCAGCCCGGGGGCTCGCCCGGCCAGATCCAGCGAGCGTACGTGCTCGTAGCCGGCCGCGCGGTAGCCTCCAGACTCCGGATAGCTGCGCCGCTGGACGTCGTCGTGACCGGCCGCGTGGACCTCCAGCCCGGCACCCACGTGGGTGATGACCTGCTCGGTCTGCGAGCCGTCGGTGGCGTAGAAGTCCTTCCACTCGCGGAAGGCCCGGTAGCCGGCGCTGGTGGTGGTCGTGCCCTTGACCGCCGCCATCGCCCGCTCGGCTTCCAGCAACAGGTCCACGGTGCGGTCGACAGGGACGCTGAACGGGTCCTCCTCGGTGGGCGTCTGGTAGGAGCCCACCGCCGGCGGGCGGTCGTCGAGTCGCACTCGCTGGCGGGAGTGACGGGCGGAGGCGCGGGCGATCCGCACCGCGAGCGCCGCGACGCGGTCCGCTTCCGGGCTGTTCATGTGACCGGAGCTGGCAAAGCCCCAGGCGCCATCGACCAGCACGCGCACGCCGAAGCCCTCGGTCTCACCCAGGCTGACGCCCTCGACCCGACCCGACTTGACGTGGATGCCTTGGTCGCGACGCCGGACCACGCGCACATCGGCATAGGCTGCGCCGAGCGTGCTGGCGGTATCGAGCGCGCGACGCGCGACGTGCGATGACATGCTGCGGGTCAGCCTAGCAGCCGCTCGCTGCCGCTGGCCCACTCGTCGGGAACCGGACCGGGCACGCTCTCGGTGGGACCGTAGGGCTCCGGCTGATCGGCGCCCAGCGAGGCCAGCCACGCCGCGTCGAAGCTCGCGAAGTCGGCCCCGGTCGCAGCCTCGAAGGCAGCGTCGAGACCCGTCCCCTCGCCGAAGGACCTGATGAGCTGGACCAGGCGATCCTGTCCGTATGTCTCCACGAAGAAGGCCACGGCGCTGATGGATTCGGCGTAGGCCAGGCGTTGCCGTCCGGGACGCGTCGGGAACTGTCCACCGAGGCCCTCGAGGGGGATGATCGTGCCGCCGCCCGCCGCGCCCTGCACCTGTCGGCGGTCGCCGTCGTCGAAGCCCTTCGAGAGATACACCGCCAGACCCTCGTTGAGCCAACGCGGCGGGTACTGATAGGGGTTATCGACCGCCTCGTGGAAGACGAGGTGGGCCAGCTCGTGGGTGATGAGCTCGTCGGCCCAGTCGGAGTCGATCTGGCGGGGCTCGACGAGCCCGAACAGCGTGCGGATGCCCGGGTGCGCCTGGCCGCCGATGTTCTCTCGCGTGGCCGGGCCCATCGCCTGGCGGAACTCTCGCGTATCGGTGTAGAGCAGGAAGTCGACCGGCTCGACGGCCCCGACGCCGAGCAGCTCGGCGGCGGAAGCCATGGCCTCCTCGGCGATCGAGAGCGCCTTGCGGGCGAAACCGTCTCCGCCGTCGTAGGTCCAGACGTTGACCCGGTCACCCTCGAGCACGTCCCACTCGAAGCGTTCGTCGACCACGCGATACGTTCCCGCGGGGCCGATCGCGCTGCCCTCGTCGGTGATCACCCGGAAGCGATACTCCCAGCTGGTGTTGGGCACGATGTGGCCGCCCTGGAACACGCTCGCGCGCCAGGTGCCTCCTTCCTGCTCGAGGGTGGCGATGCTGACGCGCTCGTGATCGTCGCCCGGCAGCCGGCTCAGCATCTCCACCCGAACCGGGGCGAGCTCCGAGGTGAAGGTGGTGCTGAAGACCACGGTCTCTCCGAAGTCGCCACTCGCTCGCGGCTGGCCGAAGCGGACGTCCGCCTGGGCGGCGGTCGGGCTGACCGTGACGAGGAGCAACAGCACGGTGATGGCCAGGGTGAGCAGGCGCGTCGTCATCAGCCGGCCCACTGCAGGTCCGCGAAGCGCAAGATGCCGACACCGCTGATGCCATCGCCAGTGAGGTCCTCACGGCTCAGCCACCAGCTCTGGCCATAGCCCAGCGGGATGAGCGGGACGGAATCGCGCACGATGGCTTGCGCTTGCGCGTACAGCCGCGCCTGCTCGGCTTCGTCGCTCGTGGCCGCGGCGGCATCGACCAGCTCGTCGTAGGCCGCGTCGTCCCAGCCGCCGATGTTGGCGCTGCTGTCGCCGAGCAGGAGCAGACCCAGGAAGTCGTGCGCATGAGGGTAGTCAGCGCTCCAGGCCAGGGTCCACATGGCCGGCGTGTCGTCGTCCAGCAGCGCCGAGTGATCCTCGAACGGACGCAGCTCGACCGCCACCTCGATGCCCAGGTTGGCCGCCAGCTCCGCAGCGATGGCCTCCGCGGGTCCCACGCCGTAGGTCGCGAGCGAGACCATGGGGAAGCCCTCGCCCTCCGGATATCCGGCCGCCGCCAGCTCGGCACGCGCCGCGTCCGGGTCGAAGGGCAGGAGGAAGTCGCCCTCGGGCCGGCCGACCACCCCCGGTGGCACGATCGACGTGGGGGCAGGGTCATCCGCACCATCGAGCGCCGCCAGCCGCCGCCAGTCCACGGCCATGGCCACGGCTCGGCGTACGGTCGGGTCGTCGAAGGGCGCGCTGGTGGCATCGAACCCGAGCATGTCCACGGCCATCTCGTCGGTCTGTCGCAGCTGGGGCCCGAGGTAGCGGTCGTATCGGATCCACGAGGCATCGGCCGCGGCCACGCGAGTCCAGTCGACGGCCTCGTCCTCGAAGACGTCCACGGGGCTCCGTCCACCATCGTCGGTGATGACCGTGACCCGGTCCATCGGCGGCGGGCCGGCCCAGTAGCGCTCGTTGGCCTGCAGTCGGATCTGGCCGTCTCCCTGCTCGAGCGGCACGTAGGCGCCACTGGCCCCGAACCCACGGCCGTTCGCCGGGCCGCGCGCGAGCGCATCGATGCCCGGTGGCACGACGGCCAGGGTGGGCACGGCGGCGACGGACGGGAAGTAGGCCGCTGGCCGCTCGAAATCAAGGGTCAGGGTCCGACCCTGGGCGCTGATCCCGACGGCAGCAGCAGTCCCCTCCCCGCGCGCGTAGGCGGCGGCACCGACGACGTCGTCGAGCAGGCTGGAGAGCGGGCTGGGTGCCACCGGGTCGATGACCCGCAGCCACGAGCGACGCACATCCTCGGCCTCGAGGGGTGTGCCATCGCTGAAGGTCAGGCCATCGCGGAGCTCGAAGACAAGGCGGTGGCCCTCGTCCTCCAGGCGCCAGGACTCGGCGAGGGCCGGCTGGACGTGGGACTCGGCGTCGAGCACCGTGAGGCCTTCGAAGACCTGCGTCAGCACCTGGGCCGACAAGCCATCGGTGATCGCCGCCGGGTCCCACGAGAGGGGCGTGCCGCCGGCCAGCACGACATCGGTGTCGGCCGGACGCGGCAGGGCCTCCACATCCGGCGCGGGCGTGACCGTCCAGGCGGCGAACAGGCCGATGGCGATGAAGAGGACCACCAGCAGGGCTGTGCCCAGCTTCGTGCGCCTGGTCCATCCGGACGCCCGTTCCTCCGGCTCGCTCGCCGGTGGTCCCGGCGGCGGCAGGCCGGGGCCGGCAGGCGGCGGGATCGGCGCGGTCGGCAGGTCGGCAGGTCGGTGGTCGTTCACGAGCTCTGGCGCAGGGCGCCAAGGTGTTCCTTGGGTGCTAACGGCGCGCGCTGGCGAGGTGGTGGAGCGGCGCCCGGGTCGAGGTCACGGCTGGTGAGGATGGCGCTGAGGGTCCGGCTGAGGGTGACGGCCGGCACGAGGAGCGTCCGCGCTCGCCGATTGGCACGCCGGAGAGGCCGGCCCCGTTACCGACGGCGCCGTACGTGCCGGGCTGCGACCGGATGAAGAGCTGCGCTGCGCCCGAGATGATCAGCGTGGCGATGATGAGGACGATGGTGACCAAGTCGATGTAGAGACCCCACAGGAGCATGGCGGTCGGTTGCCTCCAGCGTGGTGACGACGACGGTCAGCCTAGCGCAGCCGGGCCGAATACCACTTCCCTGCCCATGTCTCGAGGGCCGAGCCGATCAGTCGCCCGCGATGTGCGCGAACCTGGGCCACAGCGAGAGGTCGAGGTCCGGCACCTGGGCCTTGAGCAGGCGGACCTCGGGCTCGTACTCCTCGATGAGTGCCTGTTCGTCCTTGCTCGGCACCGAGCGCTTGTCCCCGACGGTCTCGTTGACGCGCGTCCGCACCAGGCGTGGATCGGGATCGTACGGCGGCAAGCCCAGGAACTCGAGCGTGCGCGCGAACTGGCCGGCTGGATCGCGCACGCACTGCTCGTACTGCAGCACCAGCATGCGCTCGCGGCCCACGGCCTCGGCGAGGCGCTGGATCTGGCGGCCGTAGAAGCCGCGCATGCGGGCTTCACGCTTGCCCACCTGCTCGTCGCGCTTGAGCGACCGGCGCCGGTTCTCTGCGTGCCACTGGTTCAAACCTGAGCGATAGCGCTCGATCGGATCGCGCACGATGGAGAGGAGCTTGGCCTGCGGGGCCACCTCCGAGATGATGCCGGGCATACGCGGCAGGGCCTGGTAGCGCGGTGTCCATTCGCCCGCGAGGTGGCCCGGCAGGCGCGGGAACTGCCGCTCGTACCAGTCCTTCTGCTCCTGCGGGATCGGCTCCTCCTTCATGCGATCGAGCAGGTGCAGCTCCTTGCGACGGGGCACGCCATCGACCAGCGGGTGGCCCACCAGCAGCGCCCACCACCAGGTCGTGCCGGCCTTGTGCACGCCGACGCCGATGAAGTCGGGTGGGCCGATGGAGGCACCCTCGGGGATGGCTGGTGCCTGGCGGCCTCGGCGGTCGGCCTCGCGCCCGGGTTCACGGCTGGGGTCGGTCATAGGGCTCGATTCTAGCGACGAGGCCGCCCCTCCGGGCCGGCAGGGAGAGTACCCTCCGATGAGGCTCGCTTGGCGGCGCTGCGGTCGCCACGGTCACCGTCCTGGAGGGTCCCCATGTCCGAACAGTCCTCTACCGCCAAGCCCGTCGTCCTGCTGCGCCCGGCGCCGCAGAACACCAGCCGCATCTTCACGCCAGCCGCCTTGCACACGCTGCACGAGCGCTACACCGTCATCGATGGAGAGGCCGATCCGTCCGACGAGCTCATCGAGTCGTGCCTGCCAGAGGTCTTCGCCATCATCGGCCAGCCGGACCTGCCACGTGAGCGGCTCGAGCGCGCCCCCAAGCTGCGCGGGATCCTCAACGTGGAGGGCAACTTCTTCCAGAACGTCGACTACGAGGCCTGCTTCGAGCGAGGCATCAACGTCGTGGCCTGCATGCCGACCTACGCCCAGGCCGTGGCCGAGTTCTCCCTCGGTCTGGCCATCGACCTGGCTCGAGGCATCAGCCGCGAGGACCGCGCCTTCCGGGCAGGCCGCGAGGGCTACGTCTTCCAGTCGACTGCTGACTCGATCCTGCTGCGCGGCGCCGAGATGGGCATCCTCGGGTTCGGCAACATCGGGCGCAAGCTGCTGCCGCTGCTCGAGCCCTTCCGACCCTCCGTCGTCCGCTGCTATGACCCGTGGCTGCCGGACGCGGTCATCCGCGAGGCCGGCATGGTGCCTGCCACGCTCGAAGCGGTCATGTCCACGAGCACCTTCCTCTTCGTGCTGGCGACCGTCACCGACGAGTCCACCCACCTGCTCAACGCCGAGAACATGCGCCTCATCCCGCAGGGCGCTCGCGTGGTCCTCTCGAGCCGTGCGGCGGTCGTCGACTTCGAGGCCATGGTCCGCTATGTCGACGAGGGCTGCTTCTACGTCGCCACCGACGTGTGGCCCGATGAGCCTGCTCCTGCGGACCATCCGGCTCGCTCGGTCGAGAACATGGTCCTGCAGGCCCATCGAGCCGGCGGCATCCCGCAGGCCTTCGACGGCATCGGTGAGATGGTCCTCGATGACCTCGCCCTGATGGAGCAGGGCCTGCCGCCGGTACGGAACCAGCCGGCGATCCGCGAGCTGGTGACCCGCTACCGCTCCAAGCCTGTCGAGTCCGACTCGCTGGACGAGTAGCGAAGACCCGCCTCCAACGAGGCCCGCCATCGTCGCCGCCGACCGGTCGTCCGGGCTCCGGATGCGAGGCTCAGCCGCCATACCTCCGCGCCCCCGTTTCTCGAAGGGCCGAAGTGGCACCTGCGGACGTGCTGAACGGCCTATGGGGCCGGCCGCCGTACCGTTGCAGAATGGTTACGAAAGGAGGCCGGAATGGTGGCGCCACGCGCCGTCAGCAGTCGTCAGGGTGACGTGGCGGTCACACGGATCGTCGCCCTCGGGTTCGTCTACCCTGATGCCATCGACGTCCGGACCATGCTCCTTCGCGGCCACAGCCACGCTCCCGTCCGAGATGCAGCGTCATCGTCGAGCAGTGCCCTCGCTGGCCTCGGGCCAGACCCCGGACTCGCGACCGCGCCGACCGCATCCAGTCCCCGTTCCCATGCAGCCGAGGACGAGCGGTCCCCGGCCGGAGGTGTCACGTGAAGTCCGTCGTCGTCTATGGCTCCCGGAGTGGCAACACCAGACGGGTGGCGGAGGCCATCGCTGGTGCGCTCGAGGAGTACGGTCCCGTACGGATCGTGGCAGCCGAGGACGCCTCGGCCACGGTCTGGAACGGCTGTGACCTGCTCGTGGTCGGTGGGCCGACCGAGGGACGCCATGCTTCGCCTCCGGTTCGAGCCTTCTTCGAGCGCCTCCCGGCCCATGCCCTGCGCGGTCTTGACGCGGCCGCCTTCGACACGCGCCTCGACTGGCCTCGCGTGATGACGGGATCGGCAGCTTCGGACATCCGCCGCCGCCTGGTCCGGGCGGGCGGCCACATGGTCGCCCAGCCTGAGTCGTTCAAGGTCGGCGAGCAGCCACGGCTCCGCCACGGTGAGGTCGAGCGCGCCTCGGTCTGGGCCCGTGGCCTGGCTGAGGCGTGCCATCAGGCCGGCGGTCGCTCCGCCATGGCCCAGCCAGCCATCGCCTGAGTCGACCCGGAGCTCACACGACTCCGGCCTCGACAAGAAGACCGCCGTCCATCTTCCCGAGGACGGCGGTCGTGCATCCATGAAGTGGGTGCCCGAGCCGCGCTCGGGCTCGTGTGGTCTACAGGTCGAGCTCCGCCTGGACGGTCTCGCCGTCATCGTCGATGCTGATGGTGAAGCCCAACTCCTCGCAGATGCGGACCATGCCGCCGTTGGCCCCGAGGATCTCCGCGACCATCTTCTCGAGTCCTTCTTCACGACCGACGTCGATGAGGCGTCGCACCATCTCCGTACCCAGGCCGTGGCCCTGGTAGTCGTCGGCGACGATGAGGCTGAACTCGGCGGTATTGGAGTTGTGCAGTCGGATGAGTCGGGCGATGCTGGCGATGCAGAGCTTGCCCGACTCGGGATCCAGGCGCTCCGCCACGAGGGCGATCTCACGGTCGTAGTCGGTGAAGCACACGCGCACGAGTCGCTCGTGGGCGACGCGCTGCTCGTAGCCGAGCTTGGTGAAGTAGCGCTGGTAGACCGTCTCGTTGCTGAGGCGACCGTGGAAGTCCACGACGAGTGACTCGTCTTCCGGCCGGATGGGTCGAACCACGAAGTCGATGCCGGTCTCGGTCTTCCACTTCTGCACGTACTTGCGGGGGTAGGGGCGGATGGCCGGCTTGGGCAGGTCCTCGTCAGCCACGTCTCCTGGGTGCAGGATGACGCGGGCGTCGAGCGCCATCAGTCGCTCCGGTGAGGCCAGCAGTGGGTTGATGTCGAGCTCGGCGATGGCCGGCTGCTCCACGACCAGCTCGCTGAAGCGCACGAGGAGCTGCTCGAGCGCAGCCATGTCCACGCTTCGCTGGCCGCGCACGCCGCCGAGGGCCTTGTAGATCTTGGTCCGCTCCATCATCCGTCGCGCGAGCGTGGCGGTGAGCGGCGGCAGGCCCAGGGCGCTGTCCTTGAAGACCTCCACGAGCGTGCCGCCGAGGCCGAACAGCAGCACCGGGCCGAACTGGGGGTCGATGCTGCTGCCGAGGATCAGCTCGTAGCCGGTGCGGTCGATCATGGGCTGGACGGACACGCCCTCGAAGTCGCTGGCGCTGAAGCGCTCGGTGACGTTCGTCTCGATGATGCGGAAGGCAGCGCGCACCGCGTCCGCGTCGGGCAGGTCCAGGCGCACGCCGCCCACGTCCGACTTGTGGGTGATGGTGTGGCTCACGAGCTTGACCACGACCGGGTAGCCGATGTCGTCAGCCGCCGCGACTGCCTCGTCGACCGTGGGCGCGACGCGCGTCTCCGCGACCGGGATGCCGTAGGCGTCGAGCAGCTCCTTGGACTCGGGCTCGGACAGGGTGGTGCGGCCCTCAGCGCGGGCGTTGTCGATGAGCTCCTTGGCGCGGGAGCGCTGGGGGCGGCGGACCCACTCGGGTGTCAGACCCGGGGTCTCGTAGAGCGACTTCAGGTTCTGGCTGTAGGCCACCAGCTCGGTGAACATCGTGGCCGCGCTGTCCGGATACGGGAACGTGGCCAGGCCGGCCTCGCCCAGGATGCGCTCGCCGGTCTCGATGTCGCTGCCACCCATCCAGCTGACCATGATCGGCTTCTTGGAATCGGTGGTGTAGGGGATGATCTCGCGCGCCGTCTTGGTCGGATCGGTCATGGCCTGAGGCGTGAGGATGACCAGCAGACCGTCGCTCTCGTCATCCGACTTGAGGATGTCGAGGGCGGCTGCGTAGCGGTCGGGTGGGGCGTCGCCGATGATGTCGACAGGGTTGTCCCTGGGCCAGGTGGCAGGCAGGACCTCGTCGAGCCTGGCGATCGTCTCCGCGGACAGCTTGGTCAGGGCGCCGCCGTTGCGGATGAGTGCGTCGGTGGCCAGCACGCCGGGACCGCCGGCGTTGGTCAGGATGGTGAGGTGGTTGCCCTTGGGCAGCGGCTGCTTGCCCAGGATCTCAGCGAAGTAGAAGAGGTCGCTGATGCGGTCGGCACGCAGCACGCCAGTCCGGCGGAAGGCGGCGTCGAGGACCTCGTCGGAGCCGGTCATGGAGCCGGTGTGAGAGGCTGCGGCGCGAGAGGCTTCCTCCGTGCGACCAGGCTTCATGACGATGATGGGCTTCTGCATCGCGACCTCGCGCACGGCGCTGAGGAAGGCGCGCGCGTCGCCCACGGTCTCCATGTAGATGACGATGGCGTCGGTATCGGGGTCGTCACCGAGATAGTCGATGAGGTCACCCCAGCCCACGTCCGCCATGGAGCCGAGCGAGACGATGGAGCTGAAGCCGGCACCCTCGCGCAGGCTCCAGTCGAGGATGGCCGTGATGAGCGCACCCGACTGACCGATGAAGCTGACGCGGCCCTTGTTGGCCATGCCGGCCGCGAAGGTGGCGTTGAGGCCGGAGACCGGGCTCATCACGCCCAGGCAGTTGGGGCCGATGATGCGCATGCCGTACTCGCGGGCCTTGGCCACGAGATCCCGTTCGAGCTGGGCGCCTTCCTCACCCACCTCCTTGAAGCCGGCCGAGATGACGACGGCGGTGGGCACGCCGGCCTCACCGCACTCCTCGATGATGCCCGGGATCGACTTGGGCGGGGTGACGATGACCGCGAGGTCCACTCGCTCGGGGATGGTCGCGATGCTCTTGTGGGCCTGGATGCCGAGCACGCTGGGGCGGTTGGGGTTGACGGGGTAGACGGTGCCGCCGAAGGGGCTGGCGATGAGGTTCGAGAGGATCGTGCGGCCGACCGAGCCGGCCTTCTCCGTCGCGCCGATGAGGGCCACGGACTGCGGCTTGAAGAAGGTCTTCAGCGAACTGCGGACCGGCTTGGAGGACTTGGGCGCATCGCCCTGGACGGGTGGGGTAGCGGCTGTTTCGGTCATCGTGGCTCTGATGGTATCGGTCGAAGCGCGATCGCCGTATGGGCCACCTCTCCCGCTCCGGCGGTCCACGGGTCACGCGCGCGCCGGTCAGGTCTCCTCCGCGTCCTCCCAGTCGACCCAGTCGATCCCGCTCTCCCGCACATAGGCGTGCACCGCTGCTCCAAGCGTCGGGAAGAAGTGGTCCTCGCCGATGCGGTCGACCAGCTCGTAGCGCCGCAGCCGCGCCCGGACCGGGTCCTTCAGCCCGGCGAACGCGAGCTGCACCCCCCGACCTTCCAGCTGCTCCAGCAGCAGCAGCAGCTGCTCCGCCGCGCTGGTGTCGATGTCGGTGATCGGCTCGGCTGCCACGACGACCCAGGTCGGCGGCGGGTGGGCCGCCCGCACGGCCTCGTAGACGTGCTCGCGGAAGGTGTCGGCGTTGAAGAACGAGAGCGGCGCGTCGAAGCGATACAGGACCAGCCCGGGCACCCGCTGCGCCTCCGGGTAGTACGTGAGGTCGTGGTAGCCCTTGAGCCCGGCCTGGCGCCCAAGGACCGCGTCGTGTGGCCACCAGGCGCGCCGCAGGAACGCCAGCAGCGAGAGCACGACCGCGATGAGGATGCCTTCCACGACACCGACGAGGAGGACGCCGCCACAGGTGATGGCGGCCACCGCGAACTCGCTCCGACGCCAGCGCCACAGGCGTCGCCAGGCGGGCAAGACGATCAACCCGATGGCGGCGGCGATGACGACCGCGGCGAGCGCCGCTCGTGGCAAGGCCGCCAGCAGCGCCGGTGCCCACACCAGCAGGGCGGCGGTGGCCACCGCCCCCACGACCCCGGCGAGCTGGGTGCGTTGCCCGGCGGTCGCGGCGACGGCCGTGCGCGAGGAGCTGCTGCTCACGGGGTAGCCGGAGAACAGGCCCGTGGCAAGGTTCGCTCCGCCGAGCGCCAGCAGCTCCTTGTCGGGCGAGGCCCGATAGCCGTGGCGGGCCGCGAACGCGCGCGACAGGATGACGGTATCGGCAGCCGTCACCAGCACGATGCTGACGGCTGCGGCCAGCAGGGTGCCGACGACCTGCGGGTCCAGGGCCGGGACCGAGAGCGACGGCAGGCCCTGCGGCAGCACGCCGATGACGGAGACGTCGGCACGAGTCGCCAGGTCGAGGGCTGCCGACACCAGGGTGGCCCCCGCGACGGCCACCAGGACGCCGGGGATGCGCTCGTCGATGCGCCTGGCACCGAGGATGATGACGAGGCAGCCGAGGCCGATCGCCAGGGCGGCGAGGTTGGTCTGCCCCTCGACGATCGCGCCCGCCAGCTCCACGGCTCGCTCGACCACGCCCCCGGGCGCGACGTGGATACCGAACAAGGCCGGCAGCTGTGCCGCGAAGATGAGGAGGGCGATACCCAACAGGTACCCCTCTCGGACAGGCATGGAGATGAGGTCAGCGACGAAGCCGAGGCGTGCCATTCCCATCACCACGAGCAGGACGCCGACCATGACCGCCAGCAACGCCGCATGCTCGATGCGTGCCTCCTGGCCGAGCAGGGCAAAGGGCGCCAGGGCTGCCAGCACCAGCGGCACCAGCGATGAGTCAGGCCCCAGGATGAGCAGCCGGGAGGGACCCAGCAGCGCGTAGGCCAGCAGGGGCACGATGGTCGCGTACAGCCCGACGATGGCAGGCAGGCCGGAGGCCTCGGCGTAGGCCATGCCGGCGGGCACCAGGATGCCCGTGAGCGCCAGCCCCGCGAGCACGTCGCGGCGGAGCCAGGCTCGTCGATACCGTCGTGCTTGTGCCAGGCCGGGAAGCCAGCGCGACAGCGCGTCGGCTCGACCGACCGGACCCGACGGTGTCCCGCTCCCAGCCATCACCCTACCTGTCCCGGATGAGCGTCAACGACATCAGACCCCACCATCCTAGTCCTGGGTTTCACGCTCACGGCTCCCTCGGAGGTCGCTCGCGCGCCATTGCGGCTACGATGCTCGCACCAGAGGAGGTACGAGCTACATGAAAGAGGGCGTCGTCGCCCGCAAGTTCCTGCGCGCATTCGCCGAGTGGGACCTCGACACGTACGAGAAGCTGCTCGCTCCCGGTGCCATCGAAGGCCGCCCGCAGATGGGTGAGAAGTTCGTGGGCCGGGATCGCATCATGGGCATGTACCGCAGTCGCACCGGTGAGCCGCCGCGGATCGAGTGGCGCAAGGTCACCGGCGAGTCGACCATGTGGATCGGCCAGGGTGTCATCGAGGATGCCGCCGGCGCTCACGGGCCGGACCACATCGTGGCCATCGTCAAGCTGGACGCGGGCTCGATCATCGAGGTGGACTACTACTTCAGCAGCGCGCTCGAGCCGCCCGACTACCACCAGCGCTTTGCCACCATCGTCGGCCACTAGACGGACGCGGGCGGCGATGCCGACGAGCGGAACGCCGTCCATGACGGTTGCAGGGAGCCATGGATGACCAGGAAACGAGAACAGGGCAAGGGACTGGACGCTCGCGTAGCGGTGCTCGTCTGCGGCTACGGTGAGGTCGAGGACAACGACGAGCTCGTGGCGTACAACCGTCGCTCCATCGACCTGCTGGTAAGCAAGTCACTCAAGGTCCCGGCACGGGCCGTACCGTTCCTGTCACGGCGACTGGCCCGGCGCGCACGCGCGGAATACGAACGGGCCAATCACTTCGTCTCGCCGCACAACGCCATCTTCCAGCGACAGCGCGCCGGCATCGGCGAGGCCCTTGAGGAGCGGTTCGGAGATCGCGTCGGGACCTTCACCGCCTTCAACTTCTGTGACGGCTACCTGCCTGAGGAGGTCCTGCCGGTGATCCGCGAGGCCGGCTACGACCGGCTCGTGATCTATCCGCTGCTGGTGGTCGATTCCGTCTACACCGGCGGCCTGTCGCTCGAACAGGTGAACACGGCCATCGGGAGCGATGGCGACTGGCTGCGTGCCGTGCGCTACCTGCCCAGCTTCTACGACCGCCCCGAGTACCACCACCGTCTCGCCCGCCACGTACGCGAAGGAGTACAGCCGCTCCGTGAGCGCTACGCCAGCTCGCAGATCGGCGTCGTGCTGCTGAACCACGGCTGTCCCTACAAGGCCAACGGCTTCGAGACCGGCATCCGCGAGAGCCGTGCCCTGTACCACTACGTGCGTGACCTGCTGGTGCACGAGTTTCCCGAACATCAGCGTGGGCTGGATGAATCACCCCACGCCTGGGCGCTGGACCCAGCCGGACATGCTGCAGGCCGCGAAGAACCTCATCACCACCGGGGCACGGGCCATCGCCTTCGTGCCAGTCGGCTTCGTCACCGACAACCACGAGACGATCCTTGACGTGGGCTACACGATGCAGGAGCTCCGCGCCGAGCACCCCACGGTGGAGCTGTCTCGCCTGCCGAGCCTCAACGACGACCCGGAGCTGCTGCGCATGGCCGCAAGCTGGATCGAGCCCCTCGTCGAGTCGGCGGCGACTGCCTGAGCGCGGCCGTCAGGAGGCGTAGACCACGCCCACGACGGTGATGGCCACCAGCGTCACGATCGTGGCCAACGAGAGCGTGTTGGCGAGGTAGTCGTGATCGGGGTCATCGCTCACGTCCCTCCCCCGCGCACGCGCCATGTACAGCGGTACCACGAACGGCGGTGGCAGCACGGCCATGGTCATCACCGCGGCCCCGAAGAGCCGGTCGAGGCCCAGCCACAGGTCGATGACCAGCCAGTTGAAGAGAGCGGCGGCCACGATCCAGATGGGCAGCCGTACCGCCAGCGTGCGCATCGGATCGCGTAGCGAACCGGCGGAGAACGCGGTCGAGTAGCCGATGACGATGGCGATGGCCGGTGTCGTCACCGCGGCCAGCATCGCCAGCGTCTCGAGCCCTGCGCCGGTGATGCGGTTGGATTCGAGCGGTTCGGCGAGGCCCACGAGGCTGCCGCCCACGCCGGCCACGATGGCGATGATCACCGGCGTCTTGACGAAGGCCGCCGCGGTCTCGGAGATGGGCGGGGCCTGGCCGCTGGCCCAGCGCATGACCACCGGTGCGAGCACGAAGAAGACGAAGATCACCTGGCCCAGGTCGACGACGGCGAAGCGGTAGAGGTTCTCCGCCCCGAAGATGGCCGAGTACAGGGCGTAGCCGATCATGCCCGCCTCGAACCCCGCCATCAGGCTGGGCATGGCCTCGCTCCTGACGCCCACGCCCCGACGCAGCCACGGCCCGATCGCCAGCATCAGCAGGCACGCGCCGAAGACGCTGATGATGATGACGGCGTACTTGGCTTCCATCTCGGTGTCGAGGAAGGCCAGGAACAGGGCCGCCGGCAGCGTCACGTTGAGCACGAGCTTGCGCAGTCCGTCGATGGCGCCTGCGCTCAGGAAGTCGGTGCGGCGGAAGAGCGCGCCCAGTCCCACCAGGAGCAGGACCGGCAACACGCGCGAGAAGGCGTCGATGGCGACGTGCAGATCCATGGACCCCCTACCGCGGCGGCCCGGCGCGCACGATCGCCTCGAGCTCGTCGATCGAGCCACGCATCGGCGAGAGCGACTCGAGCCACCAGCTGGCGCCCGCGGCGGCGTACTCCTGAGGACCGGCGCCGTCCGTGGCCGTCGAGCCCAGAACGGCGATGTCATACGGCTGCTGACCGAGGCCGGCAGCTTCACGCTCGGTCTGGAGTCGAGCGGCTCCCTCGGCGAGCCCTTCCGGGGTGAGGATCGTCGATACGCCGTCCTCGCCGATGGCCACGGCGATCCAGCCGTCCCAGCGTGCGGCCCGACGCAGGCCGCCCGGGCGCAGGGCTCCGAACCAGATGGGTGGTCGGGGCTGTTGCAGTGGTCGTGGCCCGAGCGTCACCCCGGTCGCCGTGAGGAACTGGCCCTCGTGCGTCAGGGCTTCCCCGCGCAGGCCGGCGTCGATGATGGCGATGCTCTCATCCATGCGTGCGATGCGCTCGGTCCGCTCGTGGCTCTCACCGAAGGCCTCGAAGTCCGGCTGGTCTTCGCCGGCGCCAAGGCCCAGCACCAGCCGACCCTCGCTGACGAGGTCCAGCGAGGCCGCCGCCTGCACCACCAGCTGCGGCCGACGCCGCGCCACCGCCACGATGGAGGTGATGAGCTTGAGGCGCTCGGTCTCGACGGCGACGGCGGCGAGGCTCACGAAGAGGTCGGCCGCCACGCTGTCCATCGACAGGCCCAGGCTATCCCACATGCTGAGGCCGTCCCATCCGGAGGCTTCCGCCGCACGAGCGAGGCGGCGGATGGCTCGCGGGTCAGCCAGCGGGCCGAGCGGGGCGATGTCGATGGCGAAGTTGGTCACGGGTACCAGCGTACGCGAGGAGATCGGCGACGTGGTGGTGCTGTCGCGCTCGTCCACGACAGGCCCGACGACCCGCGCCGGGAGGCCCCCCGTACGCGCGCCGAGCGTGGACCGGTACCGACGGTGGCCCTGAACCGGGTGCGCTCAGGTGCTACCTTGGGCACTGGAGGTTCGTCTTGGGTGGTGCGCCTGCGCCCACCTCCTGGAGGTCGTCACGTTGTCTTCATCGCCTGCCCACTCCGCGTCAGTCCGCATCGTCGCGCTTGCCCAGGCCCTGCTCCTGATGGTCTCGCTGACGGCCCCACTAGCGGTCGTGGCAGCAGACAGCGCGCCAGATGCCGGGGAGGCGACTGCCCAGCAGGCCGACGATGGCGCTGGCTCGGCCCAGGCGCCGGCGACCCAGCACCCGAGCGCAGATCCCACGCCCGAGCCCACGTCCGCGCCGGTCAAGGCGTCGGCGCCGAACGCCACCCCCAAGCCGACACCCAAGCCGACCAAGCGGCCTGAGGCCAACGCGACCCCCAAGCCCGATCCCAAGCCGACCGAGGAGCCTGCGCCTGCCGCGATCGTACCGACGGCAGCTCCCGAGACGGCGCCGGAACCCAAGCAGGAGCCCAAGGTCACGCCTCAGCCTACGGCTACCGCCACCGCCACACTGCCAGCGCCGGACGTACCGGCGCCCGAGCCCAACGAGGCGACCAAGCCACTTGACACGCCGCTCGTGGAACCCACCGGCGAACCGCAGCCCAGCGCGCCACCCGAGCGCTCGCCCCTGCCCTCGCTTCCGGTCGCATCGGAACCGGGGCCTGTCTCCACGCCTGTCTCCACGCTCGAGCCGACGGCCTCACCCACCGCCCTGCCGACGCCCGAGCCCATGCCTTCGGGCGAACCCGACGCCAGCCCCGAGCCGGGGCAGCCTGCTCCCACGGACGCGCCTGCCGCGAGCCCCGAGCCGCTGCCCACGCTCGAGCCGGAGGAGGCCAGCGCCTCACCGTCGGCTGACCCGACGTCCGCACCCGACGAGCGTCCACTCCCGAGCGGCGACGCGGATCCGTTCGAGGCTCCGCTGCTGCTCGAGAGCCTCACCATCGAGCCGGCCGTGGCCTCGCTCACGGTCGAGGCGCAGGCCTCGCCGCCGACGGTGCCCGAGCCCGGCGCGACCTCGTCAGTGCTCGTGACCGTCTCCAATACCTCGGCCACTGCCGCCATCCTGACCAGCCTGTCGGATGATGTGATCGGCGACCTTGACGGTGCGGGCGACTGCGCCACGGGCGAGCTCATCGCCGCTGGCTCCGTGTATGCATGCAGCTACGACCTGCCGGTGAGCGGGACGTCCGGTAGCAGCGAGAGCCGCACCGTGACCGCGCTCCTGACCGACGACGTGGATGGCACCACCGCCACCGATTCGAGCACCGCCACGGTCGTGATCACCGATCTCCCGGCGTCGGGCACGATCACGCAGGGCGTCGCTCCGGACGCGTTCGACGAGCCCGGCGGCAACGCCACCTTCACCGTCCGCGTGGACAACACGGGGACCGTGGATGCGCTCACGGTGCAGTCGCTCGCTCACGACCTCGCGGGCGACCTCGACGGTCAGGGCTCGTGTGCCTTGCCGCAGGCGATCGATGCCGGTTCGTTCTACGAGTGCGCCTTCGTATTCACGGTCAGCGGCAGCAGCGGGGATGAGCTCAACCCTGTCGTGACCGGTAGCGGCGCCGATTCCGACGGCAGTCCCTGGAGTGCGTCGTCCAACGCGGTCAGCATCACCTTCGACGACGTGCCCTCGGCGATGAGCGTGGACAAGCGTGCCAACCCGACCGAGGTGCCTGAGCCGGGCGCGGAGGTCGTCTTCAGCGTGACCGTGACCAACGACAGTAGCGGTGACGCCATCACGCTCGAGCGCCTCGTCGACGACGTCCACGGCGACCTGGATGGTCAGGGCGACTGCTCCCTGCCGCAGGACATCCCGGTCGGCGGCAGCTACGGCTGCAGCTTCAGCGCGACCGTCAGCGGCGAGGCCGGCGACACCGAGACCGACACCATCACCGCCGGGGCCACCGACGATGACGGCGTTCCACTGCAAGAGACCGGCAGCGCGACCGTCACCGTCACTGACGTGCCCTCCTCCCTCTCGGTGACCAAGACGGCCGTTCCCACCGTGATCACCGAGCCGGGTGAGGACGTGGTCTTCCTCGTGAGCGTCACGAACACGAGCGCGGTCGACACCGTCACCGTCGAAGCCCTGACGGACGTGCCCTTCGGTGATGTCACCCAGGTCCAGGGGGACGTCGTGGCCACTGACTGTGCCGTGACCCAGTCGCTGCTCCCCGGTCAGGCCTACGACTGCAGCTTCACCGCGTTCGTGGCCGGCAACGCCGGCGATACGCTGACCGACACCGTCACCGCCGACGGGACCGACGACGACGGCCAGCCCGTCTCGGGGGCTGCCTCGGCAGACGTGGACGTCCTCGACGCTCCCCGACGATGGTGGTCAGCAAGACGGCGAACCCGCTCGAGGTCCCTGAGCCCGGCGCTCCCTCGACCTTCACCTTGCGCGTGACCAACACCTCGGCTGAGCCCATCACGGTCATCAGCATCGGCGACGATGTCTACGGCAACCTTGCCGGCGCCTGTGGCCTCCCCGCCACGGTGCAGCCTGGCGTGACGTTCGAGTGCTCCTTCACCCGCACCGTCCAGGGTGACGCCGGCGACCGCCGCTCTGACATCGTGACCATCACCGCGGAGGACGATGAAGGCAACCGCGTGACCGAGCAGGACGATGCCACGGTCACCATCACGGACGTCCTGCCCTCGCTCCAGATCGACAAGTCGACCAACCCGCAGGTGCTTCCGGAGCCGGGCGGGACCGTGCTCTTCCGCGTCCAGATCACCAATCCATCGGTCGAGAACGTGGAGATCACGAGCCTGGTCGACGACATCCACGGCGATCTCGATGGCCAGGGCACGTGCCAGACCCCCACCACCGTGACCGCCAACGGCGGGACCTATGTGTGCTCGTTCAGCGCACAGGTCATGGGCGAAGCCGGCTACGCGGAGACCGACACGATCACGGTCACCGGCCAGGACAACGACGGCAACGAGACCACGGCCGCTGACAGCGCGACGGTCACGATCGTCGACGTGGTTCCGGCCATCAGCGTCGACAAGTCGGCCAGCCCCGCCAGCCGGCCCGAGCCGGGCGGCAGCTACGACATCGTCGTCACCATCGACAACGACTCGGCGGTGGATGACCTCACGGTCACCAGCATCGTGGACGTGCCCCACGGGGACCTCGACGGACAGGGTGACTGCTCCGTGCCGCAGACCATCCCGCCCGGCGGCAGCTACAGCTGCTCGGTGCCGGAGGAGCTCATCGGCAACGCCGGTGCGAGCGAGTCGGACACGGTCACGGTGGTGGCCAATGACAACGAGGGCAACGAGGTCTCCGCCAGCGACGGTGCCACCTTCACCGTGACCGACCTCATCCCTGTGCTCGACGTCGACAAGACCGCTACGCCCGACTCCGTGCCTGAACCGGGTGGTGACGTGACCTTCACCATCACCATCACCAACACCTCGCCCGAGCAGGTCACGCAGCTGACCATCGTGGACGACGTCTATGGCGACCTCGACGGGCAGGGCACGTGTGCCACCCCCGTCACGCTCGCACCCGCTGGCCAGGCCGGTGACACGTATTCGTGCGCGTTCACCGAGTACGTCGCCAACAACGCCGGCGAAGCGGAGATCGACATCGTCACCGCCACCGGTCGGGACGACGAGGGCAACATCGTCGAGGGCAGCGATTCGGAGACCGTCATCGTCGTCGACAGCGTGCCAACCATCGTGGTCGACAAGTCCGCCACACCCCAGACCGTGCTCGAGCCGGGAGGCGAACGTCTTCTTCACCATCTCCGTCGAGAACACCAGTGCTGAACCGGTGACGGTCACGGACATCGACGACGACGTCTACGGCGACCTCGCTGGCCAGGGTGGGTGCTCGGTGCCCCAGACGATCCCGCCCGGCGGGACCTACACCTGCTCGTTCATCGGGGCGGTCAGCGGGCAGGGTGGTGAGCTGGTGACCGACACCGTCGACGTCACCGCGCAGGACGACGAAGGCAACGTGGCCACCGGCACACAGACCTCTGACACCGCCACCGTCGAGATCATCAACGTGCTGCCGGAGATGGACCTGACCAAGACGGCCAGCCCCCGCAACGTGCCCTTCCCGGGTGCCGACGTCACCTACACGGTGGTCGTCGAGAACGAGTCGACCTTCGACCCGCTCATCCTGAACCAGCTGACCGACGTGCCCTACGGCGACATCGCCGATGCCGGCAACCCTGCCCTCGTCTCGACCACCTGCGCGGTGCCCCAGACCATCCCGCCGGGTGACAGCTACACCTGTGCGTTCGTGGTCTTCACCCCGGTCGGGCCCGGTCCCCAACCTCCGATCACCGACACGGTCACCGGCAGGGGCACCGACGACGACACTCCTGCCGGTGAGACCGAGGACAGCGACAGCGCCACGGTCAATCCCATCCCGCCCGGTGGCGGCGAGCAGACCCTGACCAAGACGGCCAGCCCCGAGACCATCCCCGAACCGGGCGGACCCGTCACCTACACGATGCGGATCGACGTCAGCGACCCTCTCGCCTTCTACTTCCCGTTCGACGATATCTACGGGGACATCAGCGTCGTGGGCGGCAGCATCCTTTCGACCGACTGCGATGCCTTCATCCTGCTCGGCTCCGCTCTCGGCGAGCCACAGGAGTACGAGTGCAGCTTCGTAGCCGACACCACCGGCAACGCCGGCGACGTCGTCACTGACACCATCACCGCCGTTGGGTTCCCACGGGACCTGACCGATTCCGCTTCGGTGGAGATCACCGATGTCCTGCCCGCGGTGGAGGTAGACAAGAGCGCTTCACCCAACCCCATCGAGGAGCCAGGCGGGCCGGTGACCTTCACGGTCGTGGTCAGCAACCAGTCCGCCGCCGAGGCGGCGGAGTTGACCTTGCTCGTCGACGACGTGCACGGCGACCTCGACGGTCAGGGCGATTGCAGCGTGCCCCAGACGCTGGCGCCGGCCGGTCAGCCTGGCGACAGCTACAGCTGCTCGTTCAGCGCTGACGTCTTCGGCAACGTCGGTGAGGCGCGGACCGACTTCGTCATCGCGCTGGTCGAGGACGACGACGGCAACTCCGTCTACGGCTTCGATACCGAGACGGTCACCTTCACCGACGCCGTGCCGGACTTCAGCGTGAGCAAGACGCCCAACCCGGCCTCCGTGCCCGAGGGTGGCGGCTCGGTCCGGTACACGGTCGTCATCGAGAACTCCGCCCCGGAGGATGTGCAGATCACCTCGCTGGTCGATGTCCAGGATGGCGTGCCGCTCGACCTCGACGGCGAGGGCAGCTGCCTGGTCACCCAGACCATCCCGCCGAACGGCACATACACCTGCTCGTTCCGACGTGATGCGACCGGCAACGCCGGCGAGATCGTCTCCGACACGGTCACCGCCACCGGCGAGGACGATGACGGCAACACGGCCGACCGCTCGGCTGACGCGGAGGTCCTCATCACGCCGACCGACCCGCGGTTGACCGTCACCAAGGTGGCGGCGCCGTCAGCGGTGCCGGAGCCGGGTGGTGACGTGACCTACACGGTCACCATCACCAATGACTCGGTCTCCACCGACCCGGTGACCGTCCAGAGCCTGACCGACTCGATCGAGGGTGGGCCAGCGACGACGCCATCCGACCTCGAGTGTACGGGCAGCTCCGGTCCGGTCACGCCGGAGTTCGTGATGCAGCCCGGCGACCAGGTCACCTGCACCTTCGCGGGAACCATCACCGGCAACGCCGGCGACTCGACGAGCGACGCCTTCGCGGTAGCGGGTGTCGATGACGAGGATACGCCGGCGACTGGCTCCGGCTCCGAGACGGTCCCGGTGACCGACGTCCTGCCCACCATGACCGTGACCAAGACCGCCGATCCCAACCCCATTCCGGAGCCGGGTGGACCGGTGACCTACACGGTCGTCGTCGAGAACACCTCCAACGAATCCATCTTCATCAGCGACATCTACGACGACGTGGCCGGTCCGCTGACACCGGGCACGTGTGTCCTGCCCCCAGGTGGTGAGGTTGCCCGCGGCGGCACCTACCAGTGCTCGTGGAGCGGTTCGGTGAGCGGCGACGTGGGTGACGTCCGTTCGAACATCGTCACCGTCACTGCCCGCGACGATGAAGGCAATGTGATCGAGGTCGCCGACCGCGAGGACACCGTCATCTCCGATGTGCTGCCCACCTTCGACCTGCTCAAGTCAGCCACTCCGGCCAGCCTGCCCGAGCCCGGCGGCAACGTGACCTTCACCGTCTCGCTCACCAATACCACCATCGAGCCCATCACGGTCGACGCGGCCGTCGATGACGTGTACGGGCCGCTCTCCGCTCTGGGCACCTGCGACACGCTCGTCGGGATCACCATCGTGCCGGGTGACACGTACCTCTGCACCTTCGTCGCTCCCGTCACCGGGACAGCTGCGCGTTCGCCCTATACCGACACCATCACGATCAGCGTCTCCGACAACGACGGCAACAGCGTCGAAGGCGACGCCAGCGCCGATGTCGAGCTCACCAACGTGACGCCCACGATCAGGCTGGTCAAGGGCCGCACCCCTGCGAGCTTGCCCGAGCCCGGTGGCGTCTTCACCTTCACCATCCGCGTGGATAACCAGAGCGCGTTCGAGGAGGTGGTCCTGACCAGCCTGGACGACGACATCTACGGCGACATCGCCGATGCGTCCAATCCCAACCTCGTCTCCACGACCTGTGTGCTGCCACGAACCATCGCACCCGGCGGTCGCTACGACTGCCGCTTCGAAGGCGAGTTCTTCGGGGACGCGGGTGACAGCCAGCGCGACGTGGTCACGGCCAGCGCCGAGGATGATGAGGGCACGCCGCTCACGGACACGGACCCGGCCAGAGTGAGTATCACCGACGTGCTGCCGGAGATCAGCGCCACCAAGACGCCCGATCCCGCTTCGTTGCCCGAGCCCGGTGGAGACGTGACCTTCAGCGTCGAGATCTTCAACGACTCCAGCGTGGAGCCGGTCGAGCTGACGACCCTCGACGATGACATCTACGGTGACCTCACGAGCACCACCGGTGACATCGTCTCCACGACCTGCGTGCTGCCACAGACGATCGTCATCGGCGGCAGCTACGCGTGCGCGTTCGTGGCGCCGGTCACCGGCACCGCGGAGGCTTCGCCCTATACCGACACCATCACCGCCACCGCGGTCGACAACGAGGGCAATCGTGCGCAGGCGGAGGCCTCCGCGGACGTCGAGCTCACCGACGTGCTGCCCCAGATCAGCCTCGAGAAGACGGCTTCCCCCCTGACCCTGCCCGAGCCCGGCGGCTCGTTCACCTACACGGTCGTGGTGACCAACGACTCGGTCGAGCCGGTGACCGTGACCTCCTTCTCGGACGTCCCCTACGGCGACATCACCCAGGTCCAGGGTGACATCACCGCCACCACCTGTGCCACCGGCGCGACGATCCCCGTGGACGGTACCTACGAGTGCCAGTTCACGGCCACCTTCATCGGCAATGCCGGTGAGACCCAGTCCGACATCGTCTTCGCCACCGCGATCGACGATGAGGGCAACGTGGCTGAAGCTGACGACGACGCTCAGGTCGAGCTCACCGACGTGCTGCCCCAGATCAGCCTCGAGAAGACGGCTTCCCCCCTGACCCTGCCCGAGCCCGGCGGCTCGTTCACCTACACGGTCGTGGTGACCAACGACTCGGTCGAGCCGGTGACCGTGACCTCCTTCTCGGACGTCCCCTATGGCGACATCACCCAGGTCCAGGGTGACATCACCGCCACCACCTGTGCCACCGGCGCGACGATCCCCGTGGACGGTACCTACGAGTGCCAGTTCACGGCCACCTTCATCGGCAATGCCGGTGAGACCCAGTCCGACATCGTCTTCGCCACCGCGATCGACGATGAGGGCAACGTGGCTGAAGCTGACGACGACGCTCAGGTCGAGCTCACCGACGTGCTGCCCCAGATCAGCCTCGAGAAGACGGCTTCCCCCCTGACCCTGCCCGAGCCCGGCGGCTCGTTCACCTACACGGTCGTGGTGACCAACGACTCGGTCGAGCCGGTGACCGTGACCTCCTTCTCGGACGTCCCCTATGGCGACATCACCCAGGTCCAGGGTGACATCACCGCCACCACCTGTGCCACCGGCGCGACGATCCCCGTGGACGGTACCTACGAGTGCCAGTTCACGGCCACCTTCATCGGCAATGCCGGTGAGACCCAGTCCGACATCGTCTTCGCCACCGCGATCGACGATGAGGGCAACGTGGCTGAAGCTGACGACGACGCTCAGGTCGAGCTCACCGACGTGCCCTCGTCCATCGAGGTCACCAAGGCCGCCTCCCCCACCGAGGTCAACGAACCCGGCGACACCGTGACGTTCTCGATCACGGTCGAGAACACGAGCCCGGTGGACACCGTCACCATCGACAGCCTCACTGACGACATCCATGGCGACCTCGACGGCCAGGGCGACTGCGCCGTGCCGTTCGACCTGGCCCCGGCCGCGACCTACAGCTGTTCGTTCAGCGCTGACGTGATCGGCAATGCGGGTGATACCGAGACCGACACCGTGACCGCAACGGGCGTCGACGACGACGGCGCGCCCGTCTCCGACGATGACGATGCGACCGTCACGATCCTCGACGTGCTGCCCGCCATCACGGTCGAGAAGACGGCCAGCCCGCTCACCCTGCCCGAGCCCGGCGGCACCTTCACCTTCGGCGTCACCGTCACCAACGACTCGGTCGAGCCGGTCACGCTGACGAGCCTGACCGATGACATCTACGGCGACCTCGACGGCCAGGGCGACTGCTCGCTGCCCCAGACGATCGCGGTGGATGGCAGCTACAGCTGCTCGTTCGACGGTGACTTCACCGGCAACGCCTTCGAGACCCAGACCGACGTGGTCACGGCCTCGGCCGATGACGACGAAGGCAACACCGCTACCGCTGACGATGACGCGACCGTCGAGCTGACCGACGTGCCCTCGGCCATCGAGGTCACCAAGGACGCCTCCCCCACGGAGGTCAACGAGCCCGGTGCTGACGTCGTCTTCAGCGTCAGCATCGAGAACACCAGTGACCCTGACGTGGTCACCATCGAGTCGATCGTCGATGACATCCACGGGGATGTGACCCAGGTCCAGGGCGACATCAGCGCCACGGACTGCGCCGTACCCTTCGACCTGCTGCCTGGCCAGACCTACGACTGCACGTTCACCGCGTTCGTGAGCGGCAACGCCGGCGACATCGTCACCGATACCGTCACCGCGGACGGGGTCGACGACGACGGGTTCGACGTTTCCGATAGCGATACCGCTGACGTCGAGATCCTCGACGTGTTGCCGCAGATCGGCCTGGTCAAGACGGCCGATCCCGTGCAGCTGGACGAGCCTGGTGGCGAGTTCACCTTCAGCATCGTCGTCACCAACGAGTCCGTGGAGCCGGTCGAGCTGACCAGCCTCACCGACGACATCTACGGCGACGTCACGCAGGTGCAGGGCCAGATCACCTCCACCACGTGCGTGGTGCCCACCACCATCGACGTCAACGGCAGCTACGACTGCGCCTTCACGGGCCTCTTCGAGGGCAATGCCGGTGACACGCAGACGGACATCGTCGCCGGCGTCGCCCAGGATGACGAGGCCAACCAGGCCGAGGCCTCTGACGACGCCTTCGTCGAGCTGCTGCCGGTTCCGCCAGTCATCAGCGCGACCAAGACCCCCGACCCCACCGAGGTGGTGGCACCGGGCGGCGACGTCACCTTCACCATCACCATCACCAACGAGTCGACCTTCGAGCCGGTCACGCTCGACGCGCTCGTGGACAGCGTCTATGGGGATCTGGACGGGCAAGGCTCCTGCCTTGCCGATGGCAGCATCACGCTGCAGCCAGGCCAGACCTACACCTGTCGGTTCACCGCGGAGGTGACCGGTTCGGCCGGTAGCACCCACCGCAATACCATCACCGCGACAGCCAGCGACGACGACCCCGAGCCGGCGGTGGTGACCGCCGCTGCCCCGGCTGAGGTCGCGATCGTGGCGGCGCCACTGGTCGTCCAGCCGGCAACGAACATGCTCATCGCCACCGACACGGCGGACTCGCTCGAGGCTGGTACGCCCTTGGCGGAGCTGGTGCGCCTGTTCGTGCTCTTCCTGGCGGCCACGATCCTCGTCGGCGGCCTTGGCCTCGCGGTCGTGCGGCGGGCGCGTGTCTAGCGTCACGCTGCCGGCCC
This sequence comes from uncultured Chloroflexia bacterium, assembly GCA_963706695.1. GTDB lineage: Bacteria > Chloroflexota > Limnocylindria > Limnocylindrales > CSP1-4 > JAFMJV01. Next base: position 8,835 of record CAVPNC010000021.1, on the reverse strand, counting down.
TGCCGATCGATCCCCAACTTTCGTGACCTGGGGGGCCACCAGACCGTCTCGGGGCAACGAACCAGGAGCGGGCTGCTGTACCGCTCGGTGGCGCTTGACGACGCGACCGACGAGGACCTCGCCACGCTCACCCTGCTCGGTGTGCACACCGTCTTCGACCTGCGCACGATGGCGGAGCAGGAACGACGGCCCGACCGACTACCGGCCGGCTCGAGGCACGTGGCCCTGGACCTGCTGACCGACTCGGGTGAGGCAGATCCTGCGGCGGTCTTCGAGCTGCTGGCCGACCCACCTCGCGCTTCGATCGAGCTGGCCGATGGGGCCATGGAGCGCTTCTACGTCGCGACGTACCACGACATGGTGCGGCTGCCGAGCGCGCGAGCCGGATACGCGCGCCTGTACCGGTCGATCGCGGCGCCCGCGGGGCGCCCGGCCCTGATGCACTGCATGACGGGCAAGGACCGGACCGGCTGGGCCGCCGCGGCGCTCCTGTTGTTCCTGGGCGTCAGCCCGGACGCGGTCATGCGTGACTATCTCATCAGTGACGCCGAGATCCGCCGCGCTTACCAGCCCATGTTCGCTGACTTCGTGGCGCGTGGCGGCAGCCGTGACGTGATCGAGCCGATGATGGGCTGCAAGCCCAGCTTCCTCGATGCCGCCATCGGGGCCATGCTCGCGGACCACGGATCGATCGACCGCTACTTCAGGGAGGGCCTCGGCCTCGAGGACGAGGTGCTCGAGGCCTTGCGAGGCCGGTTCCTGGAGTGATCGGGGTCGGTATGCGGCGATGACGGTCGAGGTCCCGACCTTCTTCTTCCCGGGTGCCGTGTCACCGGGGCAGGCCGAGCAGTATCGAGAGGCGGTCGTGCGGTTCGCGCGTGACAACGGCTTCCCGGCCACGCCGCGACGGATCTGGCGCCTGTACCACGAGGTCGATGGCATCACCCGCCAGGACGAGGTCGGCCAGGTCGAGAGCCAGGATGGGCACGAGGTGGTCGTGGCCATCCTCGAAGCTGGCAAGCTCTACTGCGTGGTGACCTCGTCACGCGGGTTCATGCGCGGAACGCCCATCCCCTACCACCGGGACGAGGTCACCGAGGTGGTCGACTTCGAGGAGCCGACCGCAGGCTGATCAGCCCTGGAGCGTCGGCTCCTCGGGCACGTCGTCCTCGACGATGACACCGCTGAAGCCGAATGGGTACGTGCTCCAGTCGATGCGTACGTGCGCGGTCAGGCCCTCGTAGTCGCCGGTGCCGGCGAAGATGAGGGTGTGGCCGGTGGCGTCAGGCTCCGGACCGGCCGGCGCCGACTTGGCGCAGCCCCAGGTGCCGTCATCATTGATGATGATGTAGCTCCGGTCCTCATCCGGTACGGTGCCGGCGTCTTCTCCGGGCGTTCCGTAGAAGCTCCAGCCTCCGGTGCCGCTGGCCTCGCCACTGAGACGTGGGTCGGAGGCGCTCCAGGTCATGCCCTCATCGCCGAGCTCGAGCGTACCGGTGCACGGCTCCACGTCCGATGCGGCGACGGCGCTCACGCTCATCAGGGCCAGGAGTGCCGCGGCGCTTGCCGCCGCGGTGGTTCGCATGGTGCGCATGGTGATCCCCCGATCGTGCGCGGGCGGACTTCTGCCGTCCTGTTCCCTCCATGCTGCCCTCCTCGGGGGCGGGCTGCAAGCATGAGCACGAACGTCTTCGAACCGCTACTTCTTGGGCCTGGCCGGTCCCCCGAAGATGCGCGTGAAGGGCTTGTTGCGAATGGTCTCCGCTCCACCGAACAGCCCCAGGCCCAGGCACAGCACGCCGAACATGGCGAAGATGTCGAGCTCGCCACCACCGGTCACGATCAGGCCCACGCCGCCGATGATGCAGATGGCGTAGAAGAGATAAGCCCGGCTTCGAGGCACGCCGGCCTTCACCCAGTTGCCGCCGAACCGGCCGATGTGTGACTCGCCCAGCGACTCGCCGTTCTGGTCCGTGAACTGCGGGGCGTCGAGGTGTTCTCGCAATGACGACATCGGCCGAGTGTAGCGCGGCCGGACCGGGCGGCTCGTGGCTGGTCACGGAGCCGCAGCCCTGGCGCTCCTGCTTCGCGCCGAGGTGGATGGGGGTCCGGCGTCCCGCCTGCCTGGGTCGTCGGACCCCCTCGCACCGTCATAGCAGCCACCCACGGCACGGGGGATGGTACGGGTGGGCCAGGACCTCCACCACCCCACCCCGGACCGCACGAACCAGCCCTCCAAGAATGGTGCCGATGGACACCATCTCGGAGGGCGTGGCGGTCACGTCCACTCTGCCGAGGAGGCCAGTCGCCTTCACCCCCTGGCATCACGAACCGGCCGGGAGAGCGCGCCGTTCGCTAGCCGACCACCGATCCGGCCTCGCACTGGCGGACGGTATCGATGGCGTCGACATTGCAGGTGTCGAAGCCGGGGCCGCCCTGGGTGAGGTCGGGTTCGCCATCCTGGCTGTTGACCGTATCGGCGCCGTCGACGCCGAAAGCGCGGTCTTCGCCGGGGCCACCAGTGACGAGGTCGTTGCCTGCTCCGCCACGGAGGGTGTCCTTGTGTGGGCCGCCGAAGAGCTGGTCATCGCCGCCATCGCCGTTGAGCGTGTCAGGTCCCTTCTGGCCGTAGAGCATGTCCACGCCCTTGCCACCGGCGAGATCGTCGCTGCCCTGCTCGCCGTAGAGCGTGTCGAAGCCGTTGCCGCCCATGAGGATGTCAGGACCCCTGCCGCCGTAGAGGAGGTCTGGGCCCTTGCCCCCGGCGAGGCGGTCCTCGTCGGTGCCGCCGACGAGTTCGTCGGCGCCTGAGCCACCGAAGAGCTCGTCGATGCCTGCAGCGCCTACGACCTTGTCGTCGCCGGCACTACCCTCGACGCGGTCGCCACCATCACCGCCGAAGACGCGATCGTCGCCGTTGCCGCCGACGAGCCGATCACGACCGTCGCCGCCGCGCAGGATGTCATTGCCGTCGAGGCCCGAGACGACGTCGTCGCCCTTGCCGCCACGGAGCGTGTCAGCGCCGTCGCCACCGGTGATGTCGTCGTTGCCCGTGCTGCCGCGTACGTCGTCGTTTCCGGCGCCGCCGTCGATGCTGTCGTCACCGCTGCCGCCGTCGAGCTGATCGTCACCGTTCATGCCGGTGATGATGTCATCGCCCGCGCCGCCGTTCGCGATGTCGTTGCCCTTGCCCGCACGCAGCTCGTCGTTGCCGTCTCCCCCCAGGAGCGTGTCGTTCCCGCCCCCGCCGACGATGAGGTCGTTCCCGCCGAGGCCGCAGATGACCTCACCGGCGGGCGTTCCGTTGAGGCGATCGTCGCCGTCGGTTCCTGTGATATCGCATTGCTGTGCCACGACCGGTGCCGCGGTCACGGCCAGGGCCAGCGTTGCGGCACTCACCAGTGCCAAGCCAGCCGTACGCCTTCGACTACTCCGTCGATACATGTCCAGCCTCCCCTTGTGAGGAAATGGTACGAACCCCCGCTGTGTCCTCACGAGCGGGAGCACGATAGACCCGATTGGGCTCACGTTCGACCAGAGCCGGTGCACCGACGCACCAGCGCATTCGGTGATGGTCGTGTGGGCGGCATGTGCCGCTGCCGTATCGAGCGTGGAGCCAGGCCGCTCCGAATCCTGCCGAGCGGGTCACCTTCATGCCGATCCTCCGTCGACATCGTCCTCCCGATCTCCGTGATGCTCAAGTGACGGAGGTCACGACCCGCAGCCGCGTCCGCCTGCCACGTTGGGCACCAAGGTCGGGCCGGCGAGGCCCTCGCGGGTGCCGACGGCAGCGCAGGCTCCGCGAAACGGCGTATCGTCGCGCACGTGATCGAACTCGACGACATCCGTGCAGCCGGTGAGCAGGTCAACGGGCTCGTCCACCGCACTCCGCTCGTGCGCAGCTCGACCCTGTCGGAGCGCTCGGGCACGAACGTCTACCTCAAGCTGGAGCTCTTGCAGAAGACCGGGTCGTTCAAACCCCGCGGCGCCTTCAATCAGCTTCGGGTGCTGATGGAGGAGCCTGGAGCAGATCGTTTCGTGGGGGTATCGGGCGGCAACTTCGCGCAGGGCCTGGCCTATGCCGGAGCCACCCTCGGTGTCTCGACCACGATCGTGATGCCGGACGCGACGCCGACCAACTACGTCGACGCCACTCGGGGCTACGGTGCGACCGTGGAGCTCGTCGAAGGCATGGCGGCGGCGTTCGCTCGCACGGAGGAGCTTGCGCAGACAGGTGCGCGGATCGCGCACCCCTTCGACCATCCCGCGATGATGGCCGGCGACGGCACGCTGGGGCTCGAGCTCATCGAGGATGTGCCCGACCTGACCGACGTCTTCATCAGCGTCGGCGGGGGCGGCCTCATCACCGGTGTCGGGTCAGCGGTCCATGCGCTGAAGCCGGACGCCAGGATCTGGGCCGTCGAGACCGATGGGGCCCAGGTGCTCCACGACTCGCTGGTCGCCGGAGCAGCGCTCTCCATGACCCCGACGAGCCTGGCGCGCACGCTCGGCTCGCCCTACCTGTCGAGGACGGCCTACGAGTTCGCGTCCGAGCACGTCCACGAGTCACTGGTCGTGACCGACGCGATGGCCTATGCGGCCATCGTCTTCCTGCTTGAGCGAGCGAAGGTGCTTGCGGAGCTGGCGGCCGCGTGCACCCTGGCGGCCTTCGAGTCCGTCGCCGAGCGCTTCGGGCGCTCAGACCACGTGGTGCTCGTGCTCTGCGGCGGCAATGTCTCGGTCGCCGACATGCTCCACTACCGGCAGCGCTTCGAGGCCCCTGGGCTTCCCGGCAACTGAACCCGATGGTGAAGCGCGGCGACGACGGACCGTGGCCACGGGGACCGTCGCACTCAGCTGGAGCACCGTGCTGACCACGGAGGCCGCTGCGCAGCCACCGAGCCGCGACCCTGGTGGACGGTTGGCATGCCGTCTAGACTGACGGAGCGACTGGGGGGCCCGGTGGTCGCCCAGGGAGGGCCAACGAGATGGCTGAGCACCCCAATGCCGCGCTGATCCGCCAGGCGATCGAGGCCATGAACGCCGGCGACATCGCGTACCTCGACTCGGTCATGGCCGACGACGTCGTCTGGCACATGATCGGGGTCCCGGACCCTGCACACGGCAAAGACGTTCTGCGCTCGATGATGAGTGGCGACCGCGGCTTCGAGATCACCGCCAAGCTCCACGACGTGACCGCCAGTGATGACCATGTCGTCGCGCTCGTGAATGCCCATGCGGTCCGCGCGGACGAGACGCTCGACTACAACACTGCTGAGATCTTCCACCTCAAGGACGGCAAGATCATCGAGCGATGGGCGTTCTCCGATGACACTGCCCGCATCACGGAGTTCTTCGCCTAGCTGCTGGGCCGCGAACCGACGCGGGCCCACCCCTCGAGGGGCGGGCCCGTCGGGTACCGACCTAGGCGTGTGCGGGGACCTTGGCCTCCGCGAGGGCCTTGAAGTCGGCCAGTGACTGGCGCATGTTCCGCTCCATCCAGGCCTTGCTCATGATGTCCTTGATGAAGCCCGGTACCTTGCCCGGCATCTCGTAGTCGGATTCGACGACGACGGTGGTCGTGTCGCCGTCAGGCTCGAACCGGAAGTAGTTGTCCATCGGGCCGTCGTCAGCGTGCTCATGGATGAGCCGCTGCGGCTCGACCTCGACGATCTCGTAGGTCGTCTTGAACTCGAAGCCCATGAGTCGCATGCCCCCGACATACGTCGTCCCGACCTTGTCGATGGGCCCGCTGACGTCCGAGACGGTGGCCCGCGGCATGAAGTCTGACCAGTTCGACGTGTCGCAGTAGAACTGCCAGACGTGCTCGATGGGTGCGTCGACGTGGACCTTTTCACGCATGTGCTGCATCGTCCACCCCTTTGACTCGGGCGGGCCGGGTTCGCTAGTGGCTCGGCGCCGTCCATAGCGGCCATGGTCACGGACGGTGCCTCGTCGCCTCCCGCGTACGTCCATATTGTCCGCCAGCCGTCCAGCGGCAGCGATGAGCTCGTCGGCTGTCCGAGCGCCCGCGGCAGTCCAGCCGGGCGGGGCATCGCGACCGTCGGTCCAGCAGATTCGGCTGGTCGGGCGCCACCTGGTGACACCGATCAGTGCCGACGGCTCTTGCCGATCGCACAGCGGTCGCGTCAGCATTGAAGCTGAGACCCCGGGCCTGAGCTGATCGAGAAGGTCCTCAGGGGACATCAAGCCATGAACGCGATGCTGCAGCGCAGCACGACGGCGCATACGATCAGACGCCCACGCCCACTCCCTGCGTGCTCGCGTCCGAGCGACACGCATGCATCTCCGCGGGGTGGTCACGCCCCACATGCCGACCACGCACCATCGCTGACGCGTCCGGCCGCACGCGGCCCCCGATAGCGGTCGTGCCGGTCGGTGGCGACGAGCGCCCCGCTTGGTGGTCGTCAGTCGTCTTGCGCCCAGGCCGCCTCTGCTTCTGTCTCCATCTTCTTCAGGCGCGTGTAGTAGTCGGGGAACTCCTTGAGATGAGCAAGCGCGATCTTGCCCGTGACGATCGGATCACTCCCGCTCACGTTCGTCTGCGGGTCGTGCAGGCCGTGCTCCAGTTCCACATCGAGCCCATCTCGGAACTCGTCCACGTCGAACGGGCTGTCGCCCCAATCGATCCCGATCTTGGTCCCGATGGCTCGGGCTTCGTCAACGGTGAAGTGTGAGCTCGCTGTCATCGATCCTCCTCAACGATCGGCCAGATGGGATGGCCACCGCATGAGCGTACTACCCCCGTGGCGCGTGCCGTGAAGTCGAGCTCTGATCGCGGCGGCTCGTCGTCGCACCGGCCGGACTCAGGCTGACCAACAGCCAGGCCGAACACCAACGAGGACGGCGTTAGGTGACGCTCCTGGGCGGACGCCGACGCCAGCTGCCGGTCACGAGGAGAGGCTGGCGGCCGACCGGGTGGTGGCGGGTTCGCCAGGAGGCGCGAAGGCCTGGCATCCGACCGACGCGCTGATCGCGGCAGCGCTGCGAGCGCCGGGATAGCGTCAGACCACGGCCAACAATACGCTTGACCCTACAGTGAGATGGGCTTGTCGCAGGCTTCGGGCAGCGTCACCGGGGTATCGCTGTTGATGCCATTCACCTCGACCTCGAGGGTCAGGTCGCCATCGAACTCGAGCGGCTCGAAGGTGCCACCGAAGCCGCCGCGGTAGGCCACCGGATAGCCGCCGTCCGCCGACACATACAGGTCCGCGTCCGTGGCTGTGCGCAGCGACTGGGCGAAGAGGCTCACGTTCGGGTCGCTGCTTTGCTGCGCAGCAGCCATGAAGGAGTCACCGTCGATGACGTACTGCTTGACGGGCATACCGTCCAGCGTCTCATCGCCCACGAAGGTTCCGCGTGCCACGTCACTGCTGGTGAGGGTGGACAAGAGGAACTGCGGGCTGAGCTGTTCCAGGGCTTCGGTCGCCCCCGAATCCTCGAGCTTGACGCACACGTCGAGCAACCCCGTCACGACCGCGAACGTGCCCTCGGGCATGGTGTAGATGCTGACGCTCTTCGGCCGGAACAGGCTGACCGCCTTGCCGCCAACCTGGGCGACCACATCGCCCAACAGGCTGCCGGTGATGTCGATCTGGCTCGTGTTCTGATCATTGCTGGATAGCTCGACGGTCAGGTCGCCCTGGGTCGGCTCACCGTCCACCGTGCCATCGGCGCTCAGATGGACCGTGGCATCGAGCGACGTGAGGTCGGCGAGCGGCGAGAGTGGGATGGGATCGCCCGAGACCGTCTGCGCCTGGAGCGGGGCGCCCAGCACGTCCGCATTAGCCGGTCTGGAGAGGGCGACGGCGCCCGAGCCGAAGGTGAAGATGGACGCGCCAGTGATGACGGCGGCCACCATCAAGGAGGGTGCGCGGCGAGCGATGGCCCTCGACGGCGAAGTCTCTTGGTCCGGCATCGGCTTCATCTCCTCGCGATGAGCATGCTCTGTACTCCCCGGCCTGTGTGGCCGCGGATCAGAGCCCTGGCTGGACAGCCAGGCGGCCATCTTCGCATGGACCTGTCCCCGGATGATGTTCGAGGCGAACCCGGACGCCGCCGGCAGCCACGGACGCGAGGAGACCAGCGTCGAACCAGGAGGTGAGGCTGAGGCCCCGGACGGGCGCGATCCGTTCAGGGCCAGGTGAGTCGCAGTGGCGGCTCGCCGCCCACGGCCGTTGGGCCGGTCGCGCCTAGATCCGGATCACGGCCCGACACACCTCGCCGGTCCGGAGGCTCGTGGCCCGGGCGACGATCCGGTCCTGGCCGCGGCCATCCCGAGTGAAGCGCTCGACCTCGAACTCACCGGCGCGATTCGTCCTCTGCGTGCTCCGGTGGAAGACCGTGCCGTCATTCTTGAGGACGACGCGCCACCGCTCGCCGCGTCGGTCGCTGTCGACTTCGAAGTCGACCTCGAGCCGTCGTCCATCCTCGCGACCCACGTAGAGGTTCCACTCGCTTCCTGCGCGGCAGACTCCGGCTCGCTCTCGCTCTGCGGCCGCGACCGTGCTGCCAGGCAGAGCCACCGTGAGGATGGCCAGTGACAGGAGGGAGGCGAGGACCGCTCGCGGACGGCGCAAGACTGCAGTGGAAGCGGATAGCCGGGCTCGGGTCATTGGACCCCACACTCCTTTCGCTGACGCTACGCGGCGTCGTGGACGTAAGTAGAAGGTTTGTCACAGTATGGTAGCGCATGTGCGGGCAACGTGCACAGTTTGTAGAGGGTTGGCCTGTGCAGCGCCGAGGGGTAGCGCTCAGGATCGACCAAGGCGTGTCACCGCAGCAGCCGCTCGTCCGTGGGGACCGATGGACGCC
>CAVPNC010000020.1:0-155909 GCA_963706695.1 uncultured Chloroflexia bacterium | reverse complement strand
GGCGCAACGGTAGACCTCCTGCCTGCCTGGCTGTCAGGTCAGGCAGGACGGTGAGGCCGCAGCGTTCGAGGGGATGTACTGCGTGATCGTGGTCAGCTGTCGTGACTCGGGATCGAGGTTGCGCGTGGCCCAGTCGTAGACCCGAGCGACGTCGTTGTTGGCCCCCTGCAGGGCGATGTAGAAGGCCGGGCTGCTGAGGGTCCGGCCTCCGACCTTGAGCTTCTTGCAGTCGGTGGCGTTGTCCACGAAGCGCACCTGTGCCCGCTTGCTCTCGCGGAAGCAGCCCTCGGCCTGCCAGCCATTGCCGATGGTGTAGCGCTGGGACTTGACCCCGTCCTCACACGACTGGCCGCCGGCCGTGGTCTCGGGCACGTTGTAGGTGCTCATCACCGAACCGAACTGCGTGGCCGCACGCTCGCCCTCCAACAGGAAGTAGTCGACGCTCGAGACGACCTTGGTGTTGGGGCGGCAGGTCACCGCCGCCTGCGTGCCCTTGGGCAGCGATGAGCGCAGGGGGCTGCAGAAGTTGGCGATGCGCGTGGGGATGCCCTTGAGCAGGACCTTCTCGGCGGCGGACAGCGAGGTCGTGGTCCGTGGCGCGGGTGTGGGATCGACCGCGGGCGCATCCTCGAGCTCGTCGACACGCTTGACGAGCGTCTTGTTCTGGGCCTCGAGGGCCTTGATCCGCTCACGCAATCGCGACACGTTGAGCGCGTCCGTGTCGGCGCGCAGGGCCTCGATCTCGGAGCGGAGCTCGGCCGACGCGATCTCCATGGCCCCGAGCGCAGCCTGGAGCGTCGCCACCTGCGTCGGCGTCCACAGGATGCTGGGCACCTCGAAGGTCAGCGAGGGATCACCGAGGTTGTCGTAGAGCTGCAGCTGCTGGCCCTCGATGGACCAGCTGCCGACCTGGCCGAGCGCGGCGAGGTAGCTGTCCTCCATGAGCTGGCCGGGCCCTTCACAGAAGCTGAGCGTCACCGACATCTCCTCGCCGAAGGTGAGCGAGCTGCCATCCAGCTCGTAGCTGCCGGTGAAGTCGTTGCAGCCCGCGAAGCCCGAGGCCGTGCCGTCCTGGAGCCGCAGCGTGGGCTGGACCGCGAAGGGCACATCGGCGAACTCACCGCCCTCCTCGTCGTAATAGCGGACGAGCGACCAGTCGGCACTCTCGGGGCTGGTCGGTGCCTCGTCCTGTGCGAGCGCGACGCCCGGCACGCTCGCGAGCAGCGCGGTGGTCAGGACGGCGGTGGTCAGTCGGCGATGGATCACGAGGAGGTACCCCCTGCTCTTGACGACGGTAGGGCAGGGCCGAAGCGTACACCGCCTTGGAGCGAGGTTCGAGCCTCGACGGGTGTCAGTTGTCGCCGCGAATCGACGCTTGGCGCACGCGGACGTCCGGCGCTGTCGTCACGTGTCGCCCGTGCCGACGTTGCGTAGGCCTGGTGCACGAGCGGGCGTCAGATGTCGCACGAGCCGACGTGGCCGGCCCCTGTCGGTGTGCTGTCGGTGTTGCCGTCGGCCGGGCCGACGGGTGACGACAAGCGGGCCCCGACGAGGCGTCACTGGCGGCATCATCTCCGTGGGACGTGGCTATCGGTGCGTCGATGGTCGCCCGTGGCGACACCTGGCGCCGAGGGTGCCGCGACGCTGTCGGGCTAGCGCGGGCAGGAGGGGTCCCACTCGGCCTCGGGGCGCTTGATGGGTACCACCAGGTCGCGGGCGCCGGCCCACTCGTGCGCCTCGGGCCGGCGAGTCAGGGCGGCGATGTCGTCATCCTCACTCGGGAGCGAGATGGCGAGGGCCGCGACCAGCGCGAGCCGGGTCGAGACGGAGCAGATCATCGGACGCTCCCCTGTGGTGCCGTTGTCATCACGACTCCGGGTCGGGCGGTGTACCACCGACAAGGGCGCGAGCGTCTCGTCGAGTGCCCTAGAGAGGGGTGTCCGTGATCGAGCGGCAGGTCGGTGTCCTGGGCTGCTTGCCATGGGGGATGTACCCGCCCACCTCGAAGTTCATGAGGTAGTAGCTGGCGTCCGTGTAGGCCAACCCTGCCGCCCGCAGTGGCTCCATCTTGTCGTTCTTGCCCTCGATGGCGAGGTAGATGGCCGGCTCCCGCAGCTGTGTCCCGGCCACGTCCAGCTGGTGGCAGGCCGCGGCGCGGGTGATGAGGCGGTAGTTGCCCGTGCCTTGCGCTGCCCAGCAGGCTTCGGCGCCGATCTGCGTGCCGTAGCTGATCCAGCCGGCTCGCTGTCGGTCACACCTGGGCTGTCGGTTGGGTGCGCCGTTGGCACCCGCGACGGACCTGAGGGTAGCCTCCGCGTCGTCCCACTCCATGAGGTAGTAGGCCATCTCCGCGACCGCCTTGCGCACTCCATCGCAGGCCACCGCGGCCACGGTCCCACGGGGCAGGCCGGAGCGCAGCGGCCGGCAGGTCCTCTCGACCTTCCTGGGGATGGCCTTGAGCAGCACCTGCTCCCGTGCGTTGAAGGCCGAGCCGATCGCCGACGACGAAGCGGCCAAGGCTGCGGCCTGGGCCTGCAGGGTCTCGACCGTGGCCTCGAGCTCCTTGATGCGCTCGCGCAAGGTGCCGATGCGGATGCTGTCGATGCGCAGGTCTGCGCGTGCGATCTCCGACTGCTGGTCGTCGAGCAAGCCCATGATGTCGGACATGGCCGAGCGCGTGAGGGAGACGACCGGCTCCTCGTACTCGAGCAACCGCGCCCCGTCGGCATCGGTGAGCCGGAGGACCTCGTCCTCGATGGACCACGTCGCGACCATCGGCAGCGCGGCGAGGTACCCGCTCTCGACATCGGTCAGGGACTCGTCCGGACAGGCGGCACGCGTCATCGTGAGCTCAGGGTCGAAGCTCAGGCTCTGGCCGTCGATGGCGTAGGTGCCGGTGAAGGTGTTGCAGCCCGTCGAGCCGGTGGCCGTGCCGCTCTCGAGCAGCAGCGTCGCCTTCGCGTAGAAGGGTACCGAGGCCATGCCGTCGCCGGCATAGGCCGTGAGGTGCCAGGTCGTGCCCTCAGGCGTCACGGTCTCATCCTGTGCGGCCGTGGCGGCGGGGATGGAGATCGCCAGCGCGGCGGCGAGGGCGATGCGGAACAGGGCCATGGCGCTCATTCGGTCGTCTCCTGGTCTGGCGTAGGCTGCGCTGCGGGTCGGTGCCCGACCACGAGCGAGAAGGTCGCTGCAGCGAACGCCCCGGAGAGCCCATCGACGGCGTTCTCCAGCGCCTTGATGCGCTCGCGGATGGTCCCGATGCGGACATCGTCGAGCCGCTGGTGGAGCTGGTCGATCTGCTCCTGCTGGGCCAGGAAGCGGAGCGCCAGCGCATCCAGGCTCGCGGGCGCCAGGTCGTCATCCTGCGCCATGGCCGTGCCTGACAGCGAGCTGACGAGCGCTGTCGCGAGCAGGGCACGGAGGAGGACTCCCTTGCTCACCGCTGAACCTCCCTGCGATCGTGGTCCGTGCGCGAGATGGTACCGCGCTGGTGTGGGTTGATCGAGCGAGTCCATGCCGCATGCGCCTGCTACCGAGCGGCCGCCGAGGCTCGCGGAGGCGCTCAAGCCCGCGTACAGTAGGGCGGCCATGACCAGCCAGACCTTCCGCGCCAACGTGGGTATCGCCGTCGTCCGTGCCGATGGCCTGGTGCTGGCGCTCGAGCGCATCGACCAGCCGAACCGCTGGCAGATGCCACAGGGTGGCCTCAACGTGGGCGAGGAGCCAGCCGAGGCATCGCTGCGAGAGCTGCAGGAGGAGACCGGGCTTCGACCCGAGCACGTGGAGCTCGTGGCCGAGCATCCTGACTGGCTGGCCTATGAGCTGCCGCCTGGCCGCCGCCGCAACGAGCGCGTTCGGGGACAGGTCCAGAAGTGGTTCCTGTTCCGCTTCCTCGGCACCGACGACGACATCGTCCTGGCTCCGCCCAAGGGCGAGCGACAGGAGTTCAAGGCCTTCCGCTGGATGGACCTCGGCTGAGCTCGCCGAGGACATGTGGGAGGTCAAGCGCCCCATCTACGAGGCCCTCGTTGACGAGTGGGCCGAGCGCCTCCAGGACTGGGCCGAGCCGGACTGAGCTCGGCTACTCCGCGGTCAGCCGCTCGTGCTCGCCGGCGGGCAGGGCGTAGGCACGCTCGGGTACCAGCGTCCAGGCGATGTCCTCACCCGGCGCGTGCAGGCCGTGCGACATCCACTCGCCGTCGACCGCGAGCATGTTCTCCTGGCCCTCTCCGAGCTCCAGCTCGTACTCCACGTAGGAGCCGAGGAAGGTGCTGCCCTTGACCTTGCCGCGCAGCTCGCCCTCGCCGATGCGGACGGACTCCGGGCGAGCCACGATGACGGCGGTGCCGCCGCTCTCGTGCCCGTCGCCTGCAGGGATGGTGAGGGTCACGCCCATGAACGAGACGTCGATGGTGTCAGCGCCGACGCCCTTGACCTCTCCGTCGAGGAAGTTGGCTCGGCCGATGAAGTCGGCCACGAAGCGCGTGGCCGGGCGGCGGTAGACCTCGTCCGGCGGTCCCGCCTGCTCGATCTTGCCGGCGTTCATGACCACCACGATGTCGGACAGGGCCATGGCCTCGGCCTGGTCGTGGGTGACGTAGATGGAGGTGGTGCCCAGCGCCTGCTGGATGCGTCGGATCTCCGAGCGCAGCGAGACGCGCAGCTTGGCGTCGAGGTTGGAGAGGGGCTCATCGAAGAGCAGCACGCGCGGCTCGATGGCCATGGCCCGGGCCAGGGCCACGCGCTGCTGCTGGCCACCGGAGAGCTCGGCGATCTTGCGCTGGCCCAGGCCGTGCAGGTTGACCAGGTCGAGGGCGTTGTCGATCGTCGTCTCCAGCTCCTTGCCCTTCTTGCCCTGGAGCTGTACGCCGTAGGCCACGTTGTCATGGACCGTCAGGTGCGGGAAGAGGGCGTACGACTGGAAGACCATGCCCATGCCGCGCTTGTCAGGCGTGAGGCGCACCATGTCCTTGTCGTCGAGCAGGATGCGTCCGGCGGTGGGGTTCTCGAAGCCGGCGATCATGCGCAGGGTGGTGGTCTTGCCGCACCCGGACGGGCCCAACAGCGTCACGAAGCTGCCCCCGGCCAGCTCGATGGTGATGTCATCGACCGCCTTGACGCGTCCGCCCTCGGGCGACTTGAAGTGCTTGCTCAGGCGCTCCAGCAACAGCGTTGCCGGCCCGCTGGCCCGGCCCTTGGTCTCGGCGGCTGTCAGCTCCATGTCGAGTTGCCACTCCCAGTCTCTTGCTCTGCGTCCGTCCTCGAGCCCACGAGGAAGCTGAGGATGCCGATCGCGATGAGCACGATGGCGATGAGGACCACGCAGTAGGCGTAGGCGTTGCCGTACCGCGCCGCGTCGACCTCGTTGAGGATCTGCGCGGTCATGATGCGCACCTGAGGCGTGGTCAGGAAGATGACCGCGCTGATGGCCGTCATGGCACGGGCGAACGAGTAGATGAGCCCGGCCAGGAAGGCCGGGCGGATCAGGGGCAGGGTGATCCTGCGGAAGGTGTGGGCCTGGTTCGCGCCGAGCGAGGTCGAGGCCTCCTCGATGGAGGGGTCGATCTGCTGTAGTGACGATGTACCCGAGCGCAGGCCGCCCGGCGCCGAGCGCAGGATGAAGACCATGGTGATGGCGATCGCACCACCGAGGATGGCGGCACCGCCGGTCAGCTTGGGGAAGACGGTGACGCCGAAGATCTCGGTCGGCGTGTTGAAGGCCAGCAGATACCCGATCCCGAAGATCGTGCCGGGGATGGCGATGCCCAGCATCACGCCGAAGTCCAGCGCGCCGCGGCCCCAGAACCGACGTCTGATGACGAGGAAGGCGACGACGACGCCGAGCACACCGGCGATGGGGGTGGCGATGGCCGCGAGGGTCACGGTGTCGGTCACCGCATCGAAGCCGTAGCCGAAGAGCACCGCCTCGAAGTGCTCCAGCGTGAACTCGTGGTTGACGCCCAGGAGCTTGGTGAACGAGCCCACCACGATGGTCCCGTACAGCAGCATGATCAGGCCGACGGTGCCCAGCACGGCGGCCAGCAGGCCCCAGCGGACGCCGCGCCCCTGGATCTCGGCGTGTCTGCCGGAGGGCTTGCCCGAAACGGACACGATGGATGACTTGTTGGCGTAGTAGCGGTGCACGAAGTAGACCACCAGCGACGGCACCAGCAGCATCACCGCCAAGACCGAGCCGGCGGTCAGGTTGTACTCGCCCACGATGGCGATGTACATGCGGCTCGCGAGCACGGTGTAGTTGCCGCCCAGCACGAGCGGGTTGCCCAGATCGGCGAGCGCCTCCACGAACAGCAGCAGGAAGGCAGAGGCGATGCCGGGTGCCAGCAGCGGCAGGGTGATCTTGCGGAAGGTGCGCCACTTGGTCGAGCCCAGGTTCGCGGCGGCTTCGTCCAGCGACGGATCCAGCGCTCGCATCATGGCCATCAGCATGATGTAGGCGATGGGGAAGAAGGTCAGGGACATGACCACGACCAGGCCCAACGGTGGAGCCTGGAGCCCGATGCCGGGGATCTGGATGTCCGGCCACGAGTAGATGTCCATGCGGATGCCGAGCAGGTCGCGCGTGATGATGCCGCTGCGGCCGAAGAGCGAGATGGTGGCCACGGCCAGCGCGAACGGCGGGCTCACGATGGGCAGCAGGGCCATCACGTGGATGAGCAGCTTGACCGGCTTGGGGGCCGGCACCCGCACCTGCACGAAGGCGAAGAGGAAGGCCACGAAGGTGCCGAGCGTGGCCACGGTCAGCCCCAACACGATGGTGTTGAGGAGGATCTGGTTCTGGGCGGTCGTGATGTAGCGCTCGAAGATGGGCAGGGCATCGGCGGAGAAGGCCTCCCCGATGACCTTCATCACCGGCCAGATGATGGCGATGAGCACGAAGCCGGCCGAGAGCAGGATGGCCAGGATGACGATGGGGTCGATGGCCCGCCACTTGGGGCGCTCGGGGTCGTAGGGGATCTCGTCTTGACGGGGCAGGGCCGCGTCCCTGATGGCCTGCCGGTCGGAAACGGTCATGGCATGAAGGACGAGGCCGGCATCACGCCGACCTCGTCCCGGTCTGTCGCTGGGGACACGAGCACGAGCGTCTGGCTCTCACTCGTGCCCCTCACGTGGTCGTCCTTACTCAGCCGGCTCGGCGGCGACCTCGTCCTCGAAGCGCTGCGTCAGCTCCGTTCGGGCTGCGCCGGCGGCGTCGAAGTCGTAGTCGACCAGGGTGACCTCGTCGAGGCCCACCGAGAGGTCGCTGACCGCGGCGTCGGGGTTGGTCGGAAGCTGGAAGGAGCCGACCGTGGGGCCGATCTCCTGCGTGTCAGCCTGCAGCGACCAGTCGATCCACTTCTTGGCGTTCTCGGGGTTCTGGGCGTTGGCCACCAGGGCCACCGCACCGATCTCGTAGCCGGTGCCCTCGCTGGGGAACGAGACCACGAGGTCCGTGAAGCCCTCTTCGTAGTTCTTGATGCAGTCGTGGCTGAAGATGATGGCCGTGGCGATCTCGCCGCGTCCAGCCATACCGCCTGGGGCGGAACCCGACTTGGTGTACTGCAGGATGTTGGGATGGAGCTCCTTCATGTAGGCGAGGCCCTCATCCGCGCCACCCAGGCGTGTGATCTGGGTGTAGAACGTGGTGTAGGCCGTGCCGGAGCTGGCCGGATGGGCGACCGCCACGTTGCTCTCGAACTCAGGGGCCAGCAGGTCATCCCATGAGTCGGGGACCTCTACGCCGATGCGCTCGAGCTCGCCCACGTTGGAGCAGAAGCCGAGGGCGCCGACGTAGACGCCAGTCCAGGTGCCATCGGCACCCTTCTGGTCATCCGAGATGGCGGCGGCGTTGGGGGAGATGTAGGGCTCGATGAGGCCCTCCGCGCCGGCCGCGATCTGGCCGTCCGCGGGGCCACCCCACCACACGTCGAACTCGGGTGCTTCGGCACCGGCACGCAGGCGCGCCAGGGCCTCACCGGAGGACATGCGCACGTAGCTGGTGTTGATGCCGGTCTGCTCCTGGAACTGCTGCACCATCTCGACGCACCAGTCCTCCTGCGGAGTGCAGAGCACGACCAGGTCTCCCTCGTCCTGGGCCACGGCAGCGCCGCCGAGACCCGTCGCCAGCAGGCCGGAAAGCAGGACCGCGCCAGCGGCTCGTCGTCGAATCATCCGACAGTCTCCTCCTCGATGAGTGGGTCCGCAGCGTCCCCTGTCGGACCCTTCTGGAAGGCGACGGTAACACACCGTCAACTGCGAAATCGTATGCATCCGGAGCCCTGCGCCGGGCTCGAGCGAACGAAGGCCGCGACCCCTGTCGCAGGAGCCGCGGCCGGCGCTCGGGAGGGCTACTCGCACGATCGGTTCGAAGATCTCCGGGTTCTCCTCGCCCTGGATGTTGATCATGCCCATGGCCCCCTTGTCGAACGTGCGCGCGAGGGCGTGGTCGACGAGGATGATGGTGCTCGGGACCTGGCCGATCAGCTCGACCACGGTGCCACCGCCGGCCGGCACGAGCGTCGTCTGCGAGCCACGCAGGGGCTCGTTCAGCAGGGCCGCCTCCGGGTAGACCACATCCCAGTGCGAGCCGATGGGATGGAAGCTGGAGATGAGGTTGAGGCCGGCGTTGACGAAGTAGATGCGAGCGCGTTCGCCGACCTGCATGACCGGAGCGTTGGCGCCGGTGAGGGCGCCCTTGGCACCGTTGAACACCACCATCGTGGGCTGCTCGGCGGTGATGGCCGCCCGGTCGGTCTCCACCAGGCCCGGCTCGGTCGAGGTCGTGTAGAACTCGGACTGGACGATGTACCACTCGTGGTCCACCTCCGGCAGCGGCTCGGCCGGATCGACCAGGATGCCGCCGTACATGCCGCGCGAGATGTGCTCGGGCACGTCGCCCATGGCGCAGTGGTACATGAACATGCCCGGATACAGCAGGCGCGCTTCGATGGTGGCGGTCATGCCCGGGGCCACGACGGTGTTGGCGGCGCCGCCGCCCTGGCCGGTGACGGCGTGGAAGTCCACGTTGTGGGGCATGGAGTTGCCCTCGGGGTTGCTGATGACGAAGCGGAGCACGTCACCGACACGTGCACGGATCATCGGTCCCGGCGTGCCCGAGACGGTCTCGTCGCCGGGGATGCGATAGCCCCAGGTCTCGTACTCGACACCCGTGCCGGGGTCGATGAGCGAGACGTTCTCGACGATCTCGAACTCGACCTCGACGACCGCCGGTTCGGTGCGGCCCGAGGCGGGCGGGACGTTCGGTGCGACCGAGACGTTGACCTCGTCGGCCGGCGCGAGCGGCAGCTCGGCCTTGGGCACCAGGGCCGGCGTCACATCCGCTCGGTCGGCCGCGAGCGCTGGGACAACGCCAGCGATCACGATGGTGGCCGTCGCGAGGACGGCCGTGGCGAGGCGGCGTCGCAGCACCGCTGGCGTGGTTCCAGACATCGAACGAACCTCCGCTCCGGGTCGCCTCGCCGAGGTGGGGGAGGGCCTCGTGGCGACCGACCCTGATGAGACGATGGGTTCTCGGTGGGCGCCGCGCCAGAAACAAATACCCAGAAACTAGGTGACCTTTGTCACGAACCGTCGGACCCCGGACACAGGAAGACCGCGACCCCGACTTCCAGGGGGTCGCGGTCCGGGGTCTCGGACGGGCTACTTGGTCGACGCCTGGAGCGCCTGGTCGAGGTCCTCGATGATGTCGTCGATGTGCTCGATGCCGATGCACAGGCGGATGAGGTCAGGCATGACGCCGGCTGCCTTCTGCTCGTCCTCCGTCATCTGGCGGTGGGTGGTGGACGCCGGGTGTGCCGCCAGCGAGCGCACGTCACCGATGTTCACCAGGCGCTTGAAGACCTTGAGCGCATCGTAGAACTTGACGCCCTTCTCGTATCCACCCTTGACGCCGAAGCTGAGCAGTGCGGAGGGCTTGCCGCCGGTGTACTTCTGCGCCAGCTGGTAGTAGGGGGAGTCGGGCAGGCCCGCGTAGTGGACCCACTCGACCTGCGGGTGGTCCCGGAGGTGCCGGGCGACGGCCATGGCGTTCTCGACATGCCGATCCATGCGCACCGGCAGGGTCTGGATGCCCTGGAGGATGAGGAAGGCGTTCAGGGGGCTGATGGCCGAGCCGGTGTTGCGCAGGGGCACGGTGCGGGCACGCGCGATGAAGGCGGCCGGGCCGAAGGCCTCGGTGTACTGCACGCCGTGGTACGCGGGCTCGGGCTCGGTCAGCATCGGATAGCGGTCGGCGTGCTCGGCCCAGGCGAACTTGCCGGAGTCCACGATCATGCCGCCAAGGGAGTTGCCGTGACCGCCGATGTACTTGGTCATCGAGTGGATGACGATGTCAGCGCCCCACTCGATGGGCTTGGTCAGGTAGGGCGTGGAGACGGTCGCGTCGACGAGCACAGGGACGCCGTGGCTGTGGGCCATCTGCGCGATGGCTTCGATGTCGGCGATGTTGCCAGCAGGGTTGCCGATGGACTCGAGGAAGACGCCGGCGGTCTTGTCGTCGATGAGCTGCTCGAGGGCTTCGGGCGAGTCGCTCTCAGCGAAGCGAACGTCGATGCCCTGCGCCGGCAGCATGTGGGCGAAGAGGGTGTAGGTGCCGCCGTAGAGCTGCGGCACGGAGACGATGTTGGCCCCGGCCTTGGCGATGGTCAGGATGGAGTAGTTGATGGCAGCTGAGCCGGCCGACAGGGCCAGACCGGCGATGCCGCCCTCGAGCGCGGCCACGCGCTGCTCGAGCACGTCCGCGGTCGGGTTCATGATGCGGGTGTAGATGTTGCCGGCGACCTCCAGGTTGAAGAGGTCAGCGCCGTGCTGGGCATCGTCGAACTCATAGGCCACGGTCTGATAGATCGGCACCACGACCGACTTGGTCGTGGGGTCGGTGTCGTATCCGGCGTGGATGGCCAGGGTCTCGTCTCTCATGGGGGTTCTCCTGCTCTCTAGGTTGACGCGCTAGGCATGGCGGCCGAGGCCCAGCGGATCATCGGGATCGATGCCGGGCATGAACGGCTCGTGACGGTCGAGGCCGGTGAGCTGATAGACCAGCCCCAGCCAGTTGTTGAAGAGCGCTCGGCCCGTGTCCCCCCAGGTGTTGTCCAGGAAGTCGTCGATCGACGCCTCCGGGAACCCCGGATCGTCCTCGCCATGGGCCTGGGCAGCGAGGGCGTCGCGGAGATAGGACTGTGCCAGACGATCGGACTCTGGCGTGAGGTAGTGCTCGGGGTATGGCGGAGGCGCGGGCGCCTCGCCGGCGAGGAAGCGGCCGACCTCACGCTTGTACTCCTTGAGCAGGCTGTTGCGGTCGTACTCGGGATGTCCCTGGAAGTAGACGATGCGGAAGCCATCCGCGCTGGTGGCGAGGTGGACACCGGCCACCTCCGACTCGGCCAGCACGCGCAGGCCCGCACCGTCCCACTCCGAGCGTGGGATCTCATTCCAGCGCGAATGGGGCGCGTCGAAGCGGGTGTTGACGTCCTGCGTCAGGGGGTGCGAGCGGTCGCAGACACGGTGGCGATAGACGCCCCACAGCTTGCGCTCCAAGGGCCGGCGGTCGATGCCGTAGAGGTGCTTCACGAGTGCGTGCGTGGCCAGGCACGAGCAGAGGATGCTGGTGACGTGGCCAGCAGCCCACTCGATGACCTCCTGCAGCGGCTCCCAGAAGGGCTCCAGGTCCAGCGAGGGATTGGTCACGTTGGCGCCACTGATGATGAGCGCGTCGAGGCCCGACTCCTTGAGCTGCTCGAAGTCGGCGTAGTAGGCCCCGATGTGGGCCAGGGCCTCCTCGCTGCGGGCAAGGCCGGGGACGCTGAAGGGATAGACGTAGATCTGGGTGATGCGGTTGCAGGCACCGATGAGGCGCATGTACTGCTTCTCCGTCACCAGCAGGGCCGCGTCCGGCATCATGTTGAGCAGGCCCACGTGCAGCTCACGGATGTCCTGATGCTCCGCCCGCTCCACGCTGAGCACGTCCTCGCCTTCGAGGCGCAGCCGCTCGAAGGTGGGCAGTGCGTTGTGGGCGACCAGGGGCATGCGGCGGTTCCTCGTGGGCCGGACGGGACGTCTGGGGATAGTAGCCAAGTCGCCAGACCTGCGACCACCCCGGCCGGTAGCGACGCCCCAACGACGGGCTGATGCGCCCGCGAGCCGACGACGCTCGGCAGGCGGACCGACCGGGCCGGGGTCGCTATGGTGGTCGCGATGCCCGACATCCGCGCGAGAGCTCGCGCCCGTGGTTCCGCTTGGCTCCGGCACTGGGGCCCGTTGCTGCCGCTCATGGTGGCGACGTCCATCGTGATGCTCGGGTTCGGCGCGATGATCCCGGTGCTGTCGCTCTACGTGCAGTCGCAAGGCATCGACGCCACCACCATCGGCATCATCATCTCGGGCTGGGCCATCGGCCGCCTCATCAGCGAACCGCCTGCCGGCTGGTGGGCGGACCGCCACTCGCGCAAGCCGCAGATGGTCGTGGCCATGATGCTGGTCGGCATCACCAGCCTGCTCATGCTCGTCTTCACCTCTGCGGTGGGCCTGTTCCTGCTGCGCTTCATCGCCGGCGTGGCCTCGGGCATGTTCGGGCCAGCCGCGCGCGGCGAGCTCGTCGATGCCACCGATCCCGGCACGCGCGGTCAGGCCTTCGGCTACTTCAGCGCGTTCATGAACGGGGGCTTCGTGCTGGGTCCGGCCATCGGTGCCTTCGGCACCTCCATCTTCGGCGGCTACACCTTCCCGTTCGTGTTCATGGGTGTGCTCGGGTTCGCCTCGGCGGTGTTCCTGGCGCGCTATCAGCGCTCGGGTCCGCACGTCGCCGACCTGCTCCACCGCCAGGAGGAGACAGAGAGCTCGCTGGCCCGGACCGGCATCCACGCCACCGCAGCCGAGCGCGTCTACAGCCCGGAGCCAGAGCCCAGGCCGCGGGTGCAGGCGCCATTGCGGGCGATCTTCAATCGGACGCTGCTGGCGGCGGTCATCATCGGCTTCGGGCTGCAGCTGACGATGGGCATCTACGACGTGGTCTGGCCCCTGTTCATGATCGACCTGGGCGCTGACGTGGCCTGGATCGGGGTCACCTTCATGCTCCTGGGGCTGCCCTCGATGCTGCTGGCTCCGTTCTTCGGTCGTCTCGTGGACACGTGGGGCTCCATCCCCTTCGTGGTGGCCGGAAGCGTCGCCATGGTCGCGGCGGGGATCGCCTTCGCCCTCGCCACCGAGCCGGTCATGCCCGCGTTGGCGGCTACCTTCGAGGCCACCTTCGCGGCGATGCTGGGCACGGCCCTCTTCGCCATGGTCGCAGCCGGCTCACCCCAGGGTCGAACCTCGTTGGCCCAGGGCATCTACGGCTCGGTCGGGACCACCGCCATCATCGTCTCGACGATGGCCTCCGGCGCGCTCTACGAGGTCGGCCGCTCGCTCCCGTTCTGGTTCTTCGCGGGCGTGGTGGCGCTCACCTTCACGCTGGGCATGACCGTCTATACCGGCTTCTTCGGGCGCTGGCGACGACCGCCGAGCGCGATCGGCGCCGAAGCGGAGGCACCGGCCTAGCCGAACGCGCCATCCGTGTCGGGGCTAGGCCGGGCTCCAGGTGCCGCTGAGCACGAGCACCACCATCAGCGCGTCGATGGCGAAGCCCAGGATGAGCGCGGGCGAGTAGAAGAGCAGGAGCATGACCGTGGAAGCAGCCGCGGCGGCGATCATCAGGCCGCCCCACCAGTCGGCCGGGATGAGCACTCCCACGGTCGAGAGCGCCGCCAGCAGGCTCAGGGCGAAGGTCACGGCCATGACCACCAAGCCCAGCTGACCCACGAGGCCCGCATCAAGGCCCCGGCCGCGGATGAGCCAGGAGCGGCCGAAGTCGAAGGGGTACTCGCTGACACCGGCGTCGCTGCCAACGCTCTGGGGCTTGGGGAACACGAACATGAGGTGGACCCAGCCGTGGGCGAAGACCAGCCCGGCCAGGAGCCAGGGGCCGAGGGCGACGTCGTTGATGAGCATCAGCCAGACGGCCAGGCTGATGACAGCCACCACGATCGCGAGCGGGACGAGGGCGCGCTCCAGGCTCATGTGGCTCGATCTCCTTCTACTGGCAGGCGCTCCGCGAGCACCTCCGCGAGGTGACGAGCGCGACGCCCGGACAACGATTTCGATCTGGGTGCGGCAGCTGAAGCCATCCGCGAGAAGTGGAGCCTCGGGATGGGCTTCGAGCGCCGGCAGGAGGGACAACTCTGCCACCTTCCGGCTGACCGTCTCGTGCCCGGCCTCAGCCCCGAAGTTGCCGGCCAGGCCGCAGCAGCCGGTGAGCTCCTGGGTCACCTCGATGCCCGCACGCTCGCAGACGCGTCGATCGGCTTCCACCCCCAGGACGGCCTGCTGGTGGCAGTGCGGCTGGGCGATGACCGGTGCGACCCTGGTCACCGATGGCGGAGGCACGTAGCCGACGCGATCCAGCAGCTCGGCGAAGGTCGTGATGCGACGTGCCAGCCGGGGGGCCCGGGAATCGTCGGGCAGAAGCTCCGGCAGGTCCGCTCGCAGCATCGTGGCGCTGGACGGCTCCAGCACCAGCACCGGCTCATCGCCCCCCAGCTCGGGCGCGCCTAGCGAGTGCCGCAGCACCCGGCGTGCCGTGCCCAGCTGGCCGGTCGAGTGCCAGGTCAGACCATCGCAGACCCAGCCACGGGGCACGGCGACCTCGAAGCCGGCCGCCTCCAGCACGCGCACGGCAGCGTGGCTGACCCAGGGCGTGAGGTGATCGTTGTAGGTGTCCGGCCAGAGCACGACGCGGCCGTGTGGGGCATCCGGGCGTGGCCGAGGCCGCCAATCGCGGGTGAAGGTGCGACCGGCGATGCGCGGGATGCCCTGAGAGGGTGCGATCCCGGCGAGCCTCGTGAACAGCCGGCGGGTGAGTCGTGAGCGCGTGACGGCGTTGACCAGCCGGGGCACCCGCGCCGTCAGCTTCAGCCACACCGGCAGCCAGCCCAGGGAGTAGTGCGACATCGGCCGCAGCCGGCGACGGTAGTGATGGTCGAGGAACTCCGCCTTGTAGGCGGTCATGTCCACGCCCGTGGGGCACTCGCTCGTGCAGCCGCGACAGGAGAGGCAGAGGTCGAGCGCTTCACGGACCTCCGCGGAGCGCCAGCCATCCTGGGCCAGGTCGCCCACGATCATCTCCTGCAGCAGGCGGGCTCGTCCGCGCGTCGAGTGCTGCTCATCGAGCGTGGCCCGGAAGCTGGGGCACATCTGGGCTGCGCCCTGCGTCGAGACGCAGCGACCCACGCCGATGCAGCGTTCCACCGCCGAGCGGAAGTCGCCGCCATCAGCACTGAACGCCTGCTGCGTGGTGACCTGCAGGAGCGTGGGTGCCGTGGCACGCAGGTCGGCGGTGATGGGCGGTGGGTCGACGATGATGCCGGGGTTGAGTCGCTCGCTTGGGTCCCAGATCCGGCGGAAGGCGGCAAAGGCCTCGATGAGCTCCGGGCTGAACTGGCGCCCGAGCAAGGGACCGCGCGAACGACCGTCCCCATGCTCACCGCTCAGCGAGCCACCGTGCCGCACCACCAGGTCGGCCGCATCGGACATGAAGCGCTCGTAGCGTTCGGGTCCATCGTTCGCGTCGAGGCCGAAGCCGACGCGCAGGTGGATACAGCCCTCGCCGTAGTGGCCGTAGCTGATGGCCTGCATCCGGTGCGTCGCCAGCAGCGCCCGCAGCTCGCTGAGGTACGACCCCAGGCGCTCGGGCGGTACGGCTGAGTCTTCGAACCCGGGCCAGCCCTTGGTGCCGTCGGCAAAGCGCGACGAATGCCCGGCGCCGTCCTCGCGGATGCGCCAGAGCGCTGCCAGGCCGGCCGGGTCATCGATGAAGCGGACATCGGGCGCCTCCAGCGTGCGGCCGACGGCCCGCGCCAGCCGCTGCGCGTGGGCGTGTGCACCCGCGGCATCGTCGGCACGGGCCTCCACCATGAGCCAGGCGCCACCCTCGGGCAGCCCGACGTCGGCGGTCTGCGCCTGCGCCAGCGCCAGCAGCTCGGCCGACAGCGACTCGACGGTGTAGGGCTCCGCGGTCAGCAGCGCCGGTACCGCATCGGCGCCGGCGACGTCATCCTCGAAGCCCAGCACCAGCAGGGCCCGGGCGGCCGGCGCTCGAACCAGGCGCACCACGGCTCGGGCCACGACCGCGCACGTGCCCTCCGTGCCGACGAGGGCCTTGGCGTGATCGGGGCCACGTTCGGGCAGGAGCCAGTCGAGGGCGTAGCCGGAGACGCGCCGGGGCCAGGGCGGGAGCTCGCGGCGGATGCGCTCCTCGTGCTCGGCGGTGAACGCGCGCAGGTCGTAGGCGAGGGGACCGCCCAGCTCCGGCCACTCGGGGTCGGCCGGACGGGCCGGTGCCCCAGGGCTCGTGAGCCTGACGTGCGAGCCATCGGAGCGGATGACGTCGAGCCCGATGATGTTCTGCGCGGTGGTGCCCCAGATGACCGAGTGTGAGCCGCAGGCGTTGTTGCCGATCATGCCCCCGAGCGTGCAGCGACTGTGGGTCGAGGGGTCGGGTCCCACGCGCAGGCCGTACGGGGCGGCCGCGGCGTTGAGGTCGTCGAGCACGACGCCGGGCTCCACCACCGCGTAGCCCCGCGCCGCGTTCACCTCGATGATGCGCGCCAGGGAGCGGGTGGCGACGACCACACCCGCTCCCAGCGCATTGCCGGCGATGCTCGTGCCGGCGCCTCTCATGGTGACCGATGCGCCGCTCTCGGCAGAGGCCCGGATGACCGCGGTCAGCTCATCTGCATGGGCAGGTTCGACCACCAGCGTCGGCAGCGTGCGGTAGAGCGAGGCGTCCGAGGCGAAGAGCGCCTGCGTCCCGGGGTCGGAGCGGACACGCTCGCCGAGGAGCTGGCGAAGTCGTGTCTCGAGGCCGGGTTCGGCTGGGCCAGCGGTCATGCCTGTGAGAGGGCCAGGCGGTTGAGCTCGACGCCCTCGTCCTTGAGGGCCGCGTCGAGGCGCAGCCGGATCTCCGTGGCGACACGCCATCGATCGGCGGCCACCACCCGGCCGCGCATGACGGCCACGCTGCCCAGCTCATCGGCCTCGTCGATGACGGCGAGGCGCGGCGCTTCCAGCACCGAGTCGGCGAAGCTCGGGTCCGAGGCGATGTCCTGCCCGATGCGGTCCATGATGCGCCCGACCGTCGCCAGGTCACCCTGCCGGATGCCTCGCACACGCACCTCGCCCGCAGCGTAGATGCGCGTGCGATTGGCCACGCTGCGCAGCTCGCCGTTGGACACGGAGTAGACCGTGCCATCGACGTCTCGGATCACGGTGCGTCGCAGGCCCACGCTCTCGACCGTGCCCTTCCAGGGCTTGTCGCCGAGCTCGATGTTGTCACCCTGGAAGAACTGACCCTCGATGATGATGAGGATGCCCATCAGATAGTCGAGCACGATGGACTGGCCCGCGATGGCCATGCCGGCCACGAAGAGGCCGATGAGGATGAGGATCCACTCGCTCCCGGTCAGGCCCACGAAGACCAGCAGCGCGATGCCGATGATGGACAGGCGCATGACCGTGGTCACGAGCGAGACGATGGTGGCCGACCGCTTCTCCAGCTCCGCGTCCTCTACGCCTGCGCCCGAGAAGTCTCCGTCGGTGACTCGCAAGGTGCGCTTCACGATCTTGTCGACGACGGGACCGCTGTAGGCGTAGGCCAGGATCAGGGCCACGCCGACGATCAACAGCAGGATGATGTTGTCCCCGAACCACTGCGCCGCGTTCGCCATGCTCTGCATGCTCTAACCCTAGTACGAGCGAGCGAGGACCGGCACGATGGACGCAACAGTCTGCGCATCGACAATGGAGGACGCTCGTGAACGGAGAGAACAAGCTCGACCGGGTCAAGTGGAACGCCCAGGCGGAGGACGGGCAGGTGATGCTCTCGCTGCCGTGGGAGATCTTCGTGATGTGCCTGGCCATCCTTTCCATCGTCAACCTGGTCCTGGCGGTGATCTTCCGCGACCCGAACCTCGAGCAGATCATCGTGCTCATGGACGCGATCATCATCTTTGTCTTCGTCGGAGACTTGCTCCGCCGCTTGAACCGTGCTGACGACAATCGGCGCTACCTGGTGAACGGCTACGGCTGGGTCGACGTCATCAGCATCATCCCTGTGCTGCGTGTGACACGACTGCTGCGCGTCGCCCGCGTCATCCGCGTGATGCAGCGGATGGGCGGGCCCGGGGCGGCCCTGACCGCGTTCTTCAAGCATCGAGCGACAGGCGGCCTGCTGTTGGTGCTGTTCGTGGCGCTGCTCGTCCTCGAGTTCGGCAGCCTGGCCATGCTCTGGGCCGAGCGCAGCGCTCCCAACGCCCTCATCACCACCGCCGATGACGCCATCTGGTACCTGATCGTCACGATGTCGACGGTGGGCTACGGCGATCTCTACCCGGTGACGCAGCTCGGGCGCACCATCGGCACGGCCATCATCATCGTCGGCGTGGGCGTGTTCGGCACGCTCACCGGGTTCCTGGCCACGGTGTTCCTGGAACCCTCTGCGGCCGTGGCCGAGGTCGAGGAGTCGCTCGATGACACGCCTGAGCTGACCGCCGAGCAAGGGTCATCCGGAGCCGCCTGACCAGACCGCTCGGGGTCCCGGCCCTGAACCGATCGCCCGCTCAGTCTCCGCCGAACCACTCCACGGACTCGGCCAGCGAGCGGTAGCGATCCGCGGGCGTGGGGTCGCCCACGCAGAAGAGGGCTAGCAGCGTCTCGCCGGTGGGGTCGGCGAACGAGTAGCGGATGGCCTCGGTGCCGTCGTCGAAGGCGATCTCGGCAAAGCCCGTGCGCCCGGCTGGCAGCTCCAGGTAGGTGCTCTCCTCGACCACGAGGTTGTCGCGGCTGCCGGCGATGGCGACGTACTCGTCGTGCATGTCGTCGACGCTGGCCCAGGCAGCGGCCGCGGCGACCTCGCTGTAGTCGCTGAGCGCGCAGACGGCGGTGTCGCTGGTGGCGTAGAGCAGGCCCTGGTTGGTGGAGCTGCCCCGCACCTGCCACGCCTCGGGAAAGGCCATGGCCACGCCTGCGTCGGGGCGAGCGGTGACGGGGTCGAAGGTCGAGCTGGTCAGCTCCGGGTCCGGCTCGAGATCGAGCGTCTCAGCGATGGGCAGCCAGCGATCATCGGGCAGCTCGTCACCGCGGCACCAGAGCTCGTGCACGACGCCCTGGTCCCAGATGGCGTAGACCGACCAGCGCCCACCTTCCTCGTTGGCGGCGAAGTCGATGCGCTCGGCCGGACCGGCAGGCAGCTCTACCGTCTCGCGCGCACCGAAGATGTAGCCCGACCCGGGCGCGAGCGTGACCTCGAAGTCGTCGACATCGTTGAGGAGGTCGCTGAAGTCTGAGGTCCGTGAGGTGACCTCGCAGCGCTCGTCGAGCGCGAGCGCATGGACCTGCCGACGCGAGGGCTCGCCCGCTGCCTCCAGTCGCCAGCCGCCGGGGAAGGAGAGTGCGGCGCGGATGTCGGCCCTGCCCGGTGCCTCGATCACGACGGTCGGCCCGTCCGCCTCCTCAGAGGCGGTGGCACCTCCGGCCCAGAGGAGGGCAGGGACCAGGATGATCAGCAGCAGCCCGGGCGTGCGTGCCATCGGCTGACTAGGCTCCGTCGAGAGCGACGCCGGCGGCCTTGACATCCTCGGCGAAGGCAGCCTGGGCCTCGAGCGATGGGTCGAGCTTGGTGGGGAAGCAGACGATGCGGTCGATGCCCGTCTCGGCCCACGCGCCGACGAGATCCACACGTGCCTGACCGGCCTGGAGGTAGTCCTCGTCGAGCGTATAGGCGGAGAAGCGGAGGGTCCGCGGGTCGCGGCCGGCCGCGTCGCACATGGCGCGGACCTCGGTCATGCGCTGGGCCACCCAATCCGGCTGGCGGAAGACGAAGTTCAGCTCGTCGGCGAACCTGACGGCGAGCCCGGCGGTGCGCTTCGGCCCGTTGCCGCCCACGATGAGCGGGATCTTGGCCTGGATGCTGCGCGGCTCGTTGATGGCGCCGTGCACGTGGACCCGCTTGCCCTCGTAGGTCGCCCGCCCCGGCGCGATCATGCGGGTGATCACCTCCAGGTGCTCCTCGAAGGTGCTGATGCGCTCGCCGATGGGCGGGAAGCCGTAGCCGTAGGCGAGCCACTCGTCTTCCTTCCAGCCGGCGCCGATGCCGATCTCGAAGCGACCGCCGCTGATGACGTCGATGGTGGAAGCCAGCTTGGCCGTGAGCGCGGGATTGCGGAACGCAGTGCAGATGACCATGTGGCCCAGCCGCACGTTGCTGGTCACCATGGCGATGGCCGTCAGCTGCGAGAACGACTCGAGCGTCATCTCGTCGGTCGGCTCCGGCACGGTCGTGAAGTGATCGAAGGCCCAGAGCGACTCGAAGCCGAGCTCTTCCGCCTGCTTCGCGAGCGCGACGGTGTTGGCCCAGGCGTCAGCTGGGTCCCAGCCCTCGTACTCCATCTTCCAGCCTTGGGGCGTGATCAGGCCGACCTTCATCGATCTCCTCCTCCTTGTGTCATGGAACGGTCAGGCATCTGCGGTGGCGTCTGGTACCGCTTCGACGGGGCCCTCGACCGGGACGGCTGCAGCCCTGCGTAGCGGCAGGTCCCTGAGGAACAGCACCACGACCACCAGCGCGACCATCGTGGCCATCAGCCCGAACCAGAAGGTATCGCTGATGGCCGCTGAGAAGGCGTCGTACACGCCGGCCACGATCTGGTCCACGAAGCCCTGCAGCGGCGGGACCTGGGCCAGCTGCTGGGCCAACGTCGTGTCGCCGACCTGACCCAGGCTGCCGCCGCCCGCGAACTGCAGCACCGCTCCCACCTGCTCAGGTGGCACGCCAGCCTCGGACAGCGATGGCTGGAGTCGCGAGGCGAACGAGTCGGCGAAGAGCGTGCCCACGATGGCCAGGCCGACTGAGCCGCCGATCTGGCGGAAGAACGTCAGGTTGCCGGTCGCGACGCCCAGCCGGCTGAAGGGCACCGACGCCTGGATCACGATGGTGAAGACCGAGAGGGTGGGGCCGATACCGATCCCGGCGATGAACATCCACAGCCACAGCAGCTGCAGATCGGTGGTGGCGCGCAGCCCGGTGAAGAGCAGGATGCCCACGCCCATGATGAGGAGCGCTCCGCTGAGGATCCACTTGTAGCGTCCCGTCCGGCTGACGAGCACGCCCGCCCCGATGGAGCTGAGGATGACGCCGGCCATGAGCGGCAGGATCTGCAGGCCGGAGTCCGTGGCGCTGACGTTCTGCACGAACTGGAGCCAGCGGGGCAGGAAGATGATCGCGCCAAAGAAGCCGATGGCCGCCAGGAAGGTGGCCAGGATGGTCGCCGCGTAGTTGCGGTTGCGGAAGAGCTCGAGGGGGATGATGGGTTCTGCCGCGCGCGACTCGATGAACAGGAAGATCGGGGTCAGCACGACCGCGATGAGCAGGAACCCACCCACGCTGACGTCCATCCATTCTCCGGTGGCCTTGTTGGTCAGGCCGAGCAGCAGGAAGACCACCCCGATGGAGAAGACCACGGCCCCGGCATAGTCGAGGTTGCGCGTCCTGGACTCGCCGTGGATGGTGGGCAGGTAGCGAAACACGATGTAGAGCGCGACCAGGCCGATGGGCACGTTGACGAAGAAGATCCAGTGCCAGCTCAGCTGCTCCGTGATGAAGCCGCCGAGCAGCGGCCCGAGAACAGCAGCGATACCGAAGACCGCTCCGAAGAGACCCTGATAGCGTCCGCGCTCCCGAGGATCGAAGAGGTCGCCGATGACCGCCAGCGAGATGGGGAAGATGGCGCCGGCGCCGACGCCCTGGATGCCGCGGAAGATGATGAGGGACTCCATCGACCACGACAGGCCGGAAAGCACCGAACCGATGAGGAAGACGGTGACGCCGAAGAGCAGCATGGGCCGGCGTCCGTAGATGTCGGAGAGCTTGCCGTAGAAGACACCGGTGATGGTGGCGGTCAGCAGGTAGCTGGTGACGACCCATGTGTACAGCTCGTTGGTGCCACCAAGATGGCCCACGATGCGAGGGAGCGCCACGCCGACGATGGTCTGGTCCAGTGCCGAGAGGAAGAGGACCAGCAGGATGGCGAAGAGGATCTCCATCTTGCGGCGATGCGGGAGCAGCAGCGCTGAGTCCAGTTCGGCCATGGTCGGGGCGTGCGCTGCCAATGTGGCTGGTCTCCTTCGTCAGGTTCGGATGGCGCGAGAAGCGCCTCAGAGCTCCTAGACTACGCTCGCGCGTCTCGGCTCGCTCTCGCGCAGACGGTCTACCAGCGCTGGTGCACGAGGGGCTTGGCGTACCGCTCGTAGAGCTCCGTCACGCGCGCCATGGTCTCCTCCGACAGGGGCGCGAGATCCGCAGCAGCAGCATTGGCGCGGGCCTGGTCTGGGTCCTTGGCGCCGGGGATGGCCGCGGTCACGCCCTCATGCATGAGGATCCAGCGCAGCGCCAGCTGGGCCGTGGTGGCTCCCGCCGGCACCAGGTCCCCGATCGCTGCCACGAACTCGAGACCGGCACCGTAGTCCAGCCCGGCGAAGGTCTCGCCCACGTCGAAGGCCTGGCCCTGGCGGTTGTAGTTGCGGTGGTCGTTCTCGGCGAAGGTGGAGCCGGCGTCGTACTTGCCCGTGAGCAGGCCGGAGGCCAGGGGCACCCGCGCGAGCACGCCCACGTCGTTCGCGAGTGCCTCGGCCAGGAATTGGTCAGCCGGGCGCTGGCGGACCATGTTGAAGATGATCTGGACGGTGGCCACGCCGCGATACTCCATGGCCTTCTGCGCCTGCTCGACCTTCTCCACGCTCACGCCGTAGTGGCGCATGACGCCCTGCTCGACCAGCTCGTCGCAGGCCGCGAACAGCTCCGGCGTGTAGTAGACGTCGAACGGTGGGCAGTGCAGCTGGAGCAGGTCGAGCGTTTCGGTGTCGAGGTTCTCGCGTGAGCGCTGGGTCCAGGCCATGAAGGCCTCGGGCGTGTAGTTCTCCAGCGTCTGCTCCACGCGCCGGCCCATCTTGGTGGCCACATAGAGGCGCTCGCCTGCTCGCTCCTTGAGGAAGCCGGCGATGACGCGCTCGCTGCGGCCGTCGCCATAGACGTCAGCCGTGTCGATGAAGTTGACGCCCGCATCAGCGGCGGCGTGGAGGGCGGCCAGGGACTCCCTGTCGTCGACGTCCCCCCAGTCAGCCCCGATGGCCCAGGCCCCGAAGCCGATGGTGCTGATCTCGTATCCGGTCTTGCCAAGTCGTCGGTAATGCATGACCGAAGGGTACGTGGCACGCGCTTGGAGTGGTGGCACAATCGCGTGTGACTCGCGCCCAGCGCCCAGACCCTGACGCACACTGGAGGATCCCGCTCCCATGAAGACTCGACAGCTGCTTGCCGGTGCCCTCAGCGCATCGCTGCTCCTCGGTGCCCTGCCTGGCCTCGCGTTCGCGCAGGAAGCCGACGCCCAGATCACGCCCGAAGGCGTGGAGTGGACGCTCGCCACCCTGGCCGGCGAGGCCGTGCCCGAGAGCGTCACCACGACGCTCTTCATGAGCGGTGGCGAGGTCGTCGGCGACGCCGGCTGCAACTCCTACTTCGGCAGCTACGAGCTCGACGGTGACGCGCTGACCTTCCCCACGCCCTTCGGCTCCACCCTGAAGCTCTGCGAGGACGAGGCCATGGCCGTGGAGGGCGCGTACCTGCCCCTGCTGCAGGCGACGCAGAGCTGGGCCATCGACGAGGCAGGCGCGCTCAGCCTGGCCGACGCCGACGGTACCGTCCAGCTGGTCTACGGTGAGGCCACGGTGGACGTGACGGCGTCCGACGTCGACGCTCTCGTGGCTACGCTCGGCGACCTGCAGGCGCAGATCGACGAGGCGGCCGCGGAGGTCGCCGCCGTTGCGGCTGAGACCGCATCCATCCCCGTCAACAGGTTCGACAAGCGCGTCACGGAGGTCGAGCGACGGGCGGACAACCACGGCCGGCGCATCACGGAGCTTGAGCGCACGACCGAGGGGCTGAACGTCCAGAGCCTCCAGCGGCGTATCAGTGCGCTCGAAGAGACCGTCACCCGCCTGGACAGGACCATCGATCGCTTCCGCGATCGCATCCTCGCCCTCGAGTCGACGGCGCAGGACCACGAGCAGCGCCTCGCCGCGCTCGAGGCCCAGCCCGAGTAGCCGCTCCGGTAGCGACCGAGTCCGTGCCGCCGGCGGGAGACCGCCGGCGGCCTCTTCGTGTCTAGCGGTCGGCGAAGACCGTCTCCCAGTCGCGCTTCATGGAGACGACGACCCAGCCCTTGCTCGCGGCGGTCGCGGTGATCGGCTCGGACCTCGTGAGGGTGGCCGCGACGCTGGCGTACTCGTACTCGCGCTCCGCATCGTCGTGGTCCACGAGCAGCGCCAGCGAGGGCCCCTCGCTGGCCCGGGCGTAGTCCAGCATCTCGGTGTCACCGGCGCTGTTGCCCGCGGCGAGGATGGGCCGCCGGCCCAGCAGCCGCTGGATAGTGGTGACCTTGGCCGCACCCTCGTTGGGATCTCCGAAGATCTCCCTGGTGCGCAACAGCACGGGGCTGCCGTTCTCCCGCACGAGCTCGTATCCGACCTGCGAGCCGACCACGCCCTCCGGCTTGACCCCGAAATAGTCGAGGCTGACGACGCGCGTGAACTCCAGCCCGCTGCCAGTCGCGAGGTAGACGTCGAAGTCGCGCGCCCGCAACTCGGCGATGAGCTCGAGCATGGGGCGGTAGCGCATCTGGCTGAGCGGCACTCCGCGGCCGGGGTGTCGGGCCTCGCGGAAGAAGGCACGCACGCGAGCTTCGAAGTCCTCCGGCGTGATCCCGGCATGCAGCTCGATCAGCGCCAGCACGACGTTGACCGGTCCCAGCCTGGCGATGGCCGGCCGGTCCCAGTCGAGCGCCGCGCGGTACTCGGGACGTGCGGCCAAGGAGGGCTCGTCGGCCACCGCCGCCCGCAGCTCCGTGAGCAGGAACTCGACCATCGTGTACTGGGGCTTCTCACACCAGAGCGTGCCGTCGATATCGAAGACGGCGACCCGTCGCTCGATGGGCACGGTCTCGGCGTCATCGAGGAAGATCTCGATCGCGTCGCGCGTCCTGCCTGGCCGCCAGGACGGCAGCTTGGTCTGGTTCATCATCACTCCTGCGGGTCGCTTTCGGCCTCTAGCGTACGTGGCCTGTAGGCTCTCCGGCATGGACCCGAACGCTACCTTCACGCGGGGGGACGTCGTGACCGGCGCACCACAGCAGGCCGACGGTGCGGCTACCCGCATGCTGCCGGTGCTGCCCGACCTGCCTGCCAGCGCGCCGCCATCGTTCCACGTGCTGACCAAGCCGACCGGGGCGATCTGCAACCTCGACTGCACCTACTGCTTCTTCCTCTCCAAGGAAGCGCTGTACCCGGGCAGCAAGTTCCGCATGACCGAAGAGACGCAGGAGCAGTACATCCGCCAGCTCATCGAGGGCCACCGCACCGAGCGCGTGACCGTTGCCTGGCAGGGTGGTGAGCCCTCGTTGATGGGCCTCGACTTCTATCGCGAGACAGTGCGGCTGGTGGAGAGGTACCGCCGGCCCGGCCAGATCATCGAGCACACGCTCCAGACCAACGGCACCAAGCTGGACGAGGAATGGGCGGCGTTCTTCGCCGAGCACAACTTCCTGCTCGGGCTCTCCATGGACGGGCCCGAGGACATCCACGACGCCCAGCGCGTGGACAAGGGCGGCAAGGGCACGCACGCCCAGGTCATGCGAGCGGCTCGACTGCTGCAGGAGGCCGGGGCCGAGTTCAACATCCTGTGCACGGTCCACGCCGTCAATGGCGACCGCGGCAAGGAGGTCTACCGCTTCTTCCGCGATGAGGTCAGGACCAACTTCATCCAGTTCATCCCCATCATCGAGCGGGCCACGCCGGAGCTGCTCGAGATCGCCGAGGCCGGGTGGGGTGACAGCAACAAGGCCCGCCCGCTCTACGAGCAGAAGGGCGACCTGGTCACCAGCCGCTCGATCGGAAGCGAGCAATACGGCCGCTTCCTGGTGGACGTCTTCGAAGAGTGGGTCCGACGCGACGTGGGCACGATGTACGTGCAGATGTTCGACGTCACCCTGGCCAACACCGTGGGGGCTCCTCCAGGGCTGTGCATCCACGCCGAGACCTGCGGCCGCGGCCCGGCCCTGGAGCACAACGGCGATCTCTACTGCTGCGACCACTTCGTGGAGCCGGCCTACAAGCTGGGCAACATCAACGAGACCCACATGGCGGAGCTGGTGGCCTCACCCCAGATGGAGATCTTCGGCCTGGACAAGCGGGACAAGCTGCCGCGCCAGTGCCTGGAGTGCGATGTCCGCTCGCTGTGCCACGGGGGCTGTCCCAAGGACCGCTTCCGGAACGACCGCTACGGCGAGCCCGGCCACAACTACCTGTGTGCCGGCTACCTCACCTTCTTCCACCACGTGACGCCGGCGATGCAGGCCATGGGCACGCTGCTCCAGTCCGGCCGAGCCGCGGCTGAGATCATGTACGCCTATGCCACCGAGGATGCTGCGCGCGGCCGCAACGACCCTTGCTCATGCGGCAGCGGCCGCAAGTTCAAGCGCTGCCACGGTGACCGGCCGCTGCCCACGCAGGCCTTCATCGACGCCGCTGTCGCGCGGGTGATGGCCAGCTAGCGGAAGGGCCGGTCGACGCGGGCGGAGGCAGCACTGCCGAGTGGTAGACCTCCAGTGGAGGTCGCACCACCCGGCAGGAGGAGGAGAGGAGGCTGTTCAGGCAAGGCGGGGCCTAGATGCCACCGCTGATGATGATGTTGTGCCCGCTGATGTACGAGGCCTCGTCCGACAGCAGCCACAAGACCGTGGAGGCGACCTCATCGAGCGTGCCCGTCCGTCGCAAGGGCACGGCGTCGACCATCTCCTGGGCCACGATCTCCGGGTCGCTCGAGTAGTACTGCGTGTCAGCCAGTGCCTGCCGCCGCACCTGACGATCCCACATCTCACCC
Organism: uncultured Chloroflexia bacterium; assembly: GCA_963706695.1. Taxonomy (GTDB): domain Bacteria; phylum Chloroflexota; class Limnocylindria; order Limnocylindrales; family CSP1-4; genus JAFMJV01. The sequence continues at coordinate 128,875 of CAVPNC010000020.1, read as the reverse complement.
TCGCCGATGAAGCATGGCGAGATGGCATTGACCCGGATGCCGAGCGGCGCGAAGTCCTTCGAGGCTGAGCGGGTGATGCTCATGACGGCACCCTTCGAGGCGCTGTATGCGGGCATGTTGGCAGCGCCTTCGACCCCGGCCATCGAGGCCGAGTTGACGATGGCGCCGGGCTTGCCGTCAGCACGCAGCCGGCGCGCGGCCTCACGCAGGACGTTGAAGACCCCGAACACGTTGACGCTCATCACGAGCGGGAACTCATCGACCGGGTAGTCCTGCAGCGGCAACAGCTCACCCTGGACCCCGGCGTTGGCGAACACGAGGTTCGGGGTCTCGAACCGTCGGATGCCGGCCTCGAAGCAGTTGGCCACGCTGGCCGGATCGGTCACATCGGCGGCGACTGCAAGGACCTGTTCGGCCGTGCTCGCCTCGGCACATGCGGCGCTGGTACGGTCGAGGGCCTCCGCGGCTCGGTCGAGATCCGTGATGACGACCCTCGCACCGCTGGCCGCGAGACGCACCGCCGTGGTCCGGCCGATGTCCCCACCGGCCCCGGTGACGAGTGCGACCGAGCCACCGAAGTCGTAGCTCGCAGCCATTCCCCTCAGCCCGCCTGTTCGTCCGACGTCCGGTGACGAAGGCCATCGCTTCCGAATACATGCACCGGCCCGAGCACGTCCACATGAGTGTTATCACCGCGCTTGACCCTGTAGTCTGCGTCGACACGTACTCGGACCCGTGTCGTCTCGCCCAGGTGCTCCAGTTCGGCGAAGACGAACGTCTCCGAGCCCAGCTCCTCGACGACCATGACGCTTGCGGGCACACCCTGGTCGCCAAGGGTCAGGCCCTGGGGGCGAACGCCGAGGGTCAGGCCCGAGCCGTCCGTCTGGCCGATCGCGGCAGCCACGGCCGGATCAAGCTCCAGCGCCATCGATCCGAGGGTGGCTTGGCCGGCCTCTACTCGCGTGGGGAGGAGGTTCATCGCCGGCGATCCGATGAAGCCGGCCACGAACAGGTTCGCGGGGTGGCGATAGAGCTCGCCCGGGGTGTCGACCTGCTGCATCACGCCGTAGTCCAGGATGGCTACGCGGTGGCCCATGGTCATGGCCTCGACCTGGTCATGGGTGACGTAGACGGTGGTCACGCCCAGGCGTGCCTGCAGGTCGGCCAGCTCGGCACGCGTTTGCACGCGCAGCTTGGCGTCGAGGTTCGACAGCGGCTCGTCCATGAGGAAGACCTGGGGATGGCGCACGATCGCCCGGCCCATGGCCACGCGCTGGCGCTGGCCACCCGAGAGTTGCTTGGGCTTGCGGTCGAGGAAGTCCTCCAGGTCCAGGATGCGGGCCGCCTCGCGCACCTGCTTCTCGCGCTCGGCCTTGGCTACCTTCTGCTGCTTGAGCGGGAAGCCGATGTTCTGGGCCACGGTCATGTGGGGATAGAGCGCGTAGCTCTGGAAGACCATGGCGACATCGCGGTCTTTGGGCTGGACCAGCGTGACGTCGCGATCGCCGATGTGGATCGTGCCCTCGTCACAGGCTTCCAGCCCCGCGAGCATGCGCAGCGCCGTCGACTTCCCCGAGCCCGAGGGCCCGACGAGCACGAGGAACTCCCCATCGTCGATGGTCAGGTTCAGGCGATCAACCGCCGGCTGCTCGGTGCCGGGGTAGATCCTGGTCGCATCTCGGTACGTGACTTCTGCCATGACTCCCTACTTGACTGCGCCCATGGAAAGGCCTCGGATCATCCGCTTCTGCGCGACCCAGCCGGCGATGACGACGGGCAGGATGGCCAGCGTGGAGGCCGCCGACAGCTTGGCCATGAACATGCCGCGCGTGGTCACATTGGTGCTGACCCAGACCGGTACGGTCGAACCCTCCACCGGATTGAGCTGCACGGCGAGAAAGAACTCGTTCCAGGCGAAGATGAAGCACAAAAGGGCCGTCGCTGCCACGCCAGGTGCGACGATGGGCAGCATCACGTCCTTGATCTGCCCGTACAGGCCGGTCCCGTCCATCTGCGCTGCCTCGATGAGCTCGCGGGGTACTTCACGGAAGAACGAGTTGAGCATCCAGACCGCGAGCGGCAGGTTCATGGCCGTGTACAGGATGATGAGCACGAGGTGAGTGTTCAGCAGCTGTAGCTCGCGGGCGATGATCCACAACGGCAGGATGGCCGCGACGATGGGCAGGAACTTGGTCGAGATGAAGAAGAAGAGCGCGTCCCGCCAGTTGCCGATGGGGTAGATGGAGAGGGCATATGCGGCCGGGATGGCCAGCACGAGGACCAGCACCGTCGAGACGATGACGATGAGGAACGAGTTGTAGAAGGCCTCGCCGAAGCTGAGCAGCCCGGGGATCGTCTCGGTCACGGCCTGCCAGCGATCGAGCGTGGGCTCGAAGAGGAGCTTGGGCGTGGTGTTGGCGTCCAGCTCCGTCTTGAAGCTGTTGAGCACCATCCAGAAGATGGGGAAGAAGAAGAGCGCGGCCACCAGCCAGGTCACGATGCCGAGCGCGGCCGTGCCCCATCGCGATTCGCCGCGCAGCTGCTTGTCTCGTGCGGTCAGGGTCATGCCGTCTCCTGGCGCTGGAAGAGGCTGGAGAGGACGCGGAGCGCGATCGTGGCGATGATGATGGTGGCGATGACCACGATGATCGAGTAAGCCGCAGCCTGGCCGAAGTCCCAGCCTCCGCCGATCGAGCGCTGGTAGACGAAGTAGGGCACGTTCGTCGAGCCCGGCCCTCCACCGGTCATGACATCGATGTGGTCGAACACCTGCAGCAGGTAGATCGCGCCGAGGACGATCCCGAGCTCCATGTATGGCCGCAGCATCGGCAGCGTGATCTGGGTGAAGATGCCTCGTCCGCTGGCGCGGTCGACACGCGCAGCCTCAAGGATGTCGGTCGGCTGGCCCTGCAGCCCCGCGAGAATGATGAGCATCATGAACGGCGACCACTGCCATACCAGCACGGTGACGATGGCCCAGAACGGGTAGCGCTCGACGAAGGGGATGGCGTCGATCCCCAGCGGCTCGATGACGGCGTTGACGACGCCGAACGTGGAGCTGAAGATCTGGTTCTTCCAGAGCAGGCCGGCGACCACGGGCATGATGAGGAAGGGCGTGATGAGCAGCGTCCGGGCGATACCGCGACCGAAGAACTGACGGTCCAGCAGCAGCGCCAGCCCGGTGCCCACCAGCAGCGAGAGCAGCACGGCTGCGGTCGTCATCCCGATCGAGATCCCGACCGCGTCCAGGAAGAAGGTGTTGGAGTACCCCTCGGTGAAGTTCTCCAGCCCGGTGAAGTCCGGACCCCGCGGCGGCACGATCTTCCAGTCCTGCAGGCTGAACCAGATGTTGAAGAGGAAGGGGATCTGCGTCACCACGATGGTGAACAGCAGGGCGGGTAGGAGCGGCAGTCGCCTGCGCCACTTGTCCTTGCGCTGGAACTCCGCGATCGCAGCGGCTCGCTCTTCAGCGGCCCGATCGGAGCTCTGAGGCTCGGCCTTGGTGGTCACGACGAATCGCCCCTCCTACCCGTGTTACTCGCCTAGTGCGAGCCTAGCAGTCCTTTACCACTCCTCGCCTTCTACCTCGGAAGCGATGGCGTCGCAGGCGGCCAGTGCGTCGTCCACCGACACGTTGCCGGCGATGGCCGCCGAGATCTGCTCGGTGCAGCGGGTACCGACGTCCTGGAACTGCGCCACACCCACGAACTGGATGCCGGGCAGGCCCGGGCGCTCCTGCAGGCCGGGCATGTCGATCGGCGCCTTCTGCATGGCCTCGAGATAGATGTCCGCGAACGATGCCGCGGCTTCCTGGTACTTGGGGTTCTCGTACAGCGAGGCTCGCGTGCCCGGGGGCACGGTAGCCCACCCGCCTGGCAGCAGGTCGCCAGCCACGGCCAGGTACTCAGGCCCAGTGGCCCAGCTGATGTACTCCCAGGCCGTCTCCTTGTCAGGCGCGTTCTCGGGGATGGCGAGGGCCCAGGCCCACAGCCAGCCAGCAGAGTCGGTCAGCTTGGTCGGAGCCAGCGCGTAGCCGAGCTTGCCCTTGATGGGGCTGTCGTCGGCCTCCAGGTTGGCCGCGGCGACCGTCGCGTCGTACCACATGGCCGAGTTGCTGTTGAGCATCTGCTGGGTGCACTCGTTGTAGCTCGCGTTGGCGGCGTCTTCCTGGCCCGCGTCGGCAAGCAGATCGACCCAGAAGTTGACGGCTTCCGCGAACTCGGGCTGGTCGACCTGCGACTCACCGATGGTGTCGTTCTCACCGGCCAGCCACCAGGTCGCCCCGAAGGTGTTGATGACCGTGCCGAGCGGCCCGCCCAGGTCACCCCAGCCAGGCTTGCCGCGCAGGCAGATGCCGGACATCTCATCGGAGTCGATGGTGCGGGCGATCTCCGCAACCTCGTCCCATGTTGGCTCGCGTGGCATCTCGATCCCAGCCTCGTCGAGGACGTCCTTGCGATACATCACGTAGGACGATTCGGCGTAGAACGGCGCCGCATACAGACCACCCTCATAGGAGAGTCCGTTGCGGACCGCGGGGATGATGTCGTCGAGCATGTACTCCTCGTCACCCTCGGCGAATTCGTTGAGATCCACGAGCCAGCCGTTGCGGCCGAACTGCGGGGCCTCGAACATGCCGATCATGACGACGTCGAACTGCTGGCCGCCGGCGCCCACGTCGCGGGTGACGATCTCGCGGAGCGTCTGCTCCTCGAGGATCACGTAGTTGACGTTGATGCCGGTCTCCGCGGTGAACAGCTCCGGCGTGAGGCTGGCGATGTCCTGCATCTGCGGGTTGCCCACGATGGCGACGTTGATCTCGCGCTCGTCCTGGGCCAGGGCGGACCCGGCGACGGCCGTCGAGGCCACCATCGAGAGTGCCAGCGCGGTGGCTGCGACCCGGGGGCCGGTGCCTCGCGCGTTGCTTGTAGACCACATAAGGCCTGATCCTCCTTGCGACGGGCTCTGCGCCCGCGACCTCCTTGAGCGTGGCGTGCACGCTGCCCTGCATCCTAGTTGGATGTTCCTGTGAAATCAAGCCATGCAGAAGAAGTAACCACATGGATTGGGGGCTTTTCATCTGTGTTTGTGTTGGAGTAGGGTACGGGGCATGACCGCTGATGACGGCCGCCGGCGCCGCATCGAGCTCTCGGCCCAGAGCCTCAGCCGGCTTGACCCACGGATCACCATCCCCTCGTACGAACGGAGCGTGCTGGGCCGCGGCATCGTCCATATCGGGGTCGGCGGATTCCATCGCGCCCACCAGGCTGTCTACCTCGATGATGTCTGTCGCGCCGGCGTCAGCGAGTGGTCGATCACCGGCGCGGGCGTCCTCGCATCGGACGCGCGCATGGCGGAGTCCCTGGCCGCCCAGGATCACCTCTACACCCTCGTCACCCGCGACGAACGCGGCACGGACGCTCGGGTCATCGGCTCCATCACCGACTACGTGCTGTCGGCCGGTGATCTCGGGCCCCTGGTGGCCCGTCTCGGGACGCCGGAGACGCGCATCGTCTCCATGACCATCACGGAGGGTGGCTATCCCGTCGACGAGGCCAGCGGCGAGTTCGCGCCGCCAGCGGCCGCCGCACTCCCGCCCACCTTCGTGGCGTTGGCGCGTGGGTTCCAGGCCCGGCGCGATGCGGGGCTCGGGGGCTTGACCGTGCAGAGCTGCGACAACGTCATGGGTAACGGCGACGTCACGAGGGTGGCCACGCTCGGCGTCTGCGCCATGGTCGAGCCGGGCCTCGAAACGTGGGTCGCCGACAACGTCACCTTCCCCAACAGCATGGTCGACCGCATCACGCCCCAGACCACTGACGCCGATCGCGACTTCCTCGCGGAGGAGTACGGCCTGTTCGATCGCTGGCCGGTGGTAGCCGAACCGTTCATCCAGTGGGTGATCGAGGATGACTTCGCCGCCGGCCGGCCGCCCTATGAGGACGTCGGGGTGCTGATGACCGATGACGTGCGGCCGTACGAGACGCTCAAGCTGCGCATCCTCAACGCCGGCCACTCGACGGTGACCTACATGGCCGCGCTGGTCGGTCACACCTACATCCACGAGATCATGGCCGACCCGTTGCTGGCGCGGTACCTGCAGCAGTTCCACGACGAGGAGGCCACACCGTCGCTGCCGCCGGTCCGGGGCATCGACGTGACGGACTACAAGCGGGTGGTCGCGGAACGCTTCGCCAATCCGGCGGTGAAGGACCAGGTCGCCCGGGTATGCCAGGACGGGTCGTCGAAGTGGCCCAAGTTCGTGGTCCCGACCGTGGAGTCGCAGCTGGAGCAGGGCGGCCAGGTCAAGCTGTCGGCCCTGGCCCTGGCGGCTTGGTGCCAATACCTGCTGGGCACCGACGACGCCGGCGCGGCGATCGCACTGGCGACCGATCCGAGGCTGGACGAAGCCCAGGCGTTCGCCCGCGCGTCCGTCGATGATCCAGCGGCCTTCCTGGGCTTCGTCGAGGTCTTTGGTCAGCGGCTGGCCAGCGATCGACGGTTCGTGGCGGCTTTCGGTGAAGCCCTGACATCACTGCGCGACGTGGGCACGTATGGCACCCTCGAGAGGTGGCTGCGCAGAGACGACCCATGAGCGAGGCTCGCGAACCGGCGAACGAGGGCCGCCCGCGGGAGGCGGGGGCGCTGTTCCAGGCTGAGCGGCGAGCCCAGATCCTGCAGCGCGTCCACGATCGTGGACGCGTCGATGTCGGCAACCTGGCCGATGAGTTCGGGGTCACCGGCGAGACCATCAGGCGCGATCTCAGCGAGCTGCAGCGCGAGCGGCTCGTGCGGAGAGTGCACGGCGGCGCGGTGCCCTGGCGCGGCTCCATGCTCGTCCCGAAGCTGGCCGTGCGTGAAGGCTACATGGTCGAGGAGAAGCGACGGATCGCACGTGCGGCCTTGGCGGAAGTTCCCGAGCGCGGAACGCTGATCATCGATTTCGGGCAGTACGGCGCTGCATCTCGCCGACCTGCTCGATCGTGAGCGTGACCTGGTCGTCGTGACCAACTCCATTCCCATCATGCGGTCGCTCGCGACCACGGAACGCCCGAAGGTCATCGGGCTCGGCGGCAAGCTCGAGCGTCGGACCATGGCGTTCGTCGACGAGGCTGGCGTCGAGATGCTGAGCGAGATCCGCGTCGACGTCCTGTTCTTCGGCTGCGACGGCATGTCCCCCGAGAACGGCTACACGACGCCGTTCCGCGCCGAGGTCGCCATCAAGCGCGCGATGATGGCGAGCGCGCGCCGCGTGGTGATGATGTTCGATCACTCGAAGGTCGCGAACGACCAACTCTTCCGCTTCGCCGAGATCGACGAGATCGACATCATCTACAGCGACAGCGGCATGGATGACATGACCGCGGCGCGGATCGAGGAGCAAGGCCCTCGAGTCTGTCCGGGCCTGACGGCCCTGCTCATGTTCAGCGAGCTGGAGGCGATCGCCGTCGAGGCTGCCTCCGAGGGCGCTCAGCTCGTCCGTGCCGCGGCCGGCGACCTGGGCACGGTGACGGCCAAGTCCACGCCGACCGACCCCGTCACATCTCTGGATGTCGCCGCCGAGCGGGAGATCCGAGCAGTCCTGGCCCGTCGGGCACCGGGTTCATCCATGCTCGGCGAGGAGGGTGGCGAGATCGACGGCTCCTCGGGTATCGGCTGGATCGTCGACCCCATCGACGGGACGGTCAATCTGACCTACGGCCTGCCAGTCATGAGCGTCTCGATCGCGGCGACGTGGGACGATGAGGTCGTGGCCGGCGCCGTGGTCGATATCCAGCGCGGTGATGTCTTCAGTGCCGCCCGAGGCCATGGGGCTCGACACGACGGCTCTGCCATCGCGCCATCCGCGGTGACCAAGCTGGCCGACTCGCTCATCGGGACAGGCTTCTCGTACACGGCCGAGGGGCGCGCCGTGGAGGCCGAGTATCTGGCGCGGGTGCTCCCCGCTGGTCGTGACATCCGCTGCTTCGGTCGGCTGCGCTCAACCTCTGCTGGGTCGCGTGCGGGCGCCTCGATGGCTTCTATCAGCGCAACATGCAGTACTGGGACTTCGCAGCAGGCGAGATCGTCGCCGCGGAGGCAGGTGCCCGGATCGGCGCGTCCCCAGCCGGAGAACGGTCAGCTGATGGTGGTGTCAGGGTCCGGCATCCACGACGAGCTCGTGCGCCTGGTCGTCCTAGTTCGTGCGGTCGCCGGCCGCGACGCGTTCGTGGCAATGCTGGATCAACGTCCGCACGCCAGTCGGCCCCTGCCGCTTCCAGCGCTCCCACACCGCGAGCAGGTCCATGTCGGGGACCGGTTCGGACATCCGTGCCACGGCCGTCACGACCTCCCACGAGCCGAAGGCCTGCGCATCGAGCGAGCCGCGACGATCGAGCTCGGTGATGTAGCAGCTGTGGATCAGGTCAAGCAGCTCGGGCGTCGAGCCGGCGAGCCAGGAGCTCCGATCGAACGGCGGCCGCATCAGGAGTGAGCTGCGCACGAAGTCCGCGGTGACATCGCCCACGGCAGCGTCGAACCAGTCGAGGATCACCGGGCTTCGCTCGGTCAGGATGATGTTGGCGGGATGGAAATCGCCATGGCAGAGGGCATCGCCGCTGGGCAAGAGCTCCAGCAGCCCCTGTGCCACAGCACGTTCATCCGCGCTCAGCCGTGTCGCGTCGGCGATCTTCGTGCTCAGTCGCTGGGTCATCGAGACGAGTCCCGGGACCACGGTTCGCTGGACCTCGATCTGGAGGTCCACCAGCTGCTCGATGAGGCTGCGTGACGCTCGCCGGCTCACGCTTGATGCGCTCCCACATGGCCACGCCCTCGATGCGCTCCATGACGATGCCGGGCCGGCCATCGAAGTCCACGACACCCTCGGTGTCGGGCACGGGTAGTCCGGCCGCGTGCACGCGAGCGAGGGTATCGGCCTCCATCTCCGCCCAATGCCTGGGAATACCCGGGCGGAGGACCTTGATCACGGAATGGTTCGACCAGGCCCAGATGTCGGACGTGTTGCCGCGGGCGATGGGCGCTGCGGATGGGCCTGTCTTGGCGGACACCCGCGGAGTATCGCAAAGCGACTCGGTGGTGTCACCGCTCTCCGGGCTACAGTGGCGGCATGGGGCAGCTTCATCCTCGCCCACGACCTGGGCACCAGTGGCGACAAGGCCTCGCTGCATGACGCCCACGGGCGCCTGTTGGCCTCCCACACCGTCCACTACCCCACCGACTACGGCGCCGGCGGCAAGGCCGAGCAGGACCCGGCCGATTGGTGGGAGGCCTTCTGCGCCACGAACCGGGCGTTGCTCGCGGCGAGTGGCGCCGATCCTGCCGACATCGCCTGCGTGGTGCTCTCCGGCCAGATGATGGGCGCCGTCCTGCTCGACGCAGCACGACCGGCCCGTGCGCCCAGCGGTCATCTGGGCCGACACCCGCGCCCAGGCCCAGGCGCGACGGCTGTCGCAGGTCATCGGCTTCGAGCGAGGCTTCGAGCTGCTGGGTCATCGGCTGGACCCCACCTACTCCCTGCCCAAGCTGATGTGGCTGCGCGAGCACGACCCGGCCGCCTGGGCCCGCACGACCGGCTTCGTGCTGGCCAAGGACTACGTCACCCTGCGCCTGACCGGCCGACGCTGCATCGATCCCTCCGATGCCTCCGGCACCAACGCCTTCGAGCAGGCGGCCGGGCGCTGGGCGCCGGAGCTGCTGGCCGCAGCGGACATGGATGCCGCGCTCTTCCCCGAGATCGTGCCCTCGGCCACGGTCGCCGGCACCGTCCGCGCCGAGACGTCGGAGGCGTCCGGCCTGCGCGAGGGCACGCCGGTGGTGGTCGGTGGCGGCGACGGGGCGACCTCGGCCCTGGGCGTGGGCCTCGTCGCGAGCGACCCCGTGGCCTGCGCCACCATCGGCTCCTCGGCCTGGATCTCGATGGCCACCGACACGCCGGCTCGCGACCCGCAGATGCGCACGGTCACCTTCGACCACGTCATCCCCGGTCACTACCTGCCGCTGGGACCGATGCAGGCGGCCGGGACCTCGCTCGAGTGGCTGGCCCAGACGCTGGGCGTGGGGGATGCCGGCATCGCCGATCTCGTGGCCAGTGCGGAGGAGGCCGAGGCGGCGTCAGAGGGGCTCTTCTTCCTGCCCTACCTCGTGGGCGAGCGCGCCCCCATCTGGGACGTCCATGCGCGGGGGACGTTCGTGGGCCTCTCGAGGCATCACGGGCCGGCCAACCTGGCGCGTGCCGTGCTCGAGGGCGTCGCCTTCAACCTCTACGGCGTCTACCGCGCGCTCGACGCGTCGGTGCGCACGATCGAGGCCGTGGACGCGGTCGGGGGAGGGGCTCGAAGCGACGCCTGGCTGCAGATCATGGCCGACACCTGGGGCGTGCCCGTTCGCCGCCGCACCATCGTCGACGAAGCCAACTCACTGGGCGCGGCCGTGGTCGGCGGCATGGCGGTCGGGCTCATCGAAGGCTGGGACGCGGCACGGTCGCTCTCTGAGATCGACGCCGTCTTCGAGCCCGATGATGCCCGGCATGCGCAGGCGTCAGCCGGCTACGAGCGCTTCATGGACGCCTACGAGCGACTGCGTCCCTGGTTCGCTGCCGGGACCTGAGCCATTCCCTTACACCGCCCTGACATGGTGGCGCCGGGGCCTTGATATCCGGGCGCGACGATGGCTCCGATGCGAAACGACGACGTCCACCATCGATGGCCACGCTGACACAGGCCGGGCTCCCTCCCGTGGCCCGGCCGGTGCGCACGCCCCGTGTCTGGCCGCTCCGCCCCGCCGACATCGCGGCCGTCCTGTTGGCGGTCGGCCTGGTCGTGGCCGGGATGTGGGTGGTCCATGGTGGACTCGATCGACTGGGCACGCCGGCCGCGATGGCGACGGGCCTGGGCCAGATCACGGCCCTGATCGGGACCTACCTGGCCCTCGCGCAGATCGTGTTGATGGCCCGGGTCCCCTGGATCGACCACGTGGTCGGCAGCGACCGGCTCATGGCCTGGCATCGACTCGCTGGGCATCGGGCACCATCACGCTCATCCTTGCGCACGTGGCCCTGACCACGACCGGCTGGGCCATGGGCTCCGGCGCCGGCGTGGTGGCGGAGTTCCTCGCGCTCAACGAGACCTGGGACATCCTCATCGCCACGGTCGGCACGGTGCTGCTGACCGCCGTGGCCGTCACCTCCATCCGCGCGGTCCGGCGCCGCCTGTCGTACGAGAGCTGGTACGGCCTGCATCTCTACGCCTACATCGGCATCGCCCTCGCCTTCCTGCACCAGCTGACCATCGGTGGGGACTTCATCGGCGACTCGCTGGCCGTGGCCTTCTGGGTCGGGCTCTACGTGGTCACCTTCGGCCTGCTCCTGTGGTATCGAGTGCTGACGCCGATCCGCGTGTCGAGCCGGCATCGACTGCGCGTGGCCGCGGTCGTGCCGGAGGCGCGCGGCGTGGTCTCGCTCTACTTCACCGGACGCGACCTCGACCAGCTGCCGGTCGCAGCGGGCCAGTTCTTCCACATCCGCTTCCTGCGTGGTGGTGGCTGGTGGCGGCCACACCCGTTCTCCATCTCGGCCGCGCCGAACGGCCAGTACCTGCGCATGACCGTCAAGGCCCTGGGCGACGACTCCCATCGGATGCTGAGCATGCCGGTCGGAACGCCGGTCTTCATCGAGGGTCCGTACGGCGCGTTCACGCCCAGGGTGGTCAGGCGCGAGCACGTGGTCATGCTGGCCGGCGGTGTGGGCGTGACGCCGCTGCGAGCGATCTTCGAGGCGCTGCCTGCAGGCCGCCATCACATCACCTTCCTCTACCGCGAGGGCGATCCCTCGGAAACCGTCTTCCGCCAGGAGCTGCTGGCCCTCGCCGCGCGCCACGGAGCCGTGCTGCGCTTCCTCGAAGGCCACCGCAGCACGCCGCAGATGCCGGTCGATCCGCTCGCACCCGAGTGGCTCTACCGCCATGCGCCGCACATCGCCGATGCCGATGTGCTCGTGTGCGGCTCGCCGTCATTCACCAACCGGGTCCTCGACAGCCTCAAGACGCTGCGAGTCCCTGATGCCTCCGTCCACGCTGAACGCTTCGGGTATTGACATGAACGCAGAACCACGAGAACCCTCCCGACTGCCCGTCCGCGGCACCATCGCCACCGTCGGCACCCTCGGTGCCCTGGCCCTGCTGCTCTCCTTCCGGGGAGGGCCCCTTGCGCCGGGCGAGACGGTCACCGCACAGGTCGCCGAGGGCTCGACCACCGATGCGCTCATCGCGGCCACGGAGACCGAGAGCAGCGGCGCCGGGGCGGTCGTCGAGTCCCTGGCGCCGGTGGCCGAGATCGTCACCGATGCGCCGGCCATGGCAGAGGTCCGCACAGCCACCGGTGACGCCGTCAGCATCCGCTGGGGCGACGTGCAGGTGGCGGTGACCGTCCAGGCGGACGACATCATCGAGGTCGTGACCCTGGCCATGCCCATGGACGACCGCAGGTCTCAGCGCATCAGCGCGGGTGCGGAACCGGTCCTGCGCGAAGAGGCCATCACCTACGACACCGCCGACGTCTCGGTCGTCTCGGGCGCGACCTACACCAGCCGCGCCTACGCCATGTCGCTGCAGTCCGCGCTCGACCAGGTCGGCTTCTGATGGTCGCCGAGCGCGTGCCCGGGCGTCGCCTGGCCACGCGCGATACGGAGCGACGGCGTGTCGAACGGGCGATGGGCACGATGATCAGCCTGTACCTGCCCGATGGTGGCGCGTCGTCGCCCGCCGCCGATGCCGCCTTCGAGTGGTTCCACGAGGTCGACGAGCGCTTCAGCCCCTACAAGGCCGGACAGCGAGGTCAGTCGCGTCATGCGCGGCGAGATCGCTCTGTCGCAGGTCTCGGCGGACCTGGCCGAGGTGCTCGAGATCGCGGATGCGGTCGAGGCCTTGAGCGGTGGCGCCTTCGATATCCGCGGCCATCGCGAGGATGGTCTTCCTGATCCGACTGGGGTGGTGAAGGGCTGGTCCGTCGACCGTGCCGGTGCCATCCTCGCGGCCGCGGGCCACGAGCGCTTCTTCATCAGCGCCGGCGGCGACGTGCTCGTGCGTGGCGGGCAGGAGCCGGGCCTGCCCTGGAGGGTGGGCATCGCCCATCCCTTCGCAGCTGATGCCGTCGCCCTGGTCCTGCAGGGCCGCGACCTCGCCGTGGCCACGTCCGGGACGACCGAGCGCGGGCTCCACATCATCGATCCGCGGGCTGGCCACGCTGCCGACGAGCTCCTGACCGTCACCGTGGCCGGCCCCGACCTTGCCCGTGCCGATGCCTACGCCACGGCGGCCTTCGTCATGGGCATGGAGGGACTGCGCTGGGTCGATGCGCTCCCGGGCTACTCCGCCGCCGGCATCACCCACGACGCCAGGCTCATCTCCACGCGCGGTCTCGATCGCATCCGGGCCTGAGCTAGGACTCGACCGAGAACGCCCCTGAACTCGAGGTCGGCCTGCAGTGCCGCTCGCCGCTCGCTCGTCGTCCAGGTCATGCGGAGGGATGAGCCGGCGCCCTCCACCACCAGCTCGCCCTCGAAGGCGGGATGCTCCCTGCGCAGTCGTACGAGCTCGAGCAGGCGCCTGACCACGGGCCGATCCAGGGCCGCAGCGATCTCTGCCTCGGTGAAGTCGTGCCGGTTGATCGAGCGCCCCTCGCCCGTGCGCGCCACGGCCTCAAGGTCGTTCTCGCCGGCCAGCAGGCCCACGTAGTAGAGCTGGGGCACACCACGGGCGAAGAGCTGGATCGCACGCGCCGCCAGGTACCGCTCGTCGTGGGCGCCGAGCGCGGAGTAGTAGGTGCAGTTGAGCTGGTGGATATCAGGTCCGTCGCCGGCATCGCCGAGGATGCGGTTGATGTTGCCGCCACCGGCCTCGATGCCCTCGGCCAGCGCTGACATCTGGGCCGGGGTCAGGATCCCGTCGAGGTCCGGCCGCACGGGGATCCCGTCGTGGCAGTCGAGCAGCGTGAACTGGCGCTCCGGTGCCTCGGCGAGGTGCTGCGCCAGGCGCGTCGCGTCACGCGTCGTGGAAGGCGTGCAGCAGCAGGCCGGGCAGGACGAAGTCATACGTCCAGTAGCCCCGGCGGCTGAGCTCGCGATGGGTCGCGGGGACGTCGTGGATCTCGGGCAGCACCGCGAGGTCGTACTCGGCTGCGGTCGTGATGAGCCAGTCGAGGATCTCGTAGACCTGCGGCTCGACCATGAAGCAGCTGGTGCCGGGCTGCTTGACCACGTAGCCGACGGCGTCGAGCCGGACGATCGAGACCCCATGCCCGGCGAACCACTCGAACCAGCCGCGGATGAGCTCGCGCGTGGCTTCGGCGGTGAGGTCGAGGTCGATCTGCTCGACCCGCCCACCGAAGCCGAACGTGGTCCAGAGGGTCTCGGTCTCGCCCGTCTCCTCGATGGTGAAGTGCGTGAACGGGTCATCGGGCTTGCGCAGGAAGATGCGGGCGATGTCCTCTGGCGGCGGATCGCCGTTGGGCCAGATCTTGTCGATGGTGATGAAGAGGTCGGCGTACCGCGACGCGCGGCCACGCCGCAGGAAGTCGGTGAACTCCGTCGAGCGCCGCGAGATGTGGTTGACCATGAGGTCGAGCAAGACCTCGTGGTCGCGTCCGAGGTCGGCGATGTCATCCCAGCTGCCGAAACGGCGGTCGATCTGCCGGTAGTCGATGGGCGCGAAGCCGCGGTCGCCCGACGAGGGGAAGGGCGGCAGGATGTGCACGCCCGCGAAGTGGCCGGCCAGGGGCCCACGCAGCAGGTGGGTGATGTGAGCGATGCTTCCGCCGAGCGAATTGGGGTAGGTCAGCAGCTGCGGCCCGCGCGGCGTCACCGAACGTCTCCTATCGATCCGCGGGCGAGCCCAGCGCATCGACCGCCGCCGCCCAGTCGGCGGTAGCTCGACGCCGGGTCGCGACATCAGCCGCAGGAACAGGTCGGAGGCCTCGCCCTCGATGCGCGCCGTGGGTTCGCCGGGCCCATAGCGCCAGCTACGCCCAAGGTCCGTGGCGCTGAGCTCGATGGTCTGCACGCCATCGAGGCGAGGCAGGTAGAGGGCCGCGAACTCGTCGAGGCCATGGGCGGAGACGATGGTCAGCAGCTCCACCGGCTCGCCCACGGCGCTGTGGGCATCCCAGCGATGGACACCGGTCTCGACGACCATGCGACGGATCCAGAACCGGAGCGCGGGATCGTCCACGAACGTCCACACGTGCGCGTCCGGGTCGGCCGTGGCCAGGCCCTCGAGCATGCGTGCCAGCTGCTCCGCAGCCCACTCGAAGGGGTCGGCCTCCTGCGGCAGCTCCGGACCCGCGATGCGCTCCGCCGGCAAGGACTCGCAGACGGCAGCGGTGCGGCCGTGGACTTCTGCGGTGTGGATCACGAGGTCGCGCATCGTCCAGGTGGGGTACTGCGGCACGACGCGGTCGGGCGTTTGGCGACCGAGCTCGATGAGCCGCCAGCCTTCGTACTCGATGGCGGCCAGGTCCTTGTCTCGCTCATCTCGAGTCTAGGGCCACCTGTCGTGCTCATGTGTCCATCGTACGACCGCCTTCAGGTACCGTTCCCGTCATGAGCGAGGTCAAGCGCTTCATCACGCCCATGCGTGGCCGGGACCCCGACGAGCCCAACCGTGCCGCCACGCCACTCGAGCTCTTCTTCGACCTGGTCATCGTGGTGGCCGTGGCCGTGGCGGCCGCATCGCTGCATCACGGCATCGCCGAGGACCACATCCTCGAGTCGGTCCTCGGCTACCTGATGACGTTCGCGGCCGTGTGGTGGGCCTGGATGGGCTTCACCTGGTTCGCCACGAGCTACGACACCGACGACGTCCCGTATCGCGTGGCGGTCTTCGTGCAGATGGCCGGCGCGGTCATCGTGGCCGCGGGCATCGGTCGAGCCTTCGACGCGAACGACTGGTCGTTCGTGCTCATCGGCTACATCGTCATGCGCGTGGCGCTCGTGGCGCAATGGTTGCGTGCCGCTCGCGATGACCCGGCCCATCGGACGCAGAACCTTCGCTGGGCGGCCGGCATCGCAGTCGTCCAGGTCGCCTGGGTCGCGGCCTTCCTGCTCGTGCCCGGCGACCTCTTCGTCCTCGCCTTCGGCGTGCTCTTCCTGGCTGAGCTGGCCGTGCCCATCTGGGCGGTTCGCGGAGCCGTCGGCATCTGGCACGCGGAACACATCGCCGAGCGATACGGCCTGCTGACCATCATCGTCCTCGGTGAATCGGTGCTCGCAGGCGCCGGTGCCTTCACCGCCATCGCTGACGATGCCTTCTCCAACATCGAGCTGCTGCTCTATGCGGTGGGGGCGCTGCTGCTCGTCTTCACCATGTGGTGGCTCTACTTCGAGCGCAACAGCGAGGACCTCCTGACCACGCGTGCCCGAGCCTACGAATGGGGCTACGGCCACTACTTCATCTGGGCCGCGGCAGCTGCCGTCGGCGCGGGCATCGCCGTGGGCGTCGACGTGCTCACCGACCACGCGCACGTGGACCTGACCGTCGCTGGTGCGGCCGTGGCCATCCCGGTGGCGATCTACCTGGCCGGGATCTGGGTGTTGCACGACGTGCCCCGGCCGCTGTCGCGCCTGCGCATGTCCCTGACGCCGGTGGCCATCGTGCTCGTGCTGCTGACGCCGCTCACGCCGCAGCCGATCCTGCTCACGGGCGTGGTCGTGGGGCTGCTGCTGGCGGCCAAGCTGTGGACCGCGCCAGCCGTCGTCGAGGAGGGGTAGGGGTCCCGCGGGCACGGCCATGCCTCTGCCTTGAGCCGAGTCTTCGCAACCATTGCCGTGGCCGGGGGTCAGACCCCCCTCCTCCGGCGTCAATGTCGACCCTTGGGCGGCGGTTGCACGCGACCTAGCCTGCCGCTCATGCACGCTGGGCATGAGCCACCTCGAGCGCTCTGACCCCGCACGCCCGAGGCGTCGAGGAACCGGTGTTGGCTGCAATGACTGCGAAGACGTGGTGGGGCGCGCCGACGCCTCGATCCGTGGGCCCTAGACTGAGGGTCGACCAGTCGCCCGTGCCCAGGAGCCTTGCCATGCCCGACTTCCGCCCGTTCGAGATGGAACAGATGATGTCCGACTACGAGAACGAGGTCGAATTCAACCTGTCCGAGAGCGGCGTGCACCCGATGACGCTGGGCGACTTGCTGGCGCATGCACGGGGCGAGGAGGGCTCCTGGCCGACCGACATCAACTACCCGCACGTCAACGGCATCCCGCAACTGCGCGACCACATCGCGCTGACCTACGACGGCGCGACACGGGACGACGTGCTGGTCACGGTCGGCGCCATCGAGGCCAACTACCTGGCGATCCGCACGCTGCTCGATCCCGGCGACGAGATCGTCATCATGCTGCCCAACTACATGCAGATCTGGGGCATCGCCAAGAACCACGGGCTGGAAGTCAAGACGTTCAACCTGCGAGAGGAGAACGGCTGGGCGCCGAATCTGGACGAACTGGAGAGCAAGGTCGGTCCGCGAACCGGCCTGATCGCGATCTGCAACCCCAACAATCCCACGGGCCGGATCCTGACCGAGGCCGGAGATGGACCGCGATCGTGGACTGCGCCGCCCGCAACGGTGCCTGGCTGCTGGCCGACGAGGTCTACCGCGGCGCGGAGCGCGCTCCGACGAGGAGACGCCCTCGTTCTACGGCCGCTACGACAAGGTGATCGCGATGGGCAGCATGAGCAAGGCCTACGGCCTGCCCGGCCTGCGCATCGGCTGGGCCGTCGGGCTGCCCGGGTTGCTGAACGACATGGGGGCGCGCCACGAGTACACGACCATCGCCCTCTCGATGCTCTCGGACCACCTCACCGCCACCGCCCTCTCGCCCACGGTGCGGCCGCAGATCCTCGCCCGCACGCGCCTCCTGCTCAAGGGCGGCTACGGCCTCCTCGGCGAGTGGCTCAGCGAGCAGGACGGCGTCTTCACCGGCACCCCGCCTGACGCGGCCGCCATCACCTTCCTCAAGTACGACCTGCCCATCGGGTCGGAAGCATGGATGAGGACGCTGCGCGACGAACGCAGCGTCCTCATCGTTCCCGGGGCCCACTTCGGCCTGGAGCATCACATCCGCCTCTCCTTCGCGCTGCCGGAACCGCAGTTGCTCGACGGGCTGGCGCGCATCAGCGAGTCGGTCAAGAGGCTGCGCTCCTAGACCACGGAGGCTCGCGCTCAGCAGCAGCACCGAGGCCGTCGACACCGCCACGCGCAGGTGGTTGAAGCGCGTCCATCGTCGCTGGTAGTCGGTCCACACCGAGATGCCCTGCGGGCTGCCGGGGTTGGCCGCCTCCAGTCGGTCGTTCAGGGGCACATTGAAGACCCCGGTGATGACGATGCTGGAGATGTAGAGAGAGGCTCCGCTGATGGAGAGCAGCGACGAGAAGCCCTCGAAGTCGCTGATGGCAAGGGCCGAGCCCGACGTAGACGGCCCACGCCCACCAGCTGCGGTTCCGAAGAACACGCTCATGAGGGGCGGTCGTGGAGCCTCCAGGTTGACCGCCTGCATGGCCGCGGCCCCCTCGCTGGCCGGTAGCCGCCGCAACCCGGCCATGGTGAAGGTGGAGAAGGTGTAGTAGACGCCGGCCATGAGCCCCGCGCCCACGATGCCGAGCACCGTGAGGATCGCTCCGATGTCGATGCCGCTCATGCCGCCTCCTCGACGACCCAGGCACCGGCGGCTGCAGCGTCCCGCGCGTAGTCGCCGAAGTCGCGAGGGGCGCGGCCGAGGGCCTGCTCGACGCCAGCGACCGTCTGCGAGTTGCGGCCGTCGAGGACTTCGCTGAAGAGATAGCGGGTGAGCTCGACGACCTCGCTGGGCACACCAAGGTCGGTCATGGCCGCCGTGTACTCGTCGAGACCGACCGGCTGGTAGCGCACGTCGCGACCGCTGGCCCGGGCGATCTCCGCCACCGCCTCCGCGAAGGTCAGTGCGCGAGGACCGGTGAGCTCGTAGAGTCGGCCGATGTGGCGGTCGTCGGTGAGGGCGGCGACGGCCACATCGGCGATGTCCTCGGCATCCACGAACGGTTCCGGCGTGTCGCTGGCAGGCAGCACCAGCACACCCTCGAGCACGCCCTCACGCATGAAACCCTCGCTGAAGTTCTGGGCGAACCAGGTCGCCCGCACGATGGTCACGTCGGCCCCGGAGTCGCGCACGACCTGCTCGGCACGTTCTGCTTCCACCTCGCCGCGTCCGGAGAGCAGCACGAGTCGCCTGGCACCGCGCGCCACGGCCTCGCGAGCGAAGGCGCCCACGATCTCGACCGCGCCGGGGGCGGCGATGTCGGGGTAGTAGGAGATGTATACGCGGGAGACGTCCTCGAGGACGGGGCCCCACGTGGAGCGGTCGTGCCACTCGAATTGTGGTGTGCCGGTACGCGAGCCGAGCCGCACGGGCCGGCCCAGGTCCGTCAGCCGCTGGGCGATGCGCCGCCCGGTCTTGCCGCTCGCTCCGAGGATGAGGGTGGTGTCGGTGTGGGTATGCATCTGGCATCTCCTTGTGTTGGTTGACTGCGCCAGTGTCCAGCCGAATGATTGGACTGTGAATGCCTACTGCGCCGACAGTCATGCTCGAACGTCCAGACCGACTGGACGGATGAGCAGTCATGCCTGAGACTGCCGGCATGACCGCACTCGATCCCTTCCCGCCGTCCGACGCCTTGGGCCAGGCGCTGCATTTCCTGCGCATGAACGGCGCCTTCTACTGCCGCTCGGAGCTGACCGCCCCCTGGGGCATGACCTTGCCGGCCATGCCCGACTACCTCTGGTTCCACGTCGTCACACGCGGCCGCGCACGCGTCGTGCCCGAGAGCGGCGAGGCCGTGACGCTCGACGCCGGTGACTTCGCACTGGTGCCGCACGGGGAGGGTCACGGGCTCGACAGCGAGCCAGGTGCGGCCACGCCGTTCATCCTCGACCTCGAGCGCGAGCAGGTAAGCGACCGCTACGAGATCCTGCGCCATGGCGGGGATGGCGAGCCGACGATGCTGCTCTGCGGGGCCGTCCGCTTCGAGCACCCGGCTGCACGCGAGCTCGTTTCCGCCATGCCTGCGGTCATCCACCTCGAGGCGGCCGAGTCTCCACGGCTGGAGCGCATGTACGGCGTCATCCGGCTCATGGCGGCCGAGGCTGAGGAGCTGCAGCCCGGCGGTGAGGCCGTCATCACGCGGCTCGCGGACATCCTCGTCATCCAGGCGGTCCGAGCCTGGATCGAACAGGACCCGGCCGCGCAGAGCGGCTGGCTGGGAGCTCTGCAGCATCCGCAGGTGGGCCGGGCGTTGGCACTCATTCACGAGGACCCCGCGCGGGCGTGGACGGTGGCTGCGCTGGCGCACGAGCTGGCCATGTCGCGCTCGGCCTTCGCGGCACGCTTCACGGAGCTGGTCGGGGAGCCGGTGATGTCCTACGTCACCCGCTGGCGCATGTACCTGGCCCACGACATGCTGCGGCGCGACGGCACCACCGTGGCTGAGCTGGCCGGGCACCTGGGCTACCGCTCGGAAGCGGCCTTCGCGCGAGCCTTCAAGCGGGTCATGGGCACACCCCCTGGGGCGGTGCGGCGCTCGCCGGAGCCGACCGCCATCGCCCTAGACTGAGGGCATGACGAACCAGGCATCCCCGATCGACGTAGCAGCTGAGGTCCGCGCCGCTGAGGAGCGGGCTCGGCCGCACCTGCTGACGACGCCGGTCGTGCCCTCGCTCGGACTCTCGGCCTTGGTCGGCTCGTCCGTCGTGCTCAAGTGCGAGAACCTCCAGCACACCGGCTCCTTCAAGGCGCGAGGCGCGGTCAGCAAGGTCCTCGCTCAGCCGCGAAGAGCTCGACAGGGGCGTCATCACCGCCTCCACCGGCAACCATGGTGCGGCGGTCTCCTATGCCGGCGCCATCGTGGGCGTGGCCCCGACCGTGGTCGTGCCCGCGGACGCCAACCCCTCCAAGCTCGCGTCCATCGAGCGGCTTGGCGGCCGCATCGAGGTCCACGGCACCGACTCCGTCGAGAGCGAGCTGGGTGCCCGACGGATGGCCCGGGAGCGCGGGATGACGTTCATCTCCCCCTACAACGACCCGGCCATCATCGGCGGCCAGGGCACGATCGGGCTGGAGCTGCTGGAGCAGGTCGGGACCTCACGACGGTCTTCGTGGCGGTCGGCGGCGGCGGGCTGGCCAGCGGCGTGGCCGGCATCATCAAGGCGGTCTCGCCGTCCGTGCGCGTCATCGGCTGCTCGCCTGTGAACTCGGCCGTGATGTACCACTCGCTCAAGGCCGGCGCAGGTCCTGGACATGCCGTCGGAGCCCACGCTCAGCGACGGCACCGCCGGCGGTGTGGAGCCGGGCGCCATCACGCTCGACATCCTGGCACGGGCTGCTCGACGACTTCGTGACCGTGGACGAGGACGACATCCGCAGCGCCTTCCTCGAGCTCATCGAGGTCGAGCATCTGCTCGTCGAAGGCTCAGCAGCCATGGCCTACGCGGCCGCCCGGGCCAACGCCAGCACCACCGTGGGCACGACCGCGGTCATCCTCTGCGGCGGCAACGTGGGGGTCGAGAAGCTGCGCGTGATCCTGGCCTGATGCTCATCGTGGAGCGCTCGCGCATCGAGCAGCTCCTCGCCGGGATGGACCTGCTGCCCCTCATGGAGAACGCCTTCCTCGGCTACTCGGCCGGTCGCGCGATCGTGCCGCCGGTGGGCGAGCTGCTGCTCGACAAGGGCGAGGTGCACATCAAGTACGGCGCCATCGCGGGCGACGACTACTACGTCATCAAGGTCGCCAGCGGCTTCTACGAGAACCCCGCGCTGGGGCTGCCCTCGAGCAACGGGCTGATGCTCGTGTTCCGGCAGGAGACCGGCGAGCCCGTGGCCGTGCTGCTCGATGAGGGCCACCTGACCGACGTGCGTACCGCGGCCGCCGGCGCTGTCGCCGCGCGAGCCCTGGCGCCACCGGACGTCGAGCGCATCGGCGTGCTCGGCACCGGCGTGCAGGCGCGGCTGCAGCTGCGACAGCTGGCGCCCCTGTTCGAGACGCGCGAGGTCGTGGCCTGGGGCCGCGACCCGCAGCACCTCGAGACGTATCGCACCGGACATGGCCGATGCCGGCTTCGCGGTCGCCGCCGTCGAGTCGCCGGCTGCGGTGGCGGCGCGCTCGCAGCTGATCGTGACCACCACGCCCTCGACACACGCCCCTGCTGCGGGCTGCCGATATCCGACCGGGTCACGCACATCACGGCCATCGGCTCCGACACCGCGGAGAAGCAGGAGCTGGCGGCCGACGTGCTGGCGCTCGCCGACGTGGTCGTGGCCGACAGCCTCGAGCAGTGCCGCACCCGCGGCGAGATCGCGCGCGCCCTGGCCGCCGGAGCGATCGTGGCCGACAAGGCTGTCGAGCTGGGCGCGCTGCTGGCGGGGGAGGCCACCGGTCGGACCTCGGCCGACGAGGTGACGGTCTTCGACTCCACCGGCGTGGCCGTGCAGGACATCGCCATCGCCACCGCGGTCGATCGAGGCGGTCGCCGCCGACCGCGCTAGTCCTCGTCGGGTCCCGGCTCCTCGACCTCTTCGTCCCAGCCCTCGTCCGCTGCATCCTCCATCGACCACGCGCGCGCGTGCGGGGATGAGCAGGAAGGTGATGATCAGGCCGAAGGCCACGAGCGCCAGCAGCGGCAGGCTCACGAAGCCGAACTCGCGGAACCACACCTGCGTACAGGGGATGACCGCGCTGCAGGCGCCAGTGTCGATCTCGGGGAACCACTCGAGCAGGTAGTGATAGCCGGAGATGGCGGCACCCACGACCGCCACCGGCACCGCGTAGATGCGCACGGCCGTGTCGCGCCGCACGATGGCGATGCCGAGGATGAGCACCAGCGGGTACATCGCGATGCGCTGGTACCAGCACAGCGTGCAGGGCGTGTAGTTGGCGGACTCGCTGAAGTAGAGGCTGCCGGCCGTAGCGAGCAGGGCCACGCCCCACGCGGCGGTGAGCGCCATTGGCGCGAGGCGGAGTCGCAGTCCGGCGTAGCTCTCGGCGACCCCGTCCGAGAAGCGCGAGGCCACGAACATGAGCCCGAACCAGACGATGACGAGGATGCCGACCAGCGCCGCGACCCCGTAGACCGTGATGACGGTAGTGACCTCCATCAGGCCGCCGCGCCCCCAGGCTCGTCCCGAATATCGAGTGTCACGGTGGTCATTCGCCCATGATGCCCGAACTGGGCAGGCTGGCGTCAGCCGTCAGCCCACAGTGCGTCGACCGACAGGTAGCGCTCGCCGGTGTCGTAGCAGAACGTCAGCACCCGCGAGCCGTCGGGCATGCTGCGGCCGCAGCTGGGCCACGGCCGCGAGCGAGGCGCCCGAGGAGATGCCCGACGAGCATGCCCTCCTCCCGGCGCTGCGGCGGGCGTCAGGCCATGGCGTCCTCCGGCGCCACCTGCACGATGCCGTCGAGCAGCTCGGGCCGGGCCACTCCGGGATGAAGCCCGCTCCGATGCCCTGGATGGGATGCGGCCGGGCTCGCCGCCGGAGAGGACCGGCGAGAGCGTCGGCTCGACCGCGAAGACCTGCAGCTGCGGCCAGCGCTCCTTGAGCACCTCGGCGCAGCCGGTGATGTGGCCGCCGGTGCCGACGCCGGTGACCATGTAGTCGAGCCCCTCGGGGAAGTCGCGAGCGATCTCCTCGGCCGTCGTGCGCCGGTGGACCGCGAGGTTGGCCGGGTTGTCGAACTGCGAGGCGATCCAGGCGTCGGGCATCTCGTGCCGCGATCTCGTCGGCGCGCGCGATCGAGCCCTTCATGCCCAGCTCGCGCGGGCGTCAGCTCCAGCTCCGCGCCGTAGGCGGTCATCAGCATGCGCCGCTCGATGGAGAACGACTCGGGCATGACCAGGATGAGCCGGTAGCCCTTCACCGCGCAGACCAGCGCGAGCCCGATGCCGGTGTTGCCCGAGGTCGGCTCGACGACCACCGTGCCGGGCTTGAGCACCCCGCGCTCCTCGGCGTCCTCGATCATCGACAGCGCGATGCGGTCCTTGATGCTGCCGCCGGGGTTGGCGCGCTCCTGCTTCGATCCAGACCTCGATGCGCCTCGTCGAAGAGCCGGTTGATGCGGACGTGGGGCGTGTCGCCGATGGTCTGGAGGATCGGAGTCGTAGCGCACGGGGATCCTCCTGGTTCAGATGACGAAGTCCGCGTCGTCGAAGCCGCCTCGCTGGCGGCGGACGCGGTAGTCGCTGGTCTGGTAGACGAGCGAGCCCGGGCGGGACGCTGCTGGTGAGCAAGACGTTGCCGCCGATGATGCTGTCGGCGCCGATCGGTGGTATCGCCGCCGAGCACGGTGGCGTTGGCGTAGACGACGACGCGGTCGCCGATGGTGGGGTGGCGCTTGGTGCCGGCCGTGTCCTTGGACACCGAGAGCGCCCCGAGCGTGACGCCCTGGTAGAGCTTCACGTCGTCGCCGATGACGGTGCGTCTCACCGATGACGATGCCGGTGCCGTGGTCGATGCAGAACGAGTCGGCCGATGGTCGCGCCCGGATGGATGTCGACGCCCGAGCGGGAGTGGGCGAGCTCGGCCATCAGGCGCGGCACGATGGGCACGCCCAGTCCGGTGCACCGCGTGCGCCAGGCGATGCGCGGAGATGGCCAGGAAGCCCGGGTAGGCGGCGATGACCTCGTCGAGCGATTCGGCCGCCGGGTCGCCCGCGAGGATGGCCTCGGCGTCCTCGAGGCTGCGATCGTGGACCCCGGCAACGTCTCCAGGAGCCGGCGCGCCAGGCTCTGTCGGCCGGCCGCCCGGTCGAGCGGAGCCGCGACCGCGCCGAACTGCTCACAAGCCGCCTCGATCCGACGTGTCAGGTCGTCGGCGTCGCGGGCCGGGTGCGTCGCCAACTGCGGGAAGAGGCCGCCGATGAGTGCGTCGAAGATGCCGGCCACGTCCCGCTTGAGCGGGAACGGATGCCCTCGCTCGAGCACACGCGGGCAACGGCGGCTGCGTCTGCCGCGGCGCGTCGGTCGTTCTGGTCACGGATCTCCTCTGGGTCGAGGGTCGGGAGCGACACCGTATACCAGCCGCGTCGGGACGTCCAATCGATTGGTTGCCAGGTGCGTGATCGACCGGTCGTTCACCGTCGGCGCCGTCCAGGCATCGTCGGCGGCAGCGAACGGTCCGGATGGCCTGCCGTGGACGACTCGCGGCCGGACGAATCGGCGTTGAGACTGAGTATCATCGAGAGCAACAACCAGCCCTCCGACTCGATCGGAGATCGACCCGTGTCCGAAACCGCCCCCACCATCCTCATCGTCGGCGGTGTCGCCGGTGGCGCATCCGCCGCCGCCCGTGCCCGCCGCATGAACGAGAACGCCCGCATCATCATCTTCGAGCGCGACTCGTACGTCTCCTTCGCCAACTGCGGCCTGCCCTACTACCTCGGCGGCGAGATCCAGGACCGCGACGCGCTGCTCATCGCCAAGCCGTCGCTCTTCAAGCGCCGCTTCGACATCGAGGTGCGCACGCGCCACGAGGTCACCGGCATCGACCGCGCGGCCAAGTCCATCACGGTCGTCGACCTCGACGCCGACGCCTCCTACGAGATGGCCTACGACAAGCTCATCCTCGCGCCCGGCGCCGACCCGCTCGTGCCGCCCATCCCGGGCGTGGAGGCCGAGGGCGTCTTCACCCTGCGCAACCTCGAAGACACCGACCGCATCGCCGAGGCCATGCCCGACGCGCAGGCGCGCGGTCGTCGTCGGTGGCGGCTACGTCGGCCTCGAGACGGCCGAGCAGTTCCGGCGCAAGGGCCTGGACGTGGCGCTCGTCGAGATGCAGCCGCAGGTGCTGCCGCTGCACGACCCCGAGATGGTCGAGCCGCTGCACCGCCAGCTCGAGTTCAACGGCGTGCGCCTGGAGCTGGGCAACGGCATCGCCTCGATCGAGGAGCAGGGCGGCCGCGCGACCGCGGTCATCCTCGCCGATGGCACGCGCCTGCCGGCCGACCTCGTCCTGCTGGGCATCGGCGTGCGTCCCAACATCGCCCTCGCCGAGGCTGCCGGCATCGAGCTGGGCGCGAGCCGCGGCATCGCTACCGACGACTACATGCGCACCAACGACCCCGACATCTACGCCGTCGGCGACGCGGCCGAGTACGCCTATGGCCCGACCGGCGCCAGGCAGCGCGTGGCCCTGGCCGGCCCGGCCAACCGCACCGGCCGCCTCGCGGGCGAACACGCCGCGACCGGCGAGTCGCGCCCGGCGCCCGGCGCCTGGGGCACCAGCATCGTGCGCGTCTTCGGCACCTCCGCCGGCATGACCGGCCTCTCGCTCAAGGCTGCCAAGGCAGCGGGCTGCGACGCCACGGCCACCCACGTCATCGCCAACAACCACGCCGGCTACTACCCCGGCGCGCAGGCCATGATCGTCGAAGCTCGTCTTCGAGGAGGGCACCGGCAAGGTGCTCGGCGCCCAGGCCTGCGGCGGCGAGGGCGTCGACAAGCGCCTCGACGTCATCTCCACGCTGATGCACTTCGGCGGCACCGTCCACGACCTCGCCGCAGCTCGACCTGGCCTACGCTCCGCCGTTCGGCTCGGCCAAGGACCCCGTGCACATGGCGGCGTTCGCGGCCCAGAACCACCTCGATGGGCTCGCGCCCGTGGTCCAGCCCGACATCGACCTGTGCCCGTACCAGACGGTCGACGTGCGCTCGCGCGGCAGAGGTCGAGGCGCTGCCGCTGGCCGACTGCGACGACATCGTCAACATCCCGCTCGACAAGCTGCGCGACCGCCTCGGCGAGCTCGACCCGTCGCTGCCCACGATCGTGGCCTGCCGTTCGGGCCTGCGCTCGTACGTGGCCACGCGCATCCTCAAGCAGCACGGTTTCGCCGAGGTCTACAACCTCTCGGGCGCCACGGCCATGCGCGAGTTCGCGCTGAACCGCCGCCTGCCGGCCACGTACACCACGACCGCTTCGGGCGTGCCGGGACCAGACGCGATCATGATCGACTGAAGGTCGCGGCCCCGCACGTCATACGATGGGTTCGTGAACAGCGAGCCGATGGCCGAACCGAGGTCCTCCGATGTGGTCGCGGTCATCCCTGCCTATCAAGCCGCTCGGACCCTCGAGGCGGTGGTGCGGGCGACGCTCGAGCACCTGCCCGTGGTCGTGGTCGATGACGGCTCGACCGACGACACTTCGGTGGTGGCTAGGGCGGCCGGCGCCGAGGTCCTGCGACAGGAACCGAACCAGGGCAAGGGTGCCGCCCTTCGCCGTGGCTTCCGGCACGCGCTCGACGCCGGCGCCAAGGCCGTGCTCACGCTCGATGCCGACGGGCAGCATGAGCCTGCCTGCGCCCCCGACTTCCTGGCTGCCTGGCATGAGCGCGGGGCGCCACTGATCATCGGGCGACGCGACTTCAGCCTGATGCCGCTCTCGCGGCGGATCGCCAACAACCTCGGCACCCGCACGTTCAGCTGGGCCGTCGGCCGTCATATCGAGGACAACCAGTCGGGCTACCGGCTCATCGCGCGGCCGTTGCTGCCGCATCTGCTCGAGAGCCAGGAGGCCGGCTTCGAGTTCGAGGTCGAGATGATCACGGACGCCATCCGGGCCGGGTTGACCATCGACTGGGTGCCCATCCCCACCATCTACGAGGACGCCGGCTCGCACATCTCGCCGTTCTCGCACGTGATCAACTTCCTGCGCGTGGCGCGTTCGGCGCGCCGTTCGGTGGGCACGCCGCTGGAGCTCGACGAGGAGTAGGCGTCCAGCCACCGAGGGGGTCACCTCGGGGCCTCGAGTCACGCAAGGAGCGGCCAAGCGGCCCTCCGGCCGCATCGCCCGCGAGACTATATGCTTGAAGCAGGGCAGCCGCGTCCAGGTGCCGAGCTCGCCGGTGCTTCCAGGAGATCCGCTTGACCACGCCTTCCGACACATCCCGTCCCTCGATGGGCAAGCGCGAGTTCATCGTGCTCATCTCGATGCTCATGGCCCTCACCGCCCTGGCCATCGACATGATGTTGCCGGCCTTCGGCCAGATGCGGGCGGAGTTCGGGCTCGACCCGGACTCGAGCGCGGTGGCGCCGGTGGTGACCGTGTTCCTGGTCGGCTTCGGCCTGGGGCAGCTGCTGTGGGGCCCGCTCTCCGATTCGCTCGGCCGCAAGCGCATCCTCTGGATCGGGCTCTCGATCTACGCCCTGGCCGCCATCGCCGCTGCCTTCGCGCCCAGCCTGCCAGGCCTGCTGCTGCTGCGGTTCGTGGGCGGCGTTGGCGCTGCGGCCATCCGCATCTTCACCCAGGGCGCGATCCGCGACCGCTATCGCGGCGACCAGATGGCGAAGGTGCTCTCCTACATCATGGCCGTCTTCCTGCTGGTGCCGATGGTGGCGCCCTCGGTCGGCGCGGCCGTGCTCAGGGTCGGCGACTGGCAGTGGGTCTTCGCCTTCTTCGCCGGGGCCGCCCTGATCACGGGTCTGTGGGCGACCCGACTGCCTGAGACCCTCCCGCCGGAGCGACGCATCCCGCTGCGCCTGCCACGACTGGTGGCCGCCGGGCGCCTGGTCCTCAGCAGTCGCTTCGCGATGGGCTTCATGCTCGCGCAGATGGCGCTCTTTGGGTGGTTCGCCTCGTACATCGCCTCGACGCGAGCTCATCGTCGGCGATGTCTTCGGCCTGGGCAGCTGGTTCCCGCTCGATCTTCGGCGGAGCATCGTTGATGCTCGGCGCGGCCATGCTCTTCAACCCACGCCTCATCGATCGCTTCGGGCTACGCCGGATGGTGCGCTACGCGTTGCTCGCGTACCTGGTGGCCACGTTGGCCTTCGCCGGTGCCGCGATCGCCCTCGACGGGCATCCGCCGTTCTGGCTCTATCTGCTGACGATCCTGCCCATCCTCGTGGCGCACTCGTTCGCCATGCCCAACGTCAACTCGGCCGCGATGATGCCGATGGGCCGGGTGGCGGGCACCGCTTCCGCCATCATCGGTGCGGTGGCCACGCTCGGGGGTGCGCTCATCGGCGCGCTCATCGATGCGGCCTACGACGGCTCGGTCACGCCGTTCGCGGTCTCGGGTGTGCTGGTGTGCGTGGTTGCCATCGTGCTCAGCCGCTGGTCGGACGCGGTCTGGGAGCGAGACGCTGACCGTGACGTGGTGCCGGCCGAGCTCGCCCGCGCGGCCGTCGCCGCACCTGCCGAGGTGGCCTAGGCGGCAGGACACCACGGTTGGGGTGCTGCTCACCCGGCGAGCAAACTCGACGCGTCGGACATCGAACGTGCCGATTCTGCTCGCGTCGCGATCAGTGGCGTCATGGCTGCTCGTCGCGTGAGCGAGACCTGCAGATCGGGGCACAGGCTGGTCGAGATCGCTCATGTGGTGAGCAGAGCGCGTCGGCGTTCGCGCGGCGCGGCGGCGCGGGGCCGATGGCGGCGGGTATCAAGGAAGCCAGATCGACCTGCGTGCTGGTCACGAGAGGGGAGGGCGGTCCCGGTGTCGCGCGTGTCGCCGGGCTACCAGTGCGCCTTGCGCCCACGGTCCCGTCGCCATTGACTCGCAGTCCCGGACCGTGCTAGCGTGGCTGGGAATATTCTCAGAAGCGAAAGAATTCCCAACAATCATGGACCCTCATGGCTGACTTCCTGTTGGGCGCGGACTACGGCACCGGTGGTGCCAAGGTGGCGCTCATCGACGCGTCGGGCGAGCAGCTCGGCTATGCCTATGAGGAGTACCCCATCTACACCGACCACCCGGGGTGGTCGGAGCATGACGCGCCCCGCTACTGGGACGCCTTCTGCCGATTGGTCCGAAAGGTCCTCGCCGAGACCGGCGTGGACCCGGCCGAGATCCGGGGCGTGGCCACCTCCTCCGCGCTCCCCTCGGTCGTCCTGGTCGACCACGATGGCCAGCCGCTCCCACGGGCCTACAACCTCATGGACCGGCGGGCCACCGCCGAGGTCGCCTGGGTCAGCGAGCACGTCGGTGCCGAGCGCATCTTTGCCATCACGGCCAATCGCCTCGAGGACCACCCCGTGGTCGTGAACGTGCTGTGGGAGAAGAACAACCACCCGCAGCGCTACCGGTCCATCGCCAAGGTCCTGACCATCGACGGCTTCATCAACTTCAAGCTCACGGGTCGATCGACCGCGCACTACAGCGCAGCCCCCTTCTTCGGCGTCTACGACATCCTCGACCAGCGTTTCGACACTGACCTGCTCGAGGCCATGGGCATCGACCCGGCGCTGATGCCGGAGCTGTGTCGCTGCGAAGACGTCATCGGCGAGGTCACCGCTGCCGCCGCGGCCGAGTGCGGCCTGGCGCCGGGGACCAGCGTGGCCGGTGGCCAGGTGGACTGCAACGCGGGTTGGATGCAGGGCGGCGCCGTGGAGCCGGGCGATATCCAGATGAACCTGGGCACGGCCGGCAACTTCGGCATCATCCACCGCTCGCGCGACTTCCTCTTCAGCGAGTCGGGCGCGTCGTCGATCAACTTCCCCTACACCGTGGACTCGCACGACACCTACATCACGGTGCCCACGACCACGACCGGCGGGCAGACGCTGCGCTACCTGCGCGACGAGTTCTCCGCCCTCGAGCTGGAGCAGGAGAGGGCCGGCGGGCCTGACGTCTACGACGCCCTCAACCAGCAGGCCGCGGCCGTGCCGCCGGGCGCGGATGGGTTGCTGTTCCTGCCCTATCTCATGGGTGAGCGCACGCCCATCTGGGACGTCAACGCCCGGGCGTGATCTTCGGGCTCTCGCTCAACCACACCAAGGGCCACGTCGTGCGCGCGGCCATGGAGGGCGTCGCCTTCGCGCTCTACCACTCCTTCGAGACGCTCAGCGCTGCCGGGCTCACGGTGAACTACCCGCTCGTGCTCAACGAGGGCGGGGCCAAGTCCGTGCTCTGGCGCCGCATCATCACCGACGTCTTCGACGTGGGCACGGTCCTGCTCGAGCGACGGGCCGGTGCGCCCTATGGCGACGCCATCCTCGCCGGCGTCGCGACCGGCGTCTTCGCCGACTTCTCCGTGGCCAAGGACTGGGCCACCACGATCGACCCCATGGAGCCCGACCCGGAGGCGCACGCGCGCTACATGGAGCGGTTCGCGCTCTTCAAGCAGGTCTACCAGGACCTGCGCCAGGACTTCGTCGAACTAGCCCGTCTGCGCTCGAGCTAGCCCGGTGACACACAGGAGTTATCGATGGAGCTCGTAAGCAAGCTCAGGCAGCGCGCCGCCGCGGACGATCCCATCCGCATCGGCATCGTCGGCTGTGGGCAGATGGGCTCCGGCCTGGCCCACGCCATCAACAACATCGAGGGCATGCGCGTCGCTGCCATCGCCGACCTGGACCCGCAGCGTGGCCTCACCACCTATCGGCGAGATGGGTCGCGAGGCTGCTGGAGATCGAGGTCGCCGAGGACCTGGACGCGGCCGAGGACGGCATCCGCGCAGGGTCGGCGGTGGTCACGCCTGACGCCCTGGCCCTGCCTCAGCTCGAAGGCCTGGAGGCCATCGTGGAGGTCACCGGTGTGCCCGACGTGGGTGCGCGCGTGGCCCACGACGCGATCATGAACCGCAAGCCGGTGATCATGATGAACGTCGAGACCGACATCACCATCGGCGTCTACCTCGATCGCCTGGCGCGCAAGATGGGCTCCGTCTACACCGTGGCCTCGGGCGACGAGCCGGGCGTGCTCAAGATGCTCTGGGAGCAGGCGCTGCTGATGGGCTTCGAGGTGGTGACCCTGGGCAAGGGCAAGAACAACACCATCGACCTGGCGGCCACGCCCGAGGCCTGCGTGGCCGAAGCTGCCACCAAGGGCATGAACCCCAAGATGCTCAGCGCCTTCAAGGACGGCACCAAGACGATGGTGGAGATGGCTGCGGTCTCCAACGCCACCGGGCCTGGTGCCTGACGTGCCCGGCATGCACGGCCCCAAGGTCGAGATCGACGAGCTCGTCTCCACCTTCATCCCGCGAGGCCGACGGCGGCATCCTCTCGCAGCCTGGCTGCGTGGACTACTCCACCGGCGACATCGCGCCCGGGGTCTTCGCGGTCGTGCGCTCGTACGACCAGCGCATCCGCAAGGAGATGAAGTTCATCACCCACGCGGACGGGCCCTACTACCTGCACTTCCGGCCCTACCACCTGTGCGACCTCGAGACGCCCCAGTCGGTGGCCGAGGCGGTCCTGCTGCAGGAGGTCACGGTCACCCCCGAGCAGATGCACGCGGAGGTCGTGTGCACGGCCAAGCGCGACATCGAGCCCGGAGCGACGCTCGACGGCATCGGTGGACCTGACTGGTACGGCAAGGTCATGACCTATGCGGAGGCCCGGGCGGCCAAGGCGGTACCCATCGGCATCGGCGCGAGGGCCATCGCCAAGCGACCCATCGCCAAGGGCGCCACCATCACCGAGGACGACGTGAGCGTCGACGAGTCGACCTTCGTGGCCCGTCTGCGGCGTCTCCAGGACGCCCTCTACGGGTAGGCGCTCGATGGACTCCCCAGAGCCTGCGCTCGCGACCGGAGGCGCCGCTTCCGTTCCTCGACAACGGCATCGCCCAGATCGCCTTCGTGGTCAAGGACCTCGACCGCACCGTCGAGATGTATCACCGCACCTTCGGCATCGGTGGCTGGCACTTCTACACCTACGGCACCGGGCTGTGCACGCAGATGTCGTACTACGGCCAACCGTGCGAGTACCGCATGCGTGTCGCGCTCTCGTACTTCGGTTCGATGCGCATCGAGCTCATCGAGATGGTGGAGGGGCCCACGGTCTATGCCGACTTCGTGCAGGAGCACGGCTTCGGCATCCAGCACCTGGGCGTGCTCGTCGACGACATGGCGGAGGCCCTGGCCCAGGCCGAGGCGGCCGGCTTCCAGATGATCATGGACGGCTCGGGCTTCGGGCCCGACGGCGACGGCCACTACGCCTACATCGACACCGAGGCGGTGTACGGCGTGACCCTCGAGCTCATCCAGCGGCCGGCGCGCCGTCATCCACCGGAGAAGGTCTACCCGCCCGAGGACTGAGCCGTTCCGGGCGACATGGAGGAGGGAGCCCCGATGTCGACCACGCGAACCCCGTTCAAGTACAGCTACTTCCAGCTCACCTTCGGGCAGGAGGAGGCCTACCTCAAGCCGCACCTGACCTATGAGCGGCTCACGCGCTGCGGCTACGACGCCATCGAGATCTGCCCGCCCAAGGGTCGCTACGGCCTGGGCGTCTCGATGGAGGACTACCTCGCCAGGCACAAGCAGCTGACGGCGGACTTCGGCCTGGAGGTCTCCAACGTCAACGAGTGCTGGGGCGAGATGTGGGACCCCTACTCCCCCGACTTCAAGACCCTGACCGAGCCGGAGACGGCCGAGCTGGCGGTCAGCGAGACCAAGGAGCACCATCGACTTCGCGGCCGAGCTGGGCGCCATGTCGGTGACCCTGGCCACCGCCGTCCATGCGCCCATCACCGCCGCCAACGTGGACGACGCCACGGCCGTGGCCGTGGCGTCGCTGCAGCGCATGAGCGACCACGCGAGGACTCGCGGCATCAAGCTCGTGTTCGAGGCCACGAACCACCTCGAGATGGGCAAGTTCGTGAACACCGCCTCCAACCACAAGCGGATCATCGAGCTCACCGGCCGCGACAACATCGGCATCCAGCTCGACTTCTTCCACGTCAACCTCGAGGAGCTGGGCTCGTACGAGGCCGTGATGGACGCCCAGCCCTATCTCTGGCACGGGCACTTCCGCGACTCCAACTCGCTCACGCCCGGCTACGGCAAGACCGACTGGAACGCGGTCATGCGCGCCCTCATCAAGACCGGCTACACGGGCTACTGCACCATCGAGAGCGCGCCCATGGTGCCCTCGGCGGACCGCTCGGCCGAGGACGGCCTGGCCGTCCTCAAGCTGGCCGAGCGCATCGCCGAGTGGCAGCTCAGCCCCGAGTACCCCAACGGCTACGCCATTCCCGGCGTCGGCTGGTAGCGCCAGCGTCCATGCATTCGTTTGCGCGAATCGGTTGACGCTGGCTTGCCCACCATGCTAGGGTGCCTGAGAATATTCTCACTAGTGGGATTTCTTTCAGCGTGATGGCATCGAAACCGACGAACGAGGAGCTGCGCCTGCTGGTCAAGGTGGCCCGCTTCTACTACGAGGACGGCCTCAACCAGGACGCCATCACCGAGCGCCTTGGCCTGTCGCGGTCGAAGGTCTCCCGGCTCATGGCCCAGGCTCGCGAGACGGGCGTCGTGCAGATCACCGTGGTCGAGCCCGACGACCTCTTCATCGACCTCGAGAGCGGGCTGCAGGAGCGCTTCGGACTGCAGGAGGCGATGGTCGTCGGCGCTCAGCCGGGCGACTCCCAGGGCCAGGTCAGCCGGGCCGTCGGCAGCGCCGCCGCCGGCTACGTCACCCGCGTCATCTCCAGCCGCAGCACCATCGGCATGTGCTGGGGCGACACCCTGCGGTACATGGTCGCGGGCATGGCTTCGCAGCCGCTTCCCCGACGCGGAGGTGGTGCAGATCATCGGCGGCATCGGCCAGCCCGATGCCGAGGTCCACGCCACCGAGCTGTGCCGCACCATGGCGCGCGCGCTCGATTGCCGCCTGACCCTGCTGCCGGTCCCGGGCATCGTCGCCGACCAGCGCACGCGCAAGGCGCTCCTCGCCGACGTGCATGTACAGCGCGCCGTGGAGGCCTTCGATGACCTCGACATCGCCTTCGTCGGCATCGGCGCGCCGACCACCGACTCGGTGACCATGCGTGACGGCTCGATCATCAGCCGGGCAGAGCTGGACGACCTGCTGCGCAAGGGCACCGTCGGTGACATCGCGCTGCGCTACTACGACGCTGCGGGCGAGTGCATCGAGTCGGAGATCAACGACCGCATCATCGGCATGACCCTGGAGCAGATCAAGCGGGTGCCCAAGGTCGTGGGCGTCTCCGGTGGTCCCCAGAAGGTGGCCGCCATCCGTGCCGCGCTCGCGGGCCAGCTCATCAACGTGCTCATCACCGATTCGGTCACGGCCGGCAAGCTGCTGGAGAACGCGTGATGGACTCGTGCTGCCGTGCGCCAGCTGGGCATCGAGGTCATCGAGCGCGAGAGCGCTGCCGTAGCGAGCGTCGCCGGCCAGCTCGACGAGACCTTCGTCGAGGCGGTGCAGGCCCTGCTCGAGTGCGAGGGCAAGGTCCTCGTGTCGGGCTCGGGCACCTCGCACGCGGTGGCCTTGCGCTTCGCCCACCTGCTCAGCTGCGTGGGCACACCGGCGCTGTTCCTGCACCCCGGCGACAGCCAGCACGGAGCCTCCGGCGCGGTGGCCGAGGGCGACGTCTGGATCGGCCTGAGCAAGGGTGGCGAGACGACGGAGGTCATCTTCCTCGCCGGCATCGCCCGCAAGCGCGGCGCCACGGTCGTGGCCATCACCGAGAAGCCGGCGTCCAGCCTGGCCCGCCTGGCTGACATCGTGCTGCACGTGACCGCGCCGGAGGGCGTGGACCCCTTCGGCATGGTGGCCACCGGTAGCTCGCTCTTCAACGCAGCCTTCTGCGACGCCATCTGCGTGGCCCTGCTGGAGCTGCGCGGCTATTCCGTCGACGACTTCGGCGAGACCCATCCCGGCGGTGCCGTCGGCCACAAGATCAAGGAGAGCAGAGCTCGTGAAAGCCGCACAGCTGACCGGCCCCGAGACCATCGAGCTGGTCGACCTGCCCGTCCCGGATTGCCCCGTGGATGGCGTGCTGCTGCAGGTGCGAGCGTGTGGCGTGTGCGGCTCCGACCTGCGTCGCTACAAGGAAGGCCCGGCTGGCGGCGGCATCACCGTGCCCGGCCACGAGTTCGCGGGCGAGGTCGTGGCGGTCGGCTCAGAGGTCATCGACTACGCCGTGGGCGATCGCCTCGCGGTCGCGCCGGATGTGCACTGCCTCAAGTGCTGGTACTGCAGCGTCGGGCTCTTCAACCTCTGCGACGACATGACCATGATCGGCATCACCCCCGGCTTCATGGGCGGGCTGGCCGAATACTGCGTGCTGCCGGCCCATGCGCTCGCGGGCGGCACCATCCACAAGATGCCGGCAGCCCTGAGCTGGACCCAGGGCGCGCTGGGTGAGCCGCTCAGCTCCGTGCAGGCCTGTCACCAGGACATCGGCACCAGGCTCGGCGACACCGTCCTGGTCATGGGCGCCGGGCCGATCGGCTGCCTGCACACCGCCATCGCCCACCTGCGCGGTGCGCGCGTGATCCTGAGCGAGCCCAATGCCCTGCGCCGCGAGATGGCCGCGCCGCTTCAAGCCGGACCTCCTGCTCGACCCCTCGTCAGCAGGATGTGGTGGCTGAGACGAGGGCCTTCACGGACGGCCTGGGCGCCGACAGCGCCATCTGCGCCAACCCCGTCGCCGCGACCCACCAGCAGGCCGTGGAGGCCGTGCGCAAGAAGGGCGCCGTGGTCCTCTTCGGAGGCCTGCCCAAGGCGTCGCCCATGACCGAGCTCGATGCCAACCGCATCCACTACGACGAGATCCGGGTCATCGGCTCGTTCAGCTACCACCCCGACTACCACCTGCGGGCACTGCAGCTGCTCGAGCGTGGACAGATCGACCCTGACCTGATCGTGACCCACACCTTCCCGCTCCACGAGGTCGAGCAGGTCTTCCGCACGGTCGCGGCCGGCGAGGCCCTGAAGGTGATGGTCGAGATCGGCGAGGGGAGAGAGGCCTGACGTGATCGGACTGAACGCAGAGCTCAAGGAGCGCGAGGCCGCGGGACGCCCTGTGCGGGTCGGACTCGTGGGCGCCGGCCAGATGGGGACCGACGTGGTGGCCACGACGCATGAGATGCAGGGCGTGCGCGTGGTCGCGACCGCCGATCTCGAACTCGGGCGGGCACGCGACGCGTACCGCATCGGCCAGGTGCAAGGCGACGTCGTGGAGGCCGCGACCCCGGCCGAGGCGGACGCGGCGGTGGACGCCGGCAAGTACGTGGCCGTCTCGGATTACCGCGTGATCACGGCCATGCGCACCGTCGACGTCATGCTCGAGTCGACGGGCGTGCCCGAAGTGGGCACCCGCGCCGCGCTGCTGTCGGCACGCAACGGCCAGGACCTGGCCATGATGAACGTCGAGACCGACATCACCGTGGGCCCGCTGCTGAACTGGTACGCCAAGCAGAAGGGCGTGCTCTACGCGCTCGCCGCCGGTGACGAGCCGGCCGCCTGCATGGAGCTCTACGACCTGGCCGAGTCGATGGGCTTCACCGTCGTGGCTGCGGGCAAGGGCAAGAACAACCCCCTCGACCGCCACTCCACACCGACCGACCCGGCGGTGCAGGCTGAAGCCGCCCGCCGAGGTCTCTCGCCCAACATGCTGGTCGAGTTCGTGGATGGCTCCAAGACCATGATCGAGATGGCCGCGGTCTCCAACGCCACGGGCCTCGTGCCCGACGTGCGGGGCATGCACGGCCCGCAGACCGACCGTGACCACCTCCACGAGGTCTTCCGCCTGCAGGACGATGGAGGCGTGCTGGGTCGGATGGGTGTCGTCGACTACGGCATCGGAGCGGTCGCGCCCGGCGTCTTCCTCATCGTCCACACCGACCACCCGCGCCTGCGCGAGGCCATGGTCCTGCGCGACATGGGCGATGGGCCCTACTACACGCTCTTCCGTCCCTTCCACCTGTGCAGCATCGAGGTCCCCCTGACCTGCGCGATGCTGGCCATCCGTCGCCAGTCGAACATGGTCCCGCTGGAGCGGCTGACCTCGGAGGTCTTCGCCGTGGCCAAGCGTGACCTGGCGGTCGGCGACACGCTCGACGCCATCGGCGGCACGGCCTACTACAGCCTCATCGACAGCTACGAGGTCGCGCAGGCGGAGGCCTTGCTGCCCATCGGCCTGGCGGCCGGCGCCACGGTGACCCGTCCCGTGGCCATGGACACGCCCATCACCGCCGCAGACGTCGAGATCAAGCCGTCCACCGTCTACAGCCTGCGGCAGCTGCAGGACCAGTGGTCGCAGGGTGCGATCACCGAGCCCGAGCTGCTTGCAGCCATCGATCAGCTAGCCACCGACTGAAGAGAAGAGGCCAAGGAGGAGAGACATGGCACGAGCAACCCTGGGAGTGATCGTCGGGAACCGCGATTTCTTCCCCGATGCACTGGTCACCGAGGCACGCGCGGACGTGCTGTCCCTGTTCGAGGAGATGGACCTCGAGGCCGTCATCCTCGACGCCGAGGCCACCAAGCTCGGCGGCGTCGAGACCTGGCGCGAGGCGCAGGTCTGCGCGGACCTCTTCGACCAGCGACGCAAGGACATCGAAGGCGTGCTGGTGGTGCTGCCCAACTTCGGCGACGAGAAGGGCGTGGCGGACACGATGCGGCTGTCCGGCCTCGATGTGCCCATCCTGCTGCAGGCCTACCCCGACGACGTCACGGCCTTCACCCTCGACCGCCGGCGTGACGCCTTCTGCGGCAAGATCTCCGTCTCCAGCGACCTGCGCCAGTACGGCTTCAAGTACTCGCTGACCGAGACCCACACGGTGCCGGTGCAGTCGGACGCCTTCCGCGCTGACCTCGACAAGTTCGTGCGCGTGTGCAAGGTCGCCAACGGCATGAAGCACGCCCGTCTCGGCGCCATCGGC
Source organism: uncultured Chloroflexia bacterium (assembly GCA_963706695.1). GTDB lineage: Bacteria > Chloroflexota > Limnocylindria > Limnocylindrales > CSP1-4 > JAFMJV01. Next base: position 90,232 of record CAVPNC010000020.1, on the reverse strand, counting down.
ACGCGGCCGGATGCCTTCAAGACCGTGCGCTACAGCGAGAAGCTGCTGGAGGCCAGCGGCATCGCCGTCAGCGTCATCGACTTCAGCGAGGTCTTCGGCAACGCCAACCGCCTCTCCGACGACGACGCCAAGACGGTGGCCAAGCTGGATGAGATCCGGGCCCACATGCCCCATCCCACGGTGCCGCCGGAGAAGCTCGTGAAGATGGCCAAGCTGGGCGTGGTCGTCGACGACTGGATGGCGGAGAACGACCTCAACGCCACGGCCATGCAGTGCTGGAGCTCGCTGCAGGAGAACTACGGCGTCAACGTCTGCACGCTCATGAGCATCATGAGCAACAAGCTCATGCCGTCTGCCTGCGAGACGGACATCACGGGCCTGGCCTCGATGTACGCCCTGCAGCTGGCCGCCGAGCAGCCGGCCGCCATCGTCGACCTCAACAACAACTACGGGGAGGACCCCGACAAGTGCGTCCTCTTCCACTGCGGCAACTGGCCGCTCAACTTCTACCCCGAAGGCGAGGCCGAGATGCAGATCGCCGACGTGCTCGGGACCACCCTCGGCAACGACAACGTCTACGGCGCCATCAACGGCCGCGCTCCGGCGGCGCCGCTGACCATCGCGCGCATCAGCACCGATGACGTCAACGGCAAGTGCAAGGCCTACGTGGCGGAGGGGCAGTTCCTCGACGACCCGCTCGACACCTTCGGTTCGCGCGCGGTGGTGGAGATCCCCAACTTCCAGCCGCTGCTGAAGCTCATCTGCAAGGTCGGCTTCGAGCACCACTGCGCCATGAGTCCCGCGCACACCGCGGACGCCGTGGCCGAGGCGCTCGAGAACTACCTCGACTGGGAGGTCTTCCGACATGTGTAGCGAAGACGGGAGGTGCTGAAGGCGTAAAGGGAGAGTCAGGAGACGTCTACATCACTGATCTGGAGGAGAAATCAGGAATGCGCAATCTCAAGGGAGCCATCGGGCTCGCCGCCGTCGCAACACTCGCGCTGTCTGCTGTGCCCGTCGTGGCTCAGGATAGTGAGAGCTTCGACATCTGCTTCATCCACGAGGACCTCGAGACCGAGTTCTGGCTGGCCGGCCACAAGGCCATGACCGAGACGCTGGCGGCCCAGGGCCACAACGTCCTCGAGCGCTACGGCCCGGATGCGAACTCGCAGCTGGAGCTACTGAACGACTGCATCGCGCAGGGCGTGGACGGCATCTTCGTCATCCCCAAGGATGGCTCGATCGCCCTCACGCTGATCGAAGAGGCCAACGCGGCTGACATCCCCATCGGCATCTTCAACCGCCCACCGCAGGGTGAGGATGGCGCGGCCATCGTCGTCCAGGCGGACAACCGCACCATCGCCCGCGACGCCGTCCAGTACATCTACGACGTCGCCAAGGAGATGGGCAAGGAGAGCGTGACGCCGCTCATCATGGTCGGTGACCTGGGTGACCCCAACGCCGTCGGCCGCTACGAGGGCTTCTACGACGTCATCAACTCCGACCCGGAGTTCTTCGGCGAGCCGATCGAGGTTCCGACCAACTGGGACGCCGCCACCGCGCAGGCCAACCTGCAGGCAGCCGTCGCCGCCAACCCCGACATCGACTTCCTGTTCACCTCGTCGGACTTCCTGTTCCCGACCATCAAGGGCGTCTTCGAGCCGCTGGGCAAGTGGGTCACCCGTGATGATCCCAACCACGTCCTGATGGCTGGTCTTGACGGCGACGTCAACGCCTGCCGCCAGATCAAGGACGGCTTCGTGGACTCCACCGGCGTGCAGGACCTCTACCTCGAGGCCGAGCTCATGCTCAATGCCCTCCTGGAGGCCATCGCCGCCGGCGACACCCAGCCCGACGCCTGGCTGGACGACCCCGGGTTCGCTCTCACCGCCGGCAACCTTGCCGAGCGTGAGATGGACATGTGGGGCTGCATCCTGCTGGCCGACCCCGACTACAACCCGTAATCGGGACCTGATGCGGAAGGGGTGGGCTTCGGCCTGGCCCTTCCGCCCGGCGGGTCCCGCTCGACGGGACCCGCCACCACCGCCCTCTGACACGGGACACGATGAACGAGCGAACGACTGACAGCGGAGACCGGGACCGATGACGGCCGCAGCCCCGACGCAGCCGTCCGGCATGGAGCGGGCTGCCAACTTCGGCAAGCGCATCCTCATGTCGGAGTACCTGATCCTCTATCTCTGCATCGCCATGTTCGTGGGCCTGTACATCCTGTCGCCCACGGTCGCGACGCCGCGCAACATCAGCAACCTGCTCTCCAACATGTGGCCGCTGCTGGTGATCGCGGTGGGGCAGACCTTCGTGCTCATCATCGCCGGCATCGACCTCTCGCAGGGTGCCGTGGTCTCACTTTCGAGCGTCGTCGGCGCGGCCTTCATCGCTGAGTCGGTCCAGCCCATCGTGTTCCGCAAGAGCCCGCTGTGGGACCTGATGCTCTTCGAGGAAGGCGCCATCCTGCACGACAGCGCCGTCGGCATCCCGGTGGCCATCATCGCCATGCTGCTGGTGGGTCTGATCATCGGCGCCTTCAACGGGGTGGCCGTGGCCTTCGGGCGGATCCCGCCGTTCATGGTGACGCTCGTGACGTCGATGTTCGTCGCTGCTCTTGCCATCTACCTGGTCAAGTCCGAGAACATCATCGATCTGCCGGACGCGTTCAGCGTCATCGGCGACGACTTCGCGCTGCCGGTGCTGAGCGACCTGGAGTTCTTCTCCGTCGCCATGGTCATCGCCATCAGCATCGCGGTGGTGGCCCACCTCGTGCTCTCGCGCAGCATCTTCGGTCGCTGGCTCTACAGCATCGGCAACAACCCGCGGGCAGCACTTGTCTCCGGCGTGCCGGTCAAGAAGGTCATCGTGGCCACCTACATCTTCAGCAGCGTCTGTGCCGCCGCGGCCTCGATCATCTACACCGCCCGCGTGCAGCAGGGCCGGCCGACGCTGGGCGAGCCGCTGCTGCTCGACATCATCGCCGCGGTCGTCATCGGCGGCACCAGCCTCTTCGGCGGGCGCGGCAAGATCATGTGGACGGTCTTCGGTGTGGTCTTCCTGGTCCTCCTGAGCAACGCCCTGTCACTGCTCAACGTGCCCTACTTCTACGTGGCCATCGTCAAGGGCTCGGTCATCCTGCTGGCCGCCCTGCTCGACGTCGTGCGCCGGCGCCTGGCGCTGCAGCAGGCGTGAGGGACCGTGACGATGAGTGATCTGATCCTCCAGTTCAAGGACATCCACAAGGCCTTCTTCGGGGTGCCAGTGCTCAACGGCATCGACCTCGACGTCGAACGCGGCACGACCATCGGATTGGTGGGTGAGAACGGTGCCGGCAAGTCCACGCTGATGAACATCCTCGGTGGGGTGGTCCCACCGACCTCCGGGCAGATGCTGCTCAACGGCGAGGCGTACCAGCCCGAAGACCCCGGTGACGCCGATGCCGCCGGCATCGCCTTCATCCACCAGGAGCTGAACCTCTTCACCAACCTGTCCATCGCCGAGAACTTCTTCATCAGCGACTTCCCCACGGCCGGACGCCTGCCGCTGCTCAACCGGCGCGACCTCAACAATCGCGCGCGGGAATACCTGGCCATGGTCGACCTCGACCGCTCGCCGGACATGGCGGTGGAGCGGCTGGCGCCCGGTGAGCGACAGCTGGTGGAAGTGGCCAAGGCACTGGCCATGGACGCGGCCATCATCATCTTCGACGAGCCCACGACCTCGCTCACCAAGCGCGAGACCGACCGCCTCTTCGACCTCATCGGCCGGCTTCACGACGATGGCAAGACCATCATCTATATCAGCCACATCCTGGGCGATGTGATGCGCCTGTCCGATGCCGTGGCGGTCCTGCGCGATGGCAACCTCGTGGTCACCGGCCCCAGGGACGAGTTCACCATCGACCGCATGATCAGCTCGATGGTCGGCCGTGACATCGCGCACCTCTATCCCGAGCGGACGGCGCCACCGACCGACGAGCTGAAGCTCGAGGTGCGGAACCTCTCGAAGGCCGGTATCAGCCATCGGATCGACTTGCAGCTGCACAAGGGCGAGATCCTGGGTGTCTTCGGCCTGATGGGGTCCGGGCGCTCCGAGCTGGCCGAGATCATCTTTGGACTGGAGGACTTCGACGAGGGCGAGATCCTCATCGACGGCACGCCGGCCGAGAAGCTCTCACCGACGCGCAACATCAAGGGCGGCATGGCCTTCGTGACAGAGAACCGGCGTGAGGAGGGTCTGATGATGGAGGCGACGGTCTCCGACAACCTCGCGCTCGCGGCCCTGCCCGACTACACCACCCGCTGGCTCAAGCGCGTGCGTTCGAGCGCCATGGTCAAGTCGGTCAAGGAGACGGTGGAGATCCTCAGCATCAAGGTCAACGACGCCTTCCGCAACGAGGCCAAGGGCCTCTCCGGTGGCAACCAGCAGAAGGTGGTGCTGGGCAAGTGGCTCATGACCGAGCCGAGCATCCTCATCATCGACGAGCCCACTCGCGGCGTTGACGTGGGCGCCAAGTACGAGATCTACGAGATCATCGACCAGATCGCGGCGAGGGGGACCGCTGTGCTCTTCATCTCCTCCGAGATCGAGGAGCTCGAAGGCATGTGCGATCGGATCATGGTCATGGGCCAAGGGGAGGTGCTCGGTTCGTTCGAGCGAGCTGACTTCGACCGGGAGACCATCCTCCGCGCGGCCTTCCGGGAGCAGGTGGCATGAGCAACAACCGACTGACCATGCCGGTCCTGCGGAACATGCCGCTGATCCTGTTCGTGTTCGTGTTCGTGCTCTTCAGCCTCCTCGACGAGCGCTTCTTCCGGCTCGACAACTTCTCCAACATCGTCGAGACCTCAGCCTTCGTGGGTTTGCTGGCGGTGGGCATGACGGCGGTGCTGCTGACCGGCGGCATCGACCTGTCGGTCGGCGCCACGATGTACATCACCGCGGCCGTGGTGGGCACGCTCCTGCAGCAGGACGTCAACTACATCGTGGCCATCCTCGCCGGTATCGTGGCCGGCACCTCCTGGGGCTTCGTCAACGCCTTCCTCATCGCCAAGGTCGGGCTCGTGCCCTTCGTGGCCACGCTAGCCACGCTCACGGTCGGTCGCGGCATCGGTTTGCTGCTGACCGAATCGCGCCAGTTCATCCTGCCGCCGGAGATGGCCTATGCGGCCACGGACGTCTTTGGCATCCCGCTGCCGGTGGTCGTGCTCACGCTGGTGGTCATCGCGGCGGTCGTGTTCCTGCGCTTCACGCCCATGGGGAGGCAGATCTACGCCATGGGCAACGACCGCGAGGCAGCCATGAAGGCTGGCCTCCACGTCGTGCGCCTGACCGGCTCGGTCTATGTCATCAGCGGCTTCTGCGCCTCGCTTGCGGGGGTCATCGCCATCAGCCAGCAGGGCAGCGTCAGCGCCGGCATCGGGGAAGGCGTGGAGTTCCGTGCCATCGCCGCCGCCGTCCTCGGTGGCACCAGCCTCTTCGGCGGTGTGGGCGCCGTCTTCCCGGGCACCATCATCGGCGTGCTCCTGGTGCAGATGATCTCCACCGGCCTCGTCTACCTGCAGGTCGACCTCTACCTGCAGGACATGGTCGCCGCCTCGGTCATCTTCTTCGCCGTCTTCGTAGACGCCCAGCGCATGCGCCTGCTGGCGCGCCTCGAGCGCCGCAACATCCGCGTGGACAAGGGAGATTCGAGCCCACCCGAAGCGAGACCCGCGCCCGCCCCGTCCTAGCGGCGGCGCGGGCGGGTCCGAACGAGGTCAACGAGCACTCAGGGAGGGTGACGTGAACCATCGAGAGCGCGTCGTGGCGGCGCTGAGCCATCAGGAGACCGATCGCGTGCCGATCGACCTGGGGTCCACCATCGTCACGACTGCCACCCGCATCGCCTACCAGAACCTGCTCGAGCACCTGGGCCTGCCGCCCGACCCGGAGCCTGACATCTCGCATCGACAGATGGACACCGTCTACCCGCGCGACGACCTGCTGCAGCGCTACGACGCCGATGCCCGGGCGGTCCACCTCAAGGGGCCGTGGTCGTTCGAGACCAGGGAGCTGCCGGGCGACCGCTTCGTCGACGAGTACGACCTGACCTGGCAGAAGGCCTCCTTCTACTACGACGTGGTCGAGCGTCCCTTCGCCGACCTGGAGCGGCCGAGCGACCTCGAGTCCGTACAGTGGCCCGACCCCTACGACCCGGGGCGCGTGGCCGGCGTGCGCGAGGAGGCGCGCCGTCTCTTCGAGGAGACCGACTACGCGGTCGTGGCTGACATCATGTGCCTGGGGCCGTTCGAGGGCGCCTGTTTCATGCGCGGCTACGAGCAGTTCTGCATGGACCTCTACTGGAACCGCGACATGGCCCACGCCATCCTCGACAAGATCACCCAGACGGACATCCAGCTGTGGGATCTCTTCCTGCAGCAGGTGGAGCCGTACGTGCAGGTGGTCGCACAGGGCGATGACCTGGGCACGCAGAAGGCCCCTTGGATCAAGCCTGAGATGTTCCGTGCTGACGTGAAGCCGTACCTGAAGGAGCTGTACGACTTCATCCACAGCGAGACGGACGCGAAGGTCTTCATGCACAGCTGTGGCTCCGTCTTCGACCTCCTCCCCGATCTCATCGAGTGCGGGGTGGACGCGCTCAATCCCATCCAGCGCAGCGCGGCAAAGATGGACATCGCGGAGATGAAGCGGCAGTTCGGCACCGAGCTGGCCTTCTGGGGCGGCGGCATCGATGTGCAGCAGGTCCTGCCCCGAGCGACCCATGACGAGATCCGTCGCGAAGTGGACTACAGCATCGAGACGCTGGGCAAGGGCGGCGGCTACGTCTTCTGCGCCGCGCACAACATCCAGCCCGACGTCTCGCCCGATCGCATCGAGGTCATGTACCAGGCCGCACTGGCTCACGGAGCCGTTCCTGCATGACCGCTCTCATCGGGCTCGATGTCGGCACCACTGGCTGCAAGGCCGTCGTGTTCGATGCCGACGGGTCGCTGCTCGCGAGCGCCAGTCGCGAGTACCCCGTGGACCTGCCCCGTCCCACGTGGGCGGAGCAGGACATCGAGGCCGTCTGGGCCTTCGCGCTGGAGTCGATGTCGGAGGCGATCGCCGCCGCCGGCGTGGACGAGGTGGCGGCCATCGGGCTCTCGGTCCACGGTGAGGCCGTCACGCCTGTCGACGCCGCGCTGCGACCCTTGCGACCGACGATCCTGGGCATGGATACGCGCACCGATGCTCAGAACGCTTGGCTCCACGAGCGCTTCGGGGCGCAGGCGCTCTTCGAGCGGACGGGCATGCCCATCCACACCGTCAACACGCTGCCCAAGCTGCTCTGGATGCGCGAGCATGAGCCTGACATCTGGGCCACCGCCGACCGCTTCCTGCTGGTCGAGGACTTCCTCATCGCGCGCATGACGGGCCAGGCCGCCATCAGCTCGTGCCTGGCCTCGCGGACGCAGCTCTACGACCTCCACGCGGGCACATGGTCGGCCGAGATCCTTGACCTACTCGAGCTCTCGTCTGACCGCCTCGCCGAGGTCGTGCCCTCGGGGACGCCGGTCGGCCGCCTTTCGCCTGCGCTGACCGAGCGACTGGGGTTGGCGTCGGCTCCCCGGGTCGTGGCGGCGGTCACGACCAGGCCTGCGGGGCGCTCGGCGTGGGCCTCACCCGGCCCGGACTGGCGATGGTCTCGACCGGCACCGCGGAGGTGGTCGAGGTCGCTCTGGGGTCGCCGGTCGTGTCGAAGCCGCTCTACGACGGCAACATCAGCGTCTATCGGGCGACAGTGCCAGCGCTGTTCCTGGCCATGACCCTGAACCACAGCGGTGGGCTCGCCCTGCGCTGGTTCCGCGATGGCTTCTGCGAGCCGCAGCTGGCTCGCGCCACCGACTCGGGTGCTGACGCCTACGACCTCATCCTCGAGGGCGCCTCTCTGGAGCCGACGGGGCTGCTGACCCTGCCGCATTTCGCCGGCGCGGGTACTCCCACCTTCGACACCGCATCCAAGGGCGCGATCCTGGGCCTGACCTTCTCCACCACGCGGACCGACCTGGCCAAGTCCATCCTCGAGGGCCTGACCTACGAGCTGCGACTGAACCTTGACCTGCTGCGCGATGGGGGAGTGGACATCGACGTGCTGCGGGCCATCGGGGGCGGCGCGAGATCGAGGCTCTGGCTCCAGCTGAAGGCGGACATCACGGGGATCCCCGTCATCACGCCGCGGATCACCGAGGCGGCCGCGTTCGGGGCCGCCCTCCTGGCGGGTGCCGGAGCCGGCTTGTGGCCCTCTGCGGCCGAGGGTGCGGAGCGCTTCCTGGAGCTCACCGACACGTACGAGCCGGATCCGACGCGCCACGCGGCCTACTCGGAGCTGTACGGGCGCTATCGCGAGGTCTATCCGGCGGTGGCGCCGATCTCCCACCGGCTCCCGTGACTACCGCGGCTTGAGGTCGATGAAGATCTCCGCCCTGCGTTCACTGCCCGTGGCCGCAGCGCTCCAGATCGGGATACGCACCTGATAGCAGATCCCCTCCGGGGCCGCGATCACCGTCGTATAGCCGCCGTTGCTCTTGAAGAGGGAGAGCTGCTTGACGTAGTCGAGGCTGCTGGGCTTGAAGTTGAAGAGGGTGGGTGCGTCGTCGATGCCATCGATCCCGAGGACGATCGCGACCTTGCCCTTGTTGGGCTTGGGGGCCTTGGGGTAGGCGTCGCGGAGCTTGTTCACGCTCATGCGGGAGACGGTCGTCCGGGTCGGCGTCTTGGAACGGTTCTTGCCGGTCCGCGCCATCTGCAGGACGACTCGCTCGTAGCCGCTCTCGTTCTTGAAGTTGACCTTGGTGATCCGCCACGTGCGGTCGAAGTTGTCGGGGATGGGAGCGATCGAAGCAGCACAGGTGGCGTTGCCGGGCTTGCCGGGGACCCGCACGAGCTTGCGAGGCTCGGGCGTCACCTTGGCCGAGTCTGGCTTGGCCCGCGGGGCTGCAGGCTTGTCGATCTGGCGCCCGAGCGATCGGGCGTTGGTTCGCCACCACTCGTAGAGGGCGGCCACGTCCGCATCGTCTCGCTCGACCACGCCGAGTGAGTCGGACCGGGTGTCCGTCCAGCTGATGCGGGCCTTGCCGTCGGCGACGCCGCAGGAGATGTTGCCAAAGCCCCACTTGTCCGAACCGGGTGTCGCATTGGCACACGCGTCCTCCGCTGGCGTGAACTCCACCGTGGTCGCGGCGTCCGCCTGCCAGGCGTCACGAAGGCCGCTGGCATCCTGGAACGTCTGCAACGAGAGCTGGCCGACCGTCTCGTCAGCAGGCTCGCAGAGCTGGGCCACCACGACACCGTCGCGCTGGTCCGCGGTGGAGATCTCCGAGTCTGCACACGCGATTCCGGCCACGGGCTCCGCCACCAAGATCGTCGCTGTCGGCTCGGGTGTCGGCTCGGGCGTCGGCTCGGGCGTCGGCTCGGGTGTCGGCTCGGGCGTCGGCTCGGGCGTGGGCTCGGGCGTCGGCTCGGGCGTCGGCTCGGGCGTCGGCTCGGGCGTCGGCTCGGGCGTCGGCTCGGGCGTCGGCTCGGGCGTCGGCTCGGGCGTCGGCTCGGGCGTCGGCTCGGGCGTCGGTTCGGGCGTCGGCTCGGGCGTCGGCTCGGGCGTCGGCTCGGGCGTCGGCTCGGGCGTCGGGCTCGGGCGTGGGCTCGGGCGTCGGCTCCGGTGTGGGCTCGGGCGTCGGCTCGGGCGTGGGCTCGGGCGTCGGCTCCGGTGTCGGCTCGGGCGTGTCGGCTCGGGCGTGGGCTCGGGCGTCGGCTCCGGTGTGGGCTCGGGCGTCGGCTCCGGTGTCGGCTCGGGCGTCGGCTCCGGCGTGGGCTCGGGCGTCGGGCTCGCGGCGTCGGCTCGGGCGTGGGCTCGGGCGTCGGCTCGGGCGTGGGCTCGGGCGTCGGTTCCGGCGTCGGCTCGGGCGTGGGCTCGGGCGTCGGCTCGGGTGTGGGCTCGGGCGTCGGCTCGGGTGTCGGCTCGGGCGTCGGCTCGGGCGTCGGCTCGGGCGTCGGCGCGTCGGCTCGGGTGTCGGCTCGGGCGTCGGCTCGGGTGTCGGCTCGGGCGTCGGCTCTGGTGTCGGCTCGGGCGTCGGCTGGCCGCTCTCCAGGAGGTCGGGATCGATGTTGGCCGCAACCGGGACGGTCGAGGCTTCAGGGACGAGCGTGATCTCGACGCTGGGCGTCGCTGTGGCGAGGGCCGTCACCGGCGCGGAGTCATCGTTGGATCCGATCATCCAGGCGGCCGCGAAGGCTCCCACAGCGGCAAGTGCGACCACCGCCGCGACGGAGCCCAGGCGTACACGGCGCTGCTGCGCTCGGTCGTGCTCGATGGTCGCGGCCGCGGTGAAGGTGGGCATCAGCGAGACGCTTTCCGGAGGCGTCGTGGGAGCCGGGAGCACCAGCGGGGTGATCGGCTCCGGTGCCGTCTGCTCTTCCTCGAGCGGTACCGAGGCGGCCAGCGCGGCCACCGGCTCCGCCTCTGGCTCTGGATCTGGTACTGACGCAGGCTCGGCTTCGAGCTCGCGTTCAGCCTCGGGCTCGCGTTCAGCCTCCGGCTCCGGCTCGGGCTTCTCGTCGAGGTTCGCCGTCGGCTCGAAGGGCGACACCTCTGGCACGGGGGTCATGACGTGCGTGTTGGCAGCCTTGGCCAGGGCTGCTGTGAGCGGCCGCGGTGAGACGTCGGACAGCAGGTCGGAAGCGTGCAACTCATGCAGGCAGCGCCAGCAGTAGACCTGGTCGGCCGTGTTGCGCGTCAGGCAGCTCGGGCAGCGCAGGACCTCCGCGGGCGCGCTCGCGTGCTCACCGCCGCCGCTGGCCAACGTCGCGCTGTCGAGCGGCAGCAACGCATCACACGCGACGCAGAACAGTGCGTCGGGCGCGTTCTCACGATGGCAGCTCGGGCAGAGGCGGGGTTCGGTCACGGCGCGAACTCGGTTCGTGCGTGACACTTGGTGTGCATCGGAATCGGTTCAGGTCCCGTACGGCGGACTGGCTGCGCCCATGTTGGGTGTAGTGGGGAGCAGATGGGAGGGGCCCATCAGTACTAGTCCCATCCACGACGGACTGCTACGCAGCGTCGCCCACTCGCAGACACGAACCCGATGTCATGACCGTCCTATCATCGAGCCATGAGCGACATCCAGATCACCTGCGCCGGCAGCGCGACCTTCGACGTGCTCGCCAGGGCAGCCGGACCGCTGCCCATCGGGGTGCTCGGGCTGGTGGACACGTTCTCGACCGCGGAAGGCGGCCCTGCGCTCCGCACCGGGCGCGTGCTCGCGGGCATGGGCATCGAGACGCGCTTGATCATCCCCGTGGGCGACGACGTCTTTGGGCGCTGGTTGCGTGAGAGCGTCCCGGCCCCGCATCTGGACGTGAGGTTCGTGGCCTCGGACAAGCCGACCTCGAGCTCGCTGGTTGCCGTCGACATGGACGGTGAGCGCACGATGCTGCACAACATCGGTGCTGACGGCGACATCACCGCGGAGGACATCGAGCCGCAGCTGGAGGGTGAGTTCCTCCACGTCGGGGGCGCCCTCATCATGCCGGCGCTCGATGATCCCAACGGCGCACCACTGGCCGGGCTCTTCGAGCGCGCCAAGGCCAAGGGCATCCACACCAGCCTCGACGTGGTCCACGATTCCACTGGTCAGTGGCATCGCGTGCTGGCCGCCCTGCCCTTCACGGACCTCTTCATCCCCAGCATCCCCGAGGCCGAGGGCATCACCGGGCTCGCCGATCCGGTAGCCGCAGCTGCCCGACTGCGAGAGCTGGGCGTTGCCTTCGCCATCGTCACCGATGGGCCCAATGGGGCGTGGGTGAACCACGACGACTTCGTGGGCCACATCCCGGCCTTCAAGGTGGACACCATCGATACCACCGGTGCGGGTGACTCGTTCACCGGCGGCGTCCTCACGGCGCTGGTCCACGGCTACGGGGCCCGCGAGGCCGCGGTCATGGGGGCTGCCATGGGCGCCCTCTGTACCACGACCATCGACACCTTCGCGGGTCCGGCCGATCCGGGCGTGGCCTGGCGCATGGCCGGGCTCGAGCCCCGACGATGATCCGTCCGGGAGAGGTCGGGTCGATCCCGGCGCAGATGCGCGCCACGGTGCTCGCCGGCCGTGGCAGCGGGTCGTTGGCCGTGCGAAGCGTGCCGGTCGCGCGTCCCGGACCACGGCAGCTGCTCGCGCGTGTGGACGCGGCCGGCATCTGCACGTCAGTCAACAAGCTGGTCGACCAGGGCGCCGCCCACCCCCTGATGCACGGCTGGGACCCGGCCGCACACCCGGCCATCGTGGGCGACGAAGGCGTGGTCACGATCGTGGAGGTCGGCCCCGCGCTGGCAGGCGAGTGGCGCGTCGGGCAACGCTGCGCGGTCCAGCCTGCGGTCGACATCAGCCCCATCAACCACCTCGAGCGCTACGACGACGAGGGCCGCGGCGTGGCCAAGATCGCCGTGGGCTACTCCCTCCCAGGCCTGCTAGCCGAATACATCCTCATCCCCGAGGAGGTCCTCGAGGCTGGCTGCCTGCTGCCCCTGCCCGATGACGCACTGCCCGCTGCTCACGCCGGCATCGCCGAGCCCATCAGCTGCATCATCAGCTCTCACGCGCACCACATGCACCTTTCGCAGCCCGATCGCACGCGCGCGCGCACGGCGACGACCGGCCTGAAGCCTGGCGGCCTGACCGTCGTCATCGGTGTCGGTCCCATGGGCCGCATCCACGTGGACCTGGCCATCGCAGCGCGCCCCCGCGCGATCGTGGCCACCGCCCGCCGCGACGAACGACTGGCCTGGATCCGTGACACCTTCGGGGCGCGCGCAGCTGCGGCAGGGGTGGAGCTCGTCACCGTCAACACCACCACCGGGGACCTGGCCGTCCGTGGTCTCCGAGCTCAGCGGCGGCGCCGGTGCGGACGACCTCATCGTCACGGCCGCGGACGGCGCCCTGATGGAGCAGGTCCAGCACCTGCTCGCACGCTACGGCGTGCTCGACCTCTTCGCCGGCCTGAAGCCGGGGGAGGAGATCATCGGCATCGACGAGCGCTTCGTCCACTACCAGGAGATCAACATCACCGGTTCCTCGGGTGGTGGCCCGTGGGATGTCATCGAGACCCTGCGGCTGATGGCGGCCGGTGACATCGATCCGGCCGCACATATCGGCCACGTCGGTGATCTCGACCATGCGCCCGAGCTGCTGGCCATGGCCCGTGACGGCCGCGTGCAGGGCAAGGCCATCGTCTATCCGCACCGGCGCAGCGACGCCATCGCGGACGTCGAACGCTGGACCGCGGCCGATGAGCAGCGCTACTTCGAGGACGCGGAGGCGTGACCTTCCACGGCTCACGACGCCTCGTGGGCCTCGGCTTCGGGGCCATCCAGTCCGGCCTCTTCGTGTACGAGGCCGACCGCACCGGTGACTACGCGCCGCCCCTGGTCATCGATGTGCGGGCCGAGCTCGTGACTGGTCTGCGTGCCGACGCCGGCCACTACCGGGTCAACATCGCGCGAGCGGACCGCGTGGACGTGGTCGACGTGGGGCCCATCACGGTCGCCGACTCCACCGTCGCCGCTGACGCCGAGCTGGCCATCGAGGCCATCGCCGGTGCCGACGAGCTCGCCTCCGCCCTGCCGTCGGTCGCGTTCTACCAGACCGCCGAGGCCAGCAGCCCGCACCGCCTGCTGGCCGAAGGGCTGCGCCGGCGGAGCCGCACCGAGCCGCTGCTCGTCTTCTGTGCCGAGAACCACCGTTCGGCGGCGAGCCTGCTGGAGGCGGCGGTGCTGGAGGCCGTGCCGGCAGGGGAGCGCGCGTCCGTCCGCGAGCGTGCCCGCTACGTGGACACGGTCATCGGCAAGATGAGCGGCGTCATCACCGATGGCGCAGAGCTGCGACAGCACGGCCTGGCCACCATCACCTCGGCCCTGCCGGCGGCGTTCCTGGTGGAGGAGTTCGACCGCATCCTCGTCTCGCGAGCCGGCAGCGGTCTGCACCCGGGCATGGCGGTGCTGCGCGAGGTCGACGACCTGGCTCCCTTCGAGGACGCCAAGCTGCTGGGCCACAACGCGACCCACGCGCTGGCCGGTTTCATGGGCTCCCTGCTGGACCTGTTCGCTGGTGGCCGAGCTGCGTCACGTGGACGGCGCCATGGACTTCCTGCGGACGGCCTTCCTCGAGGAATCCGGCGCGACCCTGTGCCGACGCTGGGAGGGTGCCGACGAGCTCTTCACCGAGGCCGGCTACGCGGCCTTCGCCGACGATCTGCTCGAGCGCATGGTCAACCCCTACCTGGCCGATACCGTGGAACGTGCCGGCCGCGACCCGCGCCGCAAGCTGGGCTGGGACGATCGGCTCATCGGGCTGGTGCGGCTGGGTCTGGCCGAGGGCGTACGCACGCCCCGCTACGCCATGGGCGTCGCCGCCGGTCTCGATGTGTTGCGTGCCGGTGCCTCAGACCACGGGTACGACGCCGACCTGCTTCGGGCTGGCTGGCCCGACGGCCTTGACCCTGACGAGGTGGCCCGGGTCATCGAAGCCGTGGCTGAGGGACGCGCATGGCTCGAGCGCTGGCGCCACGGTGGCTTCCCCGCGCTGCGCGAGTGAACGGCCGATCGGCCAGCCGTCCTGCCTTCGGCTAGCGTCAGATGCGGCCCTCGCGGATGCCGCGCACGACGGTCGAGGCGCGCTCCCGTACATCGGCGAGGTCTCGCAGCGTGCGCATGCTTGCGAGCGGGCGTGCGACCCGGTGATTGCCGGTGAGCCGTTCCTCGTGGCGTGCGAGGAAGTCCCAGTAGAGGGTCGTGAAGGGACAGGCATCGTCGCCGGTGCGCTTGCGTGGATCGAAGGGGCACGCCCCGCAGTAGTCGCTCATGCGGTCGATGTAGGCACCGCCGGAGATGTACGGCTTGCTGGCCATCCGCCCGCCATCGGCCCAGAGGGCCATGCCCATGACGTTGGGCACCATCACCCACTCCGCGCCGTCGATGTAGCGCTCCAGCATCCAGTCCATCACCTGGCGCGGATGCACGCCGTAGAGGTTCGCGAGATTGGAGAGGACCATCAGCCGGGGGATGTGGTGCACCCAGGCGCGCGCGTCGAGCCCTTCGAGCGTATCGGCCACGCAGCGCATCCTGGTCGTGGCCTCCCCGGTGAACATCGGAGGCAGCTCGCGGCGATGGTCGAGCTCGTTGGCCCTGATGTGCTCGGGCCACAGCCAGTAGAGGCCCCACACGTACTCTCGCCAGCCGATGACCTGGCGGATGAACCCTTCGGCCGAGTTGATGGGCACGGCTCCAGCCCGATAGCGCGCTTCGACCGCCGCGCAGACCTCGGCCGGTCGGAGCAGGCCGAGGTTCAGGTACGGGCTCAGGATCGAGTGGGCCAGGCTCCAGGAGCCTGAGGTCATCGCGTCCTCGTACCGGCCGAAGCGTTCGAGCTCGCGGTCGAGGAAGTGGCGAAGCCTCGCCAGAGCGGCACGGCGCGTCGTTGCCCAGTAGCCGGCCGGGGCCTGGCCGAACGTCTCGGGCAACGAGTCGAGCACGTCAGCGTCGAGCGCGTCGAGCCTGGTTCGTGGCGGCCGGCTGAAGACCGAGGGGTCCTGGGGCGGTGGCTCGCGGTTGTCCTGGTCGAAGTTCCAGCGTCCACCGGCCGGCTCGTCGCCATCCATCAGATACCCGAGCCGCGTTCGGTTCCAGCGGTAGAAATCCTCCATCCGCAGCGTGGCGCGGCCCTCGGCCCAGTCGCGAAAGTCATCCGGATGGCAAAGGAACTGGTTCGATCGCACCTGTCTGACGCCGAGTCGGGCGCACAATCCGCGGGCGGCGCGCGAGTTCGGCTCGGTGACCACGGTCTCGTCCGGGCGGAACCGGTCGACGTGCTCCTGGTAGCCGGCTCGGAGGGAGGCCGAGCGTCGCAGGTCCACCTCGAAGCCCTCGGCCTCGAGCTGTGCGGCGAAGCGGCGCATCGCGGCGATGACGAAGTGGTTGCGCTGGACGTGCCGGGGGCGAGCCAGGAGGCCTTCGCTCTCGACGATCAGTACCCGGGCGTCAGCGGGCGACGCGACCGCAAGCGCTCCGAGGCGGCGGTCGAGCTGGTCGCCCATGACCCAGATGCTACGCATGGACCGGGCCCGGTCCTGAGCTGCCCAAATGGGTTCGCCAAACAGGCCCCGGCCTCAGTCTGGGCACCGGGCGCGCAGCAGGGTCGCGCGAGCGGCTCAGAGGACGGCCAGCGGGACCGCCAGCAGGATGATCGCCACGCTCAGGACGATGCCGATGAGTGGCAACACCGCGAGGGCCCAGAGGCAGCCGATGGCACAGCCGTTGGAGTCGGTGACCGGACCGCCGTACTTCTGGGCCCACTCCACGTCGCTGCGCGTCAGCCAGTAGATGGCCTCCAGCCAGGCCAGGATCCCCGGGATGCCGGTCCAGAAGAAGATGAGGTAGGCGATGCCCCAGGAGATCGGGCCGACGTAGAAGCGGTGGATGCCGAAGCTGCCGAGCAGCAGCGCCAGCAGGATCGCGAGCGGGCGATTCTTGGGCTCCTGGTAGACCGCGTCGGGCTGGCGGACGCCGCAACGTGGACAGTCGATCGCGCGTGCGTCGATGATCGTGCCGCAGGTAGCGCAGTACTTGGTCGGCCCGGATGGCGCACCGGCGGGCGGCGGCGCGCTCCACTGCGGCGGCTGTCCCGCGGGTGGTGGTTGCTGCCCGTACGGTGGCTGACCTTGCGGCTGTCCCCAGCCCTGGTTCTGTGACACGCGAGCCCTCCCTCTTCCGAAGCGATGGTATCTGGCGAGCGGACGCTCCGTGACCCACCCGGGCACCGCCGGGTTCCTGTGGCCCCGCTAGCCGCCCCCGATGCGGGCCCTGACCTCCACGACGCCGCCGGCCTCGGCGGGCAGCGGGATGAGGTTGCCCGAGACCGCTGTGCCGTCAACCTCGAGTGCCGTCACGCGACCGCTGGTGCCGGCCGCCTTCTCCACCGTGATGCGGTAGGTCGTGCCGCGATAGCGGCGGGTGGCACTGAAGCCGTCCCAGTCCGTCGGGAGCGACGGATCGAGTCGCAAGCCATCGTGCTCAGGCTGGATGCCGAGGATGCCCTGCGTCGCGGCCACGAAGTTCCAGGCGGCCGTGCCCGAGAGCCAGGAGTTCTTGGCCTCGCCATGCCGGGGCGCGTCCTTGCCCGCGATCATCTGCGCGTAGACGTACGGCTCGCAGCGGTGGATCTCGCTGATGTCCTCGCGAGCTGACGGATTGATGCGCAGGTAGTAGTCGAGGGCGCCGTCGCCGTTGCCCACCGCCGCCTCGGCCAGCATCAGCCAGGGGTTGGTGTGGCAGAAGATGCCCGCGTTCTCCTTGTAGCCCGGCGGGTAGGAGGAGATCTCGCCGTACTCGGGGTAGTACCGGCTGAAAGGTGGGTTCAGGAGCACGATGCCGTGCTCCGTGGCCAGGCGCTCACGGACGGAGGCCAGCGTCGTCTCCGCCCGCCCATCGCTCGTACCGATGCCGGCCATGATGGCGATGCCCTGGGGCTCGATGAAGATCTGCCCCTCCTCGTTCTCCGCAGACCCGATGACCCCGCCGAAGAAGTCGTAGGCGCGGCGGAACCAGGCGCCATCCCAGCCGTGTTCGTCGACGGCAGCCACCATCTCGTCGCGAGCCTGCTCACAGCGTCGGACGAAGACCTCGTCGCGCCGCAGGACGGCGATCTCCAGCATGTCCTGCACGGCCAGGGTGAAGAGGGCCGCGATGAAGACCGACTCGGCCACGCCACCCTCCTTGTTCTGGGTGGTCTGGAAGGCCTCCCCAGGCGTCTCGCTGAAGCAGTTGAGGTTGAGGCAGTCGTTCCAGTCGGCGCGGCCGATGAGCGGGAGCCCGTGCGGACCCAGGCGGGCGAGCGTGTACTCGATGGCCCGCACGAGATGCTGGTAGAGCGGCGCTTCGCTGCCGGGCTCGTTATCGAAGGGCACCGGCTCATCGAGGATGGACGTGTCGCCAGTCTCGCGCAGGTAGGCCGCCACGCCGAGGACCAGCCAGGCCGGGTCGTCGTTGAAGCCACTGCCGACCGCGTCATTGCCGCGTTTCGTCAGCGGCTGGTACTGATGGTAGGCACCGCCGGACGGCAGCTGCGTAGCGCTGATATCGAGGATCCGCTGCCGTGCGCGTTCAGGGACCATGTGCACGAAGCCGAGCAGGTCCTGGTTGGAGTCGCGGAAGCCCATGCCGCGGCCGATGCCCGACTCGAACATGGAGGCCGAGCGGCTGAGGTTGAAGGTGACCATGCACTGGTAGGCGTTCCAGGAGTTGACCATGCGGTCCAGGTGCTCGTTGGGCGTGTGCACCTGGAAGCGGTCGAGCAGATCGTCCCAGTGGGCCGCGAGCTCGTCGAAGGCTCCCTGCACGGCCGAGGCGGAGGTGTAGCGCTCGATCAGTGGCCGCACCCGGGTCTTGTCGATGGTCTGCGAGCCTGGTGGGTCGAACTTCGCGTCCGCCGGGTTCTCCGCGTAGCCGAGGGCGAAGATGACCTCACGCGTCTCGCCCGGCGCCAGCTCGAGGCGGACGTGGTGCGAGCCGATCGGCTGCCAGCCGTGCGCGATCGAGTCGCGGGCGCGGCCCTCCTCCACGGCCAGCGGACGATCCCAGCCGCGGTAGCCACCAAGGAAGTCGTCGCGCTGGGTGTCGAAGCCGGCGAGCTCCTCGCTGCAGGCGAACCAGGCGAAATGGTCCCGCCGCTCGCGGTACTCGGTCTTGTGGAAGATGACCCCGTCCTCCACCTCCACCTCTCCGATGGAGTAGTTGCGCTGGAAGTTGGTGGCGTCATCGAGGGCATCCCACAGGCACCACTCGACCGCGCTGAAGAGGGAGACGTGCGCGGTGGCGTCGCGCTCGTTGGTCACACGCGTTCGCCACACCTCCAGGTTCTGGCCCACCGGGACGAAGTACGTCGTCTCCGTGTGCACGCGATCGGTGCGCGAGCTGATGGTGGTGTAGCCCATCCCGTGGCGGCACTCGTAGTCCTCGACGTCCTCGCCGACCGGCTGCCAGCTGGGGCTCCAGTACGAGCCGGTGTCGTCGTCGCGCACGTACACGTAGCGACCGCCGACATCGAGCGGGGCGTTGTTGTAGCGGTAGCGGGTCAGGCGGCGCAGGCGGGCATCCTGGTAGAAGGAGTAGCCACCGGCGGTGTTGGAGATGAGCCCGAGGTAGTCCTCCGAGCCGAGGTAGTTGATCCAGGGCAGGGGCGTGTCCGGCCGCGTGATGACGTACTCCCGTCGCTCGTCATCGAACCGTCCGAACTTCATCGATCCCTCCGCTCACTGCGCTCTCCGTGATAGCCAAGCGCAGTGTAGGGGCGCACGACCTGCGCGATCGCAGTCACCTGCCCGTGGGCCACGTCCCCCGTGCACTGGATTCTGGCGGGCACCGCTGCTAGGATGTGAGTGTTGACTGTCAACACTGGCGGGTCGGACCAGCCGAACGCCAGTGCCGAGGAGGTACCAGTGGGCAACCAGGGGACCGTCGCGTTCGGGGTGAACCTCAATAACCGTGAGCCGCTGATCGCTCCGGATTACGGCATGCCTGAGCTGCTGGACCTGGCGGTGCGAAGCGAAGAGCTCGGGTTCGAGTCGCTGTGGGTCGGCGACAGCCTCTTCTCCAAACCACGCTTCGAGCCGATCTCGCTGCTCTCCGCGATCTCCCAGCTCACCACGCGCGCCAAGCTGGGCACGGCCTGTCTGGTGACATCGCCGCGGAACCCGCTCTATCTCGCGCTGGAGTGGGCCACCCTTGACATCCTGTCGGGAGGCCGAACCATCTTCGGCCCGTGTGCCGGAAATCCCGAGCAGGGCGTGCGGCGTGAGTTCGAGGCACTGGGCCTCGACTTCGACCGTCGTTTCAGCATCTTCGAAGAGGGGTTGGAGGTCCTGCGCCAGCTCTGGATCGACGGTTCGGTCACCCACCAGGGAGACGTCTACCAGTACCACGACATCAGCTTCTACTCGGGCACCGAGATGGGCCCGCTCATGCCGATCCAGCGACCGCCGCCGTTCTGGATCGTCTCCAACCCGCGCTTGGTGACCGATGCCCGGGACGAGAAGATGGTGCGCACGATGAAGCGCGCCTGCCGCCGGATCCTCAAGTACGGCGAAGGCTGGATGACCTGCTGTCGCGCACAGCACCCCGAGGAGCTGACCGAGCAGCTCGGCTACCTGCGCGACGAAGCTGCCGAGATCGGTGACGACGCCAGTCGTCTGGTCATCTCCTACCAGGTCACGCTCAACATCGGCGATTCGGAGGAGGGCGCGCGCAGCGCCTTCGGCCAGTACATCTCGCAGTACTACCCCGAGCTCAGCAAGGCCATGGACCTCAGCAACTGGGGGCCGGTCGGGACGCCCGACCAGATCATCGAGTGGTTCCGCACGTTCCGCGATGCGGGTGTGGACCACTTCATCTGCCGTTTCGGTTCGCTCGATCAATTCGGGCAGGTCGAACGCTTCGCGCGCGACGTGCTACCGGCGCTGCGTGGCGAGACAACCAGGTCAGGAGGTTAGTCGGATGCCATCGGAGGCCAAGGTCCGCCAGCACGCGGAGATGATCGTCGATACCTGCTTCACCGTGGAGAAGGGCGACACCGTCACCATCATCTGCGATGACCAGCACGCTGCCCTCGCGCGTGTCGTGGCTCAAGTCGCCTCCGAGCGTGGCGCGTGGCCGGTGATCATGAACAACGAGACACAGGTCGCGAACGGGCTCTCGGACACGCTCTTCCCGATGGCGCCACCCAGGAACCTGCACGACGCCATGCTCGCGGCCGACGAGATCATCATCATGACCAACCTCGAGTGGGCCAATCGGTTCGCCCACGTCTCGGCGGTCAAGGAGTCGTGCGCCAACAACGTCAAGATCGCCTCGGTCGAGGCGGGCATGGGCGACTGGGACATCAAGGTCGAGGACATCCTCACCTCCACGGAGCGCGCCGTCGCCGCCATCGACAAGCTGCAAGGTGTCCGCAAGTGTCGCGTCTGGACGCCCGAAGGCACGGACGTGACGGTCTCGATCGAGGAGCGCCCGGCGCTGCAGGTCACGCCCATCCGCCAGCGCGGCTGGATGATGGGACCACTGCCGCTGTGGGCTGAAGTCGCCTACGCCGCTGTCGAGAACAGCACCAATGGCACGATCGCGGTCACGGGCAACATGCTCGGGATCGGCGTCGACGTGGTCAGCGAACCGATCTTCTGGACCGTCAAGGACGGTCAGTGCGTGGACATCCAGGGCGGCCGCGACGCGCAGGAGCTGGCGCGTGTCATCAAGGGTGTGCCCAACGTGGAGGTGGTGGCCGAGTTCGCGTTCGGCACCAGCCACAAGGCACCGCTCGGCTCCCCCTCCGAGAAGGGTCGGATCGGCAACGTCCACTTCGCCCTGGGTGACAACAAGAACGCCTATCCGGGAGGCCAGAACTCGAGCCCGCTTCACCTCGACGGCGTCGTCCGCAACGCCACGCTCGAGATCATCGAAGGCGGCAAGGGCGGCTACATCTTCCGCGATGGGAAGTGGGACGTCTAGGCGGGGTTCGCGTCGTCCCGGTCGGGGACGTGCCGCCCATCGAGCTACCCGGGGGAAGCTGGAGCCGTGTCGTGCTCACCGGGGAGCGCGTCGGGTCCGCGACGGCGTTGGGATTCTCGTCCTTCGCGCCGCACACGGCCACGGCGATGCTCTCCCACCAGACCGAAGAGCTGGCCTATGTCGTCAGCGGAAGCGGGGAGTTGCGCATGGATGACGGTGTGGCCCCCTACGGCGCCGGCGACACGCTGTACGTCCCGGCAGGCGTGTGGCATGCCGTGGCTGTCACGAGCGACGAGCCGGTGACCATGGTCTTCGTCTTCCCGCACCCCGACTACCCGCCCACCGACCGTCGTGCCGAGGAGGAACCATGAGCGCCGTCTTGCGGGAGCAGGTCGCAACCGCCTGCCGCGTGATCGCGCTCGAGGGCTATGTCGACCTCACCCTCGGCCACGTCAGCGCCCGCGAACCTGGCACGAGCACCATCTGGATCAAGCGCAAGGGCCCGGCCCTCGATGAGGTGGAGCCTGAGGACGTCATCGCCCTGGACCTCGATGATCCCGAGGCTCTCGCGGCGCCGGACTACCATCTCGAGTCGGTCATGCACACCGAGGTCTACCGGGTTCGGCCTGACGTCGGCTCGGTCATCCATGGCCATCCGCTCTACGGCACGGCCCTCGGCTCCACCGATGCGCCGCTGCGCCTGCTGACGCACGACGCCGTCCTGTTCGCCGATGGGGTCGGGGAGTTCGACGAAGGCCCGGACCTGGTCACTGACCGCGCTCGTGGAGCGAGGGTGGCGGCAGCGTTGGGTGACCGCCGCGCCGCCCTGCTCCGTAATCACGGCGTGGTCATCGCCGCGGAGGACGTGCGCTGGAGCGTGCTGACGGCCGTGGTCCTGGAGCGTGCCATTCGCTTCCAGGCGATCGCCTCGACCCTGGGCCAGCCCAAGCCCATCGCTGCTGCGGATGCCCGAGCCCTCCGACCACAGAAGTACCGGGAGGCCTTCCTCGACGAGTACTGGGCCGCCTGGGAGCGGCGCGTCGAACGCGCTCGAGTGGCGCCGCGCGAGGGCGACTGAACATGCGCATCGTGCCCCTCGTCAATGGCGCCAGCACCCCGCTCGAGGTGGAACCCCAGGAGCTGTTGCTGGACGTCCTGCGTGATCGGTTGCGCCTGACCGGCGCGAAGCGTTCCTGCGATGTCCAGGTCTGTGGCACGTGCACGGTGCTGGTCGACGGACGGCCGGTGAGCGCTTGCACCTACCTGGCCATCGAGACCGATGGCCGAGAGGTCGTGACCATCGAAGGCTTCCGTGGCACGCCGGAGCACGATCGCATCGCCTCGGCCTTCACCGATCGTGCCGCCGTGCAGTGTGGCTTCTGCACGCCGGCCATGGTGCTGACCGTGCACGCCCTGCGGGAGGCCGGCGATCTGGCCGACGCCGAGGCCGTGCGCCGGGAGCTCTCGGGGAACCTCTGCCGCTGCACCGGCTATCGCGCCATCCTCGATGCGGTCGGGGACATCGCCTCGGATGGGGCCGATCGATGACGACCGAGACGCGTGAACGTCGCGCTCAGGCCCCCCCGCAGGTCGGGCGCTCGATGCCGCGTGCCGATGCGGCCGAGAAGCTGCGGGGCGAGGTCCAGTACGTCGGCGACATGGTCGTGCCGGGGATGCTCCACGGGAAGGTGCTGCGCTCGCCTTGGCCGCACGCGCTGATCCGCTCGATCGATGCCTCCGCCGCAGAGGAGCTTGACGGCGTCGTCGCCGTGCTCACGGGCGCCGATCTCGAGGATGGCGACCCCTACTGGGGTCATGCCATCAAGGACCGGCCCATCGTGGCCATGGGCAAGGTCCGCCACGTCGGTGAGCCGGTGGCGGCCGTGGCGGCGGTCAGCGAAGCCATCGCCGAAGCAGCGCTGGCCCTGATCGACGTGGACTACGAGGAGCTCCCCGTGGCCGGCACGATCGAGGAAGCGCTGGCCCCGGATGCGCCGCTCATCCATGACAAGGCCATCAAGCCGGGGCTCTTCCATGGCCTCGCGCTCGACGAGGAACGCGACGGCAACGTCTGCTATCGCTACGCCATCGACCAGGGCGACGTGGACGGGCTGTTCGCGAGCGCGGAGATCGTGGTCGAGGGCGACTACGAGTTTCCCGGCGTCTACCAGTACGCGATGGAGACCCACACGGTCGTGGCCGACGCCACCGGCGGCGATATCACCATCTGGGCCACCTGCCAGCACCCATTCCTGGTGCGAGCGGAGATCGCCGACCTCTTCTCCGTGCCGCTGTCGCGCGTGCGCGTCATCGTGCCGTATCTCGGCGGTGGCTTCGGGAGCAAGTCGTACACCAAGATGGAGCCGGTGACGGTCGCCCTGGCACGCAAGGCCGGTCGTCCGGTGCGCATCCAGAACCGGGTCGATGAATCGATGGCCACGACGCGCCGCCACGGCGCGCGCTTCCACATGCGCACTGCGGCCGATGGGTCCGGCCGCCTGCTCGCTCGGGACGTCAGCGTCGACTTCGACACCGGCGCCTATGCCGACAACGGTCCCCGCGTTGTGGCCACCGGCGGTGACGCGGCTCCCGGCCCGTATCGCTGGGCCGGCGTGCGCGTGCGTGCCGCCTGCGTGCACACCAATACCGCACCGAGCGGCTCCTACCGTGCCTTCGGCGCCTCCCATCTGCAGTGGGCCGGTGAGCTCCAGGTGGACGAGGTCGGTCGCCGTGCCGGCGTGGATCCGCTGCAGATGCGACGGCTCAACCTGGCCCGCCCCGGTGACGACGTGCGTCGCGGGGGCAAGCCTCTCGATGCTGACCTGGTCGGAGACATCGAGAAGGCGGCTGCCAGCCTGGGCTGGGGTGAGCCATTGCCCGAGGGCCATGGTCGGGGTCTGTCGGTCGGGCTGCTGGCGGCCGGAGCGCATCCCGTCTCGAGTGCCGTGGTGCGTCTCGAATCGGATGGCGAGGCGGTGGTGCTGGTGGGCTCGACCGAGATGGGCCAGGGCCAACGCACGGCCTTCGCCCAGATCGCGGCGGAGGTCCTGGGCATGCCTGCCGAGCGCGTTCGCTGCCTGGGGACCGATACCCAGTTCACGCCCTACGACCGATCTACCGGTGCCAGCCGCTCCACGACGCTGGCCGGGCTGGCCGTGCAGCGAGCGGCGCAGGAAGTCCGCGACGACCTCATCGACATCGCTCGCTCCATCTGGCCCGAAGCGACCGAGGAGCCGGTATTGCGTGACGGTGCCGCCTGGTCCGGCGACGAGTCACGGACGTTCCCGCAGCTCGTGGCCAAGCGCTTCGGTCTCTCCGGCGGCCAGCTCATCGGGGAGGGGGGTGTCCACCCCACGGGCACGGGCTCCTACGCGGAGGGCCCGGTGTTCTGGGAGGTCTGCGTGGCTGCCGCCGAGGTCAGCGTCGACGTCGAGACCGGGGCCGTCCGGGTCGAGAAGACCGCCACCGTGGCCGATGTCGGTCGGGCCATCAACCCGCAGCTCGTGGAGCGACAGGACGAGGGCGCCACGATGCAGGGCATCGGCAACGCGCTCTTCGAGGAGCTGGCCTACCAGGACGGTCTCCTGATGAACGACAACCTGCTCGAGTACCGCATCCCATCGATGGAGGATCTGCCGACCGAATCGAGTTGCATCATCGTCGAGAACGGAGACGGTCCAGGCCCATTCGGGGCCAAGGGCTGTGGAGAGGGCGCCTTCGCCGGCGTCATCGGCGCCATCGCCACTGCGGTGGCCGATGCCGGTGTCCCAGTCAACGCACTTCCGCTCACGCCCGAGCGCGTGTGGCGAAGCATTCGTCAAGCCAAGCAGGAGGAGGTCGGGTCATGAGCAGGTTCAAGAACGTCGCGGTCATGGGCACAGGCGCGATGGGTCCGGGCATGGGCGCGGTCATGGCACGGGCCGGCATGGCCGTGCGCATGTACGACACCAGCCCCCAGGCCATCGAGGCCGCGAAGGGCATGTACGAGATGGCCTGGGGTGTGCTCGACAAGCTCGAGACGCCCGACCAGGGTGGCGGCTCCGTGAGCTACGCCACGGACGTGGCCGAGGCGCTCGATGGCGCCGATGCCGTGGTCGAGGCCGTGCCGGAGAAGCTGGAGCTGAAGAAGCAGGTCTTCGCCGAGTACGAGCAGCACACCAGCCCCGATGCGGTGCTGATGTCCAACACCTCCGGCATCCCCATCACCAAGATCGCCGAGGACCTGCAGCATCCCGAGCGCGTCATCGGCACGCATTGGTCGAACCCGCCGCACCTCATCCCCATGATCGAGGTCATCCCGGGCCAGCAGACCTCCGAGGCGACCGTGGACGCGGTCGTGGAGATGATCAACGACGTCGGCTACGTACCCTCCCGCATCAAGAAGGAGGTCCCCGGCTTCGTCGAGAACCGTGTCCTCTACGCCATCATGCGCGAGTGCCTCGCGCTCGTCGACGAGGGCGTGGTCGACCTCGACGAGCTCGACACCAACGTCAAGTGGGGCATCGGCTACAAGCTCGCGGTCATCCCGCCGATGCAGCTGCTGGACATGGCCGGCCTGGACATCTACAGCGCCGTGGCCAGCTACCTCAACCAGGACCTCTCCAACGAGAAAGGCCTGTCCACGACCATCCAGAAGCTGGTCGACGAGGGCCGCCTGGGCATGAAGACCAAGGGCGGCATCTTCGACTACGACGACGAGAAGATCGCGCAGCTGCGGGCCCAGCGCTTCGGCGGCCTGGTCAAGGTGCGCAAGGCGCTCAGCGACTAGGGAGGATACGGCGTGAAGATCTACCTGCTGGACCTCGGCTCGCTCGTCATCGACCGCTCCGACGTCCTCTGGCACATCGACGTGGGTACGCCTGTGCGCTTCCCGGTCTATGGCGTCTACATCGACCATCCTGAGGGCAAGTTCATCTTCGACACGGGCTACGATCTCGAGCACGTCCAGAAGGTGCTGCCCTTCGAGCTGCCCGAGCAGACCGCGCTCCAAACGCTGCCCGAGCAGCTGGCGCTGTGCGGAACGAGCCCAGACGAGATCGACTACTACATCAACAGTCACTTCCACTTCGACCACGTCGGCGGCAACAAGTACCTCACGAACAGCACGCTCATCACCAGCAAGTTCGAGCTGCGTTCGCTGCTGGTGCCAGAGCCGTTCGAGGGCCTGGGCTACAGCGACGTGGCCTGGTACAAGCGTGGCCAGACGAAGGTCAAGTTCGTCGAAGGCGACTACCGGCTGGCGGAGGGGCTGACGCTCTTCACCACGCCGGGTCACACCATCGCGCACCTCTCGCTGCTGGCTGAGCCGCCGGGCCGCAAGCCCATGATCTTCTGCGGCGACGCGGTCTACACCCAGGAGACGCTGGACAAGGAGATCATCGGCGGCTTCCACCTGGACCCGGTCCACTCGATCGAGTCCATCCGCCGGATCAAGGAGATGGCGCGTCAGCACGACGCCGAGATCTTCCCGTCGCACGAGATGGAATCGTGGGAGACCTGGAAGCACGCCCCCGAGTTCTACGGGGCCTGAGGAGGGATACGAGCTATGGGCAAGTTGGACGGACGCGTCGCCATCGTCACCGGCGGCGCACAGGGGATCGGTCGAGCGATCGTGGACAAGCTGGCCGAGGAAGGTGCCACGGTCGTCATCGGCGATATCGACGGAGACAAGGCGGAGGCCGCGGCGAAGCGCGTCTCCGGGCATGCCATCACCACTGACATCGCCGAGCCGGACCAGGTGGCCAACCTCGTCGACACCACCGTCGATCGGTTCGGCAAGCTGGACGTGCTGGTGAACAACGCCGCCATCGTGCCCTTCACCGCCTGGGACGACATCGACTTCGACGAATGGCGCCGCCTCATCCGCGTCAACCTTGACGGCACGTTCCTGATGTGCCGCGCCGGCTCCGACGCGATGCGCAGGAGCGAGTACGGACGCATCGTCAACATCTGCTCCAACTCGATCCTGGCGGGCACGCCGAACATGGCCCACTACGAGGCCAGCAAGGGCGGGGTCATGGCCCTGACCCGAGCCCTCGCGACCGAGCTCGGTGGCTACGGCATCACCGTCAACTCGGTAGCGCCAGGCCTCACCAGCAACGAGAACACCGACGCCAGCCCGCATGCCAATGCCTACGACTTCGTGGTCTCGCTGCAGGCTCTGAAGCGACGGGGGACATCCGAGGACATCGCTCCTGCCGTGGCCTTCCTCGCGTCAGAGGAGGCCGGTTGGATCACCGGTCAGATGCTCGTGGCGGACGCGGGCATGGTGCGCTACTAGCCGAACGCAGCGCAAGGAGACAGGCATGCCCTTCTTCAGGGTCACGAGGATCGGGACGATCCTGGCCGTGGCCGACGTGGAGCGTTCGAGCGCGTTCTACCGCGACAACTTCGGGTTCATCGTGGAGGCGACGTACGACGACCCGCCGTACGCCACCCTGATCCGCAACGGCGTGCGCCTCTCGTTCGCGGAGCAGGGTCACCCGGCCGAGGACCGTCCGGGTGTGGCCATGGTGGCCCCGGAAGACCGCTCCAGGCTGCCGGTCGTGCTCGTGCTCGAGGTCACCGACGCCGCGGCGGTCCACCAGGCCCTGGTGGCCGAGGGCGTGGAGATCCTGGCCGAGCCGTTCGCGCCGCCGTGGGGTGGGTTGCGCTTCTTCGTGGTCGATCCCGACGGGTTCCTCGTCGAGATCGAGCAGCCGGCCTAGGAGGTCGACATGAGAGCCGTCGTCCTGGCCGGTGTCGGAGACCTGCGTCTCGAGGAGGTTCCCGACCCCACGCTGCGGGCCCCCACCGACGCCATCGTGCGTGTCACCCGCACCGGTCTCTGCGGCGCGGACCTCTTCCCGTTCCACGGCCACACGCCAGGCTTCGAGGACGGCACCATCCTGGGCCACGAGTACGTGGGTGTGGTGGAGGAGGTGGGCGACGAGGTCAGCGACGCTGCGGCGCGGTGACCGCGTCGTCTCGACCAGCACCATCAGCTGCGGCGCGTGTCCGCACTGTCGCGCCGGCCGCCCGTCACAATGCCTGGAGCGGGCACTGTTCGGCTACTCCGGCGTGTACCAGCGACTCGACGGCGGGCAGGCCGAGCTGGTTCGTGTGCCGTTCGCCGAGCGCTCGCTGTTCGTCGTCCCCGATGCGGTCAGCGACGATGCCGCGGTCTTCGTGGCCGACATGCTACCCACCGGCTACAACGCGGTGAAGCGCGCGGAGCTGGAGCAGGGAGACGTGGTGGCCGTGCTGGGCTGCGGCACGGTGGGGCTGATGGCCATCCTCTTCGCCCGCCGGGTCGCCCGGCGGGTCATCGCTGTCGATGGCGTGCCGGCTCGGCGCGAGCTGGCCGCCACGCAGGGCGCGGAAGCCGTGGCACCCGAGGACGCCGCTGACGCCGTCGCAGCCGCGACCGGTGGCATCGGAGCGGATGCGGTCATCGAGGCCGCCGGTGTCCCCGCAGCGCTGACCGCATCGCTGATGCTCGTGCGGGGGCTTGGCACGGTGTCGGTGGTGGGGGCCCACTTCGAGCCCGACTTCCCCCTCAACAACGCGCTCATGTTCGAGAAGGAGATGACGTTGCGCGTGACCTGGGGCCATCCCTTCAAGGATCGTGAGCGCATCCTGGCCATGATCGCGGAGGGCCTCATCGACCCGACCGTGGCGGTGACCCACCGCTTCGACCTGGCCGATGCGCAGGAGGCCTATCGGGTGTTCGATGCTCGCGAGGCCGTCAAGGTCCTGCTCAGCCCCTAGCCGCGGCGCGCCTGCCGTCAGCGCCGACGACCCGCAGACGCCTGCCCTCAGTCGACGGCCGTCAGACGGGCCGCCGAGAGCGCCAGCGCCTGTGCCATGCCGATGGCCGCGGTCACGCCGTCCTCGGATGCGAACTGCTCCTCGCCCAGCGCTGTGTGGAAGGCCCAGCCGCCAGACCGGCCGACGCCGATCAGGGCGCTCGGCACCCGTCGGCTAACGGCGCCGAAGTCGGTGGCGAACGGCAGTGGCGGTGGATCGGCCACGAAGTCACGACCTGCCACCGCCATGGCCTCGGCCACCGCCGCGGTGGTCGCTGGGTGCGGCACGATGCTCGGCACGGTCGTTCTCGTCTCCCAGTGGGCGTCGATGCGCGAGGTGAGGCCGTCCGCGAGTCGGTCCAGGCCAGCCTCATCCTCGGCCCAGAGCAGGAAGGTCATCTGCGTGACCAGGCCGCCGCCCTCCTCGACGTCACCGTCGAGCTCCAGCCGTTCGAGCAGGCCGCGTCCGGCCGGAAGCGCGGCGGCTGCCTCCACGGCCCAGCGCACCGCCTCGAGCGGCGGTTGTGCCGCACCCGCGGCCAGCGAGCGCTGACCGGGCACGCGGCCGATGACGCGCCGCATCCAGAGCGAGCTCAGCGAGACCGTGTCGATGAACTCGGGATGGACGTAGAGGGCCACGTCGATGTCATCCCAGGCGCCGGCTTCGGCGCTCAGCGCCTTGCCACTGCCACGCTCGACGGTGCCTGGCGCATGGATCTCGTCCGCTGGGCAGCCCATCACCACGACCTCGCCCGCGAGCTCGTCACGGTGCTGAGCGAGCGCGGCGATGGCTCCGACCACACCGCCCGCGATCGGCCCGTGGCCACACGAGTGCACGGCCCTGAGGCCGCCCTCGGGCGGGACGGAGGCGACCGCGTCGTAGAGCGCCACGATACCCACGCGGCGTCCTGTGCCAGTCCCGCGCGAGCACGGCCCGAAACCCGGTCTCCATCCCGGCCAGGCCCGGCTCCACGTCCGACCCCAGCCTGCCCAGAGTGTCCATCAGATACGCGGAGCAGGCCACTTCCGCGTGCGCCAGCTCAGGGTGCTCGTGGACGAAGTCGATGGTCTCGCCGATGAGCTCGACGTGGCCGTCGACCGCGCTCAGCAGAGCGGCGTCGCGCGGTCGGGTCAAGCCTGGGCCTCGGCCCGTGCTGCTGCCCGCGCGGCGGCCTCGACGGCGGCACGAGCGACGAGCGTCTGGACGAGCGCACCCTTGTAGTCGTCGCTGCCGTTGGCGTCCGTGACCGGTTCGGACGCCTCCGCGCCCGCGCGGCCCAGCATCTCGAGCGTCGCCTGCTCGAGTGCCTCGGGCGGCTGGTCCACCAGTGCCTCGGTGCCCGGCACCAGCACCGGCACGACTCCCACGGAGCCGACCGCGATGCTGGCCTCGCTGACTCGACCGTCGCGGACCGTGACCGCGGCGCTGACCGTTGCCGCCGGTCGCTCATGGAAGGCGAACCGCAGGTGCGACATGGCCGAGCCGGGCGCCATCGCCGGCAACCGGATGGCACAGAGCAGCTCACCTTCCGCCAGCGCCGTCTCGTAGGGGCCGAGGATGAAGTCGGCCAGGGGCATGCTTCGACGCCCACCGTCCCGGCCCAGCTCGACCTCTGCGCCGGCCGCCAGCAGGAACGTGGCTGGATCGGAGTGCGGATCGGCAAAGGCGAGGTTGCCGCCGAGCGAGCCGGTGTTGCGCACCCGCACGTTGGCGACACGTCGCTCCATCTCCACGAAGTCCGGCCAGCCTGCGATGACCAACGCGGAGCGCTCGAGCTCCCGGTGCGTGGCAGCAGCGCCGATGCGCAGGTCACCGTCCGTGACCTCCACGGCGCGCAGCTCCTCGATGAGCTTGATGTCGACCAGGTGCCCGAAGGCCGCGAACCCGAGCTTCATGAGCAGCAGGAGCTCGGTGCCGCCGGAGTAGATCACGGCCTCGTCGCCGAGCTCGGCAAGGAGGCCGCTGGCCTCGGCGACCGTCGTGGTCCGGTGGATCTCGAAGGGCGCGAGCGTGGTCATGGCCGATCAGGCGCCCGAGGCCGAGAGTGACTCCATGGCTGCCGCGACGCCGGCTCCCACATCCACCTTGGCGCCGAGGTCGACGAGACCCTGGCCCAGGGCCGCCAGCCCGGCCACCATGGGCAGGCCGCGAGCGGTGTTGCCCAGGTGCCCGATGCGCACGAGGTTGCCTGCGGTCTGGCCCGATGAGATCTGCACGTTGTAGCGCTCGCGCACGTGGTCGCGCACCGCGATATCGGTCAGGCCGTCGGGGACGCGGATGGCCGTGGTGCAGGCGCTGGCGATGTCCTTGGACACGGGCCAGGGCGTCAGGCCCATCCCCTCCACCCCGGCCCAACAGGCATCGAACACGCGCTTGTGGCGGGCGATGGAGTGCTCCAGGCCCTCCTCGAGCAGCTCCGCACACGCGGCATGGACGCCGTTGAGGTCCGACACCGATGGGGTATGCGGGAAGGCGCCGCGCCCGTGCCAGGTGTCGCGCCAGTCGAGGATCGAAAGGAACGAGCCACGCGGCGCATCCGGGTTGGCCTCCATGATCGCCCAGGCCCGGTCGCTGACCGCGAGGATCGACATGCCGGGCGGTCCACCGAGGCACTTCTGCGGGCCTGCCACGAGCAGGTCGAGCTGCCACTCCTCCGGCTTGAGCTCGATGCCAGCCCACGAGGAGACGCAGTCGACGATGGTCACAGCGCCGTGGCGCCGGGCGATGGGCCCGATGTCCTGCACGGGATTGAGCGTGCCCGACGGCGTTTCCGAGTGGACCATCGAGACGACGCTGATCTGGGGGTGCTCGGTGAGGTAGGCATCGACGGCCTCGCCGGTGACAGCCTCGTCGTAGGGCACCTCCAGCTCGTGGAGGTCCGCCCCGATGTCCTTGAGCCAGAAGCCGAACCACTTGCCGAACACGCCCGACACGAGGTTGAGCACGACGTTTCCTTGTTGACCAGGGAGCGCGCAGCGGCCTCCAGGCCCAGGATCGCCTCAGCCTGCATGAGGATGATCTCGTGGCTGGTGGTGCCGTAGATCTGCGGCGACCATGCGCTCGGTGTCGCGGAAGTGCTCCGCGAAGACCGGGTCGTAGTGGTAGTCGATGGGCGAGCCCAGGGCCGCGGCCACCCGGGCCGATACCGGATTGGGCCCTGCGGTCAGGGTGAGGTCTGCTCGCTTCACGAGTCGGCTCCTTCCTCGGTCCTAGTTGGCCTGGTCCTGATCCAGCGTCGTGGAGCTTGGCTCCGCGGTCGCCAGCTGCGTGGCGAGGCAGTCTGCGGCCTGGCCGACCATGCGGCTGCTGACCTTCCTGATGATGCCCGCGCCCATCTGCGCCGCCCGGCCCTTGATCTCGAGCTCGGTCGTCATCCGCACACGCGAGCCCGTGCCGTCGGGAGTGACCTCCATGACCGAGCGCACGCGCGCCCGCTCGGACCCGCCTGAGGCCTTGCCGGCACCCTCGATGATCGCGGTCCGCCCGGCGGCGTCGCGTTCGGCGATGCGCAGCGTCCCTTCGTAGCTGAACTTCATGGGCCCGAGCTTGACCGTCACGCGCCCGGGATAGACACCCTCGTCGTCGGGT
This sequence comes from uncultured Chloroflexia bacterium, assembly GCA_963706695.1. GTDB lineage: Bacteria > Chloroflexota > Limnocylindria > Limnocylindrales > CSP1-4 > JAFMJV01. The sequence continues at coordinate 57,264 of CAVPNC010000020.1, read as the reverse complement.
GCATCGATCTCACCGCCCGGGACGCAGCCTGCCACGTTCTGGAGGTCGAGCAGCAGCTCGTAGGCACGCTCGGGGGAAACGTCGGCGATCACGAACTCGTCAGTCAGCTGCATCAGCGGCTCCCTCGGTAGTACGGCAGCCCGAGGGCTGAAGGCAATCTCGACCGTCGCGCGAAGATGATCAGGACGACCATGACCGAGGCGAACGGCAGCATGAAGACGAACCCGGTGGGGATGTCGATGCCGACGAGCTGCAAGGCGGTCGCGCCCGAGAGCGACATCCCGAACAGCATCCCGCCGAACAGCGCCCAGATCGGCCGGCCGCGTGCGAGCATGGCGATGACGATCGCGATGAACCCGGCGCCGCCGGTCACGAACGGCACGAACGCTGCCACCGGCAACGATCGCCAGGTACGCGCCGCCGACGCCTGCCAGCGTGCCCGCGACGAGCTCGGCGCCGCTGCGGATCCGCACCACGCTGACGCCTGCCGCATCGAGCGAATCGGGCCGCTCGCCCGCGGCACGCAGGTTCAGGCCGATGGACGTTCGTCGCAGGATCCAGCTCACCACGAACACGAGGGCGACGCCGAAGTAGACCGGCAGCGGTTGGCTGAAGACGCTCGGCCCGACGACGGGGATGTCTGACAGGACCGGGATCGCGAAGCCGTCGACCGCGGGGACCCGCGGGAACGTCCGCGAGAACCAGGTCGTGTGCAGCAGGCTCGTGGCTCCTTCGGCGGTGAGCACGATGCCGATGCCGACCACGATCTGGTCCATGCCCAGGCGGATGCAGAAGATCACCATGATCAAGGACGTGAGCGCTCCGGCGATCCCGCCGGTGATGAGGCCGAGCCACAGGCTCTCGGTCTCGAGGATGGCCACGAACCCGGCGAAGCGCACCGACCAGCATCATGCCCTCCAGGCCGACGTTGAGCACACCGGATTGCTCGGCCACGATCTCGCCGAGGCTCGCGTACAGCAGCGGCACCCCGGCCACGATCCCGCTGAGCAGGACCGTCGTCAGGAACTGCTGGTCGAAGAGCAGGTCAGCCACGGCGCAGGCTCCTCAAGCAGGGCGGAGGGGGCGATGGATTCGCCTCGAGCACGCTTGTCGGTCAGGTACTGCGTGCCGATCATGAACAGCAGCAGGATGCCCATGAACAGCAGCACGAAGTCACTCGGGATCGAGGCGCGCCGTGCGGCGTACAGGCCGCCGATCGAGAGCAGGCTGAACAGCGCCGCGAACGGGATCAGGGCCAGGGCGTTCATGCGCGCAAGGAACACGAGCGGCACGACGGCCAGGCCGTAGGCCGGGTTCCAGTCGGCGCGCATGTAGCCGTAGATGCCCTGGATGTCGACTGCTGCGGCCAGGCCGACCAGCGCACCGCTGACGAGGAACGCGACCACGATCAGGCGCGGCACGTCGATGCCCATGTGGACCGCGGCGCGGGCGTTGGCCCCGAGGACGTCGATGCGGGTGCCGAACGAGGTGCGGGCGAAGACCAGGTACGTCACCAGGCAGATGACGAGGGCCAGGATCACGCCGATGTGGATGCTCGTACCGGGGAGGTCCCAGAGCATCGCCTCACGCGGCAGCGAGGTGGTCTGCGGCAGCGTCTCCGGGCCATCGAACGGCCCGCTGACGAGCATCACGGCCAGGCTGATGCCGATGAACGACATCATCAGCGTGGTGACGATCTCGTTCGTTGCCGTAGCGCGCCTTGAGCATGGAGGGGATGATCGTCCAGGCGGCACCGACGACCATCGCGATCAGCGACAGGACGACCCAGCCGATGACGACCGGAAACGTCGACATGACGCTCGGGCCCAGGCCTGCCACGAACGCCGCCGCCAGCAGGTACTGGCCGTCCATGCCCAGGTTCCAGAGGCTCGCGCGGAAGGCGAAGATGAGCCCGCACCCGATGAGCAGGAGCGGCGCCATGCGGGTGATGGTGTCGAAGCGGCCGGACTCCCGCAAGATCCCGGCCGTGATGATGTCGCGATAGAAGGCTCACCGGATCGACGCCCAGCAGCGCCAGGATCAGCGGCCGAGGTGAGGAGCGCCATGCCCAACGGGATCAGGGCCAGGGCCGTGTTGGTGGCCCAACGGGACAGGCGGCCCGGGCACGGCCTCAGCGGCCCCCATCGCGTCAGGCGTCGTGGCCGGAGTCGTCACGCCGCCTCGCGCTCCACCGAGGATGAGCTCGCCGATGCGCGCCTCCGCGCCGGCACCGACGTCGACCGTGCCCACGATGCGGCCCTCGAAGAGCACCGCCACCCGATCCGAGAGGTCCACGAGCTCATCGAGGTCGGTCGAGATGACGATGATGCCCACGCCGGCCTGGGCCAGCTTGCGGATGCGATCGCGGACGAGGGCGATGGTGCGGACGTCCAGCCCGTGCGTGGGCTTGTTGAAGACGACGACGCGCGGCTCGAAGGACAGCTCGCGGGCCAGCAGCGACTTCTGGATGTTGCCGCCGCTCAAGGCGCCGATGCGGGTCTCCTCACTCGGGGTCCGGATGTCGAACTCATCGATGAGGGCCCGGGCCGTCGCGTTGATGCGGGTGCGGTCGATGGCGCCACGGCGCCAGAACGGCGGTTGGCCGATGCGCTTGAGGACCATGTTCAGACTGACCGCATAGGGCGCCACGACGCCCTCACCAAGCCGGTCGTCCGTCACGTAGCGCAGGCCGAGGCGTTGCCGTTCCGACACGTTGAGGTCTCGCACGGAGCGATCTCCGACGCGGACATCGCCGGCTTCGAGCCGCTGCTGTCCGGCGATGACCTGGGCGAGCGCCTGCTGTCCGTTGCCGTCAACGCCGCCGACGCCGAGGATCTCGCCGGCGCGGACCTGGAGGGACAGCGCCTCGATGCCGTGTTGCCCAGCCGCGCCCTCGGCCTTGGCCTCGATGACCTCGAGGACCACGGTCTCGCCGATCTCGTGCGCGGCGTGGTCGACGCTGGCCTCCTCGCGCAGCTCGGCGATGTCGGTGGTCGCTTCCTCCTGCTCACCGAACATCAGCGCGACGATCCGCCGCTGCAGCTGGTGTGGCGTGGAGGTGCGCATCACGTCCTGGTCGATGCTGCCGACCACGCGTCCCTGCTTGAGGATCGTCACGCGGTCCCCGATGGCGATGGCCTCGTGCAGCTTGTGCGTGATGAAGATGATGGCCAGACCATTGGCCTTGAGCTGGCGCAGCACCTTCTGGAGCTCGGCGATGCCCTGTGGCGTGAGCATGGTCGTGGGCTCATCGAGGATGAGGACGCGCGAGCCCTTCCAGAGCGCCTTGATGATCTCGATCTGCTGTTGCTGGCCCAGGGCCAGCGAACCGGTGTTGGCGTCGGGATCGAGGGTCACGCCCAGCGTGCTCGAGAGCTCGCTCATGCGCACCCGCGCCGCCGCGGTATCGAGCCGCAGACCCGGGTTCGAGCCCAGCATGAGGTTCTCCAGCACGCTCAGCGTCGGGATCAGGCTGAGGTGCTGATAGACCATGCCGATGCCGAGCTCGCGTCCGCTCCTCGGTGAATCGATGCGCACGGGGCGACCGTCGATCTCGATGGAGCCGCTGTCGGGCTGGTACAGACCCGACAGGATGCTCATCAGCGTGGACTTGCCGGCGCCATTCTCGCCGAGCAGGCAAAGCACTTCCCCGGGCATCGCCTTGAGGGAGATGTGGTCGTTGGCGATGACGCCGGGGAAGGCCTTCGTGATCTCGATCAGCTCGACCGCCGGAGTGGTACCTCCGTCGGTCGAGCCGGGCCGAGGGGCGGGAACGGGGCCACTCATCATGTGCGTGACCCCTCCCGTCGATCGATCCGTGGTTGGCAACGCGCTGTCAGCCTCCGACGAGCGCGTCGTACCCCGCCTGGTCGGTGATGTCCGGCAGCTCGATGGAGCCATCGGCGATACCCGCTGCCGCCGCCGCGACCGCTTCTCGCCCTTCGTCCGACCAGTTGTCGGTCTCGAGCAGGCCGATGCCACCGTTGGCGACGTCAAGCACGTAGCCTTCAGTGCCGAACGTGCCGGCCTCGAGGTCGGACGCCGCCTGCACGAAGGCATCGGTGAAGTCCCAGAGCACGGACGAAAGCAGCACGCCCTGCTCGTCGATCGGGGTCTTGTCGCCGATGACGTCGATGAACCAGACGCCGTCCGCGGCCTCGACCGCCGCGAACATGCCCTGCGCCGCGAAGTCGCCCTGTCCGAAGACGATGTCGGCGCCGGCGGCGATGACCTGGCTGGTCACGCGGTTGCCGCCCTCGATATCGTCGTAGCCGAACTCGGAGATCGAGGCTGGTCGCGAACTCGACGTCAGGGTTGACGGACCTGGCGCCTTCGACGAAGCCACCGGCCGCCTTCCACCAGTTGGGGTCCTCGCTCGCCGAGATGACGACACCCAGCACGTTGCTCTCGGTCATCGTGCCCGCGAGCGCCCCGGCGAGGTAGCCGCCGGGATGGGCTTCGAAGCTGACGTTGCCGACCAGGCCCGGGACCATGGCGTCGGGTGCGTCCACCACGAGGACGGGCACGCCGGTCTCCTGCGCGACCTCGGGAGCCAGCACGTTGTAGCCACTGGCCATCGCCACGACCAGGTCGGCGCCATCCTCGATCAGCGACCTGATGCTCGGCGCGACATCGTCATAGCCAAGCCCGTCCGCCACGATGACCTCGGCTCCGACGGCTGCAGCGGCCGCTTCGGTCGCCACGAGCCCCTGCTCGTTCCAGCCATAGTCCGCGGTGATCGCCGGCGACGCGTAGCCGATCTGCTCGACATCCGTCTGGGCTGCCGCCGGGCCCGCCACCGTCAGGGTCAGCACCCCTGCTCCGAGGACCGCACCCATCCGGGCGCTCATTCGCCGATCACGCATTGCTTGACCTCCTGCTTCGGTGCGAGTGCCGGTTCACGTCGCGGGGCGCGACGTGAACCGATGAGCCGGAAGCCGAGGCTCCCGGCCTTCCCTGAGCCGACCACGTCGTGCGACGTCCTCGGGGGAGGGGCCTCCGAACGACAGCACCATCGGCTGTCGGGTTCGGGGTGGCGGTCGGTCAGATCCGTCGACAGGTCACTCACACGCACCTTGGCGAGCTCCCCCGACGGATGATGGAACGGGGTATCCGAGTCGCAGCGGACTCGGTGGTCGTGCCACGCACTCGACCGCTGTGCCGGTCTTCGAGTGCATGGGCACCCCAGACGTCTCCAGATCGACGTTGGGGTTGGGGGCGGCCACGTCCATGGCCGCATAGATGATCGATGACGTTGCTGTGCCCGACGAACACGGAGGCGGGCGCGACACCCTGATCGCGCCTCTCACGGGGCGATCCTTCGACCGCGCACGACAGGCTGAACAGCGGGAAGTCCCCCACGTGCCTGTGGCTGTCGATGATCATGCTTGGCCCTCGGGCGCCCATGTTCGGATGGCGACGCTGCGCTAGTATGCTGCGAGTCAGTGTTGACAGTCAACATAGACGCGAATCGTGCAGGGAAGGCAGACTAGGTCCCGATGCCCCGCCTCCAGAACCGGACACTTCGCGAGCAGGTCCACGAGCACCTCAAGGACGAGATCCTGGCCGGCAACTACCCGCCGGGATCCGAGCTGCTCGAGGTGCCGCTGTCCAAGGAGCTCGGCGTGAGCCGCGGACCCATCCGGGAGGCCCTCTGGAGCCTCGAGACGGAGGGGCTCGTGCAGATCACTCCCCGGCGGGGGGCGGTCGTGATCTCCCTCACCAAGCGCGACTTCCTCGAGACCTACCAGGTACGCGAATCGCTCGAGGTGCTGGGCGTACGGCTGGCGGTGCCCCTCCTCGACGAGGCCGCTCTCGATGGCCTGGACGCACGGAACCGGCGGATGGCCGATCACGCGGCACGCGACGACGTCGACGGCTTCTTCGAGGAGAACACGGCGTTCCATCAGGCCCTCGTCGAGGGCAGTGCGAATCGCAAGCTGGTGGAGGTCTACCGCCGCTTGATGGCCCAGATGGGACCGTATCGCCGGCCCTCGGCACGACTGCGAGGCAGCCTCGAGCAGTCAGTGGCCGAACATGGCGAGATCATCGCGGCCATGCGCGCCCGCGACGTCGAGCGAGCCGTGCGCATGACCATGAAGCACATCGAGGTCCCGCAGCGCATGCTCGAGACGCTGTCCGACGAGCAGTTCGCGCGTTCGACGGGCCTTCCCCGCGCCAGCTAGCAGCCTGCGCCGAAGCTCACTCGCGCCTCGTGGGGGTCGCCCGCTGACCGATCTCGGTCATCAGTGCCGCCAGCCACGCGGTCCGCGGCGCGATCGAATCCAGCTCCACGTACTCGCCGTCGGCGTGTCGGTCGCCGCCGATCGCTCCGAGGCCGTCGAGCGTGGGTACGCCGGCTCCAGCTGTCGTGTTCCCGTCCGACGCGCCGCCGCTCGACGTCTCCGCAAGGACGAAGCCCAACCCCCGGGCGACCTCGACGCCCACCTCGAGAAGGGCAGCCGAAGCGGCCGTGCGCTCCAACGGGCGAGAGCGCGCCAGGACCTCCACGCTCGCGGACGTGTCGGGCACCGTCGGGGCGGCGACGAGGGCCCGGATATCGGCCTCGACGGCGTCCTGTTCGGCCGACGAAGGGCTTCGGATATCCAGCGTCAGCGTTGCCTCGGCGGCCACGATGTTGGGGCGTGTGCCGCCGTCTGCCTCACCCACGTTGATGGATGTGCCCGGTCGGCCCCGTGCCATCGTGCTGAGCGCGACGATGAGGTGGGCGGCCTCGAGCACCGCGCTGCGACCCTTCTCAGGCTCCACGCCCGCGTGTGCCGCCCGACCGGTGATCGAGATCCGCAGGTGGAGCATCCCTGCGCGAGCGGTGACGATCTCGCCCGCCGGACGGGCGCCCTCGAGCACCAGCGCAACGTCGGCGCCAGCCGAGAGCGCTTCGATGACGGGCGTGCTGGCCGGTGAGCCGATCTCCTCATCGGCGTTGACCACGAAGACGATGCGCCCCGCCGGAAGCCAGTCGTCGGCGCCACGCGCTCGCTCTCGCAGGATCGAGAGCGCATAGAGGCCGATCAGCAATCCGCTCTTCATGTCGGCGACTCCGGGGCCGAAGGCCCGCCCATCGGCGATGCGGAACGGGCGAGCGCCTGCGGTGCCGGCCTCGAACACCGTGTCGGCGTGCCCGACGAGCAGGATGGTGGGCCCAGCCGTTGCACCCTCCAGGGTGGCGACGCGCGTGACGCCCACCTCCGGGTGCGCGTGGCTCGAGACCGTGGCCCCGAGGGCCTCGAGCCGTCGAGCGATCCAGCCCGAGACGCGATCGGCACCCGCGGGCGTGAAGGTGCCAGAGTCGATATCGACGAGCCGCTGCAGGTCTCGGACCAGGTCCGGCTCGCCGGCTCGGGCGAGGGCCAACAGGGAGCCGAGCTCATCGGCGTGGAGCGCGAGGGCCATGGGCGGTTCTCCGATCGATCACCCGCGAAGTCGAGTCCAGGACCATCCTCGACCCGTGTCTTCAAGCAAGCCAGGGCGCGGCCGCGCCGGGCGCCGTCAGAGCGTGGCCATGTCGACGTTGTCGAAGTTTCGCCGGTAGAAGCTCATGTAGTCGACCTTCCGCTCGAGTGCCTCGATGACGGAGTGGGCGAAGTTGACCTTCTCGAAGCGCTGCGCGCTGCCCAGGCCTCCCGGGCTGAAGACGTTGATCTCCATGAGCTTGTCCCCCACGATGTCGAGGCCGACCAGGAACATGCCGTCCTGCACCACCTTGGGACGGACGATCTCGGCGATGCGCAGGTGGGCATCCGTGATGACCGCCTCGCGCAGCTTGCCGCCCGCGTGGATGTTGCTGCGCATGTCGTCGCCCGAGCGAACGCGCCGGAACGCCGCGTACTTGCCGCGGTAGCGCAGGGGCTGCCCGTTCATGAGGAACAGGCGCGTGTCACCCTCCTCCGCGGCCGGCAGGTACTCCTGGGCGATGACGTAGCCGTCGCGGCTGACCGCATCGACCATCTGGTTCAGGTTGGACCCGTCGTCCTTGCGCACCAGGAAGACACCCGACCCGCCCGATCCCTGGAGCGGCTTGAGCACGATCTGACCACCCTCTTCCTTCCAGAAGGCCTTGATCTCATCGCGCGAGCGCGTGATGATCGTGCGCGGTCGGACCTCCTCCGGATAGAACTGGAAGTACATCTTGTTCATGGCCTTGGCCAGGCCGTTGGGATCGTTGAGCACGATGAGGCCGCCGCGCATGGCCACGCGACCGAAGATGATGCCCGACGACTGGGCCCAGGCCCGGTGACCCTGGTCCGCCGAGGGGTCATTGCGCAGCATGAGCACATCGAGCTCGTCGACGCTGATCCGCTCCTGCTTGGCCTTGCGTCCCTTCAGGTCGGCCACGTACGTCTCGGAGGACTTGTAGGCTTTCTTGGGCGCAGCCGTTGCTCGAGCCTTGATGGTCTCGTCGCTGTCGTAGGCGAAGTCCCCAGCCCCGATGACCCAGGCTTCGTGGCCGCGGTTGATGGCGGCCATCGCGAGGCGACTGGTGGTATAGCCAGGCTCCTCCGTGTTGATGTCGTTGACCATGAATCCGATCTTCATCTTGGTCCTTTCTCGACGAGGTCCAGGATCGTCAGTCCTTGTCGGGCGGCCTGCAATCGTGCTTGGGAAACGGGGTCGTCAAGATGTCGCGGCCGAAGCGGCGGGGGCCGCAGGATCTTGCGCCACTGTAGCTCCTCGATAATGGGCACATCGGCGAGCCCGAGCTTGCCGATCAGCAGGGTGTCGAGAGACCCGCCCTCGCGCAGATACGCCAGCAGGCCCGCCAGGCCTCGCAGGTAGACCACGTCCTTGGTCAACCCACCGCCGCGGAAGACCCGCATGGCCACGTTGAATGCCGTGCGCTGCTCGAAGTCGTGCGCGCGGTCGAGCTCCCGAAAGACCTGCACGAAGTCCGCTCCCTCCAGCATGCGCCGGGCGGCGAGGACACGGGCCGCCAGAAGCCGGACTCGTGGGCGACTGAAGCCTCCCACGAGGTACTCCGAGAACACCGCCAGGCCCTCCTGCAGCTCGTCGTACTCCGGCAGGCCGATGGCGAGCTGGCGGAACGGCTGCGACTTGCCGTTGACGTAGGTCACGATGTGGGTGCCGACCTCGTGTGTCAGCAGCGCCTCCAGGCGCGAGATGGGTACCTTGATGCGCGCTCCCACGAGCAGACGTCCGCGCGAGACCATGGCACCGACCACGTCCTTGCGGATATCGACGCCGCTGACCATCTCGGGGTACTGCGCCCGGTAGTGGTCCAGCTCCTTGGTGGCCAGCGCGGCCAGCGTCTTGGCATCAGCTGCCCCCTTGCTGGTCTCGCCGCGCGTGCGCGAAGGAACCCGGTTCAAGACCTCGTAGGCGAGGTTGAGCAGTGGCTCGTCGACGCCACCGAAGACCTGCATGCTGCCGTAGAGGAACTCGGGCCGTCCGCGGTCTCCGAGCATGGTCAGCTTGCGGTCAAGCGAGGTCTGCTGGGCGCGGAAGAGCTGGGCCAGCGTCGGATCCTCGACGCGTTCGATGGGGATCCTGAAGAGCTCTCGCTTGGCCAGCGCGGTGTCCAGCTTCAGTGGCCTGGAGGTGAACTCAGGGGGCACCTCGAAGCGTCGGCGCCGGAACTCCGCCCAGGCCGCATCGGCATTGGTCGGGGTCACCTGCAGGATGAAGTCGAAGGCACTGCTGACCTGAGCCAGCCGGCGGTCCACGTCCCACACGGCCTTGACCACGCTGTGCCGTCCGAGCGCGTGGTAGTTGGGCGGCTTGTGCGATGTGCGCAGGCGGGTGAAGTCGAAGACCGCGCGCTTCAGGGCACGCGAGATGCCGCGGTGAAGGGCTCGGTGCACGAGCGGGTAGACCTCTGCCCCACCGGGGCTGCGGAAGGCCGGCTGCACCTCGAGGCCGATGACGTGGACCCCCAGCGTGGCCGCCCGGCTGGCGGTCATGATCGAGGGCAGGCCTGGTGGTCGCACGTTGGCCACCGCCATCGTCTCGACCTCGGCGAACGCACCTTTGACGCGAACCTCGCCAAGGGCATTCTCGAGCGAGGTGACGGTGGCCGAGAGCCGGCTCCTTCGCGGTCGATGGATGCGGAAGCCCGGAGCCCAGGTCTTGGCCTCGACCGGTAGGGCTGCGTCTGGGGTGGACCACAGCTCCACGATGAGGAACGAGCCGAAGTTCTCGACCTGGGTCTTGGCCATGCCCTCGATGAGCGCGCTCAGGCCGGTCCGCGCACGCCGCCCGCCGGACGCGATGACATACGAGGCTTCGCCCACGATGAGCGCCTCGGTGCCATCGTCCTGGCGCTGCATCGGCCGTCGATAGACGATCACGAAGGGCAGGGGCCGATCGACGTGCACCCGGCCCCAGGGGCTGAGCTTGCGCCGCAGTGGCTTGCCCTCCCGGAGCCGCTCGCAGGCGGCCTCCACGAAGGCATCGACCACCGGAGCCGGCGGCACCACGTCCGACTCCGTGGGGGGTGGAGACATCACGCCGGCGCCGACGGAGTCGACGAGGCTCTTCATTCGATCGTGGTGAGCGACGCGAGCAGGCCCGGCAGCGTCGCCTCCAGTGCCTGGGGGATGGCCTCGTACTCCTCCGGCGAGAGCTTGCCGGTCCACTCGTCCATGAAGAACTTCTTGAACTCGATGGCCAGACAGCAGCCCGACTCGGGGTAACGCTCGTGTACCCAGCGCGAGAGGTACCCACCCTGGAAGCGCACGTTCTCGCGAACGTCAAGGTGCCGCCCGAGGAACTGGTGCCCGCGCAAGTCGGCCATGAACCGATCGACCAGGGCACCCCATCGCGCACGGTCCAGCGAGCCGGTCCCGATGTTCACCTCGGGGTTGGCCTTGGGGTCCTCCGGAGGAGCATCCGGCCCGCCTCTGCGGTGGTTGTAGGTGTGCAGGTCCAGCACGACGAAGCGACCGTAGCGGCGCTCGAGCTCGGAGCAGATCCGCTCCGCTTCGGCATAGAAGGCGTCGTACTCGTCGAGCGAACGCTCGATGACGTCAGCGGGCAGCTCCTCACGCCAGATCTCGAGACCCCAGGCCTCCGCCGGGGTGCGGTAGACCGCTCCCTCGCGTGGTCGATTCAGGTCCACCTCGAAGCGCGATCGCAGCGCCACCATCTGTGTCGTGACCACGCTCGTCCAGATGCCGGTGAAGGGATCCTCTTCGCGCAGTCGTTGCGACTCCTCGAGGCCCATCAGGGCAGCGACTTCCGGGCGTAGGTCGTGACCGTTGTGGATGGCCGTGGCGACGATCGGCTCCTGGCCCTCGCTGACCTCTGCGATCTGTGCGATAAGCGATGACATCACTTGTGTTCCTTGCCTATGGGTGGGCCTCGATGGCCTCTTGAAGGAGAGTGGTTCCATGGGCTCGTGGGGCCCATCATGGGCCTCCGGGGGCCACCCTGTGCGCTCACGGTGCTAGGTCAGTCGGGTGAGCAGGATGGAGGCCATGCTCAGGGCCAGGAAGAAGCCGCAGATGTCGGTCGCGGTCGTGAGGATGGGGCCCGACGCCACGGCCGGATCCACCCCGATGCGCTTGAGCACGAGCGGCACCGTGCCGCCGATCGATACCGCGATCAGCGTGTTGAGCGCGAGGGTCACACCCACGACCAGCCCCAGCCAGGCGCTGTCCCAGATCGTGGCCACGGCACCGATGAGCAGGCCCAGCGCCACGCCGTTGATGAGGCCCACGCGGATCTCCTTGAGCCAGACCCGCCCGACTTCGTAGGGTTTGATCAGGCCCAGGGAAAGCTCGCGCATGCTCACAGCCACCGCCTGGTTGCCGCTGGCGCCCGACATATCGCTGATGATGGGCAGGAAGACCGCCAGCGCGATGACCTGATCGAGCGTGTCGATGAAGAGCGCGATGACGCTCGCGGCGATGATGTTGAGCACGATGTTGATGCTCAGCCACGAGAGCCGCCTCCGGGCTCGGGTGGCCGTGGGCAGGGAGCGCACCTCATCGCCGCCGACGATGCCGCGCATGCGCAGCATCTCGCGCTCGGTGCGCTCGGCGATGGCATCGAGCACGGCCGTGCGACGAGCCACACCCAGCAGTCGGCCGCGCTGATCGACGACCGGCACGGCGGCGATCGGGTGAGCCTCGAAGAACTCGCGCAGATCGTCCAGCTTGGTGGTCGGGCCCGTGAAGAGCGGCGGCACCATCACGTCGGCGACGCGCATGCTCCGCGCTGCGGCCGCCAGCTCGGAGGCTGCGGCCACACCCACGAGGCGTCCCAGCGACGAGAGCACGTACACGTAGCGACTGAAGTGGTCGTCACTGTCCTCGGCATTGGTCACGAGCTGGTCGAGGGTGGAGCCGACGGTGGCGTCCTCGCTGACCGCGAGGTACTCCGTGATCATCAACCCGCCAGCCACGTCGTCGGCATAGTCGGCCATGGCCCGCACCTCGCTGGCCATGTCCGGCTCCAGCTGTCCGAGGATGGCGTCGGCCTCTGCCCGGCGCAGGTCGGCGATGAGGTCTGCCTGCTCGTCCGACTGCATCTCGGTCACGATGGCCGCTGCGTCCGCCGGGGCCAGTTGCTCGATGAGGTCGGCAGCCTGCTCGTCCGGTGCATCCTCGATGAGGTCCGCCGCCTCCGGCGGCGAGAGCGTGGTCAGCAACGCCTGCTGGTCGGCAGGATCGAGGTGGAGGATGGCGCGCACGGCTTCGTCCGGCTCCATCGCGCCGATGGCGGCATCGAGCCCGTCACGATCGTTGGCCGCCGCCAGCTCGCGCAGGCGTTCCCAGGATCGGCGGTCAGTCTCCACGGTCATCGGGCGTCCTCCGGTGCGACATCAGGTACGCATCCTAGGGGGGCGTGGCGGCATGGGCGATCGCGGGCTGGACATCTGGACGGGCCTGGAGGTGCCTAGCTCGGCGAGGCGCCGGGCGTCCAAGGGTACAGGCCGCCGGTCACGCTGGCGATCCAGGCCGTGCCATCGCGGCCGACGTCAGGATCGAACGCATGCAGGCGCAGGCCGGGAGCCTCGCCCCGCTCGAGCTCGGATCCACCGAAGGACGGCCAACGGTGACGGACGCCACGATGGCCCCGGGCCCCCGGGGGCGGGGCAGCCGGATGCCGGAGGGCGCCATGCATGGCCTGCACGGCCGAGGTCACCGATGGAGCGACGATGCGTGGACCGAGTCGAGGGCATCGAGGTCGACGAAGCCGGCGGCGGAACCCGCGGTGTCTGGCGCCTGCGACACGACCACGGTCCGGGTGCCGAGGTCAGCGGTCCACTCGGAGACGATGACGTCGACGGCTGCCGCCTGGTGTGCGCCCGGCTTCGACGCGTTCACGGTCACGGCGGGCACGTCGAAGAAGTTGGCCGCATCGGTTCGATGCACCGTCATGGGCGTGGAGGCCTCGCGTCGCGGCGCCGCTCAGGGCACGGACTGGGCCGGAATGCGCTCCGCGATCTCAGGCCGAAACGTACGCCTTCGGACCCTGCGCGTCGACGTCTCGACCGGTGTCGTGGTAGTTACGAATTCTTCACTCAACACAGGATTGACAGCCAGGCTATCGACGGCGCCACAATTCTGCGACTCGACCTCGGGATCGCGGCCACGTGTGCCCGACCCGGGTCGAGCCATGATGAGGTCGCCGGCCCATGTGGCGCCACCTTCCTTCCGTTCTGGGCGGTGCTCCCGCCGTGCCTGTCGAGTCCACCCTCGAGCCGCTCACGGAACCCACCACCGACGAGCCCACCCCGGGCGCACCGTCTCCGGTATTCGTGCCAGAGCTTGTGGGCCTGCCCAGCACGGAAGTGCGCCGGCTCGCTCGTCAGCAGCAGTTCGCCCTGGAGGTAGAGGAGACGGGCACGAACGAGGGCCAATGGGGTCGCGTCCTGGAGCAGGACCCGCCCCCCGGGGTGGCGCTGGATGCCTCGACCGTCGTGGTCATCACGGTCGGAGCCAGACCCTCTGTCACCGTCCCCGATGTTCGCGGTCGTGAAGAGGAGGAAGCGCTGTCGATGTTGCGCGAGGCCGGTCTGGGAGCCGCTCGTCGCATCGCCCGGCGATCCGATCGGGTGCCCGACGGCTGCATCGTCCGAACGCGGCCGCGGGCCGGGGTCGACATCCCGCTGGGCAGCCGCGTGTCGTACGTGGTCGCCACCGGCCTGCGCGATGCGGGCCGGAGCCACAAGCGCGACCGGCGCACCCGTGTGGGCCGTCTGCCCGACGGCTCGTTCCTCTCCCTGCCAGAGCAGCGGGGTGGTCCACGCGGCTAGTGCCCTGGGGCGCGGCGCTAGACCTGCGGCAGGACCTCGTCGGCGAAGCGCTCGATGGCCTTGGCTGCCGCGTCCGCGTCGGTGTGGCCGAAGTCGAGCGCGAGATGCCTGGTGCCGGCCGCGGCATAGGCGCGAACCCGTGCCGCCATCTGCTCGGGCGTGCCCCTGATGATGGATGGTCCCTCCCGTGAGCCGCTGAAGTCGACGCTGAGGCGGGTGGAAGCCGTCGGTATCGGCCGACCCGCCGCTGCAGCGGCCTCGCCGATGAGGCGCATCCGCCCGCGCATCGTGTCCGGGTCCGTGCGCGTGGAGTGATAGCCGTCAGCGATACGACCGACGCGTCGCAGCGCAGGCTCCGCCGTGGCTCCGATCCAGATGGGCAGGGCCGCTCCCTGTGGCGGCAGGGGCGAGAAGTAGCCTTCCTGCCAGCCATCGAAGCGACCCTCGTAGGCGCCGGTCTCGCCGGCCCACAGGTGCCGCCACAGCGCCACTGTCTCCTCTAGCCACAGGCCCCGGTGGCCGAAGCGCGCGCCCTCGCCGACGCTCTCGAACTCGACCCGGTTCCAGCCGATGCCGATGCCGGCGATGAGCCGCCCGCCACTGAGGGCGTCGATGGTAGCCAGCTCCTTGGCCATGACCACGGCGTTGCGCATAGGTGCCACCAGCACGCTCATGCCCAGACGGATGGTGCTGGTCTGCCCGGCCAGCCAGGCCACGCTCGTAAGCGCCTCGTAGATGTGCCGATAGTCGCTTCCTCGCGCAGCGCCATCGACGAGGATGTGGTCAGTGGCGAGGGCCGAGTGCCAGCCGAGTCGCTCCGCCGTCTGTGTCGCAGCCAGCATGGTCTCGGGACTGGTGCCGTCACGGAAGTTGGGGATGCAGATGCCGTAGTGGATGTCGCTGCTCATGCCCTCAGGGTCTCCCGTCGATGGTCGTGGTGCTGCCGACACCAAGCCTAGGCCAGGAGCCCCGTCGGCCGCAGCGGGCGGGCGTGAGCGCGCTAGCGTGCCAGCAGCACCGAGCAGCTCGCGTGGAAGAGGACGTTGCGCGCGACACTGCCCATGAGCAGTCGCTGCAGGCCGGTCCGGCCGTGCGTCCCAAGCACCACGAGGTCGGCAGCCTTGGCCCGCGCGAAGGCGACGATCGACTCGGCTGGATCGCCTTCCCGGGTAGCCGGGATGGCCTGCAGGCCCGCTGCGCGGAGCCGGTCGGCCATCTCGTGCGCCAGCGCCTCGTGCTGCCGTCGCGACGGCTCGGCGGCGGCGACATAGGCATCGGCCGCGGTCGCGTCGTCGACCAGTCCTGCGCTCACCCACCAGGGCGGGTCGGCATCGGCCACGCTGAGCACGTCCACGCGCAGGTCGTCGAACAGGCCCCACTCCGTCAACGCCGGAAGTGCGGCCTCCGCTCGATCGGAGCCGTCCCAGGCGAAGACGGCCCGTCGCACCTGCCGGCCGCGAGCGACCAGCACCGCTGCCTGCGCGTGGTCCACGACCTCGCTCGAGACCGAGCCGAGCAGCATCGTCTCGAGCTTGCCATGACCGCGGGAGCCGACCACGACCACGTCCGCGCCCCACGCTCCCGCACGCGACACGATGGCGTCACCGGCACGACCGGAGACGGCCGCGGTCTCCACGCTGCGACCGGGACCCGCCAGCCGCTCAGCGGCGTCGCGGAGATTGTGCGCGGCCTGATCACGGATAGCGCCATCGAAGGTGGCAGTGTCCATGGGCGCGATCGGTGGCCACGGCCCTCCGAACACCTGGACACCGCTGGCGATGGCTTCGAACGCCAGGATCTCGGTCCCCGCCGGCCAGTGGAGCCCCGCGACGAGATCGACCGCGATCCCGGCGCAGGTCGAACCATCGGTGGCGACCAGTACACGCATGACTCGCCTCCTTTCGGGTCGCGCGAGGGACGAGGCCGCACGCGCTCGAGACGACTCGCCGTTCTCGACCGCCCCGCGTCAGGACCGATGCCACTCCGGCTCACGCCAGGTTGCAGCAGCGAGGTCTGCGTAGACGACGCCCAGGGCCTTCTCCCAGGCCGCGCGGTCGACCCGGACCGCGACCGTGTGCGTGCCGGCGTTGAAGCTCACCTCCGCCGAGTCGCAGACGTGCAGATCGGCGAACGTGGGGATGCCGAAGAGGCTGCCCACCGCCGGCATCGCGCCGGGGTCGCAGTCGGGAGCCAGCGTCCGCAGCTCCTCCTCGGGCACCAGCCGGACGCGGCCGGAACGGAGCACCTCCTTGGCCTTGCTCAGGTCAAGGTGGTCGTTGGCATCGAGCACGATGAGCGCATCACCGCCTTGGGCCGAGCGAACCCACACGACCTTCTCGAACGTGCGCGGATCGACGCCCTCGGCTCGCGCGGTGGCGAGCGCGGTGAGCGACCGGTCGTGCTCGTGGACTTCGTGGTCGATCCCTTCTGACTCCAGCCAGGTCATCAGGCTCTTCATCGGACCCCTGGAAACAGGTGCTTCCATCGTCCACCTCCTTCGCAGGGCGGACCCTGCCATCTGTGACGATGACGCGGCCTACGACGCCTGACAAGAACCGAACGGACCGAACGGAGGGCCCGGACAGTGGCCGAGCTGGTCGTGGATCCGCGATCTCGACCCGGTTGAGGCGGCGCCGGGCGTCTAGCGGGTGCGTCGGCGCTCGAACGCTCGCACGAAGCGTCTGAGCGTGTCCGACATCTCACCGCGCTGCATGACCACATCGATGAGCACGAAGCGGCCGCGATCGGCCACGGCATGCTCGATGGCTTCTGCCAGCTCCCGCCGGGTGCGGACGCGGATGCCCACGCCGCCCAGCGAGTCGGCCAGCTCGTGGAAGGGCCAGTCGGGCAGGTCGTTGAAGCCGGCCTCCGGCTGGAACGCCCGCAGCATCTCCCAGGAGGCGTTGTTGAAGACGATGACGATCGGGTCCCAGCCATAGCGCCGGCAGTTGCCGAGCTCCCAGCCGGTCATCTGGAAGGCGCCATCACCCACGAGGATGAGGGGCCGCTCGCCGGTCGCGACCTGGACCCCCAGCCCGGCCGGCACACCGAAGCCCATGCCCGCGTAGTAGCCCGGCGCAGCCAGCGCATGCTGGGCGATGTCCATGGCCGTGAAGAGGCAGTCGCCCATGTCGGAGGCCATGGGCATCACGCCGTGGTCTTCCATCATGTCGTTGACGGCGGTCGCGATGTCCGTGGGCGAGATGGGCGACTCGTCGGCAGCGAGGCCGTAGGGCAGCGCGGGAGGCTCGGGCAGCAGCGGTCGGTTGCTGCTGGGGCGTGCCGCGACGGCCATGGCCTCGACGAGGTCCCGCAAGGGCACCTCCGCGTAGGTGTGGAAGCCAAGGCGCACCTGGCGCTCCGCCGCGATGATCGCGTGACGCATGTCGATCTCACGCATGGCCGCGCTGAAGTTGGTGTCGCTCAGGATCACGCCCAGCAGGAAGAGGGCATCCGAGGATTCCACGAGCTCGGTGATCTCGGGCTGACCGGCCATGCCGATGTAGGTGCCGATGGGGCGGTTGGTGGCCTCCGCCAGGAGTCCCCGGCCCATGAACGTGGTCACCACCGGGATGCTCAGGCGCTCGGCCAGGTCGGCGACCTCCGCCTCCACGCCGTAGCGGCGGATCTCGGCATCGACCACCATCACGGGCGAGCGTGCCGAGGCCAGCCGTGCGAGCACCTCCTGGGCCGCCGCCGCCACCGCCTCCGGATCGACCGGGGAGGGTGGCAGCACCGGCACGTCGCCGATCTCGGCCGCGACCATGTCACGCGGGATCTCGAGATAGACCGGCTGCGAGTGCTCCCGCGCCGAGCGCAGCACGCGGGCGATGGAATCGGCTGCGGTGATGGGATCGTCGAGCACGGCCTGGTCGCAGGTGATCTCGCGGTAGACGTTCAGCTGCGACTCGAGGCTCCGGGCCTGGTGATGCACCAGCAGGCCGCGAGACCGTTCTGCGCGAGACGGTGCGCCCGAGAGCACCACCACCGGTGAGCGTTCGGCGTAGGCGCCGGCGATGGAGTTGACGAGGTTGAAGGCGCCGGCGCCGTAGGTGATGGCGGCCACGCCCAGCCCACCGTGGAAGCGCACCGCCGCATCGGCCGCGAAGCCGACCGCTGGCTCGTGGCTGAGGGTGTACAGGGGCAGCACCTGCGTGCGCTCGATGACCTCGAAGAAGGGCAGCGCGAAATCACCGGGGATGCCGAAGATCTCGCGCGCCCCGGCGACTCGCAATGCGTCAAGCAGCGCCTCGGCAGTGCGCACGGAAGCCCCCTCGCAGCGGTGGTTCTGGTGGGGCCAGCGTAGCGTCTCGGAGGTGTCGCTGGTGCGGCTGCGCTCTCGGCGCGACCGGTGTTGCTCACAGGGGGATCGGCAGCACGCGCTCGACGACGCGCAGCTTCACGCCCGCGCCTTCGACCGCCGGTGCCCGTGCGGCGACCAGCGAGAGGTCGGGGAAGAGCTCCAGGATCTCCAGTGCGCGCGCAGCCGGAAGCGCGAACTCGGTCACCGGCACGACGTCTCCGTGCTCCGCGGCCAAGCGGCCCCAGTCCCCATCGGCAGCCTCCAGGCGGTGTCGCTCTACCGCGAAGACGCCGGCACCGGCCGGCTCGCCGTATGAGAAGCGGATGTCCAAGCCGCAGATCCGCCACTCGCGGGCGTCCACGCCACTGATGGCGTGGAGCTGATGCATGTCGCCGGTCTCGCCCACGGCGAGCTCGCCGTGCCATGCGTTCTCGGCAGGGGGACGGGGATGGGTCTGGTGTCGGGGTTCGTGCATCATTCCACGCTAGCGAGCGTGGGGCTGCGGACGTGTCGGCGTGGCGGGTGTCCTGCGTTGCAGCGTCCTTGCAACTCACGCCTCGTGGCCACGTTCGTCTTCTCCCTGCTGATGTCCACCACCGTCAGCGACGCGCACGTTCCCCAGCTGGGCGTGATCGTGGCCGTCGGCCTGGTGCTGATCGCTGTCCTGGCCTTCGTCGTCTACATCGACCACATGGCGCACGACATCCGGCCCACGAGCGTCATCGAGTCCATCGCCGCCGAGACCAGCACGGTCATCGCTCGCGTCTACCCCGAGGGCACGAAGGCGGCGCCGGTGGAGCCGGGCTTGCTGCGCGCACCACCGGAAGCCGCGGGCCTCGAGGTGACCTGGTCGGGAGGTGCCGGGTACGTGCAGGCGCTCGACCACGAGGGCCTCCTGGACTTCGCCAGCAAGCAGCGCGGGCCGGTGCGGCTACACGTCGGCGTCGGGGCGTTCCTCGCTGGCGGTCGGCCCCTGCTGACGGTTCGAGGCGTAGAGGCGTCCAGCACGACAGCAGAGGAGGCAGGCCTGGCGGCCAGCGTGCGGGTGGGACCGGAACGGACGATGACGGAGGACCCTGAGTTCGGCTTCCGCCAGCTGGTGGACGTGGCCCTGCGGGCGCTTTCGCCCAGCCTCAACGATCCGTCGACGGCCTCCCAGGTCGTGGACCGGCTGCATCAGCTGTTGCTGGAGCTCCAGCCACGGGACATCCCGTCTCCCGTGGTCCTGCGCGAGGGCTCGGCGCCCGCGGTGATCGTGCCGGCACCGGACTGGGACACCTATGTCCACCTGGCCACCTCGGAGATCGCTGATGCCTGCCGGACGCTGCCACGAGTCCGGCGACACGTCGCCGAGATGGTCGAGTCGTTGCTGCGGGACGCCACCGCCGAACGGGCTCCGGCGCTCCGGCGCGCACGGGCGGAGCTGGGGGGTCCCGACTCCGCCTGAAGCGTTGGCCGAGTCGGCGAGGCCTTGCAAGGAAGTCGCAACCCACGGCGTGGCTGCCTAGCGCGCGGACGTACCGCCCGACGGTCCACGTTCATCTCAGCCGGGCGCGGCCACCCCGCCGCCCCGGTCCCGAGATCGAAGGACACCCGTGCCAGGAAGGAGCCACGACATGGTCGCCGAGACCCGACCCATCACCGACCACGCCCGCGCAGGCGGCATCGCCACCGAGCTCTCGCGCCTGCTCGCGGATAGCTACGCCACCTACACCAAGACCCTGCATTACCACTGGAACGTGCGTGGCCCGCACTTCTACAGCCTGCACCAGCTCTTCGAGGAACAGTACCTGGAGCTGCACGCCGCGATCGACGTGATCGCCGAGCGTGTCCGTCAGCTCGGTGCCGATACGCCGCCCTTCGGCGCCCCCATGGACTCGCTCGCGGCGGTCCGCCCCGACATCGGCTGGCCGACTGCCATGGGCATGGTGCACGAGCTGATCGAGGCCAACGAGACCGTCAGCCGGTCCGCGCTCGACGCGGTGACCGTGGCCGAGGAGCAAGGCGATGTCGCCACGGCGAACCTGGCGACGGAGCGGATCGAGGCCCACCAGAAGGCGCTGTGGATGCTGCGCTCGATGGCGGAAGAACAGTGAAGCCGGCCCCGGCACGGCCGACCCGCCGGCCCATGCTCATCCGACCCCGTTCCACGGTGGCGATGGCACCGGACGACGCTGACCGCCCGGGGGGTCTCGTCGATCGGCTGCGGAACGTGGCGAGGCGGATGTCAATGGCGGCCTAGCCGATGAGAGTGGAAGAGTCGTCGGGCTCCTCCACCTCGTCCGGCCTGGAGCGACCGCCGTCATCGGGCTCCACATCGAGGAGATAGCCGATGCCAGGCAAGGTCTTGATCCGCCCCGGTTCGCCGGGCTCCGCCCCGAGCTTCCGACGGACGCGGCTGATCCACACGCGCAGGTACTGCAGGTCGTCGCGGTATTCGGGTCCCCAGACCTTGGTCAGGAGCTCGGAGTGGATGACCACCTTGCCCGCGTTCGCCGCCAGATGCTGCAACAGCAGCCACTCGGTACGACTCAGGCGCACGAGCTCGCCGTCGCGCGTGACCACCCGTCGCTCGAGGTCGATCTCCACGTCGTCGAAGGCCAGGACCTGGGCCGCGACGGCACCGGACGTGGATCCGTCGGTGCGCCGCAGGACCGCCCGGATACGTGCTGCGAGCTCATCCGGATGAAAGGGCTTGGCCAGGTAGTCGTCCGCACCGAGATCGAGGCCTACGGCCTTGTCCGAGGTCGAGTCCTTGGCGCTCAGCAGGATGACCGCCACCGGGCGCCGCTCACGCAGCTCACGCATGACCTCGATGCCGTCGAGGTCCGGCATCATGATGTCCAGCAGGATCACGTCCGGCCGGTACTCCTCAGCCTTCTCGAGGGCCTCGCGTCCGCCGGTGGCCGTGACCACCCGGAAGCCCTCTTCGCTCAGGGCCAGCTCGACGAGCTTGGTGATGCGGATCTCGTCGTCGGCGACGAGCACGAGCGGTTCAGTGGACATGGGCGAGGTCGTGCATCTCATGCAGCCTAAGCCCATCGCGCTCGCTACGCAGGACGCGCCACCGGGACAGGGCGCACGTATCATCGCCCCCATGGCGCGCGACAAGATCCGGACCGGCGGGCTCGGCTTTCCTGATCTCCTGCAGCACACGTCCACCGCGCGCGAGCACGAGCTGGCCCTGCTCGTGCAGCTCAGCCTCGTGGCGTCGTACGAGCAGAGCCTCGACCGCATCATCAACGTGACTGCCTCCTACCTCCGCGATGCGCTTGGCTGTGACTACGTCAAGGTGCTCGACGCGCGTGTCGGCGCCGGCAGCCTGCTGGTGCGAGGTGGTGCCGGCTGGCCAGCGGGTGTCGTGGGTGAGCGAGAGGTCGCCGACGGCTTCGACTCGCAGGGCGGCTACACTCTGCGGAGCGGCCACGCCGTGGTGGTCGGCGACGTCGCCGACGAGTCGCGCTTCGAGATCGCCCCGCTGCTCCTCGAGCACGGCGTCCGCAGCGGTGTCAGCGTCATCGTGGCGGGGGAGCCCGATGCGTTCGGCGTGCTCCAGGCGGACAGTCGCACACCGCACGCGTTCAGCGAGGCCGACGTGGAGGTGGTCCAGGCCTTCGCTGACGTGCTCGCCGGTGCGGTCGCTCTGGATGATCGGGAGCAGGCCAGCGACCACTTCGCGTCCATCGCCGCCCACGAGCTGCGGACTCCGCTCACGCTCATCATCGGTCACGCCACACGCCTGCTGCGTGAGCTGGACGTGCACGGGACCATCAGCGCGGAGCGTCGCGGTGAGCTCGAGACGCTGCATAGCGAGTCACTTCGGCTTCGCCACGCTGTCGACCTCTTCCTCTCGCTCGGCGATGCCGACCGGCATCGGCCCAGGCTCGAGACGCGCGCTGTCGACCTCGTGGATGTCGTCGAGAGCGTCGTCCCCCTCGTCTCCGAGCACTACCCCGAAGGCAGGATTCGCATCGAGCCGGGTGACCAGACCGACAGGGTCATCACCGACGGCAACGTCGTGGCGCGCGTGGTCACGGCCCTGATCGACAATGCCGTCAAGTACACGGCTGCGGGCACCACGGTCACCGTCACGATCGCAGGTGACGACAACGGGTCCGAGATCAGCATCGCCGACGCCTGCGGCGGCATCCCCGAGGGCGATCTGCGCCGGATCTTCCAGCGCAGCTTCCAGGGTGAACACGGTTCCGACGGCCGGTCCGGACTCGGGCTCGGCCTCTACATCGCCCAGCGTCTGACGGAGCACGTCGGGGGGCAGCTCGAGGCACGCAACGCCGATGCTGGTTGTGTGTTCAGCCTTCGCCTACCGGTGACGCTCGAGCTGGATGACTGAACGAGGCTGAGTGGGTACGCCGTCGGCGCATCCGGTGCGCTTCGCAAGTCGAGGAGATGGCTGCCTCAGGTGCAGGCAGCAGCCCCCGCGCCGGCCGGGTCGTCCAGGGCTGGCCGGAGCTCCCGTGCTGGCAGGGTCGTCCCGGGCTGGCAGGGTCGTCCCGTGCTGGCCGGAGCTCCCATGCCGGCCGGGGCTCCCGTGCTGGCCGGAGCTCCCATGCCGGCCGGGGCTCCCGTGCTGGCAGGGACGCAGGGTCGACTCGCCCGTTGAAGGGGAGGGGGCGCCGGTTCCCGCCTAGCGGGCGAGCTGGCCCAAGCGGGCGGACTCGTTGCCGGTGAGTGGCAGATCTGCCCGTCTGGTGGCAGAAGGTGGCATCTCTGCCCGCCGGGTGAAACGCATCGGGCAGTCATGGCCCACGCCCCGTCGAACTCGCCCGCGGCACGGGCAGCGAGCCGGGCACGATGCCCGGGAGCGTCGAGCTCGCCCGCGGCACGGGCAGCGAGCCGGGACCTCGCTTCCTCCCGCCTAGCGGGCGAGCTGGCCCAAGCGGGCGGACTCGTTGCCGGTGAGTGGCAGATCTGCCCGTCTGGTGGCAGAAGGTGGCATCTCTGCCCGCCGGGTGAAACGCATCGGGCAGTCATGGCCCACGCCCCGTCGAACTCGCCCGCGGCACGGGCAGCGAGCCGGGCACGATGCCCGGGAGCGTCAAACTCGCCCGCGGCACGGGCAGCGAGCCGGGACCTCGCTTCCTCCCGCCTAGCGGGCGAGCTGGCCCAAGCGGGCGGACTCGTTGCCGGTGAGTGGCAGATCTGCCCGTCTGGTGGCAGAAGGTGGCATCTCTGCCCGCCGGGTGAAACGCATCGGGCAGTCATGGCCCACGCCCCGTCGAACTCGCCCGCGGCACGGGCAGCGAGCCGGGCACGATGCCCGGGAGCGTCGAACTCGCCTGGTGATCCTCCTCATGTGGTGGCAGGGACCGCCGCCGCCTTCTCTGCGGGCGCGCGCAGGTCTGTGCCCCGGGCCACAGCCCGCTAGTCTCAGCGCATGAGCACCGATCGTTTCGCCGACCGACGTGCGGCGTTGCTGGCCCGGCTGGGCGAGACCATGGCGGTGGTCCCGGCTGGCCGAGAGCAGACCCGCAACGACGATGTCACCCACTCCTTCCGCCAGGATTCCGACTTCCACTTCCTGACCGGCTTCCATGAGCCCGACGCCATCGCCGTCCTGGACGCGACCTCGGACACGCCCTACACGCTCTTCGTGCGCGCCCGCGATCCCGAGGCCGAGGCCTGGAATGGCCTGCGGGCCGGTGTCGAAGGTGCGCTCGAGCGGTTCGCCGCGGACGCGGCCCTTCCCCTCTCCGAGTTCGGCGACTGGCTTCGGAGGCGACTGGCCGGCCGTCGTTCGCTCGGCTATGTGCTCGGGGGCCCGCTTGACGACCAGGTCCTGCGCGCGATCCGTGCGGTGCGCACGTACGCCGCGCGATCGGGCGTGGTCGTACCGGTGGAGATCGTCGACATCCGCGAATACCTCCACGAGCTGCGCCTGATCAAGTCGTCGGCGGAGGCGGACGCCTTGCGTGAGGCCTGTCGCGTCAGCGCCATCGCACACACCGAGGCCATGCGCTTCGCGGCGCCCGGCCGCACCGAACGGCAGGTCCAGGCCGCGCTCGAGTACGTCTTCCGCGTCATGGGTTCGGAGCGGGTGGGCTACGGCTCGATCGTGGCCGGCGGCGACAACGCCTGCATCCTGCACTACGTCGAGAACGACCAGCCCCTGCGTGACGGCGAGCTGCTGCTCATCGACG
Source organism: uncultured Chloroflexia bacterium (assembly GCA_963706695.1). Taxonomy (GTDB): domain Bacteria; phylum Chloroflexota; class Limnocylindria; order Limnocylindrales; family CSP1-4; genus JAFMJV01. Next base: position 32,564 of record CAVPNC010000020.1, on the reverse strand, counting down.
CTGCCGCCGAGTATGCCCACCTCACCGCCGACATCACCCGCACCTTCCCGGTCAACGGTCGCTTCAGCGAGCCACAGCGAGCGGTCTACGAGCTGGTGCTCAAGGCGCAGCAGGCGGTCATCGCCCAGTGTCGCCCGGGCCTGGCCTGGACGGCCATGCACGAGACGGCCGTGGAGGTGCTCGCAGCCGGGCTGGTGGAGCTGGGGCTGCTGCCAGGCTCCGCCGACGAGGCCATCGCCAAGGGCTGGTACCGCCAGTTCTTCTTCCATGGCACGGGCCATTGGCTGGGCATCGATGTGCACGATGCGGGAGCCCCTCGCATCGACGGGGTCGGACGACCCTTGGAGCCGGGGATGGCCCTCACCGTGGAGCCGGGGATCTACGTCGCGCGCGACAAGGCCACGATCACGCTCTCGCACGCGGCCTACGACCCCGACGAGCGCTTGTGGCTGGCCTTCGAGCTGGGCGCGGCCGAGGCCAAGGCCGAGGTCAGGCGCCGGGATGTCCAAGCGGGCACGTTCCAGCACGAGGTGCCGGCCGAGTACCTGGGTATCGGCGTGCGCATCGAGGACGACCTGCTCATCACCACGGCCGGCCACGAGAACCTCTCCGCCCTTGCGCCCGTGGAGCCCGAGGCGGTGGAGGCGCTGTGTGCGGAGCCATCGAGGCTGCCGCTCTTCGACTAGCGTTTGCCGCCGGCCATGCGGCGCGCCTCGGGCCGGCGTCGCAACCGCGCCATGGCCACCATCCCGACCAGGGGACCCGGGGCCAGTACCGCGAAGGCCAGACGCCAGGCGTTCTCGCCTTCAGCGGACCCGAGCCAACCGACCAGCAGGATGGTCACGCTCGTCAGCGTGAACCCGGCCGCGGTCCGGAGCGTCAGGGTCGTGCCGGCGGTGCCTCGTTCTCGCGGGCGTAGTCGACGGTCGCGGCCACATCGGCGGGGTTCTGCGTGCGCACGACCACGGCCGGCCGGCGCTCGATCATGGCGTTGTGGACCGCTCGGGCTTCGTCGTCCGTGGGCGTGATGATGGAGCCCTGGACGCGGCTGCGCAGTCGAGCGATGGTGTTCGCGGACAAGGCGGGTACCTCGTAGAGCCCCCGGCCGGACCCCCGACTTCGAAGACGCAGCATGCGCCCTCGCTGGTACCACAACACGACGGAACCGCAGCGCGGCCGTCACGCCCAACGACCGACGCTCGCACTACCCTTGGGGCATGAGCGGCCCCGAGACGACGACCCCCTGGCTGGACTACGCGCCTGGCCGCGCCTGGGACGAAGCCATGGACGTGGAGGGCAACGTGCGTGCTCCGTACGAGGCCGTCTACCGCGAGATCGAGCAGATGTCGTACGACGACCTCCAGCAACACGCCGAGGCCCTCGCCTCCACCTACCTGGCCCAGGGCGTCACCTTCGACCACGCCGGCGAGGAGCGGCCGTTCCCGCTGGACATCGTGCCGCGTGTGGTCAGCTCGCAGGACTGGGACATCATCGAGCCGGGCGTGGTCCAGCGGGTACGGGTCCTGGAGGCCTTCCTGGCCGACGTCTATGGCGCCCAGCGTTGCGTCGCCGACCGGGTCGTGCCGCGCAGCCTCATCACCTCCTCGCAGCACTTCCGCCGTGCTGCGGTCGGCATCCACCCGCCCGGTGGGGTACGAGTGCACGTGAGCGGTATCGATATCGTGCGCGACCAGAAGGGCATCCATCGCGTGCTCGAAGACAACGTGCGCGTGCCCAGCGGGGTCTCCTACGTGCTCTCGAACCGGCGCGCGATGTCGCAGCTGTTCAGCGACCTCTTCGCCACGATGGGCATCCGCCCCGTGCTCGAGTACTCGCAGCGGCTGCGCAAGGCCCTGGCCAAGGTCGCACCCGCGGGCGTGGAAGAGCCGACCATCGTGGTGCTCACGCCGGGCGTCTACAACTCGGCCTACTACGAGCACTCGCTCCTGGCCCGCACCATGGGCGTGGAGCTGGTGGAAGGGCGCGACCTGGAGGTCGTCAGCGGCCGCGTCTACATGCGCACCACCGCCGGACGCCAGCGCGTGGACGTCATCTACCGTCGCGTGGATGACGACTACCTCGACCCGGTCCAGTTCCGAGGCAACTCGGCCCTTGGCGCGCCTGGGCTGATCAATGTCGCCCGCCTTGGCAACGTGACCCTCGCCAACGCGGTGGGCAACGGCGTGGCCGACGACAAGCTGGTCTACACCTATCTGCCCGATCTCTGTCGCTATTACCTCGGCGAGGAGCAGATCCTGCCCAACGTCGACACCTGGCGCCTCGAGGACGAAGCCGCCCGTGAGGAGGTCATGGATCGTCTGGGGGAGCTGGTGGTCAAGCCCGTGGACGGCTCCGGTGGCAAGGGCGTGCTCATCGGGCCGGCTGCGAGCAAGTCCGAGCTCGCGGCTGCACGGAACCTGCTGGAGCTGAATCCGCGCGGCTGGATCGCCCAGCCGGTGGTGCAGCTTTCGACCGTGCCGACGCTCACGGAGGATGGCCTCGAGCCGCGGCACGTCGACCTGCGGCCCTTCGCCATCAACGGTGGCGAGGGCGACATCTGGGTCCTGCCGGGCGGCCTCACGCGCGTGGCCCTCGAACGTGGCCAGCTCGTCGTCAACTCCAGCCAGGGGGGCGGTTCCAAGGACACCTGGGTGCTGGGGCCCATCGACTTCCCGCGTCGTTACCCCGGTGGTCGACGGCGGGATGAGGTGCGTGAGGAGCAGGCGGATATCGGCGGCATCCATGCGGTGCCGCAGTCGAACCATCCCGAGGACCAGGCGCACGGCCAGCAGCAGGCCCAGCAGCAGCAGCAACGGGCCTGCCCCTCGTCCGGTGACGGATCATGCTGAGCCGGATCGCCGAGTCGCTGTTCTGGATCGGCCGCTATGTCGACCGAGCCGACAACACCGCCCGTCTGCTCGACCTGCACTTCAACGTCCTGCTCGAGGATCCGTGGGTGGACGAGCCCACGGCCAACGCCTCGCTGCTGCAGGTCATGCACTGCGAGTTCGAGGGCGAGGTCACGCGCGAGATCGTCCTCGACCATCTGGCCTACGACCCCGACCGCCCCTCGTCCATCGCAGGCACCCTCACCGCAGCCCGCGAGAACGCCCGGCGCGCCCGCGAGGTCATCTCGACCGAGGTCTGGGAGTCGCTCAACACCACGCGCCAGCAGCTGGCTTCGCGATCGCGCACGCGACGGCCCTATACCTACTTCGAGTGGGTGCGCGAGCGCTCGGCCGTGGTGTGGGGTCTCTCGACCGCCACCACCTCGCGCGACGACACCTGGCTGTTCATGGACCTGGGTCGTTCGCTGGAACGGGCCGACATGATCGCGCGCCTGCTGATGACGCGCTCGCTGGCGGGCACCATCGGCGCCAACTGGACCACGCTGCTGCGCTCGTGTGCCGCCCATGAGGCCTACCTGCGGCGCGTGCGTTCGCTGGTGGAGGAGGAGCGGGCGGCCGAGTTCCTGCTCATCGACCACATGTTCCCGCGGTCGATCGCCTACAACCTGGGCCGCGCCGAGCGCATCATCGCCGAGCTCGATCCGGACGCCCAGCGGCGCTCACCGGCCGCGCAGGCCCGCTTCGCGCTGGGCCGGGCCCGCAGCGACCTCGAGTACCGGCAGGTGCGCGAGATCCTCGACGACCTGCCAGCCCGGATGCAGGACGTGCAGCAGGCCTGTGCCGAAGCTTCCGATCGCATCAGCGAGCGCTTCTTCCAGCCGGCCGTCACGGTCTGGACCCAGGAGGCGGTGTAGGCGTGAGCACCATCGAGATCCGGCATCGCACCCGCTTCAAGTACAGCGTCGAGATCCCGACCTCCTACAACGAGGCGCGTGTCATTCCCGCGCACCTGCCGCGCCAGCGCGTGCTGACCTCCGAGGTGGAGATCACGCCCGTCACGTGGCAGACCAACTACGTCGACTACTGGGATACGCGGGTCACGGCCTTCGAGGTCCTGCGGCCTCACCGCTCCCTGACGGTCACGGCCACCTCCCGCGTGGAGGTGATGCCCGAGTACGCCCCCTGGCAGGCGCCCGACTGGAGCGAGCTGCGCAGTCCCAGCCTGATCGACCACGTGGCCGAGTACCTCGAGAACACGCCCGCTACCGAGCCGGACGAAGAGCTGGCCGATTTCGCCCGCGAGACCGCCGGCCGTCATGAGCCCGGAGAGACCGCGCGGCTCATCTGCTCCTTCCTCCACGACGCCATCAAGTACGTACCCGGAGCCACGACCGTGCACACGCCCGCCGCGCACGCCTGGACCGAGCGCTCCGGGGTCTGCCAGGACTTCGCCCACCTGGCCATCGGTGCGCTGCGCACGGTGGGGATCCCGGCACGCTACGTGTCCGGCTACCTGCACCCCAGCCGCTCGTCGGCCATCGGCGAGACCGTACAGGGTGAATTGCACGCCTGGGTGGAGTGGTGGGCCGGCGACTGGCTCGGCTACGACCCCACCAACGATGCGGTCGTGGCCGACCACCACGTGGTCGTGGCCCGGGCCCGCGAGTACGCGGACGTGATGCCGGTGAAGGGTATCTTCACCGGCGCTGACAGCGAGCTCACCGTCACCGTGGACGTGACGCAGGTGGCCTAGTCCGAGACGATCGGGAAGGGGCCGCGGTGGACGTCGCCATCGCTGAAGTGGCCGTTGCGCACGATGGCCACGAGGCCGGTCTCATCCCAGAAGGCCAGGTCCGCCGGAGCGCCAGGTTCGAGCGAGGCCTCCGCCGACAGCAGGCCTGACTCCACCAGCAGGCGGGCGATGTCGGCCGCGCTCGCATGCTCCTCGCGGATCAGCGAGTCCGCGTGAGAGGGCGCGTCGGGCAGGGGCGTGACGATGCAGCCGCACAGATCGATGAAGGTCGAGTCACCCCGTGAGATGGCCCGCACCACATCGTCCGGTCCGACCGCCAGCACGGCCTCGGCGGCCCAGGCCACGGCCGTCTCCTCCGACTCGCCGCCGGGGTCGGGCTCGATGTGGCCATTGAGGGCGATGACGTATTCGTGGGTCATGCCTCAGCTCCCGATCGGGTTGCGCTCGCCCGCGGCGATGCGCGCGCTCAGCCAGTTCTCCGGTGGCGGGAGCGGGCACGAGTAGGCGGGCGAATAGGCGCAGAAGGGTGCGTAGGCCAGGTTGAAGTCGAGGTCGTAGGTGCCGTCTTCCTGCGCCGCGAGGTCGAGGTAGCGGCCGGCCTCGTAGGTCTCGTCGCCATTGGTGGCGTCGCGGAAGGGCACGAACAGCTCGTTTTCCGGCGAGCCCACCAGCTGCAGCGCCACGAGCTGGTAGCCGACGCCGTCGATGGTGAACTCGAAGGTGCCGGCTCGACGGCCGTGACGCACGGCCCCGTCGGAGGTCTGCACGTGGATCTCCTCCTCGAGGTCCACCGGCAGCGGCCCCAGCTCCAGGTACTCGAAGCGCAGCTCCGGGTTCACGGCGTAGTAGTGGAGCCCGCCGAAGCTGGCCCGCTCCGGTGCCGGGATGGGACTGCTCGAGGAGCGCTTGAAGTAGTCGTCCTTGCTCAGGCGCTGGGACTTCACCCACGTACGGTAGTCGGCCGTGGGGGACTGGTCCGTGTGCGCGTGGTGGTGGTCGTGGTCGGTCATCGGTCTCCGGGTCGGTGGGGCCCCCATTGTGACGAAGCTGTCCATGTCGCACCATGCGCTTCGCTACCATGGCCGCGGCATGCCCAACCATCGACACCGCACCTCGCGACACGCCCTGCTCGCGGCCATCCTCCTGCTGGCGCTTCCAGCCGCTGCCGCCGCTGCGGGTGGCACGGGCGACAGTGACGGTGACGGCCTGTGGGACCGCTTCGAGGAGCGATGGGGCGTGACCGACCCGCACATGCGTGACACCGACCGCGACGGCATCAAGGACGGGCTGGAGGACGAGGATGGTGACCGCCTCAGTGCCCATGGGGAGCAGCGTTTCAAGACCGATCCTACCGACCCTGACACCGACGGCGACGGGGTGCGTGATGGGGCGGAAGACCACAACGGGAACGGCACCTCCAACGCCGCCGAGCAGGACCGCCGGCCGGTTCCCAAGGACCTGGCGCCCGATCCCTCGGAGGCGTTCTGGGATGTGCCCGAGAGCTACTCCAACGGCTGCCACACCAGCGCCGACTCCGCCATCATCCGCCCCTGTTCGTACGGCCAGCCGGAGGCCTCCACCCGGGTCGCCATCCTCGGCGACTCACACGCCCTGCAGTGGCTGCCGGCCCTCGACAAGGCCGGTCGCCAGGAGGGCTGGGCGGTCACCTCGTTGACCAAGTCGGCCTGCCCGTCGGTGGACGTGACCTTCTCCGGAGCTGCCTACGACGAGTTCGCCAAGCCCTGCCGCAGGTGGCGGGCAGCCGCGCTCGCGTGGCTGGTGGAGAACCCGCACGACGTCGTCATCATCTCGAACGCCGGCCGCTACCCGCTCACGGACCCTGCCGGCGAGCGCGTCCATGGCGCAGCCAAGGAGCCGCTGTGGCAGGCCGGCCTGGAGCAGGTCCTCACGGCCCTGCCGTCCGAGACGCAGGCCGTGGTCCTGGCCGACACGCCCAACCTCACGCGCAACCCCGTCTCGTGCCTGGCCCAGCCGGGCGTGATGATCTCCGACTGCACCACCAGGCGTGGTCAGGCGCTGCTCATCGAGCACGACGAGGCGGAGCGGGAGACCGCCCTGGCCAACGGGGCCATCTTCGCCAGCCTCACCGAGAACGTCTGTCCCTACGATCCCTGCCCGGTGGTCAGCGAGTCGACCCTCATGTGGCGCAACGAGAGCCATCTGACCGCCACGTTCGCACAGCAGCTGTGGCCGGCCCTGCGTGACATCGTGGCCGATGCGCTCCTCCGGCGGGAAGCGGTCGCCGCCAGCGGTGGCCAGGCGTCCACGGCAGGGCAGTCGGCGCCGCCGGACCAGGTCGACGCCTGATCGGGCCGTCAGGCGGTAGGGTGGGGCGGGCGCAAGCATCGCCCTGGGACTGCAGCGAGGGAGTGGCGCCATGAGCGGGCAACAGGCATCTGGATCGAGGCCGAGACGCCCGGTCCGCAACGCGGCCGTCGTGGTCCTCATGCCCTTCATCGTCTTCTGGCGTTCGATGCGCTCGATCTGGGCTGACGAGGCCACCAGGGGCATCCTGCTCCTGGCCGCTCTCCTGCTGGTGGCGGGAACGATCATCTTCATGGTCATCGAGGGCTTCTCGCCGCTCGACAGCTTCTACTTCTGCTTCATCACCCTCGCCACCATCGGCTATGGCGACATCACCCCGACCACGGATCTGGGCAAGCTCGTGACCGTGATCTACGGCATCGCCGGGCTGGGCGTGATGGGCGCGCTCATCACCACCATCGCGACCCAGCACGTTCGTCGCCCGAACCGCCAGGAGCCCGAGGCCTGAGCCGGCTAGCACAGCGGATCGGACGCCCGGCTGACCTGCGCTAGGTCGCGGCGTCCTGGCGCAGTCGCTCGAGCTCGTCGGCGTAGTCCGCCGCGGCCTGCTGGCCCTTGGCCGAGAGCTCGTAGACCCCGCGCTCGACGCGCCCGAACCAGCCGTAGACGTCGCGATACATGATGCCCGTGGCCTTGGGCACGCCCGCCGACCTGGCCACCTCGGATGCCTTGGTGGGACCGTGGCGGGCGAGGACGGCCACGCAGCGAAGCGCATCCTGTCGATAGACCGTCATGATCGGTCGCCGGGTGGAGCCGCCGGTGTTGGGATCGCCGACGCGGTGGGCGAACTCCTTGAGCAGCAGGCCCTGGCGTCGCTTGTTCGGTCGTGGCCGGTAGGGCCCGGGATCGACCAGCGGCTCGACCAGCGGCGGACGCTCACCGGGCGTCTCGTGGACCGCCAGCAGCCCCAGGCCCAGGCGACGGCAGAGCGTGAGGATGCCTCGGCGCTCGCGGCGCCAGATCGAGCCGGGCGTGGGCTTGAGGGGCACCGCGACCGCGAGGTAGACCAGGTCGGAGAGCGCCAGTCGGTCGATGCCCTGGAGCACGAGCGGCAGGGTGAAGGCGGTCTTGAGCTCGACGATCAGGGGCGGCTCCTCACCACGCTGGGCCATGAGGTCACACCCTCGCACCTCCGCCTTGACCTCGTAGCCCTGGGCCTGGAGGAAGGCCTTGACCGGCGCGTAGAGGTCCTCCTCGCGTTCGAACCGCACGCTCGCGAGTCTATCCTCCGCGGTTGCAGTCGCTACCCTGAAGCTGACAGGAGGTGTGCGTGGCCCCGGACAAGCAGAAGCGACGGCTGACCAGCGACCAGAAGCGAGCACGGTCGATCATCCTCATCACCATCGCGGTCATCGTGGTCCTCGCCCTGGGCGTCGGCTGGCTGGCGTCCTCGGTGGGTGCTCCCCTGTGGCTGGCGGTGGGCATCGTGGTGGTGGTCGGGGCGGTCGTGGGGCTGTTCATGTTCCTGGAGATGTCCTAGGTGTTCCGCATCGATCCGGCCGGTCTGGCCGACATGGCCGGTGTCTATCGCGTGTGCCTCATGACGGACGACGCCGGCGGTGACTCCACCGGCCGCTACCGGGATCCGGACCTGCCCGGCCACGTCTACGCCGGGCCCTACCTGGCCTGGGGTCGTGACCTGCAGCTGGTGGTGGTGGACCGCGAGGGGATCGCCGGCTACCTGCTCTCGGCCAGCGACAGCGCGGCCTTCGAGGCCTGGGCGGAGGCTGATTGGTGGCCGCCGCTGCGCGTGCGCTATCCCCTCTCCGACGAGGCCTCCGAGGACGCACGCTTCATCCGCCGCATCCATCAGCCCGAGCACCGCTCCGCCGAGCTGCTGGCGGCCTATCCGGCCCACTTCCACATCGACCTGCTGCCCCGGACGCGTGGGTCAGGCCTGGGCCGCACCCTGATCGAGAGCCTGATCGGTGAGCTGCGTGAGCGTGGGATCCAGGGCCTGCACATGGGCGTGGACCGCCGCAACACCAACGCCATCGGCTTCTATGAGCACCTCGGCTTCCGCACCCTCGAGCAGGCACCGTGGGGCCTGACCATGGGCATGTCGCTCCGCTAGGACGCGCGCAGGCCGTCGGCCACCTCGGCCATCACGCGGCCGACCACGGCCTGGTCGGCCTCCGAGACCCGCTCGAAGTAGTACTCGTCGATGCCCCGCAGGTGCACCTTGCTCGCCGCGCGCAGCCGTTCCAGCCCGGCCTCGGTGAGCACCGCCTCAGCACCCCGTCCGTCGGTCGTGCAGTGGCTTCGCTCGACCAGCCCGTCACGTTCGAGGCGGTCCACGAGGCGCGTGACGCCGCTGCGCGTGAGCACGATGCCGAGCGCCAGGTCGCTCATGCGCAAGCGTCGGCCGTCGGCCTCGGCGAGGTGCAACAGGGCCGCGTACTCGAAGAGCGACAGGCCTGTCTCCTCACGCAGCTCCTCATCGAGCTGCCGCGTGATGACGCTGTAGGCGGTGAGGAAGCTGCGCCATCCGGTCAGGCGAGGGTCGCGCGGTGAGATGGGCGCTCGCGGTTCCTTGGCGGAGGTGGTTGCGACGGTCCTTGGCATGCCTCGATGGTAGTCGATTCGGCGGCTCTTGTTGCGCAGTCAAGCATCTGATATCGTTGCGCCTGCAACCAAAGTAGTTGCTACGGCAACCAGGTCCCACGCCGGGTTCGAGCTGAGCGCCAGCATCGACCGAGAGGCATAGGGCCTGACCTGGAACGTGGCCCTCGAGAAGGGCGGCTGGCTCGTGAGCAGGGACGTCAGGCTGGCCATCGACGTGGCCGCCGACTCGGTGCCGGCTTCCGTCCGGCAGCCGGCGCCGGCGACGGCGACGGCTGTGGCCTAGCGACTCAGCCGGCCATCTGGCCGGGGCCGGGCTGTCCCCACGAGGATGCGCCCGGCATGACCGCGTCCCGCCACGGCTGGACATAGTCTCGACCGGGTTCCCCCAAGAGCCCGGTCGCTGACACGTATGCGGTCAGGCGCAGGCCGTAGTGGAAGGCGGGACGCAGCCAGTCCTCGAGGGCGGGCGGCGGCGAGATGCGTGTGGCGTCCACGGCCGCGAGGTAGCCGCTGATCTTGTAGACCTCGGGCACGTCCGGGGGCGACGGTAGCCACACGCCGGGCCCGATGTGCTCCGAGGGGTGCCCGCGACCATCGCGACCGAGGTGCTCGCGCCAGGAGCGGGCCAGGCGTTCGGCGGCGTCATCACTGAGGTCGCCGGCGGCCAGGAAGAACGCCATGACCTCGCTCTGTCGCGGTCCGTAGCGTGGGTGACCGACCGAACCCAGCCAAGGGGCCGTGCAGCGCACCGCCAGCGAGTCGGCGACGCGCACGCCGCGGTTGGTGAGCCCGGCGAGGGCCTCGCGGAAGAAGTCCTCCAGCAGGATCCACTGGGCGTAGAGGTTGGCCACCAGCAAGCCCGTCGGCAGCAGCCGGCCCAGGCGGGGCAGCTGTGGGGCAGGCTCGTCCACATGACGCTCCCACACGCGCTCGACCTCGTCGCGCACGGCTTGTGAGCGGGCCCACAGCTCCGGACCGAGGAAGTCACGGTAGAGCTCCAGGTCCGGCGGGGGCGCATCACCCAGGCTGTAGTTGACCCGGGCGCGCTCATCCGGTGAGAGACCACCGATGGCATGCAGGAAGGCGTAGATCTCATCGGTGTGGCGGCCCAGGTTGGTGGGATCGATCGGCCGGACCCGCGGGCCGCGACGCCGCCCGGCCCAGGGCTCTTCGACCGGCGACGCAGGTCGCGGGCCGCGCAGGAGCGCTCGCCGCTCAGGATCCAGGAGCCAGTCACGTGCGACGTTCAGCCGTTTGGCGAGGTCCAGTCCGGCCGGTCCGGCGACGTCGGGGTGGGCCTCACGGATGCGCGCTCGGTAGGCGAGCTGGATGACGATCTCGTCCGCATCGAGCCCGACACCGAGGACCTCGTAGGGGTCGAATCCTGGGTGGTCGATCATCGCTCGCGCAGGGTACCGCGGGCGCGCGAAACGCGAGCATCGCGGTACCAGCTGGCGGTCGTTACCCCAGCTACGCCACCCGTATCGCACGCACCAGATACCGGTCGTTCCCGGAGCCTGGTCGATGCTGCGGGACATGTGGGCGGTGTCCTCCGTGCGCCCCCCAGGCACGCCTGGTCGCGGCCGCTCAGCGCCGGAAGCGGTCCGGAGCGAAGACCCGCAGGTCGGCCGAGCCCTCGCCGCGCAGGATGAGCCGGGAGATGGCGGCGGCGCTGCTCGGCGCCAGGGTCAGGCCCAGCATGCCGTGGCCCGTGGAGACGTAGGCGTTCTCGAGGCCGTCGAACCGCCCCAGCAGCGGCAGCCCGTCAGGGCTCATGGGCCGCAGCCCGGCACCGAGCGTCGGTTCGGCGGGCGTCTGCCAGTCCCGCAGGAACGACGACGGCGCACGCGCGATGGCAGCGGCCCGCACGGGATCGACGCCTTCGTCGAGCGAGCCGAACTCCATGGTGCCCGCCAGCCGGAGCCGACCGTCAAGCGGCGTCATCGCCACCTTGGCCTCGGTCAGGTAGGTCGGCTGTCGCAGGTCGAGCGGCGGCAGGTCGAGGCTGTAGCCCTTGCCTGCCCGGATCGGCAGGCTGGACCCGAGGGCCGCGGCCAGCTTCCCCGACCAGGCACCTGCCGCGAGCAGGAACGCCTCCGCTTCCAGCCGGCGTTCTCCAGCCGTGACCGCGACCACCCGGTCTCCCGTCCTGTCCACCCCGGTCACGGCCGCACCTTCGACCATCGCCACCCCGAGCTCGGCGCACCGACGGCGCAGGGCTCGTGTCAGCGCGCCTGGGTCGAGGTGCCGCTCGTAGGGGTAGTAGACGCCACCGATGACCCCATCGGCGAGGGCTGGTTCACGCGCACGCAGGGCCTCGCCACGCAGCACCTGCGGCTCGAGGCCGGCCGATTCGGCGAGGTCGATGTCGACGAGGTGGCCCTCGAGCCGCTCCTCGGAGAGGAACGTCATCAGCAAGCCGTCGGCGTGCATCTCGAAGTCGAGGCCGTCCGCGCGGTAGGCGTCGAGGTGCTCCATCGTGCCCTGTGCGAGGCGCATCAGCGCTTGCATCCCGGCGCGGTAGTCGCGCTGGTTGCAGTGGCGGGCCATGGCCAGCATGAAGCGCAGGAAGGACGGATCGAGGGATGGTCGGACGTAGAGCGGGCTGTCCCGCCGGAGCATCCAGCGCACGGCCTGACCGATCATCCCGGGAGCCGGCACCGGGCCCGACTCGGCCGGGCAGACCCAGCCGGCGTTGACCTCGCTCGCACCCGTACCCGGCGTGCGGGCATCGACGAGCAGGACCTCCGCCCCGTCGCGCCGGAGCTGATAGGCGCTGGTCAGGCCGATGATCCCGCCACCGATGATGACGACTCGCATCTAGGCTCCGCTTCGGTCGCCCTGGATGGCGGCGAGCCGTCGCTCAGCCTCGGCCAGGTCCTGCGCCGTGTTCACGTTGAAGAACGACCCGGCCACGTCCGACATGTCCACGGTCGCGGCCGTGACCTCGTCCAGCCACGCGCGCACCGCCCGCCCGCCCGCCTCGTAGAAGGCCGCCAGCTCCCGGGCCATGTCGCGCGACAGGAGGAGCACCAGGTGCTGGCGCTGGTCGCCTGTGCGAGGCACGGCCAGGCCACGGGCGGCGGCCAGCGGGCCGAGTCGCGCCACGAGGGCCTGGTCGGGGAAGGGTGTGTCGCCCGGGTGAACGAGGATCCAAGCGGAGTCGACCGCTGCGAGCGTGCTCACGACGCCGCCCAGCGGGCCCTCGCCCTGGTGCACGTCGGCGACGGTCTCGTAGCCCAGCGATCGGTACGGCCCGGTGTCTCGGCCACAGCCCAGGATGAGCCTCCCGACCTGTGGCTCGAGCGCTGCCGCGGTGTAGCTCACGAGCGGTCGGCCCAGGAGTGGCAACAGCGTCTTGTCCTCGGTGCCCAGGCGCGTGCTGCTCCCGCCACAGAGCACGATGGCGGTGATGTCCCCGGTGCGCATGCCTCAGCTTCTGACGCGCACGCGATGGGGCAGGGTGTAGATGTTGAAGCGGCTGCCGCGCAGGAAGCCCACCAGCGTCAGGCGTTGCTCGGCCGCCAGCTCCACGGCCAGGCTGGAGGGCGGACCGACGGCCGCCACGAGGGGGCACCCGGCCACGGCCGCCTTCTGCACCAGCTCGAAGCTGGCGCGCCCACTGAAGAGCAGGCCGAAGCCCGTGAGCGGCAGGGCGGCGTCTGCGAGATAGCCTCCGATGAGCTTGTCGAGCGCGTTGTGCCGGCCCACGTCCTCCGCCACCCGGTCGATCCGGCCGTCTGGCGCGAACGCTGCCGAAGCATGGATGCCACCGGTCTGCCGGAACGCCTCCTGCCGCGCGCCCAGGGCCGCGGGCAGCGTCTCCAGGGTCGCCGCGTCGACGACGAAGCGGTCCCGGCCAGCGCGGTCCGGGATGCGCACGCGTACGGCCTCGATGGAGGCCTTGCCGCAGATGCCGCAGCTTGAGGTGGCATAGGTGTTGCGCCGCAGGGCCTCGGGCTCGAACACGGCCGACGGTGCCAGGTGCACGCTGACCACGTTCTCGGCTGTCTCGAGCGCGGTCACCTCAGTTGCGGACTCGATGATGCCCTCCGTATGCAGGAACCCGAGAGCGAGCGCGGCATCGTCGCCGGGGGTGCGCATGGTCACGGCCACGTCGGTCTCGATGCGAGCGTCGGCCGGGCCGTGGACAAGCCGGATCTGCAGGGGCTCTTCCATCGAGACCACGTCGCGGGCACGCCTGCTGCTGCCGTCCGTGACGACATCGACCTCCACGCGGGCGATGCCCTCCGTGGCCCCCGCGTCAGGACGGGTGAGCTGCACGCTAGCCGTCTGCGGGTGCCAGCGCTGCCTGTTCCGCCGCTCGAGCGACGAACCCCTCCTGCCAGGTCGAGCGGTGGGTGGCGGGCCGGACCTCGACCGCGGTCACCTTGTACTCGGGGCAGTTGGTGGCCCAGTCCGAGAGCTCGGTGGTGACCACGTTGGTGCCGGTGTCCGGGTGGTGGAAGGTGGTGTAGACCACGCCCGGCGCCACACGCTCGGTGACCTGTGCGGGCAGGGTGATCTCACCCATGCGGCTCTGGACGGCCACGAGGTCGCCCTCATGCACGCCGCGCAGCTCGGCATCGGCAGGGTGGATCTCCAGCACGTCCTGCTCCAGCCAGCGGATGTTCTCCGTGCGCCGGGTCTGGGCGCCCACGTTGTACTGGCTGAGGATGCGCCCGGTGGTGAGCAGCAGCGGGAACTTGCGGTTGGCTCGCTCCTCGGTGGGCTGGTAGTCGGTGAGGATGAACTGGCCCTTCCCGCGCACGAACTCGTCCACGTGCATGATGGGCGTGCCCTCCGGAGCGGACTCGTTGCAGGGCCACTGCACGCTGCCGTGCTCGTCGAGGAAGTCGAAGGAGACCCCGCCGAAGGTGGGCGTCAGCTGGGCGATCTCATCGAGGATCTGCGACGCCGACTCGTAGTGCATGGGGTAGCCGAGGGCGTTGGCCAGCGCCTGCGTGACCTCCCATTCGGCCATGCCCGTGAGCGGCTTGCTCACCGGCCGCACGCGGTTGATGCGCCGTTCGGCGTTGATGAACGTGCCGTCCTTCTCGAGGAAGCTGGTTCCCGGCAGGAAGACGTGGGCGAACTTGGCTGTCTCGTTGAGGAACAGGTCCTGCACGATCACGCACTCCATGTTCTCGAGCGCGGCTTCCACGTGTTGGGTGTTGGGGTCCGACTGGGCGATGTCCTCGCCCTGGATGTAGATGCCCTTGAACTGGCCGGCGACGGCCTGATCGAGCATGTTGGGGATGCGGAAGCCGGGTTCGTCATGGAGGGTCACCCCCCAGGCCTGGTCGAAGGTCGCGCGCACCGCGTCGTCGCCGACCGGCCGATAGCCCGGCAGCTCATGCGGGAACGAGCCCATGTCGCACGAGCCCTGCACGTTGTTCTGGCCGCGCAGCGGATTGACGCCCACCCCGAAGCGGCCGATGTTGCCGGTGGCCATGGCCACGTTGGCCATGGCCATGACCATGGTCGAGCCCTGGCTGTGCTCGGTCACGCCGAGGCCGTAGTAGATGGCCGCGTTGCCACCGGTGGCGTAGAGCCGGGCGGCGGCGCGGATGTCATCGGCCGGCACGCCGATCTCGTCAGCCACGGCCTCCGGCGCGTGCTCCGGTCGGGCCGCGAACTCGGTCCACTCGCGGAACGAGACCATGTCGCAGCGCGCCTCGATGAAGTCGTCATCGAGCAGGCCCTCGGTCACGATGACGTGGGCGATGGCGTTCATCAGCGGGACGTTGGTGCCTGGGCGCAGGGGCAGGTGGATGTCGGCTTCCGTGTGCGGCGAGCGCACCAGCTCGGTCTGTCGCGGATCGACCACGATGAGCTTGGCGCCTTCGCGCAGGCGGCGCTTCATCTGCGAGGCGAAGACCGGGTGGGCCACGGTGGGGTTGGCGCCGATGACCATGATCACGTCCGCCCCGCTCACCGAATCGAAGTGCTGCGTGCCCGCCGAGGTGCCGTACGTCTGCTTGAGGCCGTAGCCGGTGGGGGAGTGGCAGACGCGTGCGCAGGTGTCCACGTTGTTGTTGCCGAAGGCTGCGCGCACCAGCTTCATCACCAGCCACACCTCTTCGTTGGTGCAGCGCGAGGAGGTGATACCGCCGAGGGCGAACTTGCCGTGCTTCGCCTCGATGGCCTTCAGGCGCGCCGCCGCGAACGAGATGGCCTCCTCCCAGCCCACCTCTCGCCAGGGCTGGTCGATGGCATCGCGGATCAGCGGGCTGGTCACGCGGTCCTTGTGGTTGGCGTAGCCCCACGCGAAACGACCCTTGACGCAGGCGTGGCCGTGATTGGCCTTGCCGTCCTTGTACGGGACCATGCGGATGACCTGGTCACCCTTGAGCTCCGCCTTGAGCGAGCAGCCCACGCCGCAGTAGGCGCAGGTGGTGAGCACGGTGCGATCGGGCACGCCGTGTTCCACGACCGACCGCTCCTGCAGCGTGGCCGTGGGGCAGGCTGCCACGCAGGCACCGCAGGAGACGCAGTCGGAGGACATGAAGTCGGCCGCGCCGGTGGCGATCTGCGATTCGAAGCCGCGGCCGAGCACGGTGAGGGCGAAGGTGCCCTGGACCTCGTTGCAGGCTCGCACGCAGCGCGAACAGAGGATGCACTTGGAGGGGTCGAAGTCGAAATAGGGGTTGGACGAGTCCGTGGGCAGGTCGAGGTGGGTGGTCCGCGCCTCGTAGCGCACGTCACGCAGACCCACCGCGCCAGCCTGGTCCTGCAGCTCGCAGTCGCCGTTGGCCGAGCAGGTCAGGCAGTCGAGCGGGTGATCGGAGATGTAGAGCTCCATCACCCCCTTGCGCATCTTGGCCAGCCTGGGGGTCTGGGTGTGGACCTCGATGCCCTCGCGCACCGGTTCCGTACAGGACGCCTTGAGGTCAGGCCGGCCCTCGATCTCGACCATGCACAGGCGGCAGGAGCCGAAGGCCTTGACGCTGTCGGTGGCACACAGCCTGGGGATATCGATCCCGGCCTCCGCTGCCGCACGCATGATGGAGGTGCCGGCGGGAGCCTCTACGGGCACACCGTCGATCTCCAGGCGCACCGGTGCGGCACCGTTCGTGACCGCTGGCGGGGTGCCGTGGTCGAGTTCGATCAGTCGCATGTCAGCGATCCTCCGCCCCCAGCTGTCCGAAGTCCTCGGGGAAGTGCTCGAGCGCACTTCGCACCGGCTTGGGCGTCATGCTGCCCATCGCGCACAGGCTGGAACCTTCCAGCACGGAACACAGGTCGTCAAGCAGGACGAATCGATCGGGCCCGGCGCCGGCCTGGATCTGCTCCATGAGCTCCACGCCGCGAACCGAGCCGATGCGGCAGGGCGTGCACTTGCCGCACGACTCCTCGGCGCAGAACTCGAAGGCGTAACGGGCCTGCTCGGCCATGTCCACCGTATCGTCGAAGACGACCACGCCACCGTGCCCGATCTCGGCACCCACCTCACGTAGGGCCTCGTAGGTCATGGGCGTGTCGAAGTGCCTGGGTGTCAGGTAGGCACCGAGTGGCCCGCCGACCTGCACCGCACGTACGGGCCGGCCGCTGCGTGTGCCCCCGCCCCACTGCTCCACGAGCTCACCGAGGGTCACGCCGAACTCCAGCTCGTAGAGCCCTCCGCGCTTGACGTTGCCGGCGAGCTGGAAGGGCATGGTGCCGGTCGAGGGAGCCACGCCCAGCGAGGCATAGGCGGCACCGCCGTTGCGCACGATCCAGGGCACCGCACACAGGGTCAGCACGTTGTTGACGACCGTCGGCTTGCCGTACAGGCCGCGGACCGCCATGGGCGGCGGCTTGGCGCGGACCTCGCCGCGCTTGCCCTCGAGCGACTCGAGGAGGGAGGTGGCCTCCCCGCAGATGTAGGCGCCGGCACCGATGAAGAGCTCGACATCGAAGTCGTGGCCGAGGATGCCGCGCGCGCGAGCGGTGGCGATGGCCTGAGCGAGGACCGCGGCTGCGACCGGGTACTCGGAGCGCAGGTAGATCACGCCGCGGGTGGCGCCGAACGCGCGTCCCGCGAGCTGCATGCCTTCGATGAGCAGGAAGGGGTCACCTTCCATGATGAGCCGGTCGGCGAAGGTGCCCGAGTCACCCTCGTCGGCGTTGGCCACGATGTACTTCTGGTCCGCCTCGACGTCCGCGGCGGTCTGCCACTTGCGACCGGCCGGGAAGCCGGCGCCGCCGTAGCCCCGCAGTCCGGAGGCGATGACCTCGTCGAGGATCGCCTGCGGCTCCGCCTCGAGGGTGCTGAAGCCGCCAGCTGCGATGTAGGCGTCGAGATCGGTGGGCTCGTACCCTCCGCAGCTGCCGAAGATGACGCGCGTCTGTCCCGCCAGCAGGTCGTCGACGAGCCCGAGCTCGACGCTCGCAAGCTGGTCGGTGGTGCCGGGGCCCACGGGCCCGAAGGCCGTGCGCCGCCCCGCACGCTCAAGCTCCACCATCGGCTCCGCCCAGAGCAGGCCGCGCGACCCGTTGCGGGCGACGGAGGTGCCGGAGGCGGCCAGCGCGCTGGCCACGTCCGCGGCGCCCAGGGCCGCAGCCACCGAATCGAGCGGCACGAACGCGCGCTCGGTCATGCTCGCACCTTCTCGACGACACGCTCGATGGCGCTGTCGGCGTCGGCGACGAGCTCACCGTCGACCATCAACGCGGGTGCTCGCGCGCAGAGGCCAAGGCAGTAGACCGGATCGAGCTCGACGCTCCGGTCGGCGCTGGCGTGGCCGAGGGTGGTGCCCAGCCGTTCCTCCAGCGTGGCCGTGAGCGCTCGCGAGCCGGCGGCCTGGCAGGCCTCCGCCTGGCAGATCCGGACCACGTGATCCGCCGGTGCCTGGGTCCGGAAGTCGGCATAGAAGGCCACCAGGCCGCGCACCTCCGCGCGGCTGAGGTTGAAGACGTCGGCTACCACCGCCACGCTTTCCTGGCTGATCCAGCCGTCGCGGTCCTGGATGGCGCGGAGTGCGGTGATGGGCCCCCCGATGGCATGGACGAACGGGGCGATGAGCTCGCGCAGGTCGGCGTTCGCGGATGCGCTCTCGGTGGCGATGACCATGGTCCGAGCATATCAGGGGCGCTTCGAGCCGCGGGAGTGTGCACTCGGCCTGTAGCATGACCTCCTCATACCGTCTGCGGAGGAGGCAGCCATGGTGCTCAGGACGTTCGATGCCAAGCGGCGAACAGCGGCGTTGGCCGTGGCCACGGTGATGGTTGCGGGGTTGATCCCGGCCAGCGTCGTGGCCCAGGAAGGGGAGACGTACTACGGGTGTCTGACGCCTGAGTCGTTGCTCGTCGGCGTGGGGATCGGCGAGGCGCCGGCCGGCCAGTGTGCCGAGACAGACATGCTGATCGAGTGGAACGCCGTCGGCCCGCAGGGTGAGCCCGGCCCCGCAGGGGAGCAGGGTGCCGCTGGCGAACCCGGCCCGGCTGGCGAGCCCGGCCCGCAGGGCGACCCCGGCCCGCAGGGCGACCCGGCCCGGCTGGCGACCCCGGCCCGGCTGGCGACCCCGGCCCGGCTGGCGACCCCGGCCCAGCTGGCGACCCCGGGCCGCAGGGCGACCCCGGACCAGCTGGTGAGCCCGGGCCGCAGGGCGACCCCGGCCCGGCTGGCGAACCCGGCCCGGCCGGCCCCCAGGGCGAGGCAGGAGCTCCCGGCGAGATGGGGGCCACCGGTGAGCCAGGCCCCGCAGGACCGCAAGGCGAGCAGGGCGAGCCCGGACCGCAGGGCGATCCAGGCGAGCAAGGGCCCACCAGGTGAGCAAGGCCCACCAGGTGAGCAAGGCACACAGGGCGATCCAGGTCCGCCCATCGAGAGTGCCAGCGGCTTCGTGCGGGTTCCCCGCAACAGCCGCACCGTGGTGGTGGAGCCGGGCACCGACCTGGAGTTCGGCTCGATCGTGATGGTCACGCCCTTCGCCAACCTGCGCGGCACTGACTTCTGGGTGACCAGGGACCTCGTGAACGACACCTTCACGATCCGGATCTCGGATACGCGGGCGCGGCCCACTCCCTTCAGCTGGCTCATCGTCGAGTCTGGTCTGGAGGCGCCAGTTCCCGTAGAGGACGCTGCTGCCGAGTAGAGCGCATCGGTCGATGCTCGAGCGCACCACGCTCGCGACGCGCTCGAGCATCTGCTTGTCAGGCGTCGCAGACGAGTGGGAGATGAAGTGGGTGAAGCCGACCGTGGCAGAGGCCCGGCACCGCTCGGCGATCTCGTCCGCTGAGCCGGTGAGCACCTCGCGTTCGCACGCGGGGTTCGTTCGCCTGATGTGCGCCACGACTGCTGGGGCCTCCGCCGGGTCGTCGCGGACGACCACGGTCTGAGGCTCAGGGTGCCCTCGATGTCGTCGTCTTCGTGTCCGGCCTCGTCACACGAGCGGCGCAGGATGCCGCCCTTGTAGGCGGCCCGCTTCGACTGCCGCTGCCCCTCACAGCGCGATCATCGCTCAGAGGGTCGGGCGTGCTGATGATCTTGACCGCAGGCTCGGGATCGCGGACGTCTCGGAACCGACCATCGGTCGGATCGTGGTGTTCGTTGCGCGCTGACTCCAGGCGGCCATGACCAGCCCGGTCGCCGGCTCGGTCCCTGCGTCCGAGGCGAAGGCAAGAACGAGGGAACGATCCGGTCCGGTCCGGCCCCTCGTTACAGTCAGAGGCCTTCGGCACACGGTGGCCCATAGTCCGAGGAAGCGTGGACAGAGAGCTGGTCGTCCGGGCGCAGGCTGGGGATGAGGTGGCGTTCGCCGCCATCATCGGGGCCGCCCATGGGCGCTTCAAGCAGATCGCCTACCGCATCCTGCGCGATGCCTATCTGGCGGAGGATGCGATGCAGCAGGCGATGGTAGAGATGTGGCGCAAGCTTCCCACGCTCCGCGACCCGGATCGTTTCGACGGCTGGAGCTACCGGTTCCTCGTCCACGCCTGCTACCGCGAGGCGAAGCGGTACAAGGAGTCGTATCGCCAGCTTCCCGGGGTGGTCGATACCAGCTACCCCGACGGCAGCGGGACGGTCAACGACCGCGACCAGCTTGAACGAGCGTTCAAGCGGCTGTCGGTGGACCACCGTGCGGTCGTGGTCATGCACTACTACCTCGATCTGACCATCGAGGACACCGCCCAGGCTCTCGGCATCTCCGCCGGGACGGCCAAGTCCCGTCTCAACCGGGCCATGGCCAAGCTGCGTCTGGCGCTCGAGGCCGACGCACCCCTGACCAAGCAGCACGAACGCGAGCGACCGGCATGAAGAACGAGCATCTCGACCATGCCCGGACCGTCGAGTCCTGGCTGAAGGAGCCGACCCTGCTGCCTCCGAGCGACACCGCTCGGCTGATGCAGCTCATCCATCAGACACCTCAGCAGCGCCGCTGGTGGCAGCGCTACTTCAAAGGGAGATCCCACGCCATGTTCAATGTCTTCAAGCTTGCCGCAGCCAGCATCGTGCTGGCTGTCTCAGGTGGCTTCCTGCTCTCCACCTTCACGTCCCCGCAGGGCGACGATGAACGGCTGCCAGCGGCCGTGACGTCTTCACCGGCAGCTGAGACCGCCGCACCCGTCGCGGAAACGCCGTCCGCCTCACCCGTCGCGGAAACATCGTCGGCTGAGCCCGCGTCCGCGGATGCCGTCCTCGTCATGGACGCAGGCACCGGTGAGACCGTCGGTGGTTTCACGCAGGTCGGCCGACTCAGCACCGACAGTGCGCCACGCTCCGGCGAGTTCATGGACCTGTCCGTCGTTGGTGACCGGTTGGTGGTCCGTGATGCCGCCAACGATGTCGCCACCATCCTGTACTCGAGCGAAGGCATGGCCTGGAGCGCCGCCACGCTCCCTGGTCGCGATCCGGAGGTCGAGGATCTGGCGATGACCGAACGTGGGCTCCTCGCCGCCGGCTCCGTCAAGGTCGACGATGAGCGCGAGGCCCGGCTATGGGCCAGCAGCGACGGCGTCGAGTGGAGCAGCGTCTCTGCACCGCCGGCGAAGCGGATCCATCAGATCGTCAGTTCCGACGGCAGCTCCACGATCGTCCGTGCGGGCAACCAGGTCTGGCTCAGCGAGGACGATGGCGAGTGGACGAAATGGAATCGGGTGGTCAACTCGTCCATCCTGGACGGCCCCGGCGGCATCCTCGTGTGGCAGGGTGGTGGCCAGGATCTCACCGTCCCGACGGTCGTGCTCCATTGGGATACGCCCCAAAGCCCGCTCACCGAGGTGACCTTGCCGAAGCCGCTCCAGTGGGAGACCGCCGGGCAGCGTCCACCGGACATGGGCATCGATGTCTTCGCGCTCGACGACCAGTGGGTCATGATCGGAAGCGAGAACAAGGCGCCGGACTCGATCGGCGTCAGCTCCGATGGCATCGAGTGGGAGGACGTGCCCCGGCCGCCGGAGATGGCCCAGGACGCCGTGCGCTGGGTCGCACAGGTCGGCGACCAGGTCCAGGCCTTCGGGATGCTCGCGCGTGACGACGGCACTCGGGGTGCGATCTGGACGTGGACCATGGGCGACGAGGTTCCCGAGCCCGAGACGCTCTCCGGCAGCGACGTATGGATCGACACGCCGGTGGCATGGCAGGGTGGCTACGTGGCCACGGGCTACGAGCGGCGCGAGAACCAGTTCCTCACCATCTGGCGCACGGAGGCCGAGGCGGCCGACTGATCGCCGCGTCGACCCTGACCAGGCCCCATGGGGTAACCGGCTAGCCGATCGTGCCTGCCGCCCAGCGGGCCAGCTTCATGTCCTCTTCCTCGGGCAGGCCGCTGATGCCGATGGCGCCGATGACCTCGCGGTCGGCGACGAGCGGGACACCGCCGCCCCAGCCCACGTAGCCGAGCTCACCGAAGTTGGTGAGCGGGAAGCTCTCCGCTCGCGCCTTGTCGCCGAGGGCGCGAGATTCCTGGCGCTCGCGGGCCGCCGTGAAGGCCTTCTGCGTAGCGATCTTGATCGAGGGCAACGGGCACCGGCTGTTCCAGCTTTGGCGTCTACTGGCGGATTATTATGCCCCGGCCAAGCCCGCGGTGGGTGATGGTTATTATCTTCGCCTTCAATGGTAACTGGAACGAATTTCTGCTACCCCTCATCTACATTTTCAGTCAAGACAAATTTACTCTGGCTCTGGGCCTGCGTATGTTCCAGGGCGAGTCCAGTACGAGTATGCACCTGCTGATGGCCGCTTCTTTGCTCACGATGCTGCCTGTGCTTCTGCTCTTTTTCCTGACCCAACGTTATTTTATCCAGGGGATTGTCTTTACCGGTGTGAAGACGTAGGGGAACGGGGATCGGGGATCTGGAGAGACTCCCAGTCCCCAATCCCCAATCTCCAGTCCCTAATTCCCACTCCCCAATCCCTACTTCCCACAGGAGGAAACCCCATGCAACATCTGAGTCGTCGAGCCTTTCTGCGTTTGAGCGCTGCTGCGATTGGCGTCAGCGCGCTGGCTGCCTGCGCAGCACCAGCGGCCCCCGTGGCCGGAAGCCGGGCCAGTGGTGAAAGCAGCGCGGGCGTGCCTGCCCCCGCCGCTGAAGCCATCACCATCAATTTTGTGGTGGACATTATCAACGAGGGTCACGTGGCGGCCCGAGACAAATGGTCCAAGGAATTTGCCGAGGCCAACCCCGGCGTAACCGTCAACCACCAGCCCACCCCCAGCCAGGACTACAACACCAAGATCCAGACCCTCTTCGCCGCGGGCACGCCGCCGGATGCCTATCGCTACCTGCAGGAGGTCGTGCCGATCATCACCGTCGTCGCCAAGAAGATGCACTTGCAGCTCGATGACTTCGTCAACCGCGATAACTACAAGCTGGATGAGTTCCGCAAGGATGCCGTGGGGCTTTATCAATGGGAAGGCGGCCTCTTTGCGCTGCCGCGCGACTACGGCAACCAGAACCTCTTCCTCAACCTGGACATCTTCGGCAAGGCCGGCATCGAGCCGCCCCCGTGGAATGGACCAAAAAACGTTCACCTTCGATAAGTTCCTGGAGATGGCCCAGAAGCTAACAATCAAGAAGGACAACAAGACCGAGCAGTGGGGCTTTCTCGTGAACCGCGGCTGGCGGCCGTGGGCATCGTGGGTCTACAACAACGGCGCAACCGTGGTCAGCAAGACGACCGGGGCGTCGCGACCGCGATCTCGCTGGCTGACGCCAGGGCGTCGAAGCGCTCCAGTTCCTGCAAGACCTGATGTACACCCACGAAGTCGCGCCCCGACCCGATCTCGAGTCGGAAATGGCGGGTTCGAACTGTTCGCCAGCGGCAAAGTGGCCATGATGCTCAACAACCCCTCGGCGGTCAACCGCTACCGCACGATCGAGGCCTTTAACAAGTGGAACGTCGCTACCCTACCCGTCGGCACAGGGACAGCCGCGGCACCGGCGGTGGCGGCACCGGCTGGGCGGCGCCGCGGCGACAGCAGCCCGCAGATGACGTGGAAATTCCTAGGCCACATCTCCAACCCGGAAGCCGAATGGACGAAGTGGCCGTTGGCGCAACGACCCCTTCCCGCACCGCGGTGGTCTCTCCCAGGCGCTTCCTCGACCCGACCAAACCGCCGACGAACGCCAACGGCTTTGCGCAGGCCCAGGAGTACGTGGTGCGGGGTCCCGAAAAATGCAAGTCCACCTAACGGATTAAGAGCGCTTAATATAGTCCACTTCGAAGTTTCCAGTAAAGAAAATGTGGGAATTGATGCATTGAAATCACGCATAACCAGGCTCCTTCCTCTTGAATCAATTGTAAGTTCTTCAGTAAAAAAGTAAATAGCAATCCTATTATCATTTCTAATAAAGTCTAGTTACACGCTTGATAATAACAAATATTGCCACACTATCTTTTCTGTTTTGATAAAGAGAATTTTTCAAAAGTAAGAAAAAACGTTCATTTTTGTCGAAAATCGATTAAATTTTAACTTAAAACTATCTTTTCACAGACTTTCTGTGGCATTGGATATGTGATAGGTTAGGCGAAATATTTTGAGGAAAGAATGCAAGATAATATTTTCAAAAATTATACTGCAAAAGATAAAAGTTCACTAATTCCATTGCTTCAAGATGTGCAATCTACTTACAGCTACTTGCCGGAACCAGCGCTAAGAGATATTGCAGAATTTTTAGGAATTCCGTTGAGTAGAGTTTTTGGGGTCGCTACTTTTTACAATCAATTCAGATTGACGACAATTGGTAAAAACGTGATTAGAGTTTGCAGAGGAACAGCCTGCCATGTAAAAAATTCATCAAACTTATTATTTGCTCTAGAAACTACGCTTGGCATAAAAGCGGGCAAAACTACTCGAGATAAAAATTTTACACTAGAAACTGTAGCATGTATTGGCGCTTGCAGTATTGCGCCTCTAATCACCATTAATGATGAGTTTTATGGAAGATTATCCGTTAAAGATGTTCCAAAGATACTTAAGGCTTACAGCAGCGTATCGCCAAAAACACAAACAACGGTAAAAGCAGAGGAGAGTGTGCATGAATAGTTTTCTTGATAAATGCTGCAGCGAATGCTGGCACAGCCTGGAAAAACCATGCGATATGTTTGTAAGATGCTGCACCGAAGGGCCGCTTTGTCACAAAAATGATGAATGTTATCGTGAATACATTGAGGTAAACAAAAGATTGCGGTATGAGTCGCATGATGTTCCTATAATTTTTATTGGAATGGGAACTTGCGGACTCGCATCCGGTGCCGCAAAAGTTGAGCAGGCAATTCGGGTAGAATTAGAGAAGCTTAATATTAAAGCTCGAATTGAGCAGATGGGATGCATCGGGTTTTGCTCAAAAGAAGTTATTGTAGATGTTAAACTTCCTGGTCAAGAGAGAATTTCCTACTGTGAGATTACTCCGAAAATAGTTACCAAGTTCATTCAGAAAACACTGGTTGATAAACAAATTTTTACTGAGAAAGTTCTTGGAACTCACAATAAACTAAATACAGAAGTTATTTCAATTCATAACATTCCATTTTTTAAAAAACAGCACAAAATTGTTTTAGAAAATTGCGGAATCATCAGTCCTCTTTCGGTTGATTCCTACATTGCTAATGGTGGTTTCAAAGCGCTTGATAAGGTATTGAGATTGATGAAACCTTATGAAGTAGTTAAAGAAGTTCTCGCCAGCGGTTTAAGGGGAAGAGGGGGCGCCGGTTTTCCAACAGGAAAAAAATGGGAGTCGGCTCTTAACCAAAAAGCTGATCAGAAATATTTAGTGTGTAATGCAGATGAAGGGGATCCCGGTGCTTTTATGGATAGATCGGTTTTGGAAAGTGATCCTTTTAAAGTTGTCGAGGGAATGTTAGTTGCCGCCTTCGCAATCGGAGCGAGCAAAGGGTACATATATTGTCGTGCAGAATATCCATTGGCAATTACAAGACTGGAAAACACAATTGCGCTATGTAAAGCTTACGGCTTGATGGGAGAAAATATTCTTAACAGTAATTTTGATTTTGAATTAAAGATTAAAAAAGGTGCGGGAGCTTTTGTTTGCGGCGAAGAAACTGCCTTAATTGGTTCAATCGAAGGCAGAAGAGGAATGCCCAAACCTCGTCCACCTTTCCCGAGTATTTCAGGTTTATTCGGAAAACCAACAGTCATAAATAATGTGGAAACTTTTGCAAATATAACTTCAATCATCAATCGCGGTGCCGAATGGTTTTCATCAATTGGAACCGGAACAAGTAAGGGAACAAAAGTTTTTGCACTTAGCGGAAAAATAAACAACACCGGTTTAGTTGAAGTCCCAATGGGAATGACTCTCGAAGATGTTGTATTTGATGTTGGGGGAGGAATTCCTCATCATAAACATTTTAAAGCCGTACAGATCGGCGGACCATCCGGCGGATGTTTACCTGAAAGTGTAATAAAAACTCCGGTAGATTATGAATCTTTGAAATCGGTTGGTGCGATGATGGGTTCGGGTGGTTTTGTTGTGATGGATGAAGACACTTGCATGGTTGATGTGGCAAAATTTTTCTTGACATTTATTCAGAATGAGTCTTGCGGGAAATGTGTTCCTTGCAGAGAAGGAACAAAACGAATGCTGGAAATAATTGAGCGAATTCCCCACAGCTATAAAAACACTAAGAACAAGCTAGATCAACTTCAAAGATTTAAAGGAATTATTCATTTGCAAAGATTAGCAAGTGTAATTCAAGATACATCATTATGCGGATTAGGTCAGTCAGCCCCAAACCCAGTTTTATCCGGCTTAAAATATTTTAAAGATGAATATGAAGAGCATTTGTACGAGAGAAAATGCTCTGCTGCTGTGTGCAAAGAATTACTGACTTTTACAATCAACAACAGCATTTGTAACGGATGCGGAGTTTGTTTAAGAAAATGTTCAGTCGATGCAATTGCTGGGGAAAAAGGGCACGCACATTACATAATAGATGATAAATGCATAAGGTGCGGAATGTGCCTGGAATCATGCAGGTTTAATGCAATTCAGGTAAACTAAAAAAAGTAAAATGGAATAATCATGGTTCAGTTAACAATAAATAATATAAAAGTTAATGCAGAAGAAGGAATGACAATTCTTGATGCTGCCAAGTCAGTCGGAATTCATATTCCTACACTCTGCCACTTGAAGCATTTAACTCCAACTGGTGCATGCAGAATTTGCTCTGTTGAAGTTGAAGGGCAGCGAGGATTAACTCCTTCATGCGCGTATCCGGTTTATGAAGGAATGAACGTTGAGACTAACTCACCACGTGTAAGAAGAGCAAGAAAAACTATTGTTGAATTATTAGTCGAGAATCATCCTCAAGATTGCCTGATATGTGTTCGAAATAAAAATTGTGAACTGCAGGATTTAGCAGAACAATACGGATTGCGAGAACATAGGTTTGCCGGTGAAACTAAATGTCATGCAATTGATGTATCAAGTGCATCAATGGAAAGAGATCCTGCAAAGTGTATTCTTTGCGGAAGATGTGTTCGTGTTTGCTTTGAAGTTCAAAATATCGGAGCAATAGATTTCACCAACAGAGGATTTTCAAGCATTGTTACAACTCCTTATAACAAAGGATTAAACATCAGCGATTGTATTCTTTGCGGACAATGTATTCTCGTTTGTCCAACTGCAGCTTTAAGAGAAAAAAGCACTTTAAAAGAAGTATCAAACGCCCTTACAAATAAAAATAAATATACAATCGTCCAAATTGCCCCGGCAGTTCGTGCCAGCTTAGGTGAAGAATATAACATGCCGCTTGGCACTGATGTAACCGGACAGTTGGTTATGGGATTAAGAAGACTCGGATTTAAAAAAGTATTTGATACGAACTTCGCCGCAGATCTTACGATCATGGAAGAAGCTTCGGAATTAATAAACAGGGTTAAAAACGATAAAAAACTGCCTATGTTTACAAGTTGCTGCCCAGGCTGGATAAAATATGCCGAACAGAATAGTCCGGAAATCCTTGATCATATTTCTACTTGCAAATCCCCGCATGAGATGGAAGGCGCAGTACTGAAAACTTATTATGCAAAGAAAATGGGTATTGATCCAAAAGATATTTTTGTTGTTTCAATAATGCCGTGTACAGTTAAAAAGTATGAATCTAACCGTGCAGAACTTTCAGAGGAAGCATTACTGGATGTTGATGCTGTACTTACAACTCGTGAGCTCGTAAGATTTTTCAAAATAGCAGGAATTAATTTTGAGGATTTACCTCAGGATCAGTTCGATAATCCTTTAGGAGAATCGACAGGTGCGGCAGCGATTTTTGGAACAAGCGGCGGAGTAATGGAAGCTGCTTTACGAACTGCTTACTTTAAGCTTAGCGGGAAAGAATTAGATAATCTGGAGTTTGAGGGTGTTAGGGGCAGTGCGGGAGTTAAAGAAGCTACTATCGACATCAATGGTTTGCAATTGAATATAGCTGTTGTAAATGGAATTGGAAATGTAAAACAGGTAATTGATGATATCATCGAAGGAAAATCAAAATACCATTTTATTGAAGTGATGGCTTGTCCCGGCGGCTGTATAAATGGCGGCGGGCAGCCAATTCATCAAAAACCGGAGAAGGTCAGAAAGAGAATAAAAGTCTTATATCAAATAGATTCCAACATGCAAAAGCGAAGGTCACATGAAAATGAATCGGTTAAAACTCTGTACAAAGAATTCTTAGGTGAACCTAATAGTCATCAAGCTCACGAGGTTTTGCATACGGAATATTTTAATAGAAAAGAAATTTTAAATAATTAGCACAAACAGCCCAAAATTTCAATTATGGGTTATTTAGATCATGAATATGAATAACGGAATCGTAAGTACAATTTTAGATAGATGTAAGAGATGCTACTCATGTATCAGAGAATGTCCTGCTCAAGCGATTAAAGTAATTAACGGTCAAGCGCGGGTTATTTCCGAAAGATGCATTGTATGCGGTCATTGTGTCAAAGTCTGTTCACAGGATGCCAAGATGATTTTGAGCGACATTGATTTAGTGACCATGGAAATTCTGCCATCAAAAAATGCGGTTGCAATAATTGCCCCCTCATTTGCGGCATCATTTCCAGACACATACAATAAGCTTCCAAGTGCGCTGCGGAAAATCGGGTTTAAGCAAGTTGTTGAAACTGCTTTCGGTGCAGATTTAATAAGCAGTAATTATACCGATGAAATTTCTGGTGAAAATAAAAAAACGATTATCAGTTCATCATGCCCGGCTGTAACTAATTATATTGAAAAGTATCATGCTGAATTGGTTCCTAACATCGCTAAAATTGTTTCCCCGATGATCGCAGTTGGAAAATATCTTAGAGAAAATCTAGGGGCAAAAACTAAGATTGTTTTTATAGGACCTTGCGTAGCTAAAAAAAGTGAGTATAAAAGCGAAGAAGTTGATGGAGTAATTGATGCTGTTCTCACATTCACTGAATTGAAAGAGATTTTTCAAAGGTACAGTATCAATTTTAACAAACTTGAGGAAAGTGATTTTGACCCTCCGCATGCTTACTTGGGGAAATCGTTTCCGCTTGCCGGCGGCTTGCTTAAAACTGCAAATATTTCTGACGATATTCTTGAAAAAGAAATAATTGTTGTTGAAGGTAAGAAAAAAGTTTTAGAGATAATTGATGAAGTTGCGGACAATAAAATCAATGCAAAGTTTATTGATATTCTTTTTTGTGAGGGCTGTATAAGCGGTCCGGCAATAGACTCGGACTTGAATTATTATTCTCGCAGAGAAAAAGTTATTAACTACATTGATAAAAAAATTCACAGCACTGACAAGCAGATTTGGAAGAGTAATATCTTTAACAGCAGAAATATTGATTTCTCAAGAGAGTTTACCGCAAAAAATCAAAGAAGGCCTTATCCATCTGAAGATAAAATTAGAGAGATATTAGCTGAGACTGAGAAATTCACCTCAAAGGATGAGTTAAATTGCGGCGCATGCGGATACAGTACTTGCCGTGAATATGCAGTAGCAATTGCAAAAGACCTCGCTGAAAAAGAAATGTGTTTGCCTTACTTAATTGACAAGCTCGGGAAAGCCTACAATGAGCTTAACGAAACTCAAGAGCAATTGAGAATTGCCGAGAAGCTTGCATCAATTGGACAGCTTGCTGCGGGTGTTGCACATGAAATTAATAATCCTCTCGGATCAATCCTTATTTATTCTTCTATGCTAAAAAACACTATTGAAAAAGCAAGTTCATGCGAACAGAGTAAAGAAGATTTGGAATTAATAATCGAAGAAGCTAAGAGATGTAAAAATATTGTTTCAAACCTTCTCAACTTTGCTAGACAAGGAAAATTAAATTTAAGCACGGTTAATTTCTCTAAACTTTTAAATTCCGTAATTAAAATTGTTCGAAAGAACCCCGATTATGAAGATGTGAATATTAAAATTGAAACAGATGGCACTGGAAATCAAATCGAAGCCGACGAAGATCAAATTAAGCAAGTTCTATTGAACCTAACGAACAATGCGTGTGAGGCATTGTCCGAAGCAATTGATAAAACAGTAAATATTAAATTATCTAATGAAGATGAATACATCGTTGCTGAGATAAGCGATAGCGGCTCTGGAATTTCTCAAGAAAATTATGGTAAAATTTTTACGCCGTTCTTCACCACAAAAAAAATTGGTAAAGGAACCGGTTTGGGTCTCGCAATTTCTTACGGAATTGTAAAAATGCATCGCGGAGATATTTCTTTTAAAAGTGAAATCGGCAAAGGTACAACCTTCAAGTTGAAGCTGCCTAAAAAATTACAGATTCACAATATTGGCTTGAATTAAAGGAGTTATTGATATGTCAGAACCTGGCATCAAGAAAAAAATTTTATTAGTTGATGATGATATCGATTTGTTGGAACAAAATAAGATATTAATTGAATCGCGGGGTTATGAAGTTGTTACTGCGGATAATAGTAAAAAGGGTTGGGAAGTTTTCAAATCTGTTAAACCTTATGCCGCAGTTATAGATTTAATAATGGAAGAACATGATGCGGGTTTTATTCTTAGTTATAAGATTAAAAAGGATAGCTATGGTAAAACCATTCCGGTCTTCGTTCTTACTTCCGCAACTTATGTGACTGGTTTTAAATTCAGTGCATCTACTGCTGAAGAAAAAGAATGGATTAGATGTGATGAGATAATCAATAAACCTGTAGTGGTTGATGATCTTGTTCAAAAAATAGAAGGATATTACGCTGCAAAGATATTGTAGTGATTTATTGGTCGATGATTAAAAAATTCTTTGTGTCTTAGTGACTTTGTGGCTGAGTAATTGAAATTAATTTTTGATTTGCCACGAAGATACAAAGACTCTAAGAATCAACAAGATAGCAGTAAACTGTAGAATGTTAGAATAATGGATAACTACCCAAAACCAAAAGTACTTGTTGTTGATGACGAAAAAGGGCTTCGTATCGGAACAAAACGCCTTCTCGAATTGGAGGGTTACGAAGTTGATGCTGCTCAAAACGGTACCGAAGGAATTGCATTTGGAACAACTTCGGATTATGATCTTGCTGTGATCGATCTTAAGATGCCCGATGTGGATGGATTGCAAGTGTTAAAGCAAATTCGAAATGTTCATCCTAATACTGTTTGTTTTATCGCAACTGCTTATCCCGGATTTGATACTGCTACCGAGTCTGCGAAATTGGGAGCATTCAATTACATACCAAAACCATTCACCCCAGAAGAGTTATTAACGAACTTAAAGCAAGGTTATGACAGAAGATTACTGCTGCTTGAAGCTGAAAAATGGAAAAGAGAACGGGAAGAAAGTCTTCTAGAAGTTGCGTTTGAAAAAACACGGTTGAACACAATTATTAATTCGATAACGGACGGAATACTAGTTGTAAATAAAAATGGGCAAGCCGTTCTTTATAATCCGAGCGCTCTAATTTTTCTTCAGCTTCCTAAAATTGAAATTGAAGAATATATAATTGATAAACTTCACCCGATGATTGCAGAGCTTGTAAATAGATTTTTAGCTCATAACACTTATGAAAATAAATCCTATTCGGCGCAAATTGAAGTAAAACCTGACGGAGAATTGTTCATTGAAGCAACTTCATCACCAGTTCCTCATCCGGATGGTAGTTTAGCTGGTGTTGTTGTTGTTATGAATAATATTACTGAAACGAAAAAACTTGAATACCTAAAATCACAATTCGTTTCAATGGTTTCGCATGAACTTAAAGCTCCTATTGCTGCAGTTTATGGATATCTAAGATTGTTTTCCGATTCATCTATTTCTCTCACCCAGGAACAGCAAACTGCTTACATCAATCGTTCTCAAATCAGGTTGGATGGGCTTCTGAAAATGGTGAATGACTTGCTGGATATTTCACGAATTGAAATGAAATCGGTTCAAAGAGAAATTAAAAATTTAAACTTAGTTGAAATACTAAAGTCAATAATTGAGCTATTTCAAATAGAAATAAAAAAGAAAAATCTAAAATTAAAATTTCAAGCTTCTGATAATCTTCCGCCAATTAAAGCTGATAACGATGAGATTGCAAGATTATTTACAAATCTGATAAGCAATGCAGTTAAGTATAACAGGGAAAACGGAAATATCGATCTTCGAATTCAA
>CAVPNC010000019.1:0-461604 GCA_963706695.1 uncultured Chloroflexia bacterium | reverse complement strand
CCCCCGCCGCTGGTCCAGGTGGTGATGGCGCAGCACGTCGTGCCCGTCGCCGTAGCGGCAGGACCACGCGATCAGGATCCGGTGCCGCCGTATCGAGCAGCTCCACCTCCATGCCCATGACCGCGTGCAGTCCGGCCTCACGTGCGGCAGCGCTGAAGCGGACCGCGCCATAGAGCCCCTGGTGGTCCGTGACCGCGAGCGCGGAGAGGCCCAGCTCCAGCGCCCGTTCGACGAGGTCATCCGCGGGCGAGGCACCATCGAGGAACGAGAAGTCGGTATGGCAATGGAGCTCCGCGAAGGCCTTCGTCACCGGGCCGATGGTAGAACATCTGTTCTCTTTGGTGAAGCCCTGCGCGGGACCGTGGAGGCTGCGGTGTTGCGTTGTGTCAACACTCCGGTGTTGGTAAAATCAGGGCAGTGGCAGATAGGGGCCTGCGAGCGACGTCCGTGCCCTCGGCGCGTGTAGGCCAGCAAACAGACCCCTTCGCGCGCCGTGACGCCCTTTCCGGGCTGATGACCGGTGGTTTCCTGCTGGTCGTGATCGCGGCGGTGCTGGCGATCGTCATCGCCGCCCCCCACTACGCCGATCCGGTCGCTGGCGCGGGTCGATCAGCCCGTCTCAGAGGCAGCCTCCCCCGCGGCCTCCGGCGAGCCCGAGGCCGCGCAGGTCGCCGTCTTCGAAGAACCCACCTCCAAGTCCCCCGACCGACTCCGGGGCTACCGCTGGCCGGTCCGTGGCGGCATGGTCGTGCGCTACTACGAAGCTCACCCCAAGGGCGACTTCCAGATCGCCGGCGAGCGCATGCACGATGGTCTTGTCATCACCTGGTTCGAGGGCGCCATGGTCAAGGCCGCCCACAAGGGCACGGTCGTGGCCGCCGGCCGGGACTGGGCCGAGCACGTCGGCTTCGACGGTCCCCTCGACATGGCCTACCAGCGCTACGCACCGATGGACGACCCCAAGAAAGCGCGCAAGTCCGACAAGCCGTGGTTCCCGCAGGGCGTCGTCATCGATGACGGCAACGGCTACTACAGCGTGTATTCCGAGATCAAGGACCTGCTGGTCGAGCCTGACGAGGAGGTCAAGGCTGGCCAGCCGATCGGTTTCATGTCCAAGGCCGAGGGCATGCAGATGATGCGCTATCGCCTGGTGCGCATGGACGGCCCCATGATGCGGGTACACCAGTCGGCGCGAGAGCGTGGCTATCCCTTCTACGCCCGCGAACGCGTGGACCCCCTGGCCGTGCTCGACACCGAGGCCAAGCGCATGCCCGAGCTGCGGCGCAAGCTCCCGGCCAAGCCACCGCGGCTGTCCGACTACTAGTCCCTGCAGCCGGTCGTGGTCCCACGCTAGTCATAGAGCCGCTCGAGGTGCCAGCTGCCGTCGAGCACGTCCCGATAGACGAGCGCCAGCAGGCGCGGGCCCACGACCTTGAAGTAGTCCCGCACCAGCGGCCGGCGCCACCAGGACTCCTCGATGCGCCAGTGGTTGCAGGCCTCGACGGGCTCCTGCACGCCGGGCCAGCGCAGGTTCACGGGCCAGCCATGGTCATCGGTATCGACCTCGATGGAGGGGTGCTGGCCAAGCAGGCGGGTCATCCGTCCGACCCCGTCGCGCCATGCCACGCGAAGCGACGCTCGGCCAGCGGTGCCTCCACGTCAGCGGTGACGGCACGCAGGATGCGATCCTCGCCGAACCGGATGGCGAGACTGGCCAGCTGCCACTCGAGGCGGGCGGCGTGCGCACCCTGCCGATCGAACAACGTCAGCTGCTGACCCGCTTCTGGCGCGGTGCCGTCGAGCTGCAGTGCCAGCCGCTCCACCGGTGCCGATGGCGGGTCTGCCTCCAGGCGAGCCATGAGCAGCCGCTCCAGCAGCTCCGCTGCAGCCGACGGCTCCGGCAGCGCTTGTTCATAGACCGCGATCCGCGGTCCCGGATCGAGCTCCGAACGCTCCAGCGACAAGGTCAGCGCTGCCCTCGCCGCACCGGCGCCACGGGCGGCCAGCTGCTCGCAGAGCGTGCTGCTGAGGTGGTGCAGCACGAACCGCAGGGGCTCCAGCTCCGCGGCTGGTGGCTCCAGCTCCACCTCCGCGGCCAGCTGCTCCAGCGGCCGGCGCGGACGCAACGGCCGCTGGTCCATGCCGCGCACGAGGTCATGCATCTCCGCGCCCACCGGCCCGAAGCGCGCGACCACCGCGGAGTGGTCGAGCGCGGCCAGCTGCCCCATGGTCTCAAGACCCAGCACCCGCAGGCGCTCATGCACCCCAGGCTCCGCCGGGATCAGGCTCAAGGGCAGCGGCGCCAGGAAGGCCGCCTCCTCCCGCCGGCCACCAGCCGGGATGGCCCCTGCCCCGATGCGGGCAGCCACGGCTGCACCGAACCGGGTGTTGCCGATGCCCACTCGTGGAGGCCCCGGCAGCAAGGGCTCCACGATGGCCAGTGCTCGCTCGACGAGCGTGGGCTCATCACCCCAGAGGCGAGCCAGGCCTTCGATGCCGATGAAGACGCGCCCGAAACGGGGATCGGCCGGATCCACCTCCCCCTCCACGGCCGGCGCGAGCGCGCTCAGTGCGTCGAGCGCGCTCTCGAACGGATCTGCCAGCCCTGCTGGGTCCAGTGGCAGGAAGAGGGCCTCCGGGACCAGGCTGTGCGCCGTGCCCAGTGGTTGTCCGCGACGCACACCCAACGCGCCCGCGGCAGGGCTGCGGTCCAGCACCGGACCCGGGTCCCAGGGCCGTCCGCCAAGGACGACCGCCTCCTCCGGCTGCGGGTCACGGCCAAGCGCCAGCCGAAGCGGCAGGTGCGGCCAGTCGAGATAGAGCAAACGCATGGATCGATGAAGAGCACGCCCGCGGGACCGCGGTCACACCACGATCAGGTGTGGGACCGGATCCCCCACCGGCCGAGGACCCTGGGCCGGTGGATCCGGTTCCGCGGCGACCGCAGCAGGGATGAGCCGGTGCGTAGCCAGCGACCGCTCCCCATCGGTGAGGTAGTGGATGTCCAGCTCCACACTACGGCCCGGCGGGCCGTAGCGATTCTTGGCCACGGCCACGGCCGTGCGCTGCCCGACCACATCCCGACCAAGACGAAGCCAGGAGCGACGCTCGAGCTCCAGGCGCAGGCCGGCGCTGCCCGCCAGCGCAGCCTGCAGCGATCCGGACACGGACGAGGGCTCCAGCACCACGAGCCGGGCCCCGACGCGACGGGCATGGGCCACGAGCCGGCGCAGCTGATCATCAAGACGGCCGCGTGGCCGGGCCGGCAGGTCCACCACCAGCAGGCCCACGCTGCGTCCGCTCAGCAGGGCGCCAGCCAGGCTCAGGCCTTCCTGCACATCAAGCGGGCGGATGACCAGCAGCCAGCGCAGGTCCAACCCGCGACCGACCGCCTCCACCGGATCGAAGGCACGACCGAGGTCCAGCCAAGCCACGATGTCACCGCTCGACTGGGCTTCCGCGGCACAGCGCAGTGCCAGCGTGGTCTTGCCGCTGGACGGGCCTCCGCGTACCACGACGCTGGCCTCAACCGGCAGACCCGAGGGGCCCAGGATCGCGTCCAGCGCCGGGAAGCCGGTGGAGATGACCCCGGCGGCCGGGCCTTCAGGGGTTGGTTGCGGCACCCCCGGGTGGGAGTCCGGGAGTGCCGCGAGGGCGAGAGCGCCATGGACGGCCGGAGCCACTCCACCCGCTGCTACCGCTGACCCGGCCGGGCGGCCGTCACCCAGCCGGACAGCAGCACTGCCCCAGCGGGTCTGGAGGGTGGCAAGGGCACTTCGGAGAGGCTCTGATGACCGTTCCATGGCCAGACGAATCGTAGAACATCTGTTCTATTTGGTCAAGTGTCATGTCGCTGTCACCCAGCGTCGCAAGACTACGGCGCTAGCATGGACATCCTGATGACAAGCCCACAGCCCACCACCGAGTCGCTACCCACGGCTCGGCCCATCCTCGTCGTCGATGACGACCGCAAGATCGTGGCCCTCGTGCGCGCCTACCTCGAGCGCGAAGGCTTCACGGTCATCACCGCCTATGACGGTCGCGAGGCCCTGCGCCAGGCCCGGGCGGAAGACCCAGCCCTCATCGTGCTCGACCTGATGCTGCCCGAGGTGGACGGCTATGAGGTCATGCGCCTGCTCCGCGCCGACAGCGACGTGCCGGTGCTCATGCTGAGCGCCCGCAGCTCCCTGCCCGAGCGCATCATCGGCCTCGAGAAGGGCGCTGACGACTACCTGCCCAAGCCCTTCAGCCCGGCCGAGCTGGTGGTCCGCGTCAAGGCCGTCCTGCGCCGCGTGGGCCAGCCCTCCCGGGCAGCTGGGGCCGCGACCTCCGCGACCACCCTCGTCCAGAACGACCTCACCATCGATACCGAGCGCTACGAGGTGCGGCGTGGCGACGAGCTGGTGCCCCTCACGCCGGTGGAGTTCAAGCTGCTGGTGACCCTCGTGGCGGCCGACGGTCGCGCCCTCACGCGTGACCAGCTGCTCGACGCGGTCTACGGCTCCGACGACGGCGACGTGCTCGACCGCACCATCGACGTCCACGTCGGTCGCCTGCGCGAGAAGCTGAAGGACGACGCCGAGAAACCGCTCTACGTCATGACCGTCCGCGGCGTCGGCTATCGCGCCGCCCCACAGGTGACGGAGGCCAAGAGCTGAGCCCCGACACGAGTCGGCAGCACGAGAGCCACCGGCCGGCCTTCGGGCGCGGGCTGGCCTGGCGTATCGCGCTGGTCGGCATCGGGGCCGTGCTCGTCGCGGTCGGCATCATCACGGCCGGCGTCCTCATCGTGGGCAGTGAAGCCATGGCCCACCTGATGATGGAGCACGGCGAGAGCGCGGAAGCCTCGTACGCCATGTTCGACCAGTCCATCCGGGACGTGCTCCTGGTGGCCACGGTCCTCGCCATCGTGGCGGGCGTCGTGCTGGCCATCGCGCTCTCGCGCATGATCGCCCGTCCCCTCGCGGACATCGGAGCGGCGGCACGCCGCGTCGCCGGTGGTGACCTCAGCATCCGCGTCCCGCGCGCGGCACCAGATGAGCTGGCCAGCCTGGCCGACTCGTTCAACCAGATGGCGGCCGAGCTGGAGGAAAGCGAGCGCCAGCGGCGTGACATCATCGCCAACACGGCGCACGAGCTGCGCACACCGCTGACCAACCTCGAAGGCTATCTCGAGGCCATCCGTGACGGGGTCATCGAGCCTCAGCAGTCCACCTACGAGTCGCTCTTGGAAGAGACCGAGCGGCTCGTGCGCCTGGCGCGTTCGCTCGACGACCTGGCCCTTGGCGACGCCGCCAGCAAGACGGCGCATCCGGTCGAGGTCGACCTGGCTGCGCTGCTGACGGCCGCGACCGAGCTGGCCCGCCCGACCCTTGACGCCCGCGGCCTGCAGCTCGCGCGTGACTGGCCCCAACCCCTGCCCGGTCGAGCGGACCCTGACCAGTTCGCACAGGTCCTGGCCAACCTGCTCCAGAACGCCGCTCGCTACGCGCCCGAAGGCGGGGTCGTGACGCTCAGCGCCGAAGGCCGTGGTGACACCGTGCTGGTGAGCATCACCAACAGTGGCGAGGGCATCCCCGCCGAGGACCTGCCGCACCTGTTCGAGCGCTTCTACCGCGTGGAGAAGTCGCGCGATCGAGCCCTGGGCGGCGCGGGCATCGGCCTGGCCATCGTGAAGCAGCTGGTCGAGGGCTGGGGCGGCCACGTGGGTGCGGAATCGGCGGGTGGCCGGACGCGTTTCTGGTTCAGCCTGCCCCAGGCCGGTACCACCGCCGGCAGCCACCCGGGCTGAGCGCGCGGGCTCAGCCCTCGCGGATGGCGGCCCCTTCGGCGCGCCGCCTGATGCCCTCCATCTGGCTGCGCATGAGCATGAACAGGCCCAGCGCCAGCAGTGGCCGGGCCTTCATCTGGGCCTCGCTGACCTCCACGTGGAAGCGCAGCCGCTCGATCAGGCGCGTGCGACCACCAGGCCGCTCCTCCAGGCTGAAGGCCCAGCTGACGCGGTACGGCGGCATGTCCATGTCGAAGCCGTCGGCGGCTTCGTCACCGGCGCGGTCAGCCACCATCTCGTCGATCTGCTCACGGAACATGGAGTCGTCGAGGTAGAGCACGAGCGCGTGGCCGGGCTCCACCACACGAGCCTCGAAGCCGCCCGCTGGATGCGTGGGCACCAGGTCTCCTTCGGCCAGGTCCTGGAACTCCTCGAGGATGGTGTCGGCGCTCCCACCCGTGGGGCCACCGCCGGGGCTCCACGGTCGATCGAGCGCGCCGAAGCCGTACCAGCCACCTCGGCCATAGCCCAGCTGTGCCAGCCACGGCCAGACCTGTTCGGGCGGGACGTCGATGTCGATGGCGCGGGTCTCGGTCAGGTCGGCGTCAGGCACGAGATCGTCGCCGACCACACCGAGCTCGTCGGCGCCCCCGACCAGTCCCCAGCTGCGGTACTGCGACCGCAGCTGCAGCAGAACGGCGGCGCCCATGCCCAGGCTGAACGCCAGGGACATCAGCTTGAGCGTGAACCATGCCTTGAAGACGAACCTGCTCAATCGGAACATGGCTCTAGCCCTCCTGCGTACGCGCGTGGCGCTCGGCGCGCTCCTTGATCCCGAGCATGTGCTTCCTGGTCATGAGAAAGACGCCCAGCCCCATGAAGGGCATGCCCAGCTGCTGGGACAGCCCTCCCTGTCCGGTCCACACGCGCATGCGTTCGATGAGCCAGGTGCCACCGCCGGCTGCGGGCTCGAGCACGAGGGCCCAGCTGGCCCTGAAGCGAGGCATGGCGATGCTGCTCACCATGCCCGCAGCCTGGAGCCCGGCCGGGGTGTCGTCGCCAGCCTCCTCCGCCTCGCGCTGCGCCTGCACCAGCTCGGTGTCGAGGTAGAGCACCAGTGCCCGACCAGGGTCCACGATGCGAGCGACGAACCCACCGCCCGGGTCCGTGGGCACGAGATCACCCTCAGCAAGGTCCTGGAACTCCTCGAGGATGGTCTCAGCGCTGGGCTGGTCGGTGTCCAGCCGGTCGTAGCTGTACCACCCG
Organism: uncultured Chloroflexia bacterium; assembly: GCA_963706695.1. Taxonomy (GTDB): domain Bacteria; phylum Chloroflexota; class Limnocylindria; order Limnocylindrales; family CSP1-4; genus JAFMJV01. Next base: position 454,568 of record CAVPNC010000019.1, on the reverse strand, counting down.
CCCCGCCCCCAGCCCATCTGCACCAGCCACGGCCACACGGCCGCAGGCGGTGCCTCCAGGCGGAGGCTGCGGGTGTCACTCGTGTCCGGCCCGGCCACCAGCTCGTCACCAGGCAGCCCGCGCTCGACGTCGGCGGCCACGACCCCCCATGTCTGCTGGGCCGCACGCGCCTGCAGGAGCAGGCCGGTAGCGAAACCGGCGGCTGCGGCAAGGGCCACCAGCCACAAGCGGGACAGGAGTCGGCACACGAGCCTGACGAGCCAGAACACGGGGAACCTCCAGCGCACGATGGTGACCCATCGATGCTACTCCTCAGTCGGGCGGCCACAAGGGCCAGACGGGCCGAGCCGGTGTGCGGAAGGTATACTTCGCCAGCCGAGTGGTCTGACGGCCACGCCCAGTGGGGATGTAGCTCAGCTGGAAGAGCGCTGCGTTCGCATCGCAGAGGCCAGGGGTTCGAGTCCCCTCATCTCCACCACTCCTCCTCTCCCCTGTGTGTCCCCCTCCCCCTGCGCGTGACCACTCCGAGAACTGCACATGGCTGCCCGTCTGCCGATGACCGACCCGACCATTTCCATCAGGCCCACGCACCTCGACGAGACCTGCCTCCTGCCGGAGGTCGAGAGGTCGGCAGGCGAGGCCTTCCGGGACATCCCCGATCTGGCCTGGGTGGCCGATGACGAGGTCACCGGGCCGCGTGAGCACCACCGTCTGGCCAGCCTGGGCAGTTCGTGGGTGGCAGCGTCGGGCGACCAGCTCCTCGGTTTCGCGTGCGCCGAGCGCTTCGGGCACGACCTGCACGTGTGGATCATGGCGGTGCGCCGCGAGGCCCAGGGCCAGGGCCTGGGGACACGCTTGATGCACGCCGTGCTGGGGTACGCGTTCGACTCTGGCGCCGCTCGCGTCACGCTGACCACGTTCCGCGGAGTGCCATTCAACGAGCCCTTCTATCAGCGACTGGGCTTCATGGTCGTGCCGTCGGGTGGCCTCGATGAGCGCCTGCGGCGGACGCTGGCCGCTGAGGCTGCTGCCGGCTTCGCTGCGGAACGTCGCTGCGCCATGCAGCGTCTCACGGAAGGCTGCAACGCGGCCATGGATGGGATCGAGGACCGCACCTAGGCTGCTCCACGCCGAACGACAACAAGGACGACTTCGATGCGCGACTCGAACGGACGCCGCGGGTTCACCCGGCGCGTCGAGGTGCGTCCGGGAGAGCTGCTTCGCCCAGGATCGGCCAGCATCATCGCTGTCCGGTACCTCCTTGCTGGTTCGACGGATGTGCGACGACCGTCATGCGACGCTCCGCGGTGGGGAACTGAGACGGCATCCAAGGCCTGCCCCGATGTGCCCGCTGTCGCCCTGCGGCAGCGTAGCGATGGCATCGTTGCACCGGAGGCAGGACATCGATGAGCGACACCCGCGTGACACGTCACCCGAACGCGCCGCGTGTGCCGGCTGGCCCGACAAGGCCCGGCTCGCGGTCGCCACGCTGACTCCCGCAGCTGAGGTCGCCTGAGCCATGCCGCACTGGCGCTTGGAGGTGTGGGGCCTCATCGTGCTGGGCCTCGGCTTCCTGGTCGTGGTCGCGGCGCCGCTTGTGCTCGACCCGTGCGGGGGGCATGCCATCCGGTTCGGAGCGCACGGCCTGTGCCATGGGCGGAGGCCTCTTGTTCGCGATGGTCATCGGCGTGGCGTTCGTGGTCTGGCTCGTGGGCTCGATCGCGCTCCTGATCTCTTGGGTCGTGCGGCGCAAGCTCCACTGATCCCGCGCCACGCGTGTCCCCAGATCCGAGCCTCCACGGGTCGCAGCTCGTGTCCACTGCTGTATCGGGGGACCTCCCACCGTCGGTCGCGCTGGACGGATCGACGGATCGCAGCGCAGCGACCGGGTAGCTGCCTCGGTCCGTATCCACCGCGTGCCGAGGACAGTGGTGGTGACCCGCCCTCAGGGGCGGGTCGTCTGACCGCGCGGTTCCGGTGGCTCGGTCGCGTGCGGATCGACCTGCTGCCGCACAGCCTCGACCTCCTCCACGCTGAAGCCGAGCTCCCGACCCACCTCGTGCAGCTCGGCCAGCTCCCCGCCGGTGAGCTGTCCATCGGCCACGCCGACCGCGATGCAGGCGCGCAGCAAGCGCTGTCGCTCCTGGGGTGACGAGGAGCGAGCGAGCTCGCGCGTGACGGCGTAGTCATCGGTGGCGCCGTAGAGCGAGTTGAGCCTGCTCGCGAGTGCGACCAGCAGCGCACCCACCGCTTCTGGCAGCTCGCCGGCCGCGATGATGGCCTGCTCCATGCGCTCGACCTCGGCGTCGTTGATGTCCGCGTCTGCGCGCGCTACGCGCACGAGCACATAGGCGTAGCCCGCGAGGAACCGTCGCCGCTCGACCGAGTTGGAGCCCAGCTCGGCGATGGCCTGGCGGATGTACGAGGTGCCCTGATCCGGCTCGGGCGTCGCTGCCGGCGCAGGCTCGGATCCGGGCTCGGGCGCGTCCGCCTCTCCCTCGTCGTCGTTCAAGCGCCGGTCGTACACGTGATTGGCTCCACTCCCCACTGTCTGCCGGGTCGGCCAGCGACTGGCGCGGACCGCGTACTACGATACGGCACACGGTGACCATCAGCGCTCAAGCGTCGAACTCGACGGGTGCCTGCCCGCACGACCTGGACCGTGGCCAGGGACTGCGGCTGCGCCGGGTGGTCGGTCGCGCGGAGCGACGAGCCTAGTGGCGCAGGACGTCAACAGCGCCATCATCTGGTTGGGCGTCCTGTTCTGCGTCTCCCAGTCGGCCATGTTCTCCGGCTTGAACCTGGCCTTCTTCAGCCTCGATCGGCTCCAGCTCGAGATCCTGGCGGCCGATGGTGACAAGCGAGCGACCCGGGTGTTGGCCATGCGACAGGATTCCAGCTGGCTCCTGACCACGATCCTGTGGGGCAATGTCGGGATCAACGTGCTCCTGACGCTGCTGGTCGGCTCGGTCCTCCTGGGGGCATTGGCCTTCGTCTTCTCGACGGTCGTGATCACCTTCGGCGGCGAGATCCTGCCGCAGGCCTACTTCTCACGTCATGCCCTGCGCATGGCCTCGCTGCTGGCGCCGCTGCTGCGGGTCTACCAGCTGCTCCTGCTGCCGGTGGCCCTGCCCTCCGCCCGGCTCCTCGATGCCCTCCTCGGACGCGAGGAGGTCACCTTCTTCCGTGAAGCCGAGCTGAGCCGGCTGATCCGCCACCACATGCTGGAACCGGCGGCCGAGGAGGTCGACTGGGTCGAAGGCATGGGCGCCTTGAACTTCCTGGCCCTCGACGATGTCACGGTCGCCGAGGAGGGCGAGCTGCTCGACGAACGCAGCATCATCACGCTCCCCCTCAAGCCACACCGGCGATCGACCCTCGAGCTGCCGCAGATCACCCTCGGCATCGAGGACCCCTTCGTGGAACGGGTCAATCGCACCGGTCACAAGTGGGCCATCCTGACCGATCCCGAGGGTGAGCCCCGGGTCGCCCTCGACGTCGACGGCTTCGTGCGAGACGTCCTGACCCGGGGCCCCGACGCGGTCGTGGCCTATCACTGCCATCGCCCGGTCATCGTGCTCGACCCGACGATGCCGCTCGGACACGTCATCGGCCGGCTGCAGGCCACCGGCTCGCGCAGCGAGGATGACGTCATCGACAACGACGTGGTCCTGCTCTGGGGTGATCGGCCTCGCATCATCACCGGGGCTGACATCCTCGGGCGCCTCCTGCGAGGGATCTCCAGCGCGGCCGATACGCAGGGCGAGCGGTCCAGCTAGTCCCAGTTCGCGGGGGTTCGCGAGCCATCGCCGCGCGCGGCCAGCGGTTCGGTCAGCCGGTCCTGGAGATGCTCGAGGATCGAGGCCCGCTGCGGCGTGGTGGCGCGGGGCGTGGTGGTGCGCGGCGTGGTGGTGGCGCGCTGTGCGCGGCGTGGTGGTTCGCCGGCTATGCCGCCAGGGACTGTACGGACCAGGCAGGCCGTCCGATCGCTCCGATCAGCGGCTCATCCCACCCCTGGCATGCCCGTGGTGCATGGACCCGCGAGGTACGTCGGCCCGTTCATGCGCGGGGGGCATGGACCCGCGGTGCACCTGGCCCGTTCATGCGCGGGGGGCATGGACCCGCGGTGCACCTGGCCCGTTCATGCGCGGGGGGCATAGATCGTGAAGCACGTGGCCCGTTCATGCGCCGGGGGCATGGACCCGCGAGGCACGTGCCCGGCATGACCGCCCGACCCCGTGGGCCGACGCGCTGATCGACACCCCGCGGCGAACGCGCTGCAGCGCCGCACCCTGCCTCAGTTGGAGCCGGCCACCCAGGCGATGCCTCACTCACACCGGGAGCTACAGCGAAGGTGCCGGCGGCGGCCGAATCCGGCGCCCTCGACCCCACCGTCCGGTCGCCGACGCAACCGCTGAGGACGCGGCATCGCACCCTTTCCATCGGCTGCACCCGGACGGTGTACATTTCGAGGCGAGAGCGGGGTGCGCATTCCGACCACATGGGGCCTTGAGCGCGACCACGACAGTTCGAGGTTCCAGCTGATGACGACGCATCGCCGTGATGTGTCGGTCGTGTTCGGCGTTCCCGGTGTTCCCTCACCTGCTGCGACGACCAGCCCCCAGCCGTGCCTGGTCCCGGACCTCATCGGTCTTGAGGCCATCGGCGCGCACGCCCTGGCCCGAGCGGCCGGCGTGCGGCTCTCCGTGTCGGTGTGGCAGACGCTGGTGGGCCCGTGGGGGCTCGTGCTCGAGCAGCTGCCCTCGGCCGGCACCCGCGTTCGGCGCGGAACGCGACTGCGGGTCGTCGTCTCCGGACGGCCGCATCACCCGATCCCGGACGTGCGCGGGCTGTCGCTCGAGGCAGCGATCGAGCAGCTGAGCTGGATCGGGTTCGTCCCGCTCACGACCGCCCGCCTTCGCTCGCACGAGCATCCCGTGGGGCACGTCATCGACATCCGCCCGGCGCCCGGGACGGTGCTGGCCTATGGCTCGGTGGTGGCGCTATCGGTTGCCTCGTCGAGCGGCAAGCCCACGGCTGGTCCCGACGGGTCCCGGCCAGGCAGCCGGTGAGTGCGCTCCCGCCGGACGCGCTCGAGGCTGGCGGCGAACCGGTGCAGATCGAGGCGCCGCCGCTCGTCCCGGACCTGATGGGCCTGGGCATCGGCGAGGCGTGCGCGGCAGCCGCGTGGGCCAGCATCAGCGTCAATGCCACCAGCGTGACCCGCGTCCGTGCCCCCTGGGGCGTCGTCGTGGCTCAGTCGCCCTCGCCGGGAACCAGACTGAAGGGCCGCTGGCGGATCCACGTGCTCGTGTCGGCCCCGGCCACCGCCGCCGGGCGTGACGGCGACTGAGGCGTCGCAGCGCGGCTTCAGCCGCAGGCGCGAGGGTTCGGGCGCGGGCGGGGCTCGTCCGTGGTGCCGACGTCGACGAGTCGGGCAGCGACCAGCAGCTTGGGCGCGGAGCCGACACCCGTGCTCGTCTGCAGCACCAGCCGGTGCTCACCCGCTGTCCGTCCCTTGAAGCCGATCGCCGTGTTGGTCGCACGCGGGTTGACGCGGTAGGTGCGATAGGTGAAGAGGCGGCCGTCGCGCAGCTGCAGCTCCACCCGATGCCCGAGCAGGGCCTGCTTGCCCTCGGTCTCGAGGGTCTCGAGGAGTGGCAGGAACATGCCCTCCTGGGCATGGGCCAGGACCCACGATGTGCCCGGGGCTCCAGGCAGGTCGAAGGGAGACCAGGTCAGGGCCACGTCGCAAGGCACCGCGCCCGGCGAAGCGCCACGCACCTTGCGGCCATCCCAGACGATGGGCAGATCGATCCCGAGCGACGGGACGCGCACGCGGACGGGCCGCGAAGGCTTGTCCACCGCCACCCCCAACGCGTCGTCACCCGGGAAGGGGTCGTAGGCGATACCGCCTCGGCCCGGCTGCTTCCCATCGGTGGTGCCGGACAGCTGGAGCAGCTCGTGACCGGTCCAGATGTCGAGGGCGCCGGTGCGCTCCGCCCACGGCGACGGCGGCAGCGTGTAGCACTCGCCGGTGGCCGGGTCGTACGCTTGACCCTGTCCGACCGCCAGGATGAGCCGGTCGGTCCAGACCGCATCGGAGGTGTCGATACCGCAGGGGTTCTCGATGACGCTCCACTCCTCGTCGACGGGCCGGTAGCGGACGTCGGTGGACGGCGCCTCCAGCTCGGGGACGCTGACGTCCGCTGGGGGCGCGGAAAGGAAGACGAGGTCCTCGCCGGTCCAGAGGGGACGGGCCGTCGCGGCCGTCAGCGGACCCACGGAGGCCTGGCCCCACTCCATCGCCTCGAGGTCCAGCGGCGTGAGGACGACCTGCTCGGCGCTGGTCAGGGCCAGGACGCCCCCGCCGGTCGAGGAGAGCGCGATGGTCGGCAGGGGGAGGTCATCGAGCGCGACCTGGGGCATCGGGAGTGGCGGAAGCTCGGTCCAGGCGTCGGCGACGGGATCGTAGGCGGCAGTCCGGCCGGCCGCCGAGGTGACGACCAGGACGCGTTCCGCCCACGCTGAGCTGGCGATCTCGTTGATGGGGGACCGCGCGGTCCTGCGCCAGGCATCGGCGAGGGGGTCGTAGGCTGCCAGACCGCGGCGGGCAGCTCCACGCGGCTCGACGAAGAGCAGCTCCGTGCCGGTCCACTGGCCCTGCGCGCCACGGCTGAGCTTCCACGGTGGTGGCGCCGCCTGGTCCCAGAGATCGAGGCCCGGGTTGTAGGTGGCCGCCCGACGCTTCTGGTCGGGGTCGACGACGACGACCTCCGTGCCGGTCCAGCCGCCCGGCATGTCGATGGCCCCGAAGGGACCGACGGGCGTCCGACGCCAGCCGCCACCGAGCCCTGCGGTCTCGAGTGGCAGCACCTCGGCCCCGGGCGACGGCAAGGGCGATGGCTCCTCCTGGGCCGAGGCCAAGGCCGGGGGCAACGAGAGGGCCAGGGCGAGCACGGTCAGCGCCCACGCGCGGTTCATGGTCCGGGCTAGACCGTGCGGCGCTCGAGGGCGGCCTCCACGAGCGCCTCGCGTCGCCGGTGCAGACCGACGTCAAGCCCGGCGGGATACCGGTGCGGGTTGAGGCGGCGCAGGACGCCCGGGTGGAAGCTGGCCAGCTGCTCCTGTGCTCGTGCGCGCGATGTGGCCAGGTCGGGCAGGTCGGTGACGAGGTCGCCGCCGCGCAGGATGGGCACGAGCAGCTCCTCCTGGCGCCAGGAGCGATCGATGGACTTGCGCCGTCGGGCGTTGACCGGATCGACCACCACGCCACCCGGCTCGACCGCGGCGACGGTGTCGTAGATCATGTCGGCCGAGGCCCGTCCGGCCTGGTCGTAGAAGCGCCGAGCACCAAGGATGCCGGGCACCGTCGTCTTGTCCGGGTCCGCGCTGATCTTGACCGTCATGCGCCAGTCCTCCTCGGCATCGCGCCGCACCGCCGCCAGCTTGTAGACGCCACCGAGCGCCGGTTGCTCATAGGCCGTGACCAGGCGCGTGCCCACGCCCCAGGTATCGATCTCGGCGCCCTGCTCGCGCAGGCTGGCGATGGTCTCGGGATCGAGGTCGCTGGAGGCCACGATGCGGGCCTTGGGGAAGCCGGCCTCGTCGAGCAGCTTGCGCGCCTCCCGGGAGAGGTAGGCCAAGTCGCCCGAGTCCAGGCGGATGCCGTCGAGCTCGTGGCCCTCGGCGCGCATGCGATGGCCGGTCTCGATGGCGCGCCGCACCCCATCGAGCGTGTCGAAGGTATCGACCAGCAGCACCGTGTTCTGCGGCTGGACCTCCGCCCACGTGTCCATGGCCTCCTGCTCGTCCGAAAAGGAGAGGATCCAGGAGTGGGCGTGTGTGCCTCGCACCGGAATGCCATAGAGCCGCCCCGCGAGCACGTTGCTGGTGGCCTCACAGCCGCCGAGATAGGCGGCCCGGCTGGCGGACAGCCCACCATCAGGCCCCTGCGCGCGACGAAGGCCGAACTCCAGCACCGAGTCACCACCGGCGGCGAGCACGATGCGGGCGGCGTTGGTGGCCACGAGCGTGGGGAAGTTGACCATGTTGAGCAGGGCGGTCTCGACGATCTGCGCTGCGAGCAGCGAGCCCCGAACCCGCAGGAGTGGTTCGTAGGCGAAGACGACGGTGCCCTCGGGGACAGCGTCGAGGTCGAGGCCCAGCCCTGGCTGGAGCGTGGAGAGGTGCTCGATGAAGGCGGGTGTGAAGAGGGGTTCGCCGGCGTTGCCGCGCAGGTCCGCCAGGTAGGCCAGGTCCTCGTCGCTGTAGTGGAACGTGCGCAGGAACCCGATGACCTCGCCAAGCCCAGCCGCCAGCGTGAAGCCGGAGCCGAACGGCGCCCGCCGGAAGAAGAGGTGGAAGACGGCCTCGTCACGGTCGCGTCCGGTGGCGTGATAGGCGCCGGCCATCGTCAGCTGGTACAGATCGGTGAGCGTCGCCAGCGATGGGCGATAGAGCGGCTCATGCATGACGTACGTCCTTGTGGTCGTGGTCGGCGCGGTCGCGGGTCGTGTGCCCGAGCCTCCGTGAGCGTACATGAGCCCGTGCCCGAGCCGGTGCCTGCACGCCGCAGGCGCTGCTCGCGCTAGCATCGGTCTCATGCGCCCCACCGTTGCGATCCTGGCCGTCCTGACCATGGTGGTCGCGGGTGCCTGTGGAGGCGATGCCACGGCCGGGACGTCGGCCGCCCCGAGCCCGGCGGCGTCCGCGACACCCAGCGCGAGCCCCACGGCCATCCCCACCGTGGACCCGGAAGGCGAGCTCTGCCTGCGTGTGGGCGAGATGGAGACGCGCCTGGCCGAGCTGCAGTCGGTCGAGCTGACGCTGCCCAACCGCACCCTGCTGGAGATCGACCTGGACAAGCTGGAGGTGGCTCACGTCGAGCTGCAGCGGGTGGACCTGGGCGAACGCGAGGATGAGCTGGAGGACTCGCTGACGCGGCTGGGCTACCGCATGGGTGAGCTGATGCTGGCGGTCGAGGACTTCCGCACCAACCCCAAGCCCAAGCGGGCGGCGCCCCACGTCGAGGAAGACTCGCAGAAGGTCGCCGATGAGCTCAGGGCCTTCGTCATCCTCTCTCGCTGCTAGGTCAGCCCAGGCTGGTGGGCTCGACGTGCGGACCCACTCCACCGATCCACCGCTGCAAGATGCGCTGCAGGGTCGCCGAGGTGGTGGTCAGTCGAGGGCGGCACGAAGCTCGGCGGCGTGGTCGCGCAGCCAGCGGCGTGCCTCGGGGGTCCGTGGAGCGTGTCGCTCGACGAGCGCCCAGAAGCGCTTGCTGTGCCCTCGGATGCGCAGGTGCGCCAGCTCGTGCACGACGACCGCGTCGAGCACGAACGGCGGCGCCAGCAGCAGGCGCCAGCTGAAGGAGAGCGAGCCGTTGGCGGACGCGGACGCCCAGCGGCTCGACTGGTCGCGGATGGCGATGCGTCCGGGCTCCACCGCCAGCTCCGGTGCTCGCGCGTCGACCCCGTCGGCGATCAGGTCCCGTGCCCGCTCGCGCAGCCACGGTTGGAGGACCTCCGCGACCTCGCGGCCATCACGACCCAATCGCACCACGAGCCCGCCCGCGATCGGCTCCACCCGGCCACGCGCGGGTCGTCTGGCACCAGCATCCACGGCGGAGATCCGACGCGGCTCCCCTGCGACGATCAGCACGCGCCCCTCTCCCAGCGCCGGCCGCGCCTCCAGCCGCGCGCGCTGGTCGGCGACGCGGGACAGGTGCCGCTCGAGCCAGGCGCGGTGTTCCGACACCAGCCGCTCGGCTTCGGCCAGGGGCGATCGTCGAGGCAGCACCACCACGGCCTCGCCCTCCCGCGTGACCGTCAGGCGCGCTCGTCGCGCCTGCTCGGACCGGCGGACGGTGTACGGCAGGTCGGCCGCGCTCATGGCAGGTCGGCCGCCACTGCTCGCAGCCAGGCAGCGCACGCTCGGCTCCGTCTTCGTGCCTCCTCGTGGTCGATCCAGGTGAACGCGATCGAGTCGCCCGGCCGCAGCTGCCCGGTGATGTGCCGGTCGGTCTCGGCGACGACCGCGGGCACGGGGTAGCCGCCGACCGTGGGCGCATCCGGCATGAGCACGATGGGCAGGCCCCCGGGAGGCAGCTGCACGGCCCCCGGCAGCATGGGCAGGGACACGAGGTCAAGGGCTGCCGCACCCGTGAGCGGCACGCCCTCGAGCCGCAGGCCGACCCGATCCGCCCGCGCCGAGACCGTCCACACCGCCGCCGCCAACGCGTTCGCGGTCTCGCCAGGCAGCACGTCCAGATGGGGCCCGGGCACGATCGCCAGCGTCGTCGGCACCACACCGTCGGTGATGCCGGAAGCGGGCAGGCCGCCCGGCCAGGCCCGCTCGGCTCGCGCCTGGCTCGGCCCGAACGTGAGCCTGTCGCCCACCCGCAGCGTTCGTCCCTCGATCCCGCCCACTCCCGCGGTGGGATCGGTCGCCGCTGAACCGAGCGCCAGAGGAACGGCCAGGCCACCGGCCACCGCGAGGTACGTGCGCGCGCCGTCCGAGGCCGCGGCGAAGGTGAGCGTCGTGCCGGCGTGCAGGCGATAGCTGGCACCGGGCGACAGGCTCCGCGACTCCTCCGGCACGGACGCAGCCATATCCGCCCCGGCCAGGCCCACCAGCACATCCGCCTCTACCGCGAAGGCCCCACCCAGCAGCGTCATCTCGACCGCGGCCGCCTCCGGCTCGTTGCCCACGAGCAGGTTCGCCGCAGCCAGGGCCAGGGCATCGGCGGCACCGGACACGCGCACGCCGAGGTGGGCCCAGCCGAACCGCCCGCGGTCCTGGATGGTGCTGTGGAGACCGGCCTCCACCACGCGCAGCATCAGGCGGGCACGAAGCGGACGAGGTCGCCCGGACGCAACCGTGCCGGCTCGGCAGCGGCTGGATCCCAGAGCCACTCGTCGGTGCGGCCGATGAGGTGCCACCCGCCCGCGGTCTCGTGCGGGTACACCGCGGTCTGGGCTCCGGCGATGGCCACGCTCCCGGCCGGCACGCGAAGTCGTGGCTCGGCTCGACGCGGCACGCGCAGCGGCTCGGGCAGCGGGCCAAGATAGGCGAACCCAGGTGCGAACCCGAGCATGTAGACCCGGTACGAGGCCGCCGCATGCTGGTCGATGATGGCGTCGGGCGAGAGGCCGGTCGCCGTCGCCAGCTCGTCGAGGTCGGGCCCGTCCTCGTAGCCGTAGCGGACCGGGATCTCGAGCACCCGAGCCGGCTCGTCGAGGCTGATGGGGCCCACCTCCGCGGCCAGCTCGATGATGGACGCCGCCACCTCCGCCGGCCGTGCGACGGCCGCGTCGAACGGCACCAGCAGCGAGGCGTACGCTGGCACGCAGCGCCCCACACCCTGCAGCGCGGGTCCACCCATGTCGATACGCCGAGCGAGCGCGTGGACCCGGGCGTTCACCGCCGGGTCGATGGTCGATCCGAGCTCCACGAGGAAGGCGGCCTCCCCGAAGGGCACGATGCGCAGGTCGCCGCGGGTCACGGACGGACTGGGCGCGAGAGGGTCACGCCGGCCCTCGCAAGCGCCTCGCGGACCGCGCGAGCATTGGCCACCGCACCGGGCTCGTCACCGTGGAGGCAGAGCGTGTCGGCGCGGACCGCGACCGTGCCGCCGCCTTCGAGCGGTGCCCAGCCGTCGCGGGCGATCGAGAGCGCCTGGGCCGCGACCGTCACCGGGTCGGTGTGCATGGCGCCGGGTCGAGTGCGGGACCGCAGCGAGCCGTCGGGCTCGTAGGCGCGATCGGCGAAGCCCTCGGCGGCCACGGCCAGACCCTCCGCGCGCCCGGCGGCCAGCAGCTGCGAGCCAGCGAGACCGACGAGCACGACACGCGGGTCCCAGGCCGCCACCACGGCGGCGACGAGTCGAGCCAGGCGGGCATCGGCCGCGGCCTGGTTGTAGAGCAGCCCGTGCGGCTTGACGTGGAGCACGCTGGCCCCGGCCTCGGCCACGACTGCCCCGAGCGCCTGCAGCTGCTCCCGCAGCGACCCGCGCAGGTCGGCCTCGCTGATATCGAGCTCGCGCCGACCGAAGCCCTCGCGGTCGGGATAGCCCGGGTGGGCACCGATGCCCACGTCGTGCTCGACGGCCAGCTCCACGGTCGTGCGCATCGTGCGCAGGTCGCCGGCGTGCCCGCCACAGGCGATGTTGGCGGAGGTGATGAGTGGCAGGATGGCTTCGTCGGCGGCGTCGAGGCCCTCTCCGACGTCAGCGTTCAGGTCGATGGGCACGCCGGCCATCGTACGCGCCGCGGCCTGCTCCGGGTGGACGACCACGTTGGCGAGCCGGGTTGGCCCCGATTGGGTACTATGGCCGCCGCGGGGCGATAGCTCAGCTGGAAGAGCATCTGCATGGCATGCAGAAGGTCCGGGGTTCGAGTCCCCGTCGCTCCACCACCCCGACGCAAGTGCCAGACCCCCGTCGTCAGGCGGGGGTCTTGTCGTAGCCGGTCCACGATCGAGCCAGCCAACATCGGTGAGAATGCACGCATGACCAGCCCCAACGTCACGGATGGCGAGGCCACCCGCTCCTCGCTCGAGCGCTACGACGCGACCGTCATCGAGCCGCGCTGGCAGGCACGCTGGGACGAGCTCGGGCTCCATCGCACCGACCTCACCGACGACAGCCGGCCCGACTACTACCTGCTGACGATGTACCCGTATCCCTCGGGTGACCTGCACATCGGTCACTGGTACATCATCACGCCCGACCGACGCCCGCAGCCGCTTCCTGCGCATGAACGGCCACAACGTCTTCTTCCCCATCGGCTTCGACGCCTTCGGCCTGCCCGCGGAGAACGCAGCCATCAAGAGTGGCGTGCACCCGGCCGAGTGGACCATGAAGAACGTGGAGAACATGCGTGGCCAGCTGCGCTCGATGGGCGCCACCTTCGACTGGGATGCGGAGGTCGTGACCTGCCAGCCCGACTACTACAAGTGGAACCAGTGGATCTTCCTGCAGTTCCTCAAGGCCGGCCTGGCCTATCGGCAGATGGCGCCGGTGGACTGGTGTCCCAAGGACCAGGTCGTGCTTGCGCGCGAGCAGGTGGAGGGCGCGGAGCGCGTCTGCTGGCGTTGCGGCACCCCGGTCATCAAACGCGACCTGGAGCAGTGGTTCTTCCGGATCACCAGGTACGCCGACGAGCTGCTCTCCTTCGAGGGACTCGACTGGCCCGAGCCTGTGCGACTCATGCAGACGAACTGGATCGGCCGCTCCGAGGGCGCCGACGTGATCTTCCGCACGGCCCCCTCCGAGCACCACGCCGGTGGCGAGGAGCTGCGTGTCTTCACCACGCGCCCGGACACGCTCTTCGGTGCCACCTTCATGGTGCTGGCGCCCGAGCACCGGCTGGTCGAAGAGCTGACCTCGCCCGAGCAGCGCGAGGCCGTGGAGGCCTACATCGCCGCCGCCCGCCGCGAGACGGAGATCGAGCGCCTCTCGACGGACCGCGAGAAGACCGGCGTGCCCCTGGGCGCGGACGCCATCAACCCTGTCAACGGCGAGCGCGTGCCCATCTGGATCGCCGACTACGTGCTCTCGAGCTACGGCACCGGGGCCATCATGGCCGTGCCGGGTCACGACGAGCGTGACTTCGCCTTCGCCCAGAAGTTCGGCATCCCCATCAGGCGCGTGGTGGCCGGCCCCGACGATGCCGATGACGCCCCGCTCGAGGAAGCCTGGGTCTCCAAGGACGAGTCAGCCCGGCTGGTGAACTCGGGTACGTACAGCGGCCTGCCCTGGGCGGAAGGCTTCGCCAGGATCGTCGAAGACCTGGTCGCCTCCGGGCAGGCTGAGGCCACGGTCACCTATCGCATCCGTGACTGGCTCATCAGCCGCCAGCGCGCCTGGGGCACGCCCATCCCGGTCGTCTACTGCTCGGCCGACTGCGGTGTGGTGCCGGTGCCCGAAGAGGAGCTGCCGGTGCTCCTGCCGGACGACTTCGTCTACCCCGAGGGTGGCGGCAACCCGCTCGAGACGACCGAGTCGTTCGTCAAGACGACATGTCCGACCTGCGGCGCCGAGGCCCGTCGCGAGACGGACACGATGGACACCTTCGTGGACAGCAGCTGGTACTACTGGCGCTACCTCTCCCCTGATGCCGACGACGTGGCCATCGACAAGGACCTCGAAGCCCGCTGGACGCCGGTGGACCAGTACACCGGCGGTGCCGAGCACGCGGTCATGCACCTGCTCTACAGCCGCTTCTTCGCCAAGGCCCTCAACGACCTCGGCGTCATCAGCGCCCGCGAGCCCTTCAAGCGGCTCTTCAACCAGGGCCAGGTCCTCGGAGCCGACGGCGAGCGCATGTCCAAGTCGCGCGGCAACGTACAGGACCCCGACGAGCTGGTGCACCGCTACGGCGCCGATACCGTGCGCCTGTTCCTCATGTTCATGGGCCCGTGGGACCAGGGTGGTCCCTGGAACCCGCAGGGCATCGAGGGCATCAACCGCTTCCTGCGTCGTGTGTGGACGGTCGCCCTCGACCCCACCGGCCAGGAGCACGGCGACCCCGATGCGGGCAAGCTGCCCGACGGCCAGGACCTGGCCAGCGCAGAGAAGGCCGTGCGCGTGGCCGCGCACAAGGCCCTCGAGGGCGTGACCGCGGACCAGGACGGCTTCCGCTGGAACACCATCGTGGCCAAGCTGATGGAGCTGACCAACACGCTCATGAAGTACCGCGGCACGCCCGCCGCAGAGCACTGCCGGCTACCGCGAGGCGACGGACCTCCTGCTGCTGATGCTGGCCCCTGAGGCGCCGCACATCGCGGAGGAGCTGTGGTCGCGTCGTCTCGCTGCCCGGGGTGAGGCGTGGAGCTCCATCCACACCCAGCCCTGGCCTGCCTTCGAGGCCTCGCTGGTAGCGGCCGAGATGGTCGAGCTGCCGGTGCAGATCAACGGCAAGCTGCGCGACAAGGTGCAGGTTGCTCCGGGACTGCCGCAGGATGCGATCGAAGCCCTCGTCATGGCGCAGCCCAAGGTGCAGGCCAACCTGGAGGGGAAGCAGGTCCTGAAGGTCATCCACGTCGGGGGTCGGCTGGTCAACATCGTCGTTCGATGACCGATCGCCTCGCGTGCCCCGCCTGCGGCACGCCCAACGATCCCGCCGCGGCCTACTGCGGCGCCTGCGGCTCACCCCTGCGCCCGCCCACCGTGCCGCCGGTGGCCTGCTGGAGCTGCCGTTCGCCCAACCCGCCCGGACGCGCCTACTGCGGGCAGTGCGGGCAGCCGCTGGCAGGTCCGGTCGCAACCACTCCGTACGAGCAGGATCGCGGCCGTAGCACTGGCGTGCTGCTGGCGCTGCTGGTGGTCACCCTGGCCGCGCTCGTCGCCGTCACCGGCTTCCTGCTGTTGACGCGGGGTGATGACCAGCCCGCAGGTGCCGGTGCTGAGTCGCTCGCGCCGATCGCCGGGATCGGATCCCCTCTGGCCACGCTCACGCCATCACCGGTGGACAGCGGCCCGCCCGCGCCGACGCCCACGACGGCGCTGCCGCCGGTCCCGTCCCTGGGCCCACCGGGGAGCTTCGCCTGCTACACCGGAACCTCCATCGACGGACCGGTCGGGACCGAATGGGACCTGGTGCGCGTCCACTTCCGGACCCAGCGCGGGTTCGACCGGGTCATCTACGAGCTGCAGCTGCAGCAGCGCACCGACGACGGCCTCCGTCCCTCCGTCTTCGCCGGGCAGAGCATCCCGGGCGAGGGCGAGTTCGTGGGCGAGCCGGGCCGAGACCCTGACGCCGAGGCCAGGGTCAACGTGGTCCTGGCCAACGGCGTGCGCGACCGCGTGCGGCTGACCGAGGGCTACGAGCCCAATGGCATGCGCATCGTGGAGCGCCTCTGGACCAAGCGCTATCGCTCGCACGTCAACTACGTCCCGCCCGAGGATGATCCGCGCATGGCCGGCTTGGGCGTGCTCTCCAGCATCGACGTCATCGGCGAAGGCTGCCTCGCGCTTCGCGTGCTGGGCTGGGATGACCGCGGCGACGAGACGGCCTGGGTCTTCGTCGACATCGAACGGCCGACCGCAGTCCTGCCCTGACGCCAGGCAGCACGCCATGACCCGCGACGCTGCCTCCGCTCAGCTTCCCGGCCCTCCGACGGCACGTTGCGGCGGGCCGTCCAACGCCAGCGCTGGTGCGCTAGCCTGAAGGTGCCCGACCCCGCACCTGTGAGGCCCACTGATGCCCGACCTGAAGGCGCCCATCAAGCTCGGCGCCGATATCTGGAACCAGTACACCGACTGGCCGGCCTTCAAGGCCACCCACCTGCGAGCGGAGGAGCTGGGCTACGAGTCGCTGTGGACCATGGACCACATCTACCCGCCCATGAAGCCGGCAGACGGACCGATCTTCGAGGCCTTCACGGCCATGTCCGCGATCGCCGAGGTCACGTCTCGGGCATCGATCAGCGTGATGGTCGCCTCCAACACCTACCGCAACCCGGCGATGCTGACCAAGATCATCACCACCATCGACCACATCAGCGGTGGCCGCGCCATCCTCGGCGTCGGTGCCGGCTGGGCGGAGCATGAGCACGCGGGCTTCGGCTTCGAGTTCGGGGCCAGCGTGGGCGAGCGGCTGCGCTGGCTCAAGGAGGCGCTGCCGGTGATGCGCGGCATGCTCGACGGCACCAACCCCAGCTCGAGCGGCCCGCACTACGCCATCAAGGAGGCCCACAACGAGCCGCCCCCGCTGCAGGAGCGCATGCCCATCCTCATCGGTGGCTCGGGTCGCAAGGTCACGCTGCGCCTCGTGGCCGAGTACGCCGACATGTGCAACATCGGCGGCTCACCCGCGAACGTGCTCGACGCCGATGCGGCCCTCATGCGTCACTGTGAGGACATCGGGCGCGACGAGAAGGAGATCGAGCGCAGCATCGACGTGGGCGTGCCCACCATCCGCGACTCGCGAGCCCAGGCCTTCCGCGATCGCGACGCCATCTTCCAGACCCAGGAGCAGCGGCCCTGGAAGAACCAGCCCACGGGTACACCCGAGGACGTCTTCGAGTGGCTCGCTCGCTACGTCGAGATCGGCTACCACCACCTCGTCTTCTACTGGCCCACGCCCTACGACTACGAGACCATGGAGCGCATGGTCACCGAGGTCCGGCCCAGGCTCGAGGCCATGGTCGGCTGACACACCCAGGAAGGACCCGCTCATGCCCGACATGAATGCCCCGCTGAAGCTCGGCATCAACAACTGGAACCAGTACAGCGACTGGCCCTCGTTCCTGAAGGCGCAGCAGCGCGCCGACGAGCTCGGCTTCGACTCCATCTGGACGTGGGACCACGTCTACCCCATCGTGGGCAGCCACGAAGGTCCCATCTTCGAGGGCTACACGGCCATGGCAGCCGTGGCCACGACCACGCAGAACGCGTCGGTCGGCCTGCTGGTGGGGGCCAACACGTTCCGCAACCCGGCCCTCGTAGCCAAGATGGTGACCACGCTCGACCACATCAGCGGCGGGCGGGCCATCCTGGGCATCGGCGCCGCCTGGTTCGAGACCGAGCACGAGGCCTTCGGGCTCGAGTTCGGTGAGCGCCCCGGTGAGCGGCTACGGTGGCTGGGCGAGGCGCTGCCGATCATCCGCGCCATGCTTGATGGCGAGCGCCCGACCGCAGGCGGTCGCTACACCACCAGCGAGGCCCTGAACCTGCCGGCTCCGCTCCAGGAGCATCTGCCCATCCTCATCGGCGGCGGAGGCCCCCAGGTCACGCTCCGCCTCGTGGCCAAGTACGCGGACATGAACAACCTCGGCCGCCTGGACCCGGTCGAGCTGGCCGAGAAGGAAGCTGCCCTGGTCGGGCACTGCGAAGACATCGGCCGGGACGAGCAGACGATCGAGCGTACGGCCGGCCTGGGCACACCCTTCATCCGGGAGTCCCGTGAGGAGGCCTTCACGGTCATGGCCGACGTCTTCGCCGACAACGGTGGCGCCAGGACCTGGACGGGCATGCCCGTCGGGGCCGTGGAGCACGTGGTGGAGCACTGCATCCCGTATCTCGATGCCGGCTACCGGCACCTCATCTTCGGCTTCCCGGCCCCCTACGACGAAGAGACGCTCGAGCGACTCGCGACCGAGGTCCGGCCGCAGCTCGAGGCCCACCTCGCCCGCTGACCAAGGAGGAGACAGACGATGCCCAACATGGATGCGCCGCTCAAGCTCGGCGCCAACCTCTGGAACCAGTACGTCGAGTGGCCCCGCTTCCTCGAGGGCATGCTCCAGGCCGACGAGCTGGGCTACGACTCGCTCTGGACCTGGGACCACGTCTACCCCATCGTGGGCTCGTGGGAGGGTCCGGCCTTCGAGACCTACACGGCCATGGCCGCGGTCGCCGCGCACACCAAGCGGGCCACGGTCGGCCACCTCGTCACGGCCAACACCTTCCGCAACCCCGCGCTGGTGGCCAAGATGATCACCACCATCGACCACATCAGCAACGGGCGGGCGGTGCTGGGCATCGGTGCGGCCTGGATGGAGCCTGAGCACACCGGCTACGGCATCGAGTTCGGCGACCGGCCGGGCACGCGTCTGCGCTGGCTGGAACAGTCGCTCAAGATCATCACCGGCATGCTCGCGGGCGAGCGCCCCTCCTCGGACGAGGACTCGCGCTACGACGTGTCCGAGGCGCTCAACCTGCCAGCCCCCATCCAGAAGAGGATCCCCATCCTCATCGGCGGCTCCGGGCCCAAGGTCACCCTGCGGCTGGTGGCGCAGTACGCCGACATGAACAACCTGGGCAACCCCATCGAGCCCATCGTCGCGTCTGACGCGATCCTGCGGGAGCACTGTGAGCGCCTGGGCCGCGACGAGAAGACCATCGAGCGCACGGTGGAGCTGCAGCGCGTGGTCATCCGCGACACGCGTGAGGCGGCGCTCGCGCGTGAGGCGGAGCTGCTGGAGCTCAACGGCGGCGCCAGGGACGACGAAGATCGCCCGGGGTCCGCCGGCGTGGACTCCGACCGCATCATCGCAGGCAACCCCGACGAGGTCGTGGAGCAGCTGAAGCCGTACCTCGAAGCCGGCTATCGGCACCTCATCTGCGGCTTCCCGCCGCCCTACGACGACGAGACCATGCGCCGCATGGCGACCGAGGTGCGGCCCGCGCTCGAGGCGCTCATCTAAGTCTCGACGAAGCGGCCATGAAGGGAGCGTGAAGGAGCGCTCCCTACCCTCCTTCGTACGCCCCGGGTCCGACCGCGTTCCCGGCCATGGAGCCCGGGGCGTGTTCGCACCATCCCCGCCCCCGCCCGCCGGCAGGAGCGACCGCTTGAACGAGGCGCCGCCTCCGTGGCGTTCATTCTCATCGGCTGCGCCGGCCCCGGCCGCCTCGGGGACACCGTCCGCGGCACCCCACCCGGGCCATCTGACCGCCGCCCGGCTCGTGCCCGTGCTCACGGCCCTCGGTGGGCTGGCCGCAGGCGCTGCTCTCGCCGCCGTCGTGCTCGTTGGCCTCGAGGCCGTCTCGGACAGCGGCCAGCAGCAGCCGCCGTTGGCCGCGTCGATGGCCGGCCAGGTGTGGCTTGACCCTCGAGATGACGCCAGCACGCCCGCAGCGGAGATCGTGGTGGACGTCGCCGGCGCCGTGACGCGACCGGGCCTGCACCGCCTCCGTCCGGGCGGCCGCGTCGGCGACGCCATCGAGGCAGCCGGAGGGTTCGCGCCGCGGGCGGACCTGGCCGCCTCGAGTCAGGTCCTCAACCTGGCCCAGCCCCTCACCGATGGGGCCAAGGTGTTCGTGCCTGAGCTCGGTATCGACCGTCCCGGGCCGGCTGCGGCTGTCGCGGACGATGGTCGCATCGACCTCAACCGCGCGGGCCAGTCGGAGCTCGAGTCGCTGCCGGGGATCGGGCCAGTGACCGCGGGCAAGATCGTCGCGTCCCGCCAGGACGAACGGTTCGGCGGCGTCGCTGAGCTACGCAGCCGCGGCCTCGTGGGCGAGTCGGTCTACGAGGCCATCAAGGACCGGGTCCGCGCCGGCTAGGCCAGCTCCACCGATGCCCCGACTGCCACGTGCGGGCTGGTTGGCCGTGGGCGCCCTCGTGGCCGCCCAGCTGACCGCCAGCGACCGCATCGAGCTGCCCCCCTGGCTGGTGCTCAGCCTGGCCCTGCTGGCGCTGGCGGCGGCAGTGGTCACCGCCGCGAGACGACGCGCGGAGGTGACGGCCCTGCTGATCGCCTTCGGCACGGTCTCGCTGCGTGCCGGCGTGGCAGCCACGCTCGCGATGGGGGCGCCGGCTGCGGCACCACTCGAGGCCGGCAGCGGTGCGTGGGAAGGCGCCGTGAGCGATGTCTCCTCGCCCGCCGGGGCGGAGCAGCGAGCCTTCGTCAGCCTGCGAGCCCCGGACGGTGGCGAATGGCTCGTCTACGCCTGGCTGCCTCGCCACCCGGCGCTCGTGCCCGGCGATGCCATCGAGGTGCGCGGGCAGCTGCAGGCCCCACCCGCAGACGCGCCCGGGTTCGCGAGCTTCCTGCAGTCACGCGGGGCCGCGGGCACGCTCAAGGGCCATCGCGTGCGCCTGGTCGGCAGCAGGGGCGGCGTCACGGCCGCCGTCGAAGGCTTGCGCTGGGGACTGGACCAGACGCTCTCGAGGGCCATCCCGGAGCCGGAGGCAGGGCTGGCCTCCGGCATCCTCATCGGCCTGCGGGAGCGCGTGAGCCGGGCCACCGCGGACGACTTCACCATCACCGGCCTGACCCACGTGGTCGCCATCAGCGGCTGGAACATCGCCTTGGTGGCCGGGATCGCCACGGCCCTGCTGCGCTCGACGGGACTGGGACGGCGACCTCGTAGCGCCATCGTGGTCATCGCCATCGTGGCCTACACGATCCTGGCCGGTGCCGAGGCCAGCGTCGTTCGCGCTGCCGTCATGGGTGGCGTGGTCATCATCGCCCGGGAGAGCGGACGGCCATCGGGCGCAGCCGCTGCCCTGGGACTGGCCTGCTGGGGACTGCTCCTGGCGCAGCCGACGATGATCGACGACATCGGCCTGCAGCTCTCGCTCGCTGCCACCGCCGGCCTGCTGGCCCTCGGCGGCCCGGCCGAGGCCGCCGTGCGCCGGGTCACGGGAGCACGCGGCCCGCGCTGGTTCGGCGAAGCGCTGGGTGTGTCGCTCGCAGCCCAGCTCTCGACGCTGCCCCTGATCCTGCTCCACTTCGGGCGACTCTCGCTCATCTCGCCGCTGGCCAACCTGCTGGTGGCACCGGTGGTGCCGCTGGCGATGCTGGGCGCGGCCATCGGGACCGTCACGGGGCCGCTCATCGTGGGCCCGCTCTCGGCGATGCTGCTGGGGCCCCTGCTGGTGGCAGCCTGGCTACCCCTCGTGCTGATGACCCGTGGCGCCGAGCTGCTCGCGCAGGTGCCGTTGGCCACCGTCGAGCTGCTGCCGCCGCTCGACCTCGTCGGTGCCGGCGTGGCGCTCGTCGCGCTGGTGGTGGCGTTGCGCCAGGCAACCGCCGCGACCAGCCGCCCGCACGCCTGGAGCCCACCGCGACCCCCGTCTCCACCTCGCCGCCGACGGGCCCCCGCAGCCGTGCTGGTGGTGGCCCTGGTCGCAGCCACGTCGGTCGCGCTCGTGGCGCGGCCCACGCCAGCGCTTCGCGTCAGCGTCCTCGATGTCGGCCAGGGCGACGCCATCCTGCTTGAAGCGAACGACGGCACGCGCCTGTTGGTCGACGGCGGGCCCGATCCGGACCTGCTCGTGCGCCGGCTCGATGAGCGCATCCCGGCCTGGGACCGGCACATCGACCTCATCTTGCTGACCCATCCCCATGAGGATCACGCCGGCGGCCTGGCTGGCCTCACGCCACGCTATCGCGTCGACCGTCTCATCGAGACCGACATGAACTCGGAGGGCTCCGGGGTACTGGCGCTCCGTGCTGCTGCCATCCGTCAGGGCATGCGGCGGATCCGTCTGACGCAAGGAGATGCCTTCACCTTGGGTCAGGCACGGGTGGAGGTGCTGTGGCCGCCGCTCGACGCCATCCCGGACCGGATCCTGACCGACGGTCGGGCCATCAACGGTACCTCCATCGTGCTAGCGGTCAGCCTCGGCCGCCAGCGCATCCTGCTCACGGGCGACCTGGAGGACGACCACGACGCCGACCTGCTCGCGGTCATCCCCGACGACGGGCGGCGCTGGGACCTCCTGAAGGTGGCGCACCACGGCAGCGCCACCGCGTCCAGCCGGCCACTGCTGGCAGCCCTCCGACCGCGCCTCGCGGCGGTCAGCTCGGGCCACGGCAACCGCTATGGCCACCCGGCCCCAGCCACGCTCCAGCGACTGCAGCAGTCGCAGGCCACGGTCTGGCGCACGGACCACCAGGGCACGCTCTCGGCCGGCTTCGAGGGACGGCCGCGGTCGGCGACCGAGATGCTGGCAGGCCCGGCCCCGCCGATCTGCCCGAGCGGCCGCTCGCAGCCGACATCGGCCACGACCAGTCCCGCCGACCCCTGTTACATTCGACCAGATGGCGGTACCCACCCGAACCGAAGCGCTCTCCCTGCTCGTGTCGACGTCGCCTTCCCCACGCCTGCTTCAGCACATGACGGTCGTGGCGGAGGTGGCCTCCTTCCTCGCCTACCGCGCCTCGCGCGCGGGCCTCGCGGTCGACCGGCGGCTGGTGGAAACGGCCGCGCTCCTCCACGACGTGGACAAGGCCCTCGCGCCGAACCACCCGCTCAGGGAGCTCGGGCACGGCGACGCCGGCGCGGCCTGGCTGGCACAGGCCGGTCACCCGGAGCTGGCGCGCTCGCTCATCGCCCACCCCGTCACCCGCTTCACGGAGCCGGATGCGGACAGCTGGCTGGTCGAGGCACCCATCGAGGAGCGCATCGTCACCTACGCCGACAAGCGCGCCACGCAGCGCGTGGTCTCGCTGGAACAGCGCTTCGATCGCTGGCGGCGCAAGCACCCCGAGTACCGCACCCAGCTCGACCGCGCCTACGTCACGGCACAGCGCCTCGAGCAGACGCTGTGCACGGCCATCGGCATCGAGGCCACGGACGTGGAACGGCTGCGCTGGGTCGATGACGCGATGTCGCGCGCGTTGGCCGCCGGCATGCCCGACGCGCGACCACTCGAGTCGGTCGACGGGCTGCCCCTCTACGAGACGCCAGCCGACCACTCGGCCGCATGAGCGACGCGCCGCCGCTGGCCTACTTCTGGGGCGAGGACGCCTTCATGATCGAGCGCGCCGCTCGGTCATACGCCGAGCGCCTCTCTCCCGCCGACGACCCCATGCAGGTCGTGCGGGCCAGCCTCGATGGCGACGACGGGGAGGAGGGAGGCTCCACCTCGGTCTCCCGGCGTCGCGCCAAGGTCCTCGACACCATCGAGCAGCACCTGGGCATGGCCCCGCTCTTCGGTGCCGGCACGCTCGTGGTCGTGCGCCAGCCGGCCGGCTTGCTGGCGGAGAAGGCGGCCCGCGCCAGGCTCATCGAGCTGGTGGCGGCGGTCCCACCCGGCAACGCCATGTGCGTCACCGACCTCACGGCCTCGGGCGCCAAGAGCCCAGCCGCCCGCGGCGCGCTGCGCGACGCCATCGCCGATGCCGGCGGCGTGGTGCAGGAGTTCAAGACACCCGCAGGCGGTCAGCTGGAGCCGTGGCTCGTGAGGCGCGCCAAGGAGCTCGAGATCGACTTGCAGCCGCAGGCTGCCCGACTGCTGGCCGAACGCGTGGGAGGCCACGTTCGCGAGTCCGACGTCGATCGTCGGCGCCGCACGGAGCTGGCCAACGGGGAGCTCGAGAAGCTGGCCCTCTACCGACCGGGCGGCACCATCGGCGCCGAGGATGTGGACGCGCTCGTGGGCGAGACCATCCCCGGCTCCACCTGGGCCTTCCTCGATGCGGTGGGCGCGCGTGCCGGTGCCAACGCCTCCACCCTCGCCGAGCGGCTCCTGATGGACGGCACGCCCCTGCCGGTGCTCATCTCACAGATCCACCGCCGGCTGCGCGATCTCATCCTCGTGCGCGAGCACCTCGATGTGGGCTCCACGCCGCCACAGATCGTGAAGGAGCTCAAGCTCCAGCCCTTCCGGGCCAAGAAGCTGGCCGAGCAGGCGGGCGCCTGGTCCCTGCCGGCGCTGGAGGCCGCCACGGTGGAGCTGCTCGCGCTCGACCTCCGCTCCAAGGGCATCGCCCTGGACGGCTCCACGCTGCAGGTCTCGGCGGCGATCGACGGGCTCACGGTCCAGACCTGGATCGCGCGCCACGCCATGGCGGCTGCTCGCTGACCGTGCGGTCCGCCCCCGTCGAGCTGCGGTCGCATCGGCTCGCGGTCTGGCTCGCCCTCCTCGTCACCGTCCTGTGGTCGTCCTCGTGGGTGCTCATCCGCTGGGGGCTCGACGACGAGGGCCTGACACCGGTGATGTTCGCGGCCCTGCGCTACGGTCTCGCAGCCATCGTGCTGGTGGGCTTCGTCATCGTGCGCGAGCGTCACGGCCGGCAGCGCTATCGGGTCGATCGCGGCTACATCATCAAGCTGGTGGGCCTGGGCCTGCTCATGTACACGCTCACGCAGGGCGCCATGTTCGTGGCCCTCGACGAGCAGCCCGCCGCGACGACCAGCCTCGTGCTCTCCCTCACGCCCCTGCTCGTGGCCGGCGGTGCTGCCCTCACGCTGGCGGAGCTGCCATCGCGGGTGCAGCTGGCCGGCGTGGTCCTGGTGGCGGTGGGCGCCTTCCTCTACTTCGCCGGAGATCTTGGCGCCACCACCGCGGGCATGGTGGCCGCGGTGGCCGCCCTGCTGGCGAACGTGGCGGCCTCGATCCTGGGTCGCAGCGTCAACCGCGAGGGTCGCCTGCCGGCGCTCTACATCACGGCCGTGAGCATGGCCATCGGGGCGGGCGTGCTGGTCTTCCTGGCCATCGGCCTGGAAGGCTTCCCCACGATCTCCACGCGGGGCTGGCTCATCATCGCCTGGTTGGCGGTGGTCAACACGGCCTTCGCCTTCACCCTCTGGAACCTCTCCCTGCAGCGCCTGAGCGCCGTCGAGTCGGCCGCGATCAACAACACCATGCTGGTGCAGATCGCCATCCTCGCCTGGGTCTTCCTTGACGAGTCCCCGGGTGCCTACGGCCTGTTGGGCATCGCCCTCGTGACCGTCGGCGTCTACCTGGTACAGGCCACGCGCTGGGCGCGCATCGCGCAGGCTGGGCCGAACGAGGTCCAGACAGCACAAGAGCCGGGCTCTGGGCCCGGCTCAGCGAGGTAGCCGACAGAGGGCTTGGTCAGACCGGGAACTGCGTCGCGCGCTCCATGGTGACGCCGTCGGACTCGATGGCGAAGACGCAGCGGCCATCGGGGATGTCCAGGACCTCCAGCAGGTCCGGGTCCAGATAGAGCTGATGGCAGTCAGAGCAGAGTGCCGCCGGCACAGCGAAGCACAGGCGCTCGTCGCCGTCAGGCATGCGGAACGTGGTGTCGAAGCGCGAGTTGATCAGCTGGCGCTCGCACTGCGGGCAGTTGTCCCGAAGCCACGTCATCGTTCGCATCAAACCTCTGCTCGGCGATCGGCCGTTCCGATCGACTCGATGCTCGATGCTACGGATGCGCTCGGGCTGCCCCCATGCCCCGGTGGTACCACGAGAGGTCACGTCGAGGGGGTATATGAGTACGGTGCAGCATGGTGCGCGCAGGCAACACGCGCCGGGGTCAGACCACGTGGAGCAGCAGCGAGGCCTCCGACCACAGCTTCTCGAGCTGATAGAACTCGCGCTCGGGCTTGCTCATGACGTGCACGATGACGCCGCCGAAGTCGATCAGCAGCCAGTGCGATGCGGCGTCGCCTTCGCGTGAGAGCGCCAGCTCACCCTCTTCCTTGAGGCCGCTGATGATGCCGTCGACGATGGCGTTCAGCTGGCGGTCGGAGGCACCGGAGCAGATGACGAAGTAGTCGGTCATGGTGGTCTGACCGCGCACGTCGAGCAGGACGATGTCACTGGCCTTCTTGTCCGAGGCCAGGTCCACGATCCGGTGGGCCATGGCCAGGACCGACTCGTCGACCGCGTCGACCACGATCGGCCCACGACGGTCCTGGTCCGGCGAGCGGCCGGCAGGCAGACCCGGCTTCACCGCCTCGCGTGGGTCCGGCGTGTCGATGGTGACGTCCTCGCGCTCGTTCGGCCTCGTGGCCTGCTCGTCGTTCACCGTTGTCGCGTCCTCCTGCATCGGTCGTCGTGGCTCCATCATGCCTCCTCGGGTCCAGCCAGCGCCCAGCGGGCCGCCGCCTGCGCGTGCAACGCGGTCGTGGGGAAGTAGGGCACGTGCACGTCGTCCGGGCCTACCAGCAGCTCGATCTCGGTACAACCGGCGATGACCCCCTGGGCTCCGCGCTGCACCAACCGTCCGATGACCTCGAGATAGGCGGAACGCGAGTCGGGTGAGACGACCCCCTGGACGAGCTCGTCATAGATGACGTCGTGGACCAGGGAGCGGTCGGGCTCGTCGGGCACGATGACCTGCAGGCCCCGGCGTTCGAGCCGGGCGCGGTAGAAGTCAGCCTCCATGGTGTAGCGCGTACCCAGCAGGGCCACCACGCGCACCTGCGCCTCGAGCACCGCCGTCGCCGTCGCGTCCGCAAGGTGGAGGAAGGGCACGTCGATGGCAGCCTCGATGGTCTCGGCACATCGGTGCATGGTGTTGGTGCAGAGCACGATGAGCTCCGCCCCCGCGTCCTGGAGGTGGCGAGCGTCCGCGGCCAGCAGATCTCCGGCCGCGTCCCAGTCGCCAGCTGCCTGGAGGCGCTCGATGTGGGCGAAGTCGTAGGAGCGCAGCAGCAGGCTGGCCGAGTGGACGCCACCGAGCGCGCGCCGGACCTCGGTGTTGATGAGGCGTTCGTACTCGATGCTGGACTCCCAGCTCATGCCGCCGAGCAGCCCGATGGTGCGCACACCCCTCACGCCTCCCCTCCCAGGTACAGGCGCTCGCGCTCGATGTAGCCGACCACGGCAGCCGGAGCCAGATCCGCGATCGGCTCTCCGGCGGCCACGCGGTCCCGGATGTCAGTGGAGGCGATGTCGAGCTCGGGGCCGGGCAGGAAGGCGAAGCGGTCCTCGAGGCCGGGATGGTTGCGGGTCACCCACGCGCGGTCGAGCGGCTCGGCCCCCGGACGGGGCGCGACGGCGAGGCGACACAGCTCCAGGATGCGCTCCGGCTCACGCCAGCTGGCGAAGTCGTCGAGCGTCTCAGCCGACATCACGAACCATGGCTCGGGACGCCGCTCGCGGCGGGAACGCGCGGCCAGCTGTGCCACCGTCTCCACCGCGTAGCTGGGCCCGGGACGGTCCAGCTCGAGACGCGAGAGCACGAAGGCCGGTTCCGGCTCGATGGCGAGGGCCACCATCGCCGCTCGGTGGCGCGCGGGCGTCACCGGTTGCGCCTGCTTGTGCGGGGGGTCGGCATTCGGCACGAAGAGCACCAGCGCCAGCTGGAGCTGGGTCAGGGCCTCATGGGCGAGGGCCAGGTGGCCGTGATGGATGGGATCGAACGTGCCTCCGAGGATACCGAGAGCGCGAGGCGCCTCGGTCACACCCAGGCTCCCGGTTCCGCATCCCACTCCAGCTCCGTGTCCCCGATGCGCACGGTGTCCCCAGCCTCGACGCCGGCCTCGCGCAGCTTCTCGACCACGCCCAGCTTCGAGAGCTCACGCTGGAAGCGAGCAGCCGACTCTTCGTTCTCGAAGTCGGTCTGGGCGACGAGCCGCTCGAGGCGTCGGCCTTCGACCGCCCACACGCCACCGGCCTCGCGCTCGATGAGGAAGCCCTCCTCGGCCGGGTCGTACCGATGGACCACCACGCCCGTGGCCTCGCCGGGCCCGCCCAGCTCCTCATCGGTGGGCAGCAGTCGGGCCAGGGCCGAGCGCAGCTCGACCAGACCCGCTGCCTGGGCGGCTGATACCTGGACCACGTCGAGGCCCTCGTGGGCACGGGCGTCGTTGAAGGCCCGCAGCAGCTCGCGGTCAGGCTCCAGGTCCATCTTGTTGGCCACCACCAGGGTGGTCTTGTCGAGCAGCTTGGGGTCGCGTGCCATGAGCTCCTCGCGGATGATCTGGTAGTCACGCTCCGGATCCGCTTCGGCCATGTCCACCACGTGGACCAGCACCCGCGTGCGCTCCACGTGGCGCAGGAAGGCGTGGCCCAGGCCGGCACCGGCACTGGCGCCTTCGATGAGCCCGGGCAGGTCCGCCAGCGTGGGCCGGCGTTCGTCGAGGGGATCATCGACCGCCAGGTCGAGCACGCCGAGGTTGGGCTCGAGCGTGGTGAAGGGGTAGCTGGCGATCTTGGGCGTGGCCGCCGTCAGCGCGGTCAGCAGCGTGGACTTGCCCGCGTTGGGCAGCCCCACGAGCCCGACGTCAGCGATGAGCCGCAGCTCCAGGCGCAGCCGTCGCTCCTCGCCGGGCTCACCTTTCTGGGCGTGCTTGGGCGCCTGGTGGGTAGAGGTCGCGAAGTGCGTGTTGCCCAGGCCGCCGCGGCCGCCGCGGCCGACCATCACGCGCTGGGCGGGGTAGACCAGGTCCGCCATGAGGTCACCGCTCACCGCATCGTAGATGGTGGTGCCGGGCGGGACCGGCAGCACCAGGTCGGCACCGGCCTTGCCGTGTCGGCGCGAGCGCTGGCCAGGGCCGCCGTGCTCGGCGCGGAAGTGATGCTTGTAGCGGTAGTCGACGAGCATCGTCTGGCCCACGTCGACCACGAGGTAGACGGAGCCGCCGCGACCGCCATCGCCGCCATCAGGGCCGCCGCGTGGCACATGGGCCTCGCGGCGGAAGGTGGCGGCGCCGTTCCCGCCGCTGCCGGCGATGACGGTAAGGTCGACTTGGTCGAGGAACATCGGTCAGGCCAGTATGACCGGCCGCGATGGCCGGTCATCCCGCGCCGGCAGGCTAGGCGCCGCCGTTGTTCTCGTTGGCTGCCTGGCTGCGAGTGAGCTGGGCCAGGAACTCCGCGTTCGACTCGGTCTTGCTGAGACGGTTGAGCAGCAGCTCGATGCCCTCGTTGGTGCCGACGGCGCTGAGCATGCGGCGCATGGTCCAGACCATCTTGAGCACCGGCTCCTCGAGGAGCAGCTCCTCCCGGCGGGTGCCGGAACGCTGGACGTCGATGGAGGGGTAGATGCGCTTCTCCGCCAGCTTGCGGTCGAGGATGAGCTCGCTGTTGCCGGTGCCCTTGAACTCTTCGTAGATGACGTCATCCATGCGCGAACCGGTATCGACGAGGCAGGTCGCGATGATGGTGAGGCTGCCGCCCTCCTCCAGCTTGCGGGCAGCGCCGAAGAAGCGCTTGGGCGGGTACAGCGCGACCGGGTCGATGCCGCCGGTGAGGGTGCGGCCCGACGGCGGCAGGGCCAGGTTGTAGGCGCGCGAGAGGCGCGTGATGGAGTCGAGCAGGATGACCACGTCACGGCCGGACTCGACCTGGCGCTTGGCGATCTCCAGCGCCATCTCCGCCACGTGCGTGTGGTTCTCCGTGGGCTCGTCGAAGGTGGAGGAGATGACCTCTCCCTTGACCGAGCGGCGCATGTCCGTGACCTCCTCGGGGCGCTCGCCGATGAGCGCGACCATGAGCAGGATCTCGGGGTAGTTCTCGGTGATGCCGTTGGCGATGTTCTTGAGCAGCATCGTCTTGCCGGCCTTGGGCGGGCTCACGACGAGCGCGCGCTGGCCTTTGCCGATGGGGTTGACCAGGTTGACCAGGCGCTGGCTCAGGTTCTTGGAATCGGACTCGAGGTTGATGAGCTGGTACGGATGGATGGGCGTGAGCTCATCGAAGTGCGGCCGACGGCGCGCATCATTGGGGTCCATGCCGTTGACGGTGTCGACGCGGACCAGGCCCCAGTACTTCTCACCCTTCTTGGGCTGACGCGGGATGCCCGCCACGCGGTCACCGGCACGCAGGCCGAAGCGACGAACGTGGCTGGAGCTGACGTAGACATCATCGGGGCTGGGCATGAGCCCGCGGCGACGCATGAAGCCGTAGCCGTCGTCGACGACATCGAGGATGCCGGCCGCGTAGTGCTGGCCCTTCTGCTCCGACTGGCGCTGCATGATCTGCTCGACCAGCTCTTCACGCTGCATGCCCTCGGCGTCAGCCACGTCGAGATCGCCACCGATCTTCGCGAGCTCTTCGGCGTCCTTGGTCTCGAGTTCCTTGATGTCCATATCCGGGGTCTTCGTTCCTTGCGGCATCGGGTGATCGCTCGAGTGTCGGCAGCGCAGCGCGCGACTCGAATCGAGCGTACTGATGGGTGCCTTCCCTTCCCCGGGTCGCGCATGGACCAGCCGTGAGCCGGTCAGGCTTCGGACGGTGGGGTGGAGGTGCTTCGGATAGTAGCACGCACCCGGCGTTGGTCAAGAATGCGCGACACGGCCACCCATGCCCTCCACGCCTCTAGCGACCAAGCCTCTCCGCCCCGCTCACCGAACCGGGTTTCGGCTCCATTCGTTCCGTTTCGGATGCTGGCGATTTCGTCCGTCTCATGCCCGGTGCGACTCGAACAGCGCGCATCGAAGGCCCCGGACGGCTCGCGTCGGCCATCTGGGGCGTAGCGTGGTCGTATCAGTCCCCGTGGGCATCGCCGCGCACGCCGATCGCCGCGCACCGGCGTGGGCATCGCCGCGCAGTCGCCGCGGGTATCGCGGCGGGTCGCCAGGCTGTGCGTGGTGAGGGCCCTGGCGCCGCCGCGGATGGCCGAGCTAGCCCTTGGCGGCGAGCTCCGCCTGGGCCTTGGCCCAGTCTGCCTCGAACTGGGCGATGCCCTTGTCCGTGAGCGGATGCTTGACCATCTGCTGGACGACCTTGAAGGGCACGGTGGCGACGGTAGCGCCGGCGATGGCGCCGTCGATGACGTGTCGCGGCGAACGAGTGGAGGCCACGATGATCTCCGCGTCCATGCCCTGGATCTCCAGCAGCGCTGCCAGCTCGCGCACCATGTCCATGCCCTCCTGGGCGATGTCGTCAAGGCGCCCCACGAAGGGAGACAGGTAGGTGGCCCCGGCCTTGGCTGCGAGGAGGCCCTGGGCGGTGCTGAAGATGAGGGTGCAGTTGGTCTTGATGCCCTCTTCGGCGAAGGTCGAGATGGCCATCAGGCCGGTCTCGGTCATGGGCACCTTGACCACGATGTTGGGGGCGATCTTGGCGAACTTGCGGCCCTCGCGGAGCATGCCCTCGAGGTCGTCGGCGATGACCTCTGCGCTGACGGGTCCGCTGGTGATGCCGCAGATCTCCTCCAGCACCTCTTCGTAGCTGCCGCCGCCGGCCTTGGCGAAGAGCGAGGGGTTGGTGGTCACGCCATCAAGCACGCCCCAGCTATGGACGGTGCGGATCTCGTCGATGACAGCGGTATCGAGGAATAGCTTCATGGGGTCGTCGGCTCCTCAGGGAGTGATGCGGGTGTATAGGAGCATTGTACGGCCGGCTCTCACCGCCTGAGTCCATCGCCGCGCCAGGCCGACGGACAGCAGCTGGCGGTCTCGCCGTACCCGCCGCGAGATGCATCCGAGGGCCCATGTCGTCGAATTCGGCAGCCGGCCCCGAGTCGGGGCCGGCTGCCGTGTGTGCGCGTGCGGTTGCCCGAGATCAGTCCTCGATACCCTTGTTCTCCGTTCGGTAGCGCAGGAAGCGGAACTGGTTCGGTGGCCCGATGGCCACGACGTGGTTGATCTTGCCGGCGTCCATTGCCCAGTACGGGGTCTCCTTGAGGATGTTGGAGGTACCCGTCTTGGCCACGCCGACCTTGATGTCGCTCACGAAGAACTCGACGTTGACGTTGGTTCCCTTGGGCACGCCGACCGCTGTCGGTGCGGCAGCCGCCGCGAACTTGTCGTTGAGCAGGATGTCCACGTAGACATCTGCCTTGCCGAGCATCGCCGCGTGCTTGATGGAGAGGATGGGACGGGAGCCCCCGTCATAGCCCTCGCTGTTGTCGAAGACCACCACGGTCGGCGTGCCCTTCGTCTTGGTGGCGATGACCGACAGGTCCTCGCTGCCACCGAACGCGAGCGGACCGGTGTTGATGAGCACCTGGCCCTTGCACTTGCCCTTGGAAGCAGCGCGGACGGTGATCGTGTAGGTTGCTGCCGGCAGGTCGGTCAGGCGGAAGATTTGACCGTACTTGAAGTTGCTCTTGAGCTCGAGAAGGTCGCCACCGACCTTGGCGCACACGTCGACCTTGACCTTGGGGATACCGTGGCCGACGACGATGTCGGTCCCAAGTGCGGCGCTGGACACGCCGACTGCGAGACTGAGCGCGAGAACCGACGCGCCCAGAGCCTTGAAACGAAGCATCTCCTGATCCCCCCTGAATGCATGGACAGGCTAAGGATAGGCCCCCTGGACACCGTAGAGCGGCCTGTACTTGAGGACCTAGGGCACTTGTCTTTGCGTCGGGTATATGGCCTTCAGGGCCTCGACCGGGATCTAGGCCCCAGGCGCAAAGACGTGTCCGCGAGAGCTAGGCCTCCTCGACCACCTCCACGGGGCCGGGGACCGACGCACGCCGGTCGCCAGAGGCCTCGGTGGCCGCCCGTGCCGGCGCCGCGCGCGATTCCTCGATGGCCGCGGTCACGAAGCCGGCGAAGAGCGGATGCGGCTTCTCCGGCCGGCTCTTGAACTCGGGGTGGAACTGGCTGGCCACGAACCAGGGGTGGTCCCGGAGCTCGATGATCTCGACGAGACGCCCATCAGGCGACTGGCCCGCGAGCAGCATGCCCGCTTCCTCGAGCGCCTCGCGGTAGCTGTTGCTGACCTCGAAGCGGTGGCGGTGGCGCTCGTAGATGAGCTCCGCGTCCTGGTACGCCCGAGCCACCTTGGTGCCCGGCTGAAGCTTGGCGGGATAGAGGCCCAGGCGCATCGTGCCGCCCTTTTCCTCCATGTCGCGCTGGTCCGGCATGTAGTCGATGACGGGCGCCTCGGTGAAGAGGTCGAACTCGGTCGAGTTGGCGTCCGTCGCCCCCAGCACGCCGCGACTGAACTCGATGACGCCGCACTGCAGGCCCAGGCATAGCCCGAGGTACGGCACCCGGTTCTCGCGCGCGTACCGGGCCGCCAGCAGCTTGCCCTCGATGCCCCGGTGGCCGAACCCCCCGGGCACGACGATGCCGGCGGCACCGGCCAGCTCGGCCTCGTAGTCCTCTTCGGTCAGGGTCTCCGAGTCGATCCAGCGGATCCTGATGTCGTGGCCCTGGGCCCAGCCGGCGTGGTCAAGCGCGGCGGTCACCGACATGTACGCGTCAGGCAGGGCGATGTACTTGCCCACGAGCGCGATCTCGAGCTCCGGCTTGGGCGCCTTGATGCGGTCGACCAGTGCCCGCCAGCCGGCCAGGTCGGGCTCGTGCACCTGGTCCTCGAGGTGCAGCAAGCGTACGACCAGATCCCCCAGGCCCCAGTCCTCGAACTGGAGCGGGACCTCATAGATGGATTCGGCCGTGGTCGCAGGCACCACCGCGTCCACGTTGACGTCACAGAAGAGGGCGATCTTCTCGCGCAGCTCGTCGTCCACGTCGTGGTCGCTGCGGGCCACGATGATCTCCGGCTGGATGCCGATGCTGCGCAGCTCCTTGACCGAGTGCTGGGTGGGCTTGGTCTTGAGCTCCCCGGTGGCAGCCAGCGCGGGGAGCAGTGTCACGTGCACGTAGAGCACGTTCTCGCGGCCGACGTCCTTGCGCATCTGGCGGATGGCCTCAAGGAACGGCAGCGACTCGATGTCACCGACGGTGCCACCGACCTCCACGATGATCACGTCCGCGGAGCCGTCGCGCGCCACGCGCGCGATGCGTTCCTTGATCTCGTTGGTGATGTGGGGGATGACCTGCACGGTCCCGCCGAGGAAGTCGCCGCGGCGCTCCTTGGCGATGACCGACTGGTAGATGCGCCCGGTGGTGACGTTGCCCAGCTGGCTCAGGTTCTCGTCGATGAAACGCTCGTAGTGGCCCAGATCGAGATCCGTCTCCGCGCCGTCGTCGGTCACGAAGACCTCGCCGTGCTGGTAGGGCGACATGGTGCCCGGGTCGACGTTCACGTACGGGTCCAGCTTCATGATGGAGACGCTCAGGCCTCGGCTCTTGAGCAGCCGACCGATGGAGGCGGCCGTGATGCCCTTGCCCAACGAAGAGGTGACCCCACCGGTCACGAAGACATACTTGGCCACGGATCGAAAGCTCCAACTGGGGTTTTATCGATGCTACCGAATCCCGCGCGCGGACGGAAGGGTCGATCTGCCGTGTACCCCACGCCCTGCCCTGCCGTGTCCCCCGCGCCCTGCCGTGTCCCCCGCGCTGCCGTGTCCTCCGCCCTGCCGTGTCCCCAGGGTCCGCCGTGTCCCCCACGCCGTGCCGTGTAGTCCCACGGGCCGCCGTGTCCCCACGCCCTGCCGTGTACTCCCACGGTCCGCGGTGTGCCCGCCGCGCTGCGCTGCGCTCCTCCCAGTCCCGCTCAGCGGGCCAGTCAGACGTGGTCGATCGCCGGATCGGAGCCGACGGCCCGCTGGCCGGGAGCCGGAGTCGTTCCCTGCCGTTGGCCGGGTCGATGGCCCGCTGGGCGGGAAGAACGCGGCCGCCGGCATCCGGACGCGGCGCCACCGGTCGAACTCGCCCGTGGCACGGGAGTAGCCGTGCGCAGACACCGGTCGAACTCGCCCGTGGCACGGGAGTAGCCGTGCGCAGACACCGGGCGTTCGGGCGACGTACATGAGTGGCAGGCCGGCGCCACGCGCCCTACTCGCGCCCCAGGCCGCGCTCCCCGAGGAATAGCCGCCCCACCACGAGGAAGAAGAGCACCGCCGGCAACGTGAGCATGACCGCACCGGCCATCATCACCGGCCAGCCCGTGGGATCGAGCTGCTGCAGCTGCCGCAGCCCCAGGGGCAGCGTGTAGAGGTCCTGGTCCCGCAGGTACAAGAGCGGGCTGATGAAGTCGCTCCAATAGAGGATGAAGCTCAACACCGCCACGGCCACCGTCGAGGGCCAGGCGTTGGGCAGGGCGATGCGCCACCACACGCCGACCGGCCCGGCTCCGTCGAGATGCGCGGTCTCGAAGACCTCGACCGAGGCACGTCGGAAGGTCCAGTAGTAGATGAGCACGAAGAGCGGGCTGGAGCCGGCCAGCGCTGGCACCACCAGGGCCAGCAGCGAGTCGGTCAGGCCGATCCAGTTGAAGAGCAGGAAGCGCGTCAGCCAGAGGGCCGTGACCGGCACCAGCAACAGGGCCACCGAGAGCACCAGCAGGGCGCCTCGGACCCGCTGTTCGAGGAGGGCCATGGCGAACCCGGCCATGGAGGCGGTGAGGACGGTCAGGGGCACCGCCAGCGCCACCACCGCCAGGGAGTTGAGCAGGTAGCGCCCGAACGGCAGCAGCTCGAAGACCGTGGCGTAGTTCGTGGCCGTCGCGTCCGGCGGTACCCATTCGATGGTGGCCGGCGGCGCCAGGCCGGGCCCACGCAATGAGGCCGTGATCATCCACAGCAACGGCAGCAGGAACACCACGGCCACGACGACGGGCACGAGATGCCGACCGACCCAGCTCGCGCGCGACTCAGACATCGGACACGTACCCTCGGCGGCGGAAGAGCAGGTAGATGGCGCCGATGATGGCCAGCGAGAGCACGAACGTCAGCAGCATCAAGGCCGACCCGGCCCCGAAGCGGAAGCGATCGAAGGCCTCCTCGTAGGTCAGCAGCGGCAGGAACATGGTGGCGTAGTAGGGGTCGCCGCCGGTCATCACGAACGAGGGGGTGAAGGTCCACTGGAGGCTGAGCACGACGTCGCGGAAGGTCAGCAGCGCCAGCCACGGCAGCAGCAGCGGCAGCGTCAGGTAGCGGAAGGCAGCCCAGCGCCCGGCGCCGTCCACCGAGCCTGCGTCGAACACTTCCGGTGACAGGCCGCGTAACGCCGCCAGCAGCACCACGAAGCCCTCCCCGATCTGGAACAGGGCCATGATCACGAAGGGGAAGCGGGCCGTATCTGGATCCGCCAGCCAGCCGGGGGTCGGCAGCCCCAGGGCTTCGAGGGCCATGTTCACGGGGCCGAAGACGGGGTTGAGGATCCACAGCCAGATGAGCGCGAAGGCCACGTCGGGGATGACTGTGGGCAGGTACACCGCGGCCCGATAGCCACCCCCACCGCGCCGCGGCCGCAGCAGCAGCATGGCCAGGCCGAGGGCGCCGAGGATGCGCAGGGGCACCGCCAGCAGGATGAACACCAGCGAGTTGCTGATGGCGGTGCCCACGATGGGATCGGCTGCGAGCAGACGGAAGTTGGCGAAGCCGACGTAGACCGGGGGCGTGAGCGCGTCGTAGCTCGTGAACGCGAGCACACCCGACATCAACGCCGGCAGCCCCACCAGCAGGAGCGTGCCCACCAGGTACGGCAGCAGCATGGCCCACAGGCCCGCCCGCCAGGTCCTCATGTCGGCAGTCTGCCCTAGCCTTCCTCGCCCGCGAAGAACGGCAGGGTGCGCGTGATCATGGCGTCGATGACCTCGTCCACGCCGGCCTGGCCGTAGAAGGCGCGCTCGAGCTCGTCACCGGTCAGCTCCTCGATGTCCACCCACGCCGCCATCACCGGTACGGCCCCGAGCGTGTCCACCGTCTCCAGCCAGACCTGGCTGTTGGCCGGCGCCGCCGACGGGTCGAGGAAGGCCTCCGAGGTGGCCACCTCCATGAGCGAAGGCACGGTCCGGCCGGACTGGGCCACGATGGCCTGCCCGGTCGGCGAGTTGGCGAACTCGATGAAGGTCCAGGCTGCCGCCTTGTCCTCGGTCGCGGCGGCCATGCAGTAAGCGTCCGAATGGAGGATGCCCGCCGGCTCCACGGCGGTGGGCAGGGCCGCCACATCCCACTCGAGGCCCTCGACGGCACGCGCGGTGGGAGTGCCGCGGCGGCTGTCGAGGAACATCGCGGTGCGCCCGTTGAGGAAGCGACTCTCGCTCGACTCGGCCGTCTCGGCGAGGGCGTCCGGCACCACGCCGTGGACGGTCTGCAGCTCCACGAACCACTCCACAGCCTCACGCGCAGCCCGCGAGTCCAGCGCCAGGCGGATCGGCCGCAGTCCCGATTCGAGCACCACCAGCTCACCGCCATTGCCCCACACGAAGGGGGCCAGGCGGAAGATGGAGGCCTCCGTGCCCAGGCCGTACTGATCGGTGTCGCCGTCGCCGTCGAGGTCGAGCGTCAGCGCCTGCGCCGTGGTCAGGAACTCGTCCCAGGTCCAGTCGTCCGCGGGATACGGCAGGCCGGCCGCGTCGAAGAGCGCTCGGTTGTAGTAGACCACGAGGCTGCTGATGTTCTGCGGGATACACATCAGCTGCCCACGCCACTTGAAAGGATCGGTGGCCACCTCGAAGAAGTCGCTTTCGCTGATGAGATCGCTCTGGCGCAGGTACGGGGCCAGCGGCTCCAGCGCACCCATGGCCGCAAAGGGGGCGTAGCGGCGGTAGTTGATGAGCACCACATCGGCGGGATCACCGGCGGCGAAGTCGACGCCCAGGCGCGCCCGATAGTCCGAGGCGCTGGGGATGTGGATGAGCTCGACCTCGATCTCCGGATGGGCCTCCTCGAAGGCCGCGGTCAGCGACTCGTATGCAGCCAGCTCGGCCGGGTCGCCGAAGACCATGAAGGAGACCTCGCTCGAGTCCTGCGCCACGGCCCCCGGAACGACGAGCGACAAGGCCAGAGCTGCGGCCGAAAGGCTGCGGAGGAGGCGGCTCGGACGGACACGCATGCAGGAGACCTCAGGCGACGACGGTGAGGGCCGATAGGATAGGCGTGATGTCAGGAACGAGCACTCCACCGCCACGGCCAGCTCCGTCACCGTGGGCGGTGGTGCTGCGTGGCGCCGGGCTCGTCTACCTCGCCCTCGGCGGGCTGCTCGGGGTCGCCTGGCTCCTGGGCGGGATCGACTCGTCGCTCTTCCCCACCGGCTGGATCTTCCCCGCAGTGCTGCTCGCGGGCGGCACGCTCATGACCGCGCGTCGCCGCTTCGACATCGCCATCACCCTGTGGGCCGGCCTGACGCTGGCGACGTTCATGGTGGCTGTGCTGCTCTACACCGATGCCCTCACCCTTGGGCTCGATGACCCGGCCGCCTTCGACTCGGCCATCATCGTGGCGGCCCTGGGACTGGTCGTGCTCGCGCTGCGGCCCGCCTTCCGCGACTGAACCGTGGCTCCGTCCCGTCGGCGAATGTGCGCCCGACATCGTGCCTGTCACCGAACGAGGTGGTAGCTGTCACCGAACCGTGACATAGACGAGAGCGCACTCGCCGAAGTGGGTGTAGGCTCGCCCGAAATCGGACCGTCGCACTGCGCGATGGGCCGCCAGATCGGGAATGCCCAGCCCCGAACCCGCAACGCCGGAGAGGTGCCTCGACCGATGCTGAAGCAGGAGCTCCCCCACCGCCGCCTCCGCGGACTCGCTGCCGCCACGCTGCTGGCTGGCCTGATGCTGGTCCCCGCTGGTGCGACCATGGCCGTGGACACGGGGACCGCGGACGTAGAACCCAACCTGACCGAGAGCGTGACCGAGAGCGTGACCGTCGACGAGCTGCGCTCGCTCGTCGAGGACCTGAGCCTGGCCAACGACACGCTCAAGGCGGACAACAGCGACCTGCAGGCGAGGCTCGATGCGCTGGCCCAGGAACGCGACCGCCTTTCCGCCTCGATCGAGCGCTTCGACGATCTCTACGAGCCCATCGAATCCGACCGCCAGCTCCTGTTCGAGCTGCGCAAGCAGCTGCCGGAGACCCGCCCAGAGGCTGAGGCGCAGCTGGCCCGGATCCGCTCGCTGGCGCTCTCCTCCGATCCCCAGCGCCTGGGCCAGATCGTGGACCGCGTCGACGACGCCACGCCCGCCTTCCTCGACTGGCGCTTCGGCCAGTTCGACACGACCCAGGAATTCAGCAAGGCCTACGTCGACACGGGCGCGAACGCCTTCGACTCCTCCTTCGACGAGCTGCGCTCGGAGGCACTGATGACCGTGGCCAATCGCCTCGACGGACTGCTGACCATCCTCGACCGGATCCGCTAGCGCGGCCTGCCAACTCCCAGACCCGACCAAGGAGAACGATGACTGCTTCCCGTACGTCGTGGCGCCTCGCGCTCGGCGCTTCGCTGGCCCTGACCCTGAGCATCTCCCTCCCGGCTGCGGCCGAGGAAGAGGAAAACCCGCTCGGTCAGGACCCCTCCAACATCATCCCGCTGCTCGGTGCGGGGCCCATGGACCTGCTGGGCCCGGCGAGCGGGGTGCTCTCCGGCCAGGCCTGGCTCATGGCCGCCGGCAGCGGTGATCCCAGTGCAGCCGCCGTGGCTGAAGCCGATCAGCTGCTGGGTCCCGGCCTGGGCGCCACGACCGGCTCCGCCCGGACGCAGGCCGCCGGCGCCGGGGCACCGGTCCCCTTCCGCGATCCCGGTCCGGCCTTCTCACGCAACATCCTCGTGACCCGCGACTTCGGCCAGGCCCCGTTCCAGACGGAGCCGCACATCGAGGCCAACCCCGAGGATCCCGAGCATCTCGTGCTGGGCGTCATCGACTACGCCTTCCCCTCCATGTCCGCCTACGTCAGCTTCGACGGCGGTGAGCGCTGGGAAGGCCCCAACCAGGTGCCCTACCTGCTCAAGGACCTGGGCGCCGGCGGTGACCCGGTGGTCGCCTTCGACCGCGATGGCGGCGTCTACATGAACTACATCTCCATCGGCATCGACGAGTTCAACCTGGGCCCCATCGAGGTGGCCGCGCAGGTCTCGAGCATCGCCGTGGCCAAGTCCGACGACGACGGCTTCACCTGGCCCACCCAGATCTCGTCTGCCCGCAGCACGGTCAACACCGACGGCCTCGAGACGGACCGCTTCGGCCGCCTCCGCGGCATCGTCGACATCAGCTTCCTGGACAAGCCCTGGATGGCCGTGGGCCCGCATCCTGACGAGCCCGAGACCGACGTCATCTACGTGACCTACACCAACTTCGACCTCAGCTACGAGATCCTCTATATCGGCGAGATCCCCAACCTCCTGCCCACCGAGATGCGCACCAGCATCGAGCTGGTCAAGTCGGTCGATGGCGGCCTGACCTGGACGGACCCCGTCGCCGTCAGCCCCGTCGTGCGGCGTGCCTACGGCGAGCGCGGCGACGACACCGGCACCTCGAGCGTGTTCGGCACCCTGCGCGTGGTGCAGGGCAGCCAGCCGGAGGTCACCGCCGACGGCACCGTGCACGTGGCCTGGATGGACAGCACCGACGACGATTCCCAGGAGGGCATCGGTGAGATCCAGGTGGCCACCAGCACCGACGCTGGCGATACCTGGTCGACCCCGGTGGTGGCCTCGGTCTTCAACGAGACCGAGTTCCGCCCGCGCACCAACAACTTCCGCTTCTGGGCCTCGTCCTTCCCGCAGATCGCCTCCGGACCGGAGGGTGAGGTCTACATCGCCTACGTGGGCCGTCCCTCGGACAAGCCCAATGACGACGGCGACGTCTTCCTCACCAAGTCGCTCGACGGTGGCGCCACCTGGGATCGGCCCCAGGTGCTCAACGACGACGACACCGACCACGTCCAGATGTTCCCCAGCATCGACGCCAGCCCCGACGGCACGGTGCACGCGATGTGGGGCGACTTCCGTGACAGCATCTCGCAGTCGCGCTACCAGATCTACTACACCCGCTCGGACGACCGGGGTGAGACCTTCGGCTTCACCAACGAGGACCTGGGCCTGACCGTGGGTGACACGCGAGTGTCGGACGTCGGCTCCAATCCCAACTATGCCTTCCCCGGCGGCCGCTTCATCGGTGACTACTTCAGCCTCACCGCCACCGATGACGATGTGCACATGGTCTGGCCGGATGCACGCCTCGGCGAGTTCGGTCCCATCAACCAGAAGATCGCCACGGCCCGCACCGAGGCCGTCGACTCACCTGAGATCTTCATCAACCCACCGTCGGGACCGGGCGGCCAGGAGGTGACCCTCCAGGGCTTCGACTTCCAGCCCGACATGGGTGTCTTCGTGCAGCTTGGCGACAGCACCATCAGCACCTTGCGCACCAACGACGACGGCGGCTTCAGCGCACGCATCTACATGCCCATCACCAGCGAGGGCAGCCAGACCATCGCCGTCTTCGACGAATTGGGCAACGTCGCGGCCACCTCGTTCTTCACCGAGTTCGGCTTCGGCAACATCCAGCAGCAGATCCAGGACCTGACCGATCTGCTGGTCGAGGCAGAGACCGTCGATAGCGGCGAACCCGCTCCCAGCGATGATCCCGGCTCAGACGCCGACGAGGGCTAGGACATGACCGCAAGCACGGCAACCCGAGCGCCGTTCAGGCGCGCCCGTACGACCCTCGCGGCAGCACTCGGCCTCGCCCTCCTCGGTGGCGCACTACCCCTGGGCTCGCTGGCCCAGGAGGAGGCCTACGAGCCGCCGCATGACAAGCCCGGCCCCGCGGCCGAGCGCCTGCTCTACAACTCGTTCTTCGTCGATCGGGCTCCGCTCGACATCGAGGCGGGGAACATGGACCTCTACCTCTTCGGCCTCAAGACCGAGGCGGCGCAGGACCTGCGCGGGACGGAGGGCGTGGAGCTCATCGACGCGCCGGCGACGGCAGTGTCGCTCATCCTCAATCCCGCACCTGCGCGCGATGGTGAGTTCAACCCGTTCTCCGACCCGGAGATCCGGCGTGCGATGCAGTACCTCGTCAACCGCGAGTCGATCGCCCAGGACATCTACCAGGGCGCCGCACAGCCCATGATCACGCACGTCGGCCCGTCAGACCCGGACTTCCTCACCATCTACGACATCGACCGCGGCTCCGGCTTCGGCTATGACCCCGAGCTGGCACGCGAGCTAATCACCGAACGCATGCAAAGCGCCGAGGGCGTGGAGCTCATCGACGGCACGTGGCACTTCGACGGCGAGCCCATCCGGATCAAGCTCATCGGCCGCGTCGAAGACGAGCGCCGCGAGATCGCCGACCTGGTCCGCGCGGAGCTGGAAGAGGCTGGCTTCAACGTGGCCATCACGTATGACCAGTTCGGTCCCGCCATCCAGCGCGTGTACTCGACCGATCCGCAGTCGTTCGAGTGGCATATCTACACCGAGGGCTGGGGGCGCTCATCCCAGCGGTACGACGTCGGTGGCGTCAACTCCTTCAACGCGCCATGGCTCGGCAACATGCCCGGCTGGCTGGAGCAAGGCTTCTGGCAGTACGAGAACGAGACACTCGACGAGCTGGGGCAGACGCTCTTCCGCGGCGAGTTCGACAGCCTTGAGCAGCGCAACGAGATCTACCGGGAGATGACCGAGATCGGCCTCGACGAGTCCATCCGTGTCTGGCTGGCCACCGTCAACAACAGCTTCCCGGTGGTGAGTGAGCTGGAGGGCGTGACCCCTGACCTGGTGGCCGGGCCACGCAACATCTGGACGCTGCGCGAGGCCTTCGTGCCCGGTAGCGACGACGTACGGGTGGGCCACCAGTGGGTCTGGACCGACCGCACCACGTACAACCCCGTCGGTGGGCTACAGCGACGTCTATTCGACCGACCTCGCCCGCAACCTCACCGACCCATCGATCCTCAACGACCCCTTCACCGGCATCCCGCAGCCGTTCCGTGCCCGCTACGAGGTAGAGTCGGCCGGGCCCGGCGGCCAGCTGGAGGTCCCGGCTGACGCAGCTGGCATGGGACCCCGCGGCGGACGCATGGGTGCCGGTGCCGGCCGGATCGACGGCCGTGAGCAAGGTCACCTTCGACTACTCCGACTTCACCGGCTCCAACTGGCACCACGGTCAGCCGATCACCCTGGCCGACGCGGTGTACTCCATCGCCCAGACCTTCGATCTGGCCTACGACGCAGAGAAGCCGAAGATCGAGACGGCGCTCGCCGCGACGCAGCGGCCGATCCTCGAGACCTTCAAGGGCTACCGCCTGACCGAAGATGACCAGCTGGAGGTCTACGTCGACTTCTGGCACTTCGACGAGAACTACATCGGCCAGTACGCCAACAGCACGACCGGCTTCGACACCCCGTGGGAGCTGAAGGCGGCCATGGACGACCTCGTCTTCGAGAAGCGACGCGCGGCCTACAGCCAGACCGCAGCGACTCGCTACAGTCTCCCGTGGCTCAGCCTCGTGCTCGAGCGTGATGCACAGCTCGTCGACCGCTCGCTGCGAGACTTGGCGCAAGGTGAGGTCGTGCCGGCCTCGCTCGCCGACTTCGGCGGCCGGGTCCTGGCGACTCCTGAGGAGGCCGCCGCGCGCTACGAGGCGGCGCGGGACTGGTTCGACGACAAGGAGCACCTCGTCATCAGCCA
Source organism: uncultured Chloroflexia bacterium (assembly GCA_963706695.1). Taxonomy (GTDB): domain Bacteria; phylum Chloroflexota; class Limnocylindria; order Limnocylindrales; family CSP1-4; genus JAFMJV01. The sequence goes on along the minus strand of CAVPNC010000019.1, from coordinate 411,251 downwards.
GGGCCCGTTCTACCTCGAGCAGTTCGATCCGCCCGCCCAGTTCGCGGAGCTCATCGCCTTCCGCGATCCGAGCTACCCGTTCAAGCCCGGCGACCACTATCGCGGCCAGCCTCCGACGCTGACCATCGACGAGGTCGACGCCGAGCCCGTCGTCTTTGGCGAGGACGCCTCGGTCACGGCCAGCGTCACGGGTCCGGGCACGGTCGGGCTCCGCTACCTCTTGCTCGATCCGGCGATCGACGAGGTCCTGGAGACGGGTGCAGCCACGGATGCCGGTGAGGGCACGTTCTCGGTGGTCATCCCGGGCGACCTGATCCCCTTCCCTGGCTTCTACGAGCTCTACCTTGCCGCTGACAGTGACGAGCTGGCACGCATCAGCGAGCGACGGGTCGATCTCGAGGTGCTGCCCTAGACTTGCGGGCATCTCGCATCGCCCAGATCGTGGAGGGCTGACCTCGCGTGGGCCCATCGCTCCTGCGCCCCATCCTCGTCCGGGCCGCCAGCCTCGGCGCCGTGCTCATCATCGTGCTGGTGCTGATGGTCCTGATCCTTGGCGCCACGGGCTTCTCGGACCGCATCCTCGACGCCCAGGTCGGCGAAGAGCTGCGTGCCCTGCGGACGAGCATCTCGGAGACGACGACTGATCCCGACGCGGTCGAAGAGGTCATCGCCGCTCAGCGCACGGCGCTCGAGGAACAGTACGGGCTCGATCAGCCCTGGTATGCGCGCATGCCGGCCGTGGTGGCGCAGGTGCTGGTGTTCGATCTGGGTGATGCGCGGACGATCCGCGCTGCTGACGGCTCCAACAGCGTCGCCGACATCATCCTCGAGCGACTGCCGCGGACCATGATCCTGCTCACGACCTCCCTGGTCATCACGGCCATCATCGGGCTATCTCTGGGCGTCTGGCTGTCCACGCGGCCGGGCTCACGGGCAGACCGCTTCGTCTCCTACGTGGCGGCCATCACGAATGGCCTGCCGGCCTGGTGGGCGGGCATCCTGCTCATCCTCATCTTCTCCTTCTGGCTCAGGATCCTGCCGGACGGAGGCATGTACAGCACGCCGCCACCGGAGGGCGCCATCGCGTCGCTGCTCGATCTGGCCTGGCACGCCCTGCTCCCGGTCTTCACCCTGGTCCTCGTGAGTGTCGGTCCGTCGATCTACGTCTACCGCACGTTGATGCTCGATACGGCCATGCAGGACCACGTGACCGTGGCCCGCGCCAAAGGCCTGCCTGAGGGGCGGGTCCGGCGGAACCACATCCTTCGCGTGGCGGCCCCACCCATCGTCACCGGCCTGATCATGGGCCTGGCGGCCTCGCTCAGCGGCGCCATCCTCATCGAGACGGTCTTCGCCTGGGAAGGCATGGGCCAGCTCTATTTCAAGACCTTCAGCGGCGAACCCGACGAGACGGTCATCATCGGCCTGACATTCATGTTCACGCTGCTGTACGTGGCCGCGCGGCTGCTGCTGGAGATCCTCTACGTCTTCCTCGACCCGCGGGTGCGCTACCAATGAGGCGCCGCAGCCTCATCCGGGAGGTCCTTTCCAGCACGGCCGGCAAGATCGGTGTCACGTTGGCGGTCATCCTCGTGCTGGCCTCGTTCCTGGTGGTCCTCGTCCTGCCGTGGGATTTCGGTACGTCGCGCTGGTCCAATCCCGCGGTCTGGGCTGATTACCCGACAGCGGTACCACCAGCCTGGACAGCGCTGCTGACATCGGACGAACCCGTCGAGCACGAGATCATCGAGGCCACCGACGCGTCCGACTCGACCGAGCGCGACGGTGCCCGCGTAGACGTCTACGACCTCGTCTACGAGCACACCGCCCAGGAGGCACCGTCCTTCCTCTCGTTCAGCCTCGCCGACGCCAGCTATCTGGATCGCCCGCCATCACTGAGCGTGACGCTCCTGCGGCCCGATGGCGCAGAGGTGCCCATGCTGCGGACCACCATCCGCGGTCCGCGGCCCGGTGAGTCGCCGCCGTATGCGCGCCACGATGAGACGCCCCTGCGCGTGCTGCTCACGACAGACCCGGAGGTCGCCGAGGCGACGTCGGAGATGCTGGCTGAGACGTACGGCATGGACATCCCGGCCCGCGAATTGCAGGACGACATCGCGGCTGCGCTCTTCGGTGCTCCAGACCAGGACGGCGTGCTGCGGCCGTTGCCGGGCACGTACACCACGCAGGTGCGCATCGCATTGGCCCAGCCGGAAGACGCGATCGGCTGGGTGCGGACGGTCGTCGGCGGCACCGTCTACGGCCTGCTCGGCACCGACGGCAGCGGTCGCGACCTGGCTCAGGGCCTGGCCTTCGGTCTGCCTATCGCGCTCATCATCGGGCTGGCCGCAGCCACCGTCAGCACGGCCATCGGCACGTCGCTGGGCATGCTTTCTGGCTACAAGGGTGGTCGCGTGGACCTCGTCATCCAGCGCACCGCCGATGTCATCAACAACGTGCCGCTGCTGCCGCTGCTGATCTTCTTCGTCGTCGTCTTCGGCGCACAGCTCTGGCTGATCATGACCCTGCTGGTGCTGTTCAGCTGGCCGGGCCTGACCATCCTCGTGCGCTCGATGGTGCTGGGTCTCTCGGGCAGCCAAGAGGTCGAAGCCGCGCGAGCGCTCGGTGCTCCCAGCAGCTGGGTCTTGCGCAAGCACATCTTCCCGCACACCGCACCCATCGTCTTCCTGCAGCTCATCTTCTTCGTGCCGGCGATCATCCTGGCTGAGGCTGGGCTCTCGTTCCTGGGCCTGGGTGATCCGACGTTGCCGACCTGGGGCCAGATCCTTGAGGACGGCTTTCGCACCGGCGCTGTCTTCCTCGGCTACTGGTGGTGGGTCGTCGCCCCTGGCCTCTTCATCGTCCTCACGGCCGTGACGTTCATGCTGCTGGCGCTGGCCATGGAGCCGATCGTCAACCCCAAGCTGCGGCGCGACTGATGGCCCTGCTCGAGGTCCGTGACCTCGCCATCGAGTACCGCACCGATCGTGGGCCGCTACGCGCCGTGGACGGCGTCTCCTTCGACATCGAGGCAGGCGAAGCGCTGGGCATCATCGGCGAGTCCGGTAGTGGCAAGACCAGCACCGCCACCGCCGTCATGCGCCTCCTGCCTCGCAACGGCAGCGTCGTGGGCGGAAGCATGCGCCTCGACGGCACCGACATCGGTGCACTCTCGGATGAGGACTTCCGCACACAGGTGCGCTGGACCAACATGGCCATGGTCTTCCAGGGGGCCATGCACTCGTTGAACCCCGTCATCCGTGTCGGCGACCAGATCGGCGAACGGCTGCTGGCAGACGGGATGCCGAAGGCCGAGGTGAAGACGAGGGTGGCACAGTTGCTGGGCCAGGTCGGCCTGCCGACAGCGACGGCCAGACGCTATCCGCACGAGCTCAGCGGCGGCATGAAACAACGCGTGATGATCGCGAGCGCGCTGACCAATGATCCTCCGCTGCTCATCCTCGATGAGCCGACCAGTGCACTCGACGTGAGCATCCAGGCGCAGATCATGAATCTGCTCAAGCAGCTCAAGGCCGAACGACGCATCACCATGTTGTTCATCACCCATGATCTGGCGCTCGCGTCAGACCTGTGCGACCACATCGCGGTCGTCTACGCCGGCCAGGTTCGCGAGTTGGGCCCGGCCGAGGACGTGCTACGTGCCCCCGCAGACCCCTACACCCAGCGATTGCTGGCCAGCATCCCAAGCCTCCACGACTCCACGCCACCAGCCTTCCTGCCCGGCGTGCCGCCCGACTTGCGGGAAGGCATCGTCGGCTGTCGCTTCGCCGCCCGCTGCTCAGCCGTCTATGAGCCCTGTGGTGATGCCCCGCCGCTGTTCGACTTGTCGGGCGGCCACCACGCGGGCTGCTGGCGGGTGGACCCGAGTGCCCCAGCCCCGCTGGAGGGAGTCACGTGAGCCGCGATCTCGTCCACGACGAACCTGTCCTCCGCATAGAGGATCTGAGCGTCACGTTCCACGTGCGCCAAGGCCTGTTCAAGTCTCGGCCGATCCAGGCGGTGCGGGCGGTTGACCTGGTCCTGAAGCTGGGAGAGACGGTGGCCGTCGTGGGCGAGTCCGGCAGCGGCAAGACGACGCTGGGCCGGGCGACGTTGCACCTGGCGCCGATCAGCTCCGGCCGCGTCGTCTTCGAGGGTACTGACATCGCCGACCTCCGCGGCCCGGACCTGATGGCGTTCCGGCAGCGGGCGCAGGTCATCTTCCAGGACCCCTTCTCCAGCCTCAGCCCCTATATGCGTGTCGGCGACCTGGTAGCGGAGCCGTTGCAGATCCACGGGCCCACGGACCGCGATGAGCAGCATCGACTCGTGCTGGCGGCTTTGGAGCAGGTGAAACTGTCACCGGCGGCGGAGTATGTCGAGAAGTACACGCACACGCTGTCAGGCGGCCAGCGTCAACGAGTCTCGATCGCCCGCGCCATGGTGCTGCAGCCGGACTACCTCGTGGCCGACGAGCCGGTCTCGATGATCGACGCCTCCAGCCGCGCCGAGATCCTCTATCTGCTCGCAGAGCTGCAGGAGCAGCGCGACCTGACCTTCCTCTACATCACCCACGACCTCGCCAGCGCTCGCCACTTCGCCGATCGCATCGCGGTCATGTATGCCGGCCGGGTGGTGGAGCTGGCGAGCGCCGGGTCGCTCATCGAGGACGCCAAGCACCCCTACACCAAGGCCCTGCTGGCAGCGGTGCCCGAGCCGGACCCCGCCAACCGACGACGGCAGCGCCCGGTCGTGGGTGGGGAACCGCCCGACGCGGGCGACCTGCCCGCGGGCTGTGCCTTCGCGCCACGATGCCCGGTGGCCATCGCCGGCACCTGCGAGCAGGTGGTCCCACAGCTGGTCCAGCTCGAGGGTGGCCACGAGGTGGCCTGCCACCTCTATCCGGCGGGCTCGGCTCGATGCGACTGCCTCGGCCTCAGCGGCGGACGACAGCACCTCCAGCGCGGCCAGCAGGAAGGGGTCCTCCGCCTCCGCGTAGCCCAGCCAGTCGGCCTCTACGACCACGTCCGGCGTGACGCCCACACCCTCGAGCGTCTGGCCATCGGGCAGCTGGAAGCCATAGGTGACGATCTGCAGCAGCGAGCCATCGGGCAAGTCCGCGATCCTGGCGCCGTGGGTCTTGCCAGCTGTCCCGCTGCCCACGACCGTGGCCCGGCCCTGGTCCTGGAGGATGGCGGCGAGCTGCTCGGCATCAGCCTCCGTCTGCTCGTCGACCAACACCACCACGGGCACGTCGGCGTAGCCTGCCGCGAGGTCGCCCGGCTCGATCTCGATGGGGTCATCCTCGCTCACGCGCGAGTGGTACGTGCCGACCTCGCCCTCGACGAAGGTCCGCAGGGTCTCGAGGAGCACGCCCGGAGCGCCCTGGTCGGAAGCCCGCAGGTCCAGCACGAGACCCTCGAGCGGGTCACCGCGGAGCAGCTCGGTCAGGCCCTGCTCGATCGCCTCCACCGTCTCCTCGCCGGAGAGCGCCAGGACCTGCAGGTAGCCGATGGAGGGATCGAGCCCGAGGCGGCGGACCACGGGTGTGATGTCTGGCGTGATGCGACGACGCTCGAGGGTGACCTCACGCGGGCTGTCTCCGGGTGAGACCACGGTCAGCGTGACCTCGGTCCCTTCCGGGCCGCGGATGTCCACGATGCGGGCACACGGGTCACCCTCCACGCCGATGATGCTGTCCCGCGCGGAGATCCCGGCCTCCTGGGCCGAGCCCCCGTCGAAGACGTAGAGGATGCGCAAGCCGGGGCTGTCCTCGCCCGCGGCGCTGGTGTCGAGCAGCGCACCGATGCCGCCGTAGGTGGGGTCGAAGGCGGCCGGGTCGCCCAGGTCTTCGGGGGCGTAGAAGTTGGTATAGGGATCGTCGAGCTCCTCCACCATCTCACGCAGCAGGTCGTAGACCTCGTGGGCGTTGTCGGTGGCGATGACCAGCTGTGCGTACTCGTCGCCGACGGCCTCCCAATCAAGGCCGTTGGTGTCAGGGTCCACATAGAAGTCACGGATGCCTTCCCACACGTTCTCGAACAGCTCGATGCGGAACTCCTCCGGCATCGAGAGGGCCTCATCCGTGACGGGCGCCTGCGTGGCCTCGGGCTCGACGCACTCGCCCACGCTCGAGGTGGGTGCGACGGACGGATCCGCCTCCTGGGCGGCAACGGGGTTCAGCGTCAGCGCCAGCACGGCCGGCAACACGAACACGGCGGTGGTCAGCGATCGGGGGGTGTGGGGGCGCATCGTTCCTCCTGGGTGGGTGTGGTCCCTCCGCCGACCGATGCTACCCCGACTCCGGCCAAAGGTCGTGACATGACAGGTGGCACTTGCCGCGCGATATCGAGCCAGCGGAGATTCGGGACCGCACGATGCAGATGGGGGGTCCACGTGCTGAGCTACATCTTCTATTGCGGCCTCGTCGTCGGAGGCGCACTCCTCGGTATCGGCCAGCTGGCGCGAGCCATCCCACGCGATCGGCAGGTCGAGGAGCCGGCCCGGGCCATGACCGTTCTCGTGGCGGCCTTCGCCGAAGGCGTGGGCATCCTGGCCGTCGTCATCGGCCTGGGGGCGGTATTCATCGAAGAGGGCGGAGGGATGACGGCGGCCGCGCTCGCAGTCGTGCCGGCATCGATCCTCGCCGTGCCGGCCTTCATGATGCTGCGCCCGGTGGGCGACCAGGTGACGGTCAGGTCGATGCTGGTCCTGCTGGGTGCCTACATGGGCGGCCTGACCATCCTCCTCGGCGTCACGGTCATCCAGCTGCTCCTGCAAGCAGGCGACGAAGCCGCCAGCTTCGATCCATTGGTCGGCGCGCTCGCCATGGTCGGTGCGCTCTCCGCTGCGGGCGTCGGCTACTTTGGCGCGCAGGGGGTCGGCAGCGTCTCGGGCGGAGGCGAGCACGTCGGTGAGCCGACCGAGATGAAGGCCATCCGCTCGCGCACGCTCGTGCGCGTGGCCCCGCTGGCGGCGGTCGGGATCGGCACTGCCGTCCTCGTGATGATGCCGCTCTTCGGCATCGCCTGAACGGGAGGTCGCCATCGGCCGGCTTTGGCCCGACGGGACCGTCACACGCGCGATAGACCACTGCCGGACAATAGAACCAGACAGGTAGTGCCGGTTCCCGGCGGAACGGAGGTCGAGCGGTGTTCGATACCACGGCAGCGGACACGATCTTCCTGGTCTGCGCGCTCGTCGGCGGCGGCTTGCTGCTCATCACCGTCCTGCTCGACGACATCCTTGGCGGACTGCTCGAGTTCCTCGATTTCGACGTCGGCGGCAGCTCGCTCGTGCCCATCCTGCTCGCGTTCGTGGCCATGTTCGGCATCGGCGGCCTGTTCGGCACGCAGGTGCTGGACCTCAGCAGTGGGCAGGCTGCCATCGTGGGCGTCATCTCCGGCCTGGGCGGAGCGGCCCTCGCCTATGTCATGTTCCGGTTCCTGCGCAGTGCCGTGACCGAGTCTCCGTTCTCACAGGAAGATCTGGTGGGCCGCGATGCCTACGTTTCGGTGTCCATCCCCAGGACCGAATGGGGGACGGTCTCGATGGAGGTCGAGGGCACGACCCAGAGCTTCCGCGCCACATCGTCGGTGGACATCGACCGCGGCGCGGTCGTGCGCATCAGCGGCGCGACCGGCAATGGGCTGATCGTCGAGCCGGCCAAGGCCGCCACCACGACAGCGGAGGTCCCGACCGACGCGGGCCAAGACGAGACCAGCTGAACGCGCGCTCGACCACCAGGTCGGTCGCGCTGACGTCCACGCAGAGGGAGTAGAGCCATGGATATCGGCAGCGAAGTCCTGATCATCTTCGGCCTCATCGTCATCGCGGTGCTCATCGCGATGTTCGTCAGCTCGCGCTACAAGGTGGCCAGCGCCAACGAGGCGCTCGTGCGCAGCGGGCAGCGCGGCAAGGGCGAAGAGCTCAAGGTCGTGCGTGGCGGCGGCATCATGGTCATCCCGCTGCTGCACGACCTCGGTCGCATCCAGCTGACCGCCCGCCAGATCAGCGTGCAGCTCACCGACGCCGTCACCAGCCAGGGCATCAAGGTCGCGCTCGAGGGCGTGGCCACCTTCAAGGTGGGTGCCGACGAGGTCTCCATCCGCAACGCCGCCGAGCGCTTCCTCGACACCGACCCGCGCGAGGTGGACGACATCGTCAAGAACGTGCTCGAGGGCTCGCTCCGTTCGATCGTCGGCACGCTCACCGTCGAGGAGCTCAACCTCGACCGCCAGAAGTTCCAGCAGGCCGTGCAGCTGGCCGCCATCAGCGACCTCGAGACCTCCGGCCTCGTCATCGACAGCTTCACCATCCAGGCCATCGGCGGCGAGGCCCTCGAGTACATGGAGCTGGTCGGCCGGCAGGAGCTGGCCTACCGAGAGCGCGACGCCCGCATCGCCCAGGCCTCGGCCGACGAGGCTGCACGTGTGCGCGAAGCCAAGGCCGAAGAGGTCAAGCTCAACGCCGACCGCGGCGTCCAGCTGCGTGAGGCGGACGTCAAGCAGGAGACCGACAGGGCTCGGGCCGTGGCCGGTCAGGCCGGTCCGCTGGCAGAGGCCAAGGCCACCCAGGAGGTCGTGCAGGAGCAGACCAAGCTGGCCGAGCTCGCCGCCGATCGCACCGCCAAGGAGCTGCTGGCGAGCACGGTCAGGCCGGCCGAAGCGGACGCCGAAGCGGTCATCAAGCGCGCCGAGGGCGACCGGCAGGCAGCCATCGCCGCGGCCCAGGCCGAGGCGGAGAAGGTCCGCCTCCAGGGCGAGGCGGAAGCCATCGTCATCCACAAGCAGGGCGAGGCGGAAGCCGCCGCGCTGGAGATGCGGGCGGAAGCCTACCGGCACTTCAACGACGCGGCCATCCTGGCCACCATCCTGCGCGATCTGCCCAACACCGTTCGCGCAGCGGCGGAGCCGATCGGTCAGATCGACAACCTGACCGTGCTCTCCACGGACGGGGCCTCGGAGATCGTGCGGACCACGACCAGCAACCTGACCCAGACGAGTGCCGCCATCGAGAACCTCACCGGCATCAACATCGCCAGCATCTTCAGCAACGCCCTCGACAACGCCAACCTCACCGGCTCCGCGGAGGAGCGGTCCATCCGAGCGCGCGCTGTGCCGGAGCCCACCGCCACGGAGGACTTCGAGGTGGCCACCGGGGGTGCAGCGCCCACAGCAGAAGACGGCCCGACCGAGGTCGAGCCGTCTTCCGAATGAGCTGAGCGCGTCGCGACTGCACCTGCTCGAGCGGCGGTGGGCGATCACCCCTCGTGATGCCCGCCGGCCGAGCCGGGATCGGTCACTCGGTGGGCAGTGCCGCCTCACACCGGAGGGTGCCGTTGCCGCTCTTGCTGATGGTGGCTGAACCCACGCCCTCGACCATGCCGGAGTCGGCGAGGGCGTAGCAGGTGAAGCCGCTGAACTGCTGTGCGCGACCGCTGTCATTGGCGAGGCCGGTGCCCTTGCAGGTCATCGTGGCCCGACCGTCCTTCTGCAGGAGGTGCGTGACCTCGCCGATGCCGCCGTAGGCGAACTCGCCCTGGGCGCCCACGCCGGGCATGACGCAGTCACCCAGCTCACGCTGGACGCTGGCGGAGTCGGCGGATGCGGGGATGGCCAGCAGGGCCATCCCGAGGAGGGCCAGTCCGAGAGATCGAGTGATGTGCTTGTGCATGTCGCGCTCCCTGGTGCTCGCCCACCGTTGCTGCTTGGTCGCCTGGCCCTGGGCGTGGGGGCCGTTTCGCTGTCGAGCTCGACCATCCGACATCGCCCCGCGCCTGTCGCTGGGACCATGGTCCGTTCGCGCGGGAGGGGATGCACCACATGCCCCATGGGGGCGCCCGTGGCGGGTCCACTCCGCACTACCCCGCTCTGGGCTGGAGCGATCAACGCATAGGTGCATGGTCGTCGGGGCCCCGCTGACCTATGGGCGATGACCTTCCGTTTCGACCGGTCAGGGCAGGATGGTCCTGTGGGCAGCGGCCTTTGGTCCTATCGCGCCGATCTCGGCAGGTCCGGGCACGCAGGAGGACGGAGGATACCGGTCAGCCTGGGCGAGAGACGGACGCCGGCCGTGGCACTCCAGCCTCGGTACGAATGCGAGTTCGCGGGGCCGGCTTCGTCATCGGGGTGGCTCCGCAGGCCCGCGAGGTCGCGCGGGACGGCCGCTGAAGCCGATCGGGCACGATGACGCGGTGGCAGTCCCCTGCCGTTCGCTCAAGGCCGCACTGGGCCGATGTCGGCGTCGGACGGGGTGCGGTGCGGTGCGAGTGCTGGACGCGCTCGCGGTGGCAGCCTCAGAGCTGGAGCGATCTAGTGTCGGAGCTGGACCTCGCCCGTGACGTCGAACTTGAACGCGCCGCCGGGGGCGTTGCAGTACTTGACCGTCGGGGCCGTAGGATCCTGACAGGCGAGATCGTCGACGCGATAGCCCTGCAGCCACTTGGCGTGCTGCGTGCCGGAGCCAGTGAAGACGATGGCCCCGTAGCCCACGATGTTGTAGTAGGCGTTGGAGCCGCTGCCGTCAAGGCTGCTGTAGATGGGCACCCACACCGGGACCTGGTGGTCGACGTAGTGACTCAGGTCACCCCACTCGTTGCCGGTCAGGGCGCCGATCTTGTTCTCGTTGACCTCGCCGTTGGGACCGGGCGCACCTACCGGACCACAGCAGCCGTGTGAATTCGGCTCGGGCCAGATCTGCGACTGGAGGAAGGGCCGGTTGTTCTGGCAGCCGCCGTCGTCCACCATGCCCAGGCTCCAGTTCCAATCGCACTTGCCGGAGTCCAGCCCGAACTTCATCCAGCCGAACGAGCCCGGACCGATGAGGTCACCCGGGGTCAGCGACTGGAAGCAGCTGCCCAGAACGTTGGCGTCACAGTCGGCGAGGGCATTGTAGGTATCGTCCTCGATGCCGATGGGCAGGATGGCTCCGCCCTCGCTCGCGCCCGTGGTCATGGCCGTGGCCGTGGCGCCGGCGATCCACTCGGTCACACCGATGGCGCCCAGCAGGAACGGCTGCCACGTCGCGCGGGCCTCCACCACCACCCCGAAGGCGTCGTTGGGGATGCTGCTGGCGGTGACCACGTCCCCCAGGTCACCGCCAGTGTGGTCGACATAGCGTGCCGACACGAGCTCGCTGTCATTGCTCGCGAGCGTGGAGGTGATGGCATCGTGCACGTTGGCCGCGGTGCCCACGCTGGCCGGACGGCTGGTGAGGGAGGAGCCGATGATGCGCGCGCCCGCCATGGCCGCGAAGTCGGCAGCGTTCTGCGACTGGCGGCGCTGGGCGAAGGCGTAGCCGCCATCGACCACCACCGCGGCAGCCAGGACGATGGCCGTGAGTGAGATCGCGAACAGCGCGAGGGCCTGACCACGCTGTCGTTCCCGCAGGGACGTCGGCATCTCGGCCTCCTAGTTGATCGCCATCGTCGCGGCGCTGCTCAGCGACGTCGAGCCGACGATCGAGCTGACGAAGGGCGTGAAGAGGTCGTAGGTGTACTCGAGCCGGACGCTGACGAGGTCCCCACTGCCCGCGATGGGGTCACCATCGGCGTTCGCGCAGCCGTTGCCCCCGGCAAGCTCGGTCCAGTCTCCGCTGGGGGCGGGGTCCGAGCCGCTGCCGTCGTTGCAGCTGATGTGGACGGTGTTGATGGGACCCACCGCCACGGTCATGCGCTCGACCGCGTCCGAAACGTGCCCCTTGAAGGCGGCGACGTCCACCGGGCAGACGTGGGCGCCGGGGCGAGACGCGCTGATGCCGCTCTCGTCAGCGACACAGGCCGGGTGGGTCGAGCCGATCCAGCTCGCTTCGGCGGCCGCCAGGCGCGCTCCCTCGCGAGCGGCCTGGGAGAGCGTGGCATTGGTGTAGACGAGCCGGCCCACGTCTACCAGCCCGAAGACGACGAGCAGGAAGATGGGCAGCACGACCGCGAACTCGACCAGCGACTGTCCACGCTCCCGCTGCCGGCGGCGCCGTGGGACCATGCGCGCGCTCACTGCTTGTCGTCCACGGACATGTTCCACCAGCACTCGACGACCGAGCCCGCCGGTAGCGTCTGGCTCTTGATCTTCTTGGTGCCGGCGAGGTTGGTGAGCGCGCCGGTGAAGCCGGCACCGTCCCATACGTCGATCGCGTGCACACCGCCGACGTCGTTCCAGTGCGTGTTCCAGTAGTCGGGCACCGTGCACGTCGGGGTCGGCGTCGGGGTCGGCTGCGGGGTCGGCGTCGGCGGTGGTGGGACGGTCGGCGTCGGGGTCGGCATGGGGATGCCGGGCAGGGCCGGCGTCGGGGTCGGGGTTGGGGCCGGCGTGGGGGTGGGCGTGGGGGTCGGGGTCGCGACCGGCGTGGGGGTGGCGGCGGGCGTGGGGGTGGCGATGGCCAGGATCTGGGTCACGGCGGGGTTCATGACCGGCGCCGTGGCCGAGGCGGAGAGCGTGAGCTGCCCGCCCACGACCTCACCGATGATGGGGGTCAGGAAGGTGAAGGGCCGGCTGGCCGTGACCGAGACACGATTGCCGGTCCCGCCGGCGAAGTCGGCGGCCGCGTCACAGGCAAGGGGCGTGTCGGTCGTTGGTTCGAAGCACGTGGGAGCGGTCACGGTCAGGGACCCCTCCCCGCCCTGGCCCTGGACGTTGGCTTCGCTCATGGCCGCCCGCGTGACGCCGAACTCGAACGAGGTCTGGTCATAGTCGTGGTCAGCGGCATGGGTGGCGGCGTGATACGCGCCTTCCCGGGCGGCGTTGTTGACGGACACGTAACTGAAGAAGAGGCGGCCGAAATCGACGGCGAGCAGCAACACCAGCAGCATCACCGGCGCCACCAGGGCGAACTCGACCAGCGCCTGACCACGGGGGGCACGAGTACGGTCGCGGTGTGAGCTCATCGGTTCGACGGGTCCATCCTTCGAGATCTAGGGATGGCTCGGACATCGCCGCGCGCTCGTCGTGCACAGGGTCCGAGCTGGTCCACCCAGACCATGCCCGAACCGGCGCGAGTGGTGATGCTGTACGAATGACCCACCGGGGCCGTACGTCCGGTGCCAGCTACCGCACCAGCCCGCGGCACACCGCATCAGTGCACACAGCCATCACCGAACGCCGCCGAGAAGCGCCGTCGTACGGGCGCATGTGGACGCCGCTGGAGCGGGGACGAGCCCCTTAGTTGATCAGCTGCACTTCGCCGGTTGCGTCGAGGACGAACGGGCCGCCCGGCGCCGAACAGAAGGATTCTCCCGGGATCTCCGTGCCCTCGGCGCAGGCATCGGCCACGGACGCGCCCTCCAGCCACTTGGCATGCTCGTTGTCACCGGTGAAGACGATGGCACCGAAGCCCACGATGTCGTAGTAGGCATTGGCGCCGCTGCCGCCGGCAGACCCCCAGACAGGCACCCACACCGGGATGCGGTTGTCGGTGTAGAAGCTGAGGTCACCCCACTCGTTGCCCGTGAGGCTGCCGATCTTGTCCTCGCTCCCAGGCAAGCCCACCGCGGTGCAGCAGCCATGTGAGTCCGCGGGAGGACCGATCTGCGAATCAAGGAACGGCTTGCTCGTCTGGCAGCCGCCGTCGGCCAGCATGCCCAGGCTGCTGGTCCAGTTGCATTTGCCACCGTTGCCCTGGATCCCGAACTTCAACCAGCCGAAACCGCCGGGGATGTTGAGACTGCCCGAGGTCAGGTTCTGATCGACACACGTGGTCAGGTCGGTGAGCGGACATGGCACGAGACCGTTGTAGGTGTCATCCTCGAGCCCGACCGGCATCACGCCGCCGCCTAGCGTTCGTCCGGGCGTCTTGGCGGTGGCCCTGGACCCAGCTTCCCAGTCGGTGATGCCGAGCAGGCCAAGCAGGAACGGCTGCCAGGTCGTCTTGGCTTCGACAACCACCCCGAAGGCGCCACCCGGGATGGTGCCACCTGCCGTCACCGGGCCGACGTCGACGCCGTCCTCATCGATGTAGGTGCCAGTCACCAACGACGCACCGTTGGCCTTGAGGGCTTCATCGATCGCTGACCAGACCTGTGCCCCGTTGGCCGGCTGGTTGATGCGCTTGAGGCCGATGACCCGGGTACCGGCCATGGCGCCGAAGTCAGCGGCGTTCTGCGAGACCCTCCGCTGAGCGTAGGCGTATCCACCGTCGACGACCACGGCCACGCCCGCCACAAGCGCCGCCAGCGCGATGGCCAGGAGCGCGATGGCTTGTCCCTTCTGTCGTGAACGACTATGCATGGGTCGTGTCTCCTAGTTGATGGTCATGCTGGCCGAACCGCTGAGCGTGATCGGTCCGAGGATCGCGCCGATGATCGGTGTGATAGGTTGCCACGCGTGCTCGACACGGACGGAGATGAGGTCGCCACTAGCGCCCAGGCTCGATCCGAACCCGTCGTCGCATCCGTTGCCGCCGGTGGCTTCGGTCCAGGCGCCGGTGGGCGCCGCGCCCTGCGGGTCACACGAGATGTAGACGGCTGCCAGCGGGCCCACGCTGGCCGTCATCCGGTCCACCGCGTCGACCACGTCAGTCTTGAGCGAGGCCAGCGACGGTGGACAGACACGTGCGCCAGGGTCGTTGTTGGCACCGACCTCCGCTGGCGTATCAACGCAGCCGGCCCCGCTGAGGCCGACGTTGCCCGCCTCGACAGCTGCCAGCCGCGCACCTTCGCGTGCAGCTTGCGAGAGCGTCGTGTTCGTGAAGACCGCTCGACCACCGTCGAAGACGCCGATGATGACGATGAGCAGTACGGGCAGGACGAGGGCGAACTCGAGCAGGGCCTGACCATCCGAACGCTGGAGTCGATCGATCATGGGTAGGGGTACGCCTTGTTGTCATCGCTCACGGCCATGCTGCTACTGCACGGCACGAGCGTGAACGGTTGGAGCGATTGCGTCTTGATCTTCTTGTTGCCAGATTGATTCAACAGGGGACCGGTGAAATCGGCCAGTTCCCACGCGTCGAGCGCGCCGGGATCGGCGTTGTAGTACTGGCCGTCGACACGAGGCACCGTGCAGGTGGGCTCTGGAGTCGGGGTCGGCTCGGGTGTCGGGGTGGCCCCGGGATCGGGCGTGGGTGTCGGGGTGGCCCCGGGATCGGGCGTGGGCGTAGGCTCCGGGGACGGTGTTGGTGTCGCCGGCGGTGTGGGTGTGGCACCGGGCTCCAGGATGGTCACGCTGGCGGGGCTGAGCACCGGCGCTGTCGCCGAGGCGTTGAGGTCGACCGAGCCACCGAAGAGCTCACCGACGATCGGGGTGATCAGGGAGAACGGCTGAGTCACCGAAACGGTCACTTGATTGCCGATGGCTGACGTCGACGTCGCGGCCACGTCACAGTCCATCGTCGACAAGGGTGCCCCGGCGACGTGGCAGGTGGGCCCAGTGACGGTCAACGTGCCCTCGCCGCCTTGGCCCTGGACGTTCGCCTCGCGCAGTGCGGCGGCTTCAACCGCGTCGGCGAAGTCCCCGAGGTCAGCCGAAGTTGTGTCCTTCGCATGCTCAGCCGCATAGAAGGCGCCCTCGCGCGCAGCGTTGTTGATGGCCACATGCGTCATGAACAGGCGTCCGAAATCGACGGCCAGAAGCAGCAACAGCAGGAGCACCGGCAGGACCAACGCGGTCTCCACCAACGCCTGGCCACGCGAGCGGCGCCCGGGCTCGCCGAACGACACGAGGCGGCTCGGGCCACGTGTTGATCGAACGCTGCGTGGATGTGTGTCGATGTGCTTCATGTGCCCTGGGTGCGGAGGCGGATGGAAAAGGGACGTGTCCTCGATGACAGTAGCCCTCGGGCGGCGCGGTAGGACCCACCGAATGTACCGCCCGTCGATACGTAATTCTACCCGCTCCCGGTGGAGTGGCACGAGAGAACGCGGGTTAGTGCTGACAGCGCGCACCACCCCGTGGGCGTCAGCGCTCTCCCAGACGCCGGCCATCGGCTACGAGCGCAGCAGTGACGGCCACTCGCCGCTCCCGCGTCGCCTTGCGCTTGGCGGTCGCGATCCAGAGCAGGAACTCACGCTTGGCAGTCGGAGGAATCGCATCCCATCGAGCTATGACTCCTGCTCGATCGCCGAAGGCGGCCGCGAGGTCGTCAGGCACGACCAGCGCCTCAACCGGCTCGAGCGTGGACCATGAGCCGTCCGCCTTGGCTCGCTCGATGACGACCCGGCCAGCCTCGGTCATGCGACCCTCTGCCTCCAGGCGTTCGACGCGTGCCTTGTTCGTGCGTGCCCACAGCGAGCCCTTCCGCCGCGGTGACCACCACAGGGCGCCGCGCTCGTGGTCGATCCGCCGGTAGGTGCTGTCGATCCAGCCGAAGCAGAGCGCTTCGCAGACAGCATCCTCGTAGGGGATCGTCGGCTTGCCCGTCCTGGTCTTGTACTGCACCAGCCACACGCCGGTCGGCCGTGCGTGATGCGTGGCCAGCCACGCTCGCCACTCCGCGGCGGTCGTGAAGTGCAGCTCCTCCGCTTGGTCCATGACGCGGCTCATGCGCTCAGCCCGAGCTGCCCGGGGCACGGCCGGCCACGGTGCGACCGACCTCCCACACCTCTGGCCCGCAGATGAAGGTCTCGACCTCCGGCCGGGCCTCGGTCGCCCATGTCTGGTACTGCTCGTGCGTCGCCGGCAAGCGCCCGTCCAGCAGCGCCAGCTCCAGCCATTCGGCCACGTCGGACAGGCGCTCCCAAGGCTCGTAGGGGATGTTCTCGACCTCGCACCAGCTCGCGAGCGAGGCCTTGGCGAAGATGACGTCGGCATGGTGGGCGGCATAGCGGTCCGAGGGGCCGTCGCCCACGAAGACGACCGCCCGGCCGGCATCGCGGTGCAGCCGGATGCGCTCGCGCTTGCAGGTGCCGCACACGAAGCAGGCGGGATGCCCGTAGGGGAAGTCCACGCCGGCACCGCCGCGACCCAGCACGGTGCGGTTGGTGGCTACGGGCAGGTCGGTCACGCCGGCAGCTTCGAGCATGCGCTCGATGTGGAAACCCACGCCATCGCTGACGACCTCCGCCGCGGCGCCGGCCTCACCCACCACCACCAGGAGCTCGGCTAGTGTCTCGTCCAGCGGGAGCGTGTCGATCTCGCGCCAGAGCACGTCGGGGTCACGCGGCAGGACCTCCATGTCCCAGGCGATGAGCTCGCGCGAGCCCTTCTGGCCGGACATGTAGAGGTCGTCCATGTGGCGCACGAGGTCCTGGTCTTCGACGAGGCGCGCGAGCAGGGCGTCACCGGTATCGTCGAGGCTGATGGTGCCGTCGAAGTCGATGAGCACGCTCACGGGCGCACCGTCACGATCGAAGGTCGGCTGGGCCGGGGCTCGGGTCATCGCTCGCTCCAGACATGACGAAGCCGGGCCCTGCAGGCCCGGCCCGTGATGGTGGTGATGGTGGGGCTAGACCCCAGCCTCCTGCTCCAGCTCGAGCGCTTCCTCGTCAGCCTCTTCGGTCAGCTTGAGCCAGATGAACAGGCCCGCGAGGATGACCAGCGGGACGATGACGGCGGCCGCGATGAGCACACCCAGTGCCGCCCCGATGAACTTGATGATGCTGCCCATTGTTCGACCTCCTACGGCGGCTCGTCCTCCTCGTCAGGCGAACCGCGGTGGCGCTTGTGTATGTGTCCATTGACGATGGCACGCGTGGCCACATCCTGCAAGTGCCGTTCAGGTGACCCCTGGGCTTCCCGGGCAGAGCCCTCCGCCGGTGCTACTCGCTGGGCCGCGCCATGGGGGTCGACGAGGCCTGGATCTGCTCGCCGCGCAGGCCGGGACCCTGGCGCACCATCGACTCGAGGTCAGCGGCCGTGAACTCCGCCAGCTGATGCTTGCTGCCCTGGCGGGTGTTCATGAGCAGGCGCAGCACGTAGGCACCCTCCTGCTCGAAGAAGAACACGTCCTTGGGCTTCTGGTCGTCGATGTAGCGGCCGATGACCCGCAGCACGCGCTCATACGGCCCGGCCATGGGCGATCCGTCGTTCTCCGTGCCGGTGCGGCGCCGAGCCTGCGAGTCCTCGAGGAAGCGAGCGATGTCCTCGTCGAGGAAGGTGTACGTCTCCTTGGTGATCGTCATCGTGGGATCGGACCAGGCGGACGAGTCCTGTGTCTGGCCCACGATGCCCTGCACGATGAACCCGTCTGGCGCCTCCGCCAGCAGGATCTCGTGCAGTCCACGCTGATCGACGAAGGCACCGATGGAACGCAGGACCTCCTCGTAGTCCTGGCGTGGACTACCTTCGTAGATTCGCATCGAGAGCCTCCGTGGATCTCCCTGTGGTCGGTGTGGTCCCCGCCGGGAGCGCAGGCGCACGGCGCCCGAACGGGTGTTACCGCGAGGGTAGCCCCCTGCGCGGCGCGTGGCAATGAACGGACGGCGCACATGGACCGGTACAGAGGTCCCACTCCGCGGTCAGCGGATGGGAGGTGGACGGTCCTCGCCGTACGCGGCGAGCGCCACCGCGATGCGGCCAGCCAGCTCGGCATCGCGGCGGATGATCTCGAGGTTGGCACGCACGCTGCGGCCATCGGTGATGTGCGCCACCCGGGCCAGCACGAAGGGCGTGCTGGCCGGGCCGTGCACGCCGGCCTCGTCCGCCTCCGCCTCGGCCTGCTCCACGGCGGCGGCGACCTCCGCTGCGGGCAAGGCGATCTCCTCCGGCAGGGGCTGGGTCACGAGCACACCGCACTCCAGACCGAGCCGGCGCTGGATCGTGATGAGGGCGGCCGCTTCCTCCGGCGTGTCCACGCGCAGGGGTGCACGGTGGCCGCTGCTGCGGCTGTAGAAGCCGGCCACCTCGTCGCTGCCGTATCCCACCACCGGCACACCGCCCGTCTCCAGCGCCTCCAGCGTGCGACCGACATCGAGGATGGACTTGGGCCCGGCGCACACGACCGTCACCGGAGTGCGGCTCAGCTCACCCAGGTCGGCGCTGATGTCCATCGACGACTCCCCTCCCCGGTGGACACCGCCGATGCCGCCGGTAGCGAAGACGGCGATGCCCGCGAGGTGCGCGGCGATCATGGTGGCCGAGACGGTGGTGCCGCCCCAGCCCGGCCGCGCCAGCACGCCAGCCAGGTTCTGCCGCGAGACCTTGGGGATATCGCGCACATCGGCCAGCTCCACCAGCTGCTCCTCGGAGAGGCCCACCAGGAGCCTGCCGTCGTGGACCGCGATCGTGGCCGGCACGGCGCCCGCGGCACGCACGGCCGCTTCTGACATGCGTGCGGCCGCAAGGTTGTCGGGACGTGGCAGGCCGTGGGTGGTGATGGTCGATTCGAGGGCCACCACGGCCCCTCCGGCGGCGAGCGCGTCGCGGACCTCTGGATGGACGGCGAGCAGTCGGGTGGCGTTCACGTCTCCGAGATTAGCGGAGGTCGAGCCTGGGCCGGTTGCGGCGCAGGGCCACGCCCGCTGTCCGATGGCCGGCCATGGCCGCGCTCCGAAGGGCCACGTCGCGCTGCATCGCGCTGCGGCCGCCGGACCCCAGGAGCGAGTAGAGGAACCCGGCCGCGAAAGCATCGCCGGCGCCGGTGCTGTCGAGCGTGCCCCCCACGCGCGTGGCGGCCACGTCGAGCTGGCGGGTGGCGCTGCCCTCAGCCCACAGCACGCGGCAGCCCCAGACGCCGTCCTTCACCACCACCAGCGCCGCGTGCGCCAGCAGCCGTGCCCAGGCTCGCCGGCCCGTCTGGTGCAGCAGCGCCGCTGCCTCCGCGCGATTGGCCAGGAGGATGTCCGGCGCGAGCTCGGCCAGTCGTGCCCTCGAACGACGGGCACCGAAGGCCAGCAACGGGCCCTCCGAGGAGAGATCGGTGCTCACGAGGCAGCCAGCCTCGCGGGCCAAGGCTGCCGCCGCCAGGGCGGCCGTCCCGATGGGCTCGTTGAAGAGCGAGTAGGCCGGCACGTGCAGGACGCTCGCATCGCGCAGCCAGCCGGCGCGCAGGTCGGACGGCTGGAGGGCGTCGGCTGCGCCGCGTTCGGTGACGAAGGAGCGCTCCCCGCGATCGTCGATGAGCGCGGCGAGGCGGCCGCTTGGTCCGGGATAGCGAGCAGCATGCACACGCACCCCATCGGCCCGCAACGACGCGAGGAGGCGACCGGCCCAGGGGTCATCGCCGAGGCTGGTGATGAGCGCGGCTTGTCCGCCACAGCGGACGAAGGCAGCGGTGGTGTTGGCCGCGGAGCCGCCCCGTCGGAACGCCAGCGTGCCGGGCACGTCGGTGCCGCGCTCGATGGGTCGCTCGGGGGAGACCACGACATCGAGCAGCAGGTCGCCGAGCGCGACCAGTCGGTGAGGCTTGGTGGAGGTCACGGAGGGGCAGGATACGCGCTTGACACGTGCGCGACCGCGCCGGTCACGGTGTGGGGGTCGGCCATCCCGGGACGTTGCGTCTGTATCAGAATGCACGCATGACGACCAAGGCCAGCGCCGGCAGGGGCCGCCCTGCCTGGCGGGAGCTGCCCCTTCGCGCCCGTGCCTTCCGCATCGCTCACATCATCTGGGGTGCCGTCGAGCTCGCCGCCCTGGCTGATGTGTGGCGAGCGGCGCTGCTGCGCCGCCGAGGCCGCGGTCTCCGACTCGCGGTGGCGTTCCTCCTGGTGCAGGGTGCAGCACTCGTCGTCGGTCGCGGCAACTGTCCCTTCGGACCCTTGCAGCGACAGCTCGGCGATCCTGTGCCGATGTTCGAGCTGGCGCTTCCCCCGCGAGCGGCCAAGGCCGCCATCCCGGCCCTCTTCGCGGTCGCTGTGATCGGGATGGTGGCTGCCTTCCTGCGGCCGCCGGGATCCCCGTCGAGACCGTGACCCCGAGCCGGGTGGTGGACGCGTGGTGCGGCGACCGTGAACCATCGAGGCCCCGCCGAGGCAGGGCCGGCCGGCCCCGTCTGGGCTCGAGGTTCGGCCAGTATCATGGGGTCACGCACACCAGTCCCCCAAGCCCAGTCCGGCAGGCTCGCCTGCCCGGAGCAACGCCAGGCTGCTCGAGCCACATCCGGCCGCCAGCCTTGAGCCCTTAGGAGCGCAAACCTTGGACGGCACCGCCACGCCCTTCGATCAGCAGAAGGCCATCGACACCATCCGCGTCCTCTCGATCGACGCCATCCAGCAGGCCAACAGCGGCCACCCGGGCGCGCCCATGGGGGCGGCGCCGATGACCTACGCCCTCTGGACCGCGTTCCTCAAGCACGCTCCCACGCGTCCTGACTGGATCGACCGCGACCGCTTCGTGCTCAGTGCCGGCCACGCCAGCATGCTGCTCTACTCGATGCTCCACCTGACCGGCTACGACCTGCCGCTCGACGAGCTCAAGCGGTTCCGCCAGATGGGCTCCAGGACCCCTGGCCATCCCGAGTTCGGTTGGACCGCCGGCGTGGAAGCGACCACCGGTCCCCTCGGCCAGGGCTTCGCCAACGCCGTGGGCATGGCCATCGCCGAGCGTCGTCTGGCGGCTGAGTTCAACCGCCCCGGGCACCGGATCATCGACCACTGGACCTACACCCTCTGCTCCGACGGTGACCTGCAGGAGGGCATCACCGCGGAGGCAGCCAGCCTCGCTGGCCACCTCCAGCTGGGCAAGCTGGTGGCCCTCTACGACGACAACGACATCCAGCTCGACGGCCCCACGGCCATGGCCTGGTCGGAGGATGTGCTGGCGCGCTTCGAGGCCTACGGCTGGCACACGCAGCGGGTCGAGGGTGAGGATGTCGCTGCCATCACGGCCGCCATCGAGGCGGCCCGAGCCGACGAGCGCCCCTCGATCATCAGCGTCAAGACCATCATCGGCGCCGGCTCCCCCAACAAGGCCGGCACGCACAAGGTCCACGGCGCCCCGCTCGGTGCCGACGAGGTAGCGGCCACCAAGGCTGCGCTGGGCTTCGATCCGGAGGCCAGCTTCGCCATCGATCCGGAGCGTGCTGAGCCACTTCCGCAGCGCTGCCGAGCGAGGTGAGGAGCTGGTGGCCGAGTGGGAGCAGCGACTGACGGCCTACGGTGAGGCCTTCCCTGAAGCCGGCGCCGAGCTGCGTCGCCGCATCAAGGGCACGCTGGCCCCGGACTGGGACGCGGACCTGCCCTGGTATGCGGTCGAGGATGGCGGCATCGCCACCCGCAACGCCTCCAAGAACGCCATCAACGGCCTCAAGGACCGGCGTGCCCGAGCTCATCGGCGGCTCGGCCGACCTCTCCGGCTCCAACCTCACGGACATGGCCGATGCAGGCGTCTTCAGCGCCGACGAGAGCGGCCGCAACATCCGCTACGGCGTGCGCGAGCACGCCATGGGCGGCATCGCCAACGGCATCGCCTACCACGGCGGCCTCAGGCCCTACGTGGCCACGTTCCTGCCGTTCAGCGACTACATGCGAGGATCGGTGCGATTGGCAGCGCTGTCCGGCCTGCCGGTCATCTACGTCTGGACGCATGACTCCATCGGCGTCGGCGAGGACGGTCCCACGCACCAGTCGGTCGAGCACTACGCCGCCCTGCGCGCCATCCCCAACCTGACCTTCGTGCGCGCTGGCGATCCCAACGAGGCCTCAGCCGGCTGGGCCCTGGCCGTGGAGCACACGAGCGGTCCGGTGGCCATGGTCTTCACCCGCCAGGCGCTGCCGGTCCTGCCGGGCACGGCCGAGCTGGCCCGGGACGGCGTGCGCGCCGGTGGCTACGTGCTGGCGGAGGCGGTCGGCGCCAACGGTACGGTGACGGCGCCGGAGCTCATCCTCCTGGCCACCGGCTCCGAGCTGCACCTGGCCATGGCGGCGCGCGAGGCCCTGACCGCCGAGGGTCGCAAGGTGCGCGTCGTGTCGATGCCCAGCTGGGAGCGCTTCGAAGCGCAGCCCGCGGCCTACCGCGACGAGGTCCTGCCGCCGGCGGTCAGGGCGCGCGTCTCCATCGAGTCGGGCGTGTCGCTGGGCTGGGACCGCTGGGTCAACCAGCGCGACGGTGCCATCATCGCCATCGATCGCTACGGCATGAGCGCGCCCGCCGCCCAGATCTTCGAGCGCTTCGGCTTCACCGTGGAACGCCTGACAGAGGTCGCGCGTGGCGTCCTTGCCGGCCAGATCAACGGTGTCATCTCTCCCGATGCCGACCACGCCGGCGTCACCCTCGAGGCTGCGGAGGCTCGCTAGATGGATACGACACTCAAGCTGCCAGCGGAGCTGCACGGCCCCGTCGACGAGGCCATCGCCCGGGCCGTGGGCGAGCGCTGGGCCAGCCGCATCTGGGCCAACGACACCAGCCTGTGGACGGACGACCCCGCGGTCGCCGAGAAGATCGCGCATCGGCTGGGCTGGCTCCACGCCCCGACCTACTTCGCCGACGAGGTCGCGGAGCTGACGGCCTTCGGTGAAGGCATCGAGGCTTCGGGCTACACGGACGCGCTCGTCTGCGGCATGGGCGGCTCATCGCTCGCGCCGGAGGTCCTGGCCAAGGTCTATCCCGAATCGGACAAGGGTCTCAAGGTCCACGTCCTCGACTCGACCGACCCGGCCGCGGTGACGGCGTGCGACGAGACCCTCGAGGCCAGCAAGACCATCCGCATCATCGCCACCAAGTCCGGCGGCACCACCGAGACGCAGGCCTTCCTGGCCCACTACTGGGCCCTCGAAGAAGGCCGGGTCGGACGCTTCCCCCACGGCCGTGCCGGCAACGAGTTCGTCTCCATCACCGACGCCGGGGCGCCCCTGAAGGCCCTGCCCCACTCCAACTACTTCCGAGAGAGCTTCCTCAACCCCTGCCGACGTGGGCGGCCGCTACAGCGCCCTGACCTACGTGGGCCTCGTGCCGGCGGCGCTCTTGCGGCTGGACCTCGAGCTCCTGCTCGAAGACGCGCGCATCATGGCCGAATCCACCAAGCTCGATGCGGACGACAACCCGGCCCTCGTGCTGGGTGCGGCCATGGCCGCACTGGCGCGGGCCGGCCGCGACAAGCTGACCTTCGTCATCGAGCCCGACCTGGCCTCGCTCGGGGCCTGGCTGGAGCAGCTCATCGCTGAGTCCACGGGCAAGGACGGCGTGGGCGTGGTGCCCGTCGACGGCGAGCCCCTGGCCGGGCCGGAGGTCTACGGTGACGATCGCGTCTTCGTGCGCCTGGGCCCTGCCAGCGACAGCGACTGGCATCGAGAGGTCGACGCCAAGCTCGACGCGCTCACCGAGGCGGGTCACCCGCTCATCGACATCCGACTCGACGACGCCTCGTGGGTCGCGGCCGAGTTCTTCCGCTGGGAGTTCGCCACCGCCGTCGCGGGCATCGGCCTGGGCGTCAACCCCTTCGACGAGCCCAACGTCACCGAGTCCAAGCAGAACACCAGGAAGGTGCTCGAGATCTACGCCGCCGAAGGGCGCCTGCCGGAGCCCGAGCCCAGTGCCACCCGAGGCCCGCTGCGCGCCTGGAAGCAGGACGGCGTGGCCGGCGCCGGCTCCGAACAGGGGGCCCAGATGGACTTCGTGGAGCTGCTACGCGAGCACCTCGCCCGCGCACCGGAGAAGGGCTACTTCCAGATCGGCGCCTACATCGCACCGACGGAGGCCCGCACCGCGGCCCTGCAGGCACTGCAGGCGAACCTGCGCGACGGCACGGGCAAGGCTGCCACGCTGGGCTACGGCCCGCGCTTCCTGCACTCGACCGGCCAGCTCCACAAGGGAGGCGCGCCCAGCGGCTGCTTCATCCAGCTCACCAACGGCCATCGGGCCGACCTCGACATCCCCGGCCGCGATGAGTCCTTCGGTGTGCTCATCGATGCGCAGGCCATGGGCGACCTGGCCGCCTTCGGGGCGCATGACCTGCCGGCCATCCGCATCGACCTCGGCGACGATCCCGAGGCCGGTCTGAGCGAGCTGCTCGACGCCTTCGCCGAAGCGCTCGTCTGAAGACCCGCCATCCCCGCGGCTTCGGCCGCCCCACGAGGAATACCCAGCATGGATCTCGTCATCGCCGGACTCGGCCGCATGGGTGCCAACATGGCGCGACGCCTGCACGCGGCGGGCCACCACGTGGTCACCTACAACCGCTCGGCCCAGAAGGTACGCGACATCATGGCGGAGGGTCTCGACGGCGCCTTGAGCCCGGCCGAGGCCGTCGCCAAGCTCCCCTCGCCACGCATCGTGTGGCTGATGCTGCCGGCCGGTGAGGCCACCGAGGCGGCCATGGAGGAGTTCGCGAGCCTGCTCTCCGAGGGTGACACGCTCATCGATGGCGGCAACGCCAACTTCAAGGACAGCAAGCGTCGACACGCGCTCATGGCCGAGCGTGGCATCCACTTCGTAGACGCCGGCATCAGCGGCGGTGTGTGGGGCCTGCAGAACGGCTACGGCACGATGGTCGGCGGCGAGCGGGAGGCGGTCGCGCCGCTCGAGCCCATCTTCACCGCGCTCGCACCCGAGCACGGCTACATCCATTGCGGACCCCCAGGCTCCGGCCACTACACCAAGATGGTCCACAACGGCATCGAGTACGGCTTGATGCAGGCCTACGCGGAGGGCTTCGAGATCCTCCACGCGAGCGAGTACCCCCTGGACCTCGAGGCCGTGGCCAAGGCCTGGCAGCACGGCACCGTCATCCGCTCGTGGCTGCTGGAGCTCGCTGGCAACGCCTTCGCCCAGCGCGGCCAGGACCTCGACGGTGTCAAGGGCTACGTGTCCGACTCGGGCGAGGGCCGCTGGACGGTGCAGGAAGCCATGGACCTCGACGTGCCGGCCCCGGTCATCACCCTGTCGCTGCTCACCCGCTTCCGCTCACGCCAGGACGAGTCCTACACCGCGCAGGTGCTGGCCGCCCTGCGTGAGCAATTCGGTGGTCACGCCATCAAGGAGAAATAGGAGCGCTCGGACGATGGCCAACAAGACGCCTGCTCGGTCGAGGACCAGCGGTGCACCCGAGGACGGTCGCACCCGTCACGTGATGCATCGAGACGCGGTCGAGGACGCGGCCGCGGCCAACCCGCTGCGCGCAGGCACGCGCCTCGAGCGTGTACCGGACCCCGCCATCGTGGTCGTCTTCGGTGCCACCGGCGACCTCTCCCATCGCAAGATCCTCCCGGCCTTCTACAACCTGCGCCGGGCCCGGCTGCTGCCCGCCGAGACCAGCATCGTGGGCTACTCGCGCCGGCCCTACACCGACGCGGCCTTCGCCGCCGAGATGAAGGAGGCCGTCGTCGAGCACTCGCGCAACGAGGTCGAGGGCGCGCTCTGGGACGACTTCGCCCAGACCATCCACTACCAGCAGGGCGACTTCGGCAAGGCCGCCGACTACGCCCGCCTCGCGGAGCGGCTGGACCAGATCGATGCCGCCGCCGGCTGTCGCGGTAATCGGCTCTTCTACCTGGCCACGCCGCCTTCCGCCTACGAGGACATCGTGGCCAACCTCGGTGCCGCCGGCCTGGCCGATCCGGAGGGCGCCTGGAGCCGCATCGTCATCGAGAAGCCCTTCGGGCACGACCTCAGACTCGGGCCACGCGCTCAACGATGCGGTCATGCGGTCCTTCGACGAGTCGCAGGTCTACCGCATCGACCACTACCTGGGCAAGGACACCGTGCGCAACCTGCTCGTCTTCCGCTTCGCCAACGGCATCTTCGAGCCGGTCTGGAACCGTCGCTATGTCGACCACGTCCAGATCACCGTGGCCGAGGACCTGGGAGTGGGCACCCGTGGGGCGTTCTACGAGGAGGCCGGAGCCAGCCGCGACATCCTCCAGAACCACATGCTCCAGCTGCTCAGCCTGGTGGCCATGGAGCCGCCCATCAACTTCGAGGCCGACGCCCTGCGCGACGAGAAGGTGCGCGTGCTGCGGGCCATCGACACCGAGTGGACGCCACAGCGCATCCACAACGACGTGGTTCGCGGCCAGTACAGCGCCGGCTGGGTCGCCGACCGCAAGGTCAAGGGCTACCTCGATGAGGCGGAGGTCTCCAAGGACTCCAGCGTGGAGACCTACGTGGCCCTGCGCCTGGAGGTGGAGAACTGGCGCTGGGCGGGCGTGCCCTTCTACCTGCGGACGGGCAAGCACCTGCCCCGACGCGCGACCGAGATCGCCGTCCAGTTCAACCGTCCGCCCCTGACGCTCTTCAAGGACAGCGCCAGCGATCCCGAGCCCAACATGCTGGCCATGCGCATCCAGCCGGACGAAGGCATCCTCCTGCGCTTCGCGGCCAAGGTGCCGGACCTGGGGCTCGACGTGCGCTCGGTGAACATGGACTTCACGTACGGCTCCACCTTCCTCTCGGACGCGCCAGAGGCCTACGAGACGCTGCTGCTCGACGCCATGCTCGGCGACGCGTCGCTCTTCACCCGTGCCGACGAGGTCGAGGCGGCCTGGTCGCTGGTCACGCCACTCAACGAGACCTGGGCCGAGTGGGGCAGCGGCGGCGGCAACGGCAAGGGCCGGGGCGGCGGCTCCCGCCGCTTCGGCAAGCTGGATGGCAGCCTCCAGCCCTACGAGGCCGGCACCTGGGGCCCTGAAGCTGCGGACCGACTGCTGCAGCGGGATGGTCGACGATGGCGACGCCTGTAGAGCCGATCGAGTTCGACAAGGCCGGCACCTGGCGCTGGCACGTGCGAACCGACTCCATCCGCGCCACGACGGACATGCTCAGCAGCCTCTGGGGCCGCGTGGCGCAGGAAGCGAGCACCGATGCGCTCGGCGGGGCAGCCGGTCACGAGCTGGCCCATGGCGACCCACGCCTGGCGACCCACATGGGGTCCGGCAGCCACACGGAGGGCGTGCGCGTCCGCACGCGCACGTCGGTGCTCACGCTGGTGGTGGTGGCGCCGCGACCGGAGCTCGTGCAACGCGCCATGGCCACCGTGGCCATGCTGGCCACGCGTCACCCGTCGCGTGCCGTGGTGCTCTCCCCCACCGACCCCGACGGGCCGGCCAGCTTCGATGCCCACGTCTACGCCTCCTGCCAGCTGCCGGACAAGGGCGCCAGCGAGACCTGCACCGAGCAGATCCTCATCAAGGTCGGAGGCGAGCTGGCGCAGCACCTCTCCAGCACGGTCGCGCCGCTGCTCATCCACGACCTGCCGGTGGTGCTCTGGTGGCCTGACGACGTGCCCTTCGGCCGCGAGGACTTCGCCGAGCTGGCCGACGAGGTGGACCGGCTCTTCGTCGACTCCGGGCAATTCCGTCACCACGGCCTGACCCGGTTCGTGGGCATGGCCGATGCCGTCGACGGCGGGCTCGTGGTCCACGACGTGAGCTGGATGCGGCTGATGCTCTGGCGTGAGCTGCTGGCGTCCTGCTTCGATCACCCCTTGCTCGTGCGCGAGCTCAAGCACCTGCGCTCGATCCGCGTGGACGTGGCCCGACCGGGCGGGGACGTGCGCCTCTCGCGCGCCGTGCTCTTCGTGGGCTGGCTCATGTCCCGCCTGCGCCTGCAGGTGGTGGAGCCGCTGCACGAGGCAGACGACGAGCGCTGGCTGGCGCGGCTGCGGGCAGGCAAACGCACCATCACGGTGGAGATCCGGCCCGTGGCGGTCGAGTTCAGCGGTGCCGTGCGTGCGGCCGGCTCGGTCGTGCGGGCAGAGCTCGAGGCCCACCGCAGCGATGCCGACACGCACGTCAACGTCACCCGCCAGGCTGACCACCTGCTGGCCACGGCCAGCTGGAACGGCGCCTCCGTGGTGCGGCGCGCGAGCAAGCTGGAGGCCTTCGACGAGGCTCCCTACCTGGCTGACTCGCTCGACCGCACCGGCCACGATCGGCTCTTCGCCCAGGCCCTCGAGAAGGCCGTGGCACTCATCGGCGACGGCACCCCGTGAGGCGGACCGCGGTCGTCGTGTGTGCGGACGCCGAGGGCATCGCCGAGCGCGCCCTCGACCTCGTGGTCGAGGGCTTGCGCACGGGCACCCGGCTGCGCGGCGCGGCCCACCTCGCGCTGACCGGCGGCTCCTCGGCCGCGGCGCTCTTCCGGCTCCTGCGCGCCTCGCCGCGAGCCGGGCGCGTGGAGTGGTCGCGCGTCCACGTGTGGCAGGGTGATGAGCGCTTCGTGCCCCTGGACCATCCCGACCGCAACTGGGCCGGCGCGCTGCGTGACTGGCTCGCGACCGACAGTGCTGCCGGCGCCCGCCTGCATCCGATCCCCGTGGACGAGGCCATCGACGGCGGCCACGATGCCGCCTGGGCGGCGGCGCGCTATGCCGAGCAGCTGGTGGCCTCGCTGCCCCTCCGCGACGGTGTCCCCTCCTTCGACGTGGTGCTCCTGGGCATGGGCGGCGATGGACACATCCTCTCGACCTTCCCCCACACCCCCCCGACGATCGAGCAGTTCGAGATCGTGATGCCGGTGGCGGCCCCGACCCACATCGAACCGCACCTGCCACGCGTGACCCTGGCGCCGTTCGTGCTGCGTGGCGCGCTCAGCCTCGTGGTCATGGTCCCTGGAGCCGGCAAGGCCTCCACGGTGCGCGCCGTGCTCACCGGCATCACCGACTCCGAGCGCCTGCCGGCGCAGCTGGCGGTGCGGCCCACCGCCGTCTGGCTGCTGGAGCCCGGCAGCGCCGCCGAGCTCTGGTCCTCGAGCGGACCGTAACGCGCTCGTCACGCGATATGCGCGATAATCTCGTGCATGAGTGGAGATAAACACGGTACTGACGGTTCACGGCTTCGCATCGGCGAGGCCGCCGCGCAGCTGGGCGTGAGCCCGGACACGCTCCGACGCTGGGCGGAGGCCGGGCGCATCGAGGTAGAGCTGACCCCCGGGGGCCAACGCACCGTGAACCAGGCCGACGTCATCCGCCTCGCCGCCGAGCGGCGCCGCGAGGGCGCCGAGCGGCCGATCGTGGCGCAGTCCGCACGCAACCGCTTCCCCGGCATCGTCACGCGCGTGGAACGCGACGGCGTGGCCGCGGTGGTGGAGGTGCAGGCGGGCCCACACCGGCTTGGTCAGCCTCATCACGCGCGAGGCCTCCGAGGAGCTGCGCCTGGAGCCGGGTGACGAGGTCGTGTGCATGGTCAAGTCCACCGACGTGATGGTGGAGGTGCCGTCGCGCTAGGGACCACCCGCTCCCGTCGCCCGGGTGCGCGGTGGTGGCTGGTCCTCCTGCTCCCGGTCCTGCTCGTGCTCGCCTGCACCGAGTGACGGCGACGACGACCTCACCATCTTCGCCGCGGCCTCGCTGCGAGACGTGGTGGCGGAGCTGGAGGTGGCCTGGCTCGAAGCGCACCCGGACCGGCCGCTGACCATCGCCACCGAGGCCTCCAACGTGCTGGCGGCACAGGTTCGCGAGGGAGCCCCCGCTGACGTCCTGCTCTCGGCCGATACCAACCGGCCGCAGGAGCTCTTCGAGGCCGGGCTCACGGCCGCGGAGCCCGTGCCCTTCGTGCACAACAGCGTGGTGCTGGTGGCACCGCGCTACGGGCAGTGTCGTCCGCACGCCCGCGGACCTGGCCCGTCCTGGCGTGCTCGTGGTCGGTGTGAGCGAAGGTGCGCCCATCGCCCGCTACGCGGCCGAGGCACAGGCACGGTTGGCCGCGTCGATGGCCGATCCGGCGGCCTTCGCGGCGGCCCTCACCGCCAACATCGTCTCGCGCGAGGACAACGTCCGTGCCGCCCTCGCCAAGGTGGAGCTGGGCGAGGGCGACGCGGCCTTCGTCTACCGCACCGACCTGCTCGGCTCGGACGCCGTCCGCGAGGTCCCCCTGCCGGCGGGATCGAACGTGTCCGCGGCCTACGCCGCGGTCCAGATCAGCGACACGGCCCGCGGCGGCCGAGTTCATGGCCTGGCTGGCTGGGCCGGCGGCCAGGGCCGCGCTCGAGGCCGCCGGCTTCGAGGTCGACCCGTGAGCTCGCCCGCGGCGACGCCCTCGGCCCCGACGGCGGCCCCTCGCTCATGGTCCGGGCGGCCCAGCTGGTGGGTGGTGCTGCTGGCCGGCCTGGGCCTGCTCTTCCTGGCCTTGCCGGTGCTGGCCCTGCTGCTGCGCGCCTTCGAGTCGGGTGCGCTCGTCAGCGCCCTCGCCGGTCGGGCCGTCCTCGATGCCCTCGTGCTCAGCCTCGGCAGCACGGCCGTCAGCCTCGTGGTGGTCGTCGTCTTCGGCACGCCCCTGGCCTTCGTCCTGGCCCGCAGCAGGTTCAGGGGCAAGGCCCTCGCCGAAGCCCTCGTCGACCTGCCCATCGTGCTGCCGCCCTCGGTGGCCGGCTTGGCCCTGCTCTTCGCCTTCGGCCGCAATGGCGTCGCCGGCGGCGCCCTCGAGGTCCTGGGCCTGACCGTGCCCTTCACCACGCTCGCGGTCATCGTGGCCCAGGTCTTCGTGGCCAGCCCCTTCTACATCCGCGCCACACGCTCGGGCTTCCGCGCGGTATCCCCGGACGTGGAAGAGGCTGCCCGCGTGGACGGCGCGTCCGAGAACGCCGTGCTGGGACGCATCACCATGCCCCTCGCCGCGCCCGCCATCGGTGCCGGCCTGGTGCTGGCGTGGGCGCGCGCCCTGGGTGAGTTCGGCGCCACCATCCTCTTCGCGGGCAACATCGAAGGTCGCACGCAGACCCTGCCCCTGTTGGTCTACAGCGAGTTCCAGTCGGGGCTCGACGAGGCCATCGCGGCCGCCACCATCCTGGTGCTGGCGGCCCTGGGCGTGCTCATCGCCGTCCGCCTCATGCGCTGGCCCTCCGGCGCCGGCTGGTTCAGCTGAGCAGGTCGGCCGGCAGGCCGATGAGGATCACCCCGGTGATGGCGAGGGCCACGCCGAGCAGGCGCAGCGGGCTGAGCCGCTCGTGCAGGAAGACCCGCGCCAGGATGGCCGTCACCACCGGGTAGAGCGAGGTCAGGACGATGACCACGGCCAGCTCCCCTTCGCCGCTGGCGAGCAGGAAGAAGAGGTTGCCGCCGAGGTCGCCGATGCCCGCCACGCAGCCGACCAGCAACGCCGCCGCCCCCAGCCTGATGCCCGGGAACCGG
Organism: uncultured Chloroflexia bacterium; assembly: GCA_963706695.1. Lineage (GTDB taxonomy): Bacteria > Chloroflexota > Limnocylindria > Limnocylindrales > CSP1-4 > JAFMJV01. The sequence goes on along the minus strand of CAVPNC010000019.1, from coordinate 379,385 downwards.
CCCAGCGGGGCCAGCACCAGGGCCGCGGCCATGACCGCCATCACGCCCGCGAGCTTGACCATGAAGAGGGGCCACCAGACGGCACCGCCGGCGCCGTGCGAGGCGTCGATCAGGAGGAAGAAGCTGCCGAAGCCCACGGCCGCACCCAGGATCAGGAGCCATTCGTTGCGGCGCGAGCCGTGGTACGTGGGTATCACCGGCGTGCCCATGCGGCGGTCGGGGAGCGAGATGAGCACGATCGCGATGAGCGCGATGGCCATGCCTGCGAGCGCCAGCGTGCTCACGCTGTCACCGGTGAGCAGGGCGAAGGCCGCCGGCCAGGCGGCCGAGAGGAGTGCCGCGGCCGGCGCCACCAGGCCCATCGTGCCGCGGCTGAGGGCAAGGTAGAAGGACCCCAGCCCGAAGGCGCCGGCGATGCCCGCTGCGGCACCCCAGGCCAGGGCTTCCGTCGAGGGCATCGGTTCACCGCTGAGCAACAGCAGCCCAGCGGCCACCGCGAGGCCCACGCCCTGGGCCAGGAACACGGCCACGAAGTTGTTGGAGAGGCGCGTGGCGATGCCGCCGGAGAAGTCACCGATCCCCCATGAGGCGGCGGCCACGAGGGACAGGAGCGGTGCGAGCAGGTTCAGCCGGTCGCTCCGTCCTGGTCGTCGTCGGCCAGTCGGAAGGGGTCGGCCACCCCGGTGTGGCGCTCAGCCTCGCCTGCGTCCCGGGCCGCGCGCCGGAGTGACTCCAGCGGGTCGGTCCCCTCCTCCGCGGCGGCCCTGGCTGCCCGCAGCCGGGCCAGGCGTGCCGCGGACGACGTCTCCTGCTCGAGCGCCTGGCCGAAGACGGGGCGGCTGACCGGCTCCTCCGCCTCCACCCGACGCGGCGCCACCGGATCGGGGTTGGGCCGGGGGTCGGGCGCGAATCGCAAGGTCGGCGCAGGGGTCTCCGCCGGCGCAGGGGCACCCGGCACCGTGGCTGCGCCGTGGTCGGGCGCAGGGGCCACGAGGTCGCCCCAAGCCGGAGCGCCTCCGTCCGCCGCCGGCGCGGCCGGTCGCCGCGGGTGGGCCAGCACGCGATCGGCCGAGGGACCAGGCAGGACCACCAGCTTGTCAGCGAGCTTGTCGAAGCGGTCGCTGCAGGTGAGGTAGAGCACCTGGAAGCCGTGCTCCTGCGCCATCCGCTTGACCAGTCGCAGGGCTCGCTCGCCGCGGGCAGCGTCGAAGGTCACGAAGGGGTCGTCGAGGATGAGCGGCGGACGCCGGTCGAGCGTCACCAGCCGCACCAGCCCCAGGCGCGCCGCCAGGAAGAGCTGGTCGGCGGTGCCCTGCGAAAGCTGGCCGACCTCCACGAACTCGCCGGTCTCGGGCGCCCGAACCCTGAAGGCGAGGCTCTTCTCATCCACCTCGATGTCGTCGTAGCGCCCGTCCGTCACGGCCGCGATGGCAGGGCCCATGCGCTCCTCGAGATAGCGGGCCGCGGTCTTGAGCGTGGCGGCCTCAGCCGTGTCGATGGCCGCGAGGGTGCCCTGGTACACGAGCAGCCGCCGCTCGAGCTCGGCCTGCTGGTCACGAGCGGCAGCCAGGCGCTCGGCGAGGCCGGCCACCAGCTCGGCATCGACCTGGTTGGCGTCGACCCGTCCCTGGGCCTGGTCCGCCTCCGAGCGTGCGGCATCTCTGCGCCGGTGCCGTGAGCGCCACCTGTCGCTGTGCGCTCTGTGACGCGCGCTCGGGGTCCTCCGCCAGGCTGCCCATGGCCGCGAGCGCGTGCGCTGCCTGCTCGGCCTCGTTGGCGGACTGGTCGCGCGCCTCCTCCAGTCGCCGGATGTTGGCCTCGTCGAAGCCGAGGCCGCGCAGCTCACCCTCCATCTGGGCCAGCCGCTCGGTCTGCTTCTCGGTCGTGGCCAGGATGGACTCGGCGCCTCGCACATCGGCGGCACCAAGGGCCTCCAGCGTGCCCTCGAGCTCACGTCGCACCCGGCGATAGTCATCCTGCCGGCTACGGGCATGCTCCTGGCGCGCCGTGGCCTCCGCCTCAGCCAGCTGCATGGTGAGGCCGTAGATGCGCCGCTTGCGCGCCTGCCGGAAGGCCTGCACCAGGGTCAGCAGCACGCCGACCGCGATGACGGCCACGACGACCACGCCCAGCACGCCGGAGTCACGAAGCAGGAACATGGCCAGCCAGCCGATGAGCACGAGCATGGCCGCGGCCCCCAGCCAGCGCATGGGCCGCGGGGGCACCAGGTCGGGGGCCTCCGCCTGGGCTGCCTCGACCGCGGTGTCGATCTCAGCCTCCAGCTCCGAGAGCTCCAACTCAAGGCTCTGGGCGCGTGACACCGAGGTGCGCAGCTGGGCCAGGGACAGGGAGGTGGGCAGCTCGCGCCGGACCTCGGCCTGGGACTCGGTCAGCTCCGCAGCCCGCTTGAGGCGCGTGTAGCGATCCTGCGCAGCGTCGCGCTTCTGGGCCAGGGCCAGGGCCCGCTGGGCCTCAGCCAGGTCGGCTTGCTGGCGGGTGAGCTTGAGCTCGAGCTCCTCGCGCCGCTCGTTGGCCTCCACCCACTGGGCGCGATCGGCTTCCAGACGGGCAAGGGCGGCCTCCCCCTCTGCCAGGTCGCGCTCGAGCCTCGAGATCTGCTCGCGCCCGACCTTCAGCAGGCCGGGGTTCTTGTGCCCCTCGGTGCGGTAGCGATGGACGGCGGCCTCCAGCTTCTTCTTGGCCTTGGCCGTACCCCGGTCGGCACCGCTGATGGCCTTCTGCAGGCGATCGCCGATGGCCGGCTCATCCCCGCCGATCGCGTCGAGCTCGCTGTGGCCCACGCTGGCCGTCGCCCGGAAGAACGCCTCCGTGGGCACGCCCGTGAGGTCGGCCAGCTCGTCGCCGATGAGCGTGTAGTCGCGGATGGTCTGGCCACCCACGGTCAGCTCCGCCTCCGAGCGCGCGCCGCCGAAGCGCTTGCGCACGCTGGCCGTGGTCCCGTCGACCTCGAAGTCGAGCTCGACGCTGGGTGGCTCGGACGAGCCCCAGGTCCAGGCCTGGCGAATGTCCTCGCGGTTGGCGTCGGCCTTGCGGAAGAGCGCCAGCTCGATCGCTTGCTGGATGGTCGACTTGCCGGCCTCGTTGGGACCACGCACGATGGTCAGCCCGGCGGCCGGCTCGATCTCCAGCTCCTCGTGGGTCTTGAAGTCGGTGAGTCGCAGGCGGGTGATACGCATGGCTAGGGCAGCGTCACGTGATCGGGGTCGTCGAGCAGCAGGCGCCGGCCCAGCCGCAGGATCTGGCGAGCCTGCTCGGCGGCCGCGGCATCGCCCGTGGCCTCCGCCGCCGCGATGCGCGCCTTGAGGTCCAGCACGAACGCGCCGGCCACCGTGTCCTGGGGCAGGTCGGGCGCATCGGCCAGCTCCGTCGCAGAGCGATCTCGGACGCGGATGTGCAGGAACTCGTCCGCCAGCGTGCGCTCCAGCTCGTCGGTGTCGAGCTCCAGGCGATCGGGCGCGATGCCGTCGATGCTGACCGAGAGCACGAGGTCCGGGTCGGCCAGCTCCCGCAGTCGCGCCACGAGCGTGGCCTGGCTACCCACCTCTGCGGCATCGACGGACTCGGCACGGAAGACGGTGCGGCCCACACGCAGGCGCTCCACCTGCACGCTGCTGGCGCCGCCTGCGCCGTCGGCCAGCTGCACGAGGCAGACGGAACCGGCGCCGTCCTGGTCCACGGCGACCGGTTCGGGCGCGCCAGGCGTAGGCCCAGGTGGTGCCACCCGCGCGCCCGCTCGAGAAGCTGTGCCAGTGCCCCAGCGCGAGGTAGTCGAGGCCCGAGGCCGCGACCTCGGCGTCGGAGAAGATGACCTCGTCGCTCTCGACGCGGCCGGGGATCTGGCGAGAGCCGTGGATCATGCCCACCTTCCAGGCGGCGCGGTCGTCGGCGCGCACGTCGAAGCCGGCGAGCGGGCTGCGCGGCGCACGCTTGGTGGCGAAGACGCGGCCATAGACGATGAGGTCGAGGTCCTTGAGCAGCAGCTCGGGGACCTCTGGCGTGAGCACCGTCAGGAGGTCGCTGCCGCGCGGCAACCCGGCCATGCTGGCCAGATCGAACGCACGGTAGATCGAGCGCTTGTCGTAGACGTCGTGGGTGCCGGGGATGATGACCACGTGCACGCCACGATCGGTCAGCCGCCGCAGCTCCGCCACCGCCGCCTCCACCGAGCGGCGAGGCTGGGCGTTGGAGTCGAAGAGGTCACCGCAGATGAGGGCCGCGTCCACGCCGGCCTTGAGCCCTTCATCGACGGCGCGCGTGAAGGCAGCCGCCTGCCGCGCTCGCTGCTTGACCGCGGCCGCAGCCCATGTCGGCATGGCGCGCGCCGAGATGGACATCCGCAAGATGGAGCAAGGACGGCATGATGGTGGGCAGGATCCCCTTTCCCTCTGGTCGCTGCGCGGCAGGCAGGCGACGTCTCGGACGACCGTGCCCATTGTGCCACTGGACCCCGGCCCTGACGCCGCTACCTCCGTCCCCTTGGCGGGCGGTACTCATCGGACGCGCATCGGCGCGAGCAGCCCCGGACGCCCGCGACCCAAGCGTGGAAGGGGCCGTCGTTGCCGGTTCTGCGGCCTCGGTGTAACCTCGCTCGAGCATTCCGGTGCGCCCCACCAGAGCGGGACCTCGGGACAGAACTGGCATACGCGGCGCCCGGCACTCCAGACGCCATGGCCCTCCTGTTTCAGCCTGCCCGGCGAGCTCACCGGACCGAAGATGCAAGCTATCGCGCCCCAGGAGGTCAAGCAGGTGTCGTATACGGATCGAACCGTCACATGTGTCGACTGCAGCGTGGAGTTCATCCACTCCGCTGCCGACCAGGAGTTCTACGCAGAGAAGGGGTTCGTGTCCGATCCCAAGCGCTGTCCGAGCTGTCGGGCGGCACGCCGCGCCATGCGCGACTCGGGCGGCTACGACTCGCGTGACATCGGCGGCCCGCGCGGCTACGAGCGCGGCGAGCAGCGCGCCGCGCGCGAGTACTTCGCGGTCATCTGCTCCGAATGCGGCAACGCTGCGCAGGTGCCCTTCAAGCCGCGCATGGACAAGCCGGTCTACTGCTCGGACTGCTTCCGCACGGTCCAGGCGCGCGGCTCGGAGCAGGCAGAGACCGCGTAGCACGACACCACCCAGCACGGTCAGCGGCCGCTCCGGCGACGGGGCGGCCGTCCCGATTCGGGGGCTGCCGTGGCGCCGGCCAGGAGTGCTCCCGAGGCGACGGCCCAGAGTAGACTCGGAGGCAGACGCGACCCTGCGCGCGACGCAGGATCGAGCCACGAGATCGATGCCACGAGGTAACCGCAGGATCATGACCGACGCACCGCGCACCAAGATCACGTACGCCACGCTCAGCGCGGACAACGAGGAGCTGCATGCCGCCTTCGAGGCGGCGCTCGTGGCCGCTCGCGGGCGCCTCGGCGGCGGGCACCCCAACATCATCGGCGGCCGGGAGCGAGCGGGGGACGGCGAGTTCGAGCTGCGCTCTCCCATCGACCAGGACATCCTCGTCGGTCGCTTCGCCAAGGGCACCCGCACGGACGTGCAGGACGCCATCGCGGCGGCGCGGGCGGCACAGCCGGCCTGGAACGCGCTGGGCTGGGAGAAGCGCGTCGAGATCATGATCCGCGCCGGCGACCTCATCAGCGAACGGGTCATGGAGTACGCCGCGCTGATGGCCATCGAGGTCGGCAAGAACCGGCTCGAGGCCCTGGGTGAGGTGGAGGAGTCTGCCGACCTCATCCGCTACTACGCGCGCATCGCGGTCGAGAACGACTTCTACCGCAAGCCCATGGACGATCTCGGTGATGCCGCGACCCACACCCGCTCGGTGATGCGACCGTACGGCGTCTTCGGCGTCATCGCTCCCTTCAACTTCCCCCTGGCCCTGGCCGCCGGGCCGGTCGGCTGGTGCCCTCATCGCCGGCAACACGGCCGTGTTCAAGCCCGCCAGCACCGGCGCCCTGAGCGGCGTGCTGCTGATGGAGGCCCTGCGCGACGCGGGCGTGCCCGACGGTGTCTGCAACCTGGTCATGGGCCCCGGCCAGACCGTCGGTGACGAGCTGGCCAACAGCCTGCACCTCGACGGCATCGTCTTCACCGGCTCCTACGAGGTCGGGCATGGGGCTGCAGCGCAGCTTCACCAAGGCCTACCCACGACCGTGCATCGTGGAGATGGGCGGCAAGAACCCGGCCATCGTCATGAACAGCGCCGACCTCGACAAGGCCGCTGAGGGCATCATGCGCGCGGCCTTCGGCTTCGGCGGGCAGAAGTGCTCGGCCAACAGCCGCGTCTACGTGCAGCGCGAGGTGCATGACGAACTGGTCCAGAAGCTGGTCGAGAAGACCGAGGCCCTGACCCTGGGCGACCCGCTGGAACGCGGCACCTTCCTGGGGCCGGTGACCGATCAGCGTGCGGTCGATCGCTTCAACGAAGCCGTGGCCGAAGCCCGCGCCGAGGGCACGGTCTTCACCGGCGGCGAGAACCCCACCGACGGCGACCTCGCGCGCGGCTTCTACGTGGAGCCGACGGTCGTGGGCAACCTGCCCCTCGAGCACCGCCTCTTCCGTGACGAGCTCTTCGTGCCCTTCACGGCGGTGGCGCCGGTGGACTCGCTCGAGGAGGCCCTGGAGCTCTCCAACGGTGTCGTCTATGGCCTGACCGCGGGCATCTACAGCGAGGTCGAGGCAGAGGTGGAGCAGTTCCTCGAGGGCATCCACACGGGCGTGCTCTACGTCAATCGCCGTGCCGGCGCCACCACCGGCGCCTGGCCGGGCGTGCAGCCGTTCGGCGGCTGGAAGGGTTCCGGCTCGACGGGCAAGTCAGCCCTTGGTCCGTACTACGTGGCGCTCTTCCTGCGTGAGCAGTCGCACACCATCGTCGACTGAGGTGACTCGAGGGCGCGTCTCGCCGCCACCGTCGCCGGGATGACGGGGACACGTTCTCGAGCGTCGCGCGGGCCCGAGTGGCCCAGCCATCGCGACGAAGCGCCGCCCCCGGACGACCCACGCTCGGGGGTCGACGAGGTCAACGGCTCGGTCACCGGAGACCGCCTTGCGACCGGTGGAGTCGAGGTCTCGCCGGCCGATGGCTAGCCCTATACTCGCCATGCACGATGCATAGGATTCATGCACAGGGATGACGTTATCGAAGGAGTAGTTCGTGACCCAGGCGAAGCTCGTTGAAGTGGACCAGGACATCGCCCCACGCCTCGTGACGGAGGTGCCCGGCCCCCGGGCCCGGGCACACGTGGCGTACGATCGAAGCTGGTCATCGCCGAGCCTGCCGCGCGCCTACCCCTTCGTGCCTGTCCGCGGGCGAGGCGCGGAGGTGGAGGACATCGACGGCAACGTCTTCGTCGACTTCTGCGCGGGCATCGCGGTCAACTCAACGGGCCACTCGCATCCTGCCGTCATCGGGGCCATCAAGGACCAGGCCGACGAGCTTGTCCACTACAGCGCCTCTGACTTCTACCCGCCGATCTACGCCCGTACGTGTGAGGCCATCGCCGAGTCGGTTCCCATCTCGGGCCCCAAGCGCGTCTACCTCGGCAACAGCGGCGCTGAGGCCGTCGAGGCCTCCCTCAAGCTGGCGCGCGTGGCCACCGGTCGGCCGGCGGTGGTGGCCTTCCTGGGTGGCTTCCACGGTCGCACCATGGGCGCGGTCAGCCTGACCGCCTCCAAGGCCAAGTATCACGCCGGCCTGACTCCCCTCGTCAGCGGCATCTACCACGCGCCCTACGGCCACGAGGCCGACCTTGCCTGGTTCGAGGAGGTGCTCTTCGACAAGCTCGTGCCGGCAGACGAAGTGGCCGCGATGATCGTCGAGCCGGTCCAGGGCGAGGGCGGCTACGTCGTGCCCGAGGCAGGCTTCATCACCGGCCTGCGCGAGCTCTGCGACCGCCACGGGATCCTGCTGATCGCCGACGAGATCCAGTCGGGCGCCGGACGGACCGGCAGGATGTGGGCCATCGAGCACTTCGGTGTGGAGCCGGACATCCTGCTCAGCGCCAAGGGCCTCGCCTCGGGCATGCCGCTCGCGGCGATGGTCGCGCGAGCGGAGATCATGGAAGCCTGGGGCAAGGGCGCCCACGGCTCCACCTATGGCGGCAACCCCGTGGCCTGTGCGGCCGCCCTCAGCACCATCGAGCTGCTGCAGGACGGCCTCATCGAGAACGCTGAGGCGCGTGGCCGGCAGGGCCTCGCAGCACTTGAGGCCATCGCCGCCGACCACCCCGGGCTGGTCGTCGAGACCCGCGGGCTGGGCCTCATGCTGGCACTCGAGCTGGCCACGCCCGAGCAGGCCGAGGCGCTCGAGTACGAGGCCTTCACGAGGGGCCTGCTGGTGCTCGGTTGCGGGCACAAGTCCGTGCGCCTCTCCCCGCCCCTGGTCATCGACGAGGCCACCATGGCCAGCGGCCTCGCCGTGCTGGCCGAGGCGGTCGCGGCCGTCGCCGCCAGGGCCCAGTAGCGCCGCAGGAGCGCTGGTAGCGCGGACGCTGCCGGGGCAAGCGCTGGCGCTGCCGGCGCGGTGGGCGCCGGCTGGGGCGCTGCCGGCGTGAGCGCGACGGTGGTGAGCGCGACGGTGGGTGGCGTTTCCGGCGTGAGCGCGACGGTTGGTGGCGTTTCCGGCCGTGTCCTATGCCGCCCACGACTGGGACGACCACGCCGGCCCACGACGATGCCCCGACGGACTCGAACGGCCACCCTCGTGGCCGATCCATGCCGCCCGGGACTCACTTGGCCGGGATGGCGGCCTGTCCGGGGCGCCCGCTGCTCCCGCTTGGCCGCATGAGGCGCCCACGGCATAGCCCGCGCCAGCCCGTCGCCGATGGCGCCAGCCGGTCGCCGAGGACGCCCGTCAGTGCCAGAAGTACTAGTCGCCACCCACGGATTCGGGGCCTCGAGTGGTTCGCCGGCGCAACGTTTTGGCGGGTAGGTGCTGATGGGTGCGGTTGGTGGTCCTTACCAGAGCGGTACCCGGCTGATAGAACTTCGGTACTGCCTCCCCCCTGACGTCAGGGCTGGAACCTCTCCGGCGACGCGAGCCAACATCGCGAAGCCTCCGGCCAGGACGCACACCTCTCTTCAGGGGGCTAGCCGGAGGAACGCGATGCGTACCACCAACACCACCGTTCTCGAGGGACGCGACGAGGTCGCCAGCCCCAAGGACAAGCGCGAGCGCGGCCGCGGCCAGGCGCTCGTGGAGTTCGCCATCATCCTGCCCGTCTTCTTCCTGGTCGTGGCCGGGATGTTCGACTTCGGCCTGGGTATCTACTCCGACCTGACCCTCGTCAACGCCGCCCGCGAAGGCGCACGACTCGGCGTCATCGATCCGGGCAACACCGCTGCCATCGAACAGCGCGTCCGCGAGATGGCCGGCAACCTCGACGGCAGCAAGCTCAGCGTCACCGTCGCTTGCGAGCGCCCGTCCGGCGGTGTCTTCGCCGCCTGCACGAACCCGATGTGGCTGCCAGGCGACGCCACCAAGGTGACCGTCGACTACAAGTACACGGTCTTCTTCCCCGTCCTCTTCGGCACCGAGATCCCGCTCTCGTCCGAATTGAAGATGCGCATCGAGTAGCGCCCTTCCCCGTCCCTTCCACACGGCGTTCCCCCGCGAGGCAGCGAACCAACGCCGCGGCGAGCCGGACCCCCTCCTCCCCGGCTCGCCGCACCTACACGAAGGACGATCGACGTGAACTTCCGCTACTGGGCCCGCAAGGGCACCCTCTCCAACCGACCGCCCACGACGGGCGCGCGCCAGGCCCGTGACCGCCAGGGCGGCCAGGCACTGGTGCTCTTCGCCATCTTCCTCACCGTCATCCTCGGTGCCGCCGCCCTCGTTCTCGACCAGGGCCTGCTGCGCAAGGCCAACTTCGACCTCTACAACGCCCTCGACGCGGGCGCCCTCGCCGGCGTCGGCCTGCTCAAGGACGACCCGGCTGGAGCCGAGCAGCTGGCTCGCGACTACGTCCAGCTGAACTACCCGGGCGGCCTGCCCGACGCCGACGTCGACGTCGAGTTCCGGTGCCTCATCGGAGCCGAGAGCGGCGTGGCCCGCACCTCGGACGTGCCCACCGTCTGCGATCCCGGCGTGGGCGCGGCCTGGACGGTCGACGGCGATATCGCCTACGCGACCTGCGATCCCACCCTCGGCCACGTGTGCAACACGCTCGTGGTCAGCAGCCCGGCCACGGTCGACTACAACTTCGCACCCATCCTGGGCGTCTTCGAGGGCAGCACCGGTGCGCGCACGGCAGCGGCCTGCAAGGGCGCCTGTGGCGAACCCCCGGAGATCCCCGTGGACCTCGTGATGATCCTGGACCGTACCGGCTCCATGAACGGCGTCGACACGCAGAACGCACGTTCCGCGGCCGACTCCGTGCGTGCGGTCTACGACCCACGCCTGCAATGGATCGGCCTGGGCATGCTGCATCGAAGCCGGACCGCCAACGGCTGCGCGGCCACGGCCGACAACTCCAGCCCCTGGAGCGCCACCGCCCCGGGCGACCTGCGCACGTGGGTCCCGGTGGGACTCTCGGGCACAGGCGCCAGCTTCGACCAGGACTACACCAGGAGCGACAGCCCCATGGCCCGGGCCATCGCCTGCTTCGACAACTCGAGCGGCCAGGGCACCGATCTGGCCGACCCCGTGCGCATGGCCACCTGGGAGCTCGAGACCTACGGCCGCAGCAGACGCGGTCAAGGCCATCCTCCTGCTCAGCGACGGCAAGCCCAACAACTCGGCGAACGCGTCGGTCCGGGCCTCACGCAACTACTGCGCCGATGCGCATGACGCCGCCGTCGCGGCCAAGGCCAAGGGCATCGAGATCTATGCCGTCGGTTTCGGCCTGAACGTCCAGCAGGACCACATCTGCCAGGACACGTACGGCGCCTGGCAGGGCAAGTCGGCTCCCGACCTGCTCGCGGCCATGGCCACCGCGTCGGCCAACGACAACGGCTGCCCCGGGACCGAGAACGACGACGGCGACAACTACTTCTGCCTGCCCAAGACGTCGGGCGCCAGCACGGACCTCTCCGACGTCTTCAAGAAGGCCGTCGCCCAGCTCTCGGGCCACAGCCGGCTGGTAGACGTCGACTGACCGGCAGCGGCGGTGACCGTCTAGAGGCGGGTGAGGGTGATGACCACCACACCCACGGTCACTGCCGCGACGCCGGCCCACTGGCGTGAGCTGATGCGCTCGCCGAGCCGGTGGGCGACCAGCGCAGCCATGACCGCGAACTGGGTCGAGAGCACGGAGGTGACGGCGATGGACTCGGCGGCACCCCAGGCGAAGAGATACATGCCCACCACCTCCGCCACGGCCGCGATGACGATGAACGGCAGCACCTGCCGCTCGAAGCGCAGCCGGCGGGTCAGCGCCAGCGGCAGGCTGATGACGAGCACGCCCGCGATCCGTCCCGCGACGACCACGAAGCTGGGCGGCACCAGGTCGCTCGCGCGTCCTGCGGCATACAGGCCCAGCCCGAAGATCATCGCCGAGAGCACGCGAAGACGACGTAGCGGGCGCCACCGCCGGCCAGCGCATCGGCCCCGCCGCCCGGCTGCAGGGCCACCACGAAGACACCCACGGCGATCGTCGCCAGCATCACCACCAGCAGCGGAGAGGCTGCTTCACCGGTGAGCACGGCAAGGGTGGCCGCGATCGAGCCCTCGGTCGAGACGATGGGCGCGGTCACGGCCACCTTTCCGCCTGCCAGGGCGCTGTAGTTGAAGATCATGCCCAGCGCGTAGCCGAGCCCGGCGATCACCAGCCAGGCGATGTCCTCGCCGGCCAGCGGAGCGGCCGGCGCCTCCAGCAGCAGGAGCGGCACGGTCACCAGGAGCCCGATGAAGACGACCAGCGCGGTCGTGGACCAGGCCCCGATGACCCGCGCAGCGCGGGCACCCGCGAGCGTGGCGAGGGCCCAGGCCACGGCCGCGCCGAGGCCACCGAGGACGGCGATCATGGGCCCGAGCGTACGCGTGTGCGGCACCGTCGATACGACAGGCATGCGGCCCACGGCGGGTTCGGCCGCGGCGTCGTAGGCTTCGCAGCCATGAACCGACTACTCGCGCTCGCGTCCGCCTCGCTGCTGACGCTGGCGGCCGTGCCCGTGGCGGCACAGGCCGTACCCAACATCATCCCCGTGCTGGCCTCATCCGAGATCGCCGTGGGCGAGAACCGCTTCCTCTTCAGCCTGACCGACCCCGCCGGTGGGCTGTTGGCAGCACCCGACGTCGAGGTCCGCCTCGAGTTCTACGACAGCGACGTCGATCCGGACACGGTCGTGTTCGAGTCCGACTCGCGCTTCCTGTGGGCCATCGAGGGCCTGCGCGGCCTGTACGCGGCCGACGTGGAGTTCCCCGACTGCGGGCCGCTGGGGTACGCGCTTCTACGCCACCTTCCCCGATGGCACGACCGAGACCGTGCGCATCGACTACGACGTGTGGGAAGAGACCTCCACGCCGCCGATCGGCACACCGGCGCCGCTCATCGACACCCCCACCGCCGCGGATGTGGGCGGCGACCTTGGCCGCATCTCCAGCGACCCCGACCCCGTGCCGCGCTTCTACGAGCTTTCGATCCTCGACGCCATCGAGGCCGACAAACCCGCCGTCATCGCCTTCGTCACGCCGGCCTTCTGCCAGACGGCCACCTGCGGGCCCACCATCGAGAAGGTCAAGGAGGTGGCCGCCAGCCATCCTACCGACGTCAACTTCGTCCACGTCGAGCCCTACCTCATGTGGATGAAGGACGGCTACCTGCAGCCCATGCTGTCAGAAGAGGGTTGGCTGCAGTCGGCGCCCTGGACGGAGCGCTTCGGGCTGCGCACGGAGCCGTACGTGATCGTGCTCGACGCGGAGGGCCTGGTGCGGGCGAAGTTCGAGGGTGCCATCACCGTGGAGGAGCTCGAGGACGCGCTGTGGGAGGCCACCGGGCCGCTGTAGCGGACCCACTCGCGAAGGCGCAGCCGGCGCTACGATGAGCGCGTGACCACATCGAAGGTGACCAGCATGCGCGAGGCCATCGCGGCGCTGGTGCGGGACGGGGACAGCGTGGCCATCGAGGGCTTCACCCACCTCATCGGCTTCGCCGCCGGTCACGAGATCATCCGCCAGGGCCGGCGAGACCTCACGCTCATCCGCATGACGCCTGACGTCATCTACGACCAGATGATCGCCGCGGGCACGGCGCGCAAGCTCGTCTTCGGCTGGCTGGGCAACCCCGGTGTGGGCAGCCTGCACGCCATCCGCCGCGTGACCGAAGGGCCGCAGCCGCCGCTGGAGATCGAGGAGTACAGCCACTTCGGCATGGTCGGGCGCTACACCGCCGGCGCCGCACGCATGCCCTTCTATCCGCTGCGCAGCTACACCGGCACCGACATGCCGCGGGTCAACCCGCGCATCCAGCCGCTCGTCTCGCCCTACGACGGCGAGACCGTCTACGTCGTCCCGCCGCTGAACCCTGACGTGACCATCGTCCACGCCCAGCGCGCGGACGCCGCCGGCGACACCCAGGTCTGGGGCCTGCTGGGCTCACAGAAAGAGGCGGCCTTCGCGGCGGAACGCGTCATCGTGGTGGTGGAGGAGCTGGTCGACGAGTCGGTGATCCGGGCCGATCCGAACCGCACGGTCCTGCCCGGTCGCATCGTCGACGCGGTCGTGGTGGAGCCCTTCGGGGCACATCCGTCCTTCGCCCAGGGCTACTACGACCGCGACAACGCCTTCTACGTGGAGTGGGACGCCATCGCCCGGGACCCGCAGGCGACCGCCGTCTGGCTCGACCGCTACGTCCACGGGGTGGCCGACCGAGCCCACTACATGGACCTCCTGGGCGCGGAGGTGCGCGAGCGGATCCGGCCGTCGGGCACCGCCCTGGCCGGGCCCATCGACTATGGCGAGTACCGATGAGCGAGCCGGCCTATACCCCCAACGAGATGATGATCGCCGCGGCTGCGCGCGAGCTGGCCGGACAGCGCGTCTGCTTCGTGGGCATCGGACTGCCCAACATCGCGGTCAACCTGGCCCTGCGCACGGTCGCACCGGAGCTCGAGCTCATCTATGAGGCGGGGGCCTACGGGGCCCAGCCGGCGCGCCTGCCCCTGTCCATCGGGGACCCCACCATCGTCACCGGCTCGCTGGCAGTGATGTCGCAGCTCGACCTCTTCGGGCTCTACCTGCAGGGAGGCCTGGTCGACGTGGGTTTCCTCGGTGCGGCCCAGATCGACCGGTTCGGCAACATCAACTCCACCGTCATCGGCGACTACGCCACCCCCAAGGTGCGACTACCGGGCTCGGGCGGCGCCAACGAGATCGCGCTCCACTCGCGGCAGGTCTTCGTGGTCATGCGCCAGTCTCGGCGCTCCTTCGTCGACAAGATCGACTTCTGCACCTCGCCGGGCAACACGCCGGGAGCCCGGCGCGGACCCTCGGTCGTGGTCACCGACCTGGGCGTCTATCACTTCGACGAGGACGGCCAGATGCGCCTCGACACGATCCACCCGGGCTCCACGCTCGATGACATCACCGCTGCCATGGAGTGGCCGGTCCACGTCTCGCCCGACCTGCGCGAGACGCCGCCGCCGAGCGCGGAGGAGCTACGCCTGATGCGTGAGGTGCTGGACCCGGAGCGACGCTACCTGGGCTAGCGGCGCTCGAAGATACGGCTCTGCCAGACGAGGTAGACCCCCAGGCCGATCATCACGAGCGGGATGACCACGGCGAAGCTGAGGTCGAAGGGCAGCGCGTCGGAGGTGTCGGCCAGGCCGATGACGCCCAGGATGACGCCGAGATAGAGGGCGTACTCGCGGCGCACCTGCTGCACGCGCGCGAGGCCCCAGCCGATGAGGAACGCGAGGCCGATGAAGAGCGTGTTCCAGCCGTCTCCGACGAGGACGTCGAAGTCCCGGCCCACGCTGGCCAGGCCCCAGGCCGTCAGCACCAGCGCCGGCATGGTCGCGCCGACCACCCCACCCCAGAGCCAGGCCGCACCGAAGGCCAGGCCGGCGGCGAGGATGAACAGGGAGCCGAACGAGAGGTCGGGGATGAGGATCTCGATGAGCAGGCCGGCACCCAACACCAGCAGCAGGATGGCGAACCAGGGGAACGAGCCGCGGCTCGAGTCCCAGCGATAGACGCGTACGTACGGCTGTCCGGGTGGTGCCTGGTACGAGCCGTCGCCAGGGGCGCCGGGCGGTGGTTGCCGGGACGACGCACCTGGGGCTGGGGGCCGCTGCGTCCCGCCAGGAGGCGGAGGCCCGACCGGCTTGGCTCGGCGTGCGGGATCGGTCATGCCTTGAATCGTAGCCGCAACCGGGCCGCGGGCCTAGTCGTCGCGCGCATCGCCACCGTCGGGACCGTGGCGAGCCGGCGTGCCCAGCCACACGTCTCCCGCCGGCGAAGCGTTCCGCCTTCCAGATGGGCGCACGTGCCTTGAGCTCCTCGAGGGCGTAGCGGCAGGCCTCGAAGGCCTGGGCTCGGTGCGGCGAGGCGACCACGATGATGACGCTCGACTCCCCTGGGCCCACCTCGCCGACGCGGTGGACCACGGCCAGGCGACGCACGCCGGTGCGCGCTTCGATCTCGTCGGCGATCTCATCGAGCACGGCCAGGGCCATGGGCTCGAAGGCCTCGTAGCTCAGGCCGACCACGGTCTGTCCCGCGAAGCGCGCCGCCTCCGCTTCCTGGCCGGGCGCGGGCGTTCCCGCCGAATCGCGCGTCTGGCCCACGAAGACGACCACGGCACCATCGGCGTCGGTCGCGGCCTCGCGGCGCAGCTCGTCGAGCAGGCCCTCGTCGAGCGTGCCGGCCTGCACCTGGAGCCGGCGATAGCGTGGGGGCAGGTCGGCCGAGCCACCGGCGACCGGCGGGATGACGGCCAGCTCATCCCCCTCCGCGAGCGGCTCGTCCGCACCGACGTAGGTGCCGTTCCGGGCGAAGCGAACGCTGCTCTCCGCGCCGGCGATCACTGGCAGCTCCGCCACCAGGGCCTGCCAGGCGGCGCTCACGTCGGCGCCTTGGGGAAGCTCGAGGACGTGGCTCCGCAGCCCGGTCTGGGCGCGTTGCAGGGCGAACAGCCTGACGGTGATGCGCATGGCTAGACCAGCATGCCTTCGCCGAAGAGCAGGCCGGTGGCCACGATGGTGGAGGCCATCACCAGCGCGAACTCGATATAGAGCAGGCCGGTGGCCGATTCCATCGACCGCGTGATCGCCGTCCGCCAGGCCATCCAGGTCAGCACCAGCGGTGCCACCAGGCCCACCAGCAGGCGCAACCAGACGAAGACGAGGTTGTCGCCCGTGAGGATCTCGAAGGGCTCGAAGTCGGGCATGCCGGCGGCGGCCCAGACACCGAAGAGCAGCAGCTGGATGACCAGCACCAGCATCAGCAGCTGGGTCGTGACGATGAGCGGCCGCTCCGAGATCTTGGGCGTGACCAGGTACCAGTGCGCCAGCACGACCGCGGCCAGGGAGCCGCCGGTGATGGCCGCGAGCGCCATCAGCTGGACGAAGATGGAGATGGAGATGGGCTCCGCCGCACCCCAGCTCCAGGCGCCCAGGAAGAGCGCGGCCACGCCGGCGAGGATCGCCCCTGCGCCCAGCCACAGCGCCCGTCCACCGCGCCGGAAACGGACGCCCGCCGCGAGCGCCAGGATGGTGAAGAGCGCGATCGCCGCCCGGCGGGGCTCGTCGAGCTCCCCCAGGTAGCCGATGTCGAGGTCCACCGGCTCGGGCAGGCCCCACTCCACCATCAGCCAGCCCAGGCCGAAGACGGCCGCGAGGATGGCGCTGAAGCCGAGGAAGCCGGAGGTGGCGTCGGTCGTCTGTCTGAGCCACCAGGTGAGCGCGAAGCTGCCGAGGGCGAGGCCGCCCAGCAGGACCCACGTGACATAGCTGAGGCTCTGGATGATCTGCTGCGTCTCCACGCAGCGAGTGTAGGGCCCTAGGCTGGACTGCTTCCGAGCGCGTCGGAGGCGGGGGCCTCGACCCGCGCCCCAGGTGGCGCCGTGCGGCGAGGGCGGCACCGGCGTGGTCGCGGGCGTCGGCATGGCGCTGCCCACGATGATGGTGCCGGCGGCGAGCGCCTCGATGTCGACCGAGGCCAGCCCGATGTTGGGACTGGGCCGACCCAGCAGATAGCCCTGGCCGGTGGTGATGCCCAGCTCTCGCAGCGAGCGCAGCTGCTCGGCCGTCTCGAGGCCCTCGGCGATGGCCACGGCACCCTGGCGCGCAGCGAGGTCCATGAGCGACCGCACGACCGCGCGCGAGGACTCGTGCTGGGCTCCGTCCTGCACCAGCGAGAGGTCGATCTTCATGATGTCGAAGCGGACCTGGCTGAGCAGACGGAGGCCGGCGTTGCCGGCGCCCACGTCGTCGGCCGCGAGGCGCACGCCGGCGCGCTGGAGCGAGGCCACGTTGCGCCGCAGCCGATCGAGGTCGGTGATGGCCTCGCGCTCGGTCAGCTCGACGATGACGCGACCCGGGCTGATCCCATAGCGGGCCAGGATCTCCAGCAGCCAGGAGGAGGTGAAGTCCTCCAGCTCCAGCGTCTGCGGGCTGAGGTTGATGGTCACGACCTGCTGGGGATCGATCTGGGCAGCGCCGGCGGCCACGACCTCGAAACAGGCCAGGTCGAGCTCGGTGGTGCGGCCCGAGGCGGCGGCGGCGGCGAAGAGCTGGCCGGGGTTGGAGAAGGACGAGGAGGCACCCGGCCGGATGAGCCCCTCGAAGCCCAGGACCGAACCATCACGCAGGTCGACGATGGGCTGGTAGACCGGCTTGAGGTTGCGGGCACGGATGATGTCGCGGACGGCCGTGGCCGAGCCTTCGCCGTGGGCCTGCTCGGGCACCAGATCGCGATCGGCGTCGAAGACGGCCACCGTCCCACGCCCAGAGCGCTTGCAGCGATAGAGTGCCGCGTCCGCCTGGCGGAAGATCTCGTTGCGGTCCACCGTCAGCTGCGGCACGGAGGAGATGCCGCCGGAGAACGGGATGACCCGCTCACCTGCGGCCGGGCGCAGGCAGAAGTGCCGCAGGCGGTTGGCCGCGATGAGGGCGTCATCGGCGTCGGTGTGGGGCAGGAGCACCGCGAACTCGTCGCCGCCGATGCGGAAGGCGCGGTCGCCGTAGCGCAGGGTGTCGCGGATGGCGTTGGCCATGCCCAGCAGCAGCTGATCACCGGCGGGGTGGCCCTCGGTGTCGTTGACCACCTTGAGGTCATCGAGGTCGATGAGCATGAGCGCCACCGGCACCTGGTGCCGTCGGTAGAGGTCGAGCTGCCGGTCGAGCTCTTCCTGGAAGGAGCGGTGGTTGCCCAGCCCGGTAAGGCCGTCGTGCAGCGAGTCCTCGCGCGCCTCGCGGTAGAGCACCTCCAGCTGCGCCTGCGACTGCGCCAGGTCGTCGAAGGGCTGCAGGAACGTGCGCGCCACCACCACGGTCACGAGCAGCACCAGCACCATGAAGCCGAGAAGCACGAACGGGAGCGGGTCGACCGAGGGCTCCGGCACCGAGGGCCAGAGATGGATGAGCCCGAAACGGGTACCGTCGTCGGTGGACCACAGGGGCGCTGCCGTGGCGGCCCACCCGGCGTCGGCCAGGGCCTCGGCCGTGCCTTCGAAGCCGCTCAGGATACCGGCCACCTGGACGCGCAGGCTGCCCAGCGGTCGCGTCCCTTCGATGTCGGTCCCGGAGATGACCGCGTCGGTGCGGGCGCCGGCGATGATGTTGCTGGTGCCGATGTCCACGAGTGCAGCACTGGTGCCGATGCCGGCAGCGCTGGGGGTCATGGCGAAGAGGTCGCGCAGGCTGACCTCCGCGCTGATGACGCCGGAGCTGCGGCGGGCAGCGCCCATGATCTCGGTGGCGATGATGAGGCGGCGCGTGCGATCGCTCCCGAAGATCGTGGCCGTGGCGACACCGCCGGGTGGGGACGCGAGGGCGTCCTCGACGACGGTCGCGGAGCCGCAGGCGTCGGTGCCGCTGGAGATGCCTCCGGGCACGTCGATGGGCACCTGTGTGCCGTCGAGCGCACGCGTGATGCAGAGGCCCTCGATGAGTCCGACATCACCCATCTCCAGCATGGAGATGGCCTTGGTGGCCGTGGCGCGCTCCCCGGTGCCGTCGACCCCGTCGACGAGCTTGCGCAGGTCGGCGTCGGCGGCCACGGCCAGCAGGCGGGCCTCGAGCGCCCGCACGGTGGCGGTCAGGTCGGCGGCGGCTTCCGCCGTCTCCCACGCGTGCTGTCCGGCCGTGCTCGGCGGCTCCTCCGTCCGGAGCGCGTTCATGAGCAGGACGACCCCCACCATCGGCAGCACCGCCAGGCCGAGCATGGCCAACCAGAGCCGGATCCGGACCAGGCGAGCGTTGCCAAGGAACCGTGCGGTCGGGCGGCGAGATGGGCGGGGGTGAGGTAGTCGCATAGTGCCAGCGCGTGGCTGGTAGGGCTATTCGACACCCTCACGGACCATGACGGAATGGCCCGAAATACACACCCCGGGGCAGGACCGCCGGGGCAGGACCGCCGGATCCCCTGCCCTCAGCCGGGCTGCGCCACCACCATCAGCTTGAGCTCGGTCATGTCCTCGATGGCCCAGCGCAGGCCCTCACGTCCGATGCCGCTGTCCTTGATCCCGCCGTAGGGCATGTGGTCGACACGATAGGTGGGCACGTCGTTGATGACCACGCCGCCGACCTCGAGCGTCTCGAAGGCGCGCCAGGCGTGCGCCAGGTCATTGGTGAAGACCCCGGCCTGCAGCCCGAAGCGGCTGGCGTTGACCTCGGCGAAGGCCTCCTCGATGTCGGCGAAGGGGAAGGCCACCACCAGCGGCGCGAAGGCCTCCTCGGTGCAGACCCGGGACGAGCGCTCGGCGTCGACGATGACGGTCGGCTCGAAGAAGAGGCCGTCGGCATGGCCGCCCGTGAGCACCCGCGCCCCGTCGGTCACGGCCTCAGCCACCCAGCGCTCGGTACGCTCGACCGCGCCGGCATCGACCATGGGGCCAAGGTCCGTCGCCGGATCGAGCGGGTCGCCGGTCTTGAGCGCAGCCGCGCCGGCCACGAAGCGCTCCATGAAGGGCTCCCACACGGCCTCGTGGACGAACAGCCGCTGCACGCTGATGCAGACCTGGCCGCTGAAGGAGAACGAGCCCACGAGGGCGCGCTTCACGGCCCACTCGAGGTCGGCGCTCGCGTCGACGATGGCGCCGGCGTTGCCGCCCAGCTCCAGCACCACCGGCTTCTTGCCGGCACGCTCCTTCATGCGCCAGCCGACCTCCGGTGAGCCCGTGAACGAGAGCAGCTTGAAGCGCTCGTCGCCGACCATGCGGTCACCCAGGGTGCGGTCCATGGGCAGCACCGAGACGGCACCCTCCGGCAAGCCGGCCCGCTCGATGATCTCGGCCACCAGCAGCATCGTGAGGGGGTCGCGTGTCGGTGGCTTGAGCACGATCGAGCAGCCCGCGGCAAGGGCCGGTGCGACCTTGTGGGCCGCCAGGTTGAGCGGGAAGTTGAAGGGGCTGATGCCGGCCACCGGCCCGATGGGGAAGCGGCGCGTGAGCGCATGGCGGCCCTTGTGGGCGGGTGCGATGTCCAGCGGCAGGGTCTCGCCGCCCAGCCGCTCGGCCTCCTCGGCCGCGAGGCGGAAGACGAGCATGCCGCGATCGGCCTCCACGCGAGCGTCGCGGATGGACTTGCCCGATTCGCGACTGATGAGCGTGGCCAGCTCGTCGTGACGGGCGGCGATGCCTTCGCTGATGTGGCGGAGCGCTGCGGCTCGCTCATAGGTGGGCAGGGCGCGCATGGCCTCGAAGCCGCTGACCGCTGCCTGCACGGCCTCCTCGTACTGCTCCTCGGTGGCGAGGTAGGTGGAGCCGGCCAGCTGGCCGGGATGGGCCGGGTCGCCCACCTCCAACCGGCGGGGTGAATCGACCCAGCGGCCGGCGAGATAGATGGGATGGTCGGTGAAGGCGGTGGCGGCATCGTTCATGGCGCTCCCATCGTAGCCAGTCGCAGGCCGGGACAGGGAGCGCTCCGGCCACGTCGGGTAGGCTTGTCGGGAACATCCCTCAGTCAGGAGTGCCGACGTGCCGCAGTACGCCAACCCGCCGGAGATGGTCATCGACCCGGCCAAGACCTATACGGCCACCATCGAGACCACGGCCGGCACCATGACCGCCCAGCTCTTCGCCGCTGAAGCGCCGCGTACGGTCAACAACTTCGTGTTCCTCGCCAACGAGGGCTTCTACACGGACGTCATCTTCCACCGCGTCATCAGCGGCTTCATGATCCAGGGCGGCGACCCCACCGGCACCGGCACCGGTGGTCCCGGCTACCGCTTCGACGATGAGCCCGTCACGCGCGAGTACCTGCGCGGCACGCTGGCCATGGCCAACGCCGGCCCCAACACCAACGGCAGCCAGTTCTTCGTCATGCACGCGGACTACCCGCTGCCGCCGAACTACACCATCTTCGGCAAGCTCAGCGCTGGCGAAGAGGTCATCGACGCCATCGCCAGCGCGCCCAAGGGCGCCCAGGATCGCCCGGTGAACCCGGTCTCCATCACGTCGGTGACGATCACCGAGGCGTAGCCGTGGGTACCAAGGGCGCCCGCAGCAAGGCCGCTGGCGCCGAGGCCGCGGCTGCGCTCGAGGCGACCCTGGCCCCCCTTGGTGTCAGCTCCCGAGCCATGTTCGGTGGGCACGGCCTCTTCAAGGAGGAGGTCATGTTCGCCATCGTCGATTCGGAGGGCCGGCTGTACTTGCGGGCGGACAGCGGCACGGCCATGGCCTTCGAACAGGCGGGCTCGACACAACATGCGCGCATGCCCTACTGGGAGGTGCCCGAGCCCATCCTCGCGGATGACGAACAGCTGCGGGAGTGGGCCGCGACCGCGGCCGAGGTCGCCATCCGCGGTCGGCGCTAGGTCCCCTACTCCGGTGGAGCGGTGGGCAGCAGCTGCTGCAGGGCGTTGTCGATGGTCGGTGCGTCCGGCGCCGTCCCGCCGTAGAGGTAGTACCAGCCGGCCGCGGCGATGACGATCACGGCGATGATCAGGACCACGATGCCGACGACGATCCAGCGTCTGCGCTTGCCTGAACCCGAGTCGCCGGTCTCGACTCCTGGTGTCGTGGTCATCGGTCTCCTCCTGAACGCCGATCGGGCGTCGGCTGCGGCCACTAGTCTGGCGCATCGGCACGACGGGCCTGTGACGACGCAGCGCGAGCGTGATCGCTACAGCTCGGTGACCACGGTCAGGCCCGCGGGTCGGGCGCCATCCATCGTGGTCAGGGCCTCGATGGACGCCTCCAGGGTGATCCTTGGGCCCAGCAGCCTCGCGGGGTCGACACGGCCCGAGCTGATCAGCGCCAGCATCTCGTCGTAGCGGTGCGCCTGCAGCCCATGGCTGCCGAGGATGCGCAGCTCGCGGGCCACCACCAGGTCCATGGGCACCGGTGGCGTCGACTGCGGTCCCAGCAGCAACCCCACCTGGACGTGGCGACCGCGTCGGCGCAAGCCCGCGACGGAGGCCACGCAGGTGTCGGGATGTCCGAGCGCGTCGAGCGACAGGTGCGCCCCGCCCGCGGTGGCCTCCACCACCGCCTGGGCCACGTCGGACACCTGTCGGGCATCGATGGTGACGGCGGCCCCGAGTGACCGGGCCAGCTCGAGGGCTGCCACATCGACATCGATGGCCACCACGTTGGCGCCGGCAGCGACGGCGAGCATCACCGCGGAGAGGCCCACGCCCCCGCAACCGTGGACCGCGACCCACTCGCCAGCGCTGGCCTGGCCCTGGTCCACGACCGCTCGGAAGGCGGTCGCGAACCGACAGCCGAGGCTGGCTGCGGCCGCGTCGTCGAGCGCTTCGGGGATGGGCACCAGGTTGAGGTCAGCCTGGTGCACCACCACGAACTGCGCGAACGAGCCCCAGTGGCTGAAGCCTGGCTGCGTCTGCGCCCGGCAGACCTGCTGCTGACCGGCTCGACAGTCGGGACAGGCGCCACAGCCGCTGACGAAGGGCGTGGTCACGCGCTCTCCACCCGCGAAGCGCCGGACCGCCGCACCGACCGCGCTGACCACGCCGGCGAACTCGTGGCCGGGCACGTGCGGCAGGGTGATATCCGGGTCGTGACCCATCCAGCCATGCCAGTCGCTGCGGCAGACACCCGTCGCACGGACCTCGATGACGGCACCGTGCGCAGGCGGCGCGGGGTCGGGGACCGTCGTCAGCCGCGGTCGCTGACCGAACTGCTCGTAGATGACCGCGCGCATGGGCCCCGCTAGATGTCCGGCTCCACGCAGCGTGGGTAGCAGCCCATCACGCGCACCCACACGCAGACCGAGCGCAGGTCCGCGAGGAACGCGGCCCCGGGGCCGCCGACATCGCAGACGTCGCTGTCGACGTCGACCCAGAAGACGTACTCCCAGGAGCCCTCGCGCGACGGTCGTGATTCGAGCTTGGTCATGTTGATGCGATGGTCGGCGATGACGCCCAGGGCCCGCACCAGCGTGCCCGGCTCGTTGCGCACCGAGAAGGCCATGGCCGAGCGGCGACCACCCCCGGGCTCGGCGCTCGCGGGCGCGGGCAGGTCCATCGTCTGGGGCAGGGCCAGCACCAGGAAGCGGGTGCGATTGCGGCGCTCGGCCTGGATGTCCTGGGCCAGCACGGCCAGGCCGTGGATCTCCGCGGCCCGCGGTGAGAGCACGGCCGCCGAGCCGTGCTCCTGCAGGCGCTGGATCTCACGTCCGGCGCCGGCCGTGTTGGTCGCCGCCAGCAGGGTCCAGTCGCGCGAACGCAGGTAGGGCTCGGCCTGGGTGAGGGCCTGGATGTGCGAGTAGACCCGCTCGATATCCTCCAGCCGGTCTCCGGGCAGGCCGGCGAGGCACAGGCGCACGGGCACGATGACCTCGCCGACGACGGCCGCCTCGGTGTCGAGGAGCAGGTCGTAGACCTCGCGCACGCCGCCGCCGACCACGTTCTCGATGGGCAGCACGCCGGTCGCGACCGCACCCTCGACCACGGCTGCGACCACGTCGCCGAACATCGGCACCGGCACGGTCTGCGCGTCGGGATAGACGGCCAGGGCGGCGTCCTCCGCGAACGAGCCGGGCGCTCCGGCATAGGCCACGCGCAAGGTGGTCTCGTGGGTCATGGCCTGGAGCCTAGCGGGGGCCGACCGTGCCTAGGCTCGAGCGGCCCGTTCGGCCTGCCTCCAGATGGCGTACTCGAACGAATCGGCCAGGGCTGCCGCCGAGGCGGAGATGATGTTGGTGTCCGAGCCCATGGTCGACCACTCGCGGTCGCCGTCGATGGAATCGATGATGACGCGGGTGCGGGCGGCGGTCGCGGACCGACCGTCGAGGATGCGCACCTTGTAGTCGACCAGGCGCATGCTCTCGAGCCCGGGATAGAAGCCCAGCAGGGCCTTGCGCAAGGCGGCATCGAGGGCATTGACGGGGCCGTTGCCGTCAGCTGCCGTGTGCAGGACCTCGCCGTCGACGCGCACCTTGACGGTGGCCTCCGCCAGGAACTCCTGGTTCACGCGCTGCTCGGAGAGGGTGGTGTAGTCGAGGATCTCGAAGGGTGCCTGGTAGTTGGCGCTCTTGCGTCGGATGAGCAGCTCGAAGGAGGCCTCCGCGCCCTCGAAGGCCAGGCCCTGGTTCTCGAGCTCCTTGATGGTCTCCGAGAGCACCTTGGGATCGACCACGCCCTCAAGGTTGTGGCCCAGCTGCTCGGCCCGGATGCGGGTGTTGGCGCGGCCGCCCAGCTCGGAGACCACCAGACGGCTCTCGTTGCCGATGCGCACGGGGTCCACGTGCTGATAGCTGTGCTCGACCTTGGCCACGGCCGCGCCGTGGACGCCGCCCTTGTGGGCGAAGGCAGAGCGACCGACGAAGGGCTGGTAGTCAAGCGGGGCCACGTTGGCGATCTCGGCCACCGACCGCGAGAGCGAGGTCAGGGCGCTGATGTCGCCGCCGCCGACCGGTGCCAGCTCGAAGTCGGTCTTGAGCGCGAGGTTGGCCATGACGCTGACCATGTTGGCGTTGCCGCAACGCTCGCCGTAGCCGTTGATGGTGGCCTGCACGTGGCGCACACCGGCGGCCACCGCCGCGAGGGTGTTGGCCACGGCCAGCTCGGCGTCGTTGTGGGTGTGGATGCCCCAGGTGACGTCGGGCGCGTCCGCGTCGGAGTCGAGCGAGTCACGCGTGTCGTTGAGGATGGCGACGCAGCTCGTTGGTGAGCGTGCCGCCGTTGGTGTCGCAGAGGACGATGTCGCGAGCGCCGGCCTGGCGTGCCGCCCGCAGCGTGCTGAGCGCGTACTCCCGGTCGGCCTTGTAGCCGTCGAAGTAGTGCTCGGCGTCATAGACCACGATGCGACCCTGCTCGCGGACCCAGCCCACGGACTCCGCGATCATGTCCAGGTTCTGCTCGAGGGACGCGCCCAGCACCTCGATGGCGTGGAGCGTCCAGGACTTGCCGAAGATGGTGACCACGGGGGTTTCCGCCCGCACCAGCTCGATGAGGAACGGGTCCTGCGCGGCGGTGTTGTTCTTGTGGCGAGTGGACCCGAACGCCGCCAGCTTGGCGTTCGTCCAGGTCATCTTCTTGGCCTCCGCGAAGAACTCGATGTCCTTGGGGTTGGAGCCGGGCCAGCCACCCTCGATGAAGGGCATGCCGTACTCGTCGAGCATCCGCGCGACACGGATCTTGTCCGCGAGCGAGAGGGTGATGTTCTCGCCCTGGGTCCCGTCGCGAAGCGTCGTGTCATAGAGGACGACCGGCTTGTCGGTCGTCGCTGCGTTGTCGGTGCTCACGTGTGCTCTCCCGTGGTCGTGGTGGCTGGGCTAGGCGGATCGGAGCTGGGTGGCCACGGCCTCGCCGAAGGCGGCCGTGCCCACGCTCACCCAACCGCGGGCCTCGCCGTCGGAACCCATGAGGTCCCTGGTGCGGGTCCCGCTGTCGAGCGTGGCGCGAACAGCGGCCTCGATGGCGTCGGCAGCGGCTGGCTGGCCCAGGGACCAGCGCAGCATCATCGCGGCCGACAGGATGGTGGCGGCAGGGTTGGCGATGTCGAGGCCGGTCTTGGCCGGGCTCGAACCGTGGATGGGCTCGTACATGCCGATGCGGCCGTGGGCCGTCTCCAGCTCGCCGAGCGAGGCCGAGGGCAGCATGCCCAGGGATCCGGCCAGGACGGAGGCCTCGTCGCTGAGGATGTCGCCGAACATGTTGCCGGTGACGATGACGTCGAAGGAGGCCGGCTTGGTGATGAGCGACATGGCGGTGGAGTCGACGAGGCGGTGCTCCAGCTCCACGTCCGGGTAGTCCGGCGCGACCTCTTCGGTGACCGCCCGCCAGAGGCGGCTGTTGGCGAGGACGTTGGCCTTGTCCACGCTGGTCAGCTTCTTGCGGCGACCGCGCGCGAGCTGGAAGGCCAGGTCGACGATGCGCCGAACCTCCGGCTCGGTATAGGACATCGTGTCGTAGGCCTCGCGACCGTTGGGGCCCTCGAAGGTCTCCTCACGCTTGCCGAAGTAGATGCCGCCGGTGAGCTCGCGCACGATCATCATGTCCACGCCCTCGATGAGGTCCGCGCGCAAGGGCGAGGACTCCTTGAGGCTGGGCTCGACCGAGACCGGGCGCAGGTTGGCGTAGAGCCCGAGGGTCTTGCGGATCTTGAGCAGGCCCTGCTCCGGGCGCACCTTGGCCGATGGGTCATCCCACTTGGGGCCACCGACCGCACCGAGGAAGACCGCGTCGCTCTTGAGCATCAGCTCGAGATCCTCGTCGCGTACCGCCTCGCCGTAGGCGTCGATGGCGATGCCACCCGCGAGGACCTCCGTCCACTCGATGGCGAAGCCGAACCTCTCGGCGGCCGCATCGAGGACCGTCAGCGCCGCCTCCACGATCTCGGGGCCGATACCGTCACCCGGGATCTTGACGACGTTGTAGGTAGGCGTGCCGTCCTGGCTCAAGCGAGTGTCTCCTTCTTGGCGTCGGAGGTCGACGCCTCGTGGCCGAGCAGCTTCGCCAGGCCGGCCAGATAGGCCTCCAGCGAGGCCTCGATGATGTTGGTGGAAAGGCCGTGGCCGTTGACGGTCTCAGCGGTCTCCTCGGGGTCGATCGAGCGTCGCGCGCGCACCATCACCGCACCCTGCGCGTCCTCGCCTTCGGACACCGCGCGGATCTCGTACTCGGCCAGGCGCGGGTACCAGCCCACGACCGGCTCGACGGCCTTGTCGACGGCCACGTAGAGCGCGTTCACGGGACCGTTGCCCTCAGCCATGGCCTCGACCGCCTGGCCCCGGATGAGCAGGGAGACCGCACCCTTGGCGATGCCGCCCTTGCCCGTGCTGATGGACCAGTCCACCAGCTGCACGGGTGACGCCGACTGGGCTTCCTCCGCCAGGCCGGCGCCTGACGCGAGGGCCTCCACGAGCGCGGTCAGGTCGGCGTCGGTGACCTCCTTCTTGCTGTCGGCGAGGGCGATGGCCTGACGGTAGATGGCATCGAGCGCGTCGCCCTCGACCTCGTAGCCCAGCTCGGCCAGCTTGCCCTGCAGGCCCCGGCGCCCGGAGAGCTTGCCCACCGACAGGCGAGAGCCGCTGAGACCGACCGACTGGGGGGTCATGATCTCGTAGGTGAGGGCGTTCTTGAGCACGCCGTCCTGGTGGATGCCCGACTCGTGGGCGAAGGCGTTGCGCCCCACGATGGCCTTGTTGGGCTGGACCGAGAAGCCGGTGAGGTAGCTCACCAGGCGGCTGGCGTTGCTGATCTGCTCGGTGTTGATGCGGTGGCCGGCCACCTGGAACTCGGTGGGGCGAGTGCGCAAGGCCATGACCACCTCTTCGAGCGAGGCGTTGCCGGCACGCTCCCCGAGGCCGTTGATGGTGACCTCCACCTGGCGCGCACCAGCCTGCACCGCCGCGAGGGTGTTGGCCGTGGCCAGGCCCAGGTCGTTGTGGCAGTGGACCGAGATGACCGCCCCCGAGCCGACGCGGTCGACGACCTTGCGGGTGAGGTCGCCGAACTCGGCCGGGATGGCATAGCCGACGGTGTCGGGGATGTTGACGGTGGTGGCGCCGGCATCGACCACGGCCTCGTAGACCCTGAGCAGGAAGTCGTGCTCGGTGCGGCTGGCGTCCTCGGCGCTGAACTCGATCTCCGCGTCCGGGCCCAGGCGCTTGCGCGCATAGCTGACCCACTCGACGGCGGCCTTGAGGGCCTCCTCGCGGGACATCTTGAGCTTGTGCTTGAGATGGATGTCGCTGGTGGCGATGAAGAGGTGCAGGTGCGGCTTCTCGGCCGGCAGCAGCGCCTCCACACCACGCTGGGGGTCGCCGTCCTTGCAGCGAGCGAGGCCCGCCACGGCGATGCCCTTGGTCTCCCGGGCGATGGTGTTGACGGCCTCGAAGTCGCCCGGCGAGGCAGCCGGGAAGCCGGCCTCGATGACGTCGACGTTCAGCTTGGCCAGCTGGCGGGCGACCTCGATCTTCTCGGCCACGGTGAGGCCGGCGCCCGGGCGCCTGCTCACCATCACGCAGGGTGGTGTCGAAGATGCGTACTGGTACGTCGGCGGTCATCAGGCATCCCCCTTGCCGCTGTGGGGCGCGGCAGCCCCGGTGGTCGTGGCCTGGGCCTGGCCGGCGCTGACCTCGACCGGGTCGAGCCAGGTCATCTGGCTGCGCAGGCTGGCGCCGACCTGCTCGATCTGGTGATCGTGGTCGGCAGCACGCATGCGCTCGAACTCGGCGCCGCCGGAGTCGTACTCCTCGATCCAGCGCTCGGCGAAGCGGCCCGACTGGATGTCGGCGAGGACGTCCTGCATGGCCTGCTTGGCACCCTCGGTCACGCGCGGACCGCTGACGTAGTCGCCGTACTCGGCCGTGTCGCTGACGCTGAAGCGCATGTAGTTGAGGCCGCCGCGGTACATCAGGTCGACGATGAGCTTGAGCTCGTGCATCGTCTCGAAGTAGGCCAGCTCCGGCTGGTAGCCGGCTTCGACGAGCGTCTCGAAGGCGGCCTTGACCATGGCGCTGACGCCACCGCAGAGCAGCGCCTGCTCGCCGAAGAGGTCGGTCTCGGTCTCCTCCGCGAAGGTCGTCTCGAGGATGCCGGCGCGCGTGCTGCCGAGGCCGCGGGCGTAGGCCATGGTGCGGGCCCGGGCCGTGCCCGACGGATCCTGCTCGACGGCGAAGAGCGCGGGCACGCCGCCGCCGGCCTGGTAGACCGAGCGCAGCAGGTGACCGGGGCCCTTGGGCGCGACCATGCCCACATCGACGCCCTCGGGCGGCACGATGCGGCCGAAGCGGATGTTGAAGCCGTGGGCGAACATCAGCAGCTGGCCCTCGCGCAGGTTGGGCCCGATCTCGCTGTCGTAGACGGCCTTCTGCACCGTGTCGGGCACGGCGATCATGATGACGTCGGCGGCCTTGACCGCGTCGGCCACGTCCATGACCTCGAGGCCGGCCTCGGCCGCGATGGCGCGCGACTTGGAGCCGGGAGCCAGGCCCACGACGACGCTGCACGCCGCTCTCGTGGAGGTTGAGCGCGTGGGCGTGGCCCTGGCTGCCGTAGCCGATGATGGCCACGGTCTGGCCCTCGAGGGCAGCGGCGTCGGCGTCGTTGTCGTAGTACATCCGTGCGGGCATGTGTGGGTTCCCTCTCCTACTCGGTCGTCGTCTGGGTCGTGGGCACGATGGCCGGCTCGGGGCCGGCGCGAAGGATGGCCTCGAGGTCGATGGCGCCGGAGCCACGGCCGAGGGCGATGGTGCCGGTGCGGACCATCTCCTTGATGCCGAAGCCGCCCAGCAGCGCCACGAGCGAGTCGATCTCCTGCTCGGTGCCGCTGTGCTCGATGATGACGGTCTCGGGCCGACGTCGAGGACGCGGCCCTTGTAGAGCTCGATGATGCGCAGGATCTCGCCGCGCTTGGACTCGGTGGCGCGCACCTTGATGAGCGCCAGCTCGTGCTCGACGACGCCCGACTCGGGCAGGTCCTGCACCTTGAGCACGTCGATGAGCCGGTAGAGCTGCTTGCCCATCTGCTCGACCGCGAAGTCGTCGCCCCGGAGGGTGATGGTCATGCGGCTGATGTCGGGTCGCTCGGTGTGGCCGACGGCCAGCGACTCGATGTTGAAGTTGCGGCTGCGGACCATGCTGCTGACGCGATTGAGCACGCCCGGCTGGTTGTTGACCAGGACCACCAGCACGTGGCGGTGGGTCTGGCCCGAGCCGGGCACGTAGCGCTGCTTGGCGGTGTGCTTGGCCGGCGCGGAGATGGGGTCGTTCATGGCCATGGCTAGCGGTCCTCCCCTGCCGCGCAGCGTCCGAGGCCTCGTCCGCCGGCGGCTCGTTCTGGCCGGTGTCCTCGATGAGGTCGCTGAGGCCCTTGCCCGCCGGCATCATGGGCAGCACGTTCTGGGTCTGCTCGATCTCGAACCAGACGAGGGCCGGGCCGTCGTGCGCCTGGGCGCCGCGGATGGCGTCGTCGACCTGCTCGGGCGAGCTGGCCCTGAAGGTGGGCATGCCGTAGGCCTCGGCCAGCTTGTCCCACTGCGGAGCGGGCAGGTCGCTGGAGTGGTAGTTGCCGCCGTAGACGATCTCCTGCCACTGCCGGATCATGCCCAGCTTCTTGTTGTCCATGAGGCAGATCTTGACGGGGATGTGGTCCACCACCGTGGTCAGCATCTCCTGGACGGTCATCTGCAGGCCGCCGTCACCGACGACTGCCCAGGTCTCCTTGTCGGGACGGCCGAGCGCGGCGCCCATGGCCGCCGGCAGGCCGTAGCCCATGGTGCCCAGGCCGCCCGAGCTCAGGTGGCTGTCGGGCCGCCTGAAGCCGGCGTAGCGGGCCAGCCACATCTGGTGCTGGCCCACGTCGGACACGAGCGTGGCGTCGTGGTCGGTCATCTCGCCGAGGCGCTGCATCACGTAGTCGGCCGTGAGCAGGCCCTGCTTCCAGCCGCCCGAGCCGTGCCACGAGATGGCCTCCGAGTCCTCGCGCCACTGGGCCAGCTCGGCGAAGTAGTCCGGCCGCGTCTCGGGTCGACCGCCGGGACGGCCTCGATGAACGAGCGCAGCACGTTGCCGACATCGCCCACGATGGGGATGTCGACGGCCACGTTCTTGCCGATCTCGCTGGGGTCGATGTCGACGTGGATGATCTGGGCGTTGGGCGCGTAGGTGCTCACCGAGCCCGTGACGCGGTCGTCGAAGCGCATGCCCAGGGCGATGAGCAGGTCGGCCGACTGGATGGCCTTGTTGACGTGCTTCCAGCCGTGCATGCCCATGTAGCCGTAGGCCAGCGGATCGTCTTCAGGGATGTCGCCGACGCCCAGGAGTGTCCAGGTGACCGGGATCTGGGCCTGGTGGGCGAAGGTCTTGAGCTCTTCGGTGGCGTTGGCGATGAGCACGCCGTGGCCGGCCAGGATGACCGGGCGCTGGGCTCGGGCGATGGCCTTGGCTGCCAGCTTGACCTGGCGCGGGATGGCCCTCGAAGCGGGGCTTGAAGCCGGGCAGGTTGAGCGTGGTCGGGTTCTGTCGCCTTGGTCTCGGCCGTGAGCGCGTCCTTGGTGAAGTCGACGTGCACGGGGCCGGGGCGGCCGGTGCGGGCGATGTGGAAGGCCTCGGCGATGACGCGCGGGATGTCGTCAGCGCTGCGCACGAGGTAGTTGTGCTTGGTCATGGGCAGGGTGATGCCGCTGATGTCGATCTCCTGGAAGGCGTCCTTGCCCAGGAGCGCGCCGGGCACGTTGCCCGTGAGCGCGACCATCGGCACCGAGTCGAGCTGGGCCGTGGCGATGCCGGTGACGAGGTTGGTGGCACCGGGGCCGGACGTGCCCAGGCAGACGCCCACGCGTCCGCTGGCACGAGCGTAGCCGTCGGCAGCATGTGCGGCTCCCTGCTCGTGGCGGACGAGGATGGTGCGCAGCTCGGGGTAGTCGGCCCAGACGTCGTAGAGCGGCAGGATCACGCCGCCGGGGTAGCCGAAGATGACG
Source organism: uncultured Chloroflexia bacterium (assembly GCA_963706695.1). GTDB lineage: Bacteria > Chloroflexota > Limnocylindria > Limnocylindrales > CSP1-4 > JAFMJV01. Next base: position 347,372 of record CAVPNC010000019.1, on the reverse strand, counting down.
TCCACGCCCTGGTGGATGAGGGCCTCGCAGAGCGCGTCGGCACCGATGCGGTCGCGGCTGGTGATGCGGCCCTGCTGGAGCATGTCCGCTCGTGCCTTCTCGATGGCCTCCGTCTCGGCGGAACCGGGATTGGGCAGGTGCCGGCCGCGCTGCGCTGGCGCTCCTGCCTGCGGCCCGGCCGCGCTGTCCTGGATCTTCTCGGTGGTCATGGGTGCTGCCCTTCCCTGTGCTCCGTGCTCGCTCTTGCCCGTCTGCTTCTGGTTCGTCTGAGTCAGTCGCCGACACAACAAAGACCCTCGCCGTTCCCGGCGAGGGTCCTGGGTGGTTCGACGTCCGTCGCGCCTCGCGGCGCTATCTCCGCCTATCCCCAGGCTCCCACCGGGAGCCGGTAATCAGGCCGATAAGCTCGAGTACTACGACTTCGAGCTTGCCAAGAAGGGATACCGCTACAGGCTGGGGCAGGTTGACAGGCACGCGCTTGCCGTCCGCGCGAATGGCGAGAGCGGCGTACTGGCGCTGCCGATCGGTCTGGCCCATCTGTGGAGCAAACTCCTTGACTGGAGAGATGTAGGGGCGACTGTACACGCTTCTGTATGGGCATGTCCACCGCTGCTGTTCGTCCGCCCGGTCCCCGGTGCGATGGTCCGGGGTGGTCTGCTGAGGTTCGGCGCGATTTGGTGCCGCCGATCCACAGCGTCGTACGGAGACAGGAAGACGACCCCGCCACGTTCGAGCGGGGTCGTCGTTCTCTGATCAGACGGCTGCTGCCGTCGCTTGGGCTACGGGGCGGGCGTGGCCATGCAGATGGCGTAGGCCTGGATCGACCAGTTGCCGATGTCACCGATGAAGAAGTCGGGGTCTTGGTAGGCGCTGACCGACCACGTGTCGCCATCGCTGGGCCAGCTGGCAGTAGTGCTGACCTGGCCCTTTCCGGTGCCAGCGACGGTGACGACGTATCCGCCCCCGATAACGCTATTGCCGGCGGTGCAATTGGCTACGGCCGTCTTCGGGCTGACTGCGTTGCTGGCACTCGCAGTACCGACCACACGCTCCCAGCCGCTGACACCGTTGGCGCCGGTATCACCCTTGGGACCGGCAGGGCCGGTGGCGCCATCAGCGCCATCAGCGCCGGCAGGACCCTGGGGGCCTTCGGGACCCTGGGCGCCATCAGCGCCATCAGCGCCGGCAGGACCCTGGGGGCCTTCGGGACCCTGGGCGCCATCAGCGCCATCAGCGCCGGCAGGACCCTGGGGGCCTTCGGGACCCTGGGCGCCATCAGCGCCAGCAGCGCCGGCAGGACCCTGGGGGCCTTCGGGACCCTGGGCGCCATCAGCGCCGGCAGGGCCGGCAGGACCCTGGGGGCCTTCGATGCCATCGCCGTCAGCACCCGCGGGACCCTGCGGACCCTGGGGGCCCTGCGGGCCCTGGGGGCCGGCGGGGCCGGCGGGGCCCTGCGCGCCCTGCGGACCCTCGGGGCCCTGCGGACCCTGCGGGCCGGTATCGCCGCCACCGGGGCCGGCCGGGCCAGGCTCGCCCTTGATCTTCCAGTGGGCAGGAGTGGAGCCCTTGGGGCACTTGGCCGAGGCCCTCTGGACGGCCTTGGTGAAGGTGCCGTCCTTCTGGATGCAGGCATGGACCAGCCCGCTGCCGCCCTTGCCCGCGTGAGCCGTGACCGTCGCGGCCGGGGCTGCGGCGATCAGGAGGGCGACGGTGCCGAGCACCGCAGCCGCACTTCCGAGTCTCTTCATCTGGTGAACTCACCTCTGGAATAGAACCCCAGCACCGACGAGATCCGCCGATGTCGGGCAGGCGCGGGCTCAGTTCGTTCTGGCCCATCGCCATGAACGCTGACCCCACCCGTGGCCGTTTCCCACCACCTATCGGTCCAGTAGCAGCGCGACCGTGACTCGCCCGTTCGTCCGCCCCCCGGTACCGATGCCGGTCGCCCACCCCACCCATTCGTGGGGGCTTGTCGCGAGGGCGCGGTGCGACGCCATGTGCAGGGGCATCCCCGTGGACAGTCGCACGGCGGCCGGCCCGGTGCTCCCCACCCCTGCTCGCCCAGCGTGGCACGATGGCCACGACACACGGCCAACCCGGCACCCATCAAGACCAGGCAGGAGGATGACGACGTGGTCGGCATCGGCATCATCGGCACCGGCAAGCAGGGCACGGATCACGCCCGCCGCATCGGCTCGCTCGGCGACAAGGCCCGCCTCGTGGCGGTCCATGACCTCGATCGCGGTCTGGCCCAAGCGGTAGCCGACGAGTGTGGCGCGCGCGTCGCGACCGATGACCAGGCCCTCATCGAGGATCCCGAGGTCGATGCCGTGATCGTGGCCTCCAACACCGAAACCCACGTCAAGTACGTGCTCGCCTGCATCGCCGCGGGCAAGCCGGTCATGACCGAGAAGCCGCTGGGCATCACCGTGCCCAGCTGCGAGCTGGTACTCGAGGCGGAGATAGCGGCCGGCCGCCGCTTCACCACCGTCGGCTTCATGCGCCGCTATGACCCCGAGTACGGTCGCCTCAAGCGCACGCTCGACGAGGGCGCCATCGGCAAACCCCTGGTGATGCATTGCATCCATCGCAACCCCTCGGTGCCCAGGACCTTCGCTACCCGCCAGACGTTGACCGACACCGTCATCCACGAGATCGACATCGCGCGCTGGCTGCTGGACGACGAGATCGTCAGCGTCGCGCTCGAGAAGCCGCGGCACGAGCCCAGCGTCACGCACCAGCTGGCGGACCCGCTGCTGGTACGCCTCGCGGCCAGGAGCGGCGCTCGTGTCGACATCGAGGTCTTCGCCAACGCCGGCTACGGCTACGACGTGCGCTGCGAGGTGCTGGGCACCAAGGGCTACGTGGCCATGGGGCCGCGCGGTCACGACCTGGTCACGGCCGAGACAGCACCCGAGCAGGGCTTCCCCAAGGACTGGCTCGAGCGCTTCCGCCCGGCCTACGACGCCGAGATCAGCAACTGGGTCGACAGCCTCGACGACGGCCGGCCCACCGCCAACGCCTGGGACGGCTTCGCCGCCACGGTCGTGGCCGAGGCCTTGGTGCGGGCGCTCCAGACCGGCCACCGCGAGGCCGTCTCGGTCGGCCCTCAGCCCGACCTCTACCGCTGAGGCGAGGCAGGTTCTACGCCGCGAACGCCCTCGCCGGCAGCGCTCTGCTGACGCATCGCGCCGCTCTGCTACGCTCCGAATATGTCTAGCACCGCAGGCGCGCCGCGCACACTCGTCCAGAAGATCTGGGACGACCACGTCGTCCACCAGGAGCCGGGAGCTCCCACGGTCCTCGGCATCGACCTTCACCTCGTGCATGAGGTCACCAGCCCGCAGGCCTTCGAGGGTCTTCGACGCCGCGGCCTGAGCGTGCGCCATCCCGAGCGCACCATCGCCACCGCGGACCACTCCACGCCCACCCACGACCGTTCGCTGCCCATCCTCGACCAGCAGGCCAGCTTCCAGCTGGCGCGGCTGCAGTCCAACTGCGATGAGTTCGGCGTGCCGCTCTACGCCCTCGGCTCGGACAGGCAGGGCATCGTGCACGTCATCGGTCCGGAGCTGGGCCTGACCCAGCCGGGCATGACCATCGTCTGTGGCGACTCGCACACGGCGACCCACGGCGCCTTCGGGGCCCTCGCCTTCGGCATCGGCACCAGCGAGGTGGAGATGGTGCTGGCCACGCAGACGCTGCTGCAGCGTCCGCTCAAGACCTACGAAGTTCGCGTCGAAGGGACGCTCAAGCCGGGCGTCACCTCCAAGGACATCATCCTCAACCTCATCAGCCGCATCGGGACCGCCGGCGGCACCGGTCACGTCTTCGAGTACACCGGCTCGGCCATCCGCTCGCTCACGATGGAGCAGCGCATGACCATCTGCAACATGTCCATCGAGGGCGGTGCCCGCGCCGGTCTCATCGCGCCCGACGAGACCACCTTCGAGTACGTCGCCGGCCGGCCGCACGCGCCCACGGGCGAGGCCTTCGACGAGGCCGTCGAGTACTGGCGCACGCTACCCAGCGACCCTGGCGCCACCTACGACAAGTCCATCACCATCGACGCCGACGAGCTCGAGCCGATGGTCACCTGGGGCACCAACCCCGGCCTCGGCATCGGCATCAGCGAGTCCATCCCCAGCCCGGAGGGCGCTGCCAGCGACTCCGAGAGCCGCACCCTGCAGCAAGGCCCTCGACTACATGGACCTGCAGCCCGGCGTCCAGCTCAGCGGCCACAAGGTGGACACCGTCTTCATCGGCTCCTGCACCAACGGCCGCATCAGCGACCTGCGCCAGGCAGCCGCCCTGCTCAAGGGCCACAAGATCGCACCCGGCATCCGGGTCATGGTCGTGCCCGGCAGCCAGCAGGTGAAGGCGCAGGCAGAGGCCGAGGGCATCGCCGACATCTTCCGCGAGGCGGGCGCCGACTGGCGCGAGGCCGGCTGCTCCATGTGCATCGCCATGAACGGTGACCAGGGTGATCCCGGCGAGTACATCATCAGCACCAGCAACCGGAACTTCGAGGGCCGCCAGGGCAAGGGTGCCCGCACCTTCCTGGCCTCGCCCCTGACCGCAGCGGCCACGGCCCTCACCGGCGTCGTCACCGACCCACGTCCGCTCGTCGCGGGCAACCCCGCAGCCGCCGGAGAGAAGTAGCCATGGCCCGACCATTCACCAGCTTCAGCAGCGCGCTCATCCCGCTGCCGGCCGAGAACGTCGACACGGACCAGATCATCCCGGCTCGGTTCCTCAAGACGACGGAGAAGTCCGGGCTCGCCGACGCGCTCTTCTACGACTGGCGCTACGACGCGGACGGCCAGCCCAAGCCCGACTTCGTCATCAATCGGCCGGAGATGCAGGGTCGCCAGATCCTGCTCGCCGGGGACAACTTCGGCTCCGGCTCCTCTCGCGAGCACGCGCCCTGGGCGCTGACCTCGTGGGGTATCCGGGCCATCCTCTCGACCAGCTTCGCAGACATCTTCCGCAACAACGCGCTCAAGAACGGTCTCCTGCCGATCGTCGTGGACGAGGACACGCACCGCCAGCTGTTCGACCAGTTCGCGGCCTCACCGGAGGCCCAGCTGACGGTGGACCTGGAGACCCAGGTGGTGCACCTGCCGGACGATCAGGACCTCGCCTTCGAGGTCGACCCCTTCGCCCGCCAGATGCTGCTCGAGGGCAAGGACGAGATCGGCTGGGTGCTCGACCGCAGTCAGCAGATCGACGCCTGGGAAGCTGCCCATCCCGCGCGCGTGGATACCCGACCGAGCTCAGCCCTGTAGGGCGGACAGGCCGGACGGGGCCCGACGCGGCGCTCAGCCGAAGGTCGGAGCCTCCTCCCATTCCACGTCGTCGGCGCGCTTGATCGATTTGTGGAACCGCTGCAGCTTGCGCGTGATCTTGCCGTAGCCATCACGGCCGAAGAGGTTCTCCAGCCGATATGGATCCTCGGTGAGGTTGTAGAGCTCTGCTTCGCCGTTGCTGTAACGGGTGAATGACCAGCGCGTGTCGGAATAGCCCAGCGTCGTCTCCACCCCCGTGTAGGCCGGCCGAGCCCGCGGGTCATCGGGGTAGCGGGCGTTGTCGTAGAGCAGCTCCACGAAGAGGAACTCGCGCTTGAGCTTGTCAGCCTGGCCCGTGATCAGGGGCAGGATGCTCATGCCATCGGCGTTGGGCACGCCGCAGCCGGCGATCTCGCAGAAGGTGGGCAGCCAGTCGAGGTTGCTCACGGGCTCCTCGATGATGCGCTTCTCTGCCTCCAGCACCGACGGCCAGCGCACGTACAGGGGCACCGGCGTCGCGTAGGGATAGGTCTTGCCCTTGATGCGGTGGTCGCCCATGAGCCAGCCGTTGTCGGCGGTGAGCACCTGCAGCGTGTCATCCAGACGGCCCGCATCGCGCAGCGCCTGTGTGACCTTGCCCACCACCCAGTCGGCGGTCAGCGACTGTTCGCAACGCGGCACCAGGTCGTAGCTGTCGGCCTCCAGCCTTGGCAGGGCCTGGATGTGGGCCGGCTTGTCCGAGACGTCCTCCTCGTTGAAGGCCGGTCCCTGCCAGGGCTCGAAGTCGGCACACAAGGGGCTGTCCACGTGGCGCTGCATGGGCGTGATGGGGACGTGGCCGTCGACGAGCGAGATGAACAGGAACAGCGGCTCGTCGGACGGAGCGGCCGCGATGTGCGCGACCGCGCGCTCGGCAGCCACGCGCGAGGAGTGATCGTCGGGGGCGTCGCCGTAGTAGACGCTCTCCTCGTCCTTGCGGTACTGGGTCCAGTCGTAGAACTTGCCCTGGTCCTCCCACATCACGTCGAACTCGTCCCACCACGTCGCGAGCCGGTCCATCTGCGCACGCGTTGGCTTGGCGTCCTGCAGGCGGTTGATGTGCTTGCCCACGTAGACCGTGTGGTACCCCACGCTGGCCAGCTTCTCGGCCACGTCGTTGTCCGCCCGATAAGGCGCGACATCGTTGGCGATGACGCCGTTGACGTGCCCGTAGCGTCCGGTCAGCAGACCGGCCCGTGACGGCCCGCACAGGGGTGTCGAGACGATGGCGTTGGTGAAGCGCGTGCCGCGATTGACGAAGCGCGCGAGGTTGGGCGTGCGCTTGGGGTCATCCCAGAGCGAGCGCGGCCGCGGGGCGAAGTCGTCGAGGTAGAACACGACGATGTCCGAGCGGCGCGCACCGGCCGTGCCCGCGTCGGCTGGCGGGGTGCCGGCAGGACCCAACGGTCGAGGCTCGAGGGGGGTCGGCACGGGCGGCTCGTTGGCGTTCACGGGCGCGGCCAGCGAGCCCGTGAGGGTCAAGCCGAGAGCGAGGGGAAGCAGACCGGTCAGCTGCACGGCCTCGATGCTAGACGCTGTTGGGCGATGGTGCTCGCGCACCGGCAGCGAGCCGATACACTCGGGCCACCGACCCGCATGCCATCACGGAGACCCATTCGCCATGTCCCTGCCCTACGACCGGCCGAGCGACCCGGCCAAGCGCCACTCGAGCAAGCTCACCGATGGTCCCGATCGTGCCGGCGCGCGCTCCATGCTCAAGGCCGTCGGCTTCAGCGACGAGGACCTGGCCAAGCCCATCATCGGCGTGGCCACGACGTGGATCGAGACGATGCCCTGCAACCTCAACCAGCGACGGCTGGCCGAAGAGGTCAAGGCCGGCATCCGCGAAGCGGGTGGTACGCCCATGGAGTTCAACACCATCGCGGTCTCCGATGGCGTGGCCATGGGCACCGAGGGCATGAAGGCCTCGCTCGTCAGTCGTGAGGTCGTGGCCGACTCCATCGAGCTGGTCGCGCGTGGGCACCTCTTCGACGGCCTCGTCGTGCTCACCGGCTGCGACAAGACCAACCCCGGTGCAGCCATGGCCGTGGCACGACTGGATATCCCCAGCGTGATCCTCTACAACGGCACCATCTACCCGGGCACCTACAAGGGCCAGCCCCAGGACATCGTCAGCGTCTACGAGGCCATCGGCGCCTACTCCGCGGGCAAGATGAGCGCCGACGAGCTCTATGCCATCGAGGAGGCCGCCTGTCCCGGCGCCGGCGCCTGCGGCGGCCAGTTCACCGCCAACACCATGAGCATGTGCCTCGAGTTCATGGGCCTCTCGCCAGCCGGGCTCAACGGCGTGCCCGCCGAGGACGAGAAGAAGGACGAGGCTGCGCGCCGCTGCGGCACGCTGGTCATGGATCTGGTGCGCAACGACGTCCGCCCCAGCAGCCTGGTCACGCGCGAGTCGATCGACAACGCCGTGGCCGGCGTGGCCGCCACGGGCGGCTCCACCAACGCCGTCCTGCACATGCTGGCCATCGCCCGTGAGTTCGGCATCGAGTTCAGCGTGGATGACTTCCACGAGATCGCCGAGCGCACGCCCACCATCGGCGACCTGCGGCCCGGAGGCCGCTACTCCGCCGCGGACATCTACGACGCGGGCGGGGTGGGCATCGTCATCCGCGAGCTGCTCAAGCGTGACCTCATGCACGGTGCTTCGAGGACGGTCACGGGCCAGACCCTGGCCGACATCGCGGCGGCGGTGGTGGAGACTCCGGGCCAGGACGTGTTCCGGCCCATCGAGGACCCCATCAAGGCCACCGGCGGCCTGGCCATCCTCAAGGGCACGCTCGCGCCCGAGGGTTGCGTCATCAAGCTGGCCGGTCATGAGACCCGCCACTTCAGCGGCCCGGCACGCGTCTTCGACTCCGAGGCAGCGTGCTTCCAGGCCGTCACGAACCAGCGCCTCAAGCCCGGCGACGTGGTGGTCCTGCGCTACGAGGGACCGGTCGGTGGTCCCGGCATGCAGGAGATGCTGGGCATCACCGCCGCCATCGTGGGCGAGGGCCTGGGTGCCGAGGTGGCCCTGCTCACCGACGGCCGCTTCAGTGGGGGCACGCGCGGCCTGATGATCGGCCACGTGGCGCCGGAGGCCGCGCTGGGTGGCCCCATCGCCCTCGTCGAGGAAGGCGACACCGTCACCATCGACGTGGATCGCCGGGCGCTCGACCTGGAGGTGGACGAGGCCACGCTGGCCGAGCGCCGAGCCCGCTGGACCGCGCCTGCGCCGCGCTATGAGACCGGCGTCATGGCCAAGTACGCGGCGCTCGTGAGCTCCGCCAGCGAGGGCGCGGTCACCAACCCGCGCCGCAACTAGGCGTCGCCGGGGCCCCACCGGGGCCCGTCATCGCGTGCGGCGCTGGGTGTCGTTCCGGGCGCCGGGTGCGTCCTAGGGCAGCTCGTATCGAGCGCGGATGGTGTCGTTGGAGCCCTTGGCCGCGTTGTTGTGCCAGGCCTCGACGAACGTGGGGCCCTGGTTCTTCTTCTTGAGCAGGGCGGCCAGGCGAGGCCCGACGTTGCCGAAGACGCTCTTGCTCCAGGCGGCCCCGAAGTCGTTCGAGACCATGCGGTACGGCCTGACCTTGCCGGCGGCCTTGCTGTAGATGCCGGAGGTGGTCACGATGCGATCGCCGACCACGTCGATCGAGTACGGGCGCGAGGGGTTCTTGAGGCCGCCCGTGCTGGCCATGGTGCGCGGGCTGGAGAACGTCTCGCCGAGGTCCCGGCTGGTGCGGAGCCGGACCTTGCCGGCGTCAGAGTAGGAGACGACGAGGCGCTTGCCCCGCGCGTCCATGACCGGGAAGCGGACGTCCTTCCAGGCGATCGCCTCCAGCGGGTAGCCAGTGATGTCGCCGAGGCTGGAGCCCACGTCGAAGCGCTTCAGGCGGAGGTTGCCGTCGCGCACGAACGACACCGCCACGGAGGCGGGCGTGGTGGCCACGGCGAGGCCGCTCTTGAGCTCGGCCAGACCCAGGTTGTAGGTCTTCTTGAACGAGGGGGTCGTACCCAGCGGCTCCAGGCTCCGCAGCATCACCTGGGCGGTGCTCTTGTTGCCCGTCTTCTGCAGCCAGCCGATGGCGATGAGGTCCTTGCCCACGCATGAGACGGTCACGTTGCGCACGCGCCGATCGTCCCTGGTGCTGGTCAGGAGCGCCTGCGCGGCGCCCCCGCCGATGGTGCGGCTGGTGAGGAAGACATCCGAGTCACCGGCCTTGTCCGAGCTGCTGCGATAGCCGGTGCCGGCCCAGACGCGACCGCCACAGATATCCAGCGACATGCCCAGCGACGGCTCGCCCACGATGGGATAGCGGCGCAGGTTGCCGTTGCTGCGTCGGTAGTCCCTGCCACCGTTGGTGCTGAAGGCCAGGTACAGCTGACCGGGCTTGCTGGACTCGTGCCAGCCCAGGGCCACGATGGCGCCCTTGCTGGTGATGCCGTTGGCGGCCATGGCCTTGAGGCGGAGCAGGCTGCCCGAACGGATCGGGTCTGGCTTGGCTTGCTTGCTCGCGCCCAGCATGGGGGCGGAGACGGTCAGCACCAGCGTCAGAGCGGATGCGACCGCCAGCAGGAGCCTCGGCTTGACGACCATGGCGTGTCCCTCCTAGACCATCTCGGTGTTTCGCTGACCCATCCCTCTCGTACGGCAGCCTACATCGACCGTGCGTTACTCGCAGACGGGCGGCCGCCGGCCGCCTGCTCAGGCGCTGCGCCGGCGTCGCAGCCCACCGCGCTGGGTCATGGCGTGGTTGGCCAGGGCGGCCACGCCCATGGCCACGATGGCGCGCTCGGCCATGGGCATGGGACGCACGACCGAGAGGAACTGGTCGGCCCGTTCATGGTCCACCGAAGCGAGCAGGGCCTGGCCCGCGACGGTCAGGGTCAACACGCGCTGACGTCGGTCGACGACCTCCACGCCGCGCTCGAGGTATCCCAGCGTGACGAGCCCGTCGACCAGGCGGCTGGTAGCCGAGGGCGAGCGACCCAGCTGCTCAGCCAGATCGCCCACGGTGAGCGACTCGGGGCCGCTCACGGCGTAGAGCGCCGCCAGCTGGGTGAAGCCGATGTCAAGGGAGCCCAGCTGCTCGGCGAAGCCGATGACCAGCTCTCGCCACAGCGCTCGCCCCACGGCGATGCGATCGGACAGGAGGCGTGGGTTCTGCAGCTCGTCGCGTGCGGCCTGGACCACGGGCGACAGCAGTGGGTCGTCCATCGTGTGCATGGTTGCATATATTCGCAGGGGTGGTCGGCGCGCTCCTGTTACGGTTCGAGGGTCGCGCCGAGGTGCGCGTCCCGCTGCGCCTGGGAGCGACGCGGCATCTGACACCGACCCGAGGGGAGCATCGACTGGTGCCTGCCTACATCTACCCCGGACAGGGCTCACAGGCGATCGGCATGGGCAAGGCCCTGGCCGAGGTCGCGCCCGAGGCCGCCGCCGTCTGGCAGGAGGCCGAGGAGGCCCTTGGGGAACCCATCTCGCGGCTGGCCTGGGAGGGCCCCGTCGAAGAGCTCGACCTGACCATCAATGCCCAGCCGGCTCTGCTGGCGGCCTCCATCGCCGCCCAACGAGCGCTCGAGGCCAGGCTCGCGAGCGACAGCTCCAGCCTGGGCCCGCCCAGCTACTTCGCGGGCCACTCCATGGGGCAGTACAGCGCCATGGTCGCCGCCGGCGTGCTGGAGCTGGCTGATGCCGTGCGCCTCGTGCGCCTGCGTGGCGAGCTCATGCAGGCCTCGTCCGATGACGGCGCCATGGCCGCCATCATCGGCCTGCCCGACGAGCGCAACGACGAGCTCATCGCCATCGGCCTGGCCGCGGGCACCATCACCCTCGCCAACCGCAACTCGCCGGGCCAGATCGTCATCAGTGGCGAGCGTGCTGCGGTGGAGGCGGCGACCGCCGCCGCCAAGGGCCTCGGCGCCCGGCGCGCCATGGTCCTGCCCGTGAGCGTGGCTGCCCACTCCCCCCTCATGGCCACGGCTGCCGAGGGCATGCGCCGGGCACTCGCCCAGATCACCTTCAAGAACCCCACGGCACCCCTGCTGGCCAACGCCGACGCCATCGTGCTCAGCGACGGCGAGGCCTGCCGTGACGAGCTCATCGACCACCTGACCCGCGGCGTTGACTGGGTCACCGCCGTCGAGACCATGGTCGCGGCCGGCACCGACACCTTCGTCGAGGTCGGTCCGGGCAAGGTCCTCACCGGCCTCGTGCGCCGGATCGACAAGAACGTCACCACCGTCGCCATCGACGACATCACCAGCGAGGGCGGCCTCCAGCCGCCGGCCTAGCGCCAACAGGAGAGATTCGATCACCCATGCGTCGTCCTGATTACGACCGCCGCGTCGCGGTCACCGGTCTCGGCATCATCAGCCCCGTCGGCACCGACATCCCCACCGCCTGGGGCAACCTCGTGGCCGGGGTCTCCGGCCTCAACCGCATCACGCGCTGGGACCCGGAGGTCTCACCCTGCCACGCTGCCGGTGAGGTCAACGACTTCGACCCCAAGCAGTGGATGAACTTCAAGGCCGTGCGCCGGACCGACAAGAACGTCGTCTTCGGTGTGGCCGCCGCCAAGCAGGCCATGATCGATTCGGGCCTTGAGGTGACCGAGGAGAACGCCGAGGAGATCGGGGTCATCTTCGGCTCCGGTGTGGGCGGCCCGGGCCTCATGGCTGATGCCATCGGGACACTCGAGACGAAGGGCGCCAAGAGCGTGAGCCCCTTCTTCATCGCCAACATGCTGCCCGACACCGCGTCGGGCCAGATCGCCATCGAGCTCGGGGCCAAGGGCCCCAACATGGCCATCGTCACGGCCTGTTCGACCGGCACACACAACATCGGTGAAGCCGCCGAGGGCATCCGCCGCGGCGACTACATGGCCGCCATCTGCGGCTCGACCGAGACCCCCCTGTACGAGGTCGCCTACGTCGGCTTCAGCAACATGCGCGGTATGGGCACACCCCGGGAGGGTCGTCCCCTGGGCGACATCTCACGACCGTTCGACCGCACCCGTGACGGCTTCGTGCTGGGCGAGGGTGCCGGCGCCATGGTCGTGGAGGACCTCGAGCAGGCCAAGGCGCGTGGAGCCACCATCTACGCTGAGGTCGTGGGCTACGGCAATGCGGCTGACGCCTGGGACCTGATCCAGCCGGTCGAGAAGGGCGACGGCGTGCGCCGGGCCATGGAGTGGGCCCTCCAGCGACACGGGGTACCCAAGGATGAGATCGACATGATCAACCCGCACGGCACCTCGACGCCGCTGGGCGACCTGCGCGAGGCGGAAGCCATCAAGGCCGTCTTCCCGGACCGCTACAAGGAGATCGGCATCAGCGGCACCAAGTCCATGACCGGCCATCTCATGGGTGCGGCCGGTGCCATCGAAGGGGTCTTCACCGCCTTGTCGGTGCACCACCAGGTCATCCCGGCCACGCAGAACTACCTCGAGCCCGATCCCGAGATCGACCTCAACGTCATCGCCGGCGACGCGCGCGAGCAGGAGGTGCGCTACGCCATGTCCGACAACATCGGCCTGGGCGGTCACAACGGCGCCGTCATCTTCAAGCGCTACCTCGGCGACTGACCGGCAGCCGGCGCGATCACCGATCGCGTCGGCTACGATCCGACAGACTCGCAGCACAACAGGAGCACCTCGCACCGTGCCGTCCACCGATCCCGCCCGTCGTGCCGTCATCACCGGTCTCGGTGCGGTCACGCCCATCGGCAACGATCACCCGACCTTCTGGGCCAATGCCAAGGCGGGAGTCAGCGGTGGTGGTCCCATCACCCACTTCGACGCTTCCGACCTGGACGTGCGCATCGCAGCCGAGGTCAAGGACTTCGACCCGGCCACGGGCATGGACCGCAAGATGGCCCGGCGCATGAGCCGCTTCATCCACTTCGCGATGGCGGCAGGCAAGGAGGCGGTCGCCGACGCCGGCCTCGATTTCAGCGACTGGACGCCGGAGCAGCGCGATCGCGTGGGCGTGATCGTCAACACCGGTGGCGGCGGGCTGGAGCAGGTCATCGACGGACATGTCACCACCGTGGAACGCGGCCCCCGCTTCGTGAGCCCCTTCGCCATCCCGGCGCTCTCGGGCTCGATGGCGGCCTGCCTGCTCTCGATGGAGTATGGGCTCACGGGCCCGGTGCAAGCCCAGGTGGCGGCCTGTGCCAGCAGCGTCATCACCTTCCTCGACGCGCTGCGCATGATCGAGCGGGGTGAGGTCGACGTCATCATCGGCGGAGGCTCGGAGGCACCGCTGCTCAAGATGGGCTTCGCGGCCCTCTCCAACATGGGCGCGCTCTCCAAGAACAACGACGATCCCGAGGGCGCGTCCAAGCCGTTCGACAAGGAACGCGACGGCTTCCTCTTCGGCGAGGGTGCCGGCATCCTCGTCATCGAGAGCGCCGAGCACGCCCTCCAGCGTGGGGCCACCATCCACGCCGAGCTGGTCGGTGCTGCGCTGACCGCCGATGCCTTCCACATCTCGGCCCCGGAGCCCACCGGGCGCGGGGCAGCGAGGGCGATGCAGAAGGCCTACGAGGATGCCGACCTGGCCGCCGACGAGATCGACTTCGTGGTGGCCCACGGCACGAGCACGCCGCTCAACGACGTGACCGAGACGCGGGCCATCAAGGCCGCCTTCGGCGACCACGCCTATCAGCTCGCCGTCTCGTCGCCCAAGTCGATGGTGGGTCACCTGCTCGGCGGGGCCGGCGCGGTGGCGGCGCTCATCGGCATCGGCGCCATCCGCGAGGGCGTCATCGCCCCCACCATCAACTACCACACGCCCGACCCGGACTGCGACCTCGACTACGTGCCCAACGTGGCGCGCGAGGCGACGGTGGACACGGTCATGGTCAACGGCTTCGGCTTCGGCGGCCAGAACGCGGTCGCGGTCTTCAAGCGCTTCGAGGCCTAGCGCCTCCTAGCCCGCCGGCCTGGCCGGTAGCTCTCGTCCCTCGAAGGCTTCGAGGTCGGCCACGAGGTCGGCGGGCGTGCGCATGGGCCGGCCACGCTCCAGGTCATAGAACACCTGCACCGTGGAGCCGTCAGCCACGACCCGTGCCTCACCCAGGTCGGAGGCCTCCACCTCCAGGCGGTACTCGAAGCCGAAGGCGGAGCGGCTGACCCAGCTCACGCGGACGAGGCAGGAGAGCGGCTCGCCGTAGAAGGCGGGCGTGCGATAGCTGATGTGTGCTTCGGCGATGACGAAGGTGCGCCGGGACGCGTCGGGCCCGGTGCCGAACGGATGGCCGGCCACCCGCAGGTAGTAACCGCTGCGCGCCATCTCGAAGTAGGAGAAGTAGACCGCGTTGTTGACGTGGCCCAGTGCGTCCGTGTCGTTGTAGCGGATCTCGATGGGATGGCGGTAGCGGAACCCGCCTTGCGGCGGACGGGAACGGGCCATCGGCTTGATGCTAGCGGCGCGACGCCCCACCGTGGGCAGAGGACGCGCAGGTGCCGTACCGTTGCGCTCATGTCCGCCGCGCCCAGCACCCCCAGCCACACCCCCGGGCCTGACGCGGCCGAGCAGACGTCGGCCACGTCCATCGAGCGTGGGCGGCCCAGCTACTCATGGCGCTACGGCCAGGACCGTCGCCTGGAGATGGTGCGCCAGTACGTCGACCTCGAGAACGCCCGTGTGCTCGACGTGGGCTGCGGCATCGGCACCTACGTGCGCCGCTTCCGCCAGTACAGCGATGACGTGCACGGCATCGAGGTAGAGGAAGCGCGGGTGGCGGAGGCCAGCCAGGAGCTGCCCAACATCGTGCATGCCTTCGGCGAGGACCTGCCCTACCCCGATGACCACTTCGACCTGGTCTTCTCCAACGAGGTCATCGAGCACGTGGCTGACGACCGGCTGACCGCGGCCGAGATGGTGCGCGTGACCAGGCCTGGCGGCACCATCGTCGCCTTCGCCCCCAACCGCCTGTACCCCTTCGAGACGCACGGCGCCTACGTTGGTGGTCGCTACGTCTTCGGCAACATCCCCCTCGTCAACTGGCTGCCTGACCCGCTGCGCGACCGCCTCGCGCCGCATGTGCGCGCCTACACCATGCGCAGCATCGAGCGTCTCTTCGTGGGGCAGCCGGTGCGCCTGGTCCACCATCGCGTGATCTACCCTGGCTTCGACAACCTCAGCGCCCGCCATGCCCGCCTGGGGGCAAGCCTGCGCCGCGCGCTCTACCTGGCCGAGCACACGCCCCTGCACGCGTTCGGGCTCTCGCACTTCCTGGTGCTGCGCAAGCAGGACGCCCGCACCGACCACGACGGGGCTGCGGGCTAGAGGTCGGCCGGGGTAGCGGTGGTGTCGGGATCGAGCACGTGGGCCTCGAGCACCACGGGGATCGACCAGTTGCCGGCCACGTCACGCCACTGCACGTAGATCGAGCGAGGACCTGTCTCGGCTGAGCCGCCGGTCTCCGGATCGCCCAGTGGGAAGTCGAGGCGGTCGACCGCCGGGTAGCTGCGGCCCACGGTGAGGCGACCGGCCTCGTCCACCTCGCCATCGAGGCCGACGCGCACGAGTGCCAGGCCGCTGCCCTCGGGATCATCGGCCGCGAAGAGCCGCAGCGACGCGCTGCCGCGGATGACGTCGAGGCCGTCGACGTCCCCCTGGACCGTCCTGGGATCGAGGGCCGGCGACCCGTTCGGGGGCGCGTCGTCGAGCGACGGCTGCAGCTGGTGGCGCAGCGCCCACCACAGCTCCTCACGCGGCCCGTCCATGCCGGCGGCCCACACGCCGACGCCGGCCAGCCCCTGCTCGAGCGCGAACTCGATCTTGGCGCCGAAGCTGTCGGGGTCGTCGTACCAGACCTGTCGCCAGGTGGGCTCACAGCTCGAACAGCTCTTGGCGGCGTACGCCGTCCAGGCTGACTCCTGCTCGCTGTCGTAGCGCCGGCCGCCCCTGATAGCCCCGCGCACGGCTGCCGCGTAGTTGGCCGTGGCGGCCTCGGCCAGCCCGTCGCCCCTGCGCACCTGCGCTCCGGCAGCATCGCTCTGGGTGGGCCAGGACAGGCCGTACCAGGGCAGTGCCAGCATCAGTCGTCCGCCATCACCTGCGGTCTGCTCGAGCGCTGCCGCCACCGTGGTGCTGAGGTCTCCAGCGGCACCACCCACCAGGGGCGCGGTGGAGGCGGCCACGGCCGAGGCGGGGGTGCTGTAGCCGTAGCCCATGATCACCGCCAGGTCGGCGGCATCGTCGGCGGTCAGCGCGGCGAGGTCGTAGTTCTCGAGCCCGGGCACCACGTCCAGGCTGAGGTGCAGCTCGGGATCGACCGCGTCGAGGGCCGCGCGCAGCTCGCGCACCAGCAGCACGTACTCGTCGGCGACCCTCGCAGGGATCGGTTCGAAGTCGAGGTTGACCCCGTCGAAGCCACGAGCTTCCACGAACTCGGTGATGTTCTTGACGAGGGCCCGCCGGTTCTTCCTCGTGCTCAGGAGCTTGATGGCCCGCTCGCGGGTGCCCTGGGTCCAGGCTGTCCGCTGCACCACCGGCACGACCTTGACGCCGGCCTCCTGCAGGTCCTCCTTGAGCGACGCGAAGGCGTCACTACCCAGCGCCGCCCACCCGCCCGGCACCTGCCCGTTGGGCTTCCTGGCCACGAGCCGGCCGTCCTGCGAGGCCTCCACGCTGTGGAAGGCTGCGGTCGTCAGCAACGAGGGGTCGATGCTCTCGGCCGCGTCCTCGAGCAACCAGTAGGGCACGAAGCCGAGGACCTCGGCCTCGATGGGCTCGGGTGTCGGCGCCGGTGTGGGCACGGGGGTCGGTGTCACGAGGGGGGCGGCTGGCGCGAGCGATCCCTCCGCCTGTGCGCTGGCCGCAGCGGGCACCGGGGTGGGCGTGGCCAGGAGGTCGCTCTCGACCGTGATGCAGGCGCTCATGACGAAGGGCACGAGCAGCAGGAAGACGATCGCGCCTCGCTTCCAGGTCGGTCGAACGGCGTTCAGCACAGTCGGCACCCTACCAAGGATCGGCGCTCCCCGCGGCCACCGGCAGGCGCCGCAGGCGCAGCGAGTTGAGGACCACGCTGACGGAGCTGAAGGCCATGGCCGCAGCCGCGAGGATGGGGTCGAGGCGCAGGCCCAGGAACGGGTAGAGCAGACCCATGGCCACGGGGATGAGGAGCACGTTGTAGCCGAAGGCCCAGCCAAGGTTCTGGCGGATGACCCGGAGGGTGCCGCGGGAGACCCGCATGGCCGTGCCCACCAGCCGCGGATCGCCGCCCACGAGCGTGATGTCACTGGCTTCGAGAGCCACGTCGGTACCGGTGCCGATGGCGACACCCACGTCGGCGCGAGCCAGTGCCGGAGCGTCATTGATACCGTCGCCGACCATGGCCACGCTGCGCCCCTGGGACTGGAGCCGCTCGATGTGCGCGGACTTGTCGCCGGGCAGGACCTCTGCGGTGACGTGCTCGATGCCGACCGCTGCTGCCACCGCCTTGGCCGCCGGTGCCGCGTCCCCGCTGAGGAGGTGCACCTCGATGCCCTGCGCCTGCAGCTCCGCGACCGCCTCGGCCGCACCGGGCTTGATCTGGTCGGTGATGTCGAGCGCCGCGACGGCCTGGCCCTCGACGGCCACGTAGATGGTGCTCACGGGCACGCCGTGGGTCGGGGCCAGCCCGGATGCGCCGTCGATGCCCGACTCGCGCAGGAAGGCTTCGCTGCCCACGTACACCGAGCGTCCCTCGACCTCGGCGCGGACGCCCCGCCCGGTGACGGACTCGAACGCGTCGGCCGGAGGCAGGCGCAGGCCGCGTCGCTCAGCCTCGGCCACCACGGCCTGGGCCAACGGGTGTTCCGAGCCTCGCTCGACCGCCGCTGCGAGGGCCAGCATCTCGTCGCTCGCCTGGTCGGCCGCGACACGGATGGCGCCGAGGCCCGGTCGGCCCGCCGTGAGCGTGCCGGTCTTGTCGAAGACGACGGTGTCGACCCCACCCGCAGCCTCGAGCGCCGCGCCACCACGGATGAGCACACCGGCGTCGGCCGCACGACCGGTCCCGACCATCACGGCCGTAGGCGTCGCCAACCCCATGGCGCAGGGGCAGGCGATGATGAGCACGCTGATGGCGGACACGAGCGCTTGCGTCAGGGCCGGCTCGGGACCAAGCAGCCACCAGGTCACGAACGTGATGGCGGCCAGCACCAGCACCAGCGGCACGAACCACTCGGTGACCCGGTCGGCCGTGCGCTGGATGGGCGCCTTGGAGCCCTGCGCCTCCCGCACCATGCGCACGATCTGCCCCAGCACCGCGTCCCGTCCCACGTGGGTCGTCCGCACCAGGAGGGTGCCACTGCCGTTGACGGTGGCCCCGATGACCGGTTCGCCGGCGGCGCGCACGACCGGCAGCGGCTCGCCGGTGAGCATGGACTCATCCACGCTCGACTCACCGCTCACGACCACCCCGTCGACCGGCACCTTCTCACCGGGGCGCACGCGCACGAGGTCGCCCGGCACCACATCCTCGAGGGGCACATCGGACTCGGTCTCGCCCCGTACCAGGCGAGCCGTTCGCGCGCCCAGGCCGACCAGGGCCGCCACGGCACCGCTGGCTCGAGCCTTGGCCCGAGCTTCCATCCAGCGCCCGGCGAGGATGAGGCCGATGATCATGGCCGAGGAGTCGAAGTAGGTGGCAGGTTCGATGCCCGCCTCGGTCACGAGCGCGGGGAAGAAGGTGACGACGGAGCTGTAGCCCCAGGCCGCCAGCGTGCCCAGCGCCACCAGCGTGTCCATGGAGACCGTCCCGTGGCGCGCCTGGCGCACGGCCGCTCGCAGGAAGATCCCGCCGGCCCAGAACTGCACGACCGTCGCCGGGATGAAGAGCAGCCAGTTGAGCTCGGTCATGGACATGCCCAGCGCGTCCGGCCACAGCATCAGGGCCATGATCGACAAGGCCACCGCGATCGAGACCAGCGCGCGCACGCCCAGGCTTCGCATCTCGCGGGCACGCAGATCCGCATCCGGGTCGGCGTCGTCGAGGGTCAGGGCGCCGGCAGCATGCGCGCGCTCCGGCCGCACGTCGTAGCCGGCTGCCTCGATGGCGGCCTCCACTTCTGCCCGGCCGGCCACGGCCGGATCAACGAGCACGGTCGCACGTTCGGTGGCGAGGTTCACGTTGGCCCGGGTCACGCCGTCAGCGTCGCGCAGGAAGCGCTCGATGCGGTTGACGCAGGAGGCGCAGGTCATGCCCTCCACGCCGACCGAGAACTCGATGGGCTCGGGTGCCGTCATGGGCACGGCGCGGTCTAGCGGCCGACCGGCCGGATGGCGTAGACGCCGATGATCATGTCGACGCAGGGGTCGTGGCAGAGCTCCAGCCCCACCTCCCCCTTGTCCACGAGCTCGGCGAGGAACCCGCACTCCTTGCGCGGCAGGCCGGCCCAGTAGCGGCCGTCTTGCGTGTCCACGGCCATCACGTCGTCCGCTTCTCCGTTGATGGCGAAACGGCGACGCAGCTCGTGCATGGGCACGTAGGCACGTGACTTGATGAAACGCCGCAGCTGCGCCTGGGTGCAGCCCTGGCCCTGGTTGGCGCCGTTGGCACGGCTACCGTCGCTATCCACCATGGATCGATCTTCCCTCGCGGTACCTGCCTCTGGCGGGTCCGCGATCGGCGTCCGGGGACACCGTCTGTCATCTCGGTTCGAAGCGGTCGCCGGGGGCGGCGGCCGGTCGGCGGATGATACACCCGAAGGTGGGGCAGCCTGTCCAACGGGCCCCTGTGAGCGGGGCTAGTGTCCGCGCACCACGCGCAACGCACGGGGCGCCTCATTGAGGGATTCGCCGCCCTCGGCCGTGCACACCATGGCATCCTCGATGCGCACGCCGAAGCGGCCCTCGAGGTAGATGCCAGGCTCGCAGCTGAAGGTGTCGCCGGCCACCGCGGTCTGGTGGTTGCCCGCGACCACGTATGGCTCCTCGTGCACCTCCAGGCCGATGCCATGGCCGAGGCGGTGGATGAAGGCCTCGCCGTAGCCACCGGCACGGATGACGTCACGAGCGGACGCATCGAGGGCCTCGAAGCTGATGCCTGGACGCACGGCTGCGCGCGCGGCGGCCTGGCCTGCCGCGGTCAGCTCGTAGATCGTGCGGAAGTCGTGATCCGGGCCGGAGCCGTCCTCGCCGGCGATCCAGACGGTGCGCGTGATGTCGGAGTTGTAGCCGGCACGCCGGCCGCCGATGTCGAGCAGCAGCGGCTCGCCCGGGCCGATGACGCGTTCGCCTGGCTCGTGATGCGGTGAGGCACTGTTGGGGCCGGAGGCCACGATCCAGAATTCGGCCGTATCGTGACCCTCGTCGAGCAGCGCGTCACGCACGTCCTTGGCCACGGCCGCCTCTGTGCGACCGATGAGCGGTCCCGCGATGATGCGTTCGATGGCCCGATCGGCAGCCTGCGCGGCCGCACGCAGAAGGGCGATCTCCTCGGCGTCCTTGGTGCGGCGCATGGGCGCCAGCAGGCTCGAGGCCAGGCCCCAGGCGGCGCCGGGCAGGACCGTCTGCAACCCCAGCACGAACTGCGCGCGCATACCGTCCGAGATGAGCAAGCGCAGCGGCTCTGGCGGCGGCAAGAGGGCGGGCACGAGCAGGAACGGATCATCGGTCTCATCCCAGATCGCGACCTGCACGCGTCCGTCGGCGAGGCCGGGTGCGGCCAGCGCTGCCGGCGCCTCCAGGCGGGGGCTCACGTAGGCGATATCGCCGGCTGCGGGGATGACCAGCAGGTTGAGGCGCTCGCCACCATGGGCGGCGTAGCCGGTGAGCCACTCCAGCTCCGGGCCGACGCCCACGAGCAAGGCGCTGGCCCCGCGCTCGCCCACCGCCGCCTTCGCGCGCAGCAAGCGCTCGGCGTAGCGAGCAGGGCCGATGCCCTCACCCATGTGTCACGCCCGTGTGGTATCTGCGGCGAGCCAGCCCTCGACCAGGCGGGTGCCGTCCTCGAAGAACTTGCGATAGGAGAAGACGCGCGTGGCCCCGGCCGCGAGGGCGCGCTTGCGCGTGAGCTGGTCATCGTGCTCGGCGACGGCGATGACCGGCAAGCGGGCCTCGGAGACGCGCTCGATGGCCGCGACCCCGTCGAAGCGTCTCGCGGCGAGGTCGACGATGGCGCCGTGGATGGTCTGCTCATCCTCGAGGGCAGCCGCTGCCAGGGCTACGGCCAGCTCCTCGTCGGAGCCGAGCGGGACGGGCGTGCCCCCAGCGCGACGGATGGCCTCGGTGATGCGCGTGGACCAGATGAGATCGTCAGCGAGGACGACGACGCCTGCGGTCAGGAGACGTCCCAGGTGTCGCTGGTGAAGAGCAGGTCGCGCAGGACGCCCTCACCCTTGTCGGCACGCACGAGCTCGATCTGGCCGGCCACGAGCTGATGGTGGGTGGGCTTCTTGACCCGCCGGAGCACGCCGATGGGCACCGGGTAGTCGGGCCAGAACATGCGGCTGAGGATGTAGGCCAGCATGTCATCGGTCTCATCGTGCACGAGCAGGTCCGCCTCGGTCACGCCCTCACCCAGGGTCACCACCTCGGGCTTGGTGCCGCGCATGACGATGCCGCGGTCGCGGTCCTTGCCGAAGATCATGGGCTCGCCGTGGACCAGCTCGATGGTGCGGTCGGCGCGCACGTCGCGGTCGGTGAAGTCCCGCCAGGCACCATCGTTGAAGATGTTGCAGTTCTGGAGCACCTCCGTGAAGGCGCTGCCCTTGTGGAAGCCAGTCGCCTCGAGCACCTGCTGGATGTGCGCCGGGTAGGTGTCGATGGTGCGGGCCACGAAGGTGGCCTCGGCGGCCAGCGCCAGCGAGGCCGGCACGACCGGCTGGTCGACGGTGCCATCGGGCGTTGACTTGGTGCGCTTGCCGAACTCCGAGGTGGGGCTGGCCTGACCCTTGGTCAGGCCGTAGATGCGGTTGTTGTACATGACGACCTTGACGTCGACATTGCGACGCATCGTGTGCACGATGTGGTTGCCGCCGATCGAGAGCGCGTCGCCGTCGCCGGTGATGACCCACACCATCAGGTCCGGACGAGCGATCTTGAGGCCCGTGGCCAGCGTGGGTGCGCGGCCGTGGATGCTGTGGAAGCCGTAGGTGTTCATGTAGTAGGGCGTGCGGCCGGAACAGCCGATGCCGCTGATGAAGACGATGTTCTCGCGCGGATATCCGAACTCGGGCATCACCCGCTGCGTCTGGGCCAGGATCGAGTAGTCGCCGCAACCCGGGCACCAGCGCACCTCCTGGTCGGAGACGAAGTCCTTGCGCGAGAGCTTCAGCGGCTGCGCTGGTGGTGGCGGGGCCGGATGGCTCGGTCATCGTCCTAGGACTCCTCGTCAAGCAGCAGCAGGGCCGCCTTCATGATCTCCGGCACCGGGAAGGGCTTGCCCCGGACGCGGTTGAGGCCCACCGCGTCGACGAGGTAGCGGCCGCGGATGAGCAGCCGCAGCTGACCGGTGTTGATCTCCGGGATGAGCACCCGCTTGTAGCCCGCGAGCACGTCGCCGGTGTTGCGCGGGAAGGGATTGAGGTGGCGCAGCTGCGCGTGGGCCACGCTGTGGCCGGCGCGCTGCAATCGCTCCGCAGCCGTGCGCAGGGAGCCGTAGGTGCTGCCCCATCCGAGGATGAGCAGGTCACCCGATGCGGGCCCGATAGACCTCCAGATCGGGGATGTCGTCGGCGATGCCCGCGACCTTGCGTGCGCGCAGGTCGGTCATGCGCTGGTGGTTGTCGGCGTCATAGCTGACGACGCCGGTGACATCGGCGCTCTCGAGCCCGCCGATGCGGTGCTCGAGGCCGGGCGTGCCAGGGATGGCCCAGGGCCGTGCGAGCGTGTCCGGGTCACGGTCGTAGGGCTGGAACGTCTCCGGATCGGTGTGGTTGGCCACGCTGATATCGGGCAGGTCGGAGGGCTCCGGGACGCGCCACGGCTCCGAGCCGGTGGCCAGGAGTGCATCCGAGAGGTAGACCACGGGCGTCATGTACTTGAGCGCCAGGCGACAGGCTTCGATGGCCATGTCGAAGCACTCGGCGGGCGTGGCCGGGGCCACGATGGGGAGGGGCGCATCACCGTTGCGGCCGTACATGGCCTGCAGCAGGTCCGACTGCTCGTTCTTGGTGGGCAGGCCGGTCGAGGGTCCGCCGCGTTGCACGTTGACCACCACCAGCGGCAGCTCGACCATGACCGCAAGGCCCATGGCCTCACCCTTCAGGGCGATGCCGGGGCCGGACGAGGCGGTCAGGGCCAGGGCTCCACCGAAGGCCGCACCGATGGCAGAGCCGATGGCGGCGATCTCATCCTCAGCCTGGAACGTGCGCACCCCGAAGTGCTTGTAGGTGCTGAGCTGGTGCAGGATCTCCGACGCCGGCGTGATGGGATAGGAGCCGTAGAAGAGCTCGCGCCCCGCCAGCTTGGTCGCGGCCACGAAGCCCAGGGCTGCGGCCTCGTTGCCGTTGATGTTGCGATACGTGCCCGGCGGCAGCTTGGCCGGCTTGACGCGACTGCGAGTGTGGAAGATCTCCGTCGTCTCGCCGAAGGCGTAGCCGGCCTTGAGCGCGCGCAGGTTGGCCTCGGCGATGATGGGGCGGCCCGCGAACTTCTTCTCGATCCACTTGATGGTCGGATCCATGGAACGCTCGTAGAGCCAGAACATGATCCCGAGCGCGAAGAAGTTCTTGGTCAGGTCCACCTGCTTGGTGGACATGTCCAGCCCCTCCAGCGCCAGCGCGTTGAGCTTGCTGATGGGGATGTCGAAGACGCTGTAGTCGTTGAGCGAGCCGTCCTCGAGCGGGTTCTCCGCGTAGCCGGCCTTGGCCAGGTTCTGCTTGGTGAATGCGTCTTCGTTGACCACGATGGCGCCACCGGGAGGCACGTCGCCGACGTTGGCCTTCAGCGCCGCCGGGTTCATGGCCACGAGCACGTCTGGCTGGTCACCCGGCGTGTGGATGTCTGCCGACGAGAAGCTGATCTGGAAGCCCGACACGCCGGGCAGCGAGCCGGCGGGCGCGCGGATCTCCGCCGGGAAGTCCGGCAGCGTCGCGATATCGTTGCCGAAGACGGCCGCGGTGCGCGTGAACTGGGTGCCAGTGAGCTGCATGCCGTCACCCGAATCGCCCGCGAAGCGGATGGTGACGCGCTCCAGCTCCTGGATCGGCGGTGGGTGGTGCTGATCGGTCTCTGTGGTCACGTTCCCTGCAGTGTAACGCGCAGCGGCCGACTGGCCATTGGCGGCCCGCAACGACGACAGCCTACCGCACTCGGAGGCGGCCGCTAGCATCCCGTGGTGACCGACCAGACCGGGTCCAGGCGCCGTCTCCGATCCTCGGGGCAGGTGCCGGGCATCGCGCTCGTGCTCGTGTCCGCGGCCGCCTTCGGCTCGGGCGCGTTCTTCGTGCAGCCGCTCTACGACGCCGGCATGGAGCCGCTGGCCGTGCTCTTCTGGCGCTTCACCACGGCCGCCCTCTTCGGGTGGGGCTTCCTGCTGCTGTCGGGCCCGCGCCGTCGCTCGCTCTTCGCCCTGTCGCGGCGTCGGGTGCTCGTGCTGCTGCTGCTGGGCACGCTCTACGTGGGCAACAGCTACGCCTTCATCGCCTCGCTGCAAGTGGTCTCGATCTCGCTGGCGTCGATCATCGCCTACCTCTACCCGGCCATGGTGGCGGTCATGGCCACGCGCTTCGTGCGGCGACTCGAGGGCCGCCGGGCCTGGGGCGCACTGGGCATCTCCATCGCCGGCATCGCCCTGACCGTGGGTGGTATCCCGGCCGGCGAGGTGCCGCCGCTCTGGGGCCTGGCGCTGGCCTTCGCCAACCCCGTCATCTACGCCTCCTGGATCATCCTGCAAGCGCGCCTGGCCGGCGAACGTCCGGCCCAAGAGCGCCGGCCCACTGCAGGCCGGGTCGTGGACGAGCTGGAGATCCCACCCGGTGACGCCGATGTGGCCACCGAGCTGAGCCACGACGCACCCGACCCCTCCCCGGCCGCCGCCCTCATGACCACGGCCACGGCTGGTGTCTACGCCCTCTTGCTCCTGGGCAGCGGCGGCTCGCTCGCACCGGCGGCCGTGCCCATGGGCGTGTGGCCGGCGCTGCTGGGCCTGGGCCTGGTTGCCACCGCCATCGCCATCCAGACCTTCTACGCGGGCGTCAAGCGCGTAGGCGGGGCGCGCGCCTCACTGATCAGCACGGTCGAGCCCGTCTACACGGTGACCCTCGCGGTGATCCTCTTCGGCGAGAGCCTGACGCCGATGCAGGTCATCGGCGGCGCACTGGTCATCTTCGCGGTCGTCCTCGCCGAGACCGGCCGGCCCGATACAGTTGACGAGGGCGCCAGCGAGCGCGCCTGATCCGGAGCACACGGGGAGCCACCATGCGTCTTGTCTCGTTCATCGATGAAGCCGGCGACCGTCTCGGTGTGGAGCACCAGCCAGGTCGGATCTGGGCCAGCCGATCCCTGGGCGCCGGGCTGCCGGGCTCGATGGCCGAGCTGCTGGCCGGTGGCGAGACGGCGCTCGGGGCACTCCGTTCCGCGGCACGCGAGGCTGCCGCGGCCGGCCGGCCGGGTGAGGTCGACCCCTCGAGCGTGACGGCGCCGGTGCCCCGGCCTGGCAAGATCATGGCCGTGGGCCTCAACTACCGCGACCACGTTGCGGAGCAGGGCGGGAAGGTCAAGGTCCCCGAGCGGCCGATGCTCTTCGCCAAGTTCCCGACCTCGGTCATCGGCGATGGCGAGACCGTCGAGTGGGATCCACGCCTGACTGGCGCGGTCGACCTCGAGGCCGAGCTGGGCGTGGTCATCGGCCGTACCGCCCGGCGCGTTAGCGAGGCGGAGGCGCTCGACCACGTGCTCGGCTACACCTGCATCAACGACGTCACCGCGCGCGACCTGCAGTACGGCGACAAGCAGTACGTGCGCGGCAAGTCGCTCGATACCTTCTGCCCCATGGGGCCGGCGCTGGTCACGCGCGATGAGATCCCCGACGCTGGCGCCCTCGCCGTGCGCAGCTGGCGCAACGACGAGCTGATGCAGGACTCGAACACCTCCAACCTCATCTTCGACGTGCCCTTCCTGGTGTCGTTCTGCTCGCAGGCCTTCACGCTCGAACCCGGTGATGTCATCTGTACCGGCACACCCTCAGGCGTGGGCTACTTCCGTGAGCCCCCGCTGCTGATGGGCGATGGCGACGTCATGACCGTGGAGGTCGAGCGGATCGGCCGGCTGACCAACCCCTGCCACGAGGTCCGCCCCGGCTGAGGCTGGGCCTCTGCGCGACCGAGGCCCAACGGGAGTGCGAAGTCGGCGGGCTCGGGGTTCCCTGTCTGGCTCGCTGTTCCCTGTCTGGCTCCGGGCCGGGGTTCCTTGTTCGGCGCGCGGCTTGGGTTCCCTGTCGGGCTCGGGGTTCGTTGGCTGGCTCAGGGTTCCCCGTTCCGCTCCTTGGTCGGCGCCGGGCTTGCGTTCCCGTTGGGTGGGCAAGCTCGACCTGCTGGACGCCGTGAGGCGTCGCGGTCTCCCGACCCGCGGGCGAGCACGACCCAAGATGCCGTACAGCGGGTAGACGAGCCGCCTAGCGGGAAAGCTCGGCCAGGGCTGGCTGGCCGGAGGTCGGACTCGCCCGGCGTGCGGGAGGCTGGCTGGCCTGAGGTCGGACCCGCCCGCCGTGCGGGAGGCTGCCCGGGATGCAAGCGACCGGAGCGTGAGACGCCCCGTTACGAGCGCCTCGTCGCGAGCAGCGCCTCCTGGAAGATGCCGAGGGCCTCCTCGATCTCCGTGCGGTCGACATCGAGCGGCGGGATCCAGCGCACCACGTTGCCGGCACCACAGGTGAGCACCAGCAGGCCCCGCTCGGCACAGGCCTGGCTCAGGGCACTGCCGAGGGCCACATCCGGTGCGGATGGATCCTTGATCATCTCCACGCCGATCATCAGGCCCGGGCCACGCACATCGCCGATGCGAGCGTCTTCTGTCTGCAACGCCTTGAGCCCCGCGCTCAGCTCTGCTCCGCGGGCGGCGGCGTTGGCCACGAGGCCCTCATCGCGCATGACCTCGAGGACCGCGATGCCGGCCGCGCAGGAGACAGGATTGCCGCCGTACGTGGAGCCGTGGGCGCCGAGACCCCAGCGCTCCTGCAGCTCACGCGGCGAGACCAGCGCCGCGAGCGGCATGCCGTTGGCGATGGCCTTGGCCACCAGCACCACGTCGGGGACGATGCCGGCGTGCTCGAAGGCCCACATCTTGCCGGTCCGGCCGTAGCCCGACTGGACCTCGTCCATGATCAGCAGGATGCCGTGCCGCGTGGCCAGCTCGCGCAAGCCCTGCAGGAACGCGATCGGCGCGGGCACGTAGCCACCCTCGCCCTGCACGGGCTCGATGATGAAGGCGGCCGTGCGGCCAGGTTGGATCTGTTCGGCGAACAAGCGCTCCAGGTGCTCGAGACAGACCGAGCTCGCGCGCTCCTCGTCGCCATCGAAGTCGCGATAGGCATTGGGGAAGGGCGCGATGTGCACATCGGGCACCAGCGGGTCGTAGCCCGAGCGGTAGTTGAGGCTGGAGGTGGTGAGGCTGGTAGCGCCATAGGTGCGCCCGTGGAAGCCGCCTGAGAAGGCGATGATGTGCGTCCGGCCGGTGGCGCGCCGGGCCATCTTCATGGCTCCGTCGATGACCTCCGCCCCGGAGTTGCCGAAGTAGACCGTGTCGAGCGGATCGGGCAGCTCGGCCACCAGCATCTCCGCGAGGCGCGTGACGGGGTCCAGATGACCCAGGCCGTTGCACACGTGGATGAGCTCATCGACCTGCGCATGGATGGCGGCATTGACCCTGGGATGGGCATGGCCCAGCGAGGTCACGGCGATGCCGTTGGCGAAGTCGAGGTAGGCGCGTCCGTCGCTGTCGATCAGACGGTGGCCCTCACCCTTGACCCAGGTCTGCTGGTAGTAGCGACCAAGGATGGGCGAGAGGATGGCGGTCGAGCGCTCCTGGATGGTGCGGGCGGTGTCGGTCATGGACGCAAGCATACGTGCGTCGGCCGAGGCCGCGTCGGCCTGCCTGAAGGAGCTAGTAGCGGCGGCCGCGCAGCTTGTCGAGATCGAAGCGGGCGGTGTCGGCGATGGCCATCACGGCCATCGTGCCCGCCTGCACCGGGTCGCTGACCACGAGGTCCGCCTCGGCCGAGACGCTACCGGCCATGGAGAGGGCCACCACGGGGATACCCAGCTGGCGCAGCTCACGCACGGCCTTGGTGATCTCGCCGCCCATCAGCGAGCCGGCCAGCACCAGGATGTGCGCGCGCGGCAGGTCGGCCACGGCGCGCACGGCGGCCGCGATCTCGCTTTCGCCGACGAGCGCCATGGTGTCCACCGAGATGCGCTCGCCGCGCAGGTTGTGCCGATCGCTCTCGGAGACCGCGCCGAGCGCGACCTGTGCCACTTGCGCACCGCCACCGATGACGATGACGCGCTTGCCGAAGACCTGTCCCAGGGTCGGGCGCGCTCCAGCCGAGTAGACGCCCGGCACCGCCACGGCCACCTCCGTCGCCTCGATCGGCCCGAGCTCTCGCAGCTCGATGTCGAAGACGCGCGTGACGTGGTCCTCCTCTCCCCGCTTGGTGGCGGGGAAGGAGTTGACGGTGACCACGTCCGCGCCGGCCTCGCGCAGGCGCACGAGGATCTCGGTCAGGTCGGCATCGTCAGTGGTGCGCAGCTCGATGGCGGTGAGCACGCTACCGCCACTGGGGATGGAGAGGTCGGGGATGTCGGAGCGGGAACGGTCGTCGTGGGTATCCATGGGCTGCGCCCAACTATCGCATAGCCGCGCCGCCCTGCACGGCTCCTGTATCTTGCGCTCATGACCGAGACCACCACCCGACCCTCCGGCAGCCCCGTCATCGGTGGCAGCGCCACCATCCGCGTGGGCATCATCGGCGCCGCCGGCATCGCCGGTGGCGAGCTCGTCCGCCTGCTCGAACGCCATCCCAACGTGCGCATCGCCGGCCTCCAGGGTCGCGATCGGGAGCACCAGCCGCTGGCCGAGAGCCAGCCGCAGCTGGGCCGGACCGGGCACCACATCGAGACGTCCCTCCCGGAAGTGGACGCGGTCTTCATGGCCCTGCCCCATGGCGCTTCGGCGGCCATCGCACCGGAGTACCTCGACAAGGGCATCGCGGTCATCGACCTGGGCTCCGACTACCGCCTCAGCGATCCCGCAGAGTACGAGCGCTGGTACGACTACACGCACCCCTACCCTGAGCTGCTGGCCACGTCGGTCTACGGTCTGCCCGAGCAGCACCGCGCCGAGCTGCAGGCATTGGAGGGTGCGGATGTGCGCCTCGTGGCCTCACCCGGCTGCTACCCCACCGCCTCCATGATGGGGCTGTACCCCCTGGCGCGCGCCGGTCTCATCGGAGACGTCGTGGTCGATGCCAAGAGCGGCGTATCGGGCGCCGGGCGCTCGGTCAGCGCCTCGCTGATGTACTCGGAAGTCAACGACTCGGTCAAGGCCTACGGCCTTGGCGGCCACCGTCACACCGCGGAGCTGGTGCAGGAGATCCGTGGTGCGGGTGCCTCGCCGGAGGCCAACCCGGGCTGGCACACGGTCGGCTTCCAGCCCCACCTGGTGCCCATGAACCGCGGCATCCTCGCGACGGGCCACGTGCGCCCCACGCGTCCGGTCACGCAGGCCGAGCTGGCTGAGCTGTACGCGGAGGCCTACGCGGACGAGTACTTCGTGGAGATCGTGGAACAGGCTCCTGCCACCGGCCACGTGCGCGGCAGCAACTTCGTGCGCGTGTACGCCAGCTACGACGAGCGGACTGGCCGCATCACCACCGTCTCGGTCGAGGACAACCTCGTCAAGGGTGCCGCCGGCCAGGCCGTGCAGGCCTTCAACATCGTCTTCGGCCTGCCCGAGTGGAGCGGACTCGAGCAGCTCCCGCTCGTCCCATGACGGCCTTGCCCCCGCTGCCCTCGGATCTCCCGCGAGCGGAGGTCGTGGCTCGCCTGCCGCGCGGCTTCGAGGCCCTCGGCACCACGGCCGGCATCAAGGCGTCGGGCGCTCCCGACCTGGCGGTGGTGTTGGTACCGGACGGACCGGCCGCGGTCGCCGCGACCTTCACCACCAACCGCCTGCCGGCCGCACCGGTGCAGATGAACAAGGCCCACCTCGCAGCCACCGCCCCCGAGGGCCGGGGCCGCTACGGATGGGTCGATGCCATGATGTCGACGTCGGGCTGCGCCAACGCCGCCACGGGCGAGCCGGGCCTGGCCGACCAGCGCAGCCTGGCGGCGACCCTGGCCACCCATGTCGGCACGCGACCCGAACGCGTCCTGGCCGTGTCCACCGGACTCATCGGCACGCGCCTGCCCGTGGAGCGCGTGGCCAGTGCGCTCACCGCCATCAGCGGCTCCTTCCGCAGCGACGAGGCGGCCTTCGGCGAGGTGGCCGAGGCCCTGCGGACGACCGATTCCCGGGCCAAGTCCGCCACTGTGCAGCTCCTGCTGCCAGGGCCCGATGGGGCCGCGGTGACGGTGACCGTCAGCGGTGTGGCCAAGGGCGTGGGCATGATCCACCCCAACATGGCCACGATGTTGAGCTTCGTGCTCACCGATGCGAACGCTCAGCCCGAGACGCTCAGCCGCCTGCTCCGGCCGATCGTCGCTCGCACCTGGAACCAGACCAGCGTCGACGGCGATCAATCGACCAACGACACGGTCTTGCTGGCAGCCTCGGGTGCGTCCGGCGCGGCGCCCGTCGAGGACGACCCCCAGGCCCTGGCCGCGCTGGGACGAGCGGTCGCGGCCGTCGCCCGCTCGCTGGCCCGGCAACAGGCCGCCGACGGCGAGGGTGCGACGACGCTCATCACCTGCGCCGTGAGCGGCGGCCGCGACGATGTCGACGCTCGAGCGGCCGCCCGAGCCGTGGTCTCGAGCGACCTGCTCAAGGCAGCCATCCACGGTGCCGACCCCAACTGGGGCCGCATCGCCATGGCCGTCGGCAACGCCGTCACGGCGTCGGCCGAGACGATCGAGGCCGCCGGCCTCGGCGCCGACGAGGCCCACGCCCGGGCCGGTCAGCCGGTAGCGCTCGATCCGGCCGCCCTGCAGATCGATATCGAGGGCACGACCGTCTTCGCCGGCCTGCCGGTGGACTACGACGCGGCCGCGCTCAGCGCGCGCATGAAGCGCGGTGAGGTCACCATCCGCGTGGATCTCGGGCTTGGGACAGGCACGGGTGAAGCCTTTGGCTGCGACCTGACCCAGGAGTACGTCATCGAGAACAGCGAGTACTCGACGTGAGCGGTGCGCCCGTCGTGGTCAAGCTCGGCGGCACCACCATCGTCGAGCAGCAGGACGTGCTGCGCGAGATCGTCGCGGAGCGGCAGCTGCGGCCGGTGGTGGTGGTGCACGGTGGCGGCAAGCGGCTGACCGACTGGCTCCAACGCCTGGGCGTGCAGAGCCAGTGGAACGATGGCCGCCGCGTCACCGACGAGGCCACCCTGGAGGTCTTCCTGGCCGTCATCAGCGGGGTCATCAACGCCGAGCTGACCGAGGCCTTGCTGGGCCTGGGGGCGAGGGCCGTTGGCATCCGCGGCATCGACGACGGCATGATCCGCGGCCCACGAGCAGCTGGCCTTGACCGCGTCATCAGCGAGCCCGTCGCGGAGGCCTCGGTCCTGCACACGCTGCTCGAAGCGGGCTACCTGCCGGTGGTCACGCCGATGGGGCTGGACCCTGTGGGCCGGATCTGCAACGTCAACGCGGACGATGCCGCAGCCGCGATCAGCGCCTCGCTCGGCGGCGAGCTCGTGCTCATGACCGATACGGATGGTGTCCGTGGCGCGGACGGCGAGCGTATCCCGGAGCTGACGCCGGCCGAGGCCGCACGCCTCATCGACGAAGGCGTCATCGCCGGCGGCATGGTGCCCAAGGTCGGCTCGGCCCTGCGCGCACTGCGTCGGGGCTCGCTCGCGGAGCGTTCGATCATCGCCGACGGACGCACCGAGCATGCCTTGCGCCGGGCCCTGCACGAAGGTGCCGGTACCGGCTTCCGGCTGGCCTAGACCTCGGCGCCGCGAGTCTGGCGCGCCATCCGCGGGAGGCAGGCGATCGGCGCGGCGCCCATGCGCCACAGTCGTGGCACGTCGCCGGCCGTGAGGCCATGGAGCTCCGCGACGAGCGCGTGCTCATCATCGAACCGTCGCGCCAGCGGCCGCGCCAGCCAAGCACGGCACGGAGCGGAGGGACCGCAGGGCCAGCCGTCACCCGTGTCGACACCGCGAGCCTTCGTCGCCACCGGGCCTGCGCTGACGAGGGCCCAGCGCCGTCCCTGACCTCCGGCAAACGTCGGATGTCGCCCCCGTAGACCGCAGTCGCGCGCGACGGGGCGGGACGTGCGCCTACCGTCGGCTCCAGCGACGAGCGGCTACAAGATCCTGTCGGACGGCCCGATCGCGTCCGCGGCAGTGACCGGTGGCTACGAGCTCGAGGATCGGCGCGAGGTACCGTCGACCTGCACGACCATTGGCCAAGAGCGTCCCTGGGTGGTCAGGCCAGGCCTGGCTCCGCCTCGAACATCGTCTTCGGGGGCGGCAGGAAGATCGCCTTCCGCTCGTCGGTGATCTCCTCCACCTCGCCCTCGACGACGGGCCCGGCGGGAGCGGGCGCGATGACGGGGTGTGCCGCGCGAGGCACGACGATCCCGCTCTCGAGCTGGCGCACATCCACGAACGTCATCTCGACCGAAGCGTCAGGCCGACCCAGAAGGAAGCCCTGCGCCGCGCCGATGTCCATCTCTCGGATGGCCCGCAGCTGACGGGCGGTCTCCACGCCCTCCGCGATCATGCGCGTGTTCTGGCTGATGGCCAGGTCCCGCAAGGACTGCAGCACCGCTCGGGCACTCTCACGGTTCACGCCGCTCTGGACGAGCGCGAGGTCGATCTTGACGATGTCGAAGTGCACCTGGGACAGCAGGCGCAGGCCGGAGTTGCCGGCACCCACGTCGTCGGCTGCCAGCCGCAAGCCGTACTGCTGGAGCAGGTTGAACGTCTGCTGCAGCCGGCCCAGGTCGTCGACCTCCTCACGCTCCGTCAGCTCGATGATGACCCGGCTGGGCGAGATCCCGTTGCGGACCAGCCCTGACAGCAGCCAGGCTGCGTCGAAGTCCTTGGTCTCGAGCGTCCGAGGCGACAGGTTGAGGGTCAGCAATCGGTCCGGGCCGATCGCGCTGGCGGCGTTGACCACCGCCTCGAGGCAGGCCAGGTCGAGGTCCACGGTGCGTCCCGACGCTGCCGCCGCCGCGAAGAGCCGGTTCGTGTCCGGCAGCGGCCCATTGGGATCGGGCCGGATGAGCCCTTCGAAGCCGAGGATGCGGCCGCTCCGCAGGTCGACGATGGGCTGGAACACCGGGCGCAGCAGCTTGGATGAGATGACCTCGGCGACGGCCTGGGCGGTCGCGTCCGTCATCTCGTCGGACAGCTGGTCACGCTCCGGCTCGAAGAGCTCGACCGAGCCGCGCTGGTTGCGCTTGGCCCAGTAGAGGGCGGCGTCCGCCTGCCGGTAGACGAGGTCTCGCTGCCGGCTGAACCGAGGCACGCCGGAGACACCACAGGAGAAGGCACTGGGGCGGCCGCCTCCGGGTGGGCGCTTGGAGAAGTGCAGGATGCGCTGGGCCACGACGAGGGCATCGTCCGGCTCTGTGCCGGGCAGGATGATGGCGAACTCATCGCCACCGATGCGGTAGAGGCGGTCTTCATGGCGCGCGAGCTCGCGCATCGTGCGAGCCATCCTCACCAGCAGATCGTCACCCGCGGCGTGGCCTTCGCGGTCGTTCACGACCTTCAGGTCGTCGAGGTCCATCAGGGCCAGGCTGAACGGCGTAGCGCGCTCTTCGTACGTGCGGATCTGGCGCCCCAGCTCTTCCTGGAAGGCGCGGTGGTTGCCGAGACCGGTGAGCCCGTCCTCGAGGGCGACCTCGCGGGCTTCTCGATAGAGCGTCTGCAGCTGCTCGCGCGAGTCGGCCATCTCCTCGAAGGGGTTGAGGAAGTAGCGCACCAGCACGATGACCGCGAGGACGGCGACCGCGAGCATGATCACCAGTGCCAACCGCACCTCGAAGGGCATCTCGCCGCTCGTATCGGGCCACAGCTGCACGAGGCCCATGCGTGTGCCATCGCCGTTGCTCCACAGCGGCACCGCCGTCGAGAGCAAGCCCATGGCCCGCAGATCGGCATCGGCGCCGTCGTTGACCACACCCGAGAGGTAGGGCAGGACCGCCGCTGGGTCGACCGGATCGGCGCCGGCGACCGGACCCGCGGATGCCGCGGCGGTGGCCACGACCTCGGATGAACCCATGTCCACGAGCATCGACGAGACAGCGTCACCGCCGAGCATGCGGGTCCGGTCGAACAGCTGGGCGACGTCCACCTCAGCCGAGAGGACGGCCCTGTTGCGCCCTGCGACGGAGCGCAAGGGCATGGCGATGAGCAGCCGTTGGGCTTCGCCCTCGCCGGTGGTGGTGCGCGTGACCGAGTCGGACATGGCGATCGCGCGCCGACCCAACGTGCCGTCGGCACAGGCGTCGGTGCGGCCCGAGGCCAGGGGGATGCGCACGCCGTCGGCGACGCGCACGATGCAGGCGCTGGCCACGATCGCACCATCGTCGCCACGCAGGGCCTTGAGCGTGCGTGCGGCCAGCTGGCGATCACCGCTGCCATCGATGCCGTTGGCCACGCGGGCCAGCTCGGGATCGCTTGCGGCGAGCATCAGGCGCGCCTCGATGGCCTGCTCCCGTGAGAGCAGCGCCGCGGCCGACTCGGAGGTCTCGCGAGTGCGCTCGGCGGCCAGCGTGGCGTCGGGCGCACTGAGCAGCGTGGAGGTGAGATAGATGCCCGCGATGGTGGGCACCAGGGCCAGCGCGAGCATGGCCGCCCACAGGCGCCAGCGCACGGACCCAGAAGCCTTGGGCGCGCTTGCTCTTCGGTTGTCGTGCTCGGGGCGGACCGTGGACATGGGACTCTCCTACCGGGCTGGAGCGCCAGTAGACCGCTCTTCCACGGGTACTGGTAGTGGGCCATTGAGCCCACGGGGCAGGAGGACTGTGCCCGGAGGCACCAGGCCCATCCGCTGCGTCTTACCGCCCTCTGCCTGCGAGGACCGCATCCAACCGCATCCGGAGCCGCGTACGTGGGCCGAACCGCAGAGACACGAACTGCATGACTATGCAATAATGCGAGGACACGCGCATGTTAATGCAGGACAGCGAGCCGCCACTGCGCCGTGTATCCCGCACATCCAGGGGCGTCCGGCGTGCGTCGGGCGCCCCTCGTGCTCCACATGATCCGGTTCGGAGGTTCAAGGTGAAGAAGGTCGTGCTCGCCTATTCGGGTGGGCTGGATACATCGGTCGCGGTGGCCTGGCTCAGGGAGCAGTACGACGCCGAGGTCGTGACCGTGACGGTCGATCTCGGTGGCGATTCGCTGCGAGACCGCGTCACCGAGCGCGCGCTCGCTGCGGGCGCCAGCCGCGCCTATGTCATCGACGGCCGCGAGCGCTTCATCCGCCAGTTCGTCTGGCCCAGCCTCCAGGCCAACGCGCTCTACCAGGGCGTGTACCCGCTGGCCACCGCGCTGGCCCGGCCGCTCATCGCGCAGCTGCTCGTCGAGGTCGCTGACCGCGAGCGCTGTGATGCCGTGGCCCACGGCTGCACGGGCAAGGGCAACGATCAGGTCCGCTTCGACGTGGCCGTCCACGCGCTCGACCCCAAGCTGGAGGTCGTGGCGCCGATGCGCGTGGGCATGGGCCTCTCGCGTGACGAGGAGATCGACTACGCCGCCGAGCGCGGCATCTTCATCCCCATCACCAAGGAGTCGCCCTACTCCATCGACGTGAACCTCTGGGGTCGCTCCTGCGAGACGGGCGTGCTGGAGGACCCCTGGACGACACCCCCGGCGGACGCCTACGAGTGGACCGTCGCGCCCGGCGAGGCCCCGGACATCCCCACCGAGCTGACCATCGGCTTCGAGGGTGGCATCCCGGTCTCGCTCGACGGCGAGGTCCTGGGCCCGGTGGACCTGGTGCAGCGCGTCCACGACCTTGGCGGCAAGCACGGCGTGGGCCGCATCGACCATGTCGAGGATCGACTCGTGGGCATCAAGAGCCGCGAGATCTACGAGACGCCCGCGGCCACCATCCTGCACACCGCGCATGCCTCGCTGGAGGGCCTGACCCTCTCCAAGGAGCAGCTGCGCTTCAACCGCCTCGTGGCCGACGAGACCGCCCAGGCGACCTACGACGGCATCTGGTTCAGCGCCCTGCACCGCGACCTGCGCGAGTACACCCGCTCGAGCCAGCGCGTGGTCAACGGCCAGGTGCGCATGCGCCTGGAGAAGGGCAACGCCTACGTCGTGGGCCGGCGCAGCGACGATTCGCTGTATGACCGCACCCTCGCGACGTACGATGCGGATGATGCCTACGACCACGCTGCCGCTGTCGGCTTCATCAAGATCTTCGGCATGCCCCTGCGCTCCGAGGCGGCTCGCCATGAATCGGCCTGGACCTGGACCGAGCCCATGCTGGGTGAGCTGCCTGTCGAGATGGCCGACGCCAAGGCCTAGCCGATGAAGGCCTGGGGCGGCCGCTTCGCAGCGGAACCGGATGCGAACGCGGCCGACTTCGGGCGCTCCATCGAGGTCGACGCCGAGCTGGCGATCGAGGATATCGCCGGCTCGCTGGCCCATGTCGCCGGCCTCGAGCGGGCCGGACTGGTGACGAGCCGGGAGGCGGAGGCCATCAGCGACGGCCTCCGCGCCATCGCCGCCGACGTGCGCGACGGGACCATCGAGTGGGACCCGGCGCATGAAGACATCCACATGAACGTGGAGATGGAGCTGCGCGCGCGCATCGGCACGGTCGCGGGCAAGCTCCACACCGGCCGTTCGCGCAACGACCAGGTGGCCACGGACCTGCGCCTCTACCTGCGCCGACGGATCGGGGACATCGACGCGGCCGTGGTGGGCTGCGAACGGGCGCTCGTGAGCCTGGCGAGCGACCATCGCGAGGCCGTCATGCCCGGCCACACCCACGTCCAGCCAGCCCAACCGGTGCTCCTCGCTCATCACCTGCTCGCCTACGTCGAGATGCTCGAGCGTGACCGGGGCCGGTTCGCCGACGCACTCGCCCGCGCCTCGCTCTCTCCCCTCGGCTCGGGCGCCCTCGCCGGTGCCGGCTTCAAGCTCGACCGTGAGGCCACCGCCGCTGACCTGGGCTTCACGGGCGTGACCCGCAACTCCATCGATGCGGTCGGCGACCGCGACCCGGTGGTCGAGACCATCAGCGCCGCGGCCCTGACCATGGTCCACCTCTCACGCCTGGCCGAGGAGATCGTGTGGTGGACCAACCCCAGCTTCGGCTTCATCCGGCCCGCCGATGCCTGGTCCACGGGCTCGTCGATGATGCCCAACAAGCGAAACCCCGACGCGGCCGAGCTCATCCGAGGTCGGACGGCCCGCGTCAGCGGGCACCTCGTGACCGCGCTGACCATGCTCAAGGGCATCCCCGGCGGCTACCAGCGTGACCTGCAGGAGGACAAGCCGCCGCTGGTCGATGCGCTCGCCACGCTGGAGGCCTCGCTGGAGGTCATGGCCGGCATGGTGGCCACGCTGCACGTGGACGAGGCCCGCATGCTGGCGGCCGCGACCGCCGGCTACACCACCGCCACGGCGGTAGCCGACGCCCTCGTCGAGCTGGGGGTGCCCTTCCGCGAAGGCCACCACATCGTCGGCTCGCTTGGTGGCTCGCGCCGAGGCGGCGGGCGTCGAGCTGACCGAGCTATCCGATCGCGACATCGCCGAGGTGCTCGCATCCTCGGCCGACCCGCTGGCACAGCGCGCCGCCTCCGACCCGGAGATCGCCGGCGAGCTGCGCACGGCCGCGACGCTGCAGAACGCGCTGGCTCGCCCGGACGTCATCGGCGGCACGGCCCCTGCGCGTGTGCAGGCCGAGCTGGACGCGGCCATCGAGCGCCTCGGCCGCGTCGACTGACCGCTACTCCGGCTCGAGGCGCTCCCGCGACACCACGGCCCGGCCACGGTCGATGACGACCTCGGCCGGGATCGGATGCGTGAGGAAGAGCGGCATCGACTCGCTGAAGCCGTAGGCGCCGGCGTCGAGCACGGCGAAGAGGTCGCCAGCGCGAGGGCGCGGACCGGCCACGTCGGAGGCCAGGATGTCGATGCCGGTACAGAGCGGACCCACGAGGTCGAGACGCGCCTCGGGCACGCGCGCCTCGGCAGCCCCCACCGGCACGACCCGGTGGTCCTGGCCCACCAGGCGTGGACGCAGCAGGTGATGGATGCCGCCATCGCTGATGGCCACGATGCGGCCGCCCCGCTCCTTGGTGCGCGTGATGCTGCAGACGTAGGCTCCGGCGGGGCCCGCCAGCCAGCGCCCGGGCTCCAGCAGGAAGTGCGCGGAGCGCAAGGCCGGGCGCGTCGGTCCAGCTCGACATCTCCCCAGCCAGTCCGGCCCCGAGGGCCGCGATGTCGAGCGGCCCTTCGCCATCGGTGTAGGGGATGCCCAGTCCACCGCCAGCGTCCAGCAGCTCGATGTCCAGGCCGTGACGCTCGGCGATCCGCTCCGCCCGTCGGGCGAGGTCGGCAGCGCCGGCCACGAGCACCGACTGGTCGCGCACGTTGGAGGCGCCGAAGGCATGGAACCCGCGCAGGCGGTAGGGACCGTGGGGCGCCAGCACGCGGGCTGCATGCAGGCGCGAAACGGCCTCGTGCGCCTCATCGTCGGAGAGGCCGAACTTGACGTTGCCGGGGGCGCTGATGATGGGCAGGCCCTCCGCGTCGCCACCGGTCGCGAGACGCAGCATCAGGCCCTGTCCCGCATGCGCCGTGGTCGCCAGGTCGATGACCACCTCGAGCTCCTCGAGCGACTCGATGGTGAGCGCGCCGACACCAGCCTGCAGGGCCGCGGCCAGCTCGGCGTCGGTCTTGCCAGGACCGGTGAAGACCACCCGGCTGGGCTCGAAGCCCGCCCGCAGCACGGCCCGCAGCTCGCCGCCCGAGGCCACGTCCGCGCCCAGGCCGACGGAGGCGAGGGTGCTCAGCACCGCCGGCGAGCTGTTGGCCTTGCAGGCGAAGGCGATCTCGACCGTTTCCGGCATGGCCGCGCGCAAGGCCGTCGCGCGGGCACGCAGCACGTCCGCGTCGTAGACGTACAGGGGGCTGCCGTGCAGCGCGACCAGCTCGGCCGGATCGAGGCCTGCGATCGTGCCGCCGACCTCGATCGCAGGGGCCAACAGCCCCCCGTCGACGCTCACCGCAGGGCATCCTCGAGCGCCACGCGCGCATCGGTGCCCGCGTCGCGGTACTTGACGATGACCGGCACGGTCACGGCCAGGCCCTGCTGGCCCGCCCAGGCCGAGCCGGCAGGACGCGTACCCGGCACCACCACCGCGTCCGCCGGGACCACCAGCGGCTGCTCGGGCGTGCCCCGGAGCTCACGCTCCCGGACCAGGTCGAAGAGGCGGCTCTGGCCGGTGATGATGGTGCCCGCACCGACGACCGCGCCACGGCTCACGGTGACGCCCTCGTAGAGGCCGGCTCCGCCACCGACGAAGGCCCCGTCCTCGACGATGACCGGGCGCGCGCCGGCCGGCTCCAGCACCCCCCCGACCTGCACCGCTG
Organism: uncultured Chloroflexia bacterium; assembly: GCA_963706695.1. Lineage (GTDB taxonomy): Bacteria > Chloroflexota > Limnocylindria > Limnocylindrales > CSP1-4 > JAFMJV01. Next base: position 307,370 of record CAVPNC010000019.1, on the reverse strand, counting down.
CCGAGAGATGCACACCCTCCCCCACTTGTGCGCAGGAGCCCACGAGCACGTGGGAGTCGAGCATCGAGCCCCGGCCCACCCATGCGCCGATGTTGGCGTACGACGGCGGCATGATGGTCACGCCCGGCTCCAGGTGCACGCCGCTGCGCACGGTCGAGCCACCGGGCACCACGCGCCAGGGCGCCCCGGCCGCCGAAGCCGTGCGTGCGGCCTCGCTGCCGAGCAGGTCGAGCAGGCCGTAGGCCGTCTTGTCGCGCGCGGCCATGATGGGTCCGTCACGCAGCTCGGTCATGCCGGGCAGACGGAAGCCGAGCAGGATGCCGGTCTTGACCCAGGCGTCCACACGCCAGCCGCCCGGCACGCTTCGGTCGGGCGTGGCCGCGCGTACCTCGCCGGCCTCGAGGGCCCGGACCAGCTCGGCCACGATGAGCCTGACCTCCGCCAGCAGCTCCTCCGACGGGGTGCCCTTGGCCCAGGCAGCATCGGCAGCCAGGACCCGCTGCGCCAGCGGCGGCGCGTCACCGGCCGCTCGGGGGTCGTCCGACATCGAGCCGCGCGGATCTATCCGCCCAGCGTCCGGACCCGCGCTCATGCGACGGCCTCGGTCGAGGCGGGCAACAGCTCGAGGTCTGCGAGCACCGCCCGCACGCGGCGGCGGTTGGCCTCGTCGAGGGGCAGCATGGGCATGCGCAGGGCATCGGTGATGAGGCCCATCTCGGCCATGGCGGCCTTGACCGGTGCCGGGCTGGTGGTGATGAAGTTGACTCGCATCAGCTCGAGGTAGCGATAGTGGATGGCCCACGCCGTTTCCAGGTCGCCGCGAGCGGCGGCGGCGCACAGCTCGACCATCACACCCGGGACCTCGTTGGAAGCGACGGAGATGACGCCGTCCCCGCCCACGCCCATGATGGGCAGGGTCCAGCTGTCATCGCCCGACAGCACCGCGAACCCCTCCGGCCGGTCGCGGACGATGGTCATGATCTGCTCCATGTTGCCCGAGGCCTCCTTGACGGCCACGATGTTGGGGTGCTCGGCGAGGCGCATGAGCGTGTCGGCGTTGACGTTGCCGCCGGTGCGGCCGGGCACGTTGTAGACGACGATGGGCAGTCCGACGTCGGCCACGGCGCGGTAGTGGGCCTCGAGCATGCGCTGGTCGGGCTTGTTGTAGTAGGGCGAGACCACCAGGGCCGCATCCGCTCCGAGGCGCATGGCTGCCTCGGTGTACTCGATGGCATGGGCCGTCACGTTGGAGCCGGTGCCGGCGATGACGGGCGTGGTCTCGGCCACGCCGCGCCGCCGCACGGTCTCGATGGTCAGCGCGATGACGCGCTGGTCCTCCTCGGCCGAGAGCGTGGGCGACTCACCGGTCGTGCCCACCGGCACGAGGCCGTTGATGCCGGCGTCGATCTGGCGCTCGACCATGGCCACGAGCGTGGTTTCGTCGAGCGAGCCGTCCGCGGCCATGGGCGTGACGAGCGCTGTCAGGGCGCCACTGAAGATGGGGTTGCTCATGTCGTTGGTTCCTTTCGATCGGTGGGTCTGTGGCTGGCTCAGGCGGTCCGCTCGCGGACCAGGGTGGTGAAGTCGGTGATGCCGGTTCGTTCCGGCTGCCGCAGGAGGGCGTCGGCTGCGAGCAGGGCCCCGGCCACGTAGGCGGAGCGATCACGAGCCTCGACCCGCACCTGCAGCGATTCACCCGGGCCGTCGAAGCCGACGGTGTGCATGCCCGGATGGCTGCCGGCTCGCAGGGCCACGATCTCCAGCACCTCGGGATCCGGCGCGCCCGTGCCCGTGGCCAGGCGCGCCTCGCGCTTCGCGGGCAGGTGGGGCACGAGGCGGCCGGCGACGGCGAGGGCGGTGCCGGAGGGCCGATCGGCCTTGGCCGCGCGATGCTGCTCGAAGAGGTAGGGGTCGTAGTCGGGGAAGCTGCCGAAGAGACGGGCCGCGTACTCGGCCACGTCGCCGAAGAGGACGGCGGCGAGGCTGTAGGTCGGAGCCACCACCGCGCGGGCGCCGTGCTCCCGGAGGCGGGCGGCGAAGGCGCGACCCGCGTCATCGGTGGCGGTCCAGCCGGTGGTACCCACGACGAAGGCGCGACAGCCGGCGTCGAGGCCCAGGTCCACGTGCTCGAGCAGCGTGGAGTCGTGGCTGAACTCGAAGGTGACGTCGACCGCGCCGATCTCGGCCGGGTCGGGATAGCCGGTCTCGCGACCGGCCAGGGCGGCGACCTCGTCGCCGCGCGCCTCCAGGCCGGTGGCGATGGCGCGGCCCATGTTGCCGCTGCCGGTGATCAGTGCTCGCATCGTCTCGCTGGTCCTCGTCGTCTTGTGGGGGATGGTCGGCCAGGTCGCCGGGAGCTCCGAGCAAACAAAAAGACCGCAGTCACCTCGATCGGTGTCTGCGGCCCTCGGAGCCTTGCCTAGCGGCCCCGAGTCGGTCGTTCCGAAACGTCAGCCGTCTAGACCCGTGCCTCCAGGCAGGGCCGCGTCGGCTTCGGCTTGAGAACGTGCAGATGTGTCATTCCGTGGCGGAGTGTGGCGGAGTCGGGCGGCCGCGTCAAGTCGGAGCCGGAGCGCCCCGGGCCCGACCGCCCGCGATGCCCGTCACGCGGCGGGCTCCTCGGCGGTCGAACCCCACCACGCCTCGAAGGCCTCGAAGTCGGCCGCGATGGGCTCGGGCAGGCTGGCCGCCTCGTCAGTGGCCAACACGTCGAGCGTCTTGAGACCGTTGCCCGTGATGACCAGGACGGTCTCCTCGTGGCGCTGCAGATAGCCCTCATCGACAGCCCGCCGGAGCGCGGCCAGGGTCACACCACCAGCAGTCTCGGTGAGGATGCCTTCGGTCTGCGCCAGCAGGCGGATGCTGTCGATGGTGGCCTCGTCGGGCACGCCCAGGATGGCGGCATCGCTCTCACGCGCCTGGCGGATGGCGTAGCCACCATCAGCCGGCGAGCCGATGGCCAGCGAGCGCACGATGGTGTCAGGCCGCTCCACCGGACGCACGACATCCGAGCCGGACTCGAAGGCGCTCGCGATGGGGCCACAACCGGTGGCCTGGCCACCGAAGAAGCGCACCGAGGCCTCCTCGAGCAGGCCCACGTCGGTGAGCTCGCGGAAGCCGCGCTGGAGCTTGGTGAACATGGAACCCGAGGCCAGCGGTGCGACCAGCGCGTCGGGTGCGCGCCAGCCAAGCTGCTGGGCGATCTCGAAGGCGATGGTCTTTGAGCCCTCGGCATAGAACGGACGCAGGTTGACGTTGAGCACGGCCCAGCCGTCGAGCTCGTCCGAGAGCTCCAGGCAGAGGCGGTTCACGTCGTCATAGGGACCGTCGACGCGCACGACCGTGGCGCCGAGCGCCTGTGCCTGAGCGATCTTGGCGGGCTCAAGGTCAGCAGGGATGAAGACGACCGCCCGCAGGCCGTGGGCAGCTGCTGCCGCGGCCACGGCGGCAGAGAGGTTGCCGGTCGAGGCGCAGGCGAGGGTATGGAAGCCCCAAGCCTTGGCGCGCGCGGCCGCGACCGAGACCGGACGGTCCTTGAACGAGAGCGAAGGGTTGCGCGAGTCATCCTTGACCCAGAGCTTGTCGAGGCCGATGCGGGCAGCCAGACGGGGAGCCTCGATGAGCGGCGACTGGCCGACGCGTAGCCCGCTCGTGGGCAGCTCGGTCACGGGCAACAGCTCCGCCCAGCGCCAGACGGTGGCGTCGCGGTGCTCGATGAGGTCGCGACTGAGGCGCTCACGGAGACCGTCGAGGTCGTACACCGGCTCGAGCGGGCCGAAGCAGCGCGCGCAGACGAAGACCGGGCCGTCCGCCACCTCGGTGCCGCAGGCGCGACAGCGCAAGCCGGTGTAGCCGGGCTCGAAGCCGGTGTGGTCGCTGTCCGTGATGGTGCCCTCGATGAGGGCTGGAGCGGTGTCGGTGATGTCGGTGGCCGGGCGGATGGCGATCTGCGTCATCAGGAGGATCCTCTCGATCGGTGAGCGGCTCGGGCGAGCCGTGGCGTGCTCAGGAATCACGAAGGCCGCGACCTTCGCGTCAGGTTGGTCGCGGCCCCGGGGATCCGGCCTGATGTGGAGCGCTGTGTCTTCTGGGCGCGCCCGCTCTCAGACCCCGACCGATCCCGGCGGGGCCTTGGGCATCGCCATGCGAGTACCGTGCGGCTTCATCGGCGCGGACGATAGCGCCCCCGGCCGCAAAAGGCAACCCCGGCGCTACGTCTATGCACGTCGTGACGGTGGATCGTCGGAGGGGCACGCTCAGACATGCATAGTCATGCGATATGACCGTATAATGCTCGCGTGAGCCCGACCCTTCGCCCGTCGTCGAACCGCGCCCTCAAGCGCAAGCGCCAGCAGCTGGTGCAGGAGCTGGTCGCCACTCGGGCCGTGGCCAGCCAACACGAGCTGGTGGACTTGCTCGCGGAACGTGGCTTCGAGGTCACGCAGGCCACGGTCAGCCGCGACATCACCGAGCTGGGTCTGGTCAAGACCACGCACGGTGGCCGCCACGTGTACGCCTTGCCCGGTGACCTCTCCCCGGCCCTGCCCGCGGCCAGCGACGAGCGGCTGCGACGGGTGCTCGACGACTACCCCATCGATATCGGGCGCTCGGGCCTGACGTTGCTGCTAGTGTCAGAAGCGGGCGTGGCCAACGCCATCGGCCAGGCCATCGACGAATCGACGTTCGACGAACAGGAAGGCACGCTCGCCGGCGACAACACCATCCTCGTCCTCTTCGCGGATGAGGCCCGCCTTGAAGCGTGGCTCGAGCGGTTCGAGGCCCTGCGTGCCACGGTCCAGACGAGGGGATACAGACGATGACGATGCTCGGCGACGATCCCGAGAGCAGCCAAGAGACGCCGACCACGGAGCCGCTCAAGATCCTCGTGGTCGACGACGAGCCGGCCATGGTGGGAGCGCTCGGGGCGCTGCTGGGCCAGGCCGGCCACCGCATCATCGCGGCCTACGACGGGGAGGAGGCCCTGCGCCGCTTCCGCGACGATGAGCCCGACCTGGTGCTCCTCGACCTGGCCATGCCGGGCATGGACGGGGCCACGGTCTGTGGGCGCATCCGTGAGGTCAGCGACACGCCCATCATCGTGGTCTCTGGGGAGCGCGACCGTGCCGCTACCGTCGAGCTGCTCGACCTTGGCGCCGACGACTACGTGCGCAAGCCCTTCCGCTCCGACGAGCTGCTGGCTCGTGTGCGGGCCGTGGCCCGGCGCGCATCAGGCAGCCGCGGTGACCGGGGGCGTGGCGACCCCTCCGGCTACGAGCTGGACCGACGGCGCCACGAGATCCGCTGGCAGGGCATGGCGCTGCCCGCCACCGTCACCGAGTTCCGCTTGCTGCAGGCCATGGTCGAGCGGCTGGGTGAGGTCGTGCCCCACGAGGAGCTGCTGGCCGCTGGCTGGCCGGACGTGCCGGACCCCGATCCGCTCTGGCTCAAGCCGCACCTCGCACGCCTGCGCGAGAAGCTGGTGAACGCGGGTGCGCCGGTGCCCGTGGCCGTGCGCGGCGTGGGCTATCGCCTCGACGCCTGACGGGACGGCGCCCCGACCGGACAACGCTGGGCCCGCGGGAACGGCACCCGTCGTGGGACGGACGCGTGCCGCTGAACGGCTGACCGCGACCCGAGTCGCCGGACCGAGCGACGCTTGTGCCACTGAGCGGCAAAGGCGGGCGTGGTCGGTCGCCTTCGGGTCGGAGTCGACCGCTGCGCGGCAGTCGTGGGCTCCGCTGGTCGACGCCACGTCGCGGTCGACCGCTGAGCGGCAACGACCCGGACCCGGGCAGCCGGGCAGGACGGTGGCCGGTGCGTGGCCCTCGTCGAGCCCCGAGCGGCCCGGTGGGCAACGAGTGGGCCGACGAAACGAGTGTGCCGACGAGCGGCCGGAGCGCGCGTGGCACAGCGGCGTGGATGACGCTGGCAGGACGTCTGTTACACCACGTCCTGGGACTTGACCCCCGGGCCGCCCTTAACCGGGCCGCAACCGAACGTCTACCACCAGGCCACCACTTTCAGACCGCGCTGTCGCTGACTTCCTGCCCAACCCTTCCTACGGTCAGGGCAACCGGCAACGGGCCGGTCTGCCCGTTGTACCGAGAGGGGCACACCTATCGCAGGAGGGACACACACCCGATGATCGACACTGGAGATACCGCCTGGATCTTGATGTCGACGGCATTAGTGATGCTGATGCTGCCAGGCCTCGCACTCTTCTACGGCGGCCTCGTGCGCGCCAACAACGTCCTCTCGACGATCATGCACAGCTTCTTCGGCCTGGCCATCGTGACGGTGGTCTGGGTCGTCGTCGGCTTCAGCCTCGCCTTCGGTGATTCCCTGGGCGGGGCCGGCATCGTCGGCGACCCGCTGCAGTACATCTTCTTCAGCGGCGTGGGCATGGAGCCTGCTGAAGGCAGCACCATCCCCTTCGTCCTCTTCGCCACCTTCCAGATGATGTTCGCGGCCATCACCCCCGCCCTCATCAGCGGCGCCTTCGCCGAGCGCAAGAAGTTCGCGGCCTTCGTCGCCTTCACCATCGCGTGGTCCCTGCTCATCTACTCCCCGCTGGCCCACATGGTCTGGGGTGGCGGCATCCTCGCCGAGCTCGGTGCGCTTGACTTCGCCGGTGGCACCGTCGTCCACATCGCCTCCGGTGTCTCCGCCCTCGTGGTGGCCCTGGTCATGGGTCGCCGCATGCGCGGCCACCACGTGGAGCCGCACGACGTGCCCATGACCGTGCTGGGCGCCGGCCTGCTCTGGTTCGGCTGGTTCGGCTTCAACGCCGGCTCCGCCCTCGGCGCCAACGGCCTGGCCGCCCAGGCGCTGATGGTCACGACCGTCTCCGCCGCCGCCGGTGTGCTCACCTGGGTGGGCGCCTCCTACCTCACCAACCGCAAGGTCAGCGTCGTCGGCGCGGCCGCTGGTGCCGTGGCCGGCCTGGTCGCGATCACCCCCGCGGCCGGCTTCGTCGAGGTCGGCGGCGCGCTGGTCCTCGGCCTCGTGGCTGGCGCGGCCTGCTTCGGTGTCACGCTCCTGCGCGAGCGGCTGTCGATCGACGACTCCCTTGACGTCTTCGCCGTCCACGGCGTCGGCGGCATGTGGGGTGCGGTCGGTACCGGCATCTTCGCGGTCGCAGCGATCGGTGGCGTCTCCGGCCTCATCGACGGCAACCCCGAGCAGCTGGTCATCCAGATCGTGGCCACCGTCTTCACCGTCGCCTTCGCCGCCATCGGGACCTTCGTCATCATCAAGGTCATCGACCTGGCCATCGGCCTGCGCGTGACGCAGGACGATGAGGAGGCAGGGTTGGACGTCGCCGTCCACGGCGAGACCGCCTACGTTCCGTGGGCCGGTACAGCCGACGGCACCAGCCAGGCAAAGGCCGCTCCGCAGGCTCCGGTCGCGACGGAGGCAGAGCCGGCCTAGATCGGCACGGCAGGTGTCGGTCGCATCGAGACCGCCCCTCTCGAGACCATAGGCGTCGCGTCCGCTCGTCGGACCGACACGGATCCGGTACGAAGGCCCGCGAGGCTCCCACTCGCGGGCCTTCGGCTGTGTCGGTGGGCGTGACCGCCACGAGCCAGGAGCGAAGGCGACCCTGGTGCCAGGCCGACGCGTGGCTGGCCTTGCGCTCCGTCTCCGGGGTCGGGTTGCGCGGACTAGCGCGCCGAACCGACGAACTTGAGGCGAAGCTGGAACTGGGATCCGTAGGGTGCACGTGGCTCGACGGTCAGCTCACCGTCCATGGCACGAGCCAGCCGGCGGGCCGCGAAGAGGCCGATACCGGCGCCCCGGGGTGAGTCGTCCAGGCGCACGAACGGCTCGAAGATGCGCTCCCGCCAGGCCGCGGGGATACCGGGACCGTCGTCAGTGACCGCGACATAGGCAGCCTCCGCATCACGCCAGCCGTAGATATCGATGCTGCCGCCGTCGGGCGCGTACTTGGAGGCATTCTCGAGCAGGTAGCCCAGGAGTCTCCGCAGCTCCTCGGTCGAGGCCAGCGCCACCAGCGGTTCGTCGCGGAAGGCGATCGCAAGGTCCCGTCCGCGCAGCATGGGCCGCAGCTCCTCGACCACGGCGGTGACCTCCACGGCCAGATCGATGGGCACCAGCTCGGTCGGTGCGTGCGGCATGACGCGCAGGCTCTCGAGGATGTTGTCGACGGTCTCGTCGAGGCGATCCACCTGGGTCAGGGCCTCCCGCTCCCAGCCGCTGGCCTCCTCGCTGCCGGCCCCGCGCGCGGCACCGCCCAGCAGCTCGACGTAGGCGCGCACCACGGCCAGGGGGGTGCGCAGGGCGTGCGTGACCACGGCCACGAGGTTGGCCCGGGCCTCGTCGATGGCCCGCAGCTGCTCGAGCTGCGCCTCCGCCTCGGCATGGATGCGGCTCTTCTCCACGAGACCCGCGAGCAGGCCGGCGAGCGCCTCGAGGAACTCGATATCGGCGGGACGGAAGTCGCGGTACTCAGCGGTCTGGATGTTGAGCACGCCCACGACCTGCTGCTCCCACACCAGCGGGACCGCGCAGAAGGAGGTCAGACGGTCCTGGTCCACCCCTCGGATCCAGGCGAAGCGGTGGTCCTTGTGCACGTCAGGGCTGACGATGGAGACCTGGGCCTGGGCCGCGAGGCCGGTGATGCCCTGGCCCATCTGCAAGCGCGCCACGCCCACGGCGTGCTGGTCAAGGCCGTTGGTGGCGGCGAGGGTGAGGCCGCTACCGTCGCGGTCGATGACGTACAGCGAGCAGACGTCCGCGTGCGAGGCCGCCCGGGCACGGTCGATGACGGTGCCCATGAGCTCCTCCCAGGTGCGCGCGCTCGCGGCCATGTGCGCCACGTCCGCGAGGAAGCTGATCTCGTCCACGCGCCGCTGACCGGCACCGGAGAGGGCGTCGCTGGGTGACCGTGACTCGCCGCGGTCAGGGGTCTCGCTCATGCGCTGATGGTAGGGAACAGCCACCCGTTCGACATGCTGTTCCGCGCGGCCGGCGCCCGGGAGCCGCGGATCAGCCGCCTCGCAGCGGCGGCTCCTGGGCCAAGATAGGGCCATGACCCGGTTCGACACCCAGCTGGCGCACCTTGGTCGGGACTCGGCGCACGAGGCCCGCACCGTCAACCCACCGCTGACGCGCGCCTCGACCATCCTCTACGACTCGCTCGAGCAGCTGCGGCAGACGCGCTTGCAGGTGCCCTACGAGAGCCCGCGCTACGGCATCTACGGCACCAGCACGACCTTCGAGCTGCAGACGGCCATGGCCCGGCTGTGCCGGACCGAGTCATGCCTCGCCACCGGCAGCGGCCTCACCGCCATCGCCGCCACCATGTCGGCCCACGCCACGCCCGGCAGCCGGGTGCTGGTGCAGGCGGACGTGTATCAGCCCGCGCGCGACTTCGCCGAGCGCGAGCTGGCCGGTCGCGTCGACCTGCGCTTCTTCGCGACCATCGACGAGCTCGATGCGCTCGCCACCGACGACACCAGCCTGGTCTTCATCGAGGTCCCGACCTCGGGCACCATGCGCATGATCGACATCGGAGCGGTGGTCGCGATCGCCCGTCGTGCAGGGGCGCCAGTGGCCTGCGACTCGACCTGGGGCACGCCACGCTTCTTCGACGCCCACGCGCTGGGCATCGACATCTCCATCCACGCCGCGACCAAGTACATCGGTGGCCACAGCGACATCATGCTGGGCCTCACCACGGGCACCTACGAGGCCCTCGAGCCCACGCGCGAGTGGTGCCTGCGCTACGGCTCCACGGCCGCCCCGGACGTGTGCTGGCTGGGCCTGCGCGGGCTGCGCACCCTCAGCGTGCGCCTCGAGCGGCACCAGGCCAGCGCCCTCGAGGTGGCGGCCTGGCTCGAGGACCAGCCAGAGGTCGAGCGAGTGCTCTACCCGGCCCTGCCCTCTGACCCCGACCACGAGCTGTGGCAGCGCCAGTTCAGCGGTGCGCCCGGTCTCTTCTCCATCGAGCTGCGAGCCTGTGACGAGACCGCCTACGAGGGCTTCATCGAGTCACTGGAGCTCTTCGGCCTGGGCGCCAGCTGGGGCGGCTTCGAGAGCCTCGTGCTACCGGCCGTCCCCCACGCGCGGCGAGGGCTGGACCCGCAGCCCGACGAGGGCCGGCTCGTGCGCCTGCACATCGGGCTGGAGGACCCGGCCGACCTCAGGTCCGACCTGCAGCAGGCACTGGCGCACCTGTGAGCCCGGCACGCCCGCTCGCACCCGGCCGCGACCTCGAGTACGACCGCTTCGGCCCATGGGTGCTACGGATCGGCCCGGACGACCCCGTCCCGCCCCTCTTCGTGCCCTCCGTGTCGGGGACCCAGGACGCGCTCATGAGCATCAAGGTGCCGCGCAAGATCTCGCGTCGCGAAGCCAGACCGGGAATGGACCTCTACGACTATGTGCTGGTGCTGCGCGACGCGGAGGTGCAGATCCACGAGCGCGTCGGCTCGAGCGTCCGCTCGCGCACCATCGCCTACGGCGACATCCACCAGCTGTGCCTCAGCGAGCAGCTGCTGCGCGGCGAGCTGCGGCTGGGACTCGCCGGCGAGGACTACGCCCTGCCCTACAACACGGTCTCCCGGGACCTCATGCGCGAGGTGGCAGGACTCATCCGGCGCCGCTACCTGGACCCCGCGGCGCAGGCGCCGACTCTGCCGCCACCCGCACCCTCCGCTGGGCTCAGCTTCTACTTCGAGCGGCTGCTCGGCGAAGAGCTGGCCGACGGAACGGGCCGGGCCCTGGCCACGCAGGAGACGGTGTCGGCGGCTGAGCTGAGTCGGGGCAGGCTCCACCGATGGCTGGACCGAGCCTCCGGCCGCCGGCTGCTGGAGTCGCTCCACGTCTGCGACGGGGCCGAGCTGCGCTTCATCGACCGCGGCGCTAGCTACGCCTATCGCTGGCAGACCATCTACGGTCGCCGCGAGATGTTCATGCCCGTGGCCAACGTCCGCGACGTGAGCTGGGAGGTCGCCGAGGACGGGTCGGCCACGCTCACCGTGCGCAGTGATGGCGGCACGAGCAGCTGGGCCTTCGCCGGGGATCTCAGCCGACTGGAGCCCTACCGCGACTGGCTGCGGCGCCTGACCTGAGCCAGTCCTGGCTCACTCGTCCCAGACGAGACGCTTGCCGTAGCTGACGACCGGGTCCTGCCGGTAGCCGATGGCCTCATAGAAGCCGCGAGCGGCGGTGTTGTCATCGCGGACCTGCAGGTTGACCTTGGCGCAGCCCAGTGCCTCCAGCCGCTCCTCCGCCAGCGCCATCAGCCGGCGTCCCAGTCCGCTGCCCTGACGTGATGGGTGGACCGCGAGGTAGTTGATCCAGCCCCGATGTCCGTCGTAGCCGGCCATGACCGAGCCCACCACCTCGCCTTCGTGCTCGCCCACCAGCAACAGCTCCGGAGAGTCGGCCAGCTTGCGAGCAAGGTCGCGGCGAGGGTCGTTCCAGGGGCGCGTGAGGCCGCAGGCCACCCACAGGTCCACGAGGGCCTGCTCATCAGCAGCTCGGTAGGCCCTGATCCGCACCGTGCCGGCCTAGGAGGCGAGGATGGGGGCCAGCCAGCGCTCGGCTTCGACGATGCTCCAGCCCTTGCGGGCGGCGTAGTCCTCGAGCTGGTCGCGGTCGATCTTGCCGACGCCGAAGTAGCGCGCCTCCGGCCGCCACAGGTAGAGCCCGCTGACCGACGCCGCCGGCAGCATGGCCATCGACTCGGTCAGCTGCATGCCCGCCCGCTCCTCCGCCTGCAGCAGCTCGAAGATGGTGGTCTTCTCCGTGTGGTCCGGGCAGGCGGGGTAGCCGGGCGCCGGTCGGATGCCCTGGTAGGACTCGGCGATGAGGGCATCGTTATCGAGCGCCTCCTGAGGCGCATAGCCCCAGAGCTCGGTGCGAACCCGCTCGTGCAGCCGCTCGGCGAAGGCTTCTGCCAGCCGGTCCGCCAGCGCGGTCAGGAGGATGGCCGAGTAGTCGTCATGGTCGGCCTCGAAGCGGGCCTTGGCCTCAGCCAAACCGTGTCCCGCGGTGACCGCGAAGGCACCGATGTAGTCGGCCACATCGACTTCGACCGGCGCGACGTAGTCGGCGAGCGCGAGATCGGCACGATCGTCACGTTTCGCGAGCTGCTGTCGCAGCGTGTGCAGCCGGGCCAGCTCCGTGGTGCGCTGCTCGTCCGCCCACACCACGATGTCGTCGTCGGAGGCGGCGGCCGGCCAGAAGCCCACGGCCCCGTCGGCGCGCAGCAGGCCCTCGCCAGCGACGCGTTCGAGCATCGCCTGGGCGTCCTCGAAGAGCTCGCGCGCGGCGGTGCCCACGGTCTCGTCGGCGAGGATCTGCGGGTAGCGACCCTTCAGCTCCCAGGTCGCGAAGAAGGGGGTCCAGTCGATGCGCTCGATGAGCTCATCGAGCGGGTAGTCGGCCAGCGTCTGCGGCCCCAGGAAGGAGGGGCGAGGCGCGGCTGTCGCCGTCCAGTCCAGCCGCAGTCGGGCGGCGCGGGCAGCAGCCAGCGAGACACGCCGGTCCGGGCTGTTGCGGCCCTCGTAGTCCTGCCGCACCTGTGCATACTCAGCGCGTCGCTCGGCCATGAAGGCAGCGCGCGTGGCGGGGTCGAGCAGCGCGCCGGCCACGCCCACCGCTCGCGACGCATCGTCCACGTGGACCACCGGACCGGAGTAGGCCGGCTCCAGCTTGACCGCGGTGTGGGCCTTGGAGGTGGTCGCGCCTCCGATGAGCAAGGGCGTGGACATGCCCTCTCGCTCCATCTCGGTGGCCACGATGCGCATCTCCTCGAGCGACGGCGTGATCAGACCGGAGAGGCCGATGAGGTCCGCCTTGCGCTCGCGCGCGGTCTGGAGGATGGTGGGCCAGGGCACCATCACGCCGAGGTCCACGACCTCGTAGTCATTGCAGCCGAGCACGACACCCACGATGTTCTTGCCGATGTCGTGGACGTCCCCCTTGACCGTGGCCATCACGATGACGCCGGCCGAGCGCGGGCCCTCTGCCTCGTCGCCGTTCTCTGCCCGCTCGGCCTCGATGTAGGGGATGAGATGCGCCACGGCCTGCTTCATCACGCGCGCACTCTTGACCACCTGGGGCAGGAACATGCGACCCGAGCCGAAGCGGTCGCCGACCTCATCCATGCCCGCCATGAGCGGCCCCTCGATGACGTGCAGCGGACGCTCGGCAGCGAGGCGGGCCTCCTCGGTGTCCTCCACGATCCAGTCCGCGATGCCCTCGACGAGGGCGTGGGTCAGACGAGCCTGCACGGGCAGCTCCCGCCAGGAGAGGTCCCGCTCCGTGCCAGTGGCCGTGCTCCTGGCATCGTCCGCGATCTCGAGCAGTCGGTCGGTGGCATCCGGGCGGCGGTTGAGCACCAGGTCTTCCACGCGCTCGCGCAGCTCCGGGTCGAGGTCATCGATGACCGGGAGGGCGCCGGCGTTGACGATGGCCATGTCCAGCCCGGCGCTGATGGCGTGGTAGAGGAAGACGGCGTGGATGGCCTCGCGCACGGGGTTGTTGCCGCGGAACGCGAACGAGACGTTGGAGACGCCGCCGCTGGTCAGCACGCCCGGTAGCTCCGCCTTGATCCGACGCACGGCCTCGATGAAGGCGAGGCCGTAATCGGCATGCTCCTCCATGCCCGTGCCGATGGCGAAGATGTTGGGGTCGAGGATGATGTCCTCCGGTGCGAAGCCGACCTCTTCGGTCAGCAGCCGCACCGCGCGATGGGCGATCTGCAGACGCCGCTCCACGGTCTCCGCCTGGCCGTCCTCATCGAAGGCCATGACCACCACGGCCGCACCGTAGCGATGCGCCAGGCGGGCCTGCCGCAGGAAGGACGCCTCCCCTTCCTTGAGCGAGACGGAGTTGACGATGGGGCGACCCTGCGCCGAGCCCAGGCCGGCCTCGATCACCGACCACTTGGACGAGTCGATCATGAAGGGCACGCGGGCGATGTCCGGCTCCGCCGCCAGCAGGCGCACGAAGCGCTCCATGGCCGCCTCCGAGTCGAGCATGCCCTCGTCCATGTTGATGTCCACGACCTGGGCACCGTTCTCGACCTGTTGCCGGGCGATCTCGACGGCGGTCTGATAGTCACCCTCGGCGATGAGGCGGGCGAACTTGCGCGAGCCGGTGACGTTGGTACGCTCGCCGATGTTGACGAAGAGCGAGTCCTCGCTGATGTCGAGAGCGTCAAGACCGGCCAGGCGCGTGACCCTGGGAACGTCGGGGATGGCGCGCGGCCTGAGGCCGGCCACGATGTCCTTGTTGGCGCGCACATGGTCGGGACCGGTCCCACAGCACCCACCGACGATGTTCACGGCACCGTCGCGGGCCATGCCGCCGAGGACCGCGGCGCCTTCCTGCGGACGCTCGTCATAGCCCCCGAAGGCGTTGGGCAGGCCGGCGTTGGGGTAGAACGAGAGGTAGACGTCAGCCATGCGGCTGAGCTCCTCGGCGTAGGGTCGCAGCTGCTCGCCGCCGAGGGCGCAGTTGAGCCCGACGGCGAACGGACGCGCGTGGCGCACCGTGTTCCAGAAGGCCTCCACGGTCTGGCCATTGAGCGTGCGTCCGGAGGCATCGGTGATGGTGCCGCTGATGAGCAGCGGTACCCGGAAGCCCAGCTCGTCCCAGAGGGTCTCCAGGGCAAAGATGGCGGCCTTGGCGTTGAGCGTGTCGAAGACCGTCTCGATGGCCAGCCAGTCGGCCCCGCCCTCGACCAGTGCCCGGGCAGCCACGAGGTAGTCCTGGGCCAGTTGGACGAAGCCGATGTTGCGGGCGCCGGGGTCGTTGACGTCAGGCGAGATGGAGGCCGTCTTGTTGGTGGGCCCCAGCGAACCCAACACGTAGCGGGTGAGCCCGTCAGCCGCCTCCGCCTCATCACAGGCCTCGCGGGCCAGCCGCGCTGCCACGCGGTTGATCTCTGCGGCGTGCTCCTCGAGGGCGTAGTCGGCCAGGGAGGGCCGGTTGGCCGTGAAGCTGTTGGTGCTGATGACATCAGCACCGGCCTCGAGATAGGCGCGGTGCACCTGGCGCACGACGTCCGGCTGGGTCAGGCAGAGCACGTCGTTGGCCCCGCGCAGGTCGTGCGTATGGTCGGCGAAGCGCTGGCCGCGGAAGTCCTCCTCCGTCAGCTCGAAGCCCTGCAGCAGCGTGCCGGTGGCGCCGTCCTTGACGAGGATGCGCTGGGCCAGGTCCGCCTCGAGGGCACCCGTGCGTGCGCGGCGCGCCTCGTTGGGATCGACCGTCGCTGCTCTCGTGCTCACGTGCTCTCTCTTCCTCTTGACCCCGCGACCCTGGCACCGTGCCACCGCAGCGTGTCCGCATCATACGGCAGCGAGGTCGGGGCGAAAGGTATGTACCAATCAGACCACTGCTGCTAGAATGGCTCGACTGGAGGTACCGTCGTTTGCCCACCGAGCCGCTCTACTCGCTGATCGCGAGCCAGGCCGAGAAGCTCATCACATCCGGCCAATGGCAGGAGGGTGATCGCCTCCCGCCGGAGCGCCAGCTGTGCAAGGACTTCGGTGTCTCCCGCGCCACCCTGCGCCAGGCCCTCGGCGAGCTGGAGGAGCGCGGCCTCATCACCCGGCACCAGGGCCGGGGCACCTTCATCTCCAAGGCGCGAGTGCAGCTGCCCATCGTGGGCGTCTTCTCCATCCGCGACGCCATGGAGGCCCACGGCTTGAAGATGACCACCAGGGTGCTGCGCGTGGAGACCGTCGAAGCCAGCCGACAGCTGGCCGCGGACCTGGCCTGCCTGCCCGGTGACGAGGTCATCTTCATCGAGCGCCTGCGCCTCGCCGACGGCGAGTCCATGGTGCTCGATACCGCCCACCTGCGGGCCGAGCTGTTCCCGGGGCTGGCCCAGATCGACTTCGAGCAGCGCTCCCTCTACGACGTGCTCGAAACGGACTACGGTCGTGTCGTGGCCGAGGCCCAGGAGACGCTCGAGCCGGTGATCCTGACCCCGCGTGAGTGCGAGCTGCTGGAGGTCCCGCAACACACCACGGCACTGCTGACCCGACGCATCACCAGCGACGCCGACGGCGTGGTCGTGGCGCTAGGTCACGTGCTCCTGCGGGGTGACCGATCCCGCTACATCTATCAACGGACGGTGGAGCGCTCCGCCGTGCGTGCATCCCGACCCGCCCAGGGACGGGACCAGGCGCCGGCTCGCGTCGCGCCCATCGAGACCCACCCAAGGAGATCCTGAGTGACCGCATCCGACCGCTGGCTGGCCAGCGCCCGAGACGTGCTCGAGGCCGTGTCCACCACCCAGACCGAGGCCATCGATGCCGCCTCGGCCATCTTCGCCGAGACCATCGCCGGAGACGGGCTCGTGCACGTCTTCGGCTCGGGCCACTCACGCATGAACACGGAGGAGATGTTCCCCCGTATCGGCTCCTATCCCGGCTTCCATCCGGTAGCCGAGCTGGCGCTCTCGAACCACGTCGGCGTGGTCGGTCCCAACGGCCTGCGCCAGGCCATGTACCTGGAGAAGGTGCCGGGCTTCGCGCGCATCATCCTGCAGCAGTTCAAGATCCATCCCGGCGACAGCTTCCTCATCTTCAGCTCCACCGGCATCAACGGCACGGTCATCGAGCTGGCCTTGCTGGCCAAGGCCATGGGCACCCCGGTGGTGGCAGTGACATCGCTCCAGCACACCCAGGCCACGCCTTCTCGCCACCCCTCGGGCCAGAAGCTGGCCCAGATCGCCGACATCACCATCGACAACTGCAGCCCTCCCGGCGACGCTGCCACGGACATCGAGGGCGTGCCCTTCAAGGTCGGACCGGTGAGCTCCATCGGCGCCATCGCCGTGGTCAACGCGCTCAAGACACGCACCGCGGAGCTGCTCGTCGAGCGTGGCGTCGTGCCGACCGTCCTGACCAGCCCGCACTTCGTGGGCAGCGACGTGGGGGCGGAGCAGCTGGAGAAGGTCTACGAGGAGTACTTCCGGCGGATCGGCCGCGCCTACGACAGCGAGGGTGCCATCCCCGTGCCCGAGTCGTGGGAGGAAGCCTAGATGGCTGAGCTGGCGAACGGTCGTGTGACCGTGAAGGCCCCGCTCATGGCGTCCGTGGACGTCGTGGTGGTCGGCTCCGGCAGCGCCGGCGCGAGCGCGGCCATCGCCGCTGCGCGCTGCGGCGCCTCGGTCGTGCTCATCGAGAAGCAGGGCTTCCTGGGCGGCATCAGCACCGCCGTGCTCGACACCTTCTACGGGTTCTATACGCCCGGCAGCCGCTCACGCAAGATCGCCGGGGGCGTGTCCGACGACGTCGTCGCGGGCCTGCGTCAGCTGGGACCGGTGGTCGAGCGGCCCAACACCTACGGCGCCGGCACCGGCGTGACCTACAACAGCGAGCACCTCAAGCTGGTCTGGGAGCGGCTCGCGACCGAGGCCACCGTGCGCATCCTCGTCCACGCCTTCGTGCAGGACGTCATCGTCCGCGACGGCCGGCTGGAGGAAGTGGTGGTGGCCACCAAGGCCGGCCTGGTGCGGGTCGCGGGCCGCAGCTTCGTCGATGCCAGCGGCGACGCCGACCTCGTGTTCCACGCTGGCTTCGGCTACGAGCTGGCCGGTGAGCAGGACCCGGCGCAGACGCTCACGACGACGTTCCGCATGGTCAACGTCGACGTCGCCGCCCGCAAGCGCATCAGCACGGCCGAGATGCACGAGCTCATGGGCCAGGCCGCAGACTCTGGCGACTACGACCTGCCCCGCCGTGAAGGCTCCGACCACATCACCCCTGTCGAGGGCATGATCGCCACGGTCATGACCCGCTTGCCCTCCTACCGCGAGCAGGATGGTCGGGTCATCAACGCCACCGACCCCGAGCTGCTGGCCGAGGCCGAGATCCGCGGCCGGCGCCAGGCCATGGAGTACGCCCGCTTCCTGCGCGACAAGGTGCCGGGCTACGAGAAGGCCTCGCTGGTGGCGCTGTCGACCCAGATCGGGGTGCGTGAGACCCGACGCGTCTATGGCGACTACCGTCTGACCCGTGACGACGTGCTCGGGGCTCGACGCTTCGACGACGAGATCGGCCTGTGTGGAGCGCCCATCGAAGACCATCACCCGGGCGCCGACACCAAGTGGCAGTACCTGCCCGACGGCGAGGTGGTGGGCATCCCCTATCGCTCGCTCCTGGTGCGCGACTCGTCCAACACGCTCGTCGCCGGCCGCTGCTTCAGCGCCACCCATGACGCGCACGCCTCGGTGCGCTCGATGGCCCAGACCATGGCCATGGGGCAGGCTGCCGGCACGGCCGCCGCGCTGGCGACCACGACGGGCTGCGATCCCCGCGAGCTGGACACGGCCGTCCTGCGCGAGCGCTTGCGCGGGGACGGAGCGGTCCTTGACGCCGAAGCCTAGTCCCGGTCGCTGCCGCGGTATGGTCAGGGCGTGAACGAGCAGGCGACCGCGGGCGGCTGGTGGCTCGGCTTCGACATCGGCGGCACCCGCACCAAGTCGGGTGTGGTGGCCGATGACGGGACGGTCAGCCACGCCCGGGCCGATGAGACCACTCACGAGACCTTCGAGTTCGTGTGGGCGCGCATGCTGGCCTATGCCGACCAGGCCATCGCGCGCGACGGGATCGAGGGACTGCGCGGTGCCGGCATCGCCGCACCCGGCCTCGTCGATCCTTCCTTCGGCGTGCGCAACCTGCCCGGCAAGGTCCCCGGCATCGAGGACTTCCCCTTGCGCGAACGGCTCGAGGCGCATCTCGGCGTGCCCGTCCGCTGCATCAACGACGGGGCCGCGGCCACGCTCGCGGAATGGCGGTTCGGAGCGGCCCGTGGCTATGAGGACGTGGTCGGCCTGACCATCGGCACGGGCATCGGCGCGGGCGCCATCATCGGCGGTCGTCCCCTCGCGACGCGCAACCTCGCGGGCGGCGTGAGCTTCGGCCACGCCACCATCCGCACCGGTGGGCGGACCTGCCTCTGCGGCAACGTCGGCTGCGCGGAGACGCTGGTCTCGGCCAACGCCGTGGTCGGCCGCATGCGCGACTACGTGGCGCGCAAGGTGCCCTCCACCATCACCGACGCCTACGAGCGAGAGCCCGGCCGCATCACCTTCCAGACCCTCGTCGAGGGCGTGGATGCGGGCGATGACGTGGCCCAGGAGATCATGCGTCACTTCTGCCGCGACCTCGGGGCCACCATCGTGACCGCCATCCACGCCTATGACCCGGAGGTGGTGGTGCTCGCCGGCGGCCCCATGGCCCAGGCCGATCACTTCCTGCCGCAGGTCCAGGCCTACGTCGACCGCTACGCGTTCCGCTACCCCAAGGAACGGCTCATCCCCATCCTGCGCGCCGAGCGCTCCGACCATGCCGGGGTCCTCGGTGCTGTCGCCCGCGTCATGCAGACCGTCGCCGACGCCTCCCCCGCCTCGTGACCGTTCCGTCCTGACCCCAGCCCAAGGAGTTGCCATGTCCTTCGCTCGCACCGTCCTCGGCGACATCGCCACCGAGGAGCTCGGCGTCGTCTACGCCCACGAGCACCTCGTCATCCATGGTGGTCGGCCGGTCCAGCTCTTCCCGGACTTCGAGCTGGCCGACGTCGAGAAGGCCGTGGCCGAGCTGGCCCCGGTGCAGGCGCTGGGGCTGCGCACCGTGGTCGACGCCATGCCCGCCGACTGCGGGCGCGACGTGCTGATGCTCGCCGAGATCGCCCGTCGCAGCGGCGTCAACGTCATCGCTCCCTCGGGACTGCATCACGAGCGCTACTACCACGACCGGCACTGGTCGGTCCGGCTCTCGAGCGAGGAGATCGCGGACCTGTTCGTGGCCGATATCGAAGAGGGCATCGACGAGCTCGACTACAACGGGCCCATCGTCAAGCGCACCGAGCACCGCGCCGGCGTGATGAAGGTCGCCGGCTCCAGCGGCGGGCTGACACCCCGGGACCAGCAGGTCTTCGCCGCGGCCGCCATGGCCCAGCACCGCACGGGCTGCCCCATCCTCACGCACTGCGAGGGCGGCACGGGAGCGCTGGAGCAGGTGGAGTGGCTGGTGACGCACGGCGCCGACCCCGCCCACATCGTGCTCAGCCACGTGGACAAGGTCGTCGACCGCAGCTACATGCGGGACATCGCCGCGACCGGCGCGAGGGTCGAGTACGACCAGGGCTTCCGCTGGGGCGACAAGGACAACGGCACGCTGCAGCTGCTCGAATGGGCGGCCGAAGACGGTCTGCTTGGCCATGTCACGCTCGGCCTCGATGCCGCCCGCCAGGGCTACTGGTCGCAGTTCGGGGGAGCGCCGGGCTGGACCTACCTGCTGGGCGAGTTCAGCGACCTCATGCGTGAGCGCGGCTTCGGTGATGGCGAGCTGCACACGCTCTTCGTCGAAGCTCCGGGCGCCGCGTACACCTTCGGAAGCACACATGCCTGAAGCAGCAGGGGGAGATGACCGGATGACACCACGCGAGCGCATCCTCGCCGCACTCGACCACCAGGAGCCCGACCGGGTACCCATCGACCTGGGCTCGTCGATCGTGACCTCGTGCACCAGGTCCGCCTACGAACCGCTGCGGGAGCACCTGGGCCTGCCTCGGGAAGAGGTGGTGGTCTACGACGAGGTCCAGCAGCTGCCCTACATCGGGGAAGACGTGCTCGAGCGCTTCGGCGTCGATACGCGCATGGTGCAGCTGCCACCGACCCACGTGAAGGGCGTCGAGATCGTCGACGAAGGCGACTACTTCGCGATGTGGGACCGCTGGGGCGCCAAGATGCGCATGCCCAAGGAGCAGCCGCTCTACTACGACTGGGTCGAGTTCCCCATCAAGGACATGACCCTCGAAGCGCTCGACGCATACCAGTGGCCGGAGCCCGATCCGCCCGAGCTCATCGCCGGCCTGCGGGAGCGCGCCGAGCAGCTGCGGGCCACGACCGACTTCGCGCTCGTCGGCTCGGGTGTCATCGGCGGCGGCATCTTCGAGCAGTCCTGCCGGGTCATGGGCATGGAGCCCTTCATGATGTCGATGCTGATGGCGCCGGAGTTCAGCAACCGGCTGGCCGACCGCATCGCGGACATCTACATCGAGTCGGTGGACCGCTACCTGGCCCAGGTCGGGCAGTACCTCGACGTCTTCACCTTCTGGGATGACGTGGCCACCCAGCAAGGCTGGATGATCAACCCGCAGTCGTATGTCGACGTCATCAAGCCGCGCCAGAAGCGCCTCTTCGAGGCCATCAAGGAACGCACCGACGCCAAGCTCTTCTACCACGGCTGCGGCGCGGTCTACGAGCTCATCCCGCACCTCATCGAGATCGGCGTGGACATCATCAACCCGGTCCAGGTCAACGCCGAGGGCATGGACTCCGCGCGACTCAAGGCGGCCTACGGCGACGACATCGTCTTCTGGGGCGGTGGCGTGGACACCCAGAAGGTGCTGCCCTTCGGCACGCCCGACGAGGTCCGCGATGAGGTCAAGCGCCGTATCGACGACCTCGCCCCCGGTGGCGGCTTCGTCTTTGCCACGGTCCACAACATCCAGGCCTTCGTGCCACCGGAGAACATCGAGGCCGCCTACGACACGGCCCTGACCTACGGCGCTCGCTGAACGGCCGAACCGCTGATCCCGAGGGCAGCGCGGGCCGCTACCCTCGGGTGGTGACCTCGACCGACGATCGCCTGTGAACCGCGCCTGGCTGCTGCTCGTCGGCCTGGTGGTGGTGTGGGGCAGCCACTGGGTCGTGGTCAAGGTCGGGCTGGAGACGATCCCGCCCTTCACCTACGGCGTGCTGCGTCTCGCGGGCGGCATCGCGGTGCTGGCGGTGCTGATGGCGGCGGCCGGACGGTTGCACCGGCCTGACCGTTCCGACTGGCCCATCATCATCAGCTACGGCCTGCTCGCGGTCGGCCTGGGCATCACCATGATGAACCTGGCCCTGCCCTACATCCCCGCAGGACGGTCGTCGATCCTGGCCTACACCATCCCGCTGTGGGTGGTGCCGGTGATGGCCCTGCTGGCGCGAGCGCTGCCTTCTCGCCCCGAGCTGATCGGGCTCGTGCTGGGCTTGGGCGGGCTGGTGCTGCTGCTCAATCCGGCGGCCATCGACTGGTCGGGCGAGGGGGCGCTGCTGGGCAGCCTGCTGCTGGTCCTGGGCGCCATGGGGGCGGCCCTGGCGCTGGTCCACGTGCGCCTCCATCCGTGGCATGGCACGCCCTTCGACACCCAGATCTGGCAGCTGCTGGTGGCGCTCGTGCCGATGCTCATCCTGGCCCTGCTGCTCGAGCGCGAGAGCTTGGGCGACATCGAGTGGAACCTGCCCACGGCCCTGGCGGTGCTCTACTCCGGTCCCTTGGCCACGGCCTTCGCCTTCTGGGCCTCGCAGATGATCGTGCAGTCGCTGGGGCCGCTGACCACGGGCATCGGCTACCTCGGTGCGCCCGTCGTGGGCGTCGTGGCCGGCATCATCGTGCTCGGTGAGGTCATCACACCCATCGACCTGGCCGGCATCGCCGTGACCACCGCCGGCATCGTGGTGGTGCTCCTGGCCGGCCGGAGGCGCGGCCGCGGCGAGACGGCCACGGAGATCCCCCTGCCCGATGGGTCGGAGCTGCCGGAGCTGCCGCCCGTCGGTCGTGGCGCGATCAGGTAGGACGGCCGCTGCCGTCCGTGGCGGCACGCGGGCCTCACCGTCGCCCTGTCTCGCGCGTCGCCGTGTCGCCCGTGTCGCCTGTCGCCCGCGTCGCCCTGTCGCCGTCGCCGTGTCGCCCGTGTCGCCATGTCGCCCGCGTCGCCTGTCGCCACTCGTCGCCATGTCGTCACCCGTCGCCATGTCGTCACCCGTCGCCATGTCGTCACCCGTCGCCGGGAGCGACGCTACCGCCCGCAGTCGCCGTTCTATGTAGACACCCGTCGCGTACCGCGACGGTAGGCGCACCTGCGGGCTCCGAGCCGGCCGACGCTTGGCTCCGGCCTGACCGCATCGGCCGTCCCACGCTCGTCCTCGCCGATCGCAGCCGGACAGCCGGCCACCGAGAGCCGGTCCGTCTGGCTACGAGCGTGCCGACGGTCGCTCCCGGCGACAGATGTCTACATCGCCCGCGACCATCGCGCGCGACCATCGCTCACGCCTCCAACGCCCGCGACCAACGCCCACGCCTCCACGCTCGATCCCCTCAGACTCGCGGCTGGGGCGGCCGTCAGTACAGCAGCTCGAGGCGTGCCGCCCCCCAGAGGATGTGCCAGAGCAGGTAGTAGCCGAGCCGGAACCAGAGCATCGGCAGGTACCCGTAGCGCCGCAGCAGCAGCAGCTGGACGACGCCAAAGGCGTACACGTGGACCACGGTGAACGCCGGCAGCCCTGTGCCCAACGCGATCTGCACCACCGGTTCGACGGCCGCGACGGGCAGGACGAGTGCCACCGTCCGCCGGTCGACACGGCGGCCGCGGAACCGGGATCCGGTCGCCCAGGCCAACCCCGCCAGCGGCAGCAGGTGGAAGGCGCTCTCGGCCACGAGCGCGACCGAGGGATACAACAGCCAGGCGTTCGGCCAGGGCACGTTGGTGTCGCGCGGGAAGCCGGCGCTCAAGTCGGCCGCGATGGCGGCGGCTGCGAACGGGAGCAGCGCCACGGAGGCGACGGCCAGGCCCTGCACGGTCTGCGCGCGACAGGCTCGGCGCCAGAACCCCCGCCGCTCCAGACGCTCCAGCGCTCCCAGTCCGGCGACGCCTGCGACAGCGACCACCAGTGCCGGCGGCAGGCCGCCCAGGAAGCGGTCGAAGCTGCCCTCGTCGCTCAGGCGCAAGAGTGCCGCCGAAGCCGTCGCGGCCACCGAGACCGCCACCCACGGCTTGTAGCGGCTGGCTCGCCCCAGCCAGCGGTCGGGCTTCGTCTCGCTCATTGGCGTCACCCCCGCCTGACATGCTAGCCCGACCCCGGTGGCAGAGGCAGGCTGTTACCGTTCGCCGGTGACTGACGAGACGGTGCTCCGATGGCTACTCGATCCTGACGGATCCGATCCCTCCATCCGCTGGCAGGTCATGTGCGACCTCCTCGACCAGCCGGAAGCGGAGTGGTCGGTGGAACGGGCGAAGGTCGAGACCGTAGGCTTCGGGGCACGTCTGCTGGAGCTCGAAGATGACGATGGCGCATGGGCTGGAGGCGCCCACTTCCCTGCCCACTTCGAGTGGGGCGAGGACGGGCCCGGCCAGCCCTGGACGTCCACATCACACGTGCTCTCCCAGCTGCGTGAGTTCGGCCTGCCACCGTCGATGCGCACGCGGCAGATGGTCGAACGCATCGGCGAGAACGTGCGCTGGGAGCACGATGGGCAACGATACTGGGACGGCGAGGTGGAGCCGTGCATCAACGGCCAGCTTGTCGCCAACGGCTCCTACTTCGGACGTGATATGACTCAGGTCGTGGAGAGGCTCGTCAACGAGGTGCTCGAGGACGGCGGCTGGAACTGCGAAGCGGAGCGCGGCTCGGTGCGGTCCTCCTTCCACACCACCATCTGCGTGCTCGAGGGCCTGCTCGAGCACGAGCAGGCCACGGGCGGCACGACCGCGTCAGTGGCGGCCCGCAAGTCGGGCGAGGAGTACCTGCTCGTGCGCTCGCTGTCCCGCCGCCTGAGCACCGGCGAGACGGCCGACGAGCGGCTGCTCGCACTCATCCATCCCTCGCGATGGTTCTACCATGTGCTCCGCGCTCTCGACTACTTCCGAGCCGCCGGACTCCACGAGGGCACCACGCCTGACCCACGCCTGGCCGAGGCCGTCGTGTACGTGCGATCTCGCCAGCTCGAGGATGGCCGCTGGCCGGTGGACTGGGTGCCGACCGGACGCACCTGGTTCGATGTCGATGAGAGCGAAGGGCAACCGTCGCGCCCGATCACCCTGCGGGCGCTGCGCGTGTTGCGCTGGTGGGGGAGCTGAGGAAGTCACGCTCCGGCTGGGCCAACGCAGTGCGCACGGAGCGCATGGCCTCAGGCGACCGCCTCCCCCGGCTCCCTGGCTCCCCAGCTACGCCGAGAGGTGCTCCTCGACGAGACCGACGACGATCTCGACGACCTTGGGCAGTGCCGCCTCCACGGCCGGGCTGAGACCCTCTCCCATGCCCAGATCGGCCACGCCCAGGCCGATGGCCACGGCCCGCGGTCGAGCCCCCGTGAGCTCCGCGGCGAGTGCCACCAGCTCACCACCACCGACATGATGGGACGAGGCGCCGGGCTCGCCACGGGCGTCGGCATCGGCGCGGGCTGCCGCCTGCGGGTCGATCTCCCGGACCTCGATGGAACCCGGCAGGCCGCGGGCATCAGCGTCGACGAAGACCACCAGCGACGCCGCAGCCAGGTCGAGCGACATCTCCGGCAGCAGCTGATAGGCCTCGCGCACCTCTACGTCGGAGCGAACGAGGCGAGCGTCGGATGCCAGCAGACCCGCAGCCACGGCCCCGGCACCATCGTCGCGGCGCAGCGTGTTACCGAAGCCGATGACCAGCACCCGACGCACGTCCAGGGACAGCGAGCTAGCGCTTGACGCGGTCGATGACCTCGCCATCGGGCGCCAGCAGCTGGATATCCAGGGCCATGGCGCCGAGCGAGTGGGTCGAGCAGCTGAGACACGGGTCATAGGACCGGATGACGGCCTCGACCCGGTTGAGCATCGGCTCCTCGATCTTGTCGCCCTTGACGTAGGCGCGCGCGACCTGTGCGACGGAGCGGTTCATGGCCATGTTGTTGTGGCCGGTGGCGATGACGAGGTTGGCCCACTCGACGAGCCCGTCGTCATCGACCTTGTAGTGGTGCATCAGCGTGCCGCGGGGTGCCTCGGAGCAGCCGATGCCCTCGTTGCGGTTGATACCCGCGGTGGCGGTCACGTGCTTCGACATGATCTCCGGCTTACGCAGGATCTGGTCGATCTTCTCGATGCAGTGGAGCAGGTCGATGATACGGGCGTAGTGCTGGTGGAAGGACGAGCTCGCCACTCGCCCGACGCGCCAGCGGAACCGCTTGAGCTCCTCGTCGGCACGCGGGGTGCCCATGGCCTCGGCGACGTTCACGCGGGCGAGCGGCCCCACGCGGTAGATACCGTCGGGATAGCCCATCGGCTTGTAGTACGTGGACTTGAGGTACGACCAGGGCTCGACGGCCTCGCCGATGTAGTCGTTGAAGTCCCTCGGTTCGACCCGGTCCTCGAGGATGGAACCGTCGGCGTCGACGAAGCGCAGATGGCCACCGTAGTGGTCGACGTTGCCCTTCTCATCGACGAGCGCCATGAAGGCAGAACGGAAGTTGCCGAAGTGCGAAGCTTCTTCCTCCCAGCCCATCATCTTCGACTTGTACCACTCGATGGTGCGCTCGATCTGCACCAGGGCCTCGGGCACACCGGCAAGGATCTGGTCGCGGACCTCTTCGGTCAGCGGCTCGGACACCCCACCGGGGATGACGCCACCGGGATGGATGCGCTTGCCGCCGAGGCGCTCGATGATCTGCTGACCCCACTTGCGCAGGGCGATCCCGTCCATGGCCAGCTGTGGGTTCTCCTGGGCCACGCCGATGATGTGGCGCTTGGAAGGGTCCGCGTCGAAGCCGAAGAGCAGGTCTGGCGACGACAGGTGGAAGAAGCTGAGCGCGTTCGACTGGACGATCTGGCCCAGGTTGATGAGGCGGCGGATATCGGCGCCGGCGGGCGGTGGATCGACCGCCAGGATGTCATCGACGGCCTTGGCCGAGGCCACCAGGTGGCTGACCGGGCAGATGCCGCAGATGCGGGCCATGATCGAGGGCATCTCGTGGACCGGGCGGCCCTGCACGATCCTCTCGAACCCGCGGAACTGGGTGACGTGGAAGTGGGCGTCCTTGACCTCGCCAGCCTCGTCGAGCTGGATGGTGATCTTGGAGTGGCCCTCGATCCGGGTGATCGGATCGATGGTGATCGTTCGACTCATGGGTTGGGGGCTCCCTTAGCGACCGAACCGCGATCCGACGGCCTCGGGGACACGACCGGAAAGCAGGTCATCGAGCACGGTGTAGATGAGGTCCGCGGAGGGCGGGCAACCAGGCAGGAACACATCCACATCGATGACGGTATGGACCGGCTTGGACATCGGCAGCAGCGGCGGCACGATCTCGTTGGGGGTCATGGGGTTGATGTCCACGTTCTCGTGGTACGCGCGGTCCAGCACCGGCAGCACACCGATGGGGTTGCGCATGCCGGGAACGTTGGAGGTCACGGCACAGTCACCGAAGGCGATGATCGTCTTGGTGTGAGCGCGGACCTTCAGGACCTTCTCCAGGTCGTCCTGGCTCGAGACCGCCCCTTCGACGAGGCAGACATCGACCATCTCAGGGTATTCCTTGTAGTCCACCAGCGGGCTGTAGACCAGGTCTGACCGGCTGAAGATGTCGAGGATGCGCTCATCCATGTCCAGGAGGGACATGTGGCACCCCGAGCATCCGTCCAGCCAGACGGTTGCGACAGTTGGCTTGCTCATAGACCGCGCTCCTCTCGGACCACCTTGAGCCACGGCAGGAACGGGCGGCGGTCCTTGCTTCCGGCTGCGACCGGACGGCCCTTCTCGAAGAGCGCGCCGGTGGGACAGACCTGGACACACTTGCCACAGCTGGTGCAGGTGGTGGACTCCCCCCAGGGAGAGCCCATGTCCGTCTGGACCCTGGTCTCGAGACCGCGATGCATGACGTCCCAGGTGTGGGCGCCCTCGATCTCGTCACAGACCCGCACGCAGCGAAGGCACAGGATGCAACGGTTGTGATCGATGGCGAAGAACTTGTGGCTGGCGTCGATCTCGACGCTGGGGTTGATGCGGGGAAGGTCGAAGTGCTTGATGCCAAGCTCATCGGCCATGTTCTGCAGCTCGCAGTGGTTGTTGGCGACGCACACGGCGCACACGTGGTTGCGCTCCATGAACATCATCTCGGTGATCGACTGGCGATACTCGAGCAGCTGGTCCGAGTGCGCGGTGATGTCCATGCCCTCGGCGATCTTGGTCATGCAGGCGGCCGCGAGCTTGGGTGAGCCCGCGATCTCGACCATGCACAGGCGACAGGCACCGCGATCGGTGATGCCCTCCATGTGACACAGGCCGGGGATGTCGATGCCGTTCTCCTCGGCCACCTCCATCACGGTCTGACCTTCGTTGCCAGCGACGTCCTTGCCGTCGATGGTCAGCGTAAAGACATCGCTCATGCCACTACCTCGGCTGGCTTGGAGATGGGACAGACGCCGGCGGGACAGGTCTTGTCGACGATGTGCGCCATGTACTCATCCCTGAAGTAGCGCAGCGTGCTGAAGATCGGGTTGGGAGCACCCTGGCCCAGACCGCAGAGGGACATCTTCTGGACGATGCCGGCCAGCCGCTCGAGCTGGGCCAGGTCCCGCTCGGTCGCCTCACCCCTGGTGATCTGGTCGAGGAGCATCCACATCTGGCTGGTGCCCACGCGACACGGCGTGCATTTGCCACACGACTCGTCACGACTGAAGTCCTGGAAGTACTTGGCCACATCGACCATGCACGACGTGTCGTCCATGATGATCAGGCCGCCGGAGCCCATGATCGAGCCCAGCTCGGTGAGGGTCTCGTAGCTGACCGGGGTGTCGAGGTAGTCGGCCGGGATGCAGCCACCCGACGGCCCACCGGTCTGCGCCGCCTTGAAGGGTGCGTCGTCGATGATGCCGCCACCGATGTCGTAGACGATCTCTCGCAGGCTCATGCCCATGGGCACTTCCACGAGGCCAGTGTTGACCACGCGTCCGGCGAGGGCGAAGACCTTGGTGCCCCTGGACTTGTCGGTACCGATGGCCGCGTACCGCTCCGGGCCTTCGCGCAGGATGGTGACCACGCTGGCGAACGACTCGACGTTGTTGATGAGCGTGGGCTTGCCCCACAGGCCCGACACCGCCGGGTACGGCGGACGAGGTCGCGGTGTACCGCGCCGACCTTCCACCGACGCGATGAGGGCCGTCTCCTCGCCGCACACGAAGGCGCCGGCGCCGAGGCGGACCTGCAGCGTGAAGCCGAAGGACGTGTCCATGATGTTGTCGCCGAGGTAGCCGGCGCGCTGAGCCAGCCGGATGGCCGTCTGCAGGCGCTTGACTGCGAGCGGGTACTCCGCGCGACAGTAGACGTAGCCCTCCGTGGCGTGGACCGCGAACGCCGCGATGGCCATGCCCTCGATGACCCGGAAGGGGTCGCTCTCGAGCACGCTGCGGTCCATGAACGCGCCGGGGTCGCCCTCGTCCGCGTTGCAGATGACGTACTTCTTCTCGCCGTTGGCCTTGGCCACCGTGGTCCACTTGAGACCGGTGGGGTAGCCGGCGCCGCCGCGGCCACGGAGGCCGGACTCCATGACCTCGTCGCGAACCTCGGCCGAGGACATCTCGGAGAGGACGCGGCGCAGGGCCTTGAAGCCGCCGGCGGCGATGTAGTCGTCGAGGCTCTCGGGGTCGACCTTGCCGAAGTTCTCCGTGGCCACGCGGACCTGCTTCTCGAAGAACGGGGCCTGGGTCTGCCGCTTGGCGTCA
The DNA here is from genome assembly GCA_963706695.1 of uncultured Chloroflexia bacterium. GTDB lineage: Bacteria > Chloroflexota > Limnocylindria > Limnocylindrales > CSP1-4 > JAFMJV01. The sequence continues at coordinate 277,865 of CAVPNC010000019.1, read as the reverse complement.
GCCGGGACCGCCTCCAGCGCGTCGATGACCGGCTGCACGTCAGCAGGGCTGACATGCTCGATCATCTCGCCGGTCTCGGCGATCTCGATGAGCGGACCGGCGGCGCACAGGCCCAGGCAGCCGACGCGCTTGATGAGCACGTCATCCTGGTCGCCCGTCAGCTCCCGCAGCCGGGCCGTGATGTCACTGGCGTTGCCGGACATGCAGCTCGCGGCCTCACAGACGCGAGCGGTCGCACGGGGCCGACCCGCGTTCTCTTCGATGGTGATCGTGCGGTGACGCCTTGGGCTTTCCGCAGCCGGGTTCTCGCTCACATCGCCTCCAGTTCAGCCATGAGCTCGTCTGTGACGGCCTTGCCTTTCATCTCGCCATCGACCGTGACCGCAGGGGCCAGGCTGCAGGCGCCGATGCAGCGTGCGGTCAGGAGCGAGATCTTGCCGTCCCTGGTCGTGCCCTTGGGCTTGACCCCAAGTCGCTCGTCGAAGGCCGCGATGAGCTCGCCGGCACCGTTGATGTAGCAGGCCGTACCGGTGCAGATGACGCACGTGTGCTCGCCTTGCGGCTTGAGCGTGAAGAACGAGTAGAACGTGGCCACGCCGAAGACGCGGGAATGCGGGACGCCGAGCGTATCGCCGACGTACTCGAGCGCGTCATCATCGAGGAAGCCGAAGGCCTCCTGGGCGGCGTGCAGGGCTTCGATGAGCGCTTCGGGGCGATCGCCCAGGCGACGCATGCGTGTCGCGACGATCTTCCAGCGCTTGTCATCCGTGGGCGGTGCGGGTTTGGTATACGGGATCGGCATGGGCCCCTTCCGGGTTCGCTGGTCAGACTGGCCATACCTGGATGCCGCCCGCGTCATATGGAGACCCGCGGGGGCTACAGGTCGTGCTCGTCCATCTTAGTGGGGCGGCACACTGGAGACGGGGTCCACTGGACCTGATTCGGAGGGGCCGCGTGGACAGCGGGCAGGCCCGGACGAAAGAGCTGCCGAGCCTTGGCCGTGCCTCGGACTAGTAGCGCGTCTCCCGGATGGTCTCGATCATGGCCCAGAAGTTGTCCAGCGGCGTGTCCAGCTGGACGTGGTGCGTGGGGCCCAGGATGAGGCCGCCGCCGGCGCCGATCGTCTCCAGGCGCAGCTTGACCTCCGAGCGCACGTCGGCCGGCGTCCCGAACGGCAGCGTCTTCTGCTCGTCGAGGCTGCCCCAGAAGAGGAGCTCGCGGCCGTAGTCGCGCTTGAGCTCCGCGGGGTCCATACAGGCCGGCTGCACCGGGTTGAGCACGTCGATGCCGATCTCGATGAGCTCGGGGATGACCTCGCGCACGTCGCCATCGGTGTGATAGGCCACCAGCAGATCGGGGTTGATGGCCTTGACCCGCCGCACGAGCTCGGCCATACGCGGCTTGAGGAACCGGCGCCAGGTGTCGGGGTGGAAGAGCATCCCCTTCTGCGATCCGATGTCGTCGCCGGTCCAGATCATGTCCACGCCCATCGCGGCCAGCTTCTCGGCGGCGGTGAGGTGGTACTGGAAGGGGATGTCGAGGATGCGGTCGGCCAGCTCCGGGTTCATGAGCAGGTCCATCAGCAGCCGCTCGTAGCCGCGCAGCGCCCAGGCCGTCTCGAAGATGGTCGTGACCGTGACGCCCACGATCCAGTACTCGTCACCGTATTCGCGGATGACCCGCTCCGAGTCAAGGTACAGCTCGGGCCGCTCCGGGTCCGGCGGCACGTAGGTCTCGATGGCGTCGTCCTGCGCGAGGGGGAAGCCCACCATCTCGGTGTAGTGGCCGGTGCCGAACTGCGTCTCGTAGGGATGCTCCCGCCAGGTCACGCCCCACTCGTCGGTGTAGGTGCCATGGCCGGCGTAGTAGCTGTTGGCCCAGCCCACCGAGGTCAGGATGAGGTCGGACTCGATGGCCCGTTCGAGCTCGTAGGTGTTGCCGCCGCCGTGGGGGTTGTGCTCGCCCCCGCGGGCGACGTTGAGCTCGCCGCGAACGCCCATGTCCGCCCGCAGCCGCTCGGCGAACTCGGGCGTGAAGCTGATCTGCATGGGACAGCGGTCGGGCTCCTCGCGCGCGAGCGCGGTGGCGACCCGTTCCCGGTGGCTCATCGACATCGTTCCCGACCCCCTCTCGAGCGGACGCTTAGGCCAGCAGCTCCTGGGCCACGTTGGCCGCGGTGGCGGCATCCTTGGCGAAGCCGTCGGCCCCGATCTCGGCCGCGAACTCGTCGGTCACGGGGGCCCCGCCCACGAGGATCTTGGCCGTGGGGTCGGCTGCGCGCACGGCCTCGACCGCGGCCTTCATGCCCACCATCGTGGTGGTCAGGAGGGCGCTGATGCCGACGATGTCGGCGTCGTGCTCGACGGTGGCCTCGGCGAAGGCGTCGGGGCTCACGTTCGTGCCCAGGTCGACGATGGCGAAGTTGGCGCCCTTGAGCATCATGCCCACGAGGTTCTTGCCGATGTCGTGGAGGTCGCCCTGCACGGTGCCGATGACGGCGGTGTGGGCGGGCTTCACGCCGGAGGCCGCGAGCAGGGGCTCGATGAGCGCGGTGGCCTCCTTCATGGCGTGGGCCGCGATGAGCATCTCGGGCACGTACACGCCCTCGTTGCAGGCGAACTTGCGACCGACCTCGGTCATGGCCGTGGTCATGGCGTCGAGGATCTCAGCGGGGGGCACGCCCTCGTCGATGGCGGCCTGGGTGCAGTGCGACGGCCTCGGCCCGGTTGCCGGCCTCGACGGCGGCGGTCAGAGCGGAAAGGTCGGCCATGGTTCTGTCGTCCTCCTGGTGCGGTCAGGCGATCGCCTCGACCCGGGCTTCGCGCGCCCCTGCTCGTCCCAGCATCACGCGGCCGGCCGGGCGCGCGGATGGGCCGGATGGCCCCATGGTCGGGGCAGAGCGGACGAACGCGGCCGGCTCTAGCCACGCCGGGCCACCTCCGCGGCGGCCACGAGCAAGGGGCCCTGGCCCCACGGAACATCGAAGCCGACGGGCACGGCGTGGTAGTGCGCGTCCAGCGTGGAAGAGTAGACCGCAGCCGAGACGCCTGTCAGCAGGCCGCTTCTCGTCGAGGCTCGAGAGCGTGGCCGCCCAGGCGCGATCCGCCGCCTCCGCCAGCTGCCCGGCATCGCCCAGGCCAAGCCGCAGCGCGCGCAAGAAGCCGACGGCCATGAAGGCCGCCGTCGATGTCTCCGGCCCGCTCGAGGCCACGCCCGCCACCGCGTGCCACGAGCCGTCCGGCTGCTGTGCCTGCAGCATGGCCGTGATCAGCCGCGCTGCGGCCACCTCCAGCTCCTCGCGACCCTCGGCTCCGGGGAGCACACGCTCCAGGACGTCGAGCAACCCCAGCAGGGCCCAGCCCTGTCCCCTGCCCCAGCCGAGCCCGTAGGCCCGGTCGCGGCGCTCCAGCCAGAAGTGATAGAAGAGGCCCGTTGCCGGATCCTGCAACAGCGAGACGTAGCCGGCCGCAGCCGCCAGCGAGCGGGCGCGCCACACCTCTGCACCGGTGAGCTCGGCGAGGGCCGCGTAGAACGGCGGGTCGAAGTGCAGGCAGTCGACGTAGATGCCCGCTCCCGGGTCGTCGAGGAGGGCACGATCGGCGTCGCTGAGGGCGACTCCGCCGTAGGGTTCCCGCAGCGATCGGCCGGCATCCTCGAAGGTGACGGGGGCGCCGCGCACCTCGCGCCGAGTGCGGAGGTACGCCCCCAGTCGCCCGGCGGCGCCGGCGAGCGTGTCGTCGTCGAGGTCCTCGGCCAGCTCGCACAGCACCAGGCCCGGTGCCGTGTTGTCATCCGGACCGCGTGGCTCATCGTGCCTCGCCCACGACAGCAGGAACGCCCGCGCGAAGTCGAGGTAGCGACGGTCATCGAGCAACCAGCTGGCCGCGACCAGGCCTTCGAAGCCGATCGAGTCGCCATAGAACCAGGGCTTGAAGTCGTACGCAGCCAGGCGCTCGGCCGCGCCACGCAGCCGGGCCTCCACCTCAGCCCCGAAGGCCGCTCGTGCCCGCGTCACCACGCCGGTCCCTGAGACGAGGCCGCGAGGGCCCGCTGCGTATCCGCGGCGGCAGCCTCGACCACGGCCCGCATGGAGGCTTCCGCTCGTTCGCCGTCACCAGCCACGACCGCCGCCACGACCTGGCGGTGGGTCTCGATGGCCTCGGCAGGTGCACGGGCGGCCCGGCCGGCGCCCTCGGCCTGGATCCGGCGGCCCAGGCGCAGCGCTGCCTCGATGGAGCTGAAGAGCTCGCCGAGCAAGGGGTTGCCGCTCATGCGGAAGAGGATGGCGTGCAGGACGAGATCGGCCTCGATGAACGCGGCCGGCTCAGCGCTCGAGTCGAGCAGGGCCTCGAGGGCGCTCGCGAGCTCACCGTGCTGCGGGGGCGTGGAGCGATCGGCGGCGAGGCGAGCGACGGTGGGCTCGACCATCGCCCGGACCTCGCTGAGGTGTCCGAACAGCGATGGACGGCCATCAGCGTCGAGCGCCCAGCGCAGCAGGTCCGCATCGAGCAGCCGCCACTCGGTCTGCGGTTGCACCCGCGTCCCCCGCATGGGGCGTGCATCCACGAGGCCCTTGGCTGCCAGCACGCGCAGGGCTTCGCGCACCACCGTGCGGGAGACGTCGTGCTCCAGCGCGAGCGACGACTCCTGCGGCAGCGACTCCCCCGGCGCGGGGTCGCCGGCCACGATCCGTTGGCCCAGCCGCTCGACGAGGGCCCCGTGCAGGCCCCGCCCGCGATAGCCGCCGCGGGCCACGGCCGATCCACTCATCGCGCGGCAGCGTCGGCGCCGGACGTATCGAGCCCCGAGGTCACGCCGCTCGGTCCCACACCCGGCACGAAGGGGATGCCGTGCCCGTTGGTGACGGTGGTCATGCCGCCATCGACGACGAGCGCCTCACCGGTGATGAACGAGGCGTCGTCCGAGGCCAGGAACGTCGCCGGCCCGGCGATCTCCTCCGGCGCCCCGATACGGCCCAGCACGTGCAGGCCGCCGACCCGCGCGCGCTCCGCGGCCGGATCGGGGAACGAATCGAAGTAGGCGCTGAGGCTGGTGGTCTCGACGTAGCCAGGGCAGATGGCGTTGATGCGCACGCCCCGCGCACCGTACTCGGCGGCCAGCGCCTTGGTCAGGCCGATGAGCCCATGCTTGGCCACCGGGTAGGGAAAGCAGCCGGGGATGATCTGGAAGGAGTGGCTGGAGGCGATGTTGATGATGACGCCGTGCCCAGCCTCGAGCATGTGCGGCAGCACCGCCTGGCTCAGCCACCAGGCCGCCTCGAGGTCGATCCTGAAGCAGCGCTCCCACTGCTCCCGATCGAGCGTGAGGGGGTCATCGAAGACCGCGATGCCGGCGTTGTTGACGAGGATGCTCGGTGGCCCGAAGGCCTCGATGGTGCTCGCCACGAGCGCCTGGATATCTGCCTCCTGCCCCACGTCGGTGGTCACGGCCAGGGCCTGCCCGCCGGCCTCGCGGATGGCTCGCGCGTGGGCCCCGGCGGTCGCCTCCGTCCGCTGGGCGATCACCACCCGCGCGCCCTCCGACGCGTAGCGGCGGCTGATGGCCGCGCCGATGCCCTGCCCACCGCCGGTGACGATGGCGATCTCACCCTCGAGTCGTCCGCCCATCAGTGGCCCCCTCTGATCGCATGCCAGGTGGTCGGCGGGCCGGGGCGGGCCTCGATCGACCCTGCCGCGACCAGCTCCTCGAGGTGGCCGACCAGCTCGTTGGCCAGGAACAGCCACGCGTCCGGGTCCCAGGTACCGACCTGTGGCGCCACGGCCTCGATGAGCTCCAGGCTGGTACGGCCCCGCTCGCTCGCTTCCAGCTCGGCCCGCACGGCCCGCTCCAGGCTCAGGACGAACGCGCGGCTGCGCTCCAGGAAGCCGGCCGCATCCGTCCCTTGCATGGGCGGCTCGTGCGCGGTCAGCAGCCATTCGGCCTCGAGGGCCTCCACGGTGGCGATGGACTCGAGGTACGGACCGGGCCTGCGGTAGGTCGGCGGGAAGGCCGGTCGACCGTCGGCGAAGTGCAGGGACTCGCCGAGGATGGCGTCCGAGGTCATGATCGCGCGGGTGGTCGGGTCCCACATCGAGAGGGAGCCGTCAGAGTGGCCGGGGGTGGGCAGCAGGCGCACGGTGCGCCCGCCGAGGTCCAGCTCCGTGGCCCCGTTGATGCGGATATCGACCGGGACAGCCTCTGCCGCTGCCCGACACCAGGCCATCATGTCCTCGTCGATGTCGATGCCGTGCTCGTCGCGGAACTCACGGTAGCGCTCCTCGATGATGGCCTCGACATCACCGATGAGCCGCGCATCCGCGTCATGCGCCAGCAGGGCCGCGCCCGGCGCCAGGCGCTTGAAGGCGGCGTTCCCGCCCATGTGGTCCACATCGCAGTGCGAGCTGACGGCCCAGCGAACGGACTCGAGCGGGATGCCGGCGGCGGCGCAGTAGGGCGCGATGCTCGCAGCCGGCGTCTCCGCCACGCCGGTGTCGAAGAGCACGGCACCCGTCTCGCCCACGACGATGTAGCAGGCGACGAAGCGCTCGCCCAGCGGCGCCTCGATCCGATGCAGTCCCGGTGCGATCTGCCTGCCGCTTCCGTCCATCTGCTCCCCTGTCCGAGATCTCAGGAGCCGCGGTAGTGCGGCTCGCGCTTGTGGCTGAAGGCATCGATGCCCTCGCGGCTGTCGTCGGTGGTCATGCAGTAGCTATAGAGGTCGTTCTCCCAGGCCAGCCCCTGCTCCACGGAGGTGCCCTGCGACATGCCGATGAGGTGCTTGGCCGACTGCACCGCGATGGGCGGGTTGCGCGCGATCCGCCGAGCCAGCCCGAGGGCCGTCTCGTCCACCTCCGCGTCGGGCACGACCTCCTGGACCAGCCCCACCCGCTGCGCCTCGGCGGCAGGGAAGCGGTCTCCCGTGAGCAGCCAGCGCGCGGCATTGCCGTAGCCGATGAGGCGCGGCAGGATGGTCGTGTTGCCTGAGCCTGCGTGCCAGCCCAGCCGCACCTCCGGCGCCCCGAACTGGGCCGACTCGCCCGCGATGCGGATGTCGGAGGCGACGGCGATCTCCAGGCCACCACCGAGGCAGTAGCCTCGGATGGCGCTGATGACCGGCTTGCGCAGGCGCAGCAGCGGTCCGATGTAGTCACGCGCGTAGTCAGCGCGGTTGCGTCCCTCCCAGGTCGAGCCCAGGTCGTCGAGCAAGGTCACGTCCGAGCCGGCGCAGAAGGCCCGGTCCCCTTCCGCCGTGATGACCACCGCCCGCACCGCCTCATCACGGGCGATGACGGCACAGTGCCCCACCAGCTGCTCCGACATCGTGGCCGTGAAGGTGTTGAGCTTGCCGGGGCGGTCGATGTGCAGTCGCGCCACGGCCTCCTCGATCTTCAGGACGACCTGGCCGCGGTCCGATGCACCTGCGCTCATGCCTGCTTCTCCGACGTGATCGGGCCGAAGGCGCCCGTGGCCCTGGTCCGCTCGATCCGTTCCTCGTTCCAACCGAGCCACTCGGCCATGACGCTGCCGGTGTCCGCGCCCAGTCGCGGTGGAGCGCGCCGGATGCCGGCGGGCGTGGCGCTGAGGCCGATGGGGGGCGCGGGCAGGCGGAGCTCGTGGCCGTCGTCGTCGGCCACGGTGACGATCATCTGTGTGGCCTCCACCTGGGGATGGGCCACGAGATCTTCATAGCGTGCCACCGGCCCCGACCACAACCGGCGCTCGTCGAAGAAGGCCACCCACTCCTCGGTCGTGCGCTCGAGCAGCCGGCGCCCAAGGAGCGCGTGGATCTCGTCGCGGTGGACCACGCCGTCATCGGGCCCCGTGAGCTCGGCCAGGTGTGGCTCACCAAGGGCCTCACCGAGCTCGGCGAGGGGAGCCATGGCCAGGACCAGCCAGCTGTCGCTGGTACGGAACACGCCGTAGGGCGCCGGGATCCAGCTGTGGGCCGATGGTTCCCGCGTGCGCTCGAACGTGGCCCCGCTGTTGAGGTGGGTGGCGAGCTCCTGCACCTGGCAGTCCATGACCGCGCCCAGCATGGAGACGGAGACCTTCTGTCCCTCGCCCGTCCGCTGACGCGCGTGCAGCGCGGCCAGGATGCCGATGGCGGCCTGGTAGCCGGTCATGGCATCAGCAGCCCACATCGCCCCGGGCTGCGGTGGGTCGTCCGCTGCCCCGACCGACCACATGGAGCCCGACATGGCCTGCACCAGGAGGTCCTGCCCGGGCCGGTCACGCCACGGGCCCTCCTCGCCGTAGCCGCTGATCTGGGCGTAGACCAGGCGCGGGTTGATGGCCCGCAGCTGGTCCCAGCCGATGCCCAGGCGCTCGGCGGTGCCGACGCGGTAGTTCTGCAGGAACACATCCGCCTCCGCCACCAGCTCCAGCAACGTCGACAGCCCGCTCGGCTCCTTGAGGTCGAGCGTGACGCTGCGCTTGTTGCGGTTGAGCCCCATGAACGTGGGCGTAGCGCCAGCGACGCGCACCGCCCCGAAGCCGTGGTGGCGGTTGTGCTCACCGCGCGGCGGCTCGATCTTGAGCACGTCCGCCCCCAGGTCGCCAAGGCGCATGGCACAGATGGGCCCGGCCAGCATCTGGCTGGCATCGAGGACGCGGACTCCATCGAGGGCACCGGACATGTTCCTCATATCATCACACAAAGTGCCACGCGTCAACCGTGGCGACGGCGCGGGCGGCGCTCAGGAGAGACGGAGGCGAACCCACCAGCGCAGCTCGCCACCCGGCGGCAGGAGGCGTTCCTGCCCGGCGTCGAGGGCACCGGCGAGGTCATCGTGCATGGAGGTACAGGGCTCGAGGGCGATCTGCTCGGAGGGCTCCGCGTCCGCTGGCCAGCCACCGTAGGAGAGCCAGATGCGCAGGGCCGGTGCGAAGGCCTGGTCCCACTCGAAGTCGAGTCGGGCGCCGTCGGGCGCCACCACGCGGGTGCCCGCCCGCGGCTCCGCGTAGAGCACGGCGGCCCAGCCCTCGCCCGTCCGGACGCAGGCCAGGTCTCGCTCGCGGCCGTCGGCGGTGACGGCCCTGGGCCAGGGCAGCTCAGGGGGCAGGTCGATGCCGTTCTGCCAGGAGCGGAAGGCAGTACGGACCTCGGGCAGGTCGATGTAGCTGCCGGGCTCCACCTTGAGCACCGGATGCTGGGCCCAGTGGATGGGCAGCGGCACCCGGGCGTGGCTCTCGACCGCGTACTCCGCGAGCACGGTCTGCGCGTCGGGGCAGGAGAGGCGCCGGTGCAGGCGGTAGTCCCAGCGCGGCACCGCCCACGTGTGCTCCACCGCCCCCTGCTCATGGTCCAGGCGCAGGTACGCCCCTCGGCCCCATTGGTCGCCGTGGTCGCGCAGGTCCTGGCCCGGCGCGAGCGGGTCGGCACAGGGCGCCGTCGTGGGCAGGCACTCGTCCCAGCCGAACGATTCACGCCCCGCGAAGACGGCCCGCTCCTCGGCCCAGTCCATCTGCTCCAGCTCACGTGGCTTCTGACCTTGCACCAGCCACTCTCGGTCGCGCCGCTTGTCGCGCAGCGACACGACACGGGCGCCGACCTCGCTCACGACCTCCAGCTCCACGGCCTCCGTGGCCAGCACGATCGAGGGCCAGTCACCCCAGGTCTGGTGGCGCAGGCTGGCCTTCACCAGTCGGCCACCGATCCGTCCTCGTGGAACCAGCGGTATTGCGGCTCCGGCTGGTAGGGATGCGCGGCGGCAGCGGCCTCGTCGATGTCGACCCCGAGGCCCGGAGCCGTCGGCGGAGACATGTGGCCAGCGTCGAGCGCGGGCACGCCGCTCACGATCTCGTCCCGCCAGGGCACGTCGCTGCGCATGATCTCCTGGATGAGGTGGTTGGGCGTGGCGACCGCGAGGTGCAGGTTGGCCACCGTGGCGATGGGTCCGAGCGGATTGTGCGGCGCGACCGAGACGCCGTGGGCCTCGGCCATGGCAGCGATCCGCCGGACCTCGCTGATACCGCCGGTGTGGCACACGTCCGGCTGGGCCACGGCGATGGCGCCACGCTCGAAGAAGGGCCGGAAGGCCCAGCGGCCGATGAGCCGCTCGCCCGTGGCGATGGGGATCCCGGGCAGCGCCCGTGCCACCGCCACGTGGCCGTCGACGTCCTCCGGCGCGACCGGCTCCTCGAGGAACCAGGGGTCGTAGTCGGCTAGCGCCTGGCCGTAGCGGATGGCCATGGCGGCCGTGGTGCGTCCGTGCAGGTCCACCATGATCTGGACGTCGGGGCCGACCGCCTCGCGGATGGCGGCCATGGCCGCGACCGCCTCGCGCACACGGGCATTCGACTCGAGGGGTCGGGAACGCGGCACGGCCAGGACCTTGATGGCATCGAAACCGTCGGCCACGGAGCGCAGGGCCAGCTCCGCCACCAGGGCCGGTTCCATCTGTCCGTAGGTCGCCTCCGGCGCACCCCCGCCGAGGTGGTCGTAGAAACGCACCTTCTCACGCACGGCGCCGCCGAGCAGCTGCCACACGGGCACGCCCAGGTCCTTGCCCTTGATGTCCCAGAGGGCCTGGTCGATGCCGCTGACCGCTGACATCTCCACGGGCCCGCCGCGAAAGAACTGCTGGCGATAGAGCACCTGCCAGAGGTGCTCGACGCGATGGGGGTCCTCCCCCACGATCAGCGGCGCGAAGTCCTCGATGGCGCCGAGGACGCCGCGGGTCTTGACCTCGAGGCTGGCCTCACCCCAGCCGATGAGACCGGGCTGGTCGGTCTCGAGGCGCACGAAGACCCAGTTGCGACGGCCGGCGTTGACGACGGTCGTGCCCAGCCCGGTGATGCGCATCGGTCGCTCGCGGGTCGGGTCAGCCGGCGGCGGCGGTGCGCGTACGGGCGCGTTCGGCGCGCGCCTGGCGCCACTGGGCCAGGGCCACCGCGGCGATGAGCAGCACGCCCAGGGCCACGCGCTGGTAGAAGGTACCCACGCCCAGCAGGTTCATGCCGTTGTTGAGCACTCCCACCAGCAGCACGGCCAGGACCGTGCCCACGATGGTGCCCTTGCCACCGGTGGTGGCAGCGCCGCCGAGGAACACGGCCGTGATGGCCTGCAGCTCCAGGCCCACGCCGTTGATGGGGTTGCCGCTGGTCGTGCGTGCGGTCAGCAGCACGCCGGCGAGGCCGGCCGTGGCGCCGCAGAGCATGTACATGGCGATCTTGTTGCGCGTGATGTTGATGCCCGCGAGGCGGGCGGCGACGGCGTTGCCGCCGATGGCGTAGACGGTCCGGCCGAAATCGGTGTACTTCATGATCACGTGGTAGATGACCGCCACCAGCACGAAGATCAGGAAGAGCATGGGCACGCCGGTCCAGGGGCGACCGCCGGCCAGCTCGGGCACCGGCAGGTCAGGGAAGAGCCGGCCCGTGGCCAGCCAGGTGAAGTCAGGCTGCGTGATCACGCCCACGGGCTTGCCGTCAGGAGCGACCAGGAAGGCGAGGCCCGCGAACGCCGCCAGCGTGCCGAGGGTCGCGATGATGGGGTTGACGTTCAGCTTGGTCACGATGAGGCCGTTGATCACGCCCAGGCCCACACCGGTGAGGATGCCCACGACGATGCCCAGCTGCATGGAGCCCTCGACGAAGGGCAAGGGGATCTCGTAGCCACCGGGCACGACCACGCCACCCATGACGATGGCCGAGGCCGCGGTCACCGAAGCCACCGAGGCGATGGACCCGACCGAGATGTCGAGCATGCCGGCCACGATGACGACCGTCTCACCGATGGCCAGCAGGCCCACGATGACGATCGACTGGCTGAGGCTGTTCATGAGGTTCTGCCAGCTCAGGAACAGCGGCTGTAGCACGACGATGATGGCGACGATGAGGATCAGCGCGCCGATGAGCGAGAGGTTGTCGACGCCGATGGTGTTGATGACGCGGCGCGCGGTGCTGACGTTCTCGTCAGCCGACATGGGCGCGCTGGGACCGCTTCCCCCGCCTGCTGCAGCCGGGCTCGGTTCCATCTGAGTCATTCCCTCTCCCCTCCGGCCGCTGCTGCCTCGGCGGCCGCCCGGCTAGCCTTGAGATGCTCGTGCATGGCCAGCTCGAGCACCTGCGCTTCTGTCGTTCCTGGTCCCGGCAGCTCGCCCGTGATGCGGCCGCCCTGCATGACGTAGATGCGGTCGGACATGCCCAGGACCTCGGGCAGCTCCGACGAGATGAGCATGATCGCGAGGCCCTCGTTGGCGAGAGCGTCGATGAGGCGATAGATCTCCGACTTGGCCCCGACATCGATGCCGCGTGTGGGCTCGTCGAGGATGAGCACCCGGGGCTTGACCGCCAGCCAGCGCGCCAGCACCACCTTCTGCTGGTTGCCGCCGGAGAGCTTGCCCACCACCTGGTCGATGGAGGGCGTGCGGACGTTCAGCCGCTCCACGAACTCGCTGGCGATCTCGCGCTCCTTGCCGCGCTGCACCACGCGGAAGCGGGTCAGCCGCCGCAGGATGGCCAGGGTCGTGTTCTCGAGCACGCTGCGGATGAGCACCAGGCCCTCACGCTTGCGGTCCTCGGGGGCGAAGCCGATGCCCTCCTTGATGGCGTCGCTGGGCTGGCCGATGTGGACCTCCTGGCCCTCGATGAGGACGGAGCCGCCCGTCATCGGCATCTCCCCGAAGATGACCTTGGCCAGCTCGCTGCGGCCGGCTCCGATGAGCCCGGCGAAGCCCACGATCTCGCCGGCCTTGACGTTGAAGGACACACCCTTGTGGACGTCGCTGGTGATGTCCTTCACCTCCAGCACGACCCGGTCGGTGGCCGCGGGATGCCGGTCGAAGACCTCGCCCAGGTCGCGCCCGACCATGTTGCGCACGATGTCGTCTTCGGTGATGGCCGAGGCGTCCTCGACCATGACCAGCTTGCCGTCCCGCAGGATGGCCACGCGATCGGCGATCTGCATGATCTCGTGCAGCCGGTGGCTGACGTAGATGATGGCCACGCCCTCTGAGCGCAGCCGCCGCACCAGGGTGAAGAGCTGCTCGACCTCCTCCTCGGTCAACGACGAGGTCGGCTCATCGAGGGCCAGGATGCGCATCTTGGACTTGACCGCGCGCATGATCTCCACGAGCTGCCGCTGGGCGGAGCTCAGCTCGTCGCCCATGCGGTCCTGCGGCAGGGCCTTCTCGAAGCCGTACTCGGAGAGCTCGGCCGCAGTGCGGCGGTTGAGCTCGCGGCGATCGACGAAGGGTCCCCGCCGGGGCAGCTCGCCGGCGAAGATGTTCTCGGCCACGTCGACGCCGGGGATGATCTCCGGCTCCTGGTAGATGACGCGGATGCCGGCGGCGCGGGCCTCGCGCGGGTTGTTGAAGCGCAGCTGCTCGCCGTCGATGGTCAAGGTGCCCACGTCCGGCTGGTAGTCGCCGCTGAGGATCTTGAGCAGCGTGGACTTGCCGGCGCCGTTCTCACCGAGGAAGGCGAGCACCTCGCCGGGGCGCACGTCGAGCGAGACGTCGTCGAGCGCCTGCACGTTGGGGAAGGCCTTGCTGACGTCGCGGATCTCGAGGACGCCGGAGCCGCCCGTGGGCTCGGCTGCGGGGACCTCGGGAGACGCGGTCAGGGTCATGGCTTCACCTGCGGTGCGTTCGAGCGCCGCGGGCCCGGCAGGGCCAGGCCACGCGGCGCTCGGCTCAGGGCTGGGTTACTGCGAGCAGTTGGCCAGCGAGATCTCGTCGAACACGTCTGCGAAGGTGTCCGGACCGACGATCGTGGTCGGGGCCACGGTCGACTCGGGCAGCTCCACGCCGTTGACGATGTTGTCGTACAGCACCTGGGCGGCGGCGGCGCCGACGTCCTGGCCGGAGATGAACAGCGCGGCCTTGAAGCCGGAGGGCTGGTCGGCGGCCCAGAACTTGCAGGCCTCATAGGCGCCGAGACCGACACCGATGATGTTGTCGGGCGAGACGCCCTGGGTGGCGAGCGCGTTCAGGGTGCCCAGGACGCCCTCGTCGTTGCAGGCGAAGACGACCCAGTGGGTCACGTCCGGATGGGCGGTGATGACGGGGCCGGCCGCGTCCTGTGCCGACTGGGTCTCACCGGTGTAGGGAACCTGGAAGATGGCATCCTCGGCGACGCCCACCTCGAGCATGGCCGCCTTGGAGGCGTTGGTGCGGTCCTCGCACACGGACAGGGTCTGGACCTCGGTCGAGAGCACGCCGAGCGTCACGGACTCGTCTTCGAGCCAGCCACCCTCGGTCAGGATGCGTGCGGCTTCCGCGCCGACCTTGCCGCCCATGTCGGGGCCGCTGAAGCCCACGAAGGGGACGGGGTTGCCCGCGCTGTCGACGATGCCGTCGTCGGTCGCCACGAGAGCCACGCCTGCGGCAGCGGCGGCGTCGGAGATGGCCGGGCCGATGGTCTGGTCGGGAACGGTGATGGCGATGCCGGCAGCGCCTGCGCTGATGGCGTCGTTGACGAGGCTGACGCCGAGGCTGGGATCGAGCTTGGCGTCGGCCTTGAGGGCGCTGCCACCGAGCCCTTCGGCGGTCGCCACGAACGAGTTCTGCAGGTCGATGAAGTACTGCTGGTCAGCGCTCTTGTTGATGACGTAGAGCAGCGGGCCCTCGTCCTGTGCGACTGCCGGCAGGGCGGACGCGGTCAGGAGCGCGGCGCCACCGACGGCGACCAGGGCCTTCTTGAAGCGAGAATCAACCACGATTCGAGTTCCTCCGATGCTTCCTCTGGGTGCGTTACCTTTGCGCCGAACGAGTGAGGCCTGTTCCAACACAAAGTCACACGTATCGTGACACTTACCGTCCGAAGATGCCCTCCTTCTGCTCCGGCGAGGCGGGACGTCCCTTCTCGTCCCGCCGATCCAAAGGTACGATTGGTCAGGACCAATCCCTGCCGATTGTTCTACAGTCGAGGACGGAATGCAAGCCTCACAGAGCCGTCGGTCATGTAGACCCCGGCCAGAGGATGGTCGCAGTGCGGAGGTGTGTCGATGGCTCGGACCGAGAGCAAGCTGCGCCTGCCCCAGCGACCGGCGCACCTGCGCGAGCGGGAGGTCGCGGCCTGGTCGGAGCCGGTGCTCATCGATACCTATCCGACCCCCCTGCCCGACGTCAATCCGCTCTTCCTCGAGAACCGCGTGTACCAGGGCTCGTCCGGCCGGGTCTACCCAGAACCGGTCACCGACCGGGTCTCGGACACGGCCGTGCCCACCAGCTGGGACGCCGTCCACCTCGAGAACGAGTATCTGCGCCTGATGATCCTGCCCGCCATCGGCGGCCGCATCCACGTGGTCCAGGACCGCAAGACCGGCTACGACGTGTTCTACCGCCAGAACGTCATCAAGCCCGCGCTCGTGGGCCTGCTCGGTCCCTGGATCAGCGGCGGGGTGGAGTTCAACTGGCCGCAGCACCATCGACCCTCGACCTACATGCCCACCGACTGGTCCATCGAGACCAGGCCGGACGGGAGCGTCGTGGTGTGGTGCTCCGAGCACGAGCCCACCGAGCGCATGAAGGGCATGCACGGCGTGACCCTGCGTCCGGGATCGTCGCTCCTGGAGCTGCAGGCGCGGCTGACCAACCGGACCCCGCTGACCCAGACCTTCCTGTGGTGGGCCAACGTCTGCGTGCGGGTCCACGACGACTACGAGGCCTTCTTCCCGCCCGACGTGACCTACGTGGCCGACCATGCCCGCCGGGCCATGACCACGTTCCCTGTCGCCGACGGTCGCGTACTACGGCGTCGACTACGGCGCACGGCCGCCGCGCGAGGCCGACCTGCGCTGGTACAGGAACATCCCCGTGCCCACCTCCTACATGTGCATGGGCACCGAGAAGGACTTCTTCGGCGGCTACGACCACGCCGCTGGCGAGGGCTACGTGCACTGGGCCGACCACACCATCAGCCCGGGCAAGAAGCTCTGGACCTGGGGCAACCACGAGTTCGGCTACGCCTGGGACCGCGAGCTGACCGACGCGGATGGACCATACGCCGAGCTGATGGCCGGCGTCTTCACGGATAACCAGCCCGACTTCGGCTTTCTCCTGCCGGGCGAGGTGCGCACCTTCAGCCAGTTCTGGTACCCGCTCGTGGGCATCGGCCCCGCCCACGAGGCCAACCTCGAGGCAGCCCTGCACCTCGAGCGGGAGGAGGCAGGCGTGCGCCTGGGCGTCGCCGTGACGCGGGTGCTGACCGGCGCCACGGTGCGCTTGACGAAGGGGCCTCGGCCGCTCCTGGAGCGCGTCGTCGACCTGGCGCCCGAATCGACCGTTCGTGCTCGAGGGCGTGCCCCTGCCCGCGGGCACCAGGCTCACCGACCTGCGCCTCACGCTGGTCCACGAGGGGGCCGAGCTGCTGGCCTACCAGCCGCAAGTCGTGCGGCGGGGAGATCCGCCACCTCCGGCGACCGAGCCACCGCCCCCCACCGAGATCGGTTCGCTCGAGGAGCTGTGGCTCACGGGCATGCACCTGCAGCAATACCGCCACGCCACGCGACGGCCGGAGGACTACTACCGCGAGGCCCTGCGCCGGGACCCCCATGACAGCCGCGCCAACACGGCCATGGGCGAGTGGTATCTGCGGCGCGGGCAGTATGCCGAGGCCGAGCGCCACCTGCGGGCCGCGCTGGAGCGGCTGACCATCCGCAACGGCAACCCGCGTGATGGCGAGGCCAGCTATCTGCTGGGCCTGGGCCTGCGCCTGGCCGGGCGCCTGCTGGAGGCCGATACGGCCTTCGGCAAGGCCCTCTGGAATGGAGCCTATGGTGCCGCCGCCAACACGGCCCGCGCCGAGATCGCTGCCGCGGAAGGTCGAGCACAGGATGCCCTGGCATTCATCGAGCGCGCCCTCGCGGCCAATGCCTCGGAGCCGCTGGCGCTCGGGCTCAAGATGGCGCTCCTGCGTCGAGCCGGCCGCCTCACCGACGCCCGCGAGGTGGTCGCCGCGACCCTCGCCGCCGACCCGCTCGACGTGCGGGCGTTGCACGAGCAGTCGCTCCTGGAGGCTGACCGCACGGCCCTGCCCGGCGGTGCCCAGACGGCCCTCGATATCGCCCACGACGAGGCCCGGGCCGGACTGCTGGAGGAGGCCGTGGACGTGCTCGTTCGGGCGCTGGAAGCGGGACCCCAGCCCGGTCACCGGCCGCTGCTCCACTACACCCTCGCCTGGATCGAGGCCCGGCGCGGTGAACACGCAGCCGCCCGTACGCATCGCCGCCTCGCTGCCGCCGCTGCGCCGGCCTACGCCCTGCCCGTCCGGCTGGAGGAGATCGAGGTGCTCGAGTGGGCCATCGGGGAGGACCCCGACGACGCGCGCGCGCCCTACTACCTGGGCTGCCTGCTCTACGACAAGCGGCGCTATGAGGAGGCCATCACCTGCTGGCGCCGGGCAGCCCGGCTCGATCCGGCCTTCCCCACCGTCCATCGCAACCTCGGGATCGCCGAGTTCAACGTGCTCGATCGGCCCGAGCGCGCGCTGGCCAGCTACCGCCGTGCCCACAAGGCGGACCCGGCTGATGCGCGTGTGCTCTACGAGCTCGACCAGCTGCGCAAGCGACTGGCCCACGACCCGCCTGCTCGGCTCCGTTCGCTCGAGGCGGAGCGGGCCACGGCCCTGCGGCGCGACGACCTGACCGTGGAGCTGGTCACGCTGCTCAACCTCGCCGGCCGCTACGACGAGGCCCTCGAGGTCCTGCGCGGGCGTCGCTTCCATCCCTGGGAGGGCGGCGAGGGCCTCGTCTCAGCGCAGTGGGTGGTGGCGCATCGCGAGCTGGCTCGGGCCGCGCTTGCAGCGGGCGACGCCGACGCGGCCATCGACCACGCCCTGTCGGCCATGGAGTACCCGCAGAACCTGGGCGAAGGCAAGCACCTGCTCACGCCCGAGAACGAGCTGCAGCTGCTGCTGGGTCGAAGCCTGCGCGCCTCTGGCCGGGCGCAGGAAGCCGACGTCTGGCTGCGGCGGGCGACCGAGGCGCAGGGAGATCCAGCCGCTCCGACGGGCGACGGCCCCTACTGGCAGGCGCTCGCGCTACGTGAGCTGGGCCAGGCAGAGGCCGCCCACGAGCGGCTCGCCGCATTGGCCGACTCGGCCGCGGAGCAGGCCACGACGCAGGTGCGCATCCCCTACTTCGCCACCTCGCTACCGACGCTGTTGCTCTTCGACGACGACCTCAGCGAGCGGGCGCGGCAGGAGGCGCTCTACCTGGAGGGCCTGGTGGCCCTCGGCCGCGGCCGCACCAGGGCAGCCGTCACGTCGTTTCAGGAAGCTGCTCTCGGTCCGCCCGGACCACCTCGATGCACGGCTCCGCCTGGCGGAGGCTGCTTCGGCACCCTAGCCGGATCACGCCTGGCCGACGCCACTTCGTGTCCGCGGCGCTCAGCCGGAGACGGCCGCCACGACCTCGCGTGAGCGTTCGGTGATGCCGGCCGGCTCGCCGTCACCGATGAGCCAGCCGCCCATGCCCACGGCCACGGCGCCGGCGGCCATCCACTCGCCGGCGTTCTGCGCCGAGACGCCGCCGGTGGGGATGAAGGGGATGTCCGGGAAGGGCCCGGCGATCTGCTTGAGGTAGCCAGGGCCCACAGCGGTCGCGGGGAACAGCTTGACGGCGCTGGCACCGGCGCTCCAGGCCGTGTGGATCTCGGTCGGCGAGAGCGCGCCCGGGTAGCAGGGCACGCCGCTCAGGGCACACCAGGCGATGAGCTCCGGGTCGGTGTGGGGCGAGACGATGAACCGCGCGCCGGCATCGACGGCCCGCTTGGCGGCGCCGATCGAGAGCACGGTCCCCGCGCCCACGAGCGCGCCCAGGTCATCCGCCACCGCGGCCAGGGCCGCGATGGCGCGCAGGGCCGCGTCCTGGGGCTCGTTGAGCGTGAGCTCCATGACGTGCACACCGCCGGCCGCGAAGGCCTCGCCGATGCGCGGCGCATCGGCCGCCGGCACGTTGCGCCCGATGGCGATGACCTTGCTCGAGCGGACGAGATCGGGGATCGGTGGGCGGTCGGTCATGGAGCGCTCCTGCGGGTGGTGGGGCTGGGCGGCCTCACGCTAGCGGCTGACGCGCCCGGATGCATCGCCGCCGGCGAGCTTCTCGACCTCGGCGATGCTGACGCGGTTGAAGTCCCCCGGGATCGAGTGCTTGAGGCAGCTGGCGGCCACGGCGAACTCCAGCGCCGCCTGCGGCGCACGACCGTCGATGAGGGCGTAGATGAGGCCCCCGGCGAAGGCGTCGCCGCCACCGACCCGATCGACGATGTCGTGGATGTCGTACTCCTGGCTGAGGTGGAAGCCGTCGGCATCCCGCAGGCAGGCGGACCAGCCGTTGATGTCGGCAGAACGGCTCTCGCGCAGCGTGATGGCCACCGCCGTCAGCCCCGGGAAGGCGTCGAGGACGCGCTGCGTGAGGGCCTCGTAGACGGAGCGGTCGAGCGCGCCCGCGGTGACGTCGGCGGCCGCCTCCAGGCCCAGCGACTGCTGCGCGTCCTCCTCGTTGCCGATGGCTACGTCCACGTGCTCCATCAGCGGCCGCATGACCTCCGGAGCCGCCTTGCCGTAGTTCCACAGCTTGGCCCGGTAGTTGAGGTCGAGCGAGGTCGTGGCACCGGCGGCCTTGGCCGCCCGCAGCGCGGCCTCGGTCACGGCCGCACCGGTCTCGGACAGCGCGGGCGTGATGCCCGAGATGTGGAACCAGCGGGCGCCGTCGAAGATCGCCTCCCACTCGAACTCGTCGGGCGCAGCCTGGGCGATGGCCGCCCCGTCGCGGTCGTAGACCACGGTCGAGGCGCGTTGCGAGGCCCCGGCTTCCACGAAGTAGATGCCCAGGCGACCGGGCCGCCGGATGACGTGGTCGGTCTCCACCTCCATCGTGCGCAGGGCCCGGATGGCGGCGTCGCCGAGCGGGTTCGCCGGCAGGGCCGTGACGTAGCGCGCGCGCAGCCCGTAGTTGGCCACCGACACGGCCACGTTGGCCTCACCGCCGGCGAAGGTCGCCTCCAGCGCGCCACCCTGGAAGAGCCGCTCGTGGCCGGGCGGCTTCAGCCGCAGCATGATCTCGCCGAGCGTGACGACGAGCGGGCGGTCGATGGAAGCGGTCATGGACTCAGGCTACTACTGGTTGTCGGGCGTCATCATCCCCCGCGCTCGGCGGGAGCCTGGTTCGTCGCGAGGGTTCACTCGGCGGATGGTTCGATGGGCTCGGGCATCGGAGGCATCTCGCCCTCGAACATCAGCCCCTCGTAGGTGGACTCGCCTGCGTCATCATTCCCGGAGCCCAGGATGGTCGCGAACAGCCCGTCGTAGCCGTCGTGCCCGGTGAGCACGATCAGGGAACGGCAGTCACCCACAGGGTCGCAGAAGCCGGTGGACGTGCCGGTCCAGTAGCCCTCCGGACCCTCGATCCAGCCGGTCCCGGTCACGGGCATCTGCTTGGACTGCGAGAGCTCGTACATGTCGAAGTTCAGGCTCCAGTGGGCGCCGTCGCCCAGTCGGGGGTCGTTCCACTCCACGGACTCGTTGACCTTGTAGGCCCGCGCATGACCGATGGCGTCTTCGACCCACCACTCCTCGTCAGTGGTATCGGGAGTCGCGGCGATCACCGTGCCCGACACCGCCGTGACCCGCGGATCGAGGATCGGCTCCTGCCCCGCGGCCACGCCGCCGAGCTCACAGACCAGCGTCACGATGACAGTTCCGATCAGGGCCAGTCGCAACGTTCGCATGGCTTCCCCCCGTGCGCACGCAGGTCGGGTTCGCCAGTGGCTCGGCGCGGTCCAGGCGGCCATCATCGCAGGCCGCGCGTCATCGCCTCCCGCTGTGTCGATTCTCTCGCGAGTGTCCAGCGCGACCGGAGCCGGTCGTCGGCAAGCGATCCCGCGAGTGGATCGCCATCGGGCCGACCGAGCTGTAGTGCGTGCAGGAGCTGGCGCGGTGCCCGGGCGAGCTGAAGGCGGAGCGGTGGCCGAGGCAGGGGTGCCCACGATGGTCGATGTCTACGATGGCAAGGTCGAACGCACCGCGACCGGCCCGGACGGCAAGGCGCCTCCCTTCTGGAACCCCATCCGTGGCGGCAATCTGCCCGTGAGTCCCGACTGGACCTTCGCCCTGACCGTGGCCGGTGACAGTCCGGCCGTGGTCACTACGATCACCGTCCTGCCGGCTACCGAGTAGTCGCTGATCTGCGGGCCTGGCAGCGGCACGCAGACCGGGCAGCGACCGAAGCCTAGTCTCGATCCTCGCTGCGCATCTCCCAGCCTGGAACGAACAGCGGCAGCATGTTGGCCCGCTCGTAGGGATGGCCCGCCAGACGATCCCAGTCGAGGTCGATACCCAGCCCAGGACGGGTCGGCACCTCCACATAGCCATCGACCGCGAGGATGGGCTCATCCACGATCTCCTGCGTCCAGCCGACGTTGAACTCCTCGAACGTCTCCTGCACGTAGAAGTTGGGGATGCAGGCACCGAGCTGGGCGCTGATGGCGGCACAGACCGGGCCCTGTGCGTTGTGCGGCGCCACCACCCCGTAGTGGGCATCGACCATGGCCGCGACCTGGCGCGTGCGCCAGATGCCGCCCAGGTAGAGGGGCTCCGGCTGCACGATGTGGACGGCGTCGTGCTTGAGCAGCTCCGCGAACTGCTGCAGCGACGTGAACGACTCGCCGGTCGCGATCGGCACCGGCGAGCGGTGGGCCACCTCCACCATGGCGCCGATGTTCTGATGCGCCACCGGCTCCTCGAACCAGCCCGGCCGGAACGGCTCCAGCCGGTCGGCGATGCGCAGCGCCGTGCTCACGCTGAAGCGGTTGTGACCCTCGATGAAGAGATCGACCTCCGGGCCCACGGCCTCGCGCACGGCGGCCACGATGTCGATGGAGAGGTCCTCCTCACGCCGCTCCTGCATGCGCCAGGCCGCACCGAAGGGATCGAACTTCATGGCCGTGTAGCCGCGCTCGGCGACCATGCGGGCCTTCTGGGCGAAGGCCTCCGGGGTGCGGTCGGTGCGATACCAGCCGTTGGCGTAGGCGCGCGTGCGATCGCGCACGGCCCCGCCCATGAGCTGGTAGATGGGCTTGCCCACCGACTTGCCCAGGATGTCCCAGCAGGCGACCTCGATGGCGGCCACGGCAGGACCGTGGATCTGGCCACCCTCGCTGTAGACGTCGCGGGTCATGCGCTGGATGATCAGCTCGATGTTGGTCGGGTCCTGGCCGATGAAGGCGTCCTCGAGCTCGTGGATGGCCGCCTCGACCGTGGCGCTGAAGGCGTTGAGCGTGCCCTCGCCCACGCCGTAGAGCCCCTCGTCGGTATCGACCCGCACGAAGAGCCAGTTCTTCCAGGGATTGCCCACGAGGTAGCGTCGTGACGCCGCTGATCCTCATCGCGGTCGGTGGCCGTGGGCGCAGGTGGGCTGGTCGGTCGGTCATGGCGGCTCCAGCACTCGCTCGTTGTCGGTGGGTGGCACCATCGTGCCAGACGACGACGGCCGCGAGGCGGACCGCATACCGGAGAGAGTCATGCCCCATCGCACGCTGCCTGCACCGGAGATCCTGTACCGCCACGATGCCTTCGTCGGCGAAGGCCCGGTGTGGGACCCGCGCATCGGCAAGGTCATCTGGGTCGACATCCCCAACAGCACCCTCTTCACCACCGATCCGTCCAGCGGCGAGACGACGCGGCGGGACCTGGGAAGCGCCACGGGCGTGGTCCTGCCACGCGCCTCCGGCGGCTACGTGGCGGCGCTCCAGAACGGCTTCTACGCGCTCGACCGACGACGGCGAGCCGGAGCTCATCGCGCCGGTGGAGGCGGACAACCCGGTGACGCGCCTGAACGATGGTGAGATCGACCCCCAGGGCCGCTTCTGGGCCGGGACCATGGGCTGGCAGGCGGAGCCCAACGCCGGTGCCCTCTACCGCCTCGATCCCGACGGCACCGTGACCCGCATGCTCGACGAGGTCACCATCAGCAACGGCCTCGGCTGGAGCCCTGATGGCACGACCATGTACTACGTGGACACACCCACGATGCGCGTCGACATGTTCGACTTCGACCCCGCCACGGGTGACATCGCCAACCGCCGGGAGTTCGTGACCATCCGCCACGGCGGCGGCCGCCCCGACGGGCTGACGGTGGACAGCGAAGGAGCGGTGTGGGTGGCCACCTGGCCCGGCTACGGCGTGCACCGCTACCTGCCTGACGGCACGCTCGAGGCGGTCATCCCGCTGCCCGTCTCCAATGTCTCCAGCATCGAGCTCGGCGGCCCCGACATGCGTGACGCCTGGATCACGACCGCCTGGGAGCTGCTCTCCGAGGAGGAGCACGCAGCACAGCCCCTCGCGGGCAGCCTCTTCCACACGCGTGTGGAGGTGCCCGGCAAGCCCAGGATGCCCTTCGCCGGCTGAGGGTTACTCGTCGATCCGGATCTCGATCATCTCCGGCCAGCGCTTGCCGGTCACGAGGTAGGTGCCCGCCTCCTCGTCGTAGGCGATGCCGTTGAGCACGTTGTCGCTCGACAGCGCGGCGGGATGGGGATCGATGATGCCGGTGAGATCGAGGATCGCCCGTGACCCGTCCGTCGGCAGGATCGATGCGCACGATGATGTCGGTGAGCCAGACGTTGGACCAGACCTCGTCACCCACGCACTCGAGCTCGTTGAGACGGTCGCGCGGCTCGCCACCGATGGTCACCCCGACCGAGCCCAGCACTTCGAACGAGACCGCATCGCGGAAGGTCAGCCGATCGCTGCCGTCGCTCATGACCAGGCGCTGGCCGTCAAAGCACAACCCCCAGCCCTGTCCCTCGTAGCGGTACCACCCGCGGAGCCCGAGGCTGTCCGCGTCGTAGCGGCGTGCCAGACCATCGGTCCAGGTCAACTGGATGAGCTCGGGACCCACCGCGGCCAGACCCTCGCTGAACTGCCGATCTGGCTGGCTGCGGCGGCGTAGCACGTCGCCCGTGGCTGGATCGACCTCCCGCACGCTGGAGCGGCCCCTGAGGCCCGTCGACTCGAACAAGCGACCCTGCTCGTCGAAGACGAGGCCCTGGGTGAAGGCTTCGGGGTCGTGGGGCAAGCGCGCGACGACCTCCCACTCGAGGACGGGCACCTGCTCCGCATGGGGAGATGCCGCGGGGTCGACACTGACCGCGGAAACGGCTGCGAGCAGCAGCGCGGTAGCGACCGCCAGGACGTGCATCACGGCAGTGTGACGCACTTGTGCGTGGGCAGGGGGAAGGCGCCGGTCGCTCGCCTGCCTGAGCGATCCGGCGCTGCCACGACGTTAGGGCCGGGCGACACGATTGGGCATCATCATGTCAGCGCCGGGGGCGGTAGGCCGGAGGTACGGGGAGCACCGCTCGGGACCCACCCTCTCGCTGCCGCGACCACCCCGCTCCGCTCATCGAGGCTGGGCATCACGGCACCACATCGGCACCGAGTCGGGCTTGTGAGGTGCCCGCACGCTGCGCCATACTGTCGTCCGAGCGAAGGAAGCGCGCTAGAGTCGTCATGACGCCTGTCACGTAGGAGGGACCACATGTCCGGACCCAAGAAAGAGACACCTGCGACCCCCGCCGAGGAGCCCACGCCAGAGGCCGCGCCGTCAGGACCGTCGCAGACGGCTCAGGCTACGGCCGTAGCCACCGCCGCCATCAGCGACGTCCGCTCCAAGCTGGTCGCGGGCGAGCAGTTCGTGCTCGGCGCCGCGCTGCTCATCGTCGTCGTCTCGTACTTCATCTTCGAGTTCCTGCTTGACTACCGGGTCGTCGGCGACTTCTCGGTGCTGCTGGCCGTGCTCACGGTCCTGGCCATCTGGGTCCACCGCTGGGGCCACTACGACTTCGGCAAGGCCTATCGCATCATCATCGGCGCCCTCGGCGTCTCGCTGGCCATCTTGGCCCTCATGAACCTCCTGGGTTGGGCGCGCCTCGGGGGCCCGGGCGATGGCGTCTGGCTCCTGCTCGGCCGACTCACCTACTGGGCCGCAGGCGTGGCCGCGTTCGTCGGCGCCTGGCAGGTCTTCCGCACCCGCGAGAAGTAGGCGAGACAACGCTCCGGGTCGCCGCTCACGACCCGCTCAGCTGACCGACCGGGTCGCATCATCTGCGGCCCGGTCTTCGATTCTGTGGATAACTCGGGGCTCCACGAGGGGATAGCGCATCTGCAATCGGCCTGATGCCCTGTTAGGCTTCTGGCACTAGCCAAGCCAACGAGGCAGCAAACTCAAGACCCGCCGTCCCAGCGGCAGGGCCTGATGCGTTCGATCAGCCGTGACCGTCCGCATCGTCCCCTCGGGGCAGCCCGACATCCCCAGGTGTCGGCAGACCTCGAGCTCGGCGAGCGTGTTCCCAGCGTGCTCGCATCCGGACGGGGAGATCTCCTTCCCTGTTCGCACCCCTGTCCCTCTGCTGTGCGGTATCGCCGCCCCTTCGCCCCAGCGTTCGTGTGCGGCCCAAGGAGGCATCGATTGCCTGACCCATCCCACAGCGCAGCCGCGCCACGCACGATCCCCGGCCGGGCCGGTCGCCGCAGCAGCGCGCTACGCGCCATCCTCGGCGCCGTCTTCGCCTTCTCGGTCCTGGCCGTGCCGTCGATGGCCGACCCGGCACCGGTCGCCGCAGGCTCGTCCTGCACCGGGTGGACCAGCGTTACCACCCCACCGTCCAGCATCAAGGTCCTCAACAGCCGCACCGGCAGCGTCGACAAGCTGCCCTTCCGCCAGTACGTCAAGAAGGTCATGGCCTCCGGCGAGTGGCCCAGCCACCTCCGCATGGCCACCCTCGAGGCGGGGGCCCTGGCCACCAAGCAGTACGCCTGGTACCACGCCCTGAAGGGCAATCATCGCTCGGGCTACAGCCACAACGGCCGCTGCTATGACGTGCGCGATGACACCACCGACCAGCTGTACAAGCACTACGCCACGCCGGACGCCCGCCAGAAGAAGGCCGTCGACAAGACCTGGGCCCTCTCCCTGCGCAAGAACGGCAGCTTCTTCCTGACCGGCTATCGAGCCGGCACGTCCGGCACCTGCGCCGCCGACGCCAACGGCTGGAAGCTCTACGCCAAGAGCGTGGAGGCCTGCGCGGCCGCAGGCTGGTCCTATCAGCGCATCCTCAAGTCCTATCTCAGCCCCAATCTCAGGTTCGTCTGGTCCGACAAGGTCGGGCCCAGCGTGAGCAGACCCAAGGTCAGGCTTCGTACCGGCAGCAATGTCGCCAACGGCGCCGCCACGGTCTCCTGGCAGCCACAGCCGCGCACCGCAGATGTCTCGCGCTTCCAGCTCCAGCGCAAGGTCACCGGCGGCAGCTGGAAGACCATCGACCTGGCCAAGCGCAAGGCCTGGAAGGCCGACGCCTGGGTCAAGATCAAGGCCAAGTCCCGCTTCCGCGTCCGCGCCCTCGACGAGAAGGGCAACTGGGGTCCGTGGTCCTACAGCCCCCAGCGCCGGGCGGCCGTGCGTGGGCCCGCCGGCTCAACCATCGCCGGTGGCCTCGAAACGGCCACGTCTCAGGCCCGCAAGGTCAAGTCACGCTTCACCGGGCGCTCGGTGGCCGTGGTCATGCGCACCGGCTCGAACATGGGCCGGGTGAAGGTCTTCGTCGACGGCAAGTACAAGACCACCGTTGACCTCGATCGAGCCAGCGCCACCCAGCGCCGGCTGGTGTACGCCAAGAACTGGGCCAAGGTGGGCGAGCACTCCATCGCCATCAAGCCCGTGACCGACCACGAGCGCGTGGAGTTCAACGGCTTCTTCGTCCTCCGCTAGGACCATCGGGCGGTCGAACCCCGCCCCCTTCGCGAGGCATGGTCGACGCCTCGGCGTACGGCCATGCCCGCGACCAACGTAGGCACCGGCCGGCGACCCAACCGTCACCGAAACGACCGGAGGCCTGCCATCGTCTTCGTCCAGCCGACCGCGCGGGCTCTTGGAACCGCGGTGTACGCTCGGTCGATCCGATCGGACCAACACCGCTGGAGGCTTCCTGATGTCCCGAATCGTCCGCGGCGCCCTCGTCCAGGCCACCTGGACCGGCGACAAGGAGTCGATGATCCAGAAGCACGAGCAGCATGCCCACGAGGCTGCCAGGCAGGGTGCGCAATTCATCCTCTTCCAGGAGCTCTTCTACGGGCCCTACTTCTGCCAGGTGCAGGACACCAAGTACTACGAGTACACCGAGCTCATCCCCGACGGCCCGACCACGCAGCGCATGCAGGACCTGGCCAAGGAAACGGGCATGGTCATCGTGGCGCCGATGTACGAGGAGGACGAGAAGGCCTCGGGCATCTACTACAACACCTCGGCCATCATCGACGCGGACGGCACATACCTGGGCAAGTACCGCAAGACCCACATCCCGCACGTGCAGGGCTTCTGGGAGAAGTTCTACTTCCGCCCCGGCAACATGGGCTACCCGGTCTTCGAGACCGACATCGCCAAGTTCGGCATGTACATCTGCTACGACCGCCACTTCCCCGAGGGTGCGCGCGCGCTGGGACTCAACGGGGCGGAGATCGTGCTCATCCCCAGCGCTACCTCGCGCGGCCTGTCGGAGTACCTGTGGCACATCGAGCAGCGATCGCATGCGGTGGCCAACGGGTACTTCGTGGGCACCATCAACCGCGTCGGTATCGAGCCCCTGGGCGACGACGACTTCTACGGTCAGTCCTACTTCTGCGATCCACGGGGCCAGTACCTGGGCGAGATCGGGGATGCCCACGAGGAAGAGCTGATCGTTCGCGACCTCGACATGGAGATGGTCAAGCAGGTTCGCGACACGTGGCAGTTCTACCGTGACCGCCGACCAGATGCCTACGAGGACCTCGTCCGACCGTAAGGCGGCCACCGCCAGCGGATCCGCGTCGGGATCCGCGCCGGGATCGGCGCCCGGAGCCAGGGCGCCGACCCCCCGCATCGTCACGCTCACGCTGGCTGCCCTGGTCGTGGGACTGGGGTTGCTCTGGCTGGGCCTGCTCTTCGCGGACTTCCGCGAGGGTGCGTGGGTCGACGGCAGCTGGGTCTTCGAAGAGGGGGCCTGGGCCATCGATCTGGACGCCTACCTGCAGGCTTCCCGACGCATCGGCGAGACCGGCTCTCCCTATGCCGCCGAGCTGATCGCCGGGGAGTTCGAACCTGGCCCCGCCGAGCTCTATTACTACGCTCCACCCCTGAGTATCGCGCTCATCCCGCTCGCGGACCTGTCGCTCGCCGACAGCTCCGCCATCTGGTGGGCGGTGCGCATCGTGGCCCTGCTGGCAGCCTGCGTCCTGATGCCGGTCTCCGTGCCGCTGCGAGCGGCCGCGTTCGCGGTCCTGGCCCTCAGCCTGCCCGGACTCAAGGACAGCATCATCGGCAACGTGAGCCTGCTGTTGGTGCTGCCCATGGCCATCGCCTGGCGTTGGCTGGACCGCCCCATCGGCTCCCTGGTGATGGCCGCTGCCATCTCGGTCCGGCCCAGCCTGGGCATCTTCTTCTTCTGGCAGCTCCTGCGGCGACAGTGGGGCCCCGCCGCCTGGACCGCCATCGGCGGCGTCGGGCTCGTGCTCGTGGCCTGGCCCTTCGTGGGCCTCGAGGGGCATCTTGACTTCGTGGCCGTGCTGCGCAACCTCAACATCCCGGCCAGCGAGGCCAGCGAGAACCGGGCCCTGGGCTCCTTGCTCGAGAGCGCGGGCCTGGGCAGCACGGGGGCCATGCTCGGGCGCATCGCCAGCCTGCTCGTCTCGGGCGCGGCCCTGCTGCTGAGCTTGCGCCGTGAGCGCGAGGTCGGCTACATGGTGGTGCTGTGCGCCTCGCTGCTGGTCGTGCCGCTGCTGTGGGACCACTACCTGGCCACGCTCATCGTGCCGGCGGCCTTCCTGGCCCAGCGTCTGTGGCTGCCGCTGATCCTGCTGCCGCTGCTCTCGTGGCTGCCGATCGCCTCGCCCATCCTCGTCGTGGCCACGATGCTGATGGCCCTCCTGGTCAGGCAGGAAGGCCGCCCTGCTCAGGCCCAGCCCGCCGGTGTCCCGGCATGAGCGACGCACCGACCCGGACGCGCGACCGGCGTCTGCTGCTGGCCAGCGTCCTCGCCGTGCTGGGGCTGCTGTGGCTGGCCGCCGGCCTGGCCCTGCTGCCCGACGGCCAGGCCTGGGGCTACGACTACCGCGCCTACGCCGATGCTGCCCAGCGCCTGGCCGAGACGGGCACGCTCTACCAGCCCGAGACGCTCGACGGGCCCTATCGCCCGGGGCCGTACGGCCTCTACATGTACGCCCCTCCCCTGGGCCTCGCCATCGGCCCCCTCGCGGGCGTGGAGCTCGACACCGCCATCGTCATCTGGTTCCTGCTGCACGGGCTGGCGCTGGCCGGCGCGTGCGCCCTCATGCCCGTCGAGCGGTGGGTCAAGCTGGCCGCCTTCGGGGTCGCCGCCCTCAGCCTGGCCGTGCTGCGCGACTTCGCTCTCGGCAACGTGAGCGTGCTGCTGCTGTTGCCGCTCGCGGCCGCCTGGCGCTGGCTCGATCGACCGGCGGGAGCGGTCGCCCAGGCCCTGGCCATGGCCGTGCGACCCACGCTCGGCCTGCTGCTCGTGTGGCAGCTGTTGCGGCGCCAGTGGCGTGCCCTCGCCTGGACCATCGGCGCGGGGGTCGTGCTCATCCTCGTGACGCTGCCGCTGGTGGGCCTCGATGGCTACCGGGAGTACGTCACGGTCCTGCGCAACCTCAGCGGCGTCATGGGCGTCGAGCGGAACCAGGACCTCGGCACGACCATGCTCGAGCTGGGCCTCGACTCGTCCCTCGCGAACCTGGCCCTGCTGGTGGGCTATGGCCTGGGCCTCGCCGCCATCGCCCTGAGCCTGCGACGCGACCGCGAGCTGGGCTTCGTGGTGACCGTCGGGGCATCGCTCCTGCTCTCCCCGCTGCTGTGGGATCACTATGCCGCCATGCTCGTCCTGCCGGCCGCCTTCCTGGCCTCGCGCGGTCGCCCATGGGGCCTGCTGCTGCCCCTGCTCACGTGGCTGCCGGGGCCGTTCCTGCCGCTAGTAGCGGTGGCCGGCGTATGGCTGCCCTTCACCGCCCGTGAGCCGGAGGGACCGGCGTGAGCACACGCGTGGGGCGGGGCGAGCTGGTCGTCGGGATCGTCGGCTTCAGCCTCGGACTCCTCTGGCTCCTGGGCGTCTACGTCACGTTCTATCCGACGGTGGTCACCGGCGGCCCACTCCTCGAGCTGGAGTACCTGGCCTACGACATCGAGGTCTTCCTGGAGGCGGCGGTCCGCTTCTCCCAGACGGGCTCGCTCTATGACCCCCAGCAGATCGAAGCGGTCTTCACGCCGGGGCAGGGGCAGTTCTTCTACTACGCACCGCCATTCGGGCTGCTGCTGACCCCGCTGGCCGAGCTGGATGCGGGCCTGGTCCAGGCCCTGTGGTATTGGCTCAAGGTGGCGGCCATGGTGGCCGCCTGCCTGCTGTTGCCGGTGAAGCTGCCGGTGCGCGCCTTGACGTTCGTGGCCCTGGCGGTCTCCTTCTGGGTCATGCGCGACATGGTCCTGGGCAACGTCGGTGCGCTGCTGCTGCTGCCGCTGGCGATCGCCTGGCGCTGGCTGGACCGACCCGTTGGCTCCATCGCCACGGCCGCGGCGATCGCCATCCGCCCCAGCCTCGGCGCACTCCTCATCTGGCAGCTGCTCCGGCGCCGCTGGAAGGTCGCGGCCTGGACGATCGGTGCGGGCCTCGCGCTCATCCTCCTGAGCCTGCCGCTCGTGGGCCTCGAGGGCTACCTCGACTACGTCGCCGTGCTGGGCAACCTGCAGTCACCCGGTGCCGGCTCGGAGAGTCGCGACCTGGGAGCGACGGCCGTGGCCCTGGGGCTCGACGAATCGCTGATGGGCGGCGTCCGCCTCGCCAGCCTTGTGCTCGGGCTGCTCCTGATCGCGCTCAGCACCCGCAAGCCACGCGAGCTCGGCTTCATGATCACCCTGGCAGCCTCGCTGCTCCTCATCGGCCAGCTGTGGGAGTTCTATCTCATCTCGCTGGCCCTGCCGCTGGCGTTCATGGCCGACCGCTGGCGACCGATGGTGCTGCTCGTGCTCGCACTCTCGTGGCTGCCGTCGGCCTTCGCGCCGGCCCTGCTGCTGCTGACCATCGGCCTGCTCTTCGTGCTGCCAGCTGCAGAAGGGACTCCCGTTCGCGGCCGATGACGTGTAGGCTGCCCGGCCATGGACTTCGGATTCACCCTCAAGCCTGAACACAGCATCGAACGCACCATCGCGCTCACGAAGCAGGCGGAAGCGGCCGGCTTCAGCTACGGCTGGCTCTTCGACTCGCACATCCTGTGGAAGGACGTCTACCCGCTCCTGACGCTGATGGCGGTCAACACCGAGCGCATGCGCCTCGGCACGTGCGTGACCAACCCGGCCACGCGTGACATCACCGTCACCGCCAGCGTGCTGGCCACGCTCGACGAGATCAGCGGTGGGCGCATGGACCTGGGCATCGGCCGCGGCGACAGTGCCCAGCGCGTGCTGGGCAAGGGCCCGGTCCAGACGCGCGTGCTCGACAACGCCGTCAAGATCATCAAGGACCTGGTGGAAGGTCGCCCGGCCATCTACATGGACACCGAGCTGGAGCTGACCTGGACACCGGGCGACCCGCTGCCGGTGTGGATCGCGGGCTACGGGCCCATGGTCCTGGGCATGGCCGGACGCACCGCCGACGGCATCATCCTGCAGCTGGCCGATCCGGCCCTGCTCGAGTGGATGATGGGCATCATGCGCGACGCGGCGGCCGAGGTCGGGCGTGATCCCTCGGAGATCAAGGTGCAGGCGGCCGCGCCGGCGCACGTGGGCTCCATCGAGGAGTGCCGCGAGCGCGTGCGCTGGTTCCCGGCGCTGGTCAGCAACCACGTCGTGGACCTGGTCAACAAGTACCCCCGCGAGCAGCTGCCCGAGTCGCTCACCGGCTACATCCGCGACCGTGAGGGCTACGACTACCGGCATCATGCCGAGGTCGGCTCGGACAACTCGCAGTTCGTGACCGACGAGGTGGCAGACAGCTTCAGCATCGTGGGTCCGCCCGAGGAGCACGTGCGCCGACTCGTGGAGCTGCACGAGGCCGGCGTCGACCAGTTCAACCTCTACCTCATGAACGGCGACGAGGAGGCCCAGCTCGAGATCTACGGTCGCGAGGTCATTCCCGCCTTCCGCGAAGCGGTCGGCGAGGCCTAGGACCACCGCCAACCCGAAATCCGGGAGGCTGTGGCACCATCCTCGCGGATGACAACAGCCAACCGACCCCCTAGCGGGGGCGCTCCCGTTCAGCCGTGGACTCCCGGAGCAACCCCTACGGGCGTCACCTGCCCCGCATGCGGTCTCGCCAACGAGGCTGGTGCGCGCACGTGCCGCAACTGCGGTCTGCCCATCGCGTCGGCGGATGACCCGGTGCGCGGCGTGGCGCCCGGCCGCGTGGACCTGCCCCGCACCCGACGCTCCGGCTTCTCGGCCATGCTCGGCTTCGTGATGGTGGTGGCCCTGCTGATCGTCGGCGGAAGCCTGGCGGTCTCCGGCGGTGGCGGGCTGCTCAGCGGTGGTGGTCGGCTGTTCGTGGAGGCCACGCCCACACCCGCGCCCACGGCCGTCGTGGCGGTGGCCAACCCGGAGGCCAGCCTCACGCCGGTGCTGGAGGAGGACGTCGTCGTACCCAAGGGCACGACCGCCAACATGAAGGGCTTCAGCTGCGAGGACGGCGCCATCAGGGATCTCAGCCGCGGGAGCTGGTTCCTGAGCGACGTCAAGTCGGCCGCCCGTGAGGCGGAGGATGGCGCCCCGTTCGACCAGGTCTTCTGGCGCATGGATCGGCAGAACGCCAACAAGCGAGTGAAAGCGAACAACGCGGCCTCCGTGAGCATGCGCTGGAGCACGCCCGATGCGCTCAAGGAGCGGTTCGGGGATGCCATCGGCCGCGTCCAGGGCGATCGAGCGCTGCTCATCACCTTCAACGGTCCCGTGTCCATCAGCGCCAACGCCCAGATCGAACAGACGGACCTGGAGGAACGGGAGATCGAGCAGATCCGGCGCGTTCAGCTCTTCGAGTCCCCACCCGGCAAGGTACGCACCGTCATCGGCATCAAGGGAGACAGCTGCGCCCGCCTCGGCTCGGTGCAGTGGGGCGCCAAGTCCACCAAGGACAACGCCCGCGTCGTGCTCGACATCGAGCGCTTCGAGTAACGGGCCCCGCCCGTTCCGGGGAGGCTCGCCGTCGGCTGCCAGCCCGCCGTTCGCCTGCGCCAGCCCGCCGTCGCGCTCGCCAGCCCGCCGTTCGTGGCCAGCCTCGCTATGGCGCGTCGCCGGTCCGAGCCACGTCGCCGGCTGCAGCCACGCGTCGCCGGTCGGAGCCACGTCGCCGGTCGTGAGCCATGCGTCGCCGGTCGGAGCTCAGTGCGTCGCCGGTCCGAGCCACGTCGCCGGCTGCAGCCACGCGTCGCCCGTACCGACCGCTGGCATGCTGGTAGCCAGTGCCGCCCAACCTCAGTGCCCGGAGCAGCGATCCGACGCGGCCCGGCGAGCGTCATCCGTCGCCGCCACCGACGCTATCCACGCTCTGGGCGAGTCGCGACGGTACAACGTCACGGTGAACGACCGCTGACGCCGACGATCAGGCCCGCCGGCGGCTAGCGTCGACCCGGGCGACACCAAGCGCGACAGCAACGAGCTTCGTGCGCCTACCGTCGCCACGGGCGACATGCGGCCTCCGCTGAGCGAGCGGCGACACCCGACCACCCCGGACTCGCGCTACGGCGCCACCCACTCGATCGCGTCGGAGAAGACCGGCGACCAGTTGCCCGCGGCATCACGCACCTGCGCGTAGATGCGCCGAACACCGCGGCTGCCGGAGCCACCGAAGGTGGTGTCGGCCAGGTCCCACGTGAGGCTCGTTCGCGCCGGCATCGTCAGGCCCTTGAGCAGCTGCTGGCCACCGCTGGCCATCTTGGGGCTGCTGGAGACGCGGACCCTGGTCACCCAGGTCGTGGCGTCCTCGTAGCTCAGGCCCAGCCTGACATTCCTGTCCTGCGACGTGGCCGCACCGCCGTCGATGTCCATGGACCCGCTGGGCTTGTCCCGGTCGTTGCCGCAGGTGTAGATGCGGATGTCATCGATGTACCAGCCGCGCCCACCCACCTGGCGGTCGGAGGCCATGCGGAAGCGCACCTTCACGCTCTTGCCGGCGAACGGCGAGAGGTCGATCCGGGCCTGGGCCCAGCCGCGCGAGTTGCCGGTGAAGGCGCGCTTGCCTGCAAGCGGGTTGCCGTAGCCCTTGGCGATCGTCCCGCTGTACTTGCCATGCGTGAACAGCCCACCCAGCCCGCGCCAGGGAGCACCGCCGACCTTGACCTCCACGATGCCTCCGTCGTAGCGACGCTTGGCGTCCTTGTCGAAGGAGTAGCCGTGCCCGAAGCGAAGGAAGGCCTTGGGCGGCAACACCACGGCCTCGCTCATGCGCATCGTCGAATCCATGCGCGTGCCGTAGTTGGGCGCGTAGAAGTTGGTCTTGCCGTTGGAGGCCCAGGTGCCGTCCCAGCCGGCCTGGTCGTTGGGGTTCTGCGGCCAGAACCAGCCCTTCTTGGAGCCGACCGCACGCAGGTACGACCAGTCGCCGCTGCGGGGGTCCTCCAGGTCGTCGTTGAGCAGGTAGTAGGGCGTCTTCTGGGGGCCGCACACCGGTGCCGTGGCGGGGGCCTGCTTGAGCGGACGCACGTTCATCTGCGTGGCCCGCGTGGCAGCTCGCACGGAGGCGCAGTGGGCGAAGCTGATGCCGTTGCTGCCGGCCAGGTCCGTGCAGGCCGAGACCAGCGCGTCGGCAAGGTCGACGTAGTTGGCGGCTGAGGTCAGGCGCGTGGTCAGGGCCTGGTACCAGACACGCGCGGTCCGGTCCCGCCCGATGCCCTTGATGCTGTAGCCGCGGAAGCTGCCGCCGTCCGCCATCAGGTAGGCGGCCTTGTTGCCCACGCCGTTGTTGCGGTGGACGCCCCCGTAGTCGCTGGTGCCGGTGTGCCACCTGGGGCTGCGCACACGGTCGGGGTGACCCTTGGCCGTGGGGTTCTTCATGTCTCGGAAGTGGCCGACGGGCGTGTCCTCGCCGATCTTCCACTTGCTCCAGCTGTTGTCCTTGCCGCCCGAGTAGGAGAGGTCGATGAGCTCGCCGAAGACATCCGCGATCGACTCGTTGATAGCGCCCGACTGGTAGTGGTAGAAGAGCGGCGCCTCCGCATCGAGCAGGCCGTGCGTGTACTCGTGGGCCACGATGTCGTCAGCCTTGGCCCAGCCCCGCCCGAAGGTCGCCTGCTGCGGGCCCCAGCGCCACTCGGCGTTGCGCCAGGGGCAGCCATAGCTGGGGCAATAGCGCACGGTCGCCTTCATGCGAGCGCCCTTGCCGTCGATCCCGTCACGCCCGAAGCGCGTCTTGAAGTACTCGTGGGTGACACCCATCAGGCGGTAGGCCGCATCGACGTCGCCGACGCCCGTCCAGGCCTGCCCCTCCACCCGCGCGAAGGGGCTGCTGCAGTTCCACGACCGTCCGGGTACGTTGCGGTTGTCGCAGACACGGCGGTCGGGACCCGCGGTGTAGACGCGGCCGATGGTCGTGAGCACCTGCCCGCTTCGGGCGTCGACGATCACCAGGCGGCGGTCCCCCGGCTGCGTGGCGGTGGCGGGCACGCGCGCATCGATGCGCCAGACCAGACGGATCCCGGCCTGCGCCAGCCACGGGTCGTCCATGAGCCGCGCGTCGTAGTGGGCCAGCCCTTCCGCAGTCGTGCTCACGGCCGAGGCCTTGCGCCCGAGCTCCCGCGCGACCCAGCGCGCCGCCGCCGTGCGCGCCTGCTTCAGGCCGACCGTGGCCGAGGAGACGGCTGCCGAGCCGGAGGGCAAGACCTCCCCTGCCGCCGAGACCACCGCACCCTCGGCGGTCAGCTGTACCACCAGCTCGCCCCCCATCACCGGTACGCCCGCCCGAACCTGGTCGAAGCGCACCGTGGCGTTGGGCAGCCCGGCACCGGCCGGCTCGGACGCCGCCCGAAGCCGAGGCGAGGGTCCGTTCGGTGCCACGGACGCGCAGCTCGTTGGCCGGATCGCGCAGGCCGAAGAGCGAGCCGTACTGGTCGACGAACGCGCGTGCCTTGCCGCGCGCGTCCGCGGCGGTCAGGCGTCGGTTGCCCGCCGCGACCCCTCTGAGAGGCTTGGACAGGGGCTTGGCGGGAGTGCCGCTGAGGAAGCGCACTCGGCCGGTCTCAGGGTGATAGCCGAGCCTGGTGCTGGTGGGCAGCGTGGCGGCCAGGGCCTCGTCACGCGCGCGCAGCTTGGCGGCGCCCACCTGCTTCGCCTCCCAGCCCCCTGGTTCGGCAGCCGCGACCGCGGTCGGGGCAAGGGCGGCGGGCGCCAGCAGGGCCAGCAGCATGACTGCCGTCGACAGGGCGCCGGCGCGGTGGAGCCATCGTCGGGTGGGGGCCGTGGGCATGACGGGCACTACGGTACACGACGGCGTGTCGTACCCCCGCCGACCGGTCGGCCGGGCGGGGCCGACCGGAAGATACCGACTCGCACCTCGAACCGAACCGACTCCGCCGAGCGTGCCCTCGCTCGGTCGGACTACCATGGGTGGACTGGCCGCGTTCCCCTGCGCCTCTCCGATGGAGATGATCACTGGACCGACACTACTGGAGGGACCGATGCGTACACTGATCACCAACGGCACCGTCGTGAACGCAGACGGCTCGTTCCGTGCCGACGTCCTCATCGAGGACGACAAGATCGCTGCCGTCGGGGTCATCGGCGAGGAGTCGGCGTCAGGCCAGGTCCTGAGCGCGCTGGCCCAGATGGCGGTGGACAAGACCATCGACGCCACCGGCCGCTGGATCATCCCCGGCGGCATCGACCCGCACACCCACTTCGACCTGCCGTTCGGTGGCACGTCCTCCAAGGACGACTTCGAGACGGGCACGCGGGCGGCAGCCTTCGGCGGCACCACCACCATCATCGACTTCGCCGTCCAGACCAAGGGGGAGGCGCTGCGTCCGGGCCTCGATGCCTGGATGGCCAAGGCGGAGGGCAAGGCCTCCATCGACTACGGCTTCCACATGATCATGGGCGACGTCAACGACGAGACGCTCAAGGAGATGGACCTGCTGGTCGCGGAGGGCGTGACCGACTTCAAGCTCTTCACGGCCTATCCCGGTGTCTTCCTCAGCGATGACGGCGCCATCTTCCGGGCCATGCGCCAGACCGCCGAGAACGGCGGCCTCATCCTGATGCACGCCGAGAACGGCGTGGCCATCGACATCGTGGCCAACGCCAACGCCGAGGCAGGCCTGACCGACCCCTACTACCACGGGGTCTCGCGCATGCCCGTCTTCGAGGGCGAGTGCGTCAACCGCGTCATCCGCTTCGCGGAGGCTGCCGAGGTACCGGTCTACATCGTGCACCTCAGCTCGCGCGACGCGCTCGAGGAGGTGGTGCGCGGCCGGGACCGCGGCGCCATGGCCTTCGCCGAGACCTGCCCCCAGTATCTCTTCCTCTCGCTGGAGGACATGGGCAACGGTTTCGAGGGCGCCAAGTACGTGTGCAGCCCGCCGCTGCGCCCAGCCGACCACCAGGAGGACCTCTGGCGCGGCCTCGTGCGGGATGACCTGCAGACCGTCGGCACGGACCACTGTCCCTTCGACTTCGTGGGCCAGAAGGAGCTCGGGCGCGGCGACTTCCGCAAGATCCCCAACGGCCTGCCCGGGGTCGAGGAGCGCATGGACCTGATGTTCCAGGGCGTGGTCAACGACCGCTACACCAAGGAGCGCTGGGTGGAGATCACCTCCACCTCCGCGGCGCGCATCTTCGGCCTGGCCGGCCGCAAGGGCGTGGTCGCCCCCGGCTACGACGCAGACCTCGTGATCTACGACCCTGAGAAGAAGCACGTGCTCTCGGCAGAGACGCACCACATGAACGTGGACTACAGCTGCTACGAGGGCATGGAGGTCCAGGGCCACAGCGACATCGTGCTCTCGCGCGGCTCGGTCATCGTCGAGGATGGCGAGTGGAAGGGCCAGGCCGGCGCCGGTGAGTTCCTCAAGCGGGATATCGCTCGCGAGTACCTGAGGTAGTGCCGTCCCCCCGCGTGGCGTGACCGGCCCGCTCACGTCGGGGGAGCCGCTCTCCGGCGAGTCGCTCGAGGCCGCGCGACGTCGCTCCACGCGCCTGCTCATCGCAGCTGTGGCCCTGAGCTCGATCGCCAACATCGCGGCCATGACCGTGGCCGTCATCGCGGCGCGCGAGCTGCTCGACGATGCCACCCTCGCGGGCGCCCCCACGACCACCTCCATCGCGGGCACGGCGGTGGGCACCACGCTGCTGGCGACGCTGATGGTGCGGCGGGGCCGACGCTTCGGGCTGGTGCTGGGACTGGCCATGGCGGCGGTCGGCGCCGTGGTCGCGGCCTGGGGCATCCTCCAAGGCTCGTTCCTGCTGCTGCTGGCGGGCACCCTCCTCTTCGGCGCCGGGAACGCCTCCGGCCAGCTCTCGCGCTATGTGGCCGCCGATATGGCCGCACCCCTGCGTCGTGGCTGGGTCATCGGCCTCGTGGTCTGGGCCGCGACCGTCGGGGCCGTGGTCGGTCCCAACCTCGTGGCTCCGGCGGCCTCGGTCGGCGAGGGGCTGGGGCTGGCCGAGCTGGCCGGACCCTTCCTCCTGACGGCCGGGCTGATGGCGGCCGCAGCCGTGCTGCTGTGGGGCTGGCTGCGGCCGGACCCCTATCAGCTGGCCCACGAGTCCTCGCGCATCGAGCCCCAGCATGACGGCGGCGAGCCCATGCGCCGCATCCTGCAGCGGCCCCGCGTGGCCATGGCCGTCGTGGCCATGGTCGTGGGGCAGGTGGTGATGGTGGGCATCATGACCATGACGCCCGTGCACATGGATGACAACGGGCACAGCCTCCAGGCGGTGGGGTTCGTCATCAGCGCCCACACGCTCGG
Organism: uncultured Chloroflexia bacterium; assembly: GCA_963706695.1. Taxonomy (GTDB): domain Bacteria; phylum Chloroflexota; class Limnocylindria; order Limnocylindrales; family CSP1-4; genus JAFMJV01. The sequence goes on along the minus strand of CAVPNC010000019.1, from coordinate 238,934 downwards.
CATGTTCGCCCTGTCACCCCTCTCGGGCCGGCTGGTGGAGCGGTTCGGGCCCGTGCCCTCCATCCTCGGCGCGGCCGTGGTCCTGGCCGCCTCGGCCGCCTTCGCCATCGCGGCGCCGGTCGAAGCCGGTCCGCTGCTGCTGGTCGGGCTGTTCCTGCTGGGCTACGGCTGGAACCTGGGCTTCGTGGCCGGCAGCACCCTGCTCGTGAGCGGCGTCGAACACGCGGAGCGAACGCGCACGGAAGGCTTCAGTGACTCCCTCGTGTGGGCCAGCTCGGGCGTCGCCAGCCTGGCCTCCGGCTTCATCCTGGCCGGCCTTGGGTATGCCGCGCTGGGGGTCATCGGCCTGGTCCTGGTGGGCACAGGCGTCGCGGTGGTACTGCGCCTGCGCGACGCACTCAGTCCGGCGCCGGCTCCCAGCTGACCACGATCTGGCCGTCCTCCATGAGCGCGCTCACGGTCTCCAGGCTGGCGGTGTGGTGATCGGCGAGGGTGAGGTCTTCCGTGCCGTGCGTGGTCCGCAGGGCCAGCACCGTGGCCCCAGCCGACTTGGCCGCCTGCACCCCGGCCGGTGCGTCCTCCACCACCAGGCAGCGGGACGGATCGACGCCCAGCAGCTCCGCTGCCCGCAGGTAGGGATCGGGGGCGGGCTTGCCGTTCTCGACGTCATCGACGGTCACCAGCGCCGGCGGCACGGGAAGCCCGCAGTGCCGAAGCCAGATGACAGCCACGCCCCGGAAGGCGCTCGTGGCGATGGTCCAGCGCTCGGCGGGCAGGCTCGCGAGCAATGCTGCCGCACCCGGCATGGCGGAGATGGCGTCCTCGCCATCGTCGGCATCGAGCGCGGCGTTGAAGGCCAGTGACTCTGCCTCGGCGTCAAGATGCGGCGCCACCATGCGGACCGTCTCCCGTGGCGGGCGACCGGGATGGACAGGCGCGATCTGGCGGTCGAAGTCGAGGCCATGCTGCTCTCCCCAACGCCGCCAGTGCTTGGCGTACACATCGCCCGAATCGACGACGACCCCGTCCATGTCGAAGATCATCGCGTCCACGCGCAGCTCAGGCATGCGCCTCCTTCGGTAGTGGCTCGAGGATGACGACCGGGGTCTCCCGCTCGGCTGATGCAGCGTAGCGCGCGCCGTCGGCCAGCTGCTCGGTGAGCCGGGGCCACCAGGCCGGCGCCTGGACGACGTCCGAGCCGGCCGCCACTGATGGCGTCGCCGGCTCGGTGCCGTGTCCGGAGTGCCCGCGAGGCCCAGCGGGCGGGGCGAACGGACGCTCGCTCCGCCCCTGGTCAGGGCTCATGCGCTACTTGGTGCGCGGGAAGCCCAGGTTGATCTCGGAGGTGGAGGGGTCTGGCCAGCGCGAGGTGATGACCTTGCCCCTGGTGAAGAACTTCATGCCCTCGGGGCCGTACATGTGGGTGTCGCCGAAGAGCGAGGCGCGCCAGCCGCCGAAGCTGTAGTACGAGACCGGCACCGGGATGGGCACGTTGATGCCCACCATCCCGACGTCGATGTCGAACTGGAACTGGCGGGCGGCACCGCCGTCACGGGTGAAGATGGCGGTGCCATTGCCGAACTCGTGGCTGTTGATGAGGGCCACGCCCTCCTCGTAGGTGTCCACGCGCACGACCGTCAGCACCGGGCCGAAGATCTCGTCGGTGTAGCAGGACATGTTGGGCTTGACGTCGTCGATGAGCGAGACGCCCAGGTAGAAGCCGTCGGACTCCTTGTAGAGCGGGTGCTCACGGCCGTCGGCCACGATGGTGGCCCCGTCCTTCTCGACCGGCCTCGATGTAGCTGGCGACCTTGTCGCGATGGGACTCGGTCACGAGCGGGCCCATCATCGAGGCGGGATCGGTGCCATCGCCGACGACCACCTGGGGCAGGCGCTCCTTGATGGCCTCGATGAGCGGATCGTGCACGTCACCCACCGTGACCACGGTGGCGATGGCCATGCAGCGCTCTCCGGCGCTGCCGTAGCCGGCGTTGATGCAGGCATCGGCGGTGAGGCCGATGTCCGCGTCAGGCAGGACCAGCATGTGGTTCTTGGCACCGCCGAGGGCCTGCACGCGCTTGCCGGCCTTGGAGCCGGTCTCGTAGATGCGCTTGGCCGCGGGCGTGGAGCCCACGAACGTGATGGCCGCGATATCAGGATGCTCGGTCAGGCCGGCGACCGCGACTCGGTCACCCTGGAGGACGTTGAAGACGCCGTCGGGCAGGCCCGCCTCCTGCATCAGCTGGGCGAGGTAGATCGAGACCGAGGGGTCGACGGTGGAGGGCTTGAGCACGAAGGTGTTGCCGGTGGCGATGGCGTTGCCGAACATCCACATCGGCACCATGGCCGGGAAGTTGAAGGGCGTGATGCCCGCGACCACGCCGATCGGCTGGCGGATGGAGTAGACATCCACGCCGCCGGAGACCTGCTCGCTGAACTCGCCCTTCTGGAGCTGGGGCACGCCACAGGCGTACTCGATGTTCTCGATGCCACGGGCGAGCTCGCCGGCAGCGTCGCTCAGGACCTTGCCGTGCTCGGCGGTGATGAGCGCGCCGATCTCGTCGCGATGCGCGTCGAAGGCGTTGCGGATGCGGAAGAGCGTGTCGGCACGCTTGGCCAGCGAGGTGGCGCGCCACATGGGAAAGGCGGCCTTGGCAGCGGCGATCGCTGCTTCGATCTCTTCGACGCTGGCGATATCGACGGTCTTGGTCTGCTCCCCTGTGGCGGGGTTGTACACCGGGCGGCTCTGGCCCGATGTCGACGGCACGATCTTGCCATCGATCCAGTGGCTGACCCTGGGAAGGGTGCCTTGCGCCTCAGTCGCCTGAGGCTCCATCGTCTGTGTCATGTGGTGACCTCGTCTCGGGAGTGTGTGGAACTAACGATAATCGATTATGTCTAGTAGGTGCCCTGCCGAACGGCCCTCCGCTGCGGGAACCTCGGCCGCTGAGCCGGAGGCCCCTGAGTGCTTGCCCCCGTCAGCCCTCCGCCGGGTCTCGCAGTGCGCCCATCGCGACGAGCTTCTCGACGAGACCCTGCACCGAGGCCGCGGAGTGGTCGAACATGGCCTGCTCCTCGGGGGTCAGGCCGATCTCGACGATGCCCTCGACGCCGCTGCTGCCGAGCCGGGTGGGCACGCCCACGTAGAGCCCATCGTGGCCGTACTGGCCCTCGAGATAGGCGGCGCAGGGCAGGACCATGTGCCGGTTGTTGACGATGGCGTCGACCATGGCTGCCGTCGACGAGGCGGGCGCGTAGTAGGCGCTGCCGGTCTTGAGCAGAGAGACGACCTCCGCGCCGCCGTTGCGGGTGCGCTCGACGAGGGCCTCGATGCGGTCGGGCGTCATCAGCTCCGTGATGGGCACGCCGCCCACGGTCGAGTAGCGCGGCAGCGGCACCATCGTGTCGCCGTGGCCGCCCAGCACGAAGGCGTAGGTGTTGACCACCGACACGCCCAGCTCCATGGCGATGAAGGTGCGGAAGCGGCTGGAGTCGAGCACGCCGGCCATGCCGATGACACGGTCGGAGGGCAGCCCGCTGGCTTCGAGCGCCACGTGGCACATGGCGTCGAGCGGATTGGTCACGACGATGACGATCGCCTCCGGCGAGTACGACACCGACTGCTCCACCACGCTGCGCACGATGCCCGCGTTCTTGACCATCAGGTCGTCGCGGCTCATGCCCGGCTGACGGGCCAGTCCGGAGGTGACCACGATGACGTCCGAGCCGGCGGTGTCGGCGTAGTCGTTGGTGCCCTGCACCACCATGTCGTGACCGGCCACGGGCGCGGCCTGCGCGAGGTCGAGCGCCTTGCCCTGGGGCAGACCCTCGACGATATCGACGAGCCAGACGTCCGCAAGACCCTGCTCGATGATGCGTTGCGCGGTCGTTGCGCCGACGTTTCCGGCGCCGATGACGGTGACGAGCGGGTTGGCCATGGGGTGGGCGGTGCCTCCGTTGCAGTCGGTCCTCAGCCGTCCATGCTACTCCCCTGCCCGAACTCGGTCGGCCCACGACGGCGTCGGTGCGGATGTCCGGCAGCCCGATGCCTGCCGGCCGCGGTCAGGCTCCCCGAGCGCGGAGCAGCGTCAGTCGGAGACGTCCGCGTCCGGCCCACCCAGGTCGGTGGTGGGCAGCGAGACGTAGATGGTCGCGCCCTCACCAGCGACGGAGGCCACGGTCGATCTCCCCTCCGGCACCCTCCACGAACGGCGCCAGGGCAGCCAGGCCGTGGCCGCTGCCGCCGCGGGACGCCTTGGTCGTGAAGCCCAGCTCGAAGAGGTGCTCGAGGGCCTCCTCGCTGAAGCCGGGGCCCGTGTCGCTCACGATGATGCGGGCGACGTCGTCGGACGGGCGGTCGGTGCGGATCGTGAGCCTGCCGCCGTCTTCCATGGCGTCGCGCGCGTTGAGCGCGAGGTTGAGCACGATGCGCTCGATACGCAGCTTGGCGATGCCCACGTAGGCGCCCTCGCTCTCCGTGTGCACGACCAGCTCGAGCGATCGGGGCAGGAGCGCGTCGAGCAGGCGGCGCATGGACGAGACGCTCGCGTCAAGGCTGGTGGCCACGAGCGTGCTCGAGGTGTCGTTGCCGTCGATCTGATCGATGAGATCGAAGATGGTGGCGGCCACCACGACCACGTGGGCCACGTCCTCACGGGCCGGGTCCTCGGGCGAGATCCCGCGCAGGGCCAGCTCGGCGTGGCCGCGCACGGCCGTGAGAAGGTTGCGCATGTCGTGGGTGATCGAGCGGAGATTCTCGGGACCGGACTCCATGCCGAGAGCATACGGGGGCCGACCCGATGACGCTGGCATACTCAGCGCATGGACCCCAGGGGCAACGTCAACGCCACGGTCGAACGCGTGCTCGGGCGGAAGGGCGCTCGCCAGCTTCGCGGACGGGTTCTCGGGCGCACCCACCTCCTGCCCGACTTCATCATCATCGGCGCTGCCCGTAGCGGCACGACCCACCTGCTGGGACAGCTCAACGCCCACCCCAACGTGCTCGAGGGACCGACCGAGACGCACTTCTTCGATACCCACCGCTACACCTATGGCCTGGGCTGGTATCGGCTGCGCTTCCCTCGCCAACCGCGCTCGACGCCGGGCCTACCACGAGGGCCTGCATCCGGTCCTGACCGGGGAGTCCAGCCCCTCCTACCTCTCGCACCCCAACGTGCCCGCACGGGTGGCGCGTGCCCTCCCGGGCGTCAGGCTCCTGGTGCTCCTGCGCGACCCCGCCCTGCGCGCGGCCTCGCACTGGGCCTGGTGCCTGCGCCAGTGCGGAGAGACGCGTTCGTTCCGAGAGGCGGTGGAGGCCGAGATCGGCCCGCCCGGCGACACGGCCGGCATCCGTATCCCCCCTGACAAGCGCGTCAGCGACCCCCTCGTGGTGCGCCGCGGGATCTATCAGCCCCAGCTCGAACGCTGGCGCACCCACTTCCCTGACGACCAGCTGCTGGTCATCCAGAGCGAACGCTGGTTCGATGACCCGCCCGCGACCATGGATGAGGTCTGGGACTACCTCGAGCTCCCTCGCCGGGAGCGACTGCCGCGGGTCATGCGCAACCGCAACAAGCCGCACGAGCCCTTCGACGAGGACGTCATCGCGCGCCTGCGCGAGTTCTACCGGCCCTACAACGAGGAGCTGGCTGAGTACCTCGACCTGGACCTCGACTGGAACACGCACGCAGACTGAACTACGACACTCTGTCGTATCCTTCCTGCCGATCACACGAAGGCGTGCTAGGGTCGACGTGCCGTGACCAGATCCATCACCCTCAAGGCGCTCGGCGCCGCGCTGCTGGGCGCCATCGTCGTGGCCCCAGTGGTGACCCAGCCCGCCCCCGCCAGCGCCGCTACCGGCGTGGGCGCCTGCACCAATGGCTGGCAGGAGCTGTTCGTCCCGGACGGCAGCTTCAACGACATCCCCCAGGGCGCCATCGTGCGCAGCGGGAAGCTGGAATGGGTCGTGGGCGGTGGCCACAGGGGTCCCATGGCCCTCAAGTGGAACGGCTCCAGGCTCGTGGCCCAAGCGGACCGGCTCCACCCTCCGTCGCGGCCTCGCCGACGGCGTCACTCGCAAGACCGGCCAATGGCTGGTGGGCGGCTTCCAGCGCCCGGCGTGGGGCGCGGAGATCTCACCGCTCATGGGTCGCTACGTCAACAACGTCTTCGACCAGGAGCCCGTCGCCATCGGCAAGCGCGTCAACGCCGCCGTGGCGGACGTGGTGAACCTGCCCAACGGCAAGGGCTACGCGGTCGGCAGCTACCTCGATCGCGGCTTCTGGAAGGCCCTCGTGCTCAAGCGCCAGAGTGGCCGCTGGGTGCGCAAGGACCCCTTCCCCAGCGGCGGCTCGGGACTGCTGGGCGTGACCAAGACCCCGGGCGGCACGGTCTGGGCCGCAGGCTGGCGCAACCGTGATGGCACGATGCGCCCGCTCATCCTCAAGAACACCAGCGGCACGTGGCGCTCCATCGCGACCGGCTACCTGCCCTCCGGGCCGGCCGTGCTCACGGACATCGCCATCCCCCGGAACGGCAAGGGCTGGGCCATCGGCTACCTGGCCCAGGGCAACGGAGCCAAGCACACGCCCGTCCTGCTCGGCTGGAACGGCAAGCGCTGGAGCCGCCTGAGCCTGCCCTGGGACGGCCCCTCGGCCATCCCGCAGAGCCTCTTCGCCGGCGCCGGTGGAGAGCTCTGGATCGCCGGCACGCAGCTGGCCAACGAGAACCGCGAGACCCGCGGCTTCGTGGCCCACCGTCGAGACGGCAACTGGGTCATGCGCTTCATCGACACCCCGCCGGACGTGCGTTCGAGCCTGCAGTCGGTGGACGCCACCAGGAACGGTGCCGTGGTCACGGGCACCATCGCAGCCACGGCGCTGGTGCTGCGCACCTGTGACCTGCCCTCGCCGGACGTGGCCTCGGGCAGTGACCGCAAGATCAAGATCACCGGCATCAAGGCCCGCCGGCAAGCCAAGGACGTGCACGAGGTGGAGGACGAGATGCCCACCATCACGCCATCCGGCTCGATCATGGTGCCGGCGGCACCGGTGAGCCCCACGGGCTTCGTCATCAGGGACATGGCGGCCGCAGCCGGCCTGAAGGAGAGCACGCGCACCTATCACGCGCTCGTGGCGGACTTCGACAAGAACGGCTGGCAGGACGTCTTCATCTCACGCCACCAGGGCGCCCCCAAGCTGGCCCTCAACGACGGCGGGAGCTTCGTCGACGCGCCCAACCGGGCCTTCAGCTCGGTCGACCGCCACACCTGCGATGTGGGCGATGTCGACAACAACGGCTGGAAGGACATCATCTGCATCACCGGTCGTCGCTATGGCACGTCCATCAACCACCACGAGCTCTCGTACGACGTGGCCGGGCCCAACCCGCGCTTCGACCGCCAGGTCGCCGGCATCGCCGACCCGCTCGGCCGCGGCCGCACCGTGGCCTTCGTCAAGCTCGACCGGGATCCCTACCCGGAGGTGCTGGCCGTGGCCCAGCCGGAGCGCGAGGACGTCTATCCCTCCACCAACCGCTTCTACCGCAATGCCAAGGGCACCTTCAAGAGCGCTCCCGGGATGGGCCTCGACCGACCCGTCGGCGGCTACTGCGCGGATGGCCGTGACGTCGATCGCGATGGCGACCAGGACCTGCTGCTCTGCGCCCGCTTCCCGGTAGACGGCGGCACCCCCGGCCTGCGGATCTACCGCAATGAGAACGGCAAGCTGCGCGAGCGGACGGGGGCCCTGGGCGTCCAGCCCATCGGTGACCGCGACGTGGCCATGGCGGACGTCACCGGCGACGGCAAGAAGGACCTCATCCAGCTGGCCGGCAACCGGGTGCGCGTCAGCAAGTGGGCCAATGGTCGCTTCAGGAAGATCGCCGAGATCAAGGTCGACAAGACCGTGGCCGTGGCCGCCGGCGATGTGAACGGCGACAAGCGAGCGGACATCTACGTCGTGCGCGGCGGCACGGACATGAACCGGGCGGACCGGCTCTTCGTCAACAACGGCAAGGGCACCCGCTTCACCTCGGTCAAGATCCCGCAGGCCGGGACCAGCAACGGCCGCGGCGATGACGTGGTGGCCCTCGACTACGACAAGAACGGGCGCACGGATTTCGTGGTCCTCAACGGCAAGGGCAAGGCCTCCGGGCCCATCCAGCTCCTGGCCTCCTTCCCCAGGCGCTAGCCACATGTCGCGAGTCAGCACCGTCCTCACGCGCCTGACCGCCGTCGCGGTCGCAGCCACCGTGCTCACCGCCCTGCTGGGCCTGAGCTCGCCCCAACCGGTCGCAGCCGCCGTCTGCACCAACGGCTGGAGGGAGGTCCGGACACCCGAGTCGGTCTTCCTCTCCACGGCCTTCGATATCGTCACCCGCGGCGGCAAGGAGGCCTGGATCGTGGGCGGCACCAACCGTGGCGTGCTGTCCCTGCGCTGGACGGGCAGCAGCTGGAAGCAGACCGCCACCACCACCAGCGGGCATCGCGGCCTCGTGGGCGCGACCTCCATCGGCAGCAACAAGCTCCTCGGCGTGGGCTACTACCGGCCCTACCAGGGCAACGGCGCCGGCTCGCTCGTGCCCATCAGCGGACGCGTCGTGACCAACGCCTGGAAGGGCATCGGCGTGCCCGACCCGCCCGGTCCCCGAGCCACGCTCACCGACGTCGTGGCCCTGCCCGGCGGCAAGGCCATGGCCGTGGGTACCCGCCTGCAGAACGGCCGGCTGCGCGCCACAGGCATGGTCTACAACGGCAGGAAGTGGTCGCGCTCGGACCCCGCCCTGGGCAGCGGCTCCGGACTGCTCGGCATCAATCGCGCCAGCAACGGCGCCATCTGGGCCGTGGGCTGGAAGGAATCCTCCCTTGGCCGCCCGCGCCCGTACATCATCAAGCGCTCCAGCGGCAAGTGGAAGGCCTTCAAGGTCGGCAACATCCCGGCCGGCAACGCCGTCCTCACCGACGTCCACTTCCGCGGCGGCGACAACGGCTACGCCGTGGGCTACATCGCCCGGGACGGCTCGGACGAGCACCACGTCTTCCTGCTGCGCTGGAACGGCAGCTCCTGGAGGAAGGTGGCCCTGCCCTGGGCGGATGACTTCGCGGCCTTGCCGCGCGCGGTCTCGCTGAGCGCGGATGGCACCGTCTGGATCGCCGGCACCAAGACCGCCAATGAGAACCGCGACATGCGCGGCTTCATCGCCAACGGCAAGAACGGCGAGTGGCGCGTCTCCACGCTCTCGACGCCGGCGGATATCCGCTCGGAGGTCATGGCCGTCGCCGCCACCAGCAACGGCGCCGTGGCCGCCGCGACGGTCGGCGCCTCGCTGCTGGTGCTCAAGGCCTGCGGTGAGAACCTGGCCTCGTCGGTCTCGGTCGCGGGCGGCGGGAAGGAGACCACCAGGCGCCAGCTGGAGGTCAGCCGCATGGCGGCCCGGCGCGCCTCACAGCTGCAGGACTCGAACTACCCGCACGAGCACCACGACAGCACGGCGGAGGTGCAGGTGGAGGGCGAGCGCGCTGGTGACGCCTTCTCCATCGCGGGCGACGGGGCGGAAACCCTCGAGCTGGCCTCCACACCCATCAAGCACCCCGATTTCTGGGTCAAGGACATGGCCGCAGCCTCCGGCCTCAAGCAGTGGACCAAGACCTACGACGGCTTCGCGGCCGATTTCGATGGCAACGGCTTCAAGGATGTCTTCTACAGCCGCCACGGCACCATCCTGCCGCGCCTGGCCCTGAACGACGGGGGCACCTTCAGCAATGCCGGTACCGGGGCCTTCAGCTCCGTCGACCGCCACGGCTGCGATCACGGCGACGTCGATGGGGACGGCAACAAGGACATCCTCTGCAGCGTGGGCGGCTCCCGCGGCAAGGCCATGAAGCGTCATGAGCTCTCACTCAAGCCTGCCCGCAGCGGAGGCATGCTGGCGCTGGACACGCTCGGCATCAGCGACCCGCTCGGCCGCGGACGAGACGCGGGCATCCTGCGCCTGAACAAGGACAGCTACGCCGAGGTCTTCATCAGCAACGCGCCCGACCGTGACGATGGCTGGCCCGCCTACAACCGCTTCTACAAGAACGTCAATGGCAGCTTCCAGCCGGCCCCGGAGATGCGGCTCGACACGTCGCACGGTGCCGAGTGCGTCGAGACCGGCGACTTCGACGGTGATGGCGACCAGGACCTGGCCTACTGCACCCAGTACGGCTTCGACGGGCGCAACGCCGGTCTGCGCTTCATGCGCAACGAGGGCGGGGTCCTGCGGGACCGGACGGTCGGCCAGGAGATCAAGCAGATCGGAGACATCGATGTCGCCTTCGCCGACGTCACCGGCGACGGCAAGCGGGACCTCATCCAGCTGGCCCCCAGCAAGCTGCGTGTCAGCAAGTGGACCAGCGCCGGCTATCGCCGCATCTACGAGGTCAGGATCACCGATGCCTGGGCCCTCGCTGCAGGTGATGCCAGCGGTGACGGCCGCGCTGACATCTACGTGGTCCGAGGCAACGACAGGTACAACAAGCCCGATCGCCTGCTCGTGAGCAAGAACGCTGGCACGCGCTTCGCCTCCGTCAAGGTCCCCACGACCTCCAAGGGCTCGGCCGACGACGTCTTCGCGCTCGACTACGACAGGAACGGCCTGGCCGACTTCGTCGTGCTCAACGGCCGGACCAAGGCTGGCCCCATCCAGCTGCTGGCCTCGTTCCCCCGGTCATAGGCGGGGACCTGTGGTGCCTGCAGGCACCGTACGAAGGTGCGGCTGGAGCAGATACGTGCGGTGACGTCTAATGTTTCCTGACGTGTCCCGCTTCCTGTGGTCGAAGCGCGCGCCCCTGGCGGTGCTCGGCCTTACCCTCGTGCTGCTCACCGACGGACTTGCCGTCGCGCCCGGCCATCCCGTGCTCGGAGCGAAGGACGAGGCCGCGGCTCGAGGCGGCGGCCGGATCACCAGCGTTGCCACCGCCGACGGCGAGTCGGTCGTCTGCGCGGCGGGCTTCGTGGACATCGACAACAAGACCAACATGGCCCTCCATGGTGTGTCTCGAACCGACGGTGGCCTCATCGCCGTGGGCTACGCGCGGCGGAGCACCCCGGGCCACAACGGCGTGCGTGCACCGGCCGCCATGGTCGACCGCGGCAACGGCTGGACGCGCATGCCGGCCAGCGGCCCAGGAGACGAGGACGGGCTCATGGCCGTGGACTGGCGCGAGGGCATGGACACGTGGGCCGTGGGCTTCACCACGGAAGGGCCCAACGTGAAGCCCCTGGCCATGCGCTGGAACGGCTCCCGCTGGGAGGTCGACCGACCCGCCGTCGCCGCCGCGGTGGCCGTCTTCACCGACGTCACCATCGTGGGTGACGGCAGCCCCTTCGGGGTGGGCTACCGCATGGGCGAGAAGGGCCGGCGCAAGCCCCTCATCATCCGCAAGGACGGTCCCCGCTGGCGCTCGATCCCCATCGGCATCCCCAGGGGGGAGTCGCTGACCCTCACGGCGACTGCCGCCGACATGAAGGGTGGCACGTGGGTCGCGGGCCACGGCGGCCGCGGCGCAGAGATCCAGCCGGCGATATGGAACCGCGACGCCGGCAAGTGGCGCAAGCTCAAGCTGCCCCGGCTCAAGGGTGAAGCCGCCCTGACGGACATCATCGCGACCCACGGCAACGAGAGCTACGCGGTCGGCTATCACAAGCGTGACGGCGCCACCAAGGCCCTCGTGCTCCGCTGGGATGGCAAGAAGTGGAAGAAGTCCAAGGCTCCCATGTGGGGTTCGGACGATGTCATCCTCAACGCCGTGTCCTCCGACCCGGCGGGCGGCATCTGGGTCGTGGGCGCTGCCTGGAACGACACCAGCAAGACACATGAAGCGGTCGCCGCCTGGTGGGACGGGCGCGCCTGGAACGAGGTCGCAGGTAGCTCCGGCGGCACAGAGCTGCATGACACCATCGGCTCCCTCAGTGGCAGCGGCTGGGCCGTTGGCCGCTCGAATGGCAACGGACGCGCCGTGCGCGTGTGCACCCCGCCGCAGGCTGGCGTCTTCGGTGTCTCCGAACCGGTCACCGACGTGCAGGTCCCACCGCCGCTGGAGCTGGACCGGGAAGCCGACGAGGAGTCGTTCGACTCGGACGACCTCGAGACCTACGAATCCGAGAACGAACCCGATGGTTCCCGGAACAACCGCAAGGCCGGCAAGAACGCGGTCAAGATCAAGACCAAGATCGGCACCTTGCCGGTGGCACAGGCCGACTCCAAGATCGTGGCCAAGGACGTCGCCCAGCCCGCGGGTGTCTTCGAGGAGACGGGCACCTATGGCGCGGTCGTGGACGACTTCGATGGCGATGGCGTGGACGACCTCTTCATCGGCCGCCATGGGCGGATGGGCCGGCTGCTGCTGAACCGCAATGGCGTCTTCGTCGACCACGAGCCACTGCAGATGGCCGCCATCGACCGGCATGGCTGCACCTCGGCCGATATCGATGGCAGCGGTCTGCCCGACCTCTACTGCACGGTCGGCGGCAAGCGCGGCTCCGGGCTCAAGTCGAACGAGCTCTGGCTCGACCCGGGTGGGCCGGCTCCCGTGGAGGTAGCCTCTGCCTGGGGCGTGGCCGACCAGACCGGACGCGGCCGGCTGGCCGTCTTCCTGGAGACCCGCCAGAAGGCGATCGACCTGATGGTGACCAACTCCCCGACGCGCGTCGATGGGCTGCCGTCCTTGAGCCGGGCCTACCGCACGCGCACCAAGGGCGGCTTCAAGGCCAAGGAGTCCCCGGGCATCGCGGCCCAGCTTGGCGCGCGCGCCCTGCGGGACGCCGACTATGACAAGGACGGGCGCGAAGACCTGCTGCTCGTGACCGGCGGACCACAGACCGCGGAGGCGGGCGCCACCCGGCTGTATCGCAACACCAGGAAGGGCATCGTCGAGGTCACCCGCCAGATGGGCATCAAGCCGTTCGACGAGCTGGACGCGGAGCTGGTGGACCTCAACAAGGACGGCAAGCTGGACCTGGTGCAGCTGTCCCAGACGAAGCTCAAGATCAGCCTCCAGAAACGCGGACGCTTCAAGAAGGTCTTCGAGCGCAACCTGACCGACGGCGCCGCCATCGCCGCCGGTGACGTGAACGGCGACAAGCGCGCCGATCTCTACGTCGTGCGCAGCCAGAGCAACCGCAACTCGCCGGACGTCATGCTCATCAACGGCGGCGACGGCCGCAGGTGGAGCTCGATGATCATCCCGCAGGTCACCGGCGGTGCCGGCGACGACGCCTTCGCCATCGACCACGACGGCAACGGCCTTGACGACTTCCTCGTGCTCAACGGGCACAACCTCCGCGGTCCCACGCAGCTCGTCGCCTTCTACCGCCGCTGATCTTCGCGGCCCGCCTCATGCGGTCACCGTGGCTCCGCGTCGAGGTCGGTGCTGCGCGTCGCCTGCAGCGGCACCATCGCTGCGCCGCCGCTCCCGTGGCTGCGCGTCGCCTGTAGCGGCACGATCGCTGCGCCGCGGCTCCCGTGGCTGCGCTCGTGGCCCTCGGCCGCGCTCGTCGCCTGCCGTGGCCGCGCTCGTGGCCCCTGGCCGCAGGCCGCTCGTCGCCTCCATCGACGCTGTCGCCCGGATCGGTCGATCGATAGCGACATCCGTCGCCACCAGCAACGGTAGGCGCACAGACCGGCACGCTCGGCTGCTTCTGGGACACCGGGCACCGCCGAAGACGCCCACTCACGCTCAGCGGTGCGCGGGCGGATCGGCTGCGAGCCGGATCCGCTGACTACTAGCATGCCGAGTGTCGGCCCTGACGGCAGATGACCACATCGACAGGGCGGAGACGGCAGCGACCGGATGTGCCAACCAGCTGCGGACGGCGTGGCCGTCCTGCGGGAACGCCGCTCGCAGCATCGACCGGTGCGCCTCGATCCGTCGCTGGTTGGTGCGGTCGCGCGTGACGATGACCCATCGGCTCACGGTCGTGGCTGCCCATCCACGGTCAGCGGCGATGCCGATGGCCAGGCGCGACTTGCGGTCGACGGAGCCCACGAGGTCGTTGACGTCCACGATCGCCGTCTTGAGCTCGATGACGAGCAGTGAGCCGCTGGCGGGATGGAACGCGAGGATGTCGATCACGCCACGCTCGCCGTACACCGAGAACGAGATCTCAGGACTGAAGTGCCAGCCTGGCAAGCGACTGAAGTAGAACGCCACGTTCTCATGCAGTGCCGAGTGCCGAGCGTTGATCAGACGGTCGAGCTCACCACCTCGCCAGCGTGCAACGACGTCGAGGCGGATCTCGAGGACCGCCGCCACCGCCCGTAGCCGCGCCAACGAGGTGCGCTCGAGGCGCCCACGCTCGATGTCCGAGATGAGCGAGCGAGCCACACCCGCACGATCGGCCACGTCCTGTTGTCGCCATCGTCGTCGCCGACGCACTGACCGAAACGCCGCACCCACACGCATGTCATCCATGCGCACACGATGACGACGACCGCTTCGCCGAGCCTTACGGGCGACTGCACACGAACGTGGTGGACAACGGTCGCTCACAGCGACGCTCGGCACGCTCGTAGCCACTGGAACCGAGACGCGACGAGGCGCAGGCCGCCTCGCGAAGCAGCGACCTGCGCGCCGTCGCCGGCGAACGTGCTGCGACAGCCCGCGGCAGCATGCGCGCCGCGGCTACCGTCGCCTGAGGCGGCCGGTGTCCATAGCCCACGACGGATGTGACCGATACCGTCGATGGGAGCGACGCCCGGCGACAACCGCCCGGCGACAACCGCCCCAAGAGCGCCGGCCAGTCAAGGATCCGCGACCGCCCAAGAGCGTCGGCCAGCCCCAGCTCCGCGGCCAGCCAGGAGCGTCGGCCAGCCCCAGCTCCGCGGCCGCCCAAGAGCGTCGGCCAGCCCCAGCTCCGCGGCCAGCCAGGAGCGTCGGCCAGCCCCAGCTCCGCGGCCAGCCATGGGTCCGCGGCCAGCCCGAGCTCCGCGGCCGGCCCCAGCTCCGCGGCCGGCCCAAGTCAAGCCGTATCAGCCCTCGGGTGGCTCGGTGCCAGCGTGCGCCGGGGCGCGTGCGTGGCGCCACCAGGCCGTACCCAGACCCGCGACGATCAGGGCGACCCCGATGAGCACGGCCGTAGGCACACCCAGGATGGTCCAGTTCCAGCCCTCGCGGAACGTCTCCAGCACGAGCCGCACGCCGCCGTACCAGACCATCCAGAAGGAGGCCAGGTCGCCATCGAGCAGTCGGCTGCTGAAGTGGCGCGCCAGGTAGAGCGCGATGAAGCCGCCGGTGATGGTCAGCACGGACTCGTAGAAGAACAGCGGATGGAAGCCGGTGCTCTCGAACGGGAACAGCTCGCACGGGTAGGCCGCCACCCGGTGGACGCAGTCGATGGTGATGCCCCAGGGCAGGTCGGTCGGGGGCCCGTACAGCTCCTGGTTGAAGAAGTTGCCCCAGCGCGCGATGCCCTGCGCGAAGAGCGTGCCCGGCACGACCACGTCGAGCGCCCGCCCGATGGGGATGCCCTTACCCCGCACGTAGACCCAGATGCCGATCGCCGCGCCGAAGATGCCGCCATACAGACCCAGGCCCGAATACGGCGGCAGCACCGCCTGCAGTGGCTCGGCGGCATACCGTTCCCACTCGTCGATGACGTGATAGAGGCGTGCCCCCACGAGCGCGAAGACCGCGACCACGATGATGGCGTTGGTGACGAGCGCGGGGTCCAGGCCCTTGCGTCGAGCCTCCATCTGGCTCACCAGCAGCATCACCGCGACGGCCAGGATGTAGCCCACGCCGTAGAAGCCCAGCGGGAGCGGACCGAGCTCGATCCCGGACGGCGGCGTGATGTCGATCAGCGCGAGGGGCACCGCGGAAGGATAGCCGAGCAGCCTCCGGCGCCACTGTCTCGGGGTTCACGCTATGCTCCCGGCCATGATCGACGGCTGGGCCCTCTGGCTGCTCCTCGTCGGCCTCGCCATCGGCGCGGCGAGCGCGGGTGTGATGCTCGTGCGCCTGCCGCGTGAGGACGACGACATCGGTCAAGCCGAGCGCCGCTCGGAGGCGGGCTGGATCGCCGACACCATCCAACGCCACGGCGGCGTGGCGCCCGTATCCCTCGTGGAAGAGGTCCTCGACCTGCACGGTGCCTACCTCGCCAGCCCCCGCGTGCCGGTGCCGGCGGGCGCCTCGGTGCCACCGGTCCCGCCCCTGCCCATGAACTCGGCACAGCCCGTACCACCGCCGGGCTACGCCCCCGTGCCACCTCCAGGCTACGTGCCCCCGCCGGGCTACGGCTCCCCGCCCGGGCCCGGAGGACCCCCGGCCGCTCCACCCGCACCCCCGGCCCCACCTGCAGCACCAACGGCCTAGCTACTCGCGGTCAAGCTCCTCGCGGCCCCAGCCAGGCTCATGCCTGGGTCCACCCTTGAATGTGCCCGGCGGCAGATGCGCCTCCAGGCAGGTGACGCCGTGAGCGCCCACATCGGCGCCGTGCAGCGTGCCCTCGGGCAGCTCCAGCCGATCGCCCGCCTCGAGCAGCACGTCTCGGCGGAGCTCTGGCAGATGGAAGGTGATGGAGCCGGCCACCGCCACGAGCACCTTGTCGTATGGATGTCGGTGCTCACCGTAGCGGTCGAACGGGCCGTTGCCCCAGGCTGACGCGGCCAGCCCCTCGGCGGTCAAACGTGCGCGCAGTCGCGCCTCGTCCATCAGGCCACCGAGACGCCGATGATGCTGCCCACGATGAAGGTCACGAGCGCGGTGCCGCCACCGATGAAGCACTGGCGCAGGCCGCTGAAGAGCAGGCTCCGTCCGGTGAGCAGGCTCACCAGCGCGCCGACGATGAAGAGCGCGACGAGCGCGAGACTGGCCGAGAGGACGATGGCGATCGTGCCCGAGAGCAACAGGAACGGGACAAGCGGGATGATGGCGCCGAGCGCGAAGGCCGCGAACGACGAGCCCGCGGCGCCCCAGGCTGAGCCCAGCTCGTCCGGATCGAGGCCCAGCTCCTCGCGGATCTTGGTATCGAGGGCGGCTTCGGGATCCTGCATCAGGCGCGTGGAGACGAGCTCGGCCTCCTCGGCCGAAAGGCCCTTGGCGCGGTAGAGGGCGGCCAGCTCCTCGCGCTCCTGCTCCGGCATGAAGCGGAGCTCCTCGCGCTCGAGCTCGATCTGCCGTTCGAAGAGCTCGCGCTGGCTCTGCATGCTGATGTACTCGCCGGCGGCCATGCTGAAGGAGCCCGCGAGCAGGCCTGCCACGCCGGAGAGGATGATGAGCCCGTTGTCGGTGACGGCACCGGCAAACCCCATGATCAGCGCGAGATTGCTGACCAGGCCGTCGTTGATACCGAAGACCGCGGCACGCAGGGTGCCGGAGTTGCCCGCGGCCCGGTGCCAGGACTCGTCCCGGATGGCCACCTCGGCGGCTGCGGCCGCCTCCGGCGTCGAAGGGGCCACGCCGGGCATGCCCATGTCCAGGCGTTTCCAGATGGCGGCGTGCTCCCGCTCGTCGGCGGCGATGGCCTCCATCTCCGGCCCGTCAAGCTCCTCGTACAACGCCAGCTCGTCACCCTCGAGCGCCTTGACCATGCCGGACACGGACTTGGTGCCGAAGAGCCGGGCACAGGCAAGGACGGCCCGGACACGCCATCGAGGCGGGGTCATGGCCGGGACCTCTTCGCCACCGGCTACCAGCCGCGAGGCCCAGATGAAGGCGTGGCGTCGCTCGCCGCTGGCGATGGCCTGGAAGGCATCCGCCCGGATGGGGTCCTTCTCGAGCCGGGCCAGGCCATCGTAGAGCTGGACAGCGTCGCGCTCGAGCTTGAGGTTGGCAAGACAATGCTGCAGTTCGGCTGGATCGGCCGCCTTGGTCGTGGTCACCCCTCCATCCTATCGGCCCGGCGCCCGCCTATCCTTGCCCGATGGACATGCCACCCCTCCGCTACCTCAGCGCCGCCGACGTCCGGGCCGCGATGCCCGGTGTCGAGGCCCGCCTGCGTCTCGCCGAGATCACCATGCTGGCACTCGTGGACGACGCCCAGATGCCGCCCAAGATCGGCGTGGAGCCGACGCCCGCCGACTCGTTCGCCCATGCCATGCCGGCCTGGATGCGCGGTTCGGCAGCCGACGCCAGTGAGGACCTGCTGGGCCTGAAGTGGGCCGTCGGGTTCCCCCAGAACGCCGGCCGCGGCCTGCCCGCCATCACGGCCACGACCATCATCAGCGACGCGGTCACCGGCCTGCCGCTGGGCATCCTCGACGCGGGTGGCATCACCGCCATGCGCACCGCCGCGGTCAGTGGCGTGGCCGCCTCGCGCTGGGGCCCCGCCGACGAGGGACCAGTGGCCATCATCGGTGCCGGAGTGCAGGCACGCAGCCACCTGCCCGTCATGGCGCACCTGCTGCCGGGCGTGCCGGTGATCATCTGCGACCGCGACCCCGCCCGGGCGGACGCGCTCGCCGCCGAGATCGCCGCTGGCGACCACGGACACGTCGGCGACGTGACCACGACCACCGATCCGGTCGCAGCGGTGGAGGGTGCCGCCCTCGTGCTGACGCTGGTGTCCTTCGGGCCCGAGCGCCAGTCGGTCCCGGCAGCGGCCTTCCGCGAGGATGCCTCCATCGTGGCCGTCGACTACGACATGTGCGTGCCGGCGTCCGTGGCCAAGGGCGCGGCGCTGTTCCTCACCGACGACCGCGAGCAGTTCCTTGCCAACCGCACCCGCACGCAGTTCGTGGGCTACCCGGAGCCAGGCGCCATGATCGGTGAGGCCATCGCGGCGGGGACGCCGCGGCCGGAGGGCCGCGTGCTCATCACCCACCTTGGCGCCGGCCTGGCTGATGTCGTCTTCGGCGACGCTGTGCTCAAGGCCGCCACAGCCCAGGGGATCGGCATCGTCCTCGAGCGCTGAGGCGCCAGAGCGGCTGGCACGCTACGCTAGGCCGCGGCCGGCCCTCCCCCACCCCCGAGGCCCGGGTTACGGAACTGTTCCGGGCCGATGGCCGCGTCGTCCGGGGTCAGGTCGCGCGCTTGTACGACCATGCCGCCGAGCGCCAGTCCCGCCAGCAGCAGGACACCCACCCAGCCGAGCTCCTCGCTCGCGTAGATGCCGAGGACACCGTCGCTCAGCCCTGTCTCCGGGGCCAGACCGAGCGCCAGCGCGGCACCGGCGACCGCCAGCGCGGCACCGGCGATGGCGGTGCCCACGATGGCCACGACGGTGGGCATGTTGAGCAGGAGGAAGGCCAGGCCGAAGCCGAGCGCGACCGCGAAGGCCACGAGGATGGCCAGCGCGCCAGAGTCGTCGAAGCCGAGCCAGGCCAGCACGCCCAGGGTCAGCTGGTAGCCGATGAAGCCGCCGAGCACGCCCACCGCCAGCCAGTAGTAGAGGTACGAGAGCACGGCCATGATGAGGCCCAGCACGAACCCGGCACCCCAGCTCAGCAGGGTCGAGAAGAAGCCATCCCCGAAGAGCTCCTCCACGAGACCGGCCCCCAGCAGAAAGCCGCCGATGAAGCCGAGCAGCGGCAGCAGCAGCAGGAACAGCTTGAAGCCACGCACCACGAGGGCCAGGCCGATGGCCACGGCGAACACGCCGATGAGCAGGCCCGGAAGGGTGATGTCCATGGGTCGACGACCTCCTGTCGGGCCTACTCGTTGAGGGGGATCTCGCCCTCGGGCAGCTCCAGCACGATCTCGCCATCGACCTCGCGCACGGGGAACGTCACCAGCGGCAGCTCCGCGGGCGGATCGAGCGACTCGCCGTCATCGAGCTGGAAGCGCGAGAAGTGGAGCGCACAGGTGACCGAGCCGTCGCTCAGGAACCCCTTGTCGAGCTCGAAGTACTCGTGCGAACAGGTGCCTTGAAGCGCATAGAGGCCTTCCTGTCGAACGAGGAGGATGAGGGCGCCGTCGACCTCGACCATCTGCATGGTGCCTTCTTCGAGGTCGGCGGCCTTCGCCACGGGGAGGTGGCGGACGGGGCGCATCTCAGGTTCCATCACGCCCAATGGTACGTGACCCGGCGCGACCGGCACGTGACGGTGCCGGACAAGCAGGACGGCCGACGCCCCTGGCGCCGGCCGTCCTGTGCGTAGCTGTGGGTCCGCAGCGGGACCCCGGGGCCGACTAGGCGGCCGAGCCACCCCGGTCGTCGAGACCTGGGTTCATGTACGAGTCGGCCGTGATGGCCGCGGTCATGTCCGAGATCGTGCGGGCCTGGTAGATGGCCCCGGCGAAGGCGAGGGCGATGGCGGCGATGATGCCGATCCAGCCCACATCGCTCGAGGCGTGGACACCGAAGATGCCTCCGCTCATCTCCTGGTAGTCGATGATGCCAAGCCCGATGGCGACACCGGCGATGGTCGCGGCCGCCCCCGAGATCGACGTGGCCACGATGACCAGCACTGCCGGCATCCGCAGCAGGAAGAAGCCCACCGCGAAGATCGCACCACCGACGATGGCCAGGAGGAAGGCGATGATGCCCTCAGCATCGAAGCCGATCCACTGCAGCAACCCGATCGTCAACTGGTAGCCGAGGGCACCGCCCAGGAGGATGACCGCCACCCAGTAGTAGAGGTACGACAGGACCGCGAAGAGCAGGCCCAACAGGAAGCCCACGACCCACCCGGTAGCGGTCGCGAGGAAGGCATCACCGAAGATGTACTCCACGCCGTTGGCTCCGAGCAGGAAGCCGGCGAAGAAGCCCCAGATGGGCAGAAGGATGAGGAAGACGCGGAAGCCCCAGAACGCGAAGGCCAGGCCGATGCCGATGGCCAACGCGCCGAGGAGCAGCCCCTCTAGCGTGATGTTGATATCCATACTTCTCCACTCCCACTCATGACACGTGCGACGACACCGTGTCGTTATCCGCTAAGCCTAGCGCTCGGGCGCGCAGATGCAACTGCTATGGCGATGGCGGCTCGCTCGCTGGTGCGGTCGTTACGGCGCGTATCCTACGCGGCTGATTCGGCCGCTGCTGGCTCAGGCCACTTCCGCTCCAGCCGCGCGCGCAGTCGCTCCTGCGCCTCAGGCAACGGGATGCGGGCGACCACCGGGTCAAGGAAGCCCATGACGATGGCCTTGCGGGCCTCGTCCTCGGAGAGCCCGCGGCTCATGAGGTAGAAGATCTGCGTCTCGTCGATGGGGCCGACCGACGAGGAGTGCATGGCCCGACGGCAGTCCGGCTGGTCGATCTCCAGGCTGGGGATCGTCACCGACCGCGCTGTGCGCGTGAGCAGCATGCTGAACTCACCGAGGAAGCTGTCCGTGCCACGGCCGCTGTAGGGGATATCGATGAGGCCCTTGATGTAGCCGCGTGCCGTGTCGGTGAAGACGCCCTTGCTGAGCAGGTCGCTGGTGCCGTCCTCGCCCGAGGTGGCGGGTGTAGGAGGTCAGGTCGAACAGCTGCTTGCCGTCGCCGAACCCGATCTCCACCTGGCGGACGTGAGCACCACGACCCTCGAGCAGGTTCTCGAGACGGCTGCGATACAGCCGGCTACCGACGCTGGCCACGGCCCAGTTCATGGTCGAGGCCTGGCCGATCCTGGCCTGGCGCGCCACGAAGGCCGCGGTCGAGGGGCCGAAGTCCTGCTCGGCGCTGAAGTCGAGCGTGGCGCCATCGCCGAGCGAGATCTCGGTCGTGCCCCACCAGAGGCTGTCCGCACGGGCAGCGGCGGTCGTGCTTGCTTCTGACGAGCCGATCTGCTCCTCGTAGATGGACGCGCGCGCGTTCTGGCCCACGCTGATGACGGTACGGCTGATGAGCCCGAAGCCTGAAGCACCGGCGCTCCAGCGCAGCACGATGGGGGCAGCCAGCTCCACTCCGGCGGGCACGTGCACGAAGAGGCCCAGCGTGTAGAGGGCTCGCGCCACGTGGCCGAAGGCGTCATCAGCGGGCAGCGAGCCGCCGCCCTCGATGAACTCGCGGATGAGCTCCGGCCGATCCTGGGCGACCTGCGCGATGGTGGAGACGACGATGCCCGCCTTGGCGGCCTCGTCGGAGAGGACACACGAGACGACGGCACGCTCGTCCACGTGCACCAGCGCGGATGCGCCCACCGGCAGCACGGCGTCACCCGCATCCGCGGCGGCCGGGGTCGGCGGATAGGGCTCGACCGCGGCGAAGTCCACCGCGCGCAGGTCGATGTAGGTGGTGTAGAGCTGGTTGGGCTCGGCCGGCAGCTCGGCCACCCGCTCCAGGGCTGCCAGTCGGTCGGCCGTCAGCCACTCGGGCTCCTCCAGCGCGCTCGATGTCGCCCGGGCATGCGTCTGCGTGGCCCAGGCCAGGTTCAACGGGGCGACACTCACCCGAGCGATCCCTCCATTTCCAGCTTCACGAGGCGGTTGAACTCGATGGCGTACTCCATCGGCAGCTCCTTGGTGAAGACCTCCAGGAAGCCCTGCACGATGAGGTTCTGGGCCTCGTTCTCGGTGAGCCCGCGGCTCATGAGGTAGAAGACCTGGTCCTCGCTGACCTTGCCCACCGTGGCCTCGTGGGTGAGCGTGGTGTCGTCTTCCTGGATGTCGATGTACGGATAGGTGTCGCTGCGGCTCTTGTCGCTCAGGAGCAACGCGTCGCAGCGGATGCTGGCCACCGCGTTGGTGGCGCCGGGCGCGACCTTGACCTGGCCGCGGTAGGTGCCGCGACCGTTGTCCTTGCTCACGGACTTGCTCACGATGCGGCTGCGGGTGTCCGGCGCGAGGTGGACGGCCTTGGCGCCGGTGTCCTGGTGCTGGCCTTCGCCGGCGACCGCGACGGAGATGATATCCGCGGTGGCGCCGCGGCCGCGCAGGTAGATGCTGGGGTACTTGACCGTCTTGCGCGAGCCGGTGTTGGCGTCGATCCACTCGACCCTGCTGTCCTCGTACGCGTGAGCACGCTTGGTCACGAGGTTGTAGACGTCGTTGGACCAGTTCTGGATGGTCGTGTAGCGGACCTTGGAACGCGGCTTGGCGATGACTTCGACGACCGCCACGTGCAGCGACTCGGTGGCGTAGATGGGCGCGGTGCAGCCCTCGATGTAGTGGACCGAGGCGTCCTCGTCCACGACGATGAGGGTGCGCTCGAACTGGCCCGTGTTCTCACCGTTGATGCGGAAGTAGGCCTGCAGCGGCAGGGGCACCTCCACGCCCGGCGGCACGTAGACGAAGGAGCCACCCGACCAGACGGCGCTGTTGAGCGCGCTGAACTTGTTGTCCTCCGGCGGCACGACGGTGCCGAAGTACTCGCGGAAGATGTCCGGGTACTCCTTGAGCGCCTGGTCCGTGCCCATGAAGACGACGCCCAGCTTGGACAGCTCTTCCTTCACCGAGTGGTAGACGACCTCCGAGTCGTACTGCGCACCGACGCCGGCGAGGAAGGCCCGCTCCGCCTCCGGGATGCCCAGCTTCTCGAAGGTGTCCTTGATCTGATCGGGGACGTCATCCCACGACTTCTCTTCCCGCTCCGAGGGCTTGCGGTAGTAGATGATGTTGTCGTAGTCGATCTTGTCGAGGCCCTCGGTCCACATGGGCATGGGCCGCTTGAGCCAGTGCTCGTAGGCGCGCAGCCGGTGCTCGAGCATCCAGGCGGGCTCGTCCTTGATGGCGCTGATCTCCTCGACCGTCTCACGCGTCAAGCCGCGCTTGGCTTCGTGGAGATAGATGATGTCGTCGTGGAAGGCGTATTCCTCTCGACGATCCTTGATCTCTGGCTGGCTGACCATGGGGCCTCCTCGAGGCGTCGAAGTCGGGCTGGTGATGGCCGCCGCGGACGGTTCCGGGGGGATCCGCCAGGGCGGTCTGGAGACGCTCCCCGGGACTCCGGGGTTAATCCTGACCTATCTTATCGGAATTAGACCGCGAGGGCCAGCGGGCGTGTGTCCTGGCGCGCTCCGGCCGTGCTGATGTCGTCATCCGTCGTCGTCATCGACGGTCGGGATGCTCGTAGCCACGCCCCTCACGGAGGGCACGTCGCCCGGCGCCGATAGCGAGCGTGTCAGGGCGTCGCCGCCGACGATGACCGGACGTCGATGCGTGCCCCGAGCGGCGATGCGTGCCTACGGTCGGCTCAGGCGACGCGCGTCTACCAGGTGCGGTCGATCCGACGCGTAGCGTCGATGGGGACGACGCCGGGCCCGACCGCCAGCTCCGGAGAGCGTCTCGAGCCAGGGCTGATCCAGGCCCGACCGCCAGCTCCGGAGAGCGTCTCGAGCCAGGGCTGACCCAGGCGATACCCCCCGATCAGGTGGGAACGAGGTGGACCGGGTTGCCGCGCAGCTCGA
Source organism: uncultured Chloroflexia bacterium (assembly GCA_963706695.1). Taxonomy (GTDB): domain Bacteria; phylum Chloroflexota; class Limnocylindria; order Limnocylindrales; family CSP1-4; genus JAFMJV01. The sequence goes on along the minus strand of CAVPNC010000019.1, from coordinate 214,685 downwards.
CCTGCCAGGTGGTCAGGTCGGTCGAGTAGTTGCTCGTGGAGCCGCTCATGTTGTAGCGGATCTTCCACCAGCCGCCCTCGCTGGTGACCGTGTCGCTCGAGGGGCTGGGCGCGCTGTAGGTGTTCGACAGGGGGATCTCGATGGTCAGCCAGCACCCGTTGTAGAGGCTGGTGCCGCCGGTGTTGGTGGTGACCGAGGAGACGTTGGTGCCAGAGAGGCCCGTGCAGTTCGAGGCATTGTTGGAGTTGCGCTCGGCGCTGTAGCTGAAGTCGGTGGCCACGTACGCCGTCCCCGTCGGCTCCAGGATCTGCAGGTTCGCCGCCAGCTGGCCCGTGTCGCCCGGATCCCACAGCTTGATGACCATCGTCTTGCCCGCATGCTCGGCATCGATCTGTGCGAGGTAGAACTCGGTGGACCGGCCGCCCGGCAGTCGCACGTAGGCCTCCATCGCACCGAGGCCGTACACGCGCGGCGTACCACCGGATGCGTCGGCCCAGATGGCGAAGGCGTTGAGGCCGGTCGTGCTGCGCTGGTCGTTGCTGCTGTTGGGGTCGGTCGAGTACGTGTGCAAGCGATACGTGCGATCACCCGCGAGGTTGTTGGCGATGCGCACCCAGTCGTTGTGCCAGGCCAGACCGTCGCAGTCGGCGGTGTTGTCGAGGGGATTGCTCAGGTCCAGCTGCGGATCGTGCACCCGCAACCGTCGGTAGTCGGAGTTGGAGCCGTAGACGAGCACGTCGTCGGTCGTGTCGTAGGGCGTGTTACGGGTGTCCCACAGGTCGTAGAACGTGCTCACCGCGTTGAAGTCCGACGAGCCGTTGGGCGAGCCGAAGGTGTAGTACTCGCCGGTGCCCTTGTCGGTGTCCACGTGGCAGAAGCCGGGGTCGTACAGCCAGACCTCCCCGCCCGACGAGCCGGCCGGGAACTCGATGCCGTACTGGTAGTACGACTCGGGCGTGTAGTCGTCGTTGGTGCTGCCAGTGCGGGTGTCGTAGTAGGTCATGTAGGCATCACCCTGGATGTTCGGTGCTCCCTGGCTCTGGAGCGCGCCCCAGAAGCCTTGCGGCGCGAGCACGCTGCCGTCGGGGTCTTCGACATCGACCTCTTCCACCGTCGTATTCGTGGTGGTGTAGTCGTAGTCGGCGCGGGCCTCGATCTCGCCCACGCGCACGCCGCGGCTGACCGGGCAGGAGGTCCCGCCGTCGTGCCACACCAGTCGCACCCGGAAGTTGCTGTTGTCAAGGTCGTCCCGGGTCCAGGCGTGGGTGCCCCAGCCCGCGGTGGACACGTCCGAGCCCATGTAGAAGTCCTGGTCGGACGTGCCGATGGGGCCGGTCTGGAGGATGTCCGACCAGCTCGAGCCGCCGTCCCACGAGACGCGCACATCGACGCGGCAGTCGGGGGCGGGGTCGTTGTCGTACAGCTCGACGTACCGGGTCCGCACCTGCAGGCCGCTGATGGTGGCGCCGCTGGGGATCTCGTCGAGGAAGTCGAAGTCCCACCACTCCTGGCTGTGCCCGTCGGTGGTCTCGGTGGTGTCACCGCTGCCGAAGGCATTGCCGGGGTTGGTCCACTGGCCGCCGCTGACGATGCGGTCCGGGCTGTTCCAGCCGGTGTCACCCTCGGCGGTGGAGGTGGTCGTGACGACGTCGCGCAGGAAGCCCACGCCGTAGTAGTTCTGGGGACTGCCCATGGGCACCGGCAGCACGAACGAGGCCGCGCCGGTGACACCGACGTTGACGCTCGTGAGGCAGGGTCCGCCGTCCCAGCAGAAGGCCTTGGCGAAGTTGGTCCCGACCGCCCCGCCGATGTCGACGATGAGCTTGCGCGGGTCGCCCGGGTCACGCCTGGGCGTGACCACCACGCCGTCGACGCCGTGGACGTAGCCGTTCTTGGCGACCTCGCCGATCGCGCGACCGAAGGCCAGCGTCTCGTTGCCGGGCAGGTGGATGGCGCCAGCCAGGGCGCCGGCGTCGGCTGCGCGCTGCATGCGCTGCTGGTTCACCCACCACCAGGCAGCGTCGGTGAGCAGCGCCGCGCCGCCCAGGAGCACGATGGCCATGATGGCGAAGATGGGCAGCACCTGGCCGCGCTGATCGGCCAGCCGGCCGCGGATCCGGGCGACGAAGGGAGGGCGTGGTTCCGCCGAGTGGTCCATGTCGTGTTCCCTAGATGCTGGGGTTGAGCGACATCACGGTCGTCTCGCTGAGCTCGAGCGCGAGGGCCCCCCCGGCGATGGCGTTGACCACGGACGGCAGGGGCGTCACGAAGTCGTAGGTGTAGGTCACGGTCACGCCGATGGAGTCGGGCGAGGCACTGGAGTTGTCACGCGTGCAGGCGGGCCAGGCGTTGGTGCCGATGCGGCTGAAGTCGATGTTCTCCACGCCGGGGCCCGGGTCCACCTCCGGCCCGGAGCGCTCGCCGGTATAGCGCCAGACGTTGACGAAGCTGCCGGTCTCGCCGCCCGTGCTGTTGGCCTTGAAGATGCGGATCTCCTTGACCTTGGAGATGTCGAGGCCCGAGCCGGGTGACTTGAGGATGCGCTGGACGGCGCTGACGAGCGTCGCGTCCACGAGCGAGGGATCTTCTCCCCCGGAGCAGTCGAGCACGCCGCCGGTGGCGAGCGCGGACCCGACGCGGGCGCCCTCGCGCGAGCCGTATCCGAGCGTATGGGTGTTGCCGAAGGCGAGACCCAGCTCGGCCACGCTGACGACCACGAGGATGATGATCGGCACGACCAGCGAGAACTCGACGAGGCCCTGGCCCCGTTCCCGCTCGCGCCGGCGGGGTGGGAAGGGTCGGACGCGCCTCATAGCGTGGGCTCGATGCGGAAGATGTTGCGCTGCTCGAAGGTCCATCCGGAGCCGCCGCCGCCGTTGCCGGGCGCGAGCAGGTCGAGCGCCCCGTTGAGGGGCGTCACCCAGTCATGGGTGTACTTCACGATGACGCCGATGTTGTCGACCGTGGAGCGTGCCGGCGTCAGCGACGGACAGCCGCCCAGGACCGTGCAGCGCTGCGCCTCCGGATAGCCGGCGATGGCCAGCGTGTAGGGCACCTTGATGGTGGTGCCGTCAGGCTTGACGCAATCGGTCTCGCCGTAGCGTCCCCACGTCTGCTGGGCGTAGGAGAGGTTCCCGACGAGGGCCGTGCGCTCGATGACGACCTCGATGATGTTGGCCGGGTTGTTGGGCACATGCATGTCTCGCTCGATGCTTTCGAGGATCACGCAGTCGGTCCCCAGGATGTTGCCGCCCGAGGCGGCGATGTGAGCGCCGTGCTGCGAGGCACGGTTCACGGCCAACGACGCATTGAGGCCCAGGGCCAGCTCGAGCAGGGCCATGAGCATGACCACGACCATGGGGATGACCATGGCGAATTCGACGAGGGTCTGACCCGATCCGCCTGCTCGGCGCGAGTCCCCCGTTGCTGATGTCAGCGCGGTCTCCTCCATCGGAAGACCTACCTCCAGGTACGACGACGATCCTGCGCTCCGCTGGCTTGCACGGCCCAGCGGTGCGCAGCGCCAATCTCACCGCAATGAAGGTGCAGCGCAATGCGCGGGCTGCCACTTCGTGGGTAGTTCGTTGACAGCCCGCAACGGTTCCGTCTCCCGCGTGCTCACGCAAGCCACTCGTACTGCGACGGACCCCACTCGACCGCACCAGCCGACCTTGATTCGCGACGCGCCCCGGCCGAAGGTACGGGGTGCCGGCCTGCAGGCGAGCCGCGATCAGTCCGGGACGAGATGCACCGGATTGCCGATCAGCCGGACCTCCCAGGTGGTCGTGTCATTGCCGGCCCGGACGTCGTACTCGACCTTCCACCAGCCTTCCTCACCGAGCCCATCGGGATCCAGGCTGCTGTCGCCGTAGTCGGTCGGCAAGGACACGTTGATGGTCAGGATCCGGTTGTTGAACCTGGCCGGAGCGGCCGTCTGGATCTCGGTCACGCCCGTCCCCGAGCGGCCGTCGTTCGAGTACCAGTCGAAGGTGGCGTAGCTGTAGGAACCGCCCTGCGGCGTGAGGAACCGCAGGTAGGAGTCGGCGCTCGCCTCGCCCGGGTCGAAGAGGGTGATCTCCATCAGCTTGCCCGCGTGCACGCCCTCGATCTGGGCGAAAGTAGAACTGCTGCGCGCCGCCCACGCCGGTGTCGTCGAGGTTGGTGTAGGCGGCCATCCGGCCGGCGCCGTAGACGCGAGCCTTGCTGTCGCCCTTGACCCAGATGGAGAACAGGTTCTCGGCACCGTGGTTGGCATTGAGGCCCAGGTTGGTGTTCACGTTCAGGCGGTAGCGGCCCGCGGGCAGATTGTCCCATCCGGACGGGAGCACCCACTGGTTGTGTCCAGGGTGGTCGGCACAGTCCTGGGCATCGGCCCGGCCGCTGTTCTGCGGCGGGCTGCCGGCGCGATGGAACCGTCCGGAGAAGTCACCGAGGGTGTTGTTGCCAGGGTCGTACTCCAGCGTCGAGCCGACCTGCGTGTCGTCGCTCGAGGTGTAGGGCGTGCCGTTGGTGTTGAACAGGCGGAAGCGCACCGATACCGGGCCTACGGTCGTGCCGCCGCCGGTGCCATCGGTGGTCCAGTGGTCGCCGGTCCCGAACCAGCCGCCGCTGAGGTTGCGGCCGGTGGCGCAGAAGACCGGGTCGAAGAGGCGCACCTCACCGTTGGCCCCGACCTCGATGCTGTACTCGTAGCCGTTGGCGTCGTAATCGGGGTTGGGTCCGCCGTTGGTGCCGTCGGGCGGGTTGTTGCCACCGATGAAGCTGGGCGCGTAGCGATCGCCGTTCTCCCGTACGCCGCCGGGCGTGAAGATGGCGCCCCAGAAGCCCTGGCTGGCGAGGGTCCCGCCGGTGGCCGGGTCGAGCACGTCGAGCACGGGGTAGGACTCCGGCGTCGTGGTGGTCGTCGAGTAGTGGACCTTGACCTCGATCTGGTCGAGGCGGATGAGATCGAGGTTGCGCATGCAGGCGTCACCCGGATCGATGGCCGTGACGCGCAGGCGGAAGTCGGACCCCTCCACGTGGGCCTCCGGCCAGCTCCCGCCCCAGGCGTCGTTGGGCCCGCCCAGCACCTCGGGGTTGGTGACCTCGGTGCCGGGTCCGCCGAGCGTCACGCGCTTGGTGCTCGTCCAGCCGCTCGGCGAGTTGAGCTCGACATCGATGGCACAGCCGCCATCGGCGGCGTCGTTGGCCCGCAGCCGAGCTTCGATGCCGGTGACGGAGGCGCCAGCCGGGATCTGCGCACCGAAGCTGCCATAGGCCTGCCGGGTCGCGGCGTCGCCCGAGTACTTGGTGGCGTAGATGTCATCGTCCACGAGCGCCGCAGCGGGGTTCGTCCAGCTGCCGCTCAGCGTCGCGTTGGGACGCAGCCAGGCGGTGGCATCGGTCTCGGTCACGGTCGTTTCAGGGATCACCCCCTGGAAGAAGCCCACGCCGTAGTAGCTCTGGGGGCTGCCCATGGGCACGGGCAGGACGTAGGTGGCCGCACCCACGACCGAGGCATCGAACCGTTCGTAGGCGAAGACACGCGCGAAGTGCGTCTCCACCGGAGCGTCGATGTCGACGATGAGCTTGCGCGGGTCGACCGGATCGACGCTGGGGCTGACCACGACGCCGTCGACCCCGTTGGTGAAACCGTTCTTGGCGGTCTCCTGGTGGGCGCGCAGGAAGGCCATCGACGGGTCGCCCGGCAGGTGGACGGCCCCCGCGAGCGCACCGGCGTCCGCCGCCCGCTGCATCTGCTGCTGCGTGACCCACCACCAGGCCGCGTCGGTGAGCAGGGCGGCGCCGCCGAGCAGGACCACCGACATGACCGCGAAGATGGGCAGGACCTGACCGCGCTGGCCGGCCAGGCGGCTGCGCACCCGGAGGGCGAACGAGCGGACGGCGGTGGGCAGATGGGCCACGGTCGTGCCTCCCCTAGATGCTCGGGTTGAGCGACATCACGGTGGTCTCGGTGAGCTCGAGCGAGAGCGCGCCGCCGGCGATGGAGTTGACCACGGATGGCAGGGGTGTCACGAAGTCATAGGTGTAGACCACGGTCACGCCGATCGAGTCGGGCGTGGCGGTGGTGTTGTCGCGAGCGCAGGCCGGCCAGGCGTTGCTGCCGATGAGGTTGAAGTCGATCGTGCCGTAACCCTCGGCGGGGTCCACATCCGGACCCGAACCGGGGCCGGTGTACTCCCACACGTTGACCAGGCCGGCGGTCTCGTCCCCGTTCGAGTCGGCCTTGAAGATGCGGATCTCCTCGACGTTGCCGATGTCGATGCCAGAGCCTGGCGACTTGAGGATGCGCTGGACCGCACTGACGAGCGTGGCGTCCACGAGGGCCGGGTCCAGCCCGCCCAGGCAGTCGGGGACCTTGCCGGTCGCGAGCGCCGAGCCCACGCGAGCACCTTCGCGCGAGCCGTAGCCGATGGTGTGCTTGTTGCCGAAGGCCAGGCCCAGCTCGGCCACGCTGATGACGATGAGGATGATGATGGGCACGATGAGCGAGAACTCGACGAGACCCTGGCCCTGCTCGCGTTCGCGGTCAGAGGAACGGCGCAGGCGGCTCACAGCGTGGGCTCGATGCGGAAGATGTTGCGCTGCTGGAAGGACCAGCCGGTGGCGTCGCCCCCGCCGCCCCCGCCGCCCCCGCCACCCGGAGCGATGAGATCCAGCGCGCCGTTGAGCGGCGTCACCCAGTCATGCGTATAGCGCACGATCACGCCGATGTTGTCGACCGTGGTCCGGGGCGGATCCAGCCCCGGGCAGCCGCCAAGCACCGTGCAGCGCTGCGTTTCGGGGTAGCCCGGGAGATCGAGGGTGTAGGGCAGGGTCACGGTGGTGCCATCGGGACGCACGCAATCGGTCTCACCGTGTCGGCCCCACCTCTGCTGGGCAAAGGAGAGGTCGCCGCTGAGGGCCGTGCGCTCGATGACCACCTCGGAGATCTTGGCCGGGTCGTTGGGGACGCCAAGCACCTCCTCGATACGCTCGAGGATCAGGCAGTCGCTGCCCAGGACGTTGCCGCTGGTGGCCGCCACGTGGGCACCATGCTGGGACGCGCGGTTGACGGCCAGCGAGGCGTTCAGGCCCAGGGCCAGCTCGAGCAGGGCCATGAGCATGACCACGACCATGGGGACGACCATCGTGAACTCGACGAGGGTCTGGCCTGACTCGCCACCCCGACGAGGCTCCCTCGTCTCGGCTGCTCGTTGAAGGGTGTCCTGCACGAGAGCTTCGACCTCCGTAGATGCGCTGACCCCGGCGACACCGGCTTGGCACGGGACCGGCACGACGTGGTTGCAGGCACCATGCTCGTGAAACGGCGACCGCGGCACCATCGGGACTTCGCGCTACGTGGGGATGACCGCCTTCTCACCCGTTCGGTGACAGCGGGCACCGAAACGGTTCGGCCGCGGCACCGCACCCACCCAGGTCCGTACGCACTCGCTGTCAATGCCCTCGACCACGCCGGTCCCCAGCCCACCGAGCGGCACCCGGGTCGGCGGTACGGGGGCAGCTAGTTGTTGAGGCGGACCACCAGTGCCACCACGAAGATGATGGCCAGGACGACCCAGATGACGCCGAGGATGACGACCGTCCACTCGGCACAGCCCCGGGGCCCGCGCAGGCCGGATCGGGGGCCCCGGGGTGGCGGCGGGTCCGGGGTGGCCGGTGGGTCGGGCACGGCCGGCGGTTCTGGCGTGGTCATCGACCCGATGATACGTGCCCGCCGGCGTCAGTCGTCGAGGGGTCCGTAGAACCCCGCGACCGGCGCCACCTGCACGGTCGTGGGCTCCTCGCCGCCGAGCGTCAGCTCGTACGTGGCCGGTCCCTCGAGCGTGTGGCGACAGAAGTCGTCGAACGGCGCTCCGGTCAGCTCGCGCCCGTCGATGGCCGTGACCGCGGTACCCAGGCCGAGGACGTGCGCGTCGGGCTGGCCCAGGACGCGCGAGCCCACCACGAAGCCCCCCTCCCACGCGACGGAGGCGCCAGCCGGGACCGACGGCGCGGGCGCCTCGTCGAGTGGCTGCAGGGACACCACGTCCTCGCTCCAGTCGATGGTCGTCACGAAGTGGCGCAGGAGGTCGGTGCCCACGTTGCCCTGTCCATCGGGCAGGGTGTCGATGGTGGCGATGGGCATGGGCCCGGGCTGGCCCAGACCCACCGGCGCTGTCGACCAGGCGATGCGGGAGCCCTCGAAGCCTTCGAAGGTCGTGGCGAGCACCTCCTCGGTGGGTGCGTCGGTGCCGATGGCCCCGCCGACCGAGTCGAAGTCGCGGGGGCTGACCGCCAGCCAGCCGTCCGAGCCGGTGTCGAGCAGGACCGGCAGGCTGCCCGCTCCCAGCGGCAGCTCCACCAGCGGTGAGGGCGAGACGGCCGAGGCGCGAGAGAAGTCGAAGCGAAGCGCCCCCTCGAGGAGGGGCAGGTCGTCGGCCGAGGCGGCGATGGTGACCGTGCCCGCGTTCGGATCGATGCGCCACGCACCGGTCTGCATGAGGCTGGCGCCGATGAAGCCGGCCTCGGTCAGGCAGAAGAAGGGGTTGCCCGGCTCGATGGAGCCCACGACCGCACCGACATCGCGGAACTCGGCCCCGCCGATGGAGAGCTGCGGCAGCGTCACGATCTGGCTGCTGAAGACCTGGCCGTCCACCGAGGCCGTGGAGATGGTGCCGGCCGAACCGCTGCCGAAGACCTCCGCGATCGCCTCGGACACGATCGTGGGTGCGCCGCTATCGAGGATCATGGGCACGGTCCGGCTGCCCTCGCCGAGGGTGACATCGATGACGAAGAAGCCCCCCATGTCACGGTAGGGCACGCTCACCGGCAGGGCGGCCTCGTCCAGCGTGGTGGCCGTCAGCGCCTCCTGGCCGGCGTCCTGCTCCTCGCCGCGAGACCAGCACGATCGCGCCGATGAGCCCGGCTGCGATGAGCACGATGAGCACCGGCACGGCCAGCGAGGTGCGCCAGCCGCCGTCGTCGTCAGCTGGCGGCGGGGAGGCCGGCTCCGGTATCCGCGGGTCGCTCATCGCTCCGCAGCATAGACATGCGCCAGAGCACGTACCCCGCGACGAGGAAGACGAGGCCGGCTCCCGCGATGGCCACGAGGCCGCCGCTGCCCACGAGACCGGCGCCCACGAGCACCGAGCCGGCCACGAGCAGGACGCGAGCGGCAGCAGAGCCGCGGGGCCAGGCCATGACCGCGAAGGGCAGCACCACCGCGAGGTAGTGGAACCAGAGCGTGCCGGGGATGACGAGCATGGCCACCGATCCGAGCAGCGCCGCGAGGGGCATGCCCCGGGGTCGAAGCGCAGCCAAGACGCTGGCCACGATGCAGGCGAGCCCGCCCACCACGGCCGCCCCTCGAGCCACGGTGGCCACGACCTCCGGCGCACCCGCCGCCGTGACCAGCTGGTCGAGCGCGAAGTTGCGGGTGTGCTCCACGCCGCCCGCGAGCATGTTGAGCAGCACGGGCGGGTAGTCCAGCCACGCCGACGGTGCCAGCAGGAAGCCGACGGCCACGATCGCGGCAGTCGAAAGGATGAGGGCGAGGCGCGACGCTCGACCGTGCACGAACGCTGCCGGCATCAACGCACCCGGCACGACCTTGAGCAGGAAGCCGAACGCCGCGCCCACCCCGGCGAACGCCCCGCCACCGGCCACCAGCACGGACGTCAGGCTCACGATCGTGCCCACGTTGCCCTGCCAGGCGGCCATCACCACCGGCGGGAAGAGCAAGCGTGACCGCAAGGCACCACATCGCGCGCGCCGGCCCGCGCCCGGCCCCGCCGATGCCGGCTGCCAGCCACGTCGCGAGGTAGGCCGCGCCGAAGCAGACGACCAGCCAGAGCACCTTGGCCGCGCCCAGCGGCAACAGCGTCACCGGCGCCAGCGCCTGCGCCAGGAAGGGCGGGTAGAGGTAGTGCTCCGGGTCGATCGCCTCGAAGGCGCCGCCGAGCTGCTCGGCGGTGTAGGGCGAGGCGCCCTCCAGCATCCGCGTCCGCGGCCAGGTAGTAGGCGGCGAAATCGTTCTGCCACGTCCGCTCCCCGACCACCAACACGACGGACAGCAGCACGTTGAGCGCCAGGCCCAGGACCACGAACGTGATGGCCAGGCCCAGGCGAGTGCCCGCCGGCGTTCGGTCGGCCGCTCTCGCCTCTGTGGTCATGCCGGCGCCCGGTCCGATCCGGCAGCGACGCGCCGCGGCGGACGCAGCGTCCAGCCGGCAAGGATGAACATCGCCGCGGCCGAGAAGAACGAGAGGCCGATGGGCAGGATGTTGATGCCTGCCAGCGAGGTCACCGCGGCCGCCGCCACCAGGGACCACCGCGACCAAGAGGTCGCCCGCGGCCAGGCCATCGCGGCCAGCGGCAGCAGCACCACCAGGTAGTGGTACCAGAGCGTGGCCGGGACGAGCAGCATCGTCGCGGACGCCAGCACGACCGCGAGGGGCAGTCCCGCCGGCGTCCGCGCCAGCCACAGCGCGAGCAGCAGGCAGCCGATCCCACCTACGAGTGCCAGCGCCCGGATGGCCCCCACCGCCGCGTCGGGCCAGCCGATGTTGGCCGCCATCGCCGCTGGGCCCAGGTTCCAGTGCACGTCACCTGCGCCGGCGAGGAGGTTGCCGATCATGGCCGGCGTGTCAGCCCATGCCTGCGGCGCCAGCAGGATGAAGGTGAGCAGCAACCCGGCCAGGGCGACGATGACGGTGCGGCGTGACCGGGCGTCCGACACCAGCGCCACCGGCACGTACACCAGCGGCGACACCTTCAGCACGGCGGAGAACGCAGCCCCCACTCCTGCAGCGGCCCCGCCCAGGGCCACGAACGCGGCACTGAGCGCGACGAGCGAACCGACGTTGCCCAGCCAGTTCGAGTGGAAGACCGGGAAGAAGCAGGTCGTGGCCACGAGCGTCCAGATGACCCGCTCCCACGATCGCGACGCACCCCCGACGCTCGCGCCGATCCAGGCGGCAGCGAAGGCGGCCGCCGACAGGAGGAGGAACCAGCCGACCTTGGCGACCTCCAGCGGCACAGCCGCGAACGGGGCCAGCAGCTGGGCCAGCATCGGCGGGTAGATGTAGCAGCCGGCGCAGACGGCATCGATGGGCCCGTCCAGCTGGGCCTCGGAGAAGAGCGGCTCCCCTGCCGCGATGCGCGCCGCCGCTTCGTAGTAGGCCTCGAAGTCCTCCAGCGAGACGGCGCCCTCGGCATCGAGGACCTGGAACAGGAAGACGTTGAGGACGATGCCGAAGGCCGCCAGCAGCAGCGCCACCAGCAGCCGGAACCGCGCCGACTGCATCGTCCGCAGGAGCGGGACGCCAGAGTTGCGGGCGGAGGTCATGGCGCGGTGGCGTGGGCCGCTGCCGCGAGCAACGCGAACGGATGGGTCATGCCGGCCCGGTCGACCCTGCCGGCCCGGCGGCGCGACGAGCCCGAAGGTGCTCGCGCACGTCCGGCAGCACGCCGATGAGGATGGCGGGGGCGGAGAACCACAGCACGGGCAGCGCCAGCATGGAGGAGACCACGACCGTCCAGCGCCGGTCGGTCCTGGCGCCCCACACCACGAGCGCCGCGGCCAGCGGCAGTCGGACCCACAGTGGCACCGGGATGTAGCCGCTGAGCGGTTCTTCGCCGACGGCGCCGATCATCAGGTCGATCCAGTCGAACCAGGCCTGCGGGGCCAGCACGAAGGACACGGCCGCGATCGCGGCCGTCGCCCCCAGCGCGATCCCCAGCTGGCGCCACTCGCGCCGGACCGCGAACCAGAGCAGGCCCACGCCCGCGCTGGGCTTGGTCAACAGCACGAACGACCACGTCCAGGGATGCCGGAAACCGAGCACGATGGCCACCGCCATCAGGATGTGGATGTTGCCGTGGTACAGCTCCAGCGCCACCATCGGGATAGCGAAGGCCACCAGGATCCACGAGGGGCTGCCGGCGAGCCAGATGATCGAGCCGACCAAGAGGCAGGTCCACATCCACAGGAAGACCCAGAAGTCGAACGCGCTCACCCAGTCGAACGCCTGCGCGAAGGCCGGGCTGTAGTTGTACGAGCCCAGCCCGCCCACGGGCACGTCGTAGGGGTCGGGCATGGACACGCTCCAGTAGGCGAACGCATCGAACCCGAAGGACTGCGCCGACGGCGCGGTGACGCCGAAGAGATACAGCAGGAAGAGCAGGCCTGCGAAGACCAACCCCACCCCCATGGGCTTGGCGTAGCGGCGGAGCAGGCGCATGGGCAGGCCCGGCCGGTCAGGCCAGGCTGACGGGCTCCCCGGCCGCGGCTGACCGATAGAGGGCCTCGATGACGCGCGCCTGGCCCATGGCATCGTCGCGCCCAAGGAGCGGGGCCTTCTCGCCGCGGATGGCCGCGGCCATGTCCTCCAGCTCGCACTGGTACGGGTTGCGCGCCTCTACCCGCTGCTCCTCGCCGTCGACCACGAGCACTCCGGCCAGGGAGTGCCACGGATCGGGCAGCGATACCGTGCCCTCGCGCCCGGTCACCTCCAGCGACTCGCTGAACGAGTCGAAGCCGCTATGGAAGGTGGCCACCAGGCCCGAGGGGAAGCGGAGCACGCCCGTGAAGCGGCGGTCGACGCCGTTGGCCGCGGTCACCTGCTCGCCGTAGACCTGCAGCGGCTCTTCACCCGCGATGAGCCGCGATCCGGAGATGCAGTAGCAGCCCACGTCCATGAGCGACCCGCCTTCGAGCTCCGCGTCCACGCGGATGTCGGCGCTGTCCTCGAGCCGGTGGCTGAAGGTGGAGCGCACGTGGATCAGCTCACCGAGCTGCCCGGCCAGCTCCTTGAGGCGCGCGGCCTGTGGCGTGTGGCGCCACATGTAGGCCTCCATCAGCACCACGCCTGCAGCCTCGGCCGCAGCCCACGCCTCGTCGACCTCGTGCGGGTGGCGGGTGTAGGGCTTCTCGCAGAGGACGTGCTTGCCGGCCGCGATGGCCTTGAGCGTCCAGGGATGATGGAGCGAGTTGGGCAGGGGGATGTAGATGGCGTCCACGTCAGGGTCGGCCAGGAGGGCTTCGTAGGAGCCGTGGACCGTGCCGATCCCGTTGGCGGCGGCGAAGGCCCGGCCGGTCTCGGCGGAGCGGGAGCCCACCGCCACCACCTCTGCGGTGTCGGTCGCGCTGGCACCGCGCAGCAGCTTGAGGTTGATGCGGGACGTGCCCAGCAGGCCCCAGCGGATCGCGTCGTTCATGCTCATGGTCTCTCCATCCCCCTGTGCTCGGTCGTTGAAACGCACGGTACCCGACCCTACCGGTGCCATACCATGCAGGACACCACCGGAAGGTACCTGTCCACGCCAGGGAGCAACCATGACCGAGGAACGATCGGCGCCAGGGTCGGAGGAGCAGGCGCAGGTCCAGCCACCGACCGAGGCCGCGCCCGCGCCAGAACCCGCGCCCGCGCCACAGGTCGCCTCGGACCAGCCCTCCGCGCCTGCGCCCAAGCCCAAGCCGAAGCGAAAGCCCGAGCCCAAGCCCGGAGGCGAGGCTGCGCCTGCGGGCGACGTCATCGAAGCGGCCGCCACCCCCAGGCTCGTCAAGCGCGACCGGGCGCGGAGCCGGCGCGTGCTGGCCGCGCTCTTCTGGCTGCTGGCCAGCATCTCCGTGCTCGTCGGGGGTGTGGCCGTGTGGGCGCATCAGTCGCTGCTCACCGCCGGTGGCTGGGGCGGCATCATCGAGGGTGCCATCAGCGACGAGGCGGTCACCGACGCGGTCAGCGTCGTGCTCGTCGACCGGCTCTCGGACTCGCTGGGCGTGCAGCAGCTGGTGGCCGACGCCCTGCCGGGGCCGGAGCTCATCGCCAACGCGGTGACGGGCATCGCACAAGAGCGGATCACCGAGGCCGTCGCCAGGTTCGCCCAGACGGACGCCTTCCAGGAAGCCTTCGTCAACGTCAACAAGGCCGCCCACGATGCGGCCATGCGGGCCATCCGTGGTGGCGACAGCGAAGCGCTGACGTCAGACGGCGGCGTCATCGCCATCAACATCTTCCCGCTCATCGAGGGCGTGCTCAACAGCCTGCAGGACGCGGGCATCATCAGCGCTGACCGTCAGATCCCCGATCTCACGAGCTTCCAGCCCTCGGACACGGCCGTCGCAGCCATCGAGCAGGTGCTCGGCCGGGAGATCCCTGACGACGCGGGCACGATCGTGCTCATCGATGCGGAGAACCTGGGGACGGTCCAGACCGTCATCCGCTGGTTCGACTCCATCACGGGCCTGGCGCTGGTGCTGTGGGTGCTCTTCACCGGCCTCGCCTTGTGGCTGGCGCGATCGCGCGTGCGCATGGTGCTCTGGCTCAGCGGCGGCGCCATCGCGGCGCTGCTGGCCGCTCGCTTCCTGACCCGGCTGCTGCTCGAGGGCTTGAGTCGTCGTCAGCCGGAGCTGGAGGCACGGGTGCTGGTGAGCGCGATCATCGACGCCGCGGTGGACTCACTGCTGTGGTTCACCTTCGTGCTCATGGCGCTCGCGGCGATCGTCGCCATCGGGGCCTACGTGTACGAGCGCAGGGCTGGACTGCAGCGGCCATCGATGGAGACGCCGCTGCGGACCCTTGGGCGCTGGGTCAAGGAACACGCCATGGTCATCCTGGGCGTGGGCCTGGGCCTCATCGCGGTCGCCGTGCTGTGGTCCATCGGCGGTCCCGGGATCGCCATGCTCACGGCCGCGGCCATGCTGCTGCTGGTCATCGCCGTCAAGGTCCTGTCGGACGAGTCCGACGACGCGCCGAGGACCGCCTCGGGAGGCTGACCGATGTGCGGGCGCATGACGCAGACGACCGATCCGGCCGAGGTCGCGCGCATCTTCGAGGCCGAGTCCACGGTCGAGCCGGACGCGGACGAGGCCCAGCCGCGCTACAACGTGGCGCCCACCCAGCCGCTGACGGTGGTGCTGCAGCGGGCCGAGCAGGGGCGGCTGGTGGAGCAGCATCGGTGGGGGCTGGTGCCCTCGTTCGCCACGTCGCTCAAGGACGGGGCCAAACGCATCAACGCGCGAGCGGAAACGGTGGCGACCTCACCCTCGTTCCGCTCCTCGTTCAGGAAGCGGCGCTGCATCGTGCCCAGCAACGGCTTCTACGAGTGGCGGCGGACGGGTGGGCCCAAGCAGCCCTACTTCCTGCACCCGCCGGAGGACGCGGTGCTGGCCATGGCCGGGGTGTGGGCCGTCTGGAAGGATCCCGAGACGGGGCTGTGGGTGCCGTCGGCGGCGGTCATCACGACGGAGGCCAACCGCATGATGTCCGCCATCCACGACCGCATGCCGGTGTTGCTGCCGCGTGAGACCTGGGAGGACTGGCTGGACCCGGAGTTCGACGACACCGAGTACCTGACCTCGCTGCTCAGACCCGGCGCCGGACGACGTGCTGGGCATGTACCCCATCAGCACCCGCGTCAACAACGTGCGCAACGAGGGCCCGGAGCTGCTCGAGCCCATCGAGGAGCCGCAGTCGCTGCCCTTGGGGGACTAGGACCCGCTGGGGTCAGGGGCGAGCAGTCAGCGCCGCCGAAGGTGGAACAGGATCCGGCCACTGCCCTCGATGGGCGTCTCAGCCTCGACCTCGAAGTACCCGCCGAAGGCGGAGCGGAACCCATCGAGGTGGTACGCGGTGAAGACATCGCGCCGGAAGGCCAGCAGCCGCTGCACCATCGGGTCCTCCTTGGGCACGAACTCCACCACCGCGTGCGGCGCCATGCCGGCGAACAGGGAAGCGATCATGGGCAGCGGCACGTTCGCCCCGATGGCCAGGTGATGGACCAACGCCAAGGCCAGGATGACGTCGGCATCGATACGGTCGAGCAGGCTGGAGCGTTCAGCATTCCCCCACCCCAGGGCCGGGCTCGGGTCAGTGATGTCGGCAAGCAGCGGCGTGATGTCCGTCCGGCCATCACGCTTGAGCGCACGATAGCCGCGCTCCACCGCGGCCGGATCGATGTCCAGCGCCACCACGCGGTAGCCGGCGTCGGCGGCGATGCGACTGTAGCGCCCGGTGTTCGCGCCCAGGTCCCAAGCGGACCGTCCGCCCGCCTTCACCAGCGCGTCCTCGACCGCCTGCATCTTGGCCGTGGTGGCCGCATCCCCGTAGCTCGTGTTGTCGGCGTAGTCCGCCCAGGCGGTGCCTTCGGGCTCCCACGACAGACCGGCCACCGTGTCACGCAGGCTCTCGATGAGCGTTGCCAGCTTCTTCGGCGACATCGACGCTTCCGCTTGCGGCTTCGCCTTGGCGTTGTCATCGGCATGCTCGCGCTGTGCGCGCGCATGGAGGTGGACGTGGGGGCCCAAGCCGAAGCTCAGGCGCGTTCGCCCAGGCAGTAGACGAGCAGCCAGGTCGAGCGGGATGCCGTCGAGGTTGTCGCGCAGGAGCGAGCCTAGCCGGATGTCGACCTTGGACATCAGCGCCAGCGGCGCCAGGAAGTGCTCGCAGAACTGCCGGTACGGCGCCCACGGCCGGCCCACGTCCGCCCGCTCGAACGAAAGCGAATCGATGAGCACGGGCTGTCCCTGGTGGAACTGGACGTTGTAGGCCGAGGCGTCGCGAAGCGTGAAGCCAGCCTCAGAAGCCAGCGACTGGGCGCGAAGCGTCAGGAGGGCGGCGTCCTGGAGTTGGCTGAAGGACCATTCGTAGGGATACGAGATGAGCTCGAGCTGCTCGGGTCGGATGACCGCGTAGGCCGGAGGCTCCGCGGCCAGGTCGAGATCGACTTCCGTGTGGGAGATGACGACGCCCTCGTCCCGAAGGCGAGCGTAGAGGCCAGAGTCGAGGTATCCCTGCCAGTCATCCGCGAACGACGGATCGATCTGGCGGTACACGACCCCGCTCCGCCGAAAGACGAAGCCGGCCGGATCCCGATAGGAGCCGGCGTCACGTTCGGGGCGGTCGGGGTCCGAGACGGCGGCGCTAGTCACCCTTGGGCGTGTCGTCCGGAGCGGGCCTCGCCTGGGCTGCCGTGTCCTGCCCGCGAACGGCATTGACGAACCGCCTGATCTGACGGCGGAAGACGATGGGCACCGCCACGATCCCGGCGATCAACGCCTGGATGATCAGACTCCCTGAGCCGGGGTCGATGTAGGCGAGCACGATCTCCATAGGGGACTCCCCGGCGAGGCTGGCTGTGAATCGCACCAGCGTTCAAACTGGCGGATGTCGGGACACGATAGTACCGGACCCGATTCGTTCGACCGCCACGAGGATCACGTTGATCGATGGGGACCAAGGCTGGGACGCGCGCAGTGGAGCCTGACGCCGTGCGCGCCATGGCTCCACCAGCGGGTGTGGGTAGCGGAAGCCTCGCCCGGTCGGTGCCGTTCCACTCAGCCCTGTTCGCACTCTATGCGCTGGTCCGCCTGTATGCGGAGAACAGGTACGAGATCCCCGTCAGCGAGACCCTCGTGCCGCTGGCCGTGGTGATGCTCGTCACGCTGACCGCGCTGGTCGCCGTGACGATGGCTCCTCCACGATGCCCGGCGGGCAGGGATCGTCGTCTCGGCCGGCGTCGTCGCCGTGCTCATGTTCGGGCTGTTCACCGAGCTGCTCGAACCGGTCATCGGCAAGCCCTGGGACCTGGTCACGTTGGTTGCCATCGGGGTCGGCGCGCTCGTGCTGGGGGCGCTTGCCTTGGCCATGCGGCTCGGGTCGCGCCTGGGTGAGCTCACCCTCCTGTTGAACATCTTCGCCCTGATCCTGGTGATCGTGGCCTCCTTCGCGGCCGCGGATGGCGTCACCGCCGGGTTCGGGCAGCCCGGACGAGCGGTGGCCCAGGGTCCGACCCAGGTCGAGGCTGGGCAGGTTCGCCGGGATATCTACCACATCGTGCTCGATCGCTATGGCTCCGAGACCGCCCTCCGGGCGCTCGACGATATCGACAACTCCGAGTTCGTCGCGTGGCTCCAGAGCCGCGGCTTCCAGGTGGTCGACAGCGCCAACGCCAACTACACCAAGACCGTCATGTCGCTTGGATCGACGCTTGGCATGCAGCCCCTGGACGAGGTCGCGGAAGAGATGGGGCCGGCGAGCCGGGACCTGCGCCCGGTCGTGCAGCGGATCAGGCGAAGCCCCGCCGGGGCGTTCTTGCAGCAGCAGGGCTACGAGTACGTGCACGTGGGTCCCTGGTTCGTGACGACCGAGCGCTCGGACATCGCTGACCGCGTCTACAACCTCGACGATGCCAGGCTGGACTTCACATCGCTGTTGTACGAGACCACCATCCTGCCGGCCCTGCCGATGCCGCGCCTCAAGCCGGGGCACGAGCAACGACACGCTGACACCGCCACCTACGAGCTGGGCATCCTGGAACGACTGGTCGACGAGCCCGGACCCAAGTACGTGTTCGCGCACGTGCTGCTGCCGCATGAGCCATACGTCTTCCTGGAAGACGGAACGTACGATACCGAGGCGGCCACGTTCGAAACGCAGCTCGCGTACACCAATCGGCGCGTCAGCGGCCTCATCGAGTCCCTCCTGGACCGGCCCGTCGATGAGCGTCCGATCATCGTCATCCAGGGGGACGAGGGCCCGTATCCGCCCGGGTTCGACGAAGGCCAGAAACAGTGGGACTGGTCAACCGCATCGGACGAGGCGATCCTGGCGAAGTTCGGCATCCTCAATGCCATGTACCTGCCTGGACCGGAAGGTGAGCCGCCCCTCCGGGACAACCTGTCGGCGGTCAACACCTACCCGGAGCTGCTGCGTCGCTACTTCGGCATGGACATCCCCGATCAGCCCGATCGCATCCTGGCCTCCAATACGTCGAGGCCCTATGACCTCGATGACATCACCGAACGGGTCGAGTCACTCGAGGCGGAGACGCCGCAACCAGGCCGAGGGTCAGAACGAGTCGCTGTAGTCGGGCACCTCGCCGGTGATGTAGCGGAAGTAGCGCTCCTGGTCGGCTGCGGCCTTGTCCCAGGTGTAGAACTCGCTGATCCGTTCCCGGCAGGCCATCGCCGCCTCCGCGCGCAGGACGTCACCATCGCGGTCGACGCGCTCGAGCTGTGCCAGCAGTGAGCCCTCCTCCTTGGTCCAGAGCAGCCCGGTGCCGGCGAGGACCTCGCGATTGAAGCGCACGTCGTGGGCCAGCACGAGGTTGCCGCAGCCCATGGCGCCCAGGAGCGAGGGGTTGGTGCCGCCGACCTCGTGCCCGTGGAGGTAGGCCTTGGCGCCCAGGTGCAGGGCACTCAGGTGGCCCGGCTCGTAGACGGGTCCCAGGAAGCGGATGCGGGGATCCGTGGTCTGCTGCAGTCGCTCGAGGTAGGCGCTCTTGTAGTTGGCCCCGCCGACGACGAGCAGCGGCTCCTTGAGGTCCGACTGCTCGAACTCGCGCACGATGACGTCGACGTTGTTCTCCGGCTCCATGCGCGCGACCACGAGGTAGTACGAGTCGGGCTCGGCGTCGTAGGTCGCGAGGATCTCGCGGTGCCGCTCCTGGTCCTCGACGTGGAGGACGTGGCCGCCGTAGGTGAGGAAGGCGCTGTCGGCGCCGTACTCCTCGAGGTAGAACTGCCGCAGCTCCTTCGAGTCGGAGACCAGGTGGTCGGTGATCTTGCGCGCCAGCCAGTAGTTGGCCTTCAGGTAGGCGCGGGCGAAGCGGCCCCACTTGCGGCGCTTCCAGTCGAGGCCGTCGGTGTGGATGACCAGCCGCCGGCCCAGCAGCCGATGCGGCAGGTAGGCCCAGACGGTGCGGCAGCCGAGGATGTAGTAGACGTCCTGCGTCGGCTGCGTGAGGGCGTAGAGACTGCTGAAGAGCTCGTGGAGCGAGGGTCTCGGTGAACTTGCCGTAGATCGTGGGCAGGCGGACGATGCGCACGCCCTCGTACTCCCTGCCGACCTCGGCGCCGGTGTACTTGGGCATCGTGAAGAGGGTCACGTCGTGGCCGGCCTTGGCCAGGCGCGGGGTCAGCTCGGTCACGAACGTGTCGAACCCGCCCCACTTGGCGGGCACCCCGCGCGCCCCGAAGATGGCGATCCTCATTGAGTCAGCGATGGTACGCGTGAGCACGGCCAGCCACCGCTTCCTCCAAGGCACCAATAGAGAATCCGCGCATCGCGCGTTGGCGGCCTCGCTCGCCCATGTCTTCGGCCAATGTACGGTCGGAGAGGACTTCGCCGATGGAGTCGCGCCACTCGGCAATCAGGATTCGCCGGGCTCCGAGAGCGTGCCCGTGATTCGCCGTCGACCACAGTCTCGACCGTGCCACCGTGCCGCGGCCCGACCACCGGACGGCCTCAGCCATCGCCTCGAGCACAACGTTACCTAGCCCTTCGGGCGCCGTGACGGCATGGCCACAAGCCAAGCGTCTCGCATCACCGCCCGAGGGTCGGCGACCTCGCCAAGCCATCGCAACCAGGTGTCGGTCGCGATCGACGGCTCGCAGTCGCGAGACCACCGCATCGCAATCAACCCTGCGCCCGGGGGAAGCCCACCGGCTAGTACGAACCGAGCCGACGGAAGCGGTCGTGGACGCGGCTGCGCGGCTTCGACGAACGGTCCCACCCCTTTCCTTCGTCAACCGACCGACGAAGGCTGCGACGGCTCCGGGGGCAGCGGCGCGACTTCGTTCGACGTGTCAATCGCGTTGCGGACGACATCGGGGCTCGTGCCCGAAAGGTCGCCGAACCACCCGCAACGACGCCGGAGTTCGCTACGACGGTACTCCTGCGAACGCGGCCGTCCGTCGCATCACCGAGCGATACCAACCAGGTGACGTGGTGATCTCCCGGAGATACCAGATGTGGGCGACACCGGCTAGGCGCGCCGCGATCGGCCCGGCCGGAATGACCCCGTGTTGGTCACGACGACGCTGGCCCCTGACCGCATCATCATGCGACGCAGCCACCATGTCCCATCGGACAGCGCGCTGAGATCCCCAGCGGATGGCCTGAAGTGGCCGAGCGTACTCACGCCGAAGAACCGGTACGGGCCCAATGAAACACTCGGACGCCTCAGCCGTCGCAACTCGCTCGGACAACTGACCGCCATAGGCGATGTCGTCGGGCAGCAGCACCATCGGCTCGCACGACCGACTTCGAGATCCTGACGAGCGAGAGCAACGAGCGATCGGACCCATACATCTCATCGGATGAGTGGAGGAAGATCACCTCGGGGAGCCGGTTCGATGCCATCGACAACCACCATAGCGAGTCAGACGAGTCGTACGATGGCCCCGTGACGAACCCTGCCGTGGCCCGCTACGGGGGCGCCATCATGCTCGTGGCCGAATATCCATACCCGCCCAAGAGTGGAAGCCAGATGCGTGCGTTCGAACATCGCCGAGGCCTTGCGAGCCCACGGCGAGGTCGACGTGCTCTCCCCCGATGGGCCTGAAGGTGGGGACGACTGGCTGGCGTGCGACAACCGACACCGTGAGCGCCGTGCAGCCCCACTTCGTCGCTGGCGGGACGTAGCCCCGCCTGTCGTAGGGCAAGCACGCGGTTCTCAGCCGCGCGGAAGCCGCCGGACTACCGGACGCCTTCAAGCGGAAGGTCGCGTCCCGGCGACCCTCCTTGGTCGTCCTGGGAAAACCGTTCTGGGGGGCGTTCATCGACGCATGCGGAGGCGTCGATGCGGTGGTCATCGACGCCGACGAGAGCATCGAGCGCGCCGCTCAATCCGTCGCACGGTCACGGGCACGAGTGAGTGCCAGGGGACGGGCGGTCATCGAGATGCAGGCAGTGCGCCGGATGGAGCGGCGGGACTTCGAGCGAGCATCGCACGTCTGGTTCTCCACCGACGATGAGTCCGACTGGACAGCATCCTGGCTGGCGGCGGACCGGCGCTGCGTCATACCTAACGTCGCGAACATCGACGTCGTGGTCCCGCTTGGGTCCCCAACGTCGCGGCCCTCGATTCGTCGGCTACTACCAACACGCACCCAACGAAGAGGCCGCGCTCGAGCTCATCCAATGCGTCATGCCCGAAGTGCCATGCTGCTCAGGACATCGGGCTGCCTCTTCACCTCATCGGCCGCGGGCCGACACCGCGGATGCGCAAGGCGGCGCACGGCGCGTCGGACATCATCATCACCGGCGAAGTCGACGATCCACCGAGCGGACCTGCGGTCCGCCGGCCTGATGGTCATGCCAATCCGGAGTGGCGGAGGCTCGCGCGTCAAGGCCGTGGAGGCGATCGCCGCGGGTGTCCCGATCATCTCGACCGCGTTCGGCGTGAAGGGGCTCGGACTGACGCCCGGGTCGAGCTACATCGCCGCGGAGGACGCTGGGTCGTTCGCTACTGCGATCAAGACCGTCGCCACCAAGACTGGGCCCGCCGACGATGGATGGTCGAGCGCCTCATACGAGGAGTCACGAGCGCGCAACTCGAAGGAAGCACTCCGAAGGGCAATCACAGCCTCACTCGCCGACCTCGGTCTCATTGACCCGTCCTAGCTAGCGTCCCCCTTCCAGAGCTCAGCTGGATTCCGACTCCAAGTCACTCGTCGACATCCGGTCACCAACCTGACCCGGCAAGAGGGCGACCAGCGCATCGGTCGTGCCGACGTTCGGCCCAAGCAAGCGACACGAGCGACTCGAAGGCACCGTGATCGCCCGTGGAGCGACGCGCTGCACGGACGAAGGCCAGCCACAGTGCACGCCGCGTGACGCCGGCTGAAATCTGACATGGCGGGACCCATGGGGCTAGCCCAGATGCCCGTGGCGATGGCGATTACGGACCGGTGCGGCCTCAGCCGCCATGGCGGACCTGCTTGCCACACTGAGCGTGTCTGCGTGCCGATGGTCGATGGCCATGAACTCATCGATACGACGGAACCCGACTTCTGGCGCCATCGACAGCCACATGTCGAGGTCGCCGACGTATCGGAGGCCATCAGCGAAGTCGTCGCGAGCACGCATCGCTGAGCGGCGCCAGAAGACCGTCGGCTGGATGACGAACCCCGCGCCCATCGCCCCCGGATTCCAAAACGAACTCAGCCACGGCGTGGTGCCTAGCTGGTCGTCGACGCGGATGGCGTGGCCGTATACAAGCCCCGATGGAACCGTCGCCCAGCAGCGTCTCGACCGCTAAGCTCGACCGCCCATGGCAGGTACTGGTCGTCGCTGTTGAGGTAGCACAGGATGTCGCCTGATGCCAGCGCGAAGCCCTTGTTGATGGCGTCATACATCCCCTGTCACGACCCAGCTCCAGCGCATCGGGTATGTGCCTTCGTAGGCGCGAAGGATGTCGAGCGTCTCGTCGGTCGACGCCTCCGTCGACGACGATGTGCTCGATGTTGCGGTAGGACTGGTCCCGGACCGAGCGGAGCGTCGCCTCGATGTAGCGGCCCTGGTTGAGAGTGGGCGTGACGATCGATACGAGCGGCTCATCCATCCGGGCAGGATACGTGATCCGTGTCCTGCCACCGCCTGGCGGGTTTGGTCCTGACGCCGACGGTACCACTCAAGAAGGACCGAACGTCGCGGTGACTTGAAGCACCGGATTGGGCAGAAATCCAGACAGAATGACTCCGAGCATCTCCGAGAAACAGCCTGCCACTCAGACGGTCATCCAGCCCGGATCGCGCTGGATGGCCTTCGACCTGCGCGAGATATCTGGCGCCACCGCGAGCTGCTCTACTTCTTCGTCTGGCGCGACCTCAAGGTGCGCTACAAGCAGACGGCCTTCGGCGCGCTCTGGGCCCTCATCCAGCCGCTCGCCCTGATGCGGTGTTCACGCTCGTGCTCGGCAACGTCGAAGGCATCGCGCCGGCCAACGTGCCGTACGCACTGTTCACCCTGGTGGCGCTGGTTCCCTGGACGCTGTTCTCGCAGAGCCTCCTCGGTGTCGTCGGACAGCCTGGTCCAGGCCGCGAACGTCCTCCAGAAGGTCTACTTCCCCCGAGATCATGCTGCCGGTCGCCGCGGTCGGTTCCTACATCGTCGACTTCGTCATCGGCATGGTCATGCTCCTCGTGCTCATGGTCGGCCATGGGCACGTTGCCCACGCTGACGGCCGTGTGGGTCCTGCCGCTGACCCTGCTCGCGGTTGCTGGCCTCGTTCGCCTTCGGCATCTGGCTCTCGGCCATCAACGTGCGGTACCGCGACGTGCGCTACGCCGTGCCCTTCCTGGTGCAGGTCTGGCTCTTCGCCTCCCCCATCGCCTACTCGGCGAGCTCGTGCCGGACGAGCTGCGCATCGTCTACCACCTTGAACCCCATGGCCGGGGTCATCGAGGGCTTCCGCTGGGCGCTTCTGTCCCGGCTACGGCGCCGCCCCCATCGGTGCGCTCGCTCTTCCCGTGGTCATCACGACCGTCGTCCTGGCGAGCGGGCTGTTCTACTTCCGCCGTGTCGAGCGGACCTTCGCGGACATCATCTGTCATGGGCGATGTCGCCGTCTCCGTGCGCGGACTAGGCAAGCAGTACCGCATCCTCGCATCAGCAGGCCGCTACGGACGCCTCACCGAGTCCGTTGTGGCCAGCCTCATCCGGACCCCCTTCGACCGGCTCGCGGGCATCCCCGCGAGCAGGACAGGAGTGGTTCTGGGCCCTGAAGGACGTGACTTCGACGTCACACCGGGCGAGGTCATGGGCATCGTCGGCCGCAACGGTGCCGGCAAGTCGCACGCTGCTCAAGGTGCTCTCGCGCGTCACCGAGCCCACGGAAGGGCGCGCCGACCTGGACGGCCGCGTCGGCTCGCTCCTGGAGGTCGGCACCGGCTTCCATCCCGAGCTGACCGGCCGCGAGAACATCTACCTGAGCGGCTCGATCCTGGGCATGCGCGAGAGGAGATCGACCGCCGCTTCGACGAGATCGTCGACTTCGCCGAGGTCGAGCAGTTCCTCGACACGCCGGTGAAGCGCTACTCGAGCGGCATGACGGTGCGCCTCGGCTTCGCCGTCGCCGCGCACCTGGAGCCGGAGATCCTCATCGTCGACGAAGTGCTCGCCGTGGGCGACGCCGCGTTCCAGAAGAAGTGCCTGGAGAAGATGGGCGACGTCTCAGGCGAGGGTCGGACGATCCTCTTCGTCAGCCACAACATGCCCGCAGTCGAATCCCTTTGTACGCAGGCGGTACTACTCGAGGGTGGTCAGGTCGAGGCCACGGTTTCGCCGCCGACATCATCGCTGGGTACGTCGCCCACAGCGTAGATCTGGGCAGCACACGAGTCGCCGAGCGCGAGGACCGCAAGGGAGATGGCCGGCTAAGGTTCACCGGCATCAGCGCCAACCTCCGGACCGGAGACGACTCCACCATCCAGCTTGACTACACGTGCCAGCCCGGCTCCGGAACGTGGACGTCTCGCTTGCCATCTTCTCCAACCAAGGTCAGCCCGCCGCCAATCTGTTCTCGGCGGCCAGCGGTCACACGCTCGAGGAGATCCCCGAGGTCGGGTCAATCATCTGTCGCATCCCGCACACCGGCTTCGTGCCGGGCCAGTACCGGATGAACGTGTTCTGCACCTCGAATGGGGCCATTCTTGACTGGGTCCAAGATGCTGCCGTGTTCCAGGTGCACGGTGGCGACTTCTACGGGTCAGGCAAGAGCCCTCCCGCAGGCTACGGGAGTGTGCTAGTGCCCCACGCCTGGGAAGTGCGAGGCCGATAGTCGTGAACTCCAAGGCGCTGGTTGCCGGTTCGTTCGCCCGGGCTCGACTCAGTGTTGGCCAACGGCTGTTGGGCACGCCGGCCAAGGTGAGCTACTCACAAGAGGGAGAAGGACCGGGTTCTCGCAAGACTCGTCGAGCGTCAGGGGCCGGGCTTCTACGTCGACATCGGCGCACATGACGCCCGCAGGTACTCGAACACGTACCTGCTGTACTTGCGTGGGTGGCGTGGGCTGGTCGTCGAACCGAACGTCTCGGCGCGCGCGAGCTTCGCACTGCACCGCCCGCACGATGAGTTCCTCGGTGCCGCCATCGGAGCAGACGAGGCGAAACTCACCTACTTCGAGTTTGATGACCCGGCACTCAATACTCTATCCCCAGAGCGTGCAAACTACCTGCAACGATCGACGCCGTACCGGCTCGTCGCGGAGACGCCCGTTCCGGTACGGCGCCTTGACGCCGTTCTCGACGAGCACGTCGGGGTACAGCGCTCGAGTCGACCTCCTTGCTGTCGATGCCGAGGGCCTCGACTACGAGGTTCTGTTATCGAATGACTGGAACCGTTATCGTCCCCGCCTCGTGCTAATCGCAATTCTCGGCGTCCCCACGATCAAGGCCGTCAAGGAAAGCCGCGAGTGTCAGTTCCTCGAGAGCGAGGGTTATGAGCTGATCGCGAAGATGGCCAATTCGACGTTGTTCGTGGACCGCTCGCCACCAAGGCGCGGCGGGCCGTCGATCCACGCATGACCGCGATTCGAAGCAGGCTGGGCGCCGTGCGCGGCGGCATTCGGCAGTTCGCGCTTAGGAGGACGCATGGCATCCTCCGCAGGGTCACGAGACCTGCGACGAGCCTAGAGCTTGGAGCGAGATCGGGAGCGAGTACGGCGGTTGGTCGATCCCGACCGCACTCATCAATTCGGACTGGACCTGCTATTCCGGAGGCGCCGGTGAGGACATCACCTTCGACGTGGGCCTTGCCTCACGCTTCGGGTGCTTGGTACGGGTCTTCGACCCGACGCCTCGAGCCGTGAGGCACGTTGAGCCGATCGTCGCACGACAGTCTCAACTCACATTCATGCCCGTCGGACTCTGGTCTGCCGACACCACGCTTCGCTTCTATGCTCCGCAGGACCCGGCGCACGTATCGCATTCGGTGGTTAACCTTCAGAAGACCGAGGAGTACTTCGAGGCTGACTGTCGCACCATCCCGTCCCTCGTGCGAGAGCTCGGCGACAAGAGCCTCGACCTGGTGAAGCTGGACATCGAAGGCGCGGAGCATCGCGTGCTCTCGAACATGCTGAGGTCTGACCTGCGTCCGCGCGTGGTCTGTTTTGAGATCGACCAGCCCGTCTCCGCAGCGCAGGTATGGGCCACGTGGTTCGGGCTTGTGCGGCGTGGCTACCGCCTGATCGCAGTGGACTCGTGGAACCTGACGTTTGTGGGACCGTCCGCTTGAGCCAGATCGAGCAGGAAGGCACGGCTCAACGCCCGCAAATCTCGTTCGGCGTAATTGTCCTGAATGGGGAGCCGTTCACGAAGCACACACTGCGTTCCGTCTATTCGTACGCGTACGAAATCATCGTCTCGGAAGGGGCCGCTCCTGGCGCTCGTGGCATCGCGACCAAAGATGGGCACTCACGCGACGGAACGCTGGAAGCACTTAGGGAGTTCCGCAAGACCGAAGACCCCGAAGGCAAGGTCACCATCGTCACGGCCGAAGACGAAGGCCATCCCGATGGGTTCTGGCCGGGCGAGAAGGACGAGCAGAGCCGTGCCTACGCCACCCGAGCGACGGGCGACTACCTGTGGCAGCTCGACATCGACGAGTTCTATCTGCCCGCGGATCTCGAGGCCGTGATTGCCATGATGGAGGACGACCCGTCGATCTCAGGCGCCGCCTTCAAGCAGACCACGTTCTGGGGTAGCCTCGGGTATTGGACAGACAGCTGGTATCTGCGACAAGGTGCCGCCAACTACCACCGGCTGTTCCGCTGGGGCCCGGGTTACTCCTACACGAGTCACCGGCCCCCGACCGTGGTTGATGACGTTGGCATCGACGTTCGCGGTGGCAACTACCTATACAGCGGACGACCTCGCCAATCGTGGCATCAGGCTGTTCCACTACTCGCTGCTGTTCCCCAAGCAGGTCGTCGACAAGTGCGACTACTACCAGAACGCGAACTGGTCAGGGAGGACCGGCGCGCTTGCGTGGGCAAAGAATACCTACCAGCGCCTGAACAAGCCCTACCGAGTGCATAACGTCTATGACTACCCCAGTTGGCTCGAGAGGTATGAGGGCCCTCATCCTCCGGAGGTCGAACGGATGATCGCCGAGGCCAAGTCGAGCGGGGAACCCGTTCTCCGCCAGACGCAAGATGTCGAACGCCTACTCGCCAGTCGTCGCTACAGGCTTGGCCGATGGCTCCTCCGGACAACCAGCCCCCTCCAGCGACCTCTCATGGCGCTGGAACGTCGCTGGAGGCGAGCCCGTGATGGCTGATGGACGTGCGCTTCGTGTCCTGCAGGTCACTCGTTCGACAAGTGGTGGAGGCGCCGAACGGATTGCGGTTGCTCTTCATCAGGGCATCGCCGCCAGAGGGCACTCATCATGGTTGGTAACCCGCGACCAGATGGGTCCATCCCTGCCGAATGTGTTGCAGCTGCCCTCGCCGCCGCACCTGGGCGTTGGCCCGTGGGCTCAACGCCGCCTCGCGGGGCTCATCGGACTTGCCGATCCCATCGTGGGTGTAGCAGGAAAAGCCGCGCGGCGGCTTGACATGCTAGGGACTCCGACTGCGTTCGTCGACGACCTGCTTGGCCGGGAGAACTTCGACTATCCAGGAACGCGCCAGCTTGCGGATCTCGCGCCTGAGCCAATCGACCTAATCCACCTGCACAATCTGCATGGCTCGTACTTCGATCTTCGACAGCTAGCGCCCATCTCCGCGAGAACGCCAACTCTTGTCACGCTACATGACGAATGGATGTTCACCGGGCACTGTGGCTATGCATTGGAATGCGAGCGTTGGCGGTCAGGCTGTGGCTCATGCCCGCATCTGGACACATATCCTGCGGTACGGCGGGACAGCACCGCACGAAATCTTGAGGTGAAGTCGGAGATATACGGCCGGTCTCGACTCCACGTCAGCGCTCCTTCGCAATGGCTGCTCTCCCGGGCGCAAGAGTCAGTGCTGGCTCGCGCGGCTGCCACATGGCGCGTAGTCCCCAATGGCATCGACCAAGACATCTTCAAGCCAGGCAATCGAGCTGAGGCACGGGGTGCTCTCGCCCTGCCCATCAACGCATTCATCATTCTCTATGTGGCCCATCGTGCTCGCACCAACGAGTACAAGGACTACCCGCTCGTAGAGGCGGCCGTTGCCCAGGCTGCGTCCGAACGCCCCGACTGTGGTATCCGTCTAATAGTCGTTGGAGACGAAGGGCCGACACAGTCATTCCCGGGCGGATCGTCGAGTTCGTCCAGTACAGACGGTGACCTGACGTCGTGGCCGACTACTACCGCGCGGCAACGTCTTCGTTCATGGCGCCAGAAGCGACAACTTCCCAACAACGGTACTTGAGGCGCTCTCCTCTGGCCTACCAGTGGTTGCCACGGCGGTAGGTGGAATGCCAAGCAAGTCATGGACGTCCGCGGAAGTGGTGACGACAATGCGACCGGCTTCCTCGTGCAGCAAGGAGATCGACGATGGCATGTCCGCCGCGCTCATCGAGTTGCTCGACGATGGCAGGCTCAGAAGCCGCCTAGGCGCCAACTCGTTGAAGGCGGCCCGCTCCCACTTCGACCTGTCCCGCGCAGATTGACGCCACGCTGGACTGGTACTGCGACGTACTCGCCGATCAAGATCGGGCCGCGAACCAAGTTCGTGCCCGCGATGCACTGACCTGACACGGCGCGACCCAGCATCGTCGCGGGTGGAGTCTCGGCTTAGCCGCTAGGTCCGCTGGTGGGCTCGTTCGAGCGGGCATAGCAGACCCCACGTGTAAGACTGCGCCCCACGAGCGAACACCGATTGGTCGCCAAGTGACTCCAGCGGGGGCCCTGCGTCGGATAGCCACTCCAGTACGACGCCCCAGCGAGTCAGCCCGTCTGGACCACTGGCGGGAACTTCCGAGTAGACATCCAGCCGAGTCTGGAGCTCCTCGGCGTCGTCGCGGCGCTTCACGAAGGCGAGCACCACGATCAATCAGCAAGGCGGGACCCCGGTGGGCCAGGGCCTGTTTCAAGCTGTAGCAGTCGCCTCGACCCGGTGGGTAGTTGTCTTCGAAAATGAATGGCGTAGCTCGGTCTTGGCGAGTCGCGGACCCTCTTCACAGCGTCAACGTGATCGTCGAAGAAGCCCAGCGAGCAATCGGTCAATACTCCCGTCCCAGTTGTCGTCCGCCGAAGTCGGTCGACCGGTACTCGACTCGCTGCGGAGGTCCACTCCCGGACAGACAAGTCTGTGTCGATCGCGATGATGTGGGCGTTCGGGCACGCCTGTTCGAGGAGCCACGTGCTTTGCCCTTTCCATACCCCACTTCGACGATGACGTCGGGGTCCGGAGCACGGGCCATGAACCACACCGCGAACATGTGCGGTGCCTTCATCCCACCGTCGTTGTCCCGTATGGGGCGCCGAATCGTGTTCGCGCTGTGACTCAGCGAGCGAGTCAAGCATGTCTTGGCGGGTCCAGGAAGGATTGCCAAACGTCGTCAGCATGGTCGACTCGTTCGCCAGCGACGGCCCACGCGCGACACGTGTCTGCGCGTCTCGCGTCAACTCCCGACGACCGGTCTGGCTTCTGAAGGACAAGTACCAACCGATCGTCTTGCTAGACCTTCTGCAAAGGAAGTCGACGTTCCGAAGTCAAACGAGTCTCGAGCACGCGAGCGTGTCGAGCGCCCGCGCGGCTGGCCGTCCGGCTTGCGACGCGTCCCAGCGGATCTCGCCGCTCGAAGCCGGTCAGCTCGACGATCAGCTCGACGAGGTCCTTGATCGTGATCTCCCGGCCCGACGCCGAGGTTGACCGGCTCGCGGACCGTCGTAGCGCTCCGCCGCGAGCACGATCCCCTCGGCGCGTCGTCGACGTAGAGGAACTCGCGGCGAGGCCGACGCCGTCCCCCACACCTCGATGTGGTCGGCGCCGGCCTCGCGCGCCTCGACGCACTTCTTGATCAGCGCCGGGATGACGTGCGACGACGCCGGGTCGAAGTTGTCGCCGGGCCCGTAGAGGTTCACCGGCAGCAGGTAGATGACGTTGAAGCCGTACTGCTGCCGGTAGGCCTGGCCCTGCACCAGCAGCATCTTCTTGGCCAGGCCGTAGGGCGCGTTGGTCTCCTCCGGATAGCCGTTCCAGAGGTCGTCCTCGCGGAACGGCACCGGCGTGAACTTGGGGTAGGAGCAGACCGTCCCGATCTGGACGAACTTCTCGACGCCGGCGAGCCGGGACTGCTCCATGAGGTTGATGCCCATGACCGCGTTGTCGTAGAAGAACGAGCCCGGGTTGCTCCCGGTTCGCGCCGATCCCGCCGACGACGGCGGCGAGGTGGATGACGACGTCGGGCCGGCCGTCGGCGAGCGCGTCCGCGCACGCCGTCGACGGTGCGCAGGTCGTAGTCGGCGCTGCGCGGCACGAAGATCGTCCGTCACGCCCGCCGGTCTCGAGCCGCTTGACGACGGCGCGACCGAGGAAGCCGGCGCCGCCGGTGACCATGACCCGGCGGCCCGTCCAGACGCTCCGGCCATCAGGCGTCACCGGCATCCGGCGCACGGCGTCCTCGAGCCCGGCCTCGCCGCGAGGTCGGCCTCGACCATCATCCGCGACCAGGTCCTCGAACGTCGTCTCGCGGCTCCCAGCCGAGCTTCGCGCGTCGCCTTGGTGGCGTCGCCCAGCAGCTGCTCCACCTCGGTCGGGCGGAAGTAGCGCTCGTCGATCTCGACGTAGTCGCTGCCAGTCGAGGCCGACGTGGCCGAAGGCGACCTCGCACGAACTCGCGCACCGAGTGCGTCTCGCCGGTGGCGATGACGTAGTCGTCCGGCTCGTCCTGCTGGAGCATCAGCCACATCGCCTCGACGTAGTCGCCGGCGTAGCCCCAGTCGCGCTGCGCGTCGAGGTTGCCGAGGTAGAGCTTGCTCCTGCGTGCCCGGCTTGATCGCGGCGACGCCGCGGGTGATCTTGCGCGTGACGAAGGTCTCGCCGCGTCGCGGCGACTCGTGGTTGAAGAGGATCCCGTTGCAGGCATGGATGCCGTAGGCCTCGCGGTAGTTGACCGTCATGCCAGTGGGCGAAGACCTTGGCGCACGGCGTACGGGCTGCGCGGATAGAACGGCGTCGTCTCCGTCTGCGGGATCTCGAGCACCGCGCCGAACATCTCCGAGCTGACCCGGCCTGGTAGAAGCGGATCGGCCAGTCCGCGGTCGCGGATCGCCTCGAGCAGCCGCAGCGTGCCCATGCCCGCCGACGTCGGCGGTGTACTCGGGCATCTCGAAGCTGACCTTCGACGTGGCTCTGCGCGCCGAGGTTGTAGACCTCGTCGGGCTTGACCGCGTGCAGGTGGCTCGATCAGCGATGACGCGTCGGTCAGGTCGCCGTAGTGCAGGAACAGCCGGTGCGTCGCTGGACGTGCGGGTCCTGGTAGAGGTGGTCGATCCGCCCGGTGGAGAACGAGCTCGAGCGGCGGATCAGCCCGTGGACCTCGTAGCCCTTCGCCAGCAGCAGCTCGGCGAGGTAGGAGCCGTCCTGGCCGGTGATGCCGGTGATCAGGGCCTTCTTGGTACTCAACGTCCCTCCAGGGCTGCGGGGATGGTGCGAACGAGGATCTGCAGGTCGAGCCACAGGCTCCAGCGGTCGATGTACTCCAGGTCGTCCTCGACCCACTTGTCGAAGACCGTCTCCTGGCGCGAGCGGACCTGCCACAGGCCCGTGATGCCGGGCTTCATGCTCAGCCGGCGACGGTGCCACAGGTCGTAGTCGCTGACCTCGGACGCCAGCGGCGGTCGCGGCCCCACCAGCGACATGTCGCCCCGCAGCACGTTCCACAGCTGCGGCAGCTCATCGAGCGACCAGCGACGGAGCGTCCGCCCGACCGGGCGTGACCCGCGGGTCGTCGGTCATCTTGAAGACGTGGCCCTCCAGCTCGTTGTGGGCTTCCAGCTCCGCGCGCCGCGCCTCGGCATCGACGGCCATGGAGCGGAACTTGAGGATCTCGAACGGCCGCCCATGCAGGCCCACCCGGGCCTGGCGGAAGAGCGCCGGTCCCCCATCGCGCCGGACGGACCAGCCCACGACCGCGAACAGCGGCGAGAGCACGACCAGGCCGACGGCCGCCACGAAGACATCGAAGGCCCGCTTGATCCACAGCGCCAGCGTGCGATCCGGTCCGGACACGAGCGAGTACACCGGCGTGCCCTCGAGGTCCTCGACCTTGCCCTGGGCGAACGGATGCGTCAGCACGTCCATGGGCACGCGCACGATCTTGCCCGCCTCCTCCGCCGCGTAGGCGATGCCGTCGAGGTACTCCCACTGGCTGAACGGCAGGCAGATGGCGACCTCGTCGATGACCTGGTCGGCCATGACCTGCTCGAGGTCCTCGAGCTTGCCCAGCCAGGGCCACGTCGGCGCCCTCGGCGTAGGACGGGCTCGTCGTCGAGCAGCCCGACCACGACCAGCCCCAGCTCGGCGTGGCTCTCGATCGTCGTGCGCGAAGGCCTGCGCCCGCGGGCCCGGCGCCCACGACCAGCACGTAGCGCGCGTTGCGGCCGCGCGCGCGCGCCTGGCGGAAGGCCAGCCGAAGCACGGCCCTCGTGACGAGCGTGACGACGTACTGCGTGGGGAAGAGCAGGATCAGGAAGAGGCGGCTGACGTCGGGCAGCTTGAACCAGAAGAGCACCGCGAACGTGGCCACGGCCATGAGCACGGTCGCCCGCAGCAGGTCCCACGCTTCCGAGCGGATGGACCAGCGCGCACGCGGCCGGTACATGCCGTTGAGCGCGAGCGCCACCACCCAGCCCACGGCGTAGACGACGAGCAGCGCCTCCGCGTTGGGGATGATCTGCCGCCACCACACGGCCCAGTCCTCGCCGAAGCGCAGCCAGGACAGGCCCACCAGGACGACCGCTGCGAGCGCGCCGTCGGTGAGCATGAGCAGAGCACGCAGAGTCGATGCATGGCGCCGGATCATGTCCGCGTCACCCTACGGATTCGTGGTGCGTTCTGGCAATGGTACGTACGGTCTAGGTGGGAACAGGGTAGTCGCGCGCCGGCCCTAGTCCTCGGCTTCATCCGCCTCCCGTGCGAACACGAGCCGCGGCAGCCCCGGCGGCAGCAGGTCCGGCCCCAGCGGTCGCCGGTAGAGGTAGTGCCCCGCGAAGCCGACCTTGGTGCCGGCCGGCACGGCCTCGAGCCAGCCATCCTCGTCGATCTCGATCTCGGTGCCGGGCAGCTCCCCGCCCTCGGTCACCTCGAACACGGCCAGTCGCTGGTAGCGCTCGGCCTGGTCCGCATCGCCGGCACGCGTCGCGAGGCGTGACGCCCAGGCCAGCACGTAGGGGTTGCTGACCGCCACATCGGCGGCGGCGTAGACCTGCGCCAGCGCCTCCGCGTCGCCCTCCCAGGCCTCGATGATGGCGACCTGCAGCGGATCGCTCGTGAGCTCTCGGGCGCGCGCAGCATCACCGGCCACCAGGGCCACGTCCCAGCCGGGTCCGCCCTGCGTCGTGACCAGCTCCACCAAGTCGTCGATGCCTGCGCCGCCGGCGGTCTCCCAGTAGGGGTCGGCCGCGAGGCTCGGATAGCGCCGCAGCGTTTCCACATAGAGCTCGTTGGCCCGCTCGGTCAGGCCCAGGCGGTCATACAGGTGCCCGGCGGCGAAGACGACCGACGGTTGCTGCGTCCCGATGCGCAAGGCGCGCTCGATCGACTCGACCACCTCACCCTCGGACGCGCCCAGGGCCTGCTGTGCCTGCGCCAGGCCCAGCCAGCTCTGCGCCATGTCATCGGTCCGGGCCGCGAAGCGATAGGCCTCCGCCGCCGTCTCCCAGTCCCCCTCGGCCGAGGCGACGAGGCCCCGGGTGATGGCGTAGGCCGGGAAGTCGGGGTCGGCGGTGTAGGCATCGTCGGCCGGCCCGCGCGCGGCATCCCAGTCGCCCTGGTACACCGCGTCGAGCGCGATCTGGTGGCTGGTGGACACGGACTCGGCCCGGAACAGCACCACCACCGCCAGCGCACAGCCGACCCACAACGCGACCTGCGCGCCACGGCCGACCCATCGCCCGAGCGACTCCCCCACCCTGCCGATGCCCAGCCCCTCCGACTGCGTGGCATCGAGCCAGGCGATGGGCAGGGCCGCGAGCAGGATCACCGCGGGCACGTTCATCTGGAAGTCGAAGACGTTGAAGAACCCGATGAACAGCAGCACGAAGACGGCGGCCCAGGCCCAGCGTCGGGTCTCGGCCGCGGTGGACGTCAGCCCGCGCCACACCAGCCAGACCACGGGGAGCAGCGCCAGCAGGCCCAGCAGCGCACCCACCAGGCCCAGCTCGGCGAGCGTCTGCAGGTAGACGTCGTGCGCGTGCGGGATGTAGTGGTCGAGCTCGCCGGGCTCCGTATAGGTCACGCGTCGCACGGCCCAGCTGCCCGGGCCCTGGCCCAGCAACGGCGCGTCCTCGAACATGCGCAGGGCCACGGTGAAGTACTGCCCGCGCCCACCGCTGCCGGAGTTGAGCAAGCGATCGAAGAGCACGGGCCCGACCACGAGCAGCGCCGCCACCGCACCCACGACGGCCGCGCCGATGGCCACCCGCACCCCGCGCTGGGCCCAACGCTCGGCGATCCCCGCTCGGAGTGACCCCGCGCGAGCCACGAGCACGACCCACAAGCCGGTCGTCAGCACGGTCGCGCCCGCGAGGGCCACCCAGCCCGAGCGGCTGGCGGACACCACGACCACGACCGCGGTGATGGCCATGATCACGCCGGCGAGCGCTTGTCGCCGCCGGTCGGAGACACCCAGCCCGGCCATGGCGACCGCGGCCAGCAGCACCTGCACGGTCTGGACCGTGCCCGGCCCGCCCAGGCTCAGGCTCGCGTACAGCGGTCGCAGCGGCGGCACCGCGAAGCCGCCCACGAGGTCCCACCACTCGATCCAGGCCAGCAGCACCTGGCCCATGTAGAGCAGGCCGATGACCAGCGCCAGCATCGCGGCCAGCGCCCCGATCCGCGCTCGTGCGGTCTCGGTCGCGAGCACCCGCACGAGCAACAGGTAGAGCGCCACCAGCAGCACGGCCCAGGCCACGTACTCCAGGCCCAGGCGCGGAAGCCACGCGGTCAGGGTCGTGAGTGCGAGGGCCACGAGCGGCAGCACGAGCGTGGGCCAGATGCTCGTCGATGGGCGCCAGCGTGGGTCGCGCCATGAGAGCACGAGCCAGACGAGCAGGCCGACCGCGACGAGGGCGAGGCTGATCATGCGCAGGCCGCCCAGGTAGATGCCCGCCCAGCCACCGCCGATGAGCACCGCGTACACCACGAGCAACACGAAGACGATCCAGCCGATCGTGGCCAGCGGTGCGCCCGTGGAGGTCGCGCGGCCGGAGCTCACGTGGGCCTGGCCGTGGTCGGCGTCGTGCGCCAGAATCGGGACATGAGCGAATACGAGGCCGAGGCACGCTGGCACGGCACGCGTGTACGTCTAGTGGCAGGCGACATCACAAGCGTGAGTGTGGACGCCGTGGTCAACGCCGCCAATAGTGCTCTCGCGGGCGGCGGAGGCGTCGATGGGGCTATCCACGCCGCAGCCGGCCCCAGCGTCATGGCCGAGCTGGAGCAGCGCTACGAGGGCTGTCCCACCGGCTCCGCCGTCATCACCGACGCGGGGAACCTGCCCGCCCGCCACATCGTCCATGCCGTGGGGCCCGTCTGGCGCGGCGGCAGCCACGACGAAGCGGCCCTGCTTCGTGCCGCCTACACCGCCTCGCTCGACCTGGTGGCCGCAGGCCGGCGATCGGAGCGTGGCCTTCGCCGCCATCAGCTGCGGGGTCTATGGCTACCCCCTCGAGGCGGCGGCGCGGGAGTCCGTCGCCGCCGTCCAGGCGTGGCTGAACACACATCCGGACAGCGGCATCGAGGACATCATGTGGGTGCTCCGCGGTCCCGACGTCATGGCCGCGTTCAGCGGAGCCCTCTCCTCGGCATCGGCCGCGCCCACGGCACCGCGGCCGCGACGCCAGTAGCCGAGCACACATCGAACCGTCGCATCGCTCAGGCACGATGGAGCGGCCACGCCCCAAAGGAGACCACGGTGACCGACCCCCAGGACACGTTCGACTTCGTCATCATCGGTGCCGGCCCGGCCGGTGAAGCCGCCCTCGAGCTCGCGCGCGAGGGCGGCCACAGCGTGGCCATCGTCGACCGCGACCTCTTCGGCGGCTCCTGCGCCTTCTGGGCCTGCATGCCCAGCAAGTCCCTGCTCCACGCCGCGGCCGTGCACCACGCCGGCGGCGACTTCCCCTGGCAGAAGGCCTCCGAGTTCCGCGACTACATGATCAGCCGCGAGGGCACCGACTACCCCTCCGATGCCAGCCACGAGGAGCGCTATCGCAGCGTCGGTGCTGGAGCCGATCCGCGGCACCGCCCGGCTCGACGGCCCCGGCATCGTGCGCGTGGCCCTGACCGACGGCGGCGAACGCGTGCTCCACGCCCGCGACATCGTCATCGCCGTGGGCAGCCGCTCGCGCATCCCCGACGTCGTGGGCCTGGACCAGATCGAGTACTGGGACAACCACGAGGGCACCGGCTGCGCGCGAGCTGCCCCGGAGCCTGCTCATCATGGGCGGCGGCCCTACCGGCACGGAGCTGGCCCAGGTCTACGCCCGCTACGGCGTGCCGGTCACCATCATCGACTCCAACCCGCGCATCCTGGCCCGCGACCACGCCCGCAACTCGGCGCTCGTGCAGGCGGCCCTGGAGCGCGACGGCGCCACCGTCCTCACCGGCGTGCGAGCGGTGCGCGTGGAGCCGGGAGCGGGTGCGGACGGCGCCCATCGCGTGCACCTCTCCGATGGCTCCTTCGCCGACGGCCACGAGGTCATGGTCTCGATCGGCCGCGCCATCCCCTTCGAGGGCCTGGGGCTGGAGACCATCGGGGTGACGCCGGACGGCCGCTTCCCGCGTCCTGACGAGCACCTGCGCATCGCGCCCCACGTCTACGTCGTCGGGCGACCCGGCCGGTCCCGAGCTGCACACGCACCTCGCCCACTACCAGGGCGAGATGGCCGTGCGCATCGCGACCGGCGAGCAGGCCACGCCCGACTACCGCGCCATCCCGCGCGCGCTCTACACCGACCCGGAGGCGGCCTCGGTGGGCCTGCTCCTGGAGCAGGCGCTCGAAGCGGGCTACGACGCCTTCGAGGCCACGGCCGACCTGGCCACCACGGCCAAGGGCTACACGGCGCAAGCGGAGGGCCACATCACCATCGTGGTCGACCGCGGTTCGCGCACCCTGCTGGGTGCCTTCATCGGCGGCCCCGGTGCCTCCGAGCTCATCCACGAGGCCGTGCTGGCGATCAAGCTGCGGGTACCGCTGGCCCAGCTGGCCGACACCATCCACGCCTTCCCCACCGCGGCCCGTGTCATGGGCAACCTCTTCGTGCAGGTCCACCGCGAGCTGCAGGCGGGCGTGGCCGATCCCGACCTGACCTGAGGCTGCGCACAACCAAGAGGCCGGGCCAGTGAGCCTGGCCCGGCCTCGGTGGTGGCAGGGGGGAGCGCGCTAGTTGACGTTGACGGTCACCGGCCGGCGCCAGTTGCCGACGTTGCCGGCCTTGTCGACCGCACGCACGCGGAACTGGTGGCGGCCCTCGGTCAGGGTCATCGTGAGCGACCGGGTCAACGTGCTCGGCCGGACCGTCTGCCAGCCCTTGCTGCCGCCCACCCGCCGGTGCTGGACGGTGAAGCTGCGGATGCCCGCGTGGTTCCGCTGCAGGATGGGATCGCGGCCCCACCACCTGACCGTGACACGCTGAACGCCGGCCGGGCTCGCA
Source organism: uncultured Chloroflexia bacterium (assembly GCA_963706695.1). Lineage (GTDB taxonomy): Bacteria > Chloroflexota > Limnocylindria > Limnocylindrales > CSP1-4 > JAFMJV01. The sequence continues at coordinate 176,109 of CAVPNC010000019.1, read as the reverse complement.
GCCACGGTGATGCCGCTCGCAGATGCGACCATGCCCGACTTGGGCGCGGTGTGGTCTCGCTGCAGCAGGAAGATGGCCGTGAAGTAGGCGACGTTGTTGCTGCGGGCGACCCCGATCCCGACGTAGTTGAAGTCGTCGCTCAGGACGCTCGCGCGGTGGGCGCTGCTGTTCTTCCAGCCGTACATCACGCCGTCGATGGCGTTGTCCCAATCGAGGAAGGTGACCCGGCCGATGTTCTCGGCGCCGGCCTGGTACTGCACCCCGCGGCGGTCCAGGAGCGTGGACGCGTGGCTGCCGGTCGGCGAGGTGTGGCTGAGGATGCCGTAGTCGCGCATCTCCGACGATCGCTGCTGGGCCACGAAGCGCGCCTGCTGGGCCATGCGCAGGGGAGCCAGACCCCGGCTCGCGCGGTAGTGGTTGATCTCCGAGAGCGCCTTCCACTCGGCCTGCCTGGCCGGGGTAGGGGCGTCGTCGGCCATGGCGGTGGCAGGAAGCAGTGCGAGGAGCATCACCCCCGCCAGCGCTGCCACGGTCGCTCGGCGGATGGAGATGGTTCGGAATGCGGGCATGTCCGCACTGTCCGCAGAACGGGTCCCACCGACACTCACACACGGGTACTGAGGGGGCCACGACTGATGGGAGACAGGACCCCCACGGACTACACCAGACCGCACGCGGGGCCTGGACTCGATGTCAGCCGATCTTGTGCGCACGAGTGCGGTGGGAGGGGCTGAGCGGAGCAGGGATGGAGTCTGGGCGGGAGGCGCGGAGGCGCGCCGAGTCGTGCGGGCCGCGGCTGTCTTGAGCCGGGTCGGGACCTAGGAGCCGTCCGCCTGGGCGGACGTGGCCGGCACGGTCGGGGCCGGCGTGGGGTACGCCGGGCGGCCCTCGAGCAGATTGCCGATGGGCCCGGCCAGGCCCGCCATGTACGACGCGGTCACGTGGTGGTTGTCACGGAAGACCGCGCCGTCGACGTAGACCGGGCAGGTGCGCTCGTTGCACAGGAGCTCGTTGGCTGACAGGAGCTCGGCACCGGCGTCCACGGTGGCACGGCGTTCCAGCTCGGCGTACTCGGCATCGACCACCACCGACCTCGGCGGGTCGCACTTGGTGGCGTCCTCGACGGCCAGACAGTCGTCCACCGGATCGTAGGGCAGGAAGGGGGTCTCGGCCAGCAGCACCACTCGATCGGCCGCCTGGCCCACGGTGGCCAGGTACTCGGTCAGGCGCTCGCGCCAGTAGGTCGTGGCATCGGAGGATGGGATGACCCGGCCGTCCCACAGCTCGTAGTCGCGCGAGAGGCCCACGAAGACGACGTCGGGCTCCGTCTCGCGGATGTGGTCGAGCACCTTGCCGCGCCAGTTGAGGCACTGATCGAAGACGCTTCGCTGCGAGCGCTCCCACACCGGCACGTCGATGACCGCGCAGGCGGCCTTGGTGTAGATCTCCAGGCGCCAGCCCTTCTCCTGGGCGTACCGGTCGAGGGCCGGCATCCACTGTGCGGCGTGCGAGTCGCCCACGAGCATGGCCGTGGTCTCGCCGTTGACGTCGCCGTAGACGCACTCGGTCTTGAGCTTCTGTTGCTTGTAGCCCAGCAGGTGGCAGCCATCGTCGTAGTGGGACGGCAGGTCCTCCTTGACCCCCGCCACTTCGGCCACCACCCGCGGTGGCTGGACCCAGGGCACGTCGATGTTCGAGGGCAAGGTGATGGCCCCGCTCATCAGCAGCGCCGCCGCGCCCACGGCCACGGAGCCCGCGAGGCCCAGCTGGACCGAGCTGCGGTTCCGCTGCGTGAGCAGCGCCGAGCGGCGGAAGGGCCGCTCCCACAGCTCGGTGCTGATGATCGCCACCACGAAGGCGACGGCCGCCAGCAGCAGGCGCGTACCCAGGTCATCCACGCCCAGGGCGATGGGCACGAGGATGATGATGGGCCAGTGCCACAGGTAGAACGAGTAGCTGACATGACCGATGTAGCGGCTGACCGGGTTGCCCAGCACGAAGCGCCCGATGAGCGTGCGGCCATGGCTGCCGCCCATGATGATGAGCACCGCGCCCAGGACCGGCAGCAGCGCGGCCACGCCCGGGAAGGGTGACTCAGGGGTGGCGAAGAGGACGTTGACGAGCTCGGTCTGCCCGGCCTCGAACTCGACCAGGATGGAGCCCATGACCACGCTCGCGAGGATGAGCAGCAGACCCACGGAGACGGCGATGCCCGCGACGATGCCCGGGGCTCGCTTGGGGATGCGCAGCAGGCCGATGGCGATGAGCGCGCCGGCGGCCAGCTCCCAGGCACGGGTGACGGGCGAGAAGAAGGCCCACTCGGGGTTGGCGCTGGTCCAGTAGAACGAGAGCGCCAGCGAGGCCGCGGCCAGGATCAGGAAGAATGCGCCCACCAGGCGCCCCGGCAGGAAGCGGGTCGCCACCAGCAGGATCAGCGGCCACACGAGGTAGAACTGCTCCTCCACGCCCAGCGACCAGAAGTGCAGGAGGGGTGAGGGTGTCTCGATCGCGAGGTAGTTGGTGGACTCGAGCGCGAAGCGGAAGTTGGACACGTAGAGCGCGGATGCGGCGGCATCACCGGCGATCTCCGTCAGGCGCAGGGGCGTGACGAGGAGGGCTGACAGGACCAGCGTGACCACGATGACCAGCAGCGCCGCCGGCAGCAGGCGACGCATGCGCCGTGCGTAGAAGCGCACCAGGTCGACCTTGCCGGTGGCCTCCCCTTCCCGCAGCAAGAGGCCCGTGATGAGGAAGCCGGAGATGACGTAGAAGACATCGACGCCGACGAAGCCACCGTCGAAGTAGGGCACGCCGACGTGGAACAAGACCACCGCCAGGACCGCCACGGCACGCAGGCCTTCGATGTCCTTGCGGAAGTAGCTGCGCTCGGAGTCGGCTGAGTCGGCGGTGTCCTCGGTCTCGCGCGGTGGCGCAGCACCGGCGGCCGCCGCGTAGGGACCGGGTTGCGGCTGTGCCACGGCAGCGCCGTAGTTGTCACCGTACGGCGGCTCGCCGTAGGCAGACGGGGTGCCGTAGAGGTTCTCACCGGGGAGCTGCCGGTATTCGGGTGGTGGCGTGTAGCCGCCCTCTTGCTGGGGTCCTGACGGCGGGATCTCGTACGGGTCCACGGGCACCTGGGGCGCCAGGGGGTCAGCTGGTGGCTGGTAGGCGGGGGGCTCGGGCGGGGGCTCGTAGACCGGGACCACCGGCTCCGGCGGGGGCTCGTAGGCCGGGACCACCGGCTCCGGCGGGGGCTCGTAGGCCGGGACCGCGGGCTCGGGCGGGGGCTCGTAGGCCGGGACCGCGGGCTCGGGCTGGACCGGCTCGGGGGCTGGCACGGGCACGACCGGTGGCAGAGGTGCGGCCGGTGGCGGGGGTGGAGCCGGTGCGACGGGCGCCGGGGCGGGCGCAGCAGGCGGTGGTGCCGGTGGCTCGGGCAGTGGTGCCGGTGCGACGGGCGCCGGGGCGGGCGCAGCAGGCGGTGGTGCCGGTGGCTCGGGCAGTGGTGCCGGTTCGGCCGCCGTGGGCGCCGGCTCGGCGGGCGGCTGGGCCTGGGCCTCGGCCGCCCGGGCCACATCTGCGCTCGGCCACGCGACCTCAGGCTTGGGCTCCGGCTTGCGAGGGGCCGCCGCGAGGTCCTCGCTCGGCCACTCCAGATCAGGTCGCTGGTCGTCGGTCATGCCGAACCTTCAGCGACCTGGTGCGGGCACAGCGAGGCGTCACTGGGCAGGCCATCCATGGCCTCGAAGGCTGAGCCATGCGCCGACCGATGGGAATGGGACGTTCGGCGGCCACGCACCGAGACCAACGACGGTGCAGGCAGGGCGGCTCGGGTCGCAGGCGTTGCCATCCGGGGCCATCATAGGGACCGACGACGCACCCGGAGCGCGGGCCCCTGTCCCGCAGGAGATGACCATGCCCACGACGCCCACCGAGGCCGCGCCCTTCACCGGCTTCAAGCCGGCGGCCCTGCAGTTCCTCGCTGATCTGGCCGAGCACAACGATCGCGCCTGGTTCAAGCCTCGCAAGGCCGAGTTCGAGGCGCTGCTCAAGGAACCCCTGGAGGCGCTGTGCGTGGCCCTGGCACAGCGCTTCGATGACCTGCGCCTGCCGCTCGAAGCGGACCCCGGACGCTCGCCGTTCCGCATCTACCGCGACGTGCGCTTCTCCAAGGACAAGTCGCCCTACAAGACCTCCGTCGGGGCTGACTTCCCCTGGAACGACTCACGCGGGGACGAGCTCAGGCCGCGGGGTGCGGTCGGCGGCTACTTCCATCTGCAGCCGGGCAACATCTTCGTCGGTGGCGGCATGTGGCACCCGGAACGTGCCCGCCTGGCGGCCTTCCGGGAGAAGGTGGACCGTGACCCCAACGCCGTGCTGCGGGCCATCGAGGACACGCGCTTCCTCTCGGTCTTCGGCTCGGTCACCGGCGAGTCCCTGACACGCAACCCCAAGGGCTTCCCCCAGGACCATCCCTACGGCTACATCCTGCGCCTGAAGGACGTCATCTTCAGCCGGCCGCTCGCCGACAAGGAGGTCTTCACGGCCGAGCTGCCGGATCGCATCGCCCACGACCTCGACGCGGCGCGGCCGGTGCTGCTCTTCCTCGACAAGCTCGCAGGGCCGGCCCCCGACGAAGACTAGCGGCGCTCCGCGCTCAGGCGGCGGCCGACCTCCAGCACGTCAGCCACCAGCAGCTCCACGTGCTCGCGGTCGTTGCGGGGATTGATATAGCAGGCACGAATGGCGAAGGCGCCATCGATGTTGGTGCTCGACGGTAGCGATCGGCCCACCCGTCGCAGCTCGTCGAGGATGTCGGCGTTGAGCTCGTTGAGCTGCTCCTGGTCATCCCAGCCGGGCGGCCGATAGCGGAAGCAGGCGATGGAGAGCTGCGGCTCCGCGAGCAGCTCCAGCTCGGGCTCGTGGCGCGCATGCTCGGCCACGATGCGAGCGAAGTCGTTGTGGCGCCGGATCCGCTCGCGCATGCCCTCGGCGCCGATCTCCTTGAGCACCGCCCACACGGGGATGCCGCGGCTGGGCGTGGAGAAGTCCACACCCCAGTCGGGCGTGCCGCCGCCCAGCGCACCCCAGGGGGCTGCGGCATCTCCCACGGGATCGACCACCTGGTTGCGCTCACGGTCGTAGGCGCCGGGCTCGATGGTGAAGGCGCGGCTGAGCAGCTCGCCATCGCGGCAGATGGCGAGACCGGTGCCCACCGGCGCCGCCAGCCACTTGTGGGGATCGACCGCGAAGGAGTCGTACGTGGCCCGGTCGCCGTAGGCCGCCTCGACGCGCTCGTCGAGCATGCCCCAGCCACCGTAGGCACCGTCGACGTGGAACCAGAGGTCGAACTCGCGCGCGAGGGTCGCCATCTGCGGCAGCGGATCGACGATGCCGGTGTTGACATCACCGGCATTGCCCACGATGGCCATGGGCGTGCGGCCGGCCGCGATGTCCTCGCGGATGAAGGCCTCCATCTGGCGCAGGTCCGCCCGCCGATCGCGATCGAGCCCCACCGTGCGCAGGTTGCGCCGGCCCAGGCCCAGCACGCCCATCGCCCGCGTCACCACGTGGTGCACCTCCGGGCTGGCGTAGATGCGAGGCTCGGGGATGGCGCTGATGCCATCGAGGGCGGCGTCGATGCCAAGCTTCTCGGCCGCGTGCTGGCGGGCTCCGCCGATGCCCACGAGGTTGGCGGTGCTGCCACCGGAGGTGAACGTGCCCACGAACGAGGCCGGGAACCCGAGCAGCTCGATGATCCAGCGCACGGCCATGACGTCGAGGTGGTTGCCCGGCTGCAGCCACCACCGCTGGGGGCTGATGACGGCGGAGGCGAGATGGCCGGCGGCCGCCGTGGTGGAGGGTGCCGTCGTGACCCAGGAGGTGAAGCCAGGGTGCCCCAGCCGAAGGCCGCGCGGGATGACCACATCGCGCAGCAGCTCCATCACGGCCTCCGCGCCGGCACCCACCTGGGGCAGGGGCTCGTCGAGCAGCGGCAGCCACTCGGAGCGGATGGAGGAGCGGTCCGGTCCTTCGAAGCGGTTGAACTGGTCGAGGGCCGGCAGGATCGCCGAGACGGCCTCGGTCAGGCGGTCCGTGCGTGCGACATCGGGATCGCCGGCCGGTCGGTCGGGCGCGAGCGGCTCGAAGGACAGCGTGGAAGGGTCGGTCGGGATGGTGGTAGGGCGTTCGGTCATGGCTCCGGCATTCTAGGCCGGAGACGGCGCCGCCGACCGCGCCGCGCGGTCTGGAGCGGGTAGGCTTCGGAGATGGAAGAGACCGCCATCCCGATCCTCGATCTGGGGGTGGTGTTCCTCGCGGCCGCCGTGTTCGGGTTCATCGCCCGGCGAGTGGGCTTGCCCGCGGTCATCGGCTACCTGCTGGTGGGCCTGGTGGGCTTCCAGCTGCTGCCCGAGGCCAGCCGGCCGGACGAGGAGTTCGTGCGCCTGCTGGCCGATGTGGGCGTCGTGCTGCTGCTCTTCGAGGTCGGCATCGAGCTCGACGTGGGCCGCCTGCGCCGAGAGCATCGCTCGCTGCTGCTGGCCTCTCCCCTGCAGATCATCACCTCCACGTTGCTGGCCGCCGCCGCCCTGACGCTGCTGGGGCAGGCGGTGGAGGTGGCGCTGGTGCTGGGCTTGTGCGTGGCCATGTCCTCCTCGGTCGTGGTCGTCAACATCACGCGCTCGGTCACGCGCCGGACCAACAAGGTCACCGAGCTCTCGCTGCTGGGCTGGAGCCTGCTGCAGGACCTCAGCGGCGTCATCGTGGGTGCGATCGTGCTGGCCATCTGGAACGCGGAAGAGCGGGATCCGCTGGAGGCGCTCATCGGCCTGGGCCTCTTCTTCCTCATGGCCATCCTCGCGGCCCGGCTCTTCCCGGCCGTGCTGGGGCGCCTGCGCCACTACCCCGACCTGTTCCTGCTGGTGTCGATCGCCAGCGGCCTCATCGGTGCCGGCATCGGGGCCGTGGTCTTCGGCATCCCGCTGGCGCTGGCCGCGTTCGTGGCCGGCCTCGTCATCGCCGACAGCCCCATGGCGGGCGAGGCGCGGCGCCGCCTGTTGCCCTTCCGCGACGTCTTCGCGGTGCTCTTCTTCGTGTCGGTGGGTTCGCTGCTGAGCCCCGAGTCGCTCTTCGGCGGGCTCGAGTGGGTGGTCATCTTCGTGGGCCTGATGCTGGTCTTCAAGACCGCCGTCGTCTACCTCTACAGCCGCATCGGCGGGCTCGACCGGCCCTCGCAGATCGCCACCGGCCTCTCCCAGCTGGGGGAGTTCTCGTTCGTGCTGGTGTCGCTCGTGTTCGTGGCCGGGGACGTCTCGCCCGAGCTCTACGCCGGCCTCCTGGCCACCATCACCCTCACCATCGGCGCCTCGGCCGTGGCCGTGCGCCTGCCGGTCGCGGGCTGGGTCCGCGGCTCCGAGGACCATCACGACCAAGCCTCCTCCGCGGCCGAGGCGACCTAGCCATCCGCACCGCGGTCGGACAACCGTGGAGCGCGGGCCGACCTGCCGCTAGAAGAGGATGAGGACCGTGGCGCCGATGATGCCGCCGACGAGGCCGACGGCCATGGGCAGGACGTAGGGCGAGCGCTCCGGTGCGGCCAATGACCAGCCGAGGCTGTTGGTCGAGGTGTAGAGCAGCCCGCCCAGGCCGATGAGCAGGATGGGTTCGGCCAGGGCGGCGCCGATGAGCACCAGGAACGCGCCCACCATCAGCACGATGGCGGTCCCGAACTCGGCCGCCCAGTGCCAGATCATGAGGTCGTCGGAATCCGCCTCCCGCGCCCTGAGCAGGCCGTGCGGCGCGTCGAACCCCTGCCCGCTGAGGATGTCGCGCGCCCAGATGCCGGCCATGGCGGCACCGATCACGCCGGCGAAGATGGCAACCAGGATCTCCATCGTCCGAGCCTACGCCTCTGGCAACGGTCCGTCTTGGGTCAGGCCCGATCGGATGATGGCGCGGGCCTCGGCATCGAGCGCCGGATCGGCCTCGGGCATCTCATACGTCGCGAGCAGCCGCTCGACCTCAGCCTTGGCCCGGGCGTTGATGTCGAGCTCGCCCTTGGCGGTCCAGGCCTCGCGGGCGTCGCGATCCCAGACCGGGCCGGGCAGGTAGAGGGCCGTGGGCCAGTTGGCCATGGTGTGCTCCGCCACGAGCGCGTGTCCCTCCTCGAACATCTCCTCGATGATCTCGGACGCGGGGATGTCCCCGGTGTCGACGACGTCGCCCTGGAAGTGGAGCACCTGGCCCACGATCTCGTCGTCGATGACGAGCTTGGGGATGCTGAAGGTGAGCAGGTAGTCGAGCATGCCCACGCCGGACACCGAATCCAGCCCCGACTCCACCGCCAGCAGCGCGCCCATGGCCGTCTCCGCCCCAGCCTGGGCATCGAGCACCTTGCCCTCGCTGAAGCCGGTGTAGGCCTGCGTGGGCAGGCCCAGGTGCTTGCCCATGAGCGAGCTGGCGTTGGTCAGGCGCAGGGCCTCGATGGCGGTCATGGGCGAGGTCGTGTTCTGCATGTGGAAGGCCGCCGCCGAGCCGCCGAAGAGCGTCGGCGCGCCGGGCCTGACCGTCTGCGTCATGGTCACGCCCGCCAGCACCTCCGCGGTGTGGAAGGCCAGCGCGCCCGGCAGCGTCACCGGCGCGTTGAGGGCCATCAGCGTGATGGGCACGATCTCGACCGGGATGCCGGCCTCCACGAAGTCGATGAGGTTCTGGGTGGAGTCCTCGTTGTAGCTGAACTGACCGGCCGCGGTGATGGTGCAGATGGCCATCGGCCGTGCGGCGAGGTCGGCCGCATCCCGCCGATAGAGACCCATCAGCTGCACCAGGCGCGGGACGGCGTGCTCGCTGAAGGCGCCGCTGATGAAGGCCTTGGTGGTGTAGCGCAGCAGCAGGTAGAGGCGCCAGGCATCCGAGACGATGGGCTCGACCTCACGGCTGGAGAAGGCCGTGGCCAGGGTGCGCACGTGCGCGAGCTGGTGCCCGACCTTGATGTACTCGATGAAGTCCTTCGTCTCCGCCTCGCGGTGCTGCCCGGTGCGATGGTCGAGGATGTTGAGGCCGCTGGAGCCCGGCGCGAAGTGGCTCAGCCGACGCCGAACTCGGCGTACTCCCCTCCGTCGCGGTCGTAGAGCATGAAGCGGCCAGGGACGGTGCCGAGGGCCGCCCGCACCCGGTCCGCGGGCAGGAGCCAGCGTCCCTTGGCGTTGGTCTTGTAGCCCGCATCGGCGAGCCGCTCACGCATCTGCTGGCCGGCGATCTTGACGCCGACCTCCTCGAGGATGCGCAGCGCCTCGGCCAGCACGAGCTCCAGTCGGGCGTCGTCAAGGATGCGGATGGTCGGTCGCATGGGCTTGGGCTCCAGCGTGAGATTCTCGCTTGCGTGAAAGCATAGCCGCGCAAGGTCCGCGCCAAGCGCTCGAAGCTCCGCTACATTGCCGCTGTGAGGTCGTCGCACATCCCGAGCAGGCTGCGGGCGATCGCGCTCAAGGCCACGGCCCTGGCCACGCTGGGTGCCGTCGCCATCGGCGGGATCGCGACCGGCGCGTCCTTCCCTGCCCTGCCCGGCGATCCGCCTGCCCCACCCGGCGCCGATCCACGCTCGCCGCGCCCTGACATCGTGGTCGTCGTCCTCGATGACATCCCGCCGCTGGATGGCCGGCTGTGGAAGAAGCTGCCCAACATCCGCCGCAGCTTCCTGACCCAGGGCCTGCAGTTCAGCGATGCGCACTCGGAGACGCCCTCCTGCACACCCGGCCGGGCCAGCCTGCTCACGGGCCTGCATGCCCACCACCACCGCGCCGTGAGCACCGACGGCACGACCGCGTTCCGCCCGGAGATGACGGTCGCCACGGCCCTCCAGGACGAGGGCTACCACACGGTCATGGCGGGCAAGTACCTCAACCTCTTCGATCGGCTGGCGGACAAGACCCCGCCCGGCTGGGACGAGATCCACGGCTTCCGTGGCGCCTACTACGACTACACCCTCTACAGCAACGGTGTCGCGCGCTGGTATGGCAACCAGCCCAAGGACTACTCCACCGACGTCATCTCGCGGCTCGCGAGGCAGTCCCTCGATCGGGCGCCGCGGAACGAGCCGCTGTTCATGTGGCTCGCGCCCTACACCGCCCACAAACCGTGGACGGTGGCACCCCGCCACGCCGGTTCCAAGCAGTGCAACGGCATCGCGCGCTGGAAGCCGCCCAACTACATGGAGAAGCAGGTGGCCGACAAGCCCGCCTACGTGGGTGAGCGACGGATCGTGGAGAAGAAGGGCTACGACCTTTCGCGCGTGTGCCGGGGCATGCTCTCGGTGGACCAGATGATCGGTGACATCACGCGCAAGCTCGAGAAGCAGGGTCGGCTGGACAACACCATGCTGGTGCTGACCTCGGACAACGGCATGGCCTTTGGATCACAGCGCTTCCTGCACGACAAGAAGGCGCCGTATGGCACGCAGATCCCGCTGATGATCCGCTGGCCGCGGGTGCTGGGCGTGGTGCCCAAGACCGTGCAGGAGCGCGTGCAGAACATCGACCTCGCGCCGACCATCTGTGACATCGCCGGCTGCGAGCTGGGGCCGTATCCCACGGGGCAGACCGAGGCCGATGGCGTCTCGCTCCTGAAGCTCGTCACCGGCGAGCGGCGCACGTTGCCGCGCAAGCGCGTCCTCGGCAGCTACCTCGACGAGGGCCATCGCGTGCCGACCTACTGGAGCGTGACCACGACGGGCGCGTCGCCGCTGGCCTCGAAGGTCTGCCGGCACAAGAAGAAGGCTGCCTGCCGTTGGCAATACACCGTCTACGACACGGGGGAGGTCGAGCTCTACGACCTCAGCGGTGGGGCCTGCCACGAGTGGCGACGCAAGCGCGGTGGCGACCCCTGCATGCTCAAGAACCAGGCCGGCGTCAAGCGCTACGCGGGCATCCAGCGCAGCCTGCGCGAGATGCTGGAGAAGAAGGTGCCCGGGCTCTAGCGGGTGGGGGTGCCGTCGAGGCCGGTGAGGCTAGCTGCGCCTGAGGCGCCCACGCGACGGCATCACCTGGGGGGAAGGCAGGCGGTCGTCGGTGCTGTGCCAGTGCGGCCACGGGAAGTAGCGCAGTCTCGAGGCGGCCGAGCCGTCGAGTGCGGGACGCGTTCGGTCCTCCAACGTGGATGCGTCCAGCATCGGCACGCGTTGTCGGCTCAGCGTCATGTGAAGCGCCACGGTCCCTCCCCACGGCAGGCCTCTCCGCGTTGATCGTTCCCGGCACGGCATCCCAGGCCCCGCGCGTACCGCGGGGTAGGACCAGTCTCGAGGGGTCGCTCAGGGCTCTGTGTGGGCCGGATGGCCCGATTTGGCAGGGGCCACTGGTCACGACCGTTGCGCGCACGCACCACGCTGCGCGGGAACGGTGTGGCAGCGAGCGCCGACCGTGGGTGGCGCAACGGCGCGGCTTGGCGTCGGACCGTGGCGCTCGGCGCAGACGGTCGCGGCTGGGCGTCGGCCGTCGCGGCTGGCGCGACCGCGTGGCTGGGCATGTCCGCACGCTGCCGAGACGCCCGCTGGCCCGGCTGTGCGCCTAACGTTGCTGGCCGCGACATCTGACGCGCTTCGGCCGCGCTGCGGCACGTACCGCGACGGCTGGGCGTCGGCCGTCGCTGCTGGCACAACCGCGCGGCTTGGCGTCGGCCGTCGCTGCTGGCGACAGTAGGCACGCTCATAGCCAGCAGGATCGGCGGTGAGCCGCTGCGGCACGGCAGGACCGGCGGGCGGAACGGCGGCGCCAAGCGGCGCCGGGCACATGGGCCCGATATCGAGGTACGCCACGGCCGCTGCCGCGTACCTAGTGCTGCGGGCAGCGACATCTGACGCACGGTGGCGGCGTCAGCGACGTTAGCGTCCACTCCGGCGACATCTGACGCGACGGCCGGGTCCGACGCACTCCGCCGCGCGCGGCCACGGCCCGGGTGGCGGCCACGGCCCGGGTGGCGGCACGGCCCGAGTGGCGGCAGCGGCCCGAGTGGCGGCCACGGCCCGGGTGGCGGCCACGGCCCGAGTGGCGGCAGCGGCCCGAGTGGCGGCAGCGGCCAGTGGCGGCCGGCCCGTGCGGCCACGGCCCGCCTCTCACGGCCGCGGTCAGGGCCACCGCGCAAGACGACCCACTCGAGCTAGCCGCCGATGGGGGCGCTGCGCTCCTTGCGGTAGGCGTCCTTGACGGCGATGCGCTCGCCTTCGAAGACGAAGAGGTCCACGCCGCGGTACGTCATCGGCCGGCCCTCGGGGCTGATGCCGTGGAAGGTCCAGCTGGCGAAGGCGCGATCGTCGCCGGACATGCCGATGACCAGGTCGGTGTAGTGCACGTCGCGGTAGGTGGAGAGGAAGGCGGCCACCCCCCGGCGCAGCTCCTCGGTGCCGTGGAAGGCGGTGCCGGCATCGTCGGGGCCGATCGAGGCGTAGTAGGCGCCAGCGGGCGTGAAGTAGCTCACGATGGCCTCGACATCGTGGGCATTCCAGGCGTCGAAGAAGGCACGCAGCCGGTCGGGGGAGAACATGGCCGGCAGTGTATCGGACGCGCGCTGGCCGAAGTCGGCGAGACGTCGTACCGTGACCCCATCATGAAGACTCGACTCTCGCTCCTGCTCGGTCTCCTCATCGCGGTCACGCCGGCCTCCGTGGCTGCCCAGGCCGACACTGCTCCCCTGCCGGAAGCCGCCGATCCCACGCTCGTCGACCAGATCTGCGAAGCCACCTCTGCGGATGCCGCGGAGCTGAGCGACTGCATCGATTCGGTCCAGTCGGCGCTCGCGCAGCTGGTCGAGGAAGTGGCCTCGGAAGAGCAGACCCTGCTCGACCAGATCGCCTCGACCGTCGACGACACGCTCGACGACCTGCGCGAGGTGGACATCGAAGCCGCCTTCAACGATGTCCTCGAGAGCGCCCAGGAGTTCGACGTCGACGCGGCCCTCGCGGGCGCCCAGGAGGCGGTCGACCAGGCCATCGCCGACGCGCAGACCGCCATCGACGAGCTGGAGCTGCCCAGCGACCTCGATGTCCAGGGTGCCCTCGAAGACGTCGTGGCCGAGGCCCTCACCGCGACCGAGGAGTTCGACTTCGAGGCCGCCGTCACCGACGCCCTGGCGGAAGCCCAGGCGGCCATCGAGGAGGCCGACCTCCAGGGCACCGTCGACGAAGCCGTCGTGGCCCTTGGTGACGCCGTCGCCGAGGCGCAGGTCATCGTGGCCGAGTCACAGGCGTGGGCCATGGAGAACCGGGTCGCGGTCTGCCGCGGTGGCTCGATCAGCCTCGGCACCACCGTCGGCGTTGCCGTCTTCGTCCTGACCGGCGTGGAGTGGCTGGGCCTGCAGGCCTTCTGGGCCACGGAGCGCTTCACCAACGGCGTCTGTGGGGACGTCGTCGGAGACGAGTGACCAGGTGACCGACGGGAACGCACCGCAGCGCCCGTCACCGCGGCCAGGTAGCCGTGTCGGTGCCGGCATCGCCATCGGCGTCGGCATCGGGGCGGCCATCGGCGTGGCCATCGGCAACATCGCGCTCGGCATCGCCATCGGCATCGCCATCGGGGCCGCCATCGGGGCCAGCCTCGAGCAGCAGGCTCGCAAACGCCGAGACGACTGAGCAGGCCCGCGACTACGCGTCGTCCGGGCGGGCACGGCCACGAACCTCAGCCACCACGACGGTCACGAGGGTCACGGCGGTGAGCGGCAGGACGAACCAGACCATGGCGCCCGCGAGGTCGTCCTCGAGCGCATGTGCGGTCGCATCGAGAACGAGATACGTGGTGTAGATGACCGCATAGGCCACGAACAGGGCGCCTTCCCACCGTCGCAGGATGCGCCCCGTGAAGACCAGCGGCAGGCAGGCCACCGCCACCGCCGTCATCACCGGGATGTCGAAGGCGATGGCGTTGCCGGAGACAGGGATGCCTCCCGGCGCCAGGATCGGCCGTGAGCCCGAGCACGCCGAGGATGTTGAAGATGTTCGAGCCCACCACGTTGCCGACCGCGAGGTCGCGCTGGCCACGCAGCGCCGCCACCACGGAGGTCACGAGCTCGGGCATCGACGTGCCGATGGCCACCACCGTGAGCCCCAGGACCAGCTCGGACACGCCGAGGGATCGCGCCAGATCGGTCGCCCCCGTCACGAGCATGTTGGCACCGAGCACCAGCGCCACCAGACCCGCCGCGAAGAGCAGCACGTCCTTCAGGCGTGACCTGCCCGGGCCAGCGGCTCGATGGCCTCGCGATACTCCTCCGCCACGCTGCTCGATTCCTTGCGGCCCGACCGGATGGAGATGACGAGGTAGGCCACGAGGAGACCGAAGAGCACGACGCCCTCGAGCCGTGAGAGGCTGCCATCGAGCACGAACAGCCACAGCAGCACCGAGACGCCGATGACGAGCGGCACGTCGAAGCGGATGAGCTGCTGCTGCACGATGAGTGGCCGGATCAGCGCGGCGAGGCCCAGCACCAGCAGGATGTTGTAGATGTTGCTGCCGACCACGTTGCCGATGGCCACATCGGGATCGCCCTCGTAGGTGGCGCCGAGGGAGACCGCGAGCTCGGGCGAGCTCGTGCCGAAGGCCACCACCGTGAGGCCGATGACGACGGGGCTGATGCCGAAGCCCAGGGCCAGCCCGGAGGCGCCTCGGACCACGAGCTCGCCACCGACCACGAGGATGACGAGTCCGATCGCGACAAGGACCAGCTCCATCAGGCGTCGTTCCCGCGAGGACCCCGCCGCACGGCGTGCGCGGTCGAGGTGCCGGTGGACGGGTCAGGGTGCTGTGCCCCGCGACAGCAGGAAGCAGCGTCCTGCGGGAGATCTCGGCGGGTCGACAACGGATGACTCCTTCGGCATAGCCAGGCACGCCGAAGGTCTCTCCCAGCCGCAGCGCGATGGTTGCGCCGGGCCGGTGGTCGCGAGTCCGTGCGGGAGCGCGGACCGGGTTGACGCGAGCCACCCGATAGGTTCGAGGGGTACTCCCCTTCGCTGCTCGACAGCATACACGGTTCTCGCGTTTACTCTACAATCTCCATCGTATCGATAGGGATAGTGGAGAACAACAGCGTGGAGACCTCCTCGGTCCTGCTCCTGGTCGGCCTCATCGGGATGGCCGCGCAGTTCGTGGATGGCTCGCTGGGGATGGGCTACGGCGTCACCTCGGCGACCCTGCTGGCGACCGTGGGCTACTCCCCCGCCGTGGCCTCGGCCACGATCCACGTGGCCAAGATCGGGACCGGCGTGGCCTCGGGCGCGGCGCACTGGCGCTTCGGCAACGTGCACTGGCGGGCGGTCGTGATGCTGGCCGTGCCCGGCGCCATCGGTGCCTTCGCGGGCGCCTTCGCCATCAGCTACATCGCGGCGGAGGTGACCCGGCCCTGGGTCTCGCTGATCCTGGCCTCGCTCGGCGTCCTCGTCATCGCGCGCACCGTGCTGCGACGGTCGCCGGCCATCCGCGTCTATACCCCGCGGGTCCGCACGCTTGGGCCGCTCGGCCTCGTGGGTGGGTTCGTGGACTCCGTCGGCGGTGGCGGCTGGGGACCGGTCACGACGTCGTCCTTGATGGCTGCCAACCGCATGGCGCCGAACCAGGTCATCGGCACCGTCAGCACCGCGGAGATCGTGGTGGCCGTGAGCGCGAGCATCGGGTTCATCCTGGCGCTGGGCAGCCAGGGCATCGCCTGGGGCGCCATGGCCGCGCTGCTGCTGGGCGGCCTGGTGGCAGCACCCTTCGCGGCCTGGGCGGTGAGCCGCCTCGACCACCGCGTCCTCGGGGGCCTCGTCGGCGGCATGATCCTGTTCTACAACGCCGAGGGTGTGCTCAGCCTCGTGGGGCTCAGCGGTGAGGCCGTCGTCGTGGCCAGGCTGCTCGTCGTCGTCGGCACGGCGGCCGTGACCGTGGTGGCCTGGCGGGGTCGCCGGGACACGGCCGACGACATCGACCTGGCCGATCCGGGGCCCACCTCGCCGACGCCGGCGCCGGCCGTGTAAGGGCGCTTCACCGCGCTCGCGGCACGCGCGGACGTCCCTCGACGTCGACGTAGCGCCCCGGACCCACCCGACGCGGTGCCGGCGGTTCACCCATCACGGGGCCAGGTCGAACCACTCCCGGAGCAGACGTTTCCACTCATCACCCGACCGCACAGGTCGTTCGGACCACTCGCCGTTCCGGCGCACCTTGAGGCGGTCATGGAGGAGCGTCACGCGATCGGGCCCGCCATCGAGCAGACGCGTCGCGAACGGCTTCTGGCGCCACTTCTGCTGCGGATCGCTCCACTTCTGCTCAGATGGTTCGACGAAGTCCTCGGCGCCATATGCGCGCGCCCCGAACCGGTACTGCGGCTCGGGACCATCCGGCCCATCGAAGATGAGCGTCGTCTCATCCTGGGAGTACTCGAAGCGGTAGGGGCCGGTCCCGCCATCATGGGGACCTGGGTCATCCAACGGCAACGGACGGATGAACGAGTCCCCGAACCCGACATCTGCCAGGTAGGGACGCTCCAAGGTGACCTCGAGCGCCAGATGACCGCGCTCCATCGGGTCAGGCCTCGCCAGCAAGACGGTCGCTCCGAGCTGCTTGACCCGGAAGCCCAGCTCGCCGAGCAGCCAGGCGAAGGCGCCATTGAGCTCATAGCACCACCCGCCCCGGCCACGGTCCACGATCTTGGGGACGGACCAGCCGACGTCGGTACGGACCCGCCGGCGGGCGAATACGTCCAGGTTGTCGAAGGGCACCCGGGTGAGGTGAGCCCGCTGGAGCTGCTCGAGCCCGTCGACGCTGCGAGCGACCGGCTCCTCGATCCCGATCCTGGCCAGGTAGGCCCTAGCGCGGGGCGACGTCACGGGCACCCGGGCTGATCGACAGCGTCCACATGGCGACCAGCGTAGCGTCTGGAGCGAGCGTAGGCCGCCGGAGCGGCACGAGGGCGGGCGCCCGATCCGCGTCCTCGCCGCGGCGTGCACGTGGCCTCTCGCGGGAACCCCGTGGCGGGCGGTCTCGCTCAACGAAGCGCCGGCACGGCTCCGGAGGCCCAAGGACCCGGTGCTACACTCCAGCTCGAGGCGCGGACCGGTTCGTGACCTCACCATCAGTCCGTCTCGGCGTCCCCGCGCTCCTCGCTGCGGCGAAGGCCCGCGCGACCGTTCCCGAGCCGGAACATCAGGACGGAATCGCGTCTCTCGGAGGGCACGTTCATGACCAACCCTGCCGCGACTGCGACTGCGATCAGCGCCACGGCCCCTCCGGCTATCGCGCCTGAGCGGGCCCGCTCTTTGCGCCGCTGGAACCGCTTCCTTGTCCTCGCCCATGGCGCCCAGTTCGTCCTCATGCTCCTGATCTCGGGACTGCCGTGCTCTTCGAGGTCGTCGTGCCTACCGTCCGACCGTCATCATCGACGGCCAGTTCACCGGGATTGAGCCGTCGAGCGTGACTGCTGGTGTCGTTCCCACTCGCCTACCTGATCGCGAGTTTCTTCCTGATGAGCGCCATCGCCCATGCGTGCGCTGGGTGGTTCCTGCGCAGCCGCTACGAGGCGTGGCTGGCTCGCGGCATGAACCCGTTGCGGTGGGTGGAGTACGCCTTCTCGTCAACGGTGATGATCGTCGCCATCGCGTCGCTCAGCTTCATCACCGACTTCCCGGCACTCATCGCGATTGCCGGCTGCAACGTCGCGATGATCCTGTTCGGGTGGAGCATGGAGGCGGCCAATGAGGGCCGCTGACAAGGCGAGGATCGACTGGAAGCACTTCATCTTTGGGTGCATCGCCGGCATCGTCCCCTGGATCGCCATCACCTCGATCCTGTGGGCATACTCGGCTCAGGAGGGCTTGCCACCCGGGCAGATCCCGCGGTTCGTCTACGCGATCATCGGCAGCCTGTTTGTCGCTTTCAACATCTTCGCGATCACCATGGTCCTCCAATACCGCAAGATCGGCATCTGGCGCGACTACCTCGTCGGCGAGAAGACATACATGGTGCTGAGCCTGGTTGCGAAGGCGCTGCTGGCCTGGCAGGTTTGGGCTGGTACGCTCCGCCCGCAGTAACCCGGCCGGCCGCCCGACGCACGTCAGCGGCGAGGCTCGCTCAGCTCGAACCCGACGGCCGCCAAGGCCTCGGCCGCGGCGGCTCCGCCCGCTTCGTTGGCATGGAAGCCGTCCTCGCCGATCCAGCCCTTCGCCCGGGCATCCTCGTCGTGGTCGGGTCCGTTGAAGAGGTCGTAGAACGACACGAACACGGCGCCGTTGGCTTCGGCCGCCTCGCGGGCAGCCCGCGCCTGACCCTCCCAGATGGCGGTGCACTCCGCCTCTACGCCGATCTCCATCCACTGGCCGAACCAGGGGTTGTAGACGTCGTAGCCCAGGAGCACCACCGGCTGCCCGTCTCGTGCCTCCCAGATGGCTTCCCACACGCCGGAGAGGAAGTCGCGGTATGGCTGCCAGTCCTCGGCCGTAGGCACCGCGGCGACCCGCTCCCACGGAGTGCCGGGCGTCCACGCAGGGCCCAGGTAGTCGGGGTCCTCGAGATAGCCGGGGTTCGTGAGGGCGTCAACCGGGTCGATACAACCCCGCTCGAAGGTCGGCGCCGGCATGTCCGGCTCGAACCCCCCCGCGTGGTGGTAGAAGACGATGATCTCCGCATCTGCGATCTCGTCGGCGAACCGCGACTGGATCGCCTCCGCGTCGGCGTCGACGGTCGTGACCAGCCGGACCTCACGGTCCAGTGCCTCGGCCGCCAGGTCGGCGTACCGCTCGCTCACGATCCAGCCGCTCGAATCGGAGATGAAGACGAGATCTACCGGTTCGCCGGCGGGGAACGGCCCTGACGCGACCTCGCGCGTGGAGACGTCCCCAGGGGTGATGACGTACGTGCTGACCTCCCCGCTCTGCCGGTCCAGGGCCACGACCCAGGCGCTGCCGTCGGGAGCGAAGTCGAGGTCCGAGATGCAATGGCCGGCGAGGAATGGCTGCCACGTCTCACCGTCGAAGCGGGCCAGGCCATCGCAGGTGCGTCCCCCGGTCACGGTTGACGGGTCTGTCACGCTCGCCGTGGCGATGGTGGCATTGACCCAGGCGCTGCCGTCTGGCGCGACCCTGAGCATGTCGGTGGGGGCGTTCCATTCCCCCCGCTGGCCGCCCCACGTCCCGACCCCGTCAGCTGCCGTGAACGTCGTCCAGCCTTGCTCGTCGAGTCGGGTGAGGCTCTGGTGCCGCACGAACGGGTCGCCGGCCGTCCACACCGTGCCGCCGTCGCGTGTCATGCCGACCGGATGCGTGAGCGGCGTGGGATCGCCGGGGTAGTCAGCGGGGGTGGGAACGACCTGCCACTCCGTGCCGTCGAAGCGCAAGAGCGTGACGGATCCGTCCTCGTCCGCGAGGGCCGTGAGCCAGACGAGGCCGTCGTCCGCCACCACGGGTCCGGCCATGCCATAGTCCGCGCCGTCGAAGACATCGGGCCAGCTGGTGCACCCGGCCGAGGTCTCGTCGGTCCAGCAGAGCTCGTGCGACTTGAGCCAGACCCTGCCATCGGCCTGCACGGTGATGGCATCGAAGTCACCCTCGACCGAGTGCTCGGCAGGCTTCCACGCACCATCCTCGAAGACCCTGGGGGCGCCGTTCGCAAGCGCCCACAGCCGACCATCAGGGCCGGCGTCGACCTGGCCATCCCAGAACGACACGGGAACGGGGTCGATCTCCCACGCACCCTCCTGTCCGACCCGGTAGAGCCGCAGGCACCTCGACTCGGGGGCGGGCGCCACGCAGCCCGCCGTGCGCCAGACGCTGCCGTCGTCACCCACGATGACGGCCCGCAGCCCGGGGTAGATGTAGTCCGCCCTTGCTGCGCCCGCATACAGCCGCAGCAACGAGCCGAGGCGGGTCGTAAGGTCCCGCACGCCATCGTTGGTGACCCGCAGGACCCCCGGCTCGACCTCCTCGGTGACCATGCCCGACAGCAACTGCTCGGTCGTCACCGGCGAAGGTGACTCGGTTACAGCCGCCGGAGCCAGCCCATCACTCTGCGGTGTGGTGAGGGCGCCCGCGAGCAGGAAGCCACCGAACAGCGCCACGATGGCGCCAGCGACCACGAACTTGACTGCGGAGATCATCGTGAGCCCCCTTGCGGGCATGCGCCCGCTCGTTGCTGGGATGGGGACGGGAGTCAGCTCCCGACTCGGGAAGGTGGCAACCGGGCGGTCGAACGCCGGGAGCGGCCACCAGCGACCCTGTTGGTGGGTCCGAGGCACCTTCGCCATGACGCTGGCGACGCCTGCTCGCACGTCCCTCGGAGCCACCTCACGTTCGCCGTACCAGGCCTCGAGGAGGGACTGCATCTGTTGGTCCTTCATCGCAGGGCCTCCTGCCGGTCAGCGAGTCGGGTCACCGTGCGGGCATCGGCTTCCAGCGCGGCACGCATGGCTTTCACCGCCGCCTGCAGACGTGAGTACACCGTCGAGCGGGGAAGCTGGAGCGTCACGGCGACCTCCTCGGGCGTCATGCCAAGCAGGTAGTGCATGGCGAGGACCACGCGATGGTCCATCGACAGGCGTCTGAAGCCTCGCTCCATTTGGTCGCGGTCAGCGACGACCCCGTAGGCATCGACCGTTCGCGGTTCTCGCGCAGCCGGGAGGTCATCACTGGACCTCCACCTGGGCTGCCGCTTGGCCTCCGCGTAGCAGACCCGCACGAGGAGCCGGTAGGACCAGCCCTCATACTTCGCCGGGTCGCGCAACCGGCGCACCTTGCGCCAGATGTCGAGGAGTGCCTGCTGGGTGACGTCCTCGGCCGAGGTCCCGGTCCCCCAACACCCCGTGGGCCACCCGGAACAACCGAGGATAGTCGGCGGTGGCCAGCGCCTCGAAGGCACGCTGGTCGCCCTGCTGAACCCGAACCACGAGGTCTTGGTCCATGCCCCCACATCCCTTGGCCGACGGCTCTGACTCGACCGCCGGAGGGGACCGAGTCACATCCGGTCCTCTGCTAGGGTACGAGGGCATACCACCCACAGGATTACGAGATTTCGTCGCGTTGTCCGGGGACCCGACGAGCGCTGTGGCACACCTTCGCGCCCAACACCGAAGCAGGCAGATCGTCGCAAGGAGCGTGGAAGGGTGAGCGATAGCGGCACGATCCTGGTGTCGTGACCGAGGCTGGATGTCGGCAGTCGTTTCGCGCTCCACCACCGACGAGCGACCGAGAGGACGCGATCGACTACTCGGGCATCGGGTGCTGCTCGAAGAACTCCCAGATGCGCTCCTCGATGGCTAGCGGCTCACCTTGTCGGCCACTCGTATCCGCCGTCGTGGGTGACGAGCTCGACCTCGGCTCCGGACGGGCAGTCCCACGTCCAGCGTTCCAGCTCGTCGCCGATGGCCTCGACGGTCGGCTCCGGCTCGCACCCGTTGCGCAGCGCGATGCCGTCCATCCGCGTCGGGATACTTGCGCGATGGTACGTCTTGGACGATCGGGTGTTCGCCATAGAGCATCCGCTCGCCATCGCCGCTGAGAGCGCTACCCGCGACATGGGGACCACTCCCCCCGTCGAAGAATGCGTGGGCGTCGTTTCGCCCATGCACGCTGAGGAAGGGCACTGGACGCTCCAGCTCGCAACGCTCACCGAGGTCGTACATGCCGGAGACCGTAGCCACGGCGGCCAGGCGGTCCTCCAGGCACGCAGGCCAATCCGGTGACTGCATAGCCCCCCTGGTTCTCCCCGACAGCGTAGACACGCGCGAGGTCGAGGCACAGGGTCTCCCCGAGATGGGCGACCAGTGCCTCCACGAAGGCGATATCGGGATTGGCCCGGGTGAGGTCGACGTCCTGATCCGCCTTGCGCCAGAGCCAGTTCGGGTTTCCGTCGTCGCCTTGCGGCGCGACGACCACGAAGCCGTGCTTCTCGGCCGCCGGCGCGATCAGGAAGGCGGCCGTCAGGTGCGCTCCGTTGTTGCCGTGCAGCTGCACCCACAGCGGCACGGGGTCCATGCCGTCGTAGGCCTGTGGAACGAACATGCTCCAATCGCGTTCCTCTCCATCGATGATCAGGGGCTCTCCATGAGACAGGCCGGCTTCGACATCCGAATGGCCACAGCCGAGGGAAGGTATCGGCGCACGTTCGGACGGAGCTCCCCCTGCCGGCCACGCCGCATCAACGGCGTCGCCGCCTGTGTCCTCGGCGAGGCCGGAGAGCGGCAGGGTGCCCAACATGGCGAGGGTGATCGTCCCCGCCAACAGTGGTCGTATCGTGCGCATGAGATCCCTCCTGGTCCCGTGGTCGCCGGCATCGCGCCGCGGCCCTATCCACTGGCCGTCACGGCCTTGGGGGTGATGACGTAGAGGCTTTGCGCTTGGTCGGGCGGTTCGCCAGGTTCCTGTTCTGTCCCTTGCGGTCAGCCACACCGAACCGTCCGGGGCTACGTCCATGCCGCCTACGAACGTACCTGGGAGATACCGCGCCCACGTGCGGCCGTCGAAACGGCTGATGCCGCGACGCCCGGTCCAGTTGGCCCACAGGCTGCCGTCCGGCGCGACAGCGTACTCGTCGGCGCGGACGCCCCAGCTGGCAGCATGCCCTCTTCGTCCGAGGTGACCACCGCTGCCAACCTGCTGCCGTCATGGCGGTGGAGGACCTCGTCGCTGCCGTGTCCCCCTATCCGACGCCCCAGAACACGTCGTTCGCCATCGCTCCGGTGTCCGGGTCGCCGAAGGGGATCAGGTCCCAGTCCCGTCGGCGTAGTGCCAGAACCCGTCGTTGTTCGGTGCCCACAGGTCCGAATCGGTCGCGATGACGCCCATCCACGAGGGCGACTCCACGATCTCCTTGGCGGACAGCGCCGGCGGCATCTCGATGGTCTGCCACGTCGAGCTATCCGCCTCGAGATAGCCCAGGCTCCCGTCGGGCATCGCCGCCCAGACCCGGCCGTTCGAAGCCATCTCCACGTGGCCAATGCCACGCTCGTCAGCCACGAGACCAGTGAAGTCCACCGCACCATGGACCGCCCACGTCTCGCCGTCGAACGAACGTAGGGCAGACCCATCCCCGTTGCTGACGATGGCCCAGACCGTCCCGTCAGGCGCGACCTCGAAGTCCTCCACGAAGTCCTGCTCCTCGAGCTGCCAGTCGATGGACGCCGCGCTCCCGACCTGGGAGCCCCACCGCCAGATGCTCCCGTCCTGGCCGGCGACGACAGCCGTGGCGGGAGGCCGATCCCACGGATCGACATCCCCCACGCCGTGGTCCACGATCTTGTAGACGCCCGATTCGAACTCCTCGGTGACCATGCCTGCGAGCAATTCCTCGGCCGCCATGGGCGAGGGAGTGTCGCTGGTAGCCGCCACGGCCTCGGGGGTGATGACGTAGAGATGTCCGTCTGACCGGTAGCCTAGATCGTCGACGCCCTTGTCTTCCCATGCGATCAGCCAGACCGAGCCGTCGGGGGCGATGTCCATCCCCAACGGATGCACATACATGTCCGGCAGGTACCGCTCCCATGCCCGCCCGTCGAAGCGGTTGACACCCAGGCAGTCCGGCGTCCCCAAGGCGCCTCTCCCGGGCCAGGCGGCCCAGAAGCTGCCGTCCGGTGCCACGCCATGAGGCACGCGACTCCAACTCGCCAGCATGCGGTCGTTCGTGAGGGACCAATGCTGCCAACCGGTCGCGTCGTGTCGGTAGAGGGCTGTCTCGTCACCGATGCCCCAGAACACGCCTTCCGGCATCGCTCCGGTGTCGGGGTCGCGGTACGGTATCTGCTCCCACGACCCATCGGCGTAGTGCCAGACCCCAAGCCCGTACCGTACCCACACTCCGGACTCGGTCGCCACGAAGCCGAGCTCGTTATCCATGAACGCCGTCCGCACTGGCATCGGCGTCTCGACGGTCTGCCACTCCGAACCGTCGGTGTCGAGATACCCGAGGACCCGGTCCGACAACACCGCCCAGATCACGCCATCCGGGGCGATCTCCACGTCACCGAAGAACCCGGCGGTGTCCGCCGCGGCGTGAGTCGTCCACCGCTCCCCGTCGAATGAACGGAGGGTGGAACCCTCAAGCTCCTCGCCCAGGACCACAGCCCAGACCTTCCCGTCAGATGCGACCGCCAGATCCTTCAGGTGCTCGCCCTGGCGGAGCTGCCAGCGGTGCGTTTCCGCGACCCCGAGCTTCGAGAGATCGCCGGAGTAGCTCGCGAGCCAGATGCTCCCGTCCTGGCCGACGTCGAGATACTGGTTGCCAGCTGGCGAGAGATCTCGCACGCTGTCATGGTCGACCCGGAAGATGCTCGGTTCGACCTCCTTGGTGACCATGCCCGAGAGCAGCTCATCGGTCGTCGCCGGCGCCGGTGACTCGGGGACCGCCGCCGGAGCCATCTCATCGCCCTGCTGTGAGGTGAGGACGCCTGCGAGCAGGAAGCCGCCGAACAGCGCCACGATGAAGGCTGCGGCGACGAACTTGACGGCGGACCACATGGAGAAGCTCCATCCCTGTGATCGGCTCGTGGCGACGACGGCGTCGAAGACCGCAAGGTCATCGACCGGGCGGACCGGACCGACGAAGCGTTGGATGCGGCGTTCCGCCTGGCGTTCGAAGGCGCTCATGTCATCCATCGTCGAGGTCCTCACGGAGTCGTCGGAGCAGGCGTTCAAGGCGACTGCGGGTGCCGGACGGGCTGATGCCGGTCGCGGCGGCGAGCTCGGTCGCGTCGAAACCCGCCACGTAGCGCATGGCGAGCAGGGCGCGGTCGTCGGGCTCGAGCCGTGACATCGCAGCGTCGAGGTCGAGATCGCGATGCCTGTCGCCGGATCGACACCGCCAGGCTCGTCCGCGGCGTCCGCGGCGGCTTCGAACATGGCGCGTCGTCGCTGCTTGCGCACGAGACGCTTGGCCTCGTTGGCGGCGACGGAGATGAGCCACGGCCGCAGGTGCGCTTCGTCGCGCACGTTGCCGAGCTTCCTCCAAGCGATGAGCCAGGCCGCTTGGGTTGCCTCCTCCGCGACGGCGTGGTCCGCTGCCACATACGCGGCGACCCGGCGCATGTCCTCGTGATAGGCGGCGATGATCCGGCGGAAGGCGATCTCGTCGCCCGCGACCGCAGCCGATAGCACGCCTGCGAGCTGCCGACCAGCCGTCCGCGTCATCGCCCCCATACCTCATATAGGCCCCGAGGCCGGGCATCTGTCTCAGCCGTTCAGCCCCTATGGTCTCTGACGTGTCGAGCAGAAGAAGATGAAGGGCGCACGACTCACCGAACGCGACCGCTACATCACTTGGGGTGCCATGGAGCGGCGTGCTACGAGCGTGGGAGGGTGAGCGAAACGGCCACAGTCATGGTGTCGTGACGCGAGCCGAATCGGACCAGCGAGCCCTGGCCCCTTGTGTCCCTGGCCCTGCAGGCGGCAGTGTCCGCTCGCCGGCACTACTCGATGGACGGAGGGGGACCGTCGTAGATCACGCCGTTGAAGCTCGAGTCCTCGAAGAGCTCGGTACTGGAATGCTGGTAGACGTAGGTCAGCCCGTCGTAAGCGCCGGTGCCCGGACAGACCGCGCTCAGAAGGAGGGGCCAGTAGCCGAACTGTCGCTCGCCGACAGGGTAGTTGCTGCCTGACCACGAGCACTCCCAGCCACCGTCGGAGCCCTCGAGGACCGCCGTGCCCCCGATGAGGCAGAGGTCCTTGCCGAAGCAGCTTGCGTTCAGCGTGTTGGTCCAGGCGCCGCTCACGCGCGGGTCACTCATATCGTTCTGGCACGTCGCGACGGAACCTTGCGCATCCCAGCTGCCGTCCGCTGCGACCTCGATCGCGGGGGTGCGCGCGCCACAGCTCTCGGTGCCGCTGACGAACGTCATCTCGCCCGCGGGCGCTGGCGAGGGTTCCGGTGCTGCGGTCCGTTCAGGGATGGACTCGGCTGCCTCCTCGAACGCGTCGAGCGCATCCGGCATGGGCGTCATCCCACCATCGAAGATGTAGCCGTCGAAGACCGGCTTACCATAGTCGGCGTCCTCATACGTCCGCCTGAGCATGGCCGAGAGCCCCACATACGCGCCCTCGCCCTCGAGGACCACCAGCCTGGTGACCGCACCATCGGGATCCGTATCCTCGATGAGCCCGTACTCGAGTCCCGTCCAGGCACCCTCCGAGCCCTCGAGTCGCACGGAGCTGACGACCGTGATAGCCGCCCCGGTGCCGTCGCTGGTCGGGTGCCAATCCACGTTCTCAGCGACCCGCATCAAGGTGGGCAGACGTGGATCGCTCCACTCGATGGCGTGCTCGTAGAGCGCACCACGAACGCCGTAGATCCCGTCGTCCTGCGAGCCTTCGGACACGACGCTTCCACCTGGCGATCTCCCGCTGACGTGAGTGGCGGTGCCCTGCTGGTCCTGCGCCATGGCCCCGTGTCCGAGGGTGCCGAGCAGTAGAAGGCTCACGACCCCTGCCAGACATGCCTTCCGCGAGTGCATCACATCTCCTCCGTTCGAACGTGGCCGTGGTCTACTCGGTGGTAACGAGCGCCTCGGGCGTGATGACGTACGGGTAGATCTCGGCCTGGGTGCCATCCTTCGTGGCCAGGACCCAGGCGCTGCCATCGGGTGCGAAGTCGATATCGACGAGGCACTGGCCCGACAGGTACTCCGTCCAGGTGACCCCGTCGAACCGAGCCACGCCATCGCATTCGGCCCACCAACCGCTGCCCGATGTGCTGGCGTCGACCCAGACGCTGCCGTCGGTGCTTACTCCAAGCGTCTCCTCGGGAACGAAGCCTTCCTTGCCACCCCAGGGCTCGACGCCGTCGGCGTCGGTGAAGGTCGTCCATCCGGCTCCGTCAAGGCGAGCTAGGCGGTGGTGCATGTAGTCGGTGTCGCCGTGGTCGTCCCCGGCCACCCAGACCGTCCCATCAGCACCGACGCCCATGCCGTCGCCGGGGAAGTAGGCTGAGATCGGACTGGGCAAGCCCAGCTCGGTCCAGCCAGTCCTGTCGTATCGCAGAAGCATGTCGAAGAGGCCCGCCTCCGGATCCGCCTCCGGAGATCCGGCCAGCACGAACGCACGGCCGTCAGCGCTGATGGCGAGTGTGTATGGCGCGACTTCACGAGGCGAGGCATCGGGCCAGGCGATGAGCGTCTCGTCTTCTGCGTCCGCGTGCAGCAGGCCCCAACGGTTCGCTGCCCAAGCCTCATTGTGGTCGTCGACCGCCATGGCCTCGACGGCCAGGTCTGCTCGCTCGATCCACTCATCTCCGATCGAGGTGGTCACCCGGCCGAGCCTGGCATCCCGCGCCCAGAGCTGGCCACCCGGTCCCGCCTGCAGGGCATCGGCGCCGAACGTGCTCTGGGGTGAGTTGTCGGTGCTCAGGAACTCCCGCGGAAGGACCCGAGACTGCTCCTCGCCGACCCGGAAATAGTGACCGCTTGCGGTGTGGATCCAGACGGCGCCTTCGGAGCCGATGGTCACGCCACCATGCTGCCCCCAGGTCCCGGGCAGCAGCGTGAGGTCACGATAGCCATCGTTGACGACCCGCAGGACTCCCGGCTCGACCTCCTCGGTGTGCATGCCCGCGAGCAGATCCGCGGTCGTGGTCGCCGAGGGCGACACGGTCGGCGCCGCCGGAACAGGCCCTGAGTCACTGGGCGCATCGAAGACACCTGCCAGCAGGAAGCCGCCGAAGAGCGCCGCGATGACGCTCGCAGCGACGAACCTGAGTACGGAGTACATCGTGGACCCTCCTGTGTCGGTGGGCCTGAACCATGACCGCTTGATGGGCGCCCGGTCCGGGATCGCCCAGACCGAGTGTCGTAGTCCGGCCGATGGCTCGACACGCCTGCGCTCGGAAACGAGGCGCTCGAGGTCAAGACCAAGTTCGTCGTTTCTCATGACGAGCGTCCTCCGGTCCGCTCCAGGACTGAGCGCAGGCGCTTGTGTGCCCGGTTGAGTCGCCACTTCACGGTCCCGCCGGGGATGCCGAGCAGGTTGGCGATATCGTCAAGCACGAGATCCAGGTCGTAGCGCAGCACGATGAGGATCTGGTCATCGGCGTCGAGGTGGCTCAAGGCCTCTTCGAGTAGGACGTGTTGGTCTACCCACGCTGTGGGGTCAGGTGTCGCCATCGAGTGGTGCGCGGCGATGTCATCGATCCGCCGTCGCGCCCGAGCGCGGAGACGATCTCGGCAGGTGTTGACCAGGATGCGCTTGAACCACGCCTCGGCCTTGGCTGGGTCACGCAAGCTTCCCCACTTCCGCCAAGCCGTGACGAACGCATCCTGAACGGCGTCCTCCGCCTCGGCGGGGTTTCCGAGGATGACATTCGCGAGACGGAAGCTCGAATCGAGGCTGTGCTCGGCGAGGCTTCGGAAGGCAGCCGCGCGCTCCCACGTATCCGAGCGGCTCGTGGAGTCAAGCCTCGACACCGGTGTACGCACGGTACCCCCTGCCCACATCGTCCGTCCCCGCGTCAAGGTCCGCTGTCGTCCCCCATATCGATATGACGAATCAAGGCCGCGAAAGGTTGGCCGACCTCGGGGCTAGATGCTTGCCGACGCCATGGAGGCTTGCCCCCGTCGGATACGAGTCACGCCCTCGTCCAGAGGACGCCGTGCGCAACTCCGGTAGCTTCGATCCATGGGTCGCGTCATCGGTTGACCAAGCACGAAAGGAAGGAAGTGGAGCGGGAGACGGGACTTGAACCCGCGACATCATGCTTGGGAGGCAGCCCGGTCCCAACGATGTGGCACCACGCTTGGGGGTATGAGCGATAGAGCGATGGTCAGAGTGTCGCGACGAGGGCGGGATGAGGCCCGCGGCCATGACGGGGAACGGGTCGGTTGGACGCATCGGTGCCGTGTCCACACTCCCCCAGGAGGCACGGCACCAGAGGCAGGTCCCGCAGCCCGACGACCGAGGGACCCATGTCACTAGGGGGTGGCGCATGCTGAGACCTACTCCGCGGCCGGTGCCTCCGGCAGCGGCGGGAAGTCTCCTGGGAAGATGAGTCCGACGAACTCCTCGGAGTAGCCCGGGCCATCCTCGCTAGCGAGGATGGCCGAGAGGCCCTCGTAGCCGTCGTCCCCGATGCAGGTGCGGGCCGAACCGGTCAATGCAAGCTGGAGCGAGCCGAAGCGTCGAGGAGGTCGATGGCCGAGCACGTCCAGCTGCCGCCCTCGTTTCGCAGATAGGCGGCATCCATGCTGACCGACTTGGAGCCGGAGCCGTCGTCCATCCGGTAGGTGTCCTAACTCCACGCCTCGCCACTTCACCGGTGAGGCGTGGGTCGCTGGAGGTCCTTGCCTGCGGACTGCACTCGAAGTTGCGGCTGCGAATGACATCGATGTCCACTGCCGATGTCCCGTCTGAGCAACCGGGCTGGACGGTGCCGTGACCCACGTCGGCGCGATGGCTCGGCCTCCGCCCCCGGTACGCCGCCCTGCTGCTCGAACGGCTGCGCGATGAGGAAGGCACCTCCGATGGCGAAGACGAGGGCACCGGCGGTGATGGCCTTGACTGGACTGAGCATGGATGTGGTCCTCCCGATGACGGTGGGGGTGTGGCCGTTCGCGGACGGGATGGGGCTGGGTTGGTAATCGGTCGTCTGGTCGGTGTTCGGCGGGCGTCTGAACGATGGCAGCGGCCACCAGCGGCCTCGCTGGCCGATGTGTGGCAGTCGAGCGGCGACTTGGCGCGCGGTCTGCTGTGAGTCGGGGTGCGGGACCTCTCGACCCTTCAGCCACGAGCCGACTTCTGGCGTGTACTTCTCGTCCTTCATCAGATGAGTTCCTTGGAGGTGGCTGCTCCTGAGACGGGCCTTGCGTCCGCTTCAAGCGCCGCACGCATCGCTGGCATCGCTCGCTTCAACCTCGAATAGACGGTCCGTCGGGGGATGCCGAGCGTCTCGGCGACCTTCTCCGGCGTCATGTCGAGCAGGTAGCGCAGGACGATGACCGCGCGATGGTCCAACGACAACTGCGCAAAGGCCCGCTCCAACCGGTCGCGTTCGACCACGGACGTGTAGGTCTCGCCCGCCATCGGCTCGCTTCCCGTTGGCAGGTCGTCGTAGTGCGTCCAATCGGGCTTGCGCTTCGCCTCGGCATAGCAGGCGTGGACGAGCAGTCGGTATGACCAGCCTTCGAACTTGCCTGGGTCGCGGAGTCGCGGGATATTGCGCCAGATGTCAAGGAACGCCTGCTGGGTCGCATCCTCGGCCAGATGTGGGTCACCCAAGATGCCGTGGGCCACGCGGAACAAGCGCGGATGGTTGCTGGCGGTCAGTGTTTCGAACGCACGCTGGTCACCCTGCTGAGTCCGTACCACGAGGTCTTGGTCCATACCCTCACTCTTGCGGGACCGAGTCGATCTTGACCCTTACAAGTAATGAGTGGTCAACAGGTACGTGATTAGCCCATTTCGCCGCTAGTCGCGGGGAACATGCCAGTCGTCCACGTGGTTCGTGACTACAGCAACCGCCCAAGCGTGTCGCTGAGCGCAGTGACAACCTGGTAGCGGCCCGGCAACTCCAGGCAGAGTGTCGCCACGAGCGTGCACTGAGGAAGTGGAGCGGGAGACGGGACTCGAACCCGCGACATTCTGCTTGGGAAGTGGAGCGGCCTGAGCGACCCTACCAACCGGAGTCTTCTAGTCCATCGGCTCGATCCAGCCGAGGCTGACCGACAGCGGGAGGTCGGGCTCGGAGTACTCGGGTCCCGATTCCGTGTGAGTCAGGGACTTATAGACGAGTCCCTCATAGCCCCCCGTCCCGGTGAAGGTCTGGAGGAGATAGTGGATGCCACCGTTCCGTGCGATCACCCCGGTCCACGGACCTTCCCAGGTCCCGCCAGCGTTGGTCAGGGTCCCCGTGCCCCACATGTCGGCACTGCCATCGGGCCGCAGGTCGTAGTTGATGACCTGCTCGAATGTCCCATCGAGACGCGGGTCGGTCGAGTGGAACTGGTACTGCCACACCAGGTCGCGCGACTGCAGGATGTCGCCGTCCTGCGTCTGGATCGAGTCCTGCAGCTCGACCAGGCCCGTGGTCGTGGACAGCACCAGGGTGCGGTCCCCGAGATCGAGCGAGCCGGCAGGTGCCGGCACCGGCGACGGTGACGTCTCCTGGGCCAGGACTGGCAGCCCGCCCAGCACAAGACATGTCGAGATGAGTGCACCTGTGGCCCACGACCGTCGCATGAGACGACCTCCCTGTACTCCGCGCTCCGGACGACTCGGTGCCGTACCGGTCGCTGGCGTGATGACCTAATCGATGTGCTCGCCCGCTGCGGGCCTTCCATCACTGAGCGCCCAGACCTCCGCTGAGGCTGAGCTGCTGCCACCGACCACGAGGACGCGGCCGTCGGGCAGGAGCGTAGCCGTGTGGCCCCAGCGCCTGTCGGCCAGCGAAGCGGCTGGGCTGAAGGACTCTGTAGCCGGGTCCCAGAGCTCCGCTGAGCCCTGGGCGTTCTCCCAGTCACCGCCGACCACGAGCACACGTCCATCGGGCAGCAGCGTGGCGGTGTGTCGCGAATGCCCGATGGCGAGTGAGCCCGCCGGGCTGAAGGATCCTGTCGCCGGGTCCCAGACCTCAGCGGGGTGTAGGCCACCCGCGCCGCCTGCGATGAGCACGCGGCCATCGGGCAGGAGCGTCGCAGTATGGAAGTCGCGGCCCTCGGCGAGCGAGCCCGTGGGCTCGAACGACCCCGTCGCCGGGTCCCAGATCTCCGCTGACGCCAGCCTGTGGTCATCGACGTCCATGCCACCGACCACGAGGACGCGGCCGTCGGGCAGGAGCGTAGCCGTGTGCGCCGCGCGTCCATCGCCCATGAGGCCCCCAGACTCCGAGGAGGCGCTCGTCGGGTCCCAGAGTTCCGCCGAGTCCTTCGGGACACCGCCACCGAAGCCACCAACGACGAGGATACGTCCGTCGGGCAGGAGCGTGCCGGTAGCGGATAGGCGGGGCTCGGCGAGCGAGCCTGCCGGACTGAACGACTCGGTCTCCGGGTCCCAGGCTTCCACCGAGCCGACGCTGTCCCCCCAGCCGCCGATGACGAGGACACGGCCGTCGGGCAGGAGCGTGGCCGTGTGCCCGTCACGAGCTGTGAAGAGCCGACCGGCAGGGCCGAAGGAGGAGGTCGCCGGATCCCAGATCTCGGCGGTGGGAACCCCGGCGATCGTGTTGGTGATGGGATCGAAGCCTCCGATGACGAGCACACGGCCGTCGGGCAGGAGCGTGGCCGTGTGGTGAGACCGTGCCCGTTCGAGCGAGCCTGCCGGGCTGAACGTGCCCGGCCCGCTCGACGCTGCGGCCGGGACCACATCCTCGACTTCCGGCCTGGCATGGCTCGCGAGCAGGAAGCCACCGAACAGCGCGATGATGGCGGCGGCGAAGGCGATGGACTTGAGCCCGGAGAACACGGAGACGCCCCCACCTGTCGGGGTCAGGTCTGGGCCGCCCCGGAGTCGTCGGGTGGTGACCGACCAGCGGCCGCCCCGGGTCGTCGTGGCTGCGACGATGGCTTCGACATCGACCGGGCGCGGCGGACGCATCGTCTGCCGGACCACGCCGGCGAGCTGGCGTTCGAAGGCGTTCATGTCGTCCATCATCGAAGCTCCTGCCTGAGTCGATCGAGGAGGCGCTTGAGCCGTTGCCGGGTGCCCGCAGGACTCATCCCGAGGACACCCGCCAGCTCTGTGGCATCGAAACCGAGCCCGTAGCGCAGGGCCAGGAGCGTGCGTTCATCAGGATCGAGTCCACCGAGCGCGGTAAGCATGTCGAGCGTGTCGATGCCGGTCGCCGGGTCGATGCCACCGGACACAAGCGAGGCATCGAGCGCGACCTCGACCCGCGCACGGTGTCCGCGCTTGCCCAGCAGCTTCCTGGTCTCGTTGACCGCGACGCGCATCAGCCATGGCCGCAGCCGTTCGGGCTCGCGCAGCGAGTCGAGCTTGCGCCAAGCGATGGACCAGGCCGTCTGCACGGCATCCTCTGCCAGCTGGTCATCGCCGGAGATGTAGGCGCAGACCCGGCACATCTCGTCGTGGTACGCGGCGACGATGCGACCGAAGGCGATCTCGTCCCCCGCGGCAGCGGACTCGACGACCCCGACGAAGTCCTGGTCAGCGACCTGTGCCATTGCCCCCATGCCCACTAGATACGTGGAGTGGGGCAAGTGTGACAAGGAGTTGCTCGAAGTCGAGAGGCCTTCGGCTCATCAACGTCGAGCGGCCCGGCGTGGACTGTGCCGGACTAGCCGACGAGGCAGTGGAGCGGGAGACGGGACTCGAACCCGCGACATTCTGCTTGGGAAGCAGACACTCTACCAACTGAGTTACTCCCGCCCGGGAGTGCGTAGAAAGTAGCACAGCGGCCTCAGCCGAGGCCGCTGTGCGACGTGTTCACTGCTTCGGGCGTCAGCCCATGTCGATGGTCTCGAACACGGTCAGCTGCCCGCCATGGCTGAGATGGGGATGATCTGCGCAGGCAGCGGCCGCGCCATCGAGCGAATCGGCCTCGATGATGGTGTAGCCGGTCGCCGGCAGCGCACCCGGCCCGTCCGCCGCGCTGGCACCTGCGCCCGAGAAGCTCTTGGACGCGGCGAAGGGGTTGCCACCGTCAACGATGGCCGGGCCCAGCTTGCCGTACCAGGCACCCCACTCCCCTATGATCCGTTCCTGCTCCTCCGGGCTCGCAGCCATGCCCATGCCACCTGAGTAGACCACTACGAACTTGGCCATCTTGACCTCCAGTGCAGGGCCGGCCTGGGCAGCCGGCCCATCGACCCGGAGCGTCGACCCCGACCGTGACGACTGTGTGACACAGCACAGCCCTGCTAGGGTCGGAGCTCTTCCACCAACGACGACGATCGGAGATGACGTGGCACGACTGGACGTGTTGTTCGAGGGCTATGGCAACGAGCGCGGAGTGGCCGGCACGGTCAGCCTGCTGCGAGATGGCGACGTGACGGCCGTCGTGGACCCGGGCATGGTCCCCTCCCGCGCCGCCATCCTGGACCCCCTCGCGGCACTCGGCGTCAGGCCCGAGCAGGTCACCGACGTCATCCTCTCCCACCACCATCCCGACCACACGGTCAACATCGCGCTCTTTCCCGAGGTCGCCATCCACGACCACTGGGCCACCTACCGCCACGACCAGTGGACACCGCGAGCGGCTGAAGGCGTCCAGCTGTCCCCAGGCATCCGCCTGCTCGAGACCCCGGGCCACACACCCCAGGACATCACCACCCTCGTCGAGACCGATGACGGCGTGGCCGCCCTCACCCACCTCTGGGTCTACCAGGGTTCGCCCGGCAGCGGCCTCGACGTGGATCCGGCCGCCGTCGAGAAGCATCGCGCTCGCGTCCTCGAGGTGGCCACGCTCATCGTGCCCGGCCACGGAGCCCCGTTCCGAGCTCGCTAGCCAGACTCTTATACTTCATTGCCATATCCGGCTATCATGGCTTGATGAAGACCGTCACGCCCATGGACCTGCGGCGCTCGCTGGGCCGCATCCTCGACGAAGCCTCAGCCGGTGAGCGCTTCCTCATCGAGCGCGACCACAAGCCCATGGCCGTGCTCGTCTCCGTGGAGGAAGCGCAGCGACTGGACCCCGATACCGAGGAGACTCGCAAGCAGCGCGAGGCCGCCTGGGAGGCGCTCGAGGACTGGCGGCGTCGCTATCGCGAGTCACGACCGCCAGACGATGACGAGCCCAACGCCGTCGACTGGCTCCGGGCGGATCGCGAGAGTCACTGATGACGCGGGTGACGGTGGATGCCTCGGTCGTCCTCGCGTGGCTCCTCGACGAACCGCGACCGCCGTGGGTCGACGAGACCATCGCGGCGGCTCGGGCCGAACGCCAGCTGCTGGTAGCTCCCCCGCTCATCTGGATGGAGATCGGCAACCGACTCGCGCGCGCCCGCGGGGTCCGGGAGGAGTTCGCGCTGGAGGCGATGATCCGTGCTGAGGCACTCGGGGTAGAGAGCGTGGAGCTCGACCGTCCCGATCCGGCTCAGAGCCCTACAGCTCGCCCACGAGCACGCGCTTGTCGATGTACGACGCCGCCTACCTGGCGGTCGCGGAGGCAACGCGCACTCCCCTGCTCACACTCGACCAGCGTCTGGAGCAAGCTGCCCGGGCCCTGGGTCTTGGGCCAGAGAGCGGCCACGAGCCGAGTCTCGGAACGACCAGGCCCGTACGGTCTCGGCCCCGTCGACCAGACGTCGATCGCGGCCATCGGTGCGGCCCTCGCGGAGATGCGCCGGGAGTACTCGCGCTAGCGGACGCTACTCCCCGCGTGCGACTCGCAGCGCGGTCCAGGCCAGGTCTCGCAGGACCGGCGGCACCGCCTCGGACCCGCGCTCGTCGGCCTCGGCGAGGATGAGCAGCGCCAGCCCCGGCTTGGTCACCTGTTCGGTCGCGGCCTTGATGATCTTGCCCGCGTGACGCGTCTGACCGACGCCAGCGGCCGCGCGCATGACCTCGCGATAGCCACTCTCGAGCAGGTAGTGCTCGATGTCGTGGGCTGGCAGCACCACCACCTCGCCGACGCCGCCGTCATCGAGATACGAGCGCACCCTGCGGGCGTAGTTCTGCCCCGCCGGATCGCCGTCAGTGAGCACGACCCAGCCGATACCCAGGTCATCAGCCAGCTTCAGCAACGGCTCTACCCCGCACTGCGCGAACTCGATGGCGCGAATGCCTTCGACCGGGAACTCGACCCCGGCGATGCGCGCGAACTCGGGCACCAGCCAGGCCTCGGTCTCGCCCTCGACCAGCACCCAGCAGCGGGCGAAGAAGGAACCGCCCCGGTTGAGCCGCACGTGGAAGGTGAGCCGGCGCAGCTCCTCCGCCGAGTAGCGCTCCCCGCGGACGGTCCACGTGGCGATGCCATCCGGCCGGCGCGAGAGGCGCCGCAGCGAGCTCAGCGGCACCCACGTGAGGACCTCCGGCGAGTGGGTGGCCACGATCTGCTGGAAGGGCAGGTTGAAGGCCACTGCCGCCAGCGCCGCCAGCCAGGTCGGGTGCAGGTTGGCCTCGATGTCGTCGAACAGCAGGATCGGCTCGGCCGCTTCACCCAGGCCCTCCTCGGGCACCCCGTCGAGGATGGACACGAGCAGCCAGAAGGCAGCCATGCGGCGTTGGCTGCCGGCGTCCTCCTCGAGGGCACGGCCCAGGTCCGTGGTGAGGGCCCGCGGCGTGTCGGTCATGGCCAGCACCGAGCGACGCCGCTCCGGCGTGGGACCGAGCTGATCGGCCAGGCGACCACCGGCCGCGAGCACGTCCTCGCGAACCTCGCTGATCTGGTCCCAGGTGAGCGGCTCTCGAGGCTCGGCGGCGCGCGTGAGCACGGAGCGCAGGCGGCTGGTGCGCCCGGTGGCATCGCTGTCGGCGGAGCGCACCGTCGTCCGCGGCCCACGCACGATGACCGCCGGATGTCGCCGCCGAAGCCG
The DNA here is from genome assembly GCA_963706695.1 of uncultured Chloroflexia bacterium. Taxonomy (GTDB): domain Bacteria; phylum Chloroflexota; class Limnocylindria; order Limnocylindrales; family CSP1-4; genus JAFMJV01. Next base: position 139,698 of record CAVPNC010000019.1, on the reverse strand, counting down.
GGCCAGCAACGCCTCCGCATCGATGCCCTCGAGGGGCACGCCGGCGCGGTCGATGACATCGACGCTGGTGGTGGGCTCGGCCGCTGTCGTCGCGGTGCGCCAGGACCCGCAGGCTCAGCCCGCCGTCTTCGATGCCGGGCAGGCCCTGCGCCAGGTCATCGTCGTCCTCGCCTGGGCGAAGGCCGAGCGTGATCGCCAGCGTGGTCGCTCGCTCGGCCTCGTCCGGTCCGGGTCGATGGAAGTCGGCCACGCTGAAGCTTGGCACCACGTCCGGATCGCGCGGGCTGAGCACACGGCCGATCGCCCGCAGCAGGGATGACTTGCCGCAGTCGTGCTCGCCGATGATCGTGGTCAGCTCGTCGAGGTCGACCGTGAGGCGATCGATGCCGCGAAAGGCCTCGATCTCGATGTGATCGAGTCTCATGGGACTGGCTCCGCATGCGTCCTTCGTACTGGTGGAATCCTACGGCCGATCCATGGCAGCATGAATCGCCGTGAACACCCGCCGCGCCTGCCTCGTCGCGCTCGCTGCCATCAGCCTCCTCGCGGGCGCGGTGGCCGGTGCCGCTGCGCAAGACGACGAACCGTCCGCCGAGCCACGACCGGAACGCATCCTCTTCGTCGGCAACAGCCACACCGCGCGCAACGGGGGGCTCGATTGGCAGGTCAGGAACTTCGTCGCCGCCGAGGACCCCGCGCGCTCGGTCGTGGCGGAGGCCATGACCAAGGGCGGCGTCACGCTCGGCTACCACTGGCAGAACGGAGCGCGCGAGCGCATCCGCACCGGAGGCTTCGACGTCGTCGTGCTGCAGGGCTACCTCGCGGGCGCGGAGACGCGCACGGCCGAGCCCTTCCTGGAGCACGCCCGTCTGCTGCACGAGGAGATCCTCAGGTCGGGCGCGGAGACCGTCTTCTTCATGACCTGGCCGCGGGGCTTCGGTGATTGGTCGGACATGGCCGACGTCATCGAGGCGCACCGCACGATCGAGCGGGAGCTGGGCGTCCCGGTCGCACCGGCGGCCTATGCCTTCGAGCTGGCCCGCGCGGAGCGACCCGAGCTGGAGCTCATCAGCGACGACCACGTCCATGCCAGCTGGAATGGGGCCTACCTCGCGGCGGCCACCGTCTACGCCACGCTCTTCGACCGCAGCCCCGAGGGGCTGCCCTACGCGCTCGGCGTCGACCCTGAGGACGCCGCCTTCCTGCAGCGCGTCGCCTGGCGCGCGCTCACCGAGTGGCGCGAGGGAGCGGAGCTGACGGCCGCGGGCTGAGCGCGGGACGCAGGGGGCCTACTCGACGACGCGCGAGCCTTCGTAGATGTCGCAATCGCGTCCGACCCAGACATCGACCGGCGTGCCGAAGTCGACGAGCGAGCCGGCCGCGGGCTCCTGCTTCCAGATGCGGTCACCGTGGTTGGCCGAATCATCAGTGGTACACACGCCGGTCGTGAGGCCAGCCGCGAAGACGGCCTCGCGTGCCTGGGCCGGGGTCAGGTGGTCCGGGTTGGGCGCGTTCATGCCGCGATCCCAGTCGGGCGCGAAGAGCCGTGGCACCACGGCCCGCGGCTCCGGCGTGGGCGTGGGCTCAGGCCCCAGCTGTACGGGCACCAGGTCCACGCTCCACTCGCAGTCGGCCGCGCTCACGTCCCAGTAGTAGTGGCCGGCGGTGAGCTCGTAGAGGTACTCGCGGCTGTCCTGCAAGGGGAAGGCGACCTGGGGGTCACGAGCATCGCGAAGCGTGCCCTCCCAGCGCTCGCAGGCCGACGCATCCAGCTCTGCGAGCCACGGTCCCGGCGTGACCGAGAAGGGCGCCGAGATGAGATCGCCGAAGCCGCTGGTGCGAGCCGCGGCGCCGACCTGGTCAGGCTGGGCCAGCGGCTGGGCCACGAAGTCATCGGGCAGGAGGCCGACGTAGGCCTCGGGCACGACCGCAGCAGCGCGGGCCCAGGCCGCGAGCGTGTCGTCGTCGGGCGCTTCGGTTCGGCTGGCGGTGAGCACCTCCACGCAGCTCGCGACCGCGGCCTCGTCGGATCCGGCCACGAACCCGGCGCTGCGGGCCCGCTTCTGCTTCTTGCTCTTGTCCAGCAGGTCCACGTAGGTCAGCTTGCGCTCACCGAGCGCCGAGCCCAGCAGGTACCGGCAGAACGACTCGTCGGTGAGCACGATCGTGCCGTCACTGCGGGTGTAGCCGCTCAGGGGCGCCTCCGCGTCCGGTCCGAGGAACTCCTCCGACTCCTGGGCCAGGGCGCCGAGCGAGGCGGTGAGGAGCGATGCGGCCACGAGGCCGACGACGATGGATACGCGCTGGGCTGACAGCACGGCAGGCACCTCCGGGGAACGACTGATACGCAGCATCCTGCCCCGTTCCGCGCCCGCTGTCGAGGCACCCGAGCGGCCATCCCCCGCCGGGACGTCCGGCGAGCGCCAACGCCGCCACGGCCGTCTCGATGTCCGCGTGGGTGAGGTCGTCACCCCTCAAGCGTGGCGATCGTCGGCCTGACGCCTACCACTGGCGCCAGTCGGACCCGAGCACGGTCAGCTCGCGGGTGTCATCCGCTCGCGGTCCCAGGCTCGCCGCCGGACGAGCCGGTGCCGGCTGGATGGCCGAGGCAAGTGCCCCGAACCGCTCGACGGCCTCAGGGCGGATGGCGTACCAGATCCAGGTCCCGCGTCGCTCGCCCGTGATCCAGCCGGCCTCCCGCAGCACCTTGAGGTGGTGGGAGACCGTGGGCTGGCTGATATCGCAGCAGTCGCTGAAGTCACACGCGCAGGTGGGTCCGTCACTCGACAGCTGACGCAGGATGGACAGCCGCGCGGGGTCCGCTGCGGCCTGCAGCAGCCGCACATCCGGGTCGGTGGTGCGCTTCATGGAGGCAGTATATCGATTGACATCGATATTGTCACTCGTTATATTGATGGTCATCGATACACGAAGGGAACGAACGCCATGGTCAGCACCACCACCCCGGACGAGCGCATCCATGAGGTCGTCCGTGCGCGCTATGCGGACGCGGCCCTGCAGGTACTTGGCCAGGAGGCGGGTGCCGACGCCGGATGCTGTGGGCCGGCGGCCGATGCGTCCTGCTGTGAACCACAGGCCGTCGAGACCCAGGAGGGCTACGGAGCTGCCCTCTACAGCGCCATCGAGCTGGACGGGCTGCCCTCCGCGGCGACGCTGGCCTCGCTCGGCTGCGGCAATCCCGTGGCCGTGGCGGAGCTGCACGAGGGTGAGACCGTGCTCGACCTCGGCTCCGGCGGTGGCATCGACGTGCTGCTCTCGGCCAGGCGCGTCGGCCCCGGTGGCTACGCGTACGGCCTGGACATGACCGACGAGATGCTCCGGCTCGCGCGCCAGAACGCCGCGCAGGCCGGCGCCACCAACGTCGAGTTCGTGAAGGGCACGATCGAGTCGATCCCCCTCCCCGATGCCTCGGTCGACGTGGTCATCAGCAACTGCGTGGTCAACCTCGCCGCCGACAAGGGTGCCGTCTTCGCCGAGATCGCCCGCGTGCTGCGCCCGGGCGGGCGCATCGGCATCACGGACATCGTGGCCGAGGACCAGCTCGCACCGGAGCAGCGCGCGGAGCGCGGATCCTACGTCGGCTGCATCGCCGGGGCGCTCTCGATCTCCGAGTTCCGCGCCGGCCTTGCGGCGGTGGGCCTGACCGACGTGGTGGTCGAGCCGACGCACGCGGTGGCAGCGGAGATGCACAGCGCCATCGTGCGCGCCAGCAAACCCGCCTAGCCTGGGCCACGGACGGCATGGGAACGCCCCGGACCACATCGGCCCGGGGCTTCGTCGTGTGCGATGGGATCAGCTGATGCGCTCGACCACCACCAGTGCCGGGTTCGCTGCCACGGCGTGGGCCATGGTCGAGAGATCGGCTTCGCCGGCGATGCCGGGATGGGCTGCCACGACGCCTCCCTCGGCCAGCTCGGGGTCGCTGGCGCCGACGCCCTCGGCCTCGCCGCTGACACCGACCAGGCCCTGGCAGGGCGGGACCAGGTCGGCGAACGACTCGGTGTTGATCTCGGTGCCCGCGTCGTAGGCGTGGGAGTAGAAGACAGCGCGTTCGCCGACCTCCGTGGGCAGCGGTGCGTCGTGCACGATGGAGAAGCCATCGTTGGTGCAGATGAGCATGGAGGCGATGCTGATGAGCCCCGCCTCGGCCGGGCCGCTGATCTCGAGCGTGGCCACGCTGGGCACCTCGGCTGCGCCGGGGATGCCGCCCGCCGCGATGGGGTGCTCGCCCACGATCACAGCGCCCACGCCCGCGGCACCGCTCAGGGCCTCGGCCAGGACCTGCGCGTTGCCGTTCTCGGCCAGCTGCTGCAGGCCCTCGCTCGCGGGTGCGCCAGCCTCCACCAGCGACGCCTCGGCCCCGTGCAGCACCACCAGCGGTGGCGTCAGCGGCTGGCCGGGGGCAAGAGTTGGCGATGGTCACGCGGTAGCTGGCCTCACCTTCCATCTCGGCCGCGGCCACCCCCACGGCACCGCCGAGAGCGGTGGCGGCGAGTACGGTCGAGCCCAGCGCCAGGGCCGGGATCCGTCGCTTGAAGTCCATGGTCTTGCTCCTTATCCACGCTGCTCCGGGTCGGACGGCCCGGACGACGTGGTGCAGCCTGCGCATCTCGCGTGAAGCACCGGTCACGGCGCGGTGACGGAGCGGTGACGTCGATGACGAGGCCGTGACATGCGTACTATTCGGGGGATGCGACCGATGCGTTCCGCCCTGCTCTGGATGGCTCGAAACGAGCGCCTCGCGGAGACGATCCCCAAGCTGCGCTTCGCCCGGCGCGCGGTCCGTCGCTTCATGCCCGGCGAGCGCGTCGAGGACGCCTTCGCCGCGGCCGAACGGCTGCGCGACGAGCGCATCGGGGTCCTCTTCACGCGCCTCGGCGAGAACATCTCCTCGCTGGCCGAGGCCGAAGCCGTCGCCGAGCACTATCGCACCGTGCTCACCCGCGACGCCGAGCGGAACCACGTGGTCGGTCGCGTCGAGCTCTCCATCAAGCCCACCCAGCTCGGCCTCGACCAGGACCCCCAGGCGTGCCTGCGCATCTGCGGGGGCCTCGCGGAGGCTGCAGCCGCGGCCGAGACCTGGTTCTGGATCGACATGGAGGGGTCGGACTACACCGAGCGCACGCTCGACCTGGCCGAGGCGCTCATGGCCGACCACCACAACGTGGGCATCGCCATCCAGTCGTACCTGCGCCGTTCCGCGGCTGATATCGCACGTCTGCTGCCGCTGAAGCCGGCCATCCGGCTCGTCAAGGGCGCCTACGACGAACCGTCCACGGTGGCCTATCGGGACGCTGCAGCGGTCGACGCCAGCTTCCTGGGGCTGGCCCTGATGGTGGCCGAGGCCGCGGCGGCGGGCAACGCCCGGCTGGCCCTGGGCACGCACGACGTCGAGCTCATCGGCCAGATCCGCACCATCACCGCGGCCCAGGGCATCCCCAGCGAGCTGCTCGAGGTGCACATGCTCTACGGCATCCGCGAGCAGGAGCTGCGCCGGCTGCGCGATGCCGGGCAACCGGCCTTCAGCCTCGTGGCCTACGGCGACGCCTGGTACCGCTGGTACATGCGCCGCCTCGCCGAGCGGCCGGCCAACGTCGTCTTCGCGCTGCGACAGCTGCTGCCCTGATCGCCGCCCGGAAGGACCTGCCAAGCGCTGCGTGATACCTTCCGAGCATGGACCCCAGGGTCGAATGGCTCGGCCGAATGCGCTATCGCGAGGCATGGGCGCTGCAGCGCGCCCGGCACGCCGCCCGTGACGCGGGCCAGATCGGCGATACGCTCCTGCTGGTCGAGCACGAGCCGGTGCTCACGCTGGGGCGCCACGCGAAGGACGAGCACGTCGTGGCCGACCCCGACGAGCTGGCTCGGCGAGGCATCGAGGTCATCCGCGTGGAGCGTGGCGGCGAGGTCACCTATCACGGCCCTGGCCAGCTCGTGGCCTACCCCATCGTGCGCCTGCGGGACCTGCCAGTCTTGCTGCGGCCGTTCGTGCGCGCCCTGGAGCTGACCATGGCTGACGTGGCGGCCCGCTACGGGGTGGAGGCTGCGCCGCGGCCCGGCTACCCCGGTGTCTGGGTCGCCCAGGACGGTCCTCGGCCGCGCAAGCTGGGGGCGCTCGGCCTGCGCGTGGAACGTGGCATCAGCTACCACGGCATCGCCCTCAACATCACCACCCGCCTGGAGGACTTCGAGCTCATCGACCCCTGCGGCATGGCCGGCCTGGAGGTGACCTCGGTGGCCCGCGAGCTGGGCTGGAGCGGGCCTGCCGCGGAGCCCTCCACACAGGGCCTGGACGTGGCCGGTACCTGGTTCGCAGAGCACTTCCGCGAGCGACTGGCAGCAGCGGTCGAAGCGTCGGCCGAGCAGCGATCCCGCACTCCCGCAGCGGTCGGCGTGTAGCCGTGGCCGGGGGCCTCTTCGAGCTTCGCCGCGACGACATCACCGGCTGGTGGGTGGCCGTGGTCGTGGACCGCGAGTTCAACCGCGCCCGCTTCGCACGTGAGGCGGAGCCGGTGCGCGACTTCCGCGGTCGCTGTCAGAACTGCGACCCCGTCGTCGGCGACCGTACGCGCCTGCGGGTGCTCAAGCCCAAGGCCTTCACCGTGGCCGGCAGCGAGCTCGACCGACGCCGGCGGGAGGAGGGCAAGGAGCCTGCGCGCGAGGAGGTCGAGCTGCGCATGGGCCTGGTCGGCGACGTCGGCTCGTGGGAGACGATCGTGGCGCCGTTCGAGCAGCACGTGTCCCTGGGGGTGGCCAGCGAGCAGGTCGTCATCGAGATGCTGCGCCTCGCGCGTGACCGCATCGTGCAGGCACGAGAGGCCGGCGGCACCGGCTACGTGCAGGTGGTCCAGAACTACGGCAAGCAGGCCGGAGCCATGACCAACCACCTGTGCTTCGACGTCTACGACCTGCCCCATCTGCCCCACCGCATCGGCGAGGAGCTCGGCGGGGCGGCGCGGTACGTCATCCGCGAGGGCGGCTGTCCCTGGTGCCGGCTGGTCGCGGACGAGGTGGCCCAGCGTGACCGGCTCGTGTTCGAGGACGCGGCTTCGGTCTGCTTCGCGCCCTACGCTTCGCGCTCACCCTTCGAGCTGTGGGTCGTGCCGCGCCACCACGAGGCGGACTTCAGCCTGGCCACCGATGAGCAGCTGACCGGTGCCGCCGAGGCCTTGCGGAAGGTCATCCGACTGCTCGATGTGCTCGACGGGCCGCCCTACAACCTCGTGCTCCACACCGCGCCGCTGCACGAGAGCGTGCGCGAGACATACCACTGGCACTGGGAGATCCACCCGCGACTGCGCGACATCGCCGGGCTGGAGCTGGGCTCGGGCTTGCCCGTGAACCCCATCAGCCCGGAGGGAGCGGTCGATGAGCTGCTGGCCACGACCCGTGAGGCGTCGGGTGAGATGGCGCCGCACGACGATCCCGGCACCGGCCGCTCCTGGGACGACTTCCGGCGCTGAGCCCGATGGTCGTCCGCGGCCGTTGGCCATGGGCTACGCTGCGGGCGTGGGAACGCCCGTGAACGCTCGCCAGATCATGTCCGCCGACGAGGTGCGTCGTGCGCTCGTGCGTATGAGCCACGAGATCGTCGAGAAGCACGGTGGTGCGGAGGGCCTGGCCCTCGTGGGTATCGAGCACCGTGGACCCGCGCTCGCGGCCCGCCTGGCGCAGGCCATCGAAGCGCGCGAGGGCGTGTCGGTGCCGGTGGTATCGCTCGATGTGACGCCCTACCGCGACGACCGCGGTGGTGTCTTCGACCCTGATGCGGCGGGGGTCATCGCCGCGCCGTCGCTGCGGCCGTTCGACCCGACCGTGACCACGGTCGTGCTCGTCGACGATGTGCTCTACACCGGCCGTACCGCGCGGGCAGCGCTTGACGCACTCATGGACCACGGACGCCCGTCGGCGGTGCGGCTGGCTGTGCTCATCGACCGCGGACACCGAGAGCTGCCGATCCGTGCCGACCACGTTGGCAGGAACGTGCCCACCGCGACGATCAGAGCGTGTGCAGATCCGGCTCAGCGAGGACGGAGCCGCGGCCGACGAGGTGCTGCTCCTGGGCTAGGCGCCAGGCGGCCTGGCCGCTGGGTGCGTCCGCGGGTCGCCGCGGGTGGCTCGCCTGCCGCGGGGTGCGGTTGCCTGCCGCCGGGTGGGTTGCCTGCCGCTGGGTGTCGCGGGTTGCTCGAGGGTTGCCGCCGGGTGGGTTGCCTGCCGCCGGGTCGTCGCGGGTTGCTCGAGGGTTGCCGCCGGGTGGGTTGCCCGCCGCCGCGTCGTCGCGGGTTGCTCGAGCGGTTGCCGCTGGGCGGCGATCGTGACCTGACGCCGCGTCGTCCTGCGGGCGCTTGCCGCCGGGTGGCCATCAGGGCTCGTCCTTGCCGCGGGCCGGCACGCCACGGCACCGGGGCCGGGTGCCACGTCGCGTTCTGCCACGAGGCGGCAAGCGGGAGCCCGGCGGGCCCAGGCACGTGGCGCCACCCCACGGGTTGCCGCTGAGCGGTCGATCGTGACCTGACTGCCCGTGTGTCCTGCGGGCGCTTGCCGCCGGGTGGCGATCAGGGCTCGTCCTTGCCGCGGACCGGCACGCCACGGCACCGGGCCGGGTGCCACGTCGCGTTCTGCCACGAGGCGGCAAGCGGGAGCCCGGCGGGCCCGGCACGTGGCGCCACCCCACGGGGTGCTCGAGCGTTGCCGCTGAGCGGCAAGGCACACGACTCAGCGGGCCGCAACGGCCCTCAGGAGCGCGAGCTGTTCTAGACCAGGTTGCGGCTGTAGCGCAGCTCGGTGACGCTGACGCCTCCGCAGTCTTCCGCGCGCACGTGGCCATCGGGCCGCCAGCCGGTGAACTCGGCGAAGGCGCGCATGACCTCATCCGCCTCCAGCACCCAGAACACGGCCCGGTGGAAGTCGTGAGCGCGCAGATCGCGCGCCACGTGGTCGATCAGGCGCGAGCGGATGCCCTTCTCCCAGCACTCGGGCGTGACGAAGAGGGTGTAGACCTCACCAACGCCGGCATCGAGATCGTCGTCGCGCGCGATACCGCCATCAGCGAACCCGATGACACGCTCGCCATCGAGCGCGACCCACGGCTTGCGGTCCGCGGCTTCCAGCTCCAGCTCCCCACGCCAGAACTCCTCACGACCGAGGGATGACTTGCAGGCAAGGTAGGCCTCGGGCACGAGCTCCTCGTGCGCGCGCTGCCACCCGTCGACATGCACTTGAGCGATGCCGGCGGCGTCGGCGGTGGTGGCGCGACGGTAGTGGACGGGGCCCTCGCATGACATGTCTCGTTCCCCCAAGATGCTGCTCAGGGACCATCATCTGCCCGAGTAGCACGCCGGGCAAGAGCCGTGCGACCCCCGCGTGCACGGACCGTGCGCCGGTTCGGTAGCCACAAAGTAGGATGAGCACGTGCCCGACCGAACCACCGACGCTGCGGCGTCCGAACCCGCCGCTGCCGCATGACCGATCCCACCGCGACCCCGCCGGAGCCGGCGGTCGAGCCGCCTGCAGCCCATCAGCCCGCGGCCGAGCTGCCCGTGCCAGCCGAGCCCCCCGCAGACGGCCTGCCCGCAGCTGAGCTCCCTTCGCCAGACGCGCCCGCGCCAGACGCTCCCGCGCCAGACGCGCCGTCGAGCCAGATGCCCGAGTACAAGGGCGAGCCGCTCGACGCCGAGCGTGGTCCCGGCCTCGGCTGCTTCTGGATCCAGATCGCGCTGCTGACCTTCTTCCTCATCTTCACGCCCCTGACCGTGACCTGGGGCTGGGATCCGCTCATCAGCGGTGCGCTGTTGATCTTCACGCTCATCCTGCTCCTCTTCAGCGGCCAGACCATCATCTTCCTGCTGCGTCTGGTGGCCGCCGACCGACGGACCCGACGCACGCCCCTGGACCCCAAGGCCAAGCGGACCGTGGGCCAGCTGGAGGACGCGAGCGCGCCGGCCGAGACTCCGCCACCCGCAACCGGAGCGAAGTCGGCGAGTGAGCCCAGCGACACGGAGCGGACCGATGACTGAAGCAGTCTCCCGCTCGCGCACGAGCGCCGGCATCCTGCTCTTCCGCCGCACGGCCAACGGCATCGAGGTCCTGCTGGGCCACCCCGGTGGGCCCTACTTCGAGGACAAGGACGTGGGCGCCTGGTCCATCCCCAAGGGCCAGGCCGAGAACGGGGAGGAGCTGCTGGCCGTAGCCAAGCGTGAGTTCGGTGAGGAGACCGGCCACGTCGTCGGCTCCAGCTCCCGCCTCATCCAGCTCGGAAGCGTCCGTCAGCGCGGCGGCAAGACCGTCTACGCCTGGGCCCTGGAGGGCGACATGGACCCCAACGAGGCTCGCTCCAACACCTTCCGCATGGAGTGGCCGCCCCGCTCGGGCATCTTCATCGAGGTGCCCGAGCTGGACCAGGTGGCCTGGTTCACCCCGGAGCAGGCCCGCATCGCCATGAACCCGGCGCAGGTCGTGCTCATCGAGATCCTGCTGGAGCGCCTCGGATCGTAGCGTCCGGCGCGTGGGGCGATGGCCGCTCTCGCTGGCCCGGGCCGTCCGGTTCTCCGAGCGGCGCTGCATGCGACAATCGAGCCATTCGCTAAGTGGAGATGACGTGCCGGTCCTGGCTACCTTCTTTTCCGTCCGCCGCGGGCGCGATCCATTCTTCAAGTTCTTCATGCAGAAGCTCTTTCCCCAGCAGGTGGAACGCTACGAGAAGGACTTCGGGATGCGCTTCCTCGGCTGGTACAACGTGGCCTACGGCTGGGACTTCGACAACGTCATGCTCCTGCAGGTGCCTGACTACGCCACGATCGACAAGCTCGAAGGCGACCCCAGGTCGCGCGCCATCGGCCATCGGGCCGGTGAGTGGATGTTCGAGCGCCACCACGTGATGATCCTGCGCGAGCGGATGATGGAAGACCTCAAGTTCATCCCCTAGCGCCTGCACCCTTCGAAGGAGTACCCCATGGACGAGAAGCGCGCCTCCATCCTCGAGGACCTCGCAGCTGACGCTGGCCGGCGCCGTGACGACTTCCTCAACGATGCGGGCCGCGAGTTCGTCCGCTTCATCGACGGCAACAAGTCGCTCCTGAAGGACCTCGGCGGGCTGGTGCTCATCGATGACGAGCCCGACTACCTCTTCGTCAGCGAGGAGGGCACCTTCCGCTCGCGCACCCGCTACCAGGACGAGAGCGGCAAGTGGGTCTCGGAGACCGAGGACATCGAGAACGGCGCGGATCTCGTGGAGATCTTCAACCCCGCGGACCTCTACGCCGCCTTCGTCGATGCCGCCGTCGCCGAGATCGAGGCACCCACCGCGGAGGCGGAGGCCGAGACGCCTGACGAGGCGCCAGCGGCTGCAGACGAGACGGACGTGGACGAGGGCCTGGAGCTCTACCCGTGGCTCGATCGCACGCCGCTCGCGCCCACGGACCAGCGAGACGCCGCGCGCCTGATGTACGACCTCGCGCTCACCTTCCAGGAAGGCAGCCAGTTCGAGCAGGCGCGGCTGCTCGACGACTTCGCCGACAAGGCGGCACCGGCGGCGGCCATGCTGGGCGAGAGCATGTTCGTCGATGACGAGGACGAGCGGCTGTGGCTGCGGTCGACGGGCGCCATCGAGGGCGAGGTCGTGCCCGAGCGGGACGATGATGACGAGGGCGAGCCCGAGTGGCAGCCCCTCGTGACGTCCGACGACATGGTCCAGTTCTACGACCCCACCGACCTCTTCGGCGACCTCGCCGAGGCCATCGCCGAGTCCTACCCGCAGGTCGCGCCCGAGCTCCCGGACGACGAGGAGGACGGCGACGCCACCAGCGACGAGGACTAGCCCCGGCGAGGAGGCCCGGCTCCTCGAGACGCGGGAGGTCACGCCCGGCCGACATCTGCTCACGTGGTCCGCGCCGGCCCTCGCGCGCGCCCTCCAGCCCGGTCAGTTCGTGCACGCGCTCTGGCCGCGCGCATCGGGTGTGCTGCTGCCGGCCATGCCCGTGGCCAGCTTCGAGCGCGCGGCGGGCACCATCGCCACCCTCCACTCGCGGGCGTCGGTCACGGCCGAAGCACTGCTGCGGCTGCGGCCCGGCGACACGGCCACGCTGGAGGGACCGCTCGGTCGCGGCTTCGTGCTCGACCCGCGCAGCCGCTACCTGCTCGTGGTCACCGACGCGGCGGGCTTCGGTCGAGTGCGCTCGGTGGTGGATGAAGCCGTGGCCGGGGGTCGACAGGTGACCGTGCTGCTCGGTGCCCGCTCGGTGGCCGAGGTCTACCCCTCCTCGCTCCTGCCCGACGAGGCCGAGTACGTGGTGGCCACGGCCGACGGCTCGCTGGGAACCGCTGGCCACATCTGGGAGCTCGTGCCCCAGTACGAGGCCTGGGCCGACCAGTGCTTCGCGGCCGGTGCTGAAGAGCTCCTGGCGCGGCTGGTCACGCTGGCCAAGGGGCGTGACGGGCGCATGGGCGTCGCACGCCTGGGCCGCCGTCGAGGCAAGCGACCGGAGCCGGGTGGCACGGCGTCCCGCCGTCGGTCCTGGTTGCAGCTGGCGCTGGCCCACGAGGCGGGATGCGCCCTGGGCGTGTGCGCGGGGTGCACGGTCGAGGGCACACAGGGCCCGGTGCGCGTCTGCCGCGAGGGCCCCACCTTCGCGGCCGCCGAGCTGCGCTGGGAGCCGGGCTCGTGAGGCTGCGGCAGGACCTGGCCCCCGCACGCCTCGGCGGGCTGGAGCTGCGGCACCCGCTGATCGTGGCGGCCGGTGGTGCCGGCGACGGCGGCGAGCTGCTCGAGTCGGTCGGTGAGGACCTGCCCGGCGCCATCGTCACCCGCAGCCTCACGCGAGAGGCCCGTCGTGGATCGCCCGCACCGCGGATGCGTCCGCGAGCGGACGGCCTGCTGCACGCGGTGGGGACCCCCAACCCGGGGCTCGAAGCCGTGCTGCGGCGCCAGGGCCCACGCTGGGGCGCCACCGAGGTGCCGGTGATCGTGAGCCTCTGCGCCGACAACGTGGACGACATCGCGGCCCTCGCGCGTACGCTGGAGGTGCATCCGGATGCGTCAGGCCTGGAGCTGAGCCTCGAGTGCCCCGACCGCGGGCGGAACGGACAGCCCATCGGTCTGGACGTGGAAGCCAGTGAGACCGCCACCGTCGCGGCTCGCGCCGCCACTGACCTGCCCCTCATCGTGAAGCTCAGCAGCGCCGCGCCAGACATCCGCCCCATCGCCCGCGCCGTGGCGGCGGCCGGTGCCGACGTGGTGAGCGTCAGCGGCAGCGTGCGCGCCCTCGCCCTGGACGAGGACGCCCAGCGCCCGGCCCTCGGTTCGGCCTACGGCTGGCTCTCGGGCCCGGCGGTCAAGCCCATCGGCTTGCGCCTCGTGTACGAGGTGGCGCAGGTCGTGCGCAGTCCCCGTCATCGGCGCCGGCGGTGTGCACACGGTGGGGGATGTCCTCGACTACCTCAGCGCAGGCGCGAGCGCGGTCGGGATGGCCACGGCGGTGCTGGCAGACCCCACCTTGCCGGGGCGGCTCGCCCGCGAGCTGCAGGCCTGGGGCGGCGAACACGGGATCGAGGCGGTGGGCCAGCTCGTGGGCCGTGCCCTCCCCCAGCGCAAGGACCGGGGCAGCCTCAGGCGACGTTAGGCCGCGAGCACGTCCTCCACCGCCGCGCGCAGCTCATCGCCGCCGACGATGCCCTCGAACTTGGCGAAGACGTTGCCCTCGGCGTCGAGCAGGAACAGGTACGGCTCCACCGGGATGCCCCACTCGAGCGCTGCCGACACCGGCTGCAGCTGGCCCTCGTCATCGAGCAAGGGCTGGAGCCCGTTCTCGGTCATGTGCAGCTCGTAGGGCTCCACGTTGACGAACTCGAGCTCGCCTGCATGCTCCTTGGCCACGCCCTTGACCAGCTCGACGGTGGGCCCGCAGAAGCCGGTCTGGCAGAAGGCCGGGGTGGCGAAGAACACCAGCGAGGGCCGGCCGGAGGTCACCGTCTGGGCCACGGTCTTGTCGTAGGCCGGCAGGTATGGGTTCTGGTCGGTGGAGATGAGGGCGACGTCCTGGGGTGTAGCGGCGGTGAGGCTGTCCGAGAGCGGTGGGGTCGCGCCGATGGCGGGGGTGCTGCCGAGGGGGTTGACCGCGAACCGCAGGCGCTCGCTCTGCCACCCACCGTCGGGGCCCTCCACGAAGACCTCCGCGCCCCACTCGCCGATGCAGTCGAAGTCGACCTCCGTGCGATACAAGCCGCGACCGAGACCGGAGCTGAGGTAGGTGGCGCCGCTGCGGGCGGCGGGGTTCTCCGGATCGCGCTCAAGGGCATAGAAGTCGACGCGGCTGGCGACGTCGGGTGCGGCCAGCTGGCGCCAGGACGCATCGAGCACGTTGTAGAGGAAGCGGTTGTAGCCGCCGGTCACGAGCGACGACATGACCACCGGCATGAAGTCGGGATCACCGTCGCCCGCGAGGGGCCAGTCCGGGAGATCGCCGGCCACGACGCTGTCCTCCGAGCAGCTGGGCAGGGTGGATGCGGCGACGGTGACGCCGGCGACCGCTGCTGCCGCCTCGGCGGACGGTGCGGCCGAGGCTGGCTCGCCCCCGTCGTCACAGGCGAGCACGACCAGCGACACGGCCAGGAGCGAGGCGAGGGCACGGATCGGAGGCTGGTGCATCGACCGTAACGTAGCGCTGACTCGGCAGACGTGCAGGGCCCGATCTCACGATCGAGCCGGAGCGCTGGTACGATCGCTTCGCTTCATGAACCTCCGGCTGACCAGTTTCCAGAAGCTGGCACTCACCACCATCGTCGCGGTCTACGTGATGATCGTCATCGGCGTCATCGTTCGTAGTACCGGTTCGGGGCTCGGTTGTGGCGACTGGCCGCTTTGCCGCGGCGCCATCATCCCTGCCCTCGACGGACCGAACGCCTGGGACCGGGCGGACTGGATCGAGTCGATCCACCGCTGGTGGGGCGTCATCCTCGGATTCCTCGTTCTCGGCCTGGGCGTCCAGGCGTGGCGTGTCCACCGTGCGACCCGCTCGATCGTGCTGGCGGCCATCGTCACGATCCTGCTCACCGGCTTCCAGGCGCTGCTGGGCCGCTGGACCGTGGAGAGCGGCAACTCGGCCGAGTCGGTGACCGCGCACCTGGCCACGTCGATGCTGATCCTCGCGGCCACGGTCTTCATGTTCATCCGCTCGCGCTACCCCGCCGTGCTGCCCAAGGGTGGTGGCTCCCAGCGCATCACGCTCATCGTCGCGTTCGCCACGGCCTCCATCTACGTGCTGATGCTGTTCGGCTCCAACGTGACCGTGAACGCGGCCGCGCCTCGTCTTCCCCGACTGGCCCCTCTTCGACGGCCAGCTGCTGCCGACCTGGCATGAGAACCCGGACGCGGCGCTCCTGCAGATGCACCACTTCGCGCATCGCATCGTGGCCGCGATCGTGGGCCTCATCATGCTCTGGGCCACGATCGTGACCTGGCGCGCCGCGCGCGATGCGACCGCTGAATCGGCCGACTCTGCGGCCGCCAACCGCGTCTTCAGCCTGGTGGGCACGGCCGCAGCGCTCTACGTCGTACAGGTCGTGGTCGGCGCCTTCCAGATCTGGACCACGCTGGCGGCCTGGGCGGTCTCGGCGCATCTCGCCCTGGGCGCAGCCATCTGGGGCCTGATGGCCGCAGCCACGCTCTACGCCTGGTACGACGCACGCACCGCGGCAGCGCCGGTACCCGGAGCCGATGCGCCCGACGACGAGCTCGCGGCCACGGCCAGGACCCAGGGTGGCTCGGCTGCACCGGTCTCAAGGGCGGTCCCCTTCCGCCAGAAGGCCAAGGCCTACGTCGCCCTGACCAAGCCGCGCATCATCGAGCTGCTGCTGGTCACGACCGTGCCCGCCATGGTCCTGGCCTGGCGCTTCACCCCAGGCGTCTCGCCGCTCGAGTTCACCTGGCTGGTCATCGCCACGCTCATCGGCGGCACGCTCGCGGCGGGGGCGGCCAACTCCATCAACAACTACATCGACCGTGACATCGACCTGCTCATGGTCCGGACGCAGCGTCGCCCATTGCCGGCCCATTCCATCGAACCGCATGACGCGCTCCTCTTCGGGCTCATCCTCACGGTCGTCTCGTTCACCTGGCTGGCCTTCACCACCAACCTCGTGGCCGCCTTCCTGGCGCTCCTGGCCATCGCCTTCTACGTCATCGTCTACACGCTTGCTGCTCAAGCGCTCCACGCCCCAGAACATCGTCATCGGCGGGGCCGCCGGGGCGCTGCCGCCGATGATCGGCTGGGCCGCGGTCTCGGGTGACATCTCCCTGCCGGCGGTGTTCCTGTTCCTCATCGTCTTCTACTGGACGCCACCCCACTTCTGGGCGCTCGCGCTGCGCATCCGCGGCGACTACGAGGCGGCCAACGTGCCCATGCTGCCGGTGACGCACGGCGTGCGCGAGACGACCCATCAGATCGCGCTCTACACGGTGCTGATGGTGGCGCTGACCCTGATCTTCTTCGCGATCGCGCAGATGGGCCTCATCTTCCTCGGTGGCGCGCTGGTCCTGGGCGGGCTCTTCCTGTTCCAGTCCCTGGCCATGGCCCGCGAGGGCACGGATGCCCGCGCCGTGCGCATCTACAAGTACTCGATCACCTACCTGACCGCGCTCTTCGCGCTGATCATCGTGGACGTCGCCGTCTTCATCCCGCTGGCCTAGCTCAGGGCCGATGCGGGCACAGCCACGGGCCCTGGGGCTCTCGCTGGTGGCACTGTTCGGTGCCGCGGCCGTGATGGGCTGCGAGCCCACCCTGCAGCAGGCGACGGGCGTGGTCATCGATGTGGACGCTCCCTCGCTCGGCCGGGTGGACAGCTTCGAGCTGCTCACGAGCACCGGCGAGCGGCTCACCTTCGACACCACCGAGCTCGACTTCAGACCCGAGTTCCCGGCGCCCCACCTGGCCGAGCACCGCGTCATCGGCGACCAGATCGTGGTCACCTACAAGACGGACGGGGAGCGCCTCGTGGCCACCCAGCTGGACGACCAGAACCACTAGGCACCCGGCGCTTGTCGCTGGCGGCGCTTGTCGGCGCTTGTCGCTACCGGCGCTTGTCGCCACCTGTCGCTGGTGGCGACCGTGGGCACACTCGTCGCCACGGAGGAACCATTTCGCGCGGTCCAGCGAGCATGGAGGCGAGGCTCGAATGTCGTCACCTGTCGGCCCAGTCGACGCTACGGTGGGTAGCAGTCGGTAGCGTCGCCGGTGACGACATCTGACGCCCCTTGGTGGGTCGAGCTGGCCCTACGGTCGGCTCCCACGACAGCTGGCTACGAGGCGCCAACGGTCGTGCGACTCGCGTCGCCCCTCGCGACGACTGGCGCTGGACGCGCGTGCGGCAGGTAGCGCGCGCGGTAGATGGCGCGGTCAGCGATCGGCGCGGGCGGTAGATGGCGCGTGTGGTAGATGGCGCGGTCAGCGATCGGCGCGTGTGGAGACTGGCGTGGTTCAGCGGGTAGCGCGAGCGACGACCGGCTCGGGCGCAGGCGGAAGCGACGCCAACCGATCGAGTCGCGTCAGTGCCCGCCGTTGGGGGAGGCCGTACCGGCTTGCTGCGCGTCGTCGGCTCCGGCTCCGGCACCGGCGCTCGCTGCGGCGCGCACCGCGCGCGCGGCACGCTCACGAGCCAGGCGGGCATCCTCGCGCTTGTTGGCGCGCTCCTCGTGGCGCAGCCAGGCGGCCACGGTCAAGACGATCGCCAGCACGAAGGCGGCGTCACCGCCGACCCACATGATGCCGCCGGCGATGGCCTGGTCCTCCAGCACCGAGGGGCCCCAGTCTCGCGCCAGGTCCGCGTAGTGCGGATAGAGCGGCTGGCGGGCCGAGAAGATGACCAGTCCCAGCAGGGATGAGAGGGGCATGCCCAGCGCGAGGTAGAGGATGCGCCCGGGATAGGTCATGCGATGGGGACTGGGATCGGCGCCGATCACGGGCCACCAGAAGAGGAGGGCCGTGCCCAGGAAGAGGGCGTGCTCGATCCGGTGCAGGGTGAAGTCGTCGAGCGCAGCGTCGAACAGGGGCGAGAAGTGGGAGAACCACATCACCGCAGCGAAGAGCGTCCAGGCCACCAATGGACGCGAGATCACCCGCACCACCCGGGACTCGAGCACCGGCAGGATCCACGTGCGGCGGGCCTGCGGCGAGGCCCAGCGCAGCAGCGAGCGTGATGGGCGCGGCCAGCACCAGCAGCGGCGCGGCCACGAACGAGAGCAGCAGGTGCTGGACCATGTGCACGGAGAAGAGCGTGGTGTCGTAGAACTCGATGGGCGAGGCCAGCGCCAGGATGATGGCCCCCAGTCCCCCCAGCCAGAACCACAGGCGCATGCGCGGCACCGGGTTGTGCCGGTGCCGCCGGTTGACCCCGCTGTACATGGCCCAGTAGACGAGCGCGGCGAGGATGACCGGCAACCACACGTCGACCATGAACGACCAGCCCTCGATGAGGATGGCGGGCGTGGGCTCGATGGGCGCCTGGCCATGGGCGTACACAGCGCCGGGCACCGCCAGCGTCAGCGCCGCGGCGGCAACGAGTGGCGCCAGGAGTCGAGGTCCGAGATGGGAGGTCTCTCGGTGCGCCGGGCGCCTGTCTGGAAGAAGCGCGGAATGGCGCACGCAAATGTGCATGTGACCGCTATAGTATCCCGGTCCTGAGGAAGGAACCGAGAAACGGGGGAGAATCCTTGCGCTATCCGGCATCCGGCGACTGGCACGGTCGCCTTGCCAAGCTCGCCGCCATCCCAGTGGTCGGCTTCGTCGTGGCAGCCTGCACCGAGCAGGCCAACGGCAACCCGACCGGCGATGGCTCGGCGCCCAACCTCTTCGGCGAGACGGCCAACGGGATCGGCTTCCCGCACGAGGTGGTCACCTCACAAGGCATCGCCGCGGCCGGCCTGTACCTGCCGATCTTCCTGATCGCGGTCGCCATCTTCGTGCTCATCGAGGGCCTGCTGCTGTTCCTGGCGCTGCGCTACCGCAAGCGCAGCGCTGGTGCCGACCTGCCTGAGCAGACGCACGGCAACAACACGCTGGAGGTCGTCTGGACAGCCATCCCGATGGCCATCGTCTTCATCCTCTTCCTCGTCTCGACCAACGTGCTGATGAACGACGTGGAGGCCAAGTCAGACGATCACGCTGCCGTCGTGGACGTCCAGGCCTTCCGGTTCGGCTGGATCTTCGACTACCAGGATCCGGGCAGCTTCGCCACCGATCCCGGCAGCGAGGATGCCGCGACCGGCAGCTACGAGCCGATGGGCATCACCATCAGCGGCGGCGGACGTGAAGGCGCGCCCGTCATGGTCCTGCCCGTGGGAGAACCGGTGCTCATCCGCCTCAGCGCCGCGGACGTCATCCACTCCTGGTACGTGCCCTCGTTCTTCTTCAAGCGTGACGCCATCCCCGGCCGGCTCAACGAGTTCGAGATCACCATCGAGAAGCCGGGTGTGTACGGCGGCCAGTGTGCCGAGTTCTGCGGCCTGGCCCACGGCGACATGTACTTCTCCGTCGACGCGCGAGCACCAGCGGAGTACGAGGCTTGGCTGGCCGAGCGCTCGGGCGCGCCGTCGGGCGGGGCAGACCCCGGAGCCGACGCTGAAGCCGCGTCGGCCGGCGAAGAGGAGGCCGGCACCATCACCGATCCCGAGGAGCCCACCGATGCCGGTGAGGCAGACGGATCGGGTGCCGAGGAGCCGAGCGAGGAGGCCGCCTGATGGGCACCGCCACCGCCCATGCGGGCACACATGTAAGCCGCCGCTCGACGGTCATCGAGTGGCTCACCACGACCGACCACAAGAAGATCGGCGTGATGTACATCGTCACGTCGTTCGCCTTCTTCATGCTCGGCGGCGTGCTGGCCCTGGGCATCCGCACCGAGCTGGCCGTGCCCGGGCTGCAGTTCGTCGACCAGGCCACCTACAACCAGCTCTTCGGCATGCACGCGATCATGATGATCTTCCTCTTCGTGATGCCCATGACCACGGGCCTGGCCAACTACATCGTGCCGCTCCAGCTGGGCGCGGCGGACATGGCCTTCCCGCGCATCAACGCCCTCTCCTTCTGGATGCTCGTGGCAGGCGCCATCCTCATCGTCAGCGCCTTCGCCTTCGGTGGCGCGCCCACCGGCTGGACGCTCTACGTGCCCCTGTCAGCCAACACCGACTACACACCCATGACCGGCGTGGACCTGTTGCTGCTGGGCCTCGTGGTCCTCGGCTTCAGCTCCATCTTCGGCGCCATCAACTTCATCGTCACCATCTTCAAGATGCGCGCGCCCGGCATGGGCCTGCTGCGCATGCCGATGTTCTGCTGGACCTCGCTGGTGACCTCCATCCTGCTGCTCTTCAGCCTGCCGGTCATCGCGGCCGGCCTGATCATGATCTTCATCGACCGCAACTACGGCGGCGGCTTCTTCGACCCGGCCATGGGCGGCAGCCCCGTGCTGTGGCAGCACATCTTCTGGTTCTTCGGCCACCCCGAGGTCTACATCCTGATCCTGCCGGCCTTCGGCGTGATCAGCGAGATCATCCCGGTCTTCAGCCGCAAGCCGCTGTTCGGCTACAAGGCGTTCGTGCTCGCGACCGCGGCCATCGGCGCGCTCGGCTTCACGGTCTGGGCGCACCACATGTTCACCACGGGCGCGGTCTACCTGCCCTTCTTCGCCTTCTTCACCTTCCTCATCGCGGTACCCACGGGCGTCAAGTTCTTCAACTGGCTGGCCACGATGTGGGGCGGCCACCTGCGCTTCGATACGCCCATGCTGTTCGCGGTCGGCTTCATCGCGCTGTTCCTCATCGGCGGCCTCGACGGTGCCTTCCTCGCGGTCGTGCCCTTCGACTTCATGGTCCAGGACACGTACTGGGTGGTCTCGCATATCCACTACGTGCTGGTGGCCGGCGCGGTCTTCGCGATCTTTGCCTCGCTCTTCTACTGGTTCCCCAAGATGGCCGGTCGTCGGCTCGACGAGCGCCTCGGCAAGACCCAGTTCTGGATCCTCTTCATCGGCACCAACCTGGCCTTCTTCCCGCAGCACATGCTCGGTCTTGACGGCATGATCCGGCGCATCTCCGACTACTCGGGCAACGCCGGCTGGACGGAGCTGAACACGCTCTCCACCATCGGTGCCTTCCTCATCGCCTTCAGCGTGCTGCCGTTCCTGTGGAACGTCTTCACCACGCTGCGCAAGCCGATGGAGCACGAGGCCGATCCGTGGGACGGCAACTCCCTCGAGTGGGCCACCAGCAGCCCGCCACCCCCGTGGAACTTCGACTCCCTGCCGGAGATCCACTCGGAGCGACCGCTGTTCGACCAGAAGTACCCGGGTGTGGGACATGGGCCCACACCTGAACCGGAGACCGAGGGGGCCGCATCGTGACGGTGAACACGGACGCGCTCGACCAGCAGATGTCAGAGGAGCAGATCGACTCCGGCCACGACGCCCAGCGGGGCGGTATGGACCCGGCGCTGCTGGGGATGATGCTCTTCATCGCCAGCGAGGTGATGTTCTTCGCGGCCCTCTTCGCGGCCTACTTCAATGCCGCCGCCACCGTGCCCGACTTCTTCGAGCTGATGGCCGAGGCCGTGCCCCTCTTCCATTTCCCGTTCCTGCCGATCTGGATGACCGCCCTGCTCATCACCAGCTCCTTCACCATGCAGTGGGCCACGATGCGCATCCGCCGCGGCGACCGCACCGGCATGAACCGCGCCATCGCCGTCACGCTCATCATCGGTGTCGTCTTCCTGTTCCTGTGGGGCCTTGACTACGCCATGCTGCTGTCAGAGGACTTCGGCATCAACAGCGGCGTCGACGGCACCCTCTTCTACACCCTCACCGGCTTCCACGGCGCGCACGTCATCGGCGGCGTGATCGGTCTGGCCGTCATCCTCGCCAGAGGGCTCGCGGGCCAGTTCAGCGCGCGGCACCACGTGGCGGTGGAGGCCGTGCACTACTACTGGCACTTCGTGGACGTGGTCTGGGTCCTGCTCGTCATCGTCATCTACGTCCTGCCGATGCTGGCCGGAGGGGCGGAATGAGCGGCATCAAGGAAGCCATCTTCCTGGGGGCCATCCCCGTCGTCATCGGCATCATCTACTGGGTCTTGCCCAACGTCATGGATGTCGACGTCATCGACGCGGCCGGTGCCACGATGCTGATCGCGCTCGGGCTGGCCATGGGCTTCGGGATGCTGGTGATCCTGCGTGGTGCGCGGGACCTCTAGCCTTGCGGCTAGGATGGCCCTGACGACCCGCAAGTAACGGAACGGCGAACGAGATGATCAACGACCTCTGGACCGGCATCCTCGACACCATCGCCCAGGTCGTGATCCCGGTCTGGAACGACCTCATCCAGTACCTGCCGCTGCTCCTCGTCCTCGCCATCCTGGGCATCCTCGGCGCCGTCCTCTGGATGTGGTGGGTGAACCGCGCGGGCAACGCCTCGCGTGTGCCCAAGCCCCTGCCGGCCGGGCGCAAGCCGGAGGAGATGCACCTGCCTGGTCCTTCGGCCTGGCCGCTGGTGGCGCCCGTGGGCCTGTTCTTCATCGTCTTCGCCGTCGCCATCGGTCCCACCGCGTCGCTCCTCAACCTGGGCGTCCTGCTGATGGGGGCGAGCATCGCGGTCATCGGCCTGCTGGGCTGGTATCTCGATGCAGGCAAGGAGTACGTGACCGTGGAGGCCGGCGGACACGGCACCCCCGACGAGACCGCGCAGGTCCCCGGGTGGTCCCTGGCCCCGCCCGAGGGCATGCACCTGCCCGGCCCCTCGGCCTGGCCCCTCCTGGCCCCCGCGGGACTGCTCTTCCTCGTCTCTGGCCTGGTCTTCGGTCCGCCCATGTTCATCGGCGGCCTGATCATGGCCATCATCGCCAGCGTGGGCTGGCTGCTCGATGCCAGGCGCGAGCTCGACGACGTCGAGCAGCACGGCCACCCCACGCAGGCAGACCGCGACCCCGCGAAGTGCCTGGCCCGTGCGGCTCATCCCGGTCTACTTCATCGTCGGGCGGCTTCGCCATCGGCCTGACCCTCCTGCCGTGGCTGCTCTCGCTGCTGCCAGGCAGCTCCTCCTGAGCCAAGGCCTCCGTCGGATGTCCGCGGCCCTCGCCACCAGGCTCGGCCTTGCCTTCGTGGTGGTCCTGGTCATCGCCGCCTGCGGATCGACGACCGAGGAGGGCGCCGGCAGCGGTCCAGTGACGGTCGGCGGCCACCCGCTCTACGGCAAGCCCGCTCCCGAGATCGACCTCGAGACCTTCGACGGCGAGCGCATGACGCTCTCCTCGCTGCGGGGCCGGCCCGTGATCATCAACTTCTGGGCCACCTGGTGCGGTCCCTGCCGCGAGGAGTTCCCGCTGATGGTGGAAACCTACGCGGCCCGCGCCGACGACGGGCTGGAGATCCTGGGGGTCCTCCACGACGACACCGTCGCGGGCGGTCGCGCCTTCGCCAAGGACATGGGTGCCGAGTGGCCCATGCTCTACGACGCCGATGACGAGGCGTGGGAGGCCTACCTGGGGCTGGGCAAGCCGACCTCCTTCTTCGTGGACCCCGAAGGGATCGTGCAGGCCTTCAGCCTGGGTCCCTTCAGCGAGGAGGGCCTCGAGCGCCAGCTGGCCACGATCATCCCGGAGGCCTAGGCGGTGACGGCCACGGAGGTCACGCTGGTCGCGTTGGCGCTGCTGGCGCTGGCCGTGGCCCTCGCCGCGATCGGCCTGGCCGGGCTGTCCGAGCGCCTGCCGCGCAATCGCTGGCTCGGCCTGCGCACGACCGGCATCCGCGATGACGACGAAGCGTGGCGCGTCGGGCACCGGGCCGCGGGTCCGGCCCTCATCGCGGCGGCCGGGCCGCCGTTGCTGCTGGGGGTCGCCCTCATCACCGCTCCGCCCAGCGCGCTCGAGGAGTGGTTCCTGTTCATGGCCGTGGTCGGCGTCGCCACCGGCGGCCTGCTCGCGCTGGGGGCACGCCAGGCGCGAGACGCCATCTCCGCCACGGACGAGGAGCTGCCGTGAGCGAGCGACCCCATGACGCAGCTGAGGCGGTGGCCGGCAACATCGCCTACTGGACCAAGGTCAACCGCGAGTACGGCGACAAGAGCGCCGCCCGCACGTGGGCGAGCGAGGAGATCAGCTGGGGCCAGTTCGGCGTGACGGAGGAATCGATCGGCTCACCGCTCGGAGCGGTCGCGGGCCTGGACATCCTCGAGCTCGGCTGTGGCGTGGCCTACTTCAGCGCCTGGCTGGCCAGACGGGGCGCGCGTCCGGTCGGCCTCGATCCCACGCCGGCCCAGCTCGAGACGGCCCGGCGGCTCCAGCTGGAGACCGGCCTCGAGTTCCCCCTCGTCGAGGGCGTGGGTGAGGCCATCCCCTACCCTGCCGACTCCTTCGACCTGGTCCTGTCCGAGTACGGGGCCTCGCTGTGGGCGGACCCCGACGCCTGGGTCCCGGAAGCGGCGCGTGTGCTGCGCCCCGGCGGCCGCCTCATCTTCCTGACCTCGTCGCTGCTGGCCTACCTCTGCTTCCCCGACGTCGGGGCCGTGTCCGAGCAGCTGCAGCGCCCACAGTTCGGCATGCGCAGGATGCAGTGGCCGGGCGAGAGCGGCACGGAGTACAACCTGGCCCACGGCGAGTGGATCAGGCTCCTGCGCGCCAGCGACTTCGAGGTGCAGGATCTCATCGAGCTGCAGGTGCCCGAGGGCGCGGTGACGCACGAGTACTACGGGGACATCACCGCCGAGTGGGGTCGCAAGTGGCCCGCGGAAGAGATCTGGGTCGCTCGCCGCAGGGCCTGAAACCCGCCCCTGTCCGGGCGCGTGGCACCGCTCGCCGAACCCGGACAGGCGACGCTCGCCGCCGTTGCTAGAGCGGCAGCAGGACGAAGGCGACGCCTGCCGCGAGTCCGCCGGCGATGCTGGCGGCGTTGATCTGGAGGGCCTTGCGGCGGTCGCGCGCACGGGCCTCGGCGTCCTCCACCTGCACCTGTGCGCCTAGCTCGTCCATGTTCTGCAGGCCGGCCATGCCGAAGCCGGCACAGAAGCGCAGGCGTGCCTGGATGAAGCCGGAGAGTGCGCCAGCCACGGGTAGGGCGATGGCCAGGCGCGTCCAGGCGGGGGCATCGATGGCAAGCAGCACGGCGGCGAGGGCCAGGGCACCGGCGACGCCGAGGTAGCCGATCTGGCGACGGCGGCGGATCTCCGCCGGACCGATGTTGCAGACACCGGGCTGATAGCGCTGGGGATCTGTCTCGAGGTACTGGATCATGGGCGAAGTATACCCGTGTGTCCAGTGTTTGTCTACTGTTTGTTTAGATACGCAGCAGCTCCAGCGCGTTGGGCCCGCCGCGGGCGCTCGTCTGCACCAGCACGATGGCGTCGTCCTCACCCAGGCCGAGCTCGACCTTGCCCGCTCGCAGCGCAGCGACGACCGCTTCGGTGATGGGGCCCGGCTCCTCCGGTTCCACCTCCATCACGAAGGGGAAGACCCCGCGCACGAGCGAGAGCGAACGGGCGATGGCTTCAGTGGGCGTGAAGGCCGCGATGGGCACGCCCGGACGCAAGGAGGCCAGGCGTCGGGGCGTCCGTCCCGAGTGCGTGTAGCAGGCGAGGCTGACGACATCGGGATCGGAGTCGGCCATGGAGACGGCCGCCACGGCCAGGGCCCGGGCATCGACATCAGGGCCGAAGGAGGGCGTGCCCGCGGGCGGACGCGTGGGCACCTTGTAGACGTCGGTGCGCTGGGCGATATCAGCCATGGCCCGCACGGCCTCCAGCGGCCAGGCCCCCACGGCCGTCTCACCCGAGAGCATCACGCCGTCCGCACCGTCGATGATGGCGTTGGCCACGTCGCTGGCCTCGGCGCGCGTGGGACGGGGTGCGCTGACCATCGACTCCAGCATCTGCGTGGCCACGATGCTGGGCTTGCCAGCCATGAGCGCTGCCCGCACGAGATCCTTCTGGGCCAGGGGCACCTGCTCGAAGGGCAGCTCGACGCCCAGGTCGCCGCGGGCGACCATGATGCCGTCAGCTGCCTCCAGGATCTCCTCGATGTTCTCGAGCGCGGGGCGCGTCTCGATCTTGGCCACGATGCGGATGGCATCGGGGATGCGGGAGCGCAGGAGCTTCACGTCCACGGCCGAACGTACGAAGGACTGGCCTGCGAAGTCGGGCATGACCTCGAGCAGATGCGGGATGACCGCGGCATCGGCGTCATCGAGGGCATCGGGCGACATGCGTTCGGCCGGCACGTTCACGCCCTGGCGCGAGCGGACCGGACCACCGCGCACGACCTCGCAGATGGCAGCGCCATCGCGGACCGCGCCCACGCGCAGCTCGGCTGCGCCATCAGCCAGCAGGACCCGGTCGCCGGGCTCGAGGCGGGCTGCCACAGCGGGGTCGCCGAGGGGCAGCACGGCCTCGCTGGGGGGCTCGTCGGGACCGGTCAGCGCCACCGTCGAGCCGGACTCGAGCTGGACCGGATCGTCGTGCAGCTGGGCCAGGCGCAGCTTGGGGCCGGGCAGGTCGGCGAGGATCCCGATGGTGCGCCCGGCAGCCGCGGCGGCAGCGCGCACGACCTCCGCCGCGTGGAGGTGGTCCTCGACGGTGCCGTGGGAGAAGTTGATGCGGGCGATGTCGAGGCCTGCCTCGATGAGGCGATCGACGATGCCGATGCTGGCGGGACCGATGGTGGCCACCAGCTTGGTGCGCCGTGTGGTGCGAGCGGAGGGTACGGAGCTCATGCCCGCATGATGCCGCTTCTGCGCGCGCCTAGACAGGCGTTCCGGCCCGGGGCGCCGGGGCCCGACGGCCCATGCAGCGCGGTCCTGTGGCGCCGACATTGGGCGGATAGATGAAGAGTCGCCGATTCCGACAGCAGAGGGAGATGCGAGTGGATCCGACACCGAACCAGGCCGAACGGCAGGCGCCGCCTGAAGCGGGAGCACCCGAACCGGCCGAGGGCAAACACTGGAGCCCGTTCAGCACGTCGCGCGCACGCTGGGCGTGGGGGTTGATGGCTGTCTACTCGGTGATCTACTTCGTCGTCGCCGTGCTGACCTCGGCCGAGTTCGCTGAGTTCGCGGCCCAGATGATCCTCGGTCTGCCGCTCGGCTTCTATCTGGGCATGGGCGTGATCATCGCCGGATTGGTCATCACGCGCATCTACCTCGCGAAGATCGAGAACTAGGCCATGGACAACCTTGTCGCCGTCTCCATCCTCGTGGTGGGCATGGCCACCTTCTTCCTCATCGGCATCTACAGCCGGCGCTGGACCAAGTCCACCGCGGAGTTCTACGTCGCGGGCGGCCAGATCCCCTGGAAGCTCAACGGCATGGCCATGTTCAGCAACTACGCCAGCGGAGCCAGCTTCCTCGGTGTGGCGGGCGCCATCGCCCTCTACGGCATCGACAACTGGTGGTTGGCCCTGGGCTTCTTCGCGGCCTGGGTCGTGGTCGTGCTCGTCCTCGCCAGCCCCTTGCGGCGCTCCGGCAAGTACACCGTCGCCGACGCGCTGCGCGAACGCTTCAGCGGACCGGAGATCCGGTTCCTGACCATCGTGGCCGGCCTCACCATCGGCGTGCTCTACCTGGTGCCCCAGCTGGTGGGCGCCGGACACGTCTTCAACTTCCTCTTCCCGGAGCTGGACTACGCCTTCTGGGTCGCCATCTCCGGCGCCCTCACCGCGGTCATCGTGGTCATGGGCGGCATGCGCGGCACGTCGTACAACCAGGCCTTCCAGGGACTCATCATCTTCACGGCCATGATCCTGCTGTTCGTGCTGGCCATGGTCATGTACTTCAACTGGAACCCGCTGAGCATGCTCACCGAGGCCGACAACGTCGTCACCCCCACCCAGATCGTGGAGAACGATGCCTCGCAGGAGATCCTCTCCCTCTACCCGATCGACAGCAGCGCCGACCAGGCCAAGGAGGCGGCCCTCTACTCCGAGGAGGTCCTGCCTGAAGAGCCCAGCGCCCTGACACCGGGCGTGAACGTCACGGACCTGCCCAACCAGCTGAGCCTCGTGCTGGGCCTGTTCCTGGGCGTGGTGGGCCTGCCGCACGTGCTCATCCGCCTGTACACGGTGAAGGATGCGGTGGCAGCGAGGAAGTCGACCGAGCTGACCATCATCAGCCTGGCCATCTTCTACACCCTGACGCTCTTCGTCGGCTTCGCCGCGATGACGCTGCTCTATCCCTGGCTCACGGACCTCATCGCCAACGGTGAGGTGGGGAAGGCGACCAACACCGCGGTCGCCGAGCTGGGCGACCTGCTTGGAGGCCAGGTGCTGCTGGGCATCGTGCTCGCCGGCGCCATGGCCGCCATCCTCAGCTCCGCGGTGGGCTTGCTCATCCAGATGACCACCACGGTCGCACACGACGGCTACACCGTGCTGTTGCGACCCGAGTCGTCCGAGGAGCAACGCGTCAGGGTGGCGCGCGTGGCCGGTATCGTGCTGACCGTCGGCGCGGTCATCCTGTCGATCCTGCTCAAGGAGGAGAACGTGGCCCAGCTGGTGGGCCTGACCTTCGGGATCGCCGCGAGCACCTTCGCACCGGTGCTGCTGATGACCGTGTGGTGGGTCCGCTACACGAAGCAGGGCGTGATCGCCACGTTCATCGTGGGACTCATCGTCTCGCTCCTCTTCACGGCCGCCAAGTACATGGGCCTCGAGTCCGTCGTGGGCCTGCCCGTGCTGGTCAACCCCGCGCTCTACGGCGTGCCGGCCGCGTTCGCGGCAGGCATCATCGTCAGCCTCGTGACCAAGGACGTCGGTGCGGTCGACCACTTCATGCACCTGGCGCATGACCGTGACGGCCGCGACTCCAACGGAGGGACGCCCCTCGACGCCTGATCCCCCAAGCGCATCGCGACGCTCGACGCCCGGTGGTCAAGGGAGAGACCGCCGGGCGTCGAAGTGCGTGTCAGCCCTGCGGCTCGGTGGCGTCGGCCTTGTCGAGAGCCCCCGTCTCCTCATCGAGCTCGGCGGCCGCCTCGGGCCGGGCGTCGAGCCCGGCCAGGCGCCCGGTCTCGGGGTCATAGGCGCCGGCCAGCTGGTCGGGCGAGGTGCCCGGCGCCACCGGCGTGCCGGTGACATAGGCGGCACGGCCGATGACGTGCGCGGTCACGGGCGCGGTCAGGAACAGGAAGACCACCACCAACAAGGCGCGGATGCTCACGCTCAGCTCACCGAAGTGGAGGGCCACGCCCAGCATCAGCAGGGCGATGCCCAGCGACGACGCCTTCGAGGCCACCTGCAGGCGAATGTAGACATCCGGCATGCGCAGGACGCCCACCGCGCTGAGCAGGCACAGGATGACGCCGAGGACGACGACGATGGTGGCCGGCCAGTCGGTCATGGTCGCTCCCGCAGCTCGGCATAGCGCGCGAACGCGACCGCGCCGATGAAGGCCACCAGCGCCAGCGCGATGGCGACGTCGATGAGCGCCGGATCGTCGGTGCCGATGGCGTAGAGGGCCACGATGCCCGCGACGAGGCTGGCGATGAGCTCGAGCGAGGTCACGCGGTCCATCAGGCTGGGACCGCGCACGAGCCGGATGAAGGCCAGCACCAGGGCCACGGCCATGGTGGTCAGGGCCAGCTCGATGATGGTGTCGGGCACGCCCGTGATGTCGCCCATCATCGGAGCAGCTCCAGCACGCGTCGCTCGAGGTCCTCCTTGATGGCCCGTCGCAGCTCATCCGGGTCGTCCACGAACATGGAGTGCACGTAGATGACGCTGCGATCGTCGGAGACGTCCACGGTGAGGGATCCCGGCGTCATGCTGATGAGGTTGGAGAGCAGGGTGATCTCGACGTTGGTGCGGGCGTCGAGCGGCACGGCCACGATGCCCGGTCGGGCGTAGGAGGTGGTGGTGACGACATCGCGTGCCACACGCAGGTTGGCGCTCACGACCTCCCACAGGTAGAAGGCGATGAAGCGCACCAGGGCCAACGAGCGGCTGAAGTAGCTCGAGGCGCCGATGACGCGCTGCATGAGGAAGAGCACCAGGTAGCCGAAGCCGAAGCCCACGAGCAGGTTGAGCACGTCGAAGCTGCCGCTCATGGCGACCCAGCCGAGGGCCAGCAGCAGGTTGCCCGCGAACATGGCCGAGGCGGAGATGCCGCGCGTCTGGGTGATCATGGGCTGCCTCCGCCGAGCACCGCTTCGATATAGCCCGCCGGCTCCATGAGCTGCACGGCCGCCGCCTCGACCACGTCGAAGACGGGGCCAGCCGCCACCGTCAGGGCCACCGAGCAGGCCACCAGGAACACGATCGGCACCACCATCGCGAGCGCCAGGCGAGTGCTGGCCACGTGCTCGGGCGAGACGGCTGCGGCGCCGTCGGCGAAGGGCTCCAGGTCGGTCGGCAGCGGCTTCCAGAAGGCCGCGTTCCAGATCTTGAGCATGGAGTAGAGCGTCAGCAGGCTGACTGCCAGCGCCACCAGCACGATGAGCACGTGGTCGATCTCCAGGCCGGCCTCGATGAGCGCCAGCTTGGCCAGGAAGCCGCTGAAGGGCGGGATGCCCGCGAGCGACATGGCCGCGATCCCGAAGAGCACCGCCAGGCCGGGCTTGAGCACCCACAGCCCGCCGGTCTTGGCCAGCTCGAACGAACCGGTCAGCTGCTTGACCGTGCCGGCCACGAGGAAGAGCGTGGACTTGGCCAGGGCCACGTGGACGAGGAAGAAGATGAGCCCGGCCATGGCGTTGACCGTGAACAGGGCCAGGCCCATCACCAGGTAGCCGATCTGGCTGATGATGTGGAACGAGAGCAGTCGGCGCATCTCGTGCTGGGCCACTGCGCCGATGACGCCGATGACCATGGTCAGGCCGGCGATCGTCAGCAGCAACGGCTGGAAGTCCGCCGCCTGGTCGGCGAAGAGCAGGGTGAACACCCGCACGAGGGCATAGATGCCGACCTTCGTGAGGAGGCCGCTGAAGAGCGCGGAGACGGCCACCGGGGGCGTGTGATACGACGCCGGCAGCCAGAAGAAGAGCGGCACCAGGCCCGCCTTGATGCCGAAGGCGATGAGGAGCATGGCCGCGAGTCCTGCGGCCAGGCCGGGATCGACCTCAGCCATGCGCAACGAGAGGTCGGCCAGGTTGACCGTGCCGGTGAGGCCGTAGATGACACCGATGGTCACCAGCAGCACGGCCGAGGCCACCAGGTTCAGGGCGACGTACTTGAGCGCGCCCTCGAGCTGTGCCCGCTCACCTCCGAGCGCCAGCAGCACGAAGGAGGCGATGAGCAGGACCTCGAACCAGACGTAGAGGTTGAAGAGGTCACCGGTCAGGAAGGTGCCCGCCACCCCGGCCAGCAGCACCATCGTCAGGGGGTAGTAGGCGAAGCGCTCGCGGCCGCGGTCGATGCTGGCCGTGGAATAGAGCACGATGGCCACCGCCAGCACACCCGTGAGCAGGATGAGGATGGCGCTGAAGAGATCCGCCACCATGGTGATGCCGAAGGGCGCAGCCCAGTTCCCGACCTGCACCACCTGGTAGCCGTCACGTTCGACCACGATGAAGAGCACGATGCCGACTGCCAGCAACACTGCCGCCCCGGCCAGGGCGATCGAGCGCTGGGCCGCCGGCGAGCGCCAGGCCAGCAGGCCCAGGGCCGCCGCCACGAGCGGCACCAGCACCGGCAGCAAGACGAGCGCGCTCACTGGACGTCCGCCTCGCTGAGGTCATCCACGTCGTCAGAGCCACCCTCCTGGTAGACCCGGTGCATGAGCGTGAGCGTGAAGGCGAGCACGCTGAACCCGATGACGATGGCCGTCAGCACCATGGCCTGGGGCAGCGGGTCGGCGGCGCCGGCGGGCGGGGCCGTGGCGCCGTCGGCGATGAGCGGCGGCTCGCCGCGGGTGAGACCGGCGGCCACGAAGATGACGAGGTTGGCGGCGTTGGCCAGCAGCGACAGGCCCAGGGCCAGCTTCAGCACCGAGCGGCGCAGCATGAGGTAGATGGCAGCGGCGAAGAGGATCCCGGCCACGACGGCCAGCAGCACGGTCATGTGTCCTCCTCCTCGAGCGAGAAGACGATGAGCAGGACCGTGCCGGCGACCCCCAGGTAGACGCCGATGTCAAACAGCAGCGGCGTGCCCACGGCCACCTCGTAGGCACCGACCGGGATCGTCCACCAGTGCGAGGTGAGGTAGGGCTCGCCGTAGAGCAGCGGGCCGACGAAGCCGCTGATGATCATCAGCAGCAGGCCCACCCCGATCAGCGAACGCGGGTCCACCTGCAGGGCGCGCCGCGCCACCGAGACACCGCTGGCCACCGAGAGCAGCACGAACGCGGCTGCGGCCACGAGGCCTCCGGCGAAGCCGCCGCCGGGCTCGTTGTGACCACGCAGCAGCAGGAACAGCGAGAGCAGCAGCAACACCGGCATGAGGTAGGTGGTGGCGGTGGGCAGGATCAGGCCTCTCATGCCTCACCCTCCTCGTCGACACCGCGCAGACGCGAGCGCAGCTTGAGCAGGGCGTAGACCCCGAAGCCGGCGATGGCCAGCACGGCCACCTCGGCCAGGGTGTCCAGCGAGCGGAAGTCCACGATGATGGTGTTGACCACGTTCTGGCCCTTGGCCAGGGGCTGGCTGTTCTCGACGAAGAACGTCGAGACCGGGTCGGTGACGGTGCCCGTGGCAGCCAGCACGAAGAGCGTCACGAGCAGGCCTGCAGTGGCCGCGACGGCGGCATCGCGCAGGCGCGACCTTCGCGATGCCTCGATCCCGAACTTGGGCATGTGATAGAAGGCCAGCACGAAGAGCAACACGGTCAGCGTCTCCACCAGGATCTGGGCGATGGCCAGGTCCGGTGCGCTGAAGAGCACGTAGACGAGCGCGAGGCCGTAGCCCACGACACCCAGGGCCGTGACCGCACCCAGGCGCGAACGCGTGGTCACAGCCACCGCCGCGCCGCCGGCGATGAGCCCGGCGATGATGGCCTCCCAGGGGTACAGATCCCACTCCAGCTCGACGGTCGGCAGCCCACCGGCGTAGAGCAGGACGAGCCACACCAGCGACACCATCGTGGTCACCACGATGAGCAGGTAGAGACGCAGCTTGCCGTTCTGGGTGATGGCCGTGAAGCGCTTGGTGAAGCTGAGCATCGACAGCTCCCCCACCACGTAGATCTTCTCCGGACCGATACGGTGGCCCAGATCGACCTGCGCCACCACCTGCCTGACATCGAGGCGGCGCCAGAAGATGAGGCCGCCGATGGCGATGCTGAGCGCGCTCAGCGCCAGCGCGAGGTCGACGCCGTACCACGGCTCCACGGCGTACTTGGACTGCCCCGTGCCGATGGCGTCCGCAGCCGCGGCGACCAGGGGCCCCGAGCCCAGCGCCGGCAGCAGGCCGGCCAGGACGCCGACCGTGCCGATGACCAGCGGGCCCAGCCACATGCCCCAGGACGGGTCATGGCCACCATCACGTGCCGTGCGCAGCGGACCGGTGAAGGGACCCAGGCTGGCGATGGCGGCCACGCCGACCGTAGCCGCACCCGCGACCACCAGGGCAGCGGTGATGATGAGCGTCGACTCATCAGCCGCGAGCCCGGACTTGAGCCCCAGCTCCTTGGCCGCGAAGCCGATCACCGGCGGGATGCCGGCCATGGAGACGGCCCCCAGGCCGGCGGCGATGGCGGTCAGGGGCATGAGGCGTGCCAGGCCGCTGAAGCGGTCCAGCTCGCGCGTGCCCATCTCGTGATCGACGATGCCCGTGACGAGGAAGAGGCCGGCCTTGTAGAGCGCGTGGGCCAGGAGCAGGGCCATGGCCGCGGTGAAGGCCGTATCGGACCCGAGCCCCACCAACAGCACCATCGTGCCCAGGGCTCCCACCGTCGAGTAGGCCAGCACCAGCTTGAGGTCGTGCTGGCGCAGGGCCAGGATGTTGCCGATGAGCATCGTCAGCCCGCCGCTGACCGTGAGCACGATGGTCCACAGCTCCGTGCCGCCGAGCGCGGGCGTGAGCCGCGAGACGAGGTAGACGCCGGCCGTGACCATGGTGGCCGAATGCAGGTAGGCGCTGACGGGGGTCGGCGCGGCCATGGCGTTGGGCAACCAGAAGTGGAACGGGAACTGGGCCGACTTGGCCAGTGCCCCCAACAGGATGAGCACGGTCAGCAGCCCGTACTGGGCGTTGGCCCGCACGGTCTCGCCGGCTCCGGTGACCTCGGAGATGGTGAAGCTGCCGCTGACGTAGCCCAGCAGCACCAGGCCGGCGATCATGGCCAGCTCGCCGGCCACGGTCACGATGAGCGCCTGCTGGGCCGAGAGTCGCGAGGTCGCGATGGAGTGCTCGAAGCCGATGAGCAGGTAGGAGGTGACGCCGGTCAGGCCCCAGAAGACGAGCACGAGCAGGAGGTTGTCGGCCAGCACCAGCCCCAGCATCGAGGCCATGAAGGCGAGGGCGAGCGCATGGAAGCGGTCGATCTCGACATGACCGTGGAGGTAGTGCTCGGCGTAGAGGATGACCGCCACGCCGATGCCGGTGATGAGCAGGCTGAAGAGCAGCGACAGTCCGTCGAGCGAGAACGAGAGGGACAGCTGCAGCTGTGGCACCCATGCGGTCGACCAGCGCACCGGCTCGCCGTCGATGACACCCGGCGCCAGGCTGACGAAGAGCAGGGCCAAGCCGGCCGGCAGTGCCGCGAACGCGAGATACGCGTAGCGGCCCAGCAGGCGACGCACGAGCGGGACCAGCAGCGCCAGGACGAAGCCCGATGCCACCGCCAGAGGGAGTGTCACGCACAAGACCATATCGCGTCCGGCGGGATGCCAGCCGCGCAAGACGTCAGCGTGCAGCGCTGCCGGCGGCTGCCATCGGCCGCGCAGCGGATCTCCGCCGGCCTTCACCAGCGGTTTGCGCGGTACCGGTATGCTGCTCTGCGCACGGGGGCAGAGCAGGTTCAGCGAAGGGGTAGCGCGAGCACGTGGCCATCATCGAAGCCCAAGGCCTGGTCAAGGTCTTCAAGTCCCGCAAGAACGAGGTCCGCGCGCTCGACGGGCTCGACCTCACGGTCCCCGAAGGCACGGTCGTGGGGCTGCTCGGGCCCAACGGCGCGGGCAAGACCACCTGCGTCCGCATCGTCTCCACCCTCCTTCGTCCCGACGAGGGCACCTGCACCGTCGCCGGCTACGACGTCGTGCGTGAAGCGCAGCAGCTGCGCCACGTCATCGGCCTTTCCGGCCAGTACGCGGCCGTCGACGAGAACCTGACGGGGGCGGAGAACCTGTGGCTCTTCGGGCGGCTCTACCAGCTGCCCTCCAAGGAGGCCCACGTGCGCGCAGCCGAGCTGCTCGAGCAGTTCGACCTGGTCGACGCCGCCGACCGCGTGGTCAAGACCTACTCGGGGGGCATGCGGCGGCGCCTCGACCTGGCCAGCGCCATCATCGGCCGGCCGCGCCTGCTCATCCTCGACGAACCCACGACCGGGCTCGATCCGCGCAGCCGCCTGGGCATGTGGGACGTCATCCGCGGGCTCGTACGCGACGGCACCACGCTGCTGCTGACGACGCAGTATCTCGAAGAGGCGGACGAGCTGGCCCAGGACATCGTGGTCATCGACCACGGCCGGGTCATCGCCCATGGCACCGCCGATGCGCTCAAGCGCCAGGTCGGCGGTGAACGGATCGAGGTCCACGTCAGCAGCGCGGACGACATCCCCTTCGTGCAGGACGTGCTCAGCCGATACGGTGAGGGCGAGGTCCAGATGAAGACCGGTACGCGCTACCTCAGCGTCGCGTCCGGCGGTGGGTCGGAGAAGCTGTTCGGGGTCTTCCGCGAGATCGACGAGCGAGGCATCACCGTCGACGACATCGGCATGCGCCGCCCCACGCTCGACGACGTCTTCCTCTCGCTCACCGGCCGCGCGGCCGAAGACGCCACCGCCGATGCGGCCGAGACGGCCGCGGAGGTCCGCGCATGAACGCTCCCGCACCAGCGGCCGACAAGGGCCTGCGAGGCACGCTCGACGATGGCCTGATGCTGACGTGGCGCTACCTCAAGCGCATCCCGCGCATCCCCGAGCTGGCCATCTTCGCCATCCTGCAGTCGATCATGTTCGTGCTGCTGTTCTCGGTCGTGTTCGGCGGCGCGATCCCGCTGCCCGGCGGTGCCAGCTACACCGAGTACCTGATGCCGGGCATCTTCGTGCAGACGCTGACGTTCGCCTCGGCCACCACGGCCATCGGCATGACGGAGGACCTGCACAAGGGCATCATCGACCGCTTCCGCTCGCTGCCCATGGCCCGCTCGGCCGTGCTCTTCGGGCGCTCGGTCTCGGACGTCATCTACAACGGCGGCATCCTCATCGTGCTCATGATCTCCGGCTTCGTGGTGGGCTGGACGGTGCAGACGGGCCTCATCGGGCTGCTGCTGGGGATCGGCGGCTGCCTGGCCTACGCCT
Source organism: uncultured Chloroflexia bacterium (assembly GCA_963706695.1). Classification (GTDB taxonomy): domain Bacteria; phylum Chloroflexota; class Limnocylindria; order Limnocylindrales; family CSP1-4; genus JAFMJV01. The sequence goes on along the minus strand of CAVPNC010000019.1, from coordinate 103,271 downwards.
TCGTGATGTCGTGGGTCGGCGTGTGGCTGGGATTGCGGTTGCCGACCGTGGAGGTGGCCCAGCAGGTCTCGTTCATCGTGATCCTGCCGCTGACCTTCATCTCCAACGTGTTCGTGCCGATCGGCACGCTGCCGGACTGGCTCCAGCCGGTCGCGGCCTGGAACCCGGTGAGCACGCTCACGGCCTCGCTGCGCGAGCTCTGGGGCAACCCCAACCCCTTCCCTTCGCAAGGCATCCCGGCCGACTACCCCGTGCTCGTGACCATGGGCTGGATGGTCGTGCTGCTGGCCATCTTCGCCCCCCTGGGCGTGCGCAAGTACCGCTCCATCAGCAACTGAGCCGCGGTCCTCGCTCGTCCGCGGGGAGCTACGGTCGAGCGAGGACCTCGCCGCTGAGGACGCTGAACCAGGCATCGGGCCCGGCCAGCCACTCGCGCCAGCCGGCCGCCACGTCTTCGAGCTCCTCGCGCGTCGCGAGGCCGCCCGCGAGGGCCTGCTCGGCCAGGCCCGAATGCAGCGTGCGGTCAGCCCACGTGCTGCCCCACCATTCGCGGCTGGCGGCATCGGCGAAGACCCAGGCTGAGGCAGTGGGCTCGATCTCGGAGAAACCGGCCGCGCGCGTCCAGGCCAGGAGCCGCCGGCCGGCGTCCGGCTCGGCCCCGTTGGCCCGGGCCACCTGCCGATACAGCTCCAGCCAGCGATCGAGTCGTGGCTCGGCCGGGTACCAGGTCATGGCGGCGTAGTCGGCGTCGCGCACCGCGACCACGCCGCCCGGCCTGGTCACGCGGCGCATCTCGCGCAGGGCCGCGACGGGGTCCGAGAGATGCTGCAGGACCTGGTGGGCATGGACCACATCGAAGGCAGCGTCGTCGAGATCGAGGGCGTAGACGTCGCCCACGACGGTGGTGAGGTTGCTGACACCGCGCTCGCGGGCCGATCGCTCGACCTCGGCCAGGATCGCCGGCTCACGGTCGAGCGCCACCACCGCCCCGGGTGCCACGCGGACGGCCAGGTCGAGCGTGATGGTGCCCGGACCGCAGCCCACGTCGAGGAGCCGCTGCCCGGCGGTCAGGTGCGGCAGCAGGTAGGCAGCGGAGTTCTCGGCGGTGCGCGCACGGTGCGAGGCCAGCACGGCTTCGTGGTGGCCGTGGGTGTACCGATCGGCGGGCGGCTGGGTCATGTCGCCCAATCGTAGCCAACCGCTGCCGCACGAGTGGCGGCCGTGACGCCGCGGCGAAGGGCAGCCGTGGCACAGTAGGGTCGTGACCCCACCATCGCTGCCACCAGACAACCATGTCCATTCCCAGTTCAGCTGGGACACCGGCGAGCACACGACCATGGAGGCCCACTGCGCCCAGGCCGTGGAGCTGGGCCTGCCTTCGATCGCCTTCACCGAGCACCTGGACCTGACGCCCTGGTTCGTGCCGCCCGACGCGCTCCACATGTTCCCGCGCGAGGGGGCCCGCTATCTCGACGAGACCTCCACCTTCCACGCTCCGGCCATCGACTTCACGGCCTACTTCGAGTCGGTCGAGCGCTGTCGCGCCGCCTTCCCCGGGCTGCGTATCCTGACCGGCGTCGAGATCGGCGAGCCGCACTGGTTCCCGGCACAGGTGGCGGAGCTGCTCGCAGGTGGCCGCTTCGAACGCGTCCTGGGCTCGCTCCACTCGGTGCGCGTCGAAGGTCGACCACGCGCCATCGACGAGTGGTTCCATACGGAGCGGCTGGAAGGCGCCTCGGAGGCTGAGGCCGTTCGCGACTACCTCGACCAAGCCATCGTCATGATCCAGGCCGACGATCACTTCGAGGTCCTGGCCCACATCGACTACCTCGTTCGCCAGGTCGCCCAGGTCGGACGGCAGCACGACCCGCGCGCCTTCGAGGCCGAGTATCGCGAGACCCTGGCCACGTTGGCACGCTCCGGCCGCGTGCTGGAGCTCAACACGCGCCTGCCGCTCGACCCCCTCATCGTGCGCTGGTGGCACGAGGTCGGCGGCCCGGCCGTCTCGTTCGGCTCCGACGCGCACTCCGAGGCACGGACGGGCTATGGCTTCGCCGAGGCGATGGCCGTGGCCGAGGCCGCCGGGTTCCGTCGCGGAGCTGACCGCTTCGACTTCTGGCGACGGTAGACGCGCCCACGCAGCGCCATGCCTGCGGGTGCTTGACGAGCACTATATGCTATTAGCATATGGATGCTAGTAGCAGTCACAGGTCCATGGGCAGCGGCTGGAGCACTCGCGGCCACCACCACGGCGCCCACCACGACTCCCGGCGAGGGAGATGGATCGAGCCGTTCGTGCTCCTGCTCGTGGCCAGAGGGCCGACGTACGGCTACAAGCTCATCGGTGAGCTGGACGACCTGGGTGTCGCCCCCGATGGCATCGATACGGGCATGGTCTATCGCACCCTCCGCAGCATGGACGCCGATGGCCTGGTGGCTACCGAGTGGGGCCTCGAGAGCGACCAGCCACGACGCCTCTACCGCCTCACCGAGGACGGAGCCTGCGCGCTGGAGGACTGGATCGACGTCATGCACGAACGCAAGCGCCTGATCGATCACTTCCTTGACCGAAGCCAGGCCATCATCAGCACACAGGGGGAATGACATGAGCTGCTATCACCGCCACGGATACGGCTGCGACGGGCCGTTCCTGCCGCCTGACTGGTACGACGCCTCCTGCTACCGGCCGCGCCGCTATCGCGATGACGTCGTGGTGCTGCGCGATGACGACGAGGACGAGGAGGATCGCCCTCGCCGTCGTGTCGGTTCCGACCGCGCCCGTCGCTGGCGCGACGAGAACACCTCCACGACGGAGCGCACGACGAGCTCGCTGCAGCAGCGAGCGGCGTCGCTGCGAGAGGAGCTGGCCAGGATCGAGGAGGAACTGGCCGACCTGTCGGAGGCGGTCGGTCCTCGTCCGGTGGACTGACGGACCGGTTCGCTGGGCCCTTCGCTGCAGAACCGATGGCCCCCGGGATCTCCCGGGGGCCATCTCGGATCGTTGAGGTCGAGGCTGCTCAGGTGCCGACGCTGGCCTGCTCGAGCCGTTCGCCGCGGAGGCGGTGCCAGGCATCCCAGGCCGGTCCGGCCGAGATCCAGAGCAGGGCCGTCATGACCAGCGCCGAGGTGATGCACCACATGCAGGTGGCACCGATGACGAACGGCTCAAGGAACGTGAGGTAGATGGAGAAGAGCGTGCCGATCCAGGCGCCCACGCCGATGAGCACGAGCGAGACGTTCGCGAGCGAGCCCGTGGTCACGCGCGACAGGACCCACAGCCCACCGATCGCGGCGTAGCCGATCAGCCCCAGCACGCCGATGGGGATCCCCAGGATCTCCGCATACTCGCTCTGCTGCACGGCGTTGCAGTCACCGACCGGGCCGCAGACGGCCTCGGCACCACTGCTCTCGACGCTGGCCAGGTAGGCAGCCACGCCGGCCCCGACCAGCGCCAGCACGATGACCAGCCCGCCGGGCACGCTCGGGAGTGCACCGCGGATGGCCAGCACGGGCGCCGCGACCACCGAGATCAGCAGCAGCACCAGCACCAGCACCGAGACGCTGTTGCCGGCGACGTCGTTCCCGAAACGATCCATCCAGCCCTCGTCGCCGCCCCCCAGCGGCAGGATCGCCACGGCCTCGTCGGAGTCGGAGGTCGTCGTCGTCGGTGGCCTCCGGGTTGACCGCCTGGGTTCCCGGATCGGGCACGCTGCCGTCCGCGATGAAGGGCGCGATGGCTTGGGCCAGGCCGGGTACCGGCGGCCAGGTCAGGCCATCACCGGCTAGACCGTCCGCGACCACGCCCGGGAACCGGTCGGGGATGTCGGCGGATCCGACGAGGTAGTCCTCCTCGCCGAAGTCGATACGCGGGACCCCTGCCCGGTCCATGCCCAGGCGAGCCGTGTCCTGGCCGAACATGTCGCTGCCGTCCTCGGTCGAGGTATCGACCATGAGCAGCTGCAGCTGGCCGTTGCTCATGAGGTAGAAGGCCGGCTGAGCGGGCAGAACCGAGTCGTCGTAGGTGACGACGTAGGCGCCACCGTTGTCGGCGAAGAGCCCCGGCAGGATCTCCGTGATGACGTACTCGCAGTGTCCGCAGGTGGGCGAGAAGTAGAAGACGGCCTGCACGACGGGCCCGTCGCCCGCGGGGATGACAGCAGGAGCCAAGGGGCCCTCAGGCTCGTTCGACTCGACCGGTGCTGCCGATCCGGCCGGCGTTTGGGACTCGACCGCCTCGGCCGCCGCAGCCGCGGGCGTGGGGGTCGCTGCATCCTGCGCCGCGACCGGTGCCGCGAGCAGAGCGACGAGGGCAAGGAGGAGGAGGGTGATGGTCGCGCGTCGTGTCATCGTGACAAGAAGAGTACGTCCCGCGCGAATTCATCGCAGGACGCGAAATACCTAAGCGCGGCACAAAAGGAAAACCCCGGGGGCGGGACCCGGGGTTCTCACGTCAGTATTCGGTGGTTGCGAGGGACGGATTCGAACCGCCGACCTTCGGGTTATGAGCCCGATGAGCTACCACTGCTCCACCTCGCCCATGGACTATAGCACAGGCCGCAACACGCGGGCGTCCCCGCAGCCGGACCCCCGGCTGTGCGCTTACTCCCCGCTTACACCGCTCCGTGGCTCGACGTACGTGCACGGTCCATCGTTCACGTCGTCGCACCAACCGGGCGACCGGCGCAGCCGCTTCGCGCGCCGTTGGGCAGAACCGAGAGGTCACCGATCAGATGAACAAGAACAGCACCCGCACGACCGCCGTCCTGGGCACCACCATGGCCCTGGTCATCGCCGGCACCGCGGCCGTCTCGGCGGCCGGTCCGCGCGACGACCGTGGCCCGGGCAGTGCCGGCTACGGCCAGCGCGACATCGGATCCCAGCGCGAGCGCGGGGCGCAGATGATGCCGGGCGCACGCGGCATGGGCGGCATGCGTGGCCTCGAGGCCGACGTCGAGCGTCGCGAGACCACCATCCAGACCGCGGACGGTGTGACCAGCATGCGCGTCGAGCAGGGCACCGCCGACAGCGCCAGCGACGCCAGCCTGAGCTTCTCGCTCGGGAGCGGCGAGGCCGTCAGCGTGATCCTCGACGAGGACACCGAGATCGTCGCCTTCGAGGAGCAGGGGTTCACCGACCGGCGCGGCTGGAGCCACATGCGCTTGGCCCCGACCGAGGTCGAGGCGGCCGCCATCGAGGCCGGCGCCGAGATCGTGGTCTGGTCGGACGCTGCGGACGACGGTGATTTCGTCGCGTCCCGTGTCGTCATCCAGCCCGCCGAGGATGGCGATGCAGCCGAGGCCGACGCGGACGTCGAGGAGTCGACCGAGGACGCCGCCACCACCGACGCCTGACCGACCACTCCCCTCCCCTCAGAGACGGCCGTCGGGCCCCCTCCCGCGGCCGTCTCTTCCTGCCTGACGCGGCTAGCGCCCGCTGATCTCCAGCGGCCGAAAGTCGTCGGCCAGCTCGAAGCCGAAGACCTGGGCATAGAACGAGAGCTCGGCCTCGAGGGCTCGCCGCTGGTTGGCCGCCATGCGGAAGCCGTGGCCCTCACCCTCGAAGAGGATGTAGGCGTGGGGCAGTCCGTTCTTCTGGAGGGCCCGGACGATGCCCTCTGCCTGCGACGGCGGCACGATCTTGTCATCGGCCCCCTGCATCACCAGCACGGGGCAGCCGATGCGGTCGCTGTGGAGGTCCGGGGAGCGCTCGCGATAGCGTTCGGCCGTCTCCGGATACGGGCCCACGAGGATGTCCATGTAGCGCGATTCGAACTTGTGGGTGATGTCGACGAAGGCCACCAGGTCACCCAGGCCGTAGAAGGAGGTGCCGGCGCTGAAGACATCCTTGAAGCAGAGCGTGGCCAGGGTGGTGTACCCGCCGGCGCTGCCGCCGCGGATGGCCAGCTGCTGCGGGTCGGCGAGGCCCTGCCCGGCCAGCCACGTCGCGGCGGCGGTACAGTCGTCGACATCGACGACGCCCCACTGCTCACGCAGCTGGTCGCGGAAGGCACGGCCGTAGCCGGTCGAGCCACCGTAGTCCACGTCCACCACGGCGAAGCCGCGGCTGGTGAAGGCCTGGCGCTGCAGGCTCAGGGAGGTACGCGCCTGGCTCGTCGGGCCACCGTGGATCATGACCACGAGCGGCGGGGCCGTGCCCTCGGGCGCGACAGCCTCAGGGTTCGTGGGCGGGTAGTACCAGCCGTAGGCGGTGCGGCCACCCGAGCTCGGGAAGGCCACGTGCTGTGGCGTGGAGAGGTAGGCCGGGTCCACCGTCAGCTGGCTGCTCTCCAGCAGTCGCTCCTCGGCACCGCTGCGCAGGTCGATGCGAACGAGCGCGGACGGGCGCGTGAACGCATCCGCGATGGCGGTCAACGTGCCCCCGGAGACCCGCACGTACGAGAGGCCGTTCTCGGCAAAGTCGATCTCCCGAGGCGCGTCGTCCTCGCTGAGCGCCAGCAGGCGCGCCCCCTGGGGCCCGTGGGCGAAGGCGTAGACGGTGCCGTCGTCGTCGATGTCGTACTCGGACAGGCCGAAGACCCACTGCGGGCCGCCGATCTCCGCCTCCAGGGGCGCGATCTCGGCGGAGGCGGTCGCGCCGCTGCGCCAGCGATACAGGTTCCACCAGTCGCTGCGGTCGGAGCCATAGAGCAGCGAGCCATCGAGCGCCCACTTGGGCTGGAGGACCGATTCGCTCGGACCGCCAGCCACGTGCAGGGGCTCCGACAGGCTGCCGTCGGCCTCGACCGTGGCCACCCACAGGTCGGTGCCGTCCCAGGGCATCTGGGGGAAGTCCCAGGTGAGGAAGGCCAGACGCAAGCCGTCAGGGCTCAGGACCGGGTCGGAGTAGAAGTCGTGGCCCGACGCGAGCTCGGTGATGGCCCCACCGGAGAGCGAGACCGCCACCAGCAGGTTGCGCGCGCCGATGGCCGAGTGCGTCTGGTCCTCCATCACCGCGTAGACGCGGTCGCGCCGACCGTCCAGGCACATGTCGGCGAAGCGGAGAGCGGGATCGGCCACCAGCTCCACCGGCTCGGCCTCCGGCGTCGACTTGAGCAGCAGGCGGTTGTCGTCGAACTCGCTCAAGACGATGACGCCGCCGCTGACGATGTAGGCGCCACCGCCGTACTCGTGGACGCGCGTGCGCACGTTGAGCCCGGGGGCCACGTCCGTGAGCTCACCGTCAGGCGTCCGTCGCAGGAGGACCACGCGGCCCTTCTCCTCCGGACGCGACTCGAGCAGGTAGATGTCGTGGCCATCGGGGCGAGGCTCGGACAGTCCGCGGGACGACCCCACCGCGAGCTCGATGCTGATGGGGGACGGCCAGGAACCGTAGGGCAAGGTCTTGGTGTCAGTCATGTCTCGATGGTACGGCGCCGAGAACGATGCTTGCCCCGCGGACGCCCGCTCAGCCGATCGAGGAGTATGGTGCGGACCTGAGCATCGAACCCTGGGGGAGCCTTCGCGATCATGCGTCGGGTGTGGTGGCCATCTCTTCGGCAGTCGGCCGTGCTGGCACTCTCACTGTTCCTCGCCGTTCCGGCGGCCGCGCAGGAGGACGAGCGACCGTCACTCACCGAGTGGGGCACGGCGGCGGTCCCGTTCGCGGTCGCTCCCCACGGTCCCTCGGACAGGTCGCTGACGGTGCTCGTGGACCGACACGACTGCGGCCGGCGCCTGGCCCAGTCACCACCCTCGGCCACGCTGAGCCTCACCGAGACCACGAGCACGGTCGCCATCAGGGTGGACGTGCGCACGGATCCTGGCGGGCGCACCTGCCAGAGCGATCGGCTGCTGCGGCTCGAGGCGAACCTGGACGCACCGCTGGGCGAGCGGCCGATCGTCGACGGCAGCCGCTTCGCGGTGGCGCCCGTCAACCGCGTGGATCCACCGGACCTCGGCCTGCGCTACGCCTGCGGCTTCGGTGAGGAGTGGCCGCTCACGTACCAGGAGCTGCTGGGGCCGGGGCTGGACGTCGACGGGCGAGCGATCCCCACCACGCTGTCGGACGCGCGCGCCATCGTCGACCATGGCGACCTGGTCATCCTGCGCGGACCGTTCAGCCCGGGCGGTCGAGTGCGCCTCGAGTACTGGCGCCTGCGTGGCGACACGTGGAAACGACAGAAGAACGACTGCCACCTGATGGCGACCAGTCCCCCCAACCTCGACACCGCCTCCTGGGCGCTGGGCGGCGTGAAGCCCGACCGAGCCTCGAAGAACCTCGACGTCAAGGTGCAGGAGTGGGCCTGCGCCAGCGGCAACCCGCCGGTGGGTCGCGTGGTGGCCCCGTGGCAATGGTATCGGCCCGATGCTGCGTACCTGCTCTTCCACACCTTCCCCATCACCGCCTCGTGGGAGGCCAACGAACGGATCAGAGCGCGGGAGCCAGCAGCCGCGAGCGGCACGGCCGTCGTCGACTGCCAGGGCGCCCCTCCCGCCCCCTACCGCGTGAAGCTGTGGCGGAAGCTCGGCGAGCGAACGCTTTACGATGCTGCCTGGTTCCCACCCAGACCGATCAAGGAGCGTGACCGATGACCGACCCCGCCACCATCGTCGACCTGCGCGCGCCGGTGGAGACGCCCGGCGACGGCATCGTCAGCCGCGCCATCTACAGCGACGACGACGTGCGCGTGGTGCACTTCTCGTTCGCGGCCGGCCAGCAGCTGTCCGACCACACGGCCGCCGTGCCCGTGACCCTGGAGGTGGTGGAGGGCACGGCCACCATCACCGTCGGCGACGACGTCATCGAGGGTCGGGCGGGGACCTGGATGCACCTGCCGGCGAAGACGCCCCATAGCGTCGTAGCCGGGACGCCGCTGGTGCTGCTGCTGACCCTGCTCAAGCGAGGCGCGTAGCTGGCCCATGATGCGCCTGGTCCGGCTCACGCTCTTCACCCTCGTCGTCCTGGCTCTGCTCGCGTTCGGCGTCTGGCTCATGCGTGAGCCGCTGCTGCGGTCTGTTGGCGTCAGCCTCGACTCGGGCGCGCCGGGCGAGACGGCGCTCGTGCTGGCCGCGGGCCACGAGGCCGGCGTCTACGCCTCGGGCCTGCGAAACCCACGCTTCATGGCGGTGGCCCCGGACGGCACGCTGGTGGTGGCCGAGACCGGCGAGAACCAGGTGGTGGCGCTGCCGGACCGCGACGGCGATGGGCAAGCCGACGAGAAGATCGTGATCGGCACGGGCTACGACGTGGCCCACTCCGTGGCCTTCACGGACGATGGCGCACTGCTGGTCGCGGGCAGTGGCACGCTCTTCCGCGTGACCCTCGACGATCGGTTCCAGGAAGTCGACCGTGAGGCCATCCTCGAGTACGTGCCCAGCGGCCAGCACTCGACCCGCACGGTGGCGGTCGCCCCGGATGGGTCGCTGCTGGTGAGCGTCGGCTCCAGCTGCAACGTGTGCTGGGAAGATGACGAGGAACGAGCAGCCATCATCACCGCGCCGCCCGGCGGTGGCACCTGGCGCGTGCTCATGCGGGGCCTGCGCAACGCCGTCGGGGTCGCCTTCGACCCTGCCACCGGCGAGGCCTGGGCCACCAACAACGGCCGCGACATGCTGGGCGACGACCTCCCGCCCGAGACGCTCTACCGGGTGGTCGATGGCGCTGATGCCGGCTGGCCGCGCTGCCATGCGGGCGACATCCTCGATCCCGAGTTCGGCAGCGAGCCGGACCCGGTCACGGGCGAGATCGGCTGCGAGGGCGTGACCCCACCGACAGCGACGTTCCAGGCACATATGGCGCCGCTGGGGATCGCCTTCTGGGAGGGTGACGCCGTCATCGCCTTCCACGGCTCGTGGAACCGATCGGAGAAGGTCGGCTACGAGGTCTGGCGGCTGCCCTGGGACGACGGGCCGGCCGGGGCGCCGGAGGTGCTCGTGGGCGGCTTCCTCGACCCCGCGAGCGGCGAGGCCACGGGTCGCCCCGCGGGTGTGACCACGGGTGCCGATGGGGCGCTGTACGTGTCTGATGACAAGGCCGGCTTCATCTACCGGATCGCCAGGGCGGAGTAGTCGCTGCGCTTCAGGCCTCGAGCGGCGCGTCGTAGTCGAAGTCGGGCCGCTCGCGGCGCCAGTAGCCGGTGACCTTGACGTTCTCGTGGGGGATCTGCAGGTCCTCGGTCAGCACGTGACGGACCCCCTTCATGGCCACGGCCTCACCCGCGGCCCAGGCGAAGGTATCGGCCGAGTAGGGCTCGATCTGCCTGAGGGCCGGCACCAGGAAGTCCGCTTCGGGCGTGGCCAGGTCCGTGAGCCACAGCACCCAGATCGGCTGCGCGCACTGGAACTCGACGACATCTTCGTCCGAGCGGGCGGCCATGAGGACCTGGGCCATGGCACCCTCCGGCAGCTGGCTCAGCCAGCGGGCGATGGCCGGCACGGCGGTGAGATCGCCCACCAAGAGGTAGTTGGCAAACCCGTCGGGCATGACCTTGGAGGCACGCGGGCCGGTGACACCGACCCGGTCGCCGACCTTGCGCCTGAGCCGCCCAGCGGGAGACCGGGCCGTTGCCGTGGAGCAGGATGCGCACGGCCAGCTCCCGCTTCTCGGGATCGAAGCGCCGAACGGTGTACTCGCGCATCGGGGGCCGCTCGCCGTCGGGCCAGCGCAGACGGTCATCGACGACGGTCGGCAGGATGAGGCCGTGCTCCGTCGGCGGCACGATGCCCACGTGGTCGGTGGGGCTCAGCGTTCGGAAGTCGGCCAGGTCGTCACCGCCGAGCGTGATGAGCTGGTACAGGGGACCGGTGCGCTCGAGAGCACGGATCTCCAGCGTGCGCACACGCATGGGGTGCTTGATGAGCTCGACGGAGCGTGTGGACATGTCCCCTCCTTGCCCACCAGCGTAGCGAAGGCGCGGCTCACGTGAGAACCGGCCAGCGCTTGCGCCCCGGCGCGAGAATGTGTGTAACAGGTTGCACCGTGCGGACACCGTCCCACACTCCCCCCCGGCTAGCAGCATCCTGGCGAGGAGGACGTCTCCGATGGCTGGAGCATGGTGGCAACGATCGATCGCGCTCGTGGTGTCCGCGCTATTCCTTGCGTCGTTGATGGCGGTCGCGGTCGCTGCCCCGGTCGCGGCGGCGACGTCATACAAGGTCTGACCGTCAAGACGTCGGGTGACTCTGGCGCCGCGCACTGACGCGAACATCTACCTGGCTGCCTCTACGGCGAGACAGGGCGTGACTCGCGCGATGTCGACCTCGACAACTGACTTCGACGATCGCTGCCCCGTGGTCGACTCCATACTACGTGGTCTACGTTCACGAGCGACAGGACCACGTGCATACCTTCAAGCTGGGAGGACATCGGTCGGATCTACAACGATCGCGCTGCGGAACGACGGCTGCGGCTCAGGGCCGGACTGGCGAGTCAGTTGGGTCCGCATCGAGGTCGACGGACGAGGAGCTCCGCTCCCTCTGACTTCATGTTCGACAGGTGGGTCAACGAGGTCAGTCCCCAGAACGACGGACGCCGAGGGCTGGCCGTGGGTGAAGGTCGAGACGCCGAAGCAGCCGAGCATCTCCTACTGGGCAACATCGACCACCTCGACGATCTCAGCACCAAGGCCAAGGTCACCAAGAAGCTGACCTGGTCCGCTCCACGTGTCCGTCACCGTGTCGAGGTCAGACATGACAGTCTCCACGACCCGACGAGTCGGGCAGGCCGAAGGTCGGCTGGTCGTCCGGCAGCTCACCGCCAGCATCGGCTACACGTTCTCAGGCGACGGAGGTTCACGCCAGCCTTCTCCAAGACCATCGGGACGAGGAGGTGACAGGTCACCGATGAGCAGAAGGGCCTCTCCCACACTGAGTCCGTGGTCGTTCCAGGTGGCACGCTGTGGCTCGCCGAAGACGGTCCGGGATGCCGACCTGGATCGGCCGCACGCTCGACTCGAGGACGGACACCATGGCACGTCGAGGTGGGTCAAGTCGATGTCCTGACGGCCCGTCCACTGCCTACGAGGACTCCTTCAAGTTCGGGGACCGGGTTCCCGCGGGGAAGTGGGCCGAATACATCCGCACGCATCCGGAACTGCGCAAGTACGTGCCCGTCGCCGCCCGGGGCGGTACCGGCTCGTTCATCCTGACGCGCCAGACCGGCGCCAAGATCGTCGATGACAAGGCCAAGGCCTTCAAGAAGTACCGCACCGGCTGGAAGCAGCAGGCCGCCGGCTACCGGGGCCGCAGCTACTGGACACCCGTGCAGGCCAATCGAGTCCAGCGCTACGCCACCTGGCGGACGCAGCTCGCTGCCCCTGGCAAGTACGGTGTCTACGTCTACTACCCCAAGCAGCGCGCGACCACGCGCAAGGCCGTCTACAAGATCACGACCAAGACAGGCATCAAGACCCGCGCTCGGAACCAGAAGCTCACCGCCGGCCAGTGGGTCAAGCTGGGCACCTTCGACTTCGGCTGGTGGGGCACGGTCAAGCTCACCGACAAGACCGGCGAACGAACGGCCTCGAGACGCAGCGTCGTCTTCGACGCCGTGAAGTTCGTGCCCCTGTCAGCAGCTGGAGCCGCCGCGCCCAAGGTCGTTGCGCCCAGCGTGAAACGCTCAGCGCCCAAGACGACGCCGCCGGTCGCAAAGCCCGACGGCGCAGTCAAGATCCGGCTCTATCCCAAGACGCTCGATGCGCTCGTCTTCGCACGCAAGACCGTCAGCGCCTGGACCTGCCCAGCGGACGACCGCTCACCGTTCGGTCCGGATGGGCGACCCGGCACTCGCGACGACGCCTGTGACCCGATCGTGGCGCAGTGGTCGCTCGAGAACGAGGCCGCCGGGCGGCTCAACAAGCGCACCGGCCACAAGGTCCTCGTGCAGATGGTCGACATGCAGCAGAACCGGCTCATCGCCAGGTGGCAGGACCAGGTGCGGCCGGCCCTGCTCACGCCGCTCCCACGTCCGGCCGACCAGCCTGCCCCGCGGCTCATCTGGCAGGACCCCACGACCGACTAGGATCCACCACCGCGCCTCCCCATGACCGCCCCGACCGCAGAGGCCGGGGCGGTCGGTCGTCCAGCGACGTGGCCGGTGTCCTAGCATGGCGTGATGGACGACGAAGACCTGCGGCTGTTGCGACTCGCGATCGAGGTAGCCCAGCGTGCCCGCGATGCGGGCAATCACCCCTTCGGTGCGGTGCTCGCCTCCCGGACTGGTGAGGTGCTGCTCGAAGCCGAGAACACCGTCACCACCAGCCGCGACGTCACCGGGCACGCGGAGCTGAACCTGGTGCGCCTCGCCTCGGGCCGCTACGAGATGGAGGAGCTGGCCCAGACCACCCTCTACAGCAGCACCGAGCCGTGCGCCATGTGCGCCGGTGGCATCTACTGGAGCGGCATCGGGCGGGTCGTGTATGCCCTGCCAGAGTCGCGCCTGGGCGAGTTCACCGGCGCTGATCCGGAGAACCCCACGATGCATCTCTCGGCGGCGACGGTGCTGGCGGCCGGGCAGCGACCCGTCGTGGTGGAGGGACCGGCCGACCTGCCCGAGGCGGCCGCGGTGCACGCCGGCTTCTGGGACCCGGACCGGGCCGACCACCGCGGCTAGAGCGCCTCGTAGTCGACGGGCGTCTCCAGCAGCGGCAGGTCCGTGGCGATGACCTCGACGTACTTCTGGGCAGCGCCCGTGTTGAAGATGACGACCTGTTCGTCCGGGCCGACGGTGCCGTCTCGTACGAGTCCTGCGAGCACGTCGAGGCAGGCCGCAGCCTCGGGGCAGAGAGCGATGCCTTCGAGCGCAGTGGCCGTGTGCATCCACTCGGTCAACCGGCCCTCGTCAGCCGCCAGCGCAGCTCCACCGGACTCCCGAACAGCGTCAAGGATCATGAAGTCGCCCACGGCTGCCGGTACGCGGATCCCGCTGGCGATGGTGTGGGCATCTGCCGCCGGCTGCGCGAAACGCTCACCGGCTTGGAAGGCCGCCGCGATCGGGGCACAACCGTCCGACTGGCAGGAGATGAGGCGGGGCTTGCGCGGGTGCTCCAGCCAGCCCAGCGCCTCGAGCTCGGCGAACGCCTTCCACATGCCGATGAGGCCGGTGCCGCCACCGGTGGGGTAGAGGATGACGTCGGGCAGGCGCCAATCGAGCTGGTCCGCGAGCTCCAGGCCCATCGTCTTCTTGCCCTCGATGCGATAGGGCTCCTTGAGCGTGCTCATGTCGAACCAGCCCATGGGCTCGAGGCCCTCGCGAACGATCGCGCCGCATTCGGTGATGAGGCCGTCGACGAGGTAGGCGTGGGCCCCGAAGAGGGCGGCCTCGTAGCGATTGACCATGGGCGTGTCGGCGGGCATGAAGACGTAGGCCTCCATCCCCGCGCGGGCGGCATAGGCGGCGAGGGCGCTGCCGGCGTTGCCCGCGGTCGGTGCCGCGAGTCGCGTCAGGCCGAGCTCCTTGGCCATGGACACGGCCATGGCCATGCCGCGGGCCTTGAACGAGGCGGTGGGCAGGCGCGACTCGTCCTTGATGAGGAGATCGTGCAAGCCGATGTGCGCGGCCAGCCGGGGAGCCTCTAGCAGGGGCGTCTCCGGTTCGCCCAGCGAGACGCGGTGGGTGTCGTCCTCCAGCGGGAGCAGCTCGGCGTAGCGCCACATGCCCCCGGGCCGCTCGCGAAGCGCGTCTCGATCGACGGCAGCGGCGATGGCCTCGAGGTCGTAGCGCACCCACAGGGGCCGGCCCTCGTACGTGGTCTGGACGGTCCGGGCGGGCAGGATCGTGCCGTCGATGGCGGCCTCGAGGTGGGACACATACGAGCGGCGATCAGAGATGGGCGGCATCTGCCGAGTATGGCCGGAGGGACGACCGGCGCGCACCCGACAGTGACGGTCGGAGCCGAGCGATCCTCCGAGCGCTGCCGCTCAGCGGTTGATCTCGACGCCGCGGGCCCGGGAGCCGGTTGGTGCCGCCCGCGTGGCGGGCAGTGGCGCCACGCGTGCCCGCTGGATGGGCAGGAACAGCACGGTGCGACGCCTGGTGGTCGAGATCACGACCGCTGAGCGGCAAGTGGCCGCGGCCGGAGCCGGATGATGGTCGAGTCCGACCGCTGAGCGGCAAGTGGCCGCGGCCGGAGCCGGATGATGGTCGAGTCCGACCGCCGATCGGCAACCCGCTGTAGAAAGAGCCGAGCGACCCGCACGTTGCCGCTCAGCGGCTGAACTGGACACCGCGGGCCCGGGAGTTGTTGGTGCCGCCCGCGTGGCGGGCAGGGGCGCCACGCGTGCCCGCTGGATGGGCAGGAACAGCACGGTGCGACGCCTGGTGGTCGAGTCCGACCGTTGAGCGGCAAGCAGCCGCGGCCGGAGCCGGATGGTGGTCGAGTCCGACCGCTGAGCGGCAAGCAGCCGCGGCCGGAGCCGGACGGTGGTCGAGTCCGACCGCTGAGCGGCAAGTGCCGCGGCCGGGTCACGCGCGCCGGGTCACGCGCGCCGGGGCCAGACAGCGTGGGCACGCGCCCCGAACGGCGCTGCCCGCTCAACGGGCAACCTCGACACGCCGAGCTGGAACCTTGCGGGTTCTGCCCGCGGCATGGGCTGGAGCCGCATCGACGTGCACGTGCGGGCCGCCCCCAGGGCCAGGCCGCCCAGCGTGTCGTCCTATGCGGGCAGAGGGTCGCCGCTCGAGCGCCTGATCGTGAGCTCGGTGGGCAGCAGGATCTCCTCGGGGCCACCGTCAGGGTCCTTGATGCGCCTGAGCAGCAGGTCGACCGCCCGACGGCCCATCTCCTCAGCCGGCTGGGCTGCCACGGTCAGGAAGGGGAAGGTCACCATCTCGGTGGGCAGGTCATCCAGGCCCACGAGCGCGACGTCCTCGGGGATGCGCAACTCCAGCTCCTCGAGCGCGTGCTGGGTGCCGATGGCCAGGAAGTTGTTGGCCGCGAAGATGCCCGTCGGGCGAGGCTTCCGCTTCATCAGCTCGAGCGTGATGTCATGGCCGCTTTCGAGCGAGAAGTCGCCATGGATCACGGTCGGTGCCGGCAGTCCGGCCTCATCGACGGCCTTCATGAACCCGGCCGCCCGGTCGCAGGCCGTGGGCACGTACTCCGGTCCCGTGATGACCGCCAGGTGCGTGTGGCCGAGGCCAGTCATCAGCTTGCCCAGCTCATAGGCGCCACCCTCGGCATCGGCCCGCACCACGTCCACGCCGGGCATCTCCGGCCGCCGATCCACGATGACGAGCGGGACCTCCGCCTCGCGGCAGAGGCGCGCGGTGTCGGCGCAGGTGCCCGCGGGGATGGCCAGCATGCCGTCGACCTGGCGCTGCAGCAGCATGGCCACGATCCGCAGCTCCTCGTCGGGACGCTCGTCGGTGTTGGTGAGCAGCAGCAGCAGCCCGGCCTCGCGCGCGGCCACCTCCATGCCCCGCACCACGTGCGTGAAGAACGGGTTGGTGATGTCCGGCATGACCAGGCCAAGCGTGTCGGTGCGCTTGGTGCGCAGGTTGCGCGCGACCGTATTGGGCACGTAGCCCGTTTCCTTGAGCGCCTTCTCGACACGCGAGCGCAGCCTGGGACTGACCGGCCCGGACCCGTTCACGACCCGGGACACGGTCATGGGCGAGACGCCTGCACGCTTGGCGACATCCAGAACAGTGGCCATGGTCCCTCATGGTAACGAAACCACCAGCCCGGCCGGAGGCGTTCCTGCGTCCCCGCTGCGGTCCTCGGTGCGGTCGCTGCTGCAGTCTGTCAGCCCGGGAACGTGCCGCCGGGAGCGGGGAACACGCTCAGCAGCTGCAGTGGCATCGAGCCACTGGTACGCAGCCCATGTGCGCCGGCCTCCCCTGCCGGGCACGAGAGGATGCCGCCCGGTCGGAGCGCGATCGCTTGCCCGTCCGCAGTCGTGGCCTCACCCGTACCGTTGATGACGAACAGCAGCTCGTGGGCAGCGTGCTCGTGGAGCGGCAGCGCACCAGGGATGGCCAGGAGCTCCGCGAACAGCTCGGCTCCGGCGACACGCTCGTCGATGATGCGCCCAGCCTGGACCATGGCGCCGTGCGGCGAGCGCGAGCCCGCAGCCACATCCGCGGGGCCCACATAGACCGACCGCGGGCCGGACCCCGGCACGGTGGCGTCATCGAAGGCACGTCGGTCGGGCGTGGCACCGCCGGGCGAGGGATAGACGCACAACAGGGTCAAGGGCAGCGGGCCCGTGTTGCGGAAGCCGTGGGCACCGGCCGGGCCGGCTGGGCTCAGGACCGTGCCGCCCGGCGCGATGGGCGTCTCGCCACCATCGGCGTCGAGCGCGAGGCCGGTCCCGCTGAGCACGAACTGGAGCTCCATCATCGAGTGGTAGTGCAGCGGGATGTCACCGCCGATGGCGACCATCACACCGAACAGGTCGGTGCCAGGCGTGTGGCGCTCGCAGACGATGCTGATAGGCGCGTTGGGATAGTCCTCCGGACCGTCGATCCCGTCCGAGGGCGATCGATAGAGCACGAGCGGCCGCTCAGTCGTCTGGTCGCACATTGATCCTCCTCCGCCATGTGGGATGGCAAGACTACGGGAACCGCACGCGTCGGGACGACGTCCAGTGCCCGATGCGCTCGTGCGCGTCCACGCATGTCCCCGGCGGCGGCAGACGACCGCCGCCTTCGTGAAGGAGCAACGACCACCCATGACCAAGCGAACCACCCTTGGACTCCTCGCCGCCGCCTCGCTGGCGGCCGCAGTCAGTGCCCCGGCCGTGGCCACCAGCGAGCCGGAGACCGACCTGCCCATCGCCGTCGACATCATCGAGGGCATCGACTGGACACTCCTGCGTCAGCAGGTCGACGGGGTGCTCGTGGAGCAGCCCGACGATGTCGGCATCACCTTGCTCATGCAGGACGGGATGGCCACCGGCAGCGGCGGCTGCAACAGCTACGGCGGCTCGTACGAGCGCGACGGCGATGCGCTCACGTTCGGCGTCATCGAAGCGACCGAGATGTACTGCTTCGATGCCAGCGACCTGGAGTCGGCCTACTTCGCCAACCTGGCCGAGGTCACGACCGGCTTCTCCACCGGAGGCACCCTGGTCATGACCGGCACGGACGGCGAACCCGTCCTCGAGTTCGAGACCGCGGGCACCATGCCCATGCCGACCGACGGGATCGAAGGCCTGTCATGGCAGCTCGAGAGCCTGGTCCTGCCCGAGGAGGCAGGGCTCACACCGGTACCCCAGGACGTCGTGGCCTCGATCGTCCTCGAGGATGGCCAGGCCACCGGCTCCGGCGGCTGCAACGGCTTCTCGGCGACCTACCAGCTCGACGGCGCGGCGCTGTCATTCAGCGAGGTCCTGAGCACCAGGATGGCCTGCCCGGAACCGGCCATGGACCTCGAGCAGGCCTTCTTCGCGCAGCTCGGGTCCGTCGCGAGCTGGAGCTCCGATGGCGGCTCGGTCACGCTCTACGACGCGAGCGGCTCCGCGCTGGCGCGACTCGTGCCTGCGGACGCGGACGAGCCGGTGGCCAGCTAGAACCCCCGCAGGTCCGTGCTGGAACGAGCCGGCAGGCCCTCGTGGGGGACCCGCTCGAGGACCACGTACTCTAGCCCGTGGGCGGCGCAGAACTCGCGCTTCTCCGGCTTGTCTCCGTCCTCGTTGACCACGTAGGAGGTTGGCCTGAGCCGATCGATCTCCGGCTCGGCATCCATCCAGCCCGAGCCTGACGAGACCAGGCAGCGGTACACCGGCTTCATCGAACCGACCATGTAGCGGCGTTCCTCTTCCCGCTGGAGCGGGTGGCCCTCACCCTTGAGCAGGCGCACGTTGCGGTCGCTGCCGATGACCACGTACAGCGCACCGTGCGCGGCTGCGTCCATGAAGAAGCGGATGTGCCCCGAGTGGACCCAGTCGAAGCAGCCGGTCACGACGACGGTGGCAGCGTCGGGCGGCAGCTCCCGCTCGGGCTCGATGAGCGGGAAGCCAGCGCGGTCGGCGCGGCTGATGGCGCGAACCTCCAGGCCGGCGGCCTCGGCGGCCGAGCGAAGGGCCGGCTCATCGTCCTCGGCGCGCACGGCCAGCCGCGAGGATCCCGCTGGGATCGTGTCGAGAGCGGCGGACAGCGGCTGGTCCACGAGCTCCCCGGAGCTCACCCAGCGCAGCGAATGGGCCAGGAAGAGCCGCTCTGCTGCGGGGAACTTGGGCGGGGCGCCCGTCACCGCCTCGACGAGCGCGTCCGAGGGGATGCGGACGTGCAGCTCCCCCCCGCCCGCGGCCTCCTGCAGGAACCGGACGTCGTCGGAACGGAGGTCGTCAAGGCTGTGCTCGACGAGCGTGCGCTGGACGGTCATGCGCGCACGGTGATGCGGGCGGAGCCAGCCGGCGGCTCGTCAGCAGCGACGATGATGTAGCCGCCGCCGCAGCCCGACTGCATGGCGCCGGGATACTCGGCCATGTACCCCTCGAGCAGGCCCCACAGGTCGCCCTTGATGGTGTCGTGCTCGTAGATGTTGGGCAGGATCGCCCGCCACGCAAGCGAGTTCTCGTTGAGCGAATCCCCGAGGGCGGCCAGGTCCATGGCCACGATGGCCTCGTAGCAGGCCGCGCCGCAGGCGCCGAGTCGGGCGACCCAGGCCGCGTCGAGGTTCCTGGTCAGCAGCGGGTTGTAGCCGTCGGGCCGCGGACCGACCGGAACGAGGTGGACCACCCGCTCGAGCCAGGCCACCACCTCGGGGTCGGTGGTCGACTCGATGTGGCAGGGGAACCAGCCGCCCTCGACCGAGGCGTCGTAGTCGAGCCGGCTGATACCCGGGTAGATGAGCCCACACATGTCCTGCGAGCCGGAGGGGTCGACCAGGCCCTCGTTCTCGGCCCGGTACAGCTCACGGACGAGCTCGTCGGGCGGGCGCCCGGCCGGGAGCTTGTCACCCCACAGCCGTTGGGCCACGCGACGCGTGCCGGTGGCCATGCCGCTGCGCTCCATGTAGCGCACGGTGGGCTGCATCGAGACCACGACCATCGAGCCCGGCGGCTCGGGGTTGGCTGCGGAGACGAACGGCTGGTCGATCCAGCCGCCCGCCATCTGGAGTCGGTAGGGTAGGTTGCCGATCGCCCCTTGGAGGCTGGCGGACGTCGGCGGGGCCTCTGGCGGCACCGTCACGCCCTCCTAGCCTTCGACGACGCGCTTGCCGGCCTTGCGATCGGCGAACTGCTGTGCGATCCAGGCATAGGTCTCGGCCATGCCATCGGTGAGCGGCTTGTTGGGCTCCCAGCCGAGGACCTGCTGGATGAAGGTGTTGTCGCTGTTGCGGCCGGCGACGCCCTTGGGCGCATCGAGGTTGTACTCGCGCTCGAGCTTCACGCCGGCGATGCCCTCGACGATGTCGACGAGCTGGTTGATGGAGACCATCTCGCTCGAGCCGAGGTTGATGGGCGTGGCGATGAGCTCTTCGGTGTGCATGATGAGGTCGATGCCGTGGAGGCAGTCATCGATGTAGCAGAACGAGCGGGTCTGCTCGCCGTCGCCCCAGATCTCGATCCTCATGTCGCCGCTGTCCTGGGCCTCGAGGACCTTGCGGCACATCGCGGCCGGCGCCTTCTCGCGGCCGCCGAACCAGGTGCCGTTGGGGCCGTAGATGTTGTGGAAGCGGGCGATGTGGGTCTCCAGCCCGCGCTCCTCCCAGTACTCCTGGCAGAACATCTCGGAGACGAGCTTCTCCCAGCCGTAGCCGCGCTCGGCCATGGCGGGATAGGCATCGGACTCCTTGAGCGCCACCACCTCATGCGTCTTCTGCAGGTCGGTGTTGTAGGCACAGGCGCTGGAGCTGAAGAAGTAGCGGCCCACGCCGGCGCGGTAGGAGGCCTCGGTCAGGTGGGTGTTGACGAGGATCGAACGCAGGCACTCGACGCGGAAGTTCTCGATGAAGCCCATGCCGCCCATGTCCGCCGCGAGGTTGTAGACCTCCACCGCGCCCTTGACGGCCTCGATGGCATTGGCCTCGACGCTGAGGTCTGCGCAGATGGACTCGACGCCCGGGACGCGCAGATACCAGTCGGGCAGCGGCTTGCGGTCGATGGCGCGGATGTTGGTGTAGCCCTGCTCGGCAAAGTAGCGAGTCAGCGAGCCGGCGATGAACCCGCCGGCGCCGGCGATGACGATGAGGTCGTCCTTGTTCAGCCCGCGCGTGACATCGGTGCCGGGGATGGTGTCGGTGAAGGCCTGGGGCATGCGTCGGAGTTCCTCTCGTTTCCTCGCCACGTGTGGCTCGCTTGGCGCCCCGGGCGGGATCGGGGCGGGGGGTTGCGTTCTGGTTGATAACGTTACCAGACCGGCCCCCGTCGTGACAAGCCCTTCCGCGCACATCCTTGACGGCGGAGCCGCGCCAGCCTCTACCATCGCGGCATGAGCGACCTCTTCATCGACCGCCTCGACGCGATCGGCATCGAGTACGAGATCGTCCCCTGTGATCCGACCCTGGCTGACACGGCCGCCTTCTGCGACGCCTACGGCTATGCGCTCGAGGATTCGGCCAACACCATCGTGGTCATGGGCCGGGCCGACCCGCCCGTGTACGCGGCCTGCGTGGTCCTGGCCACGACCCGCCTCGACGTCAACAAGGTCGTGCGCAAGCGACTGGGCACGCGCAAGGCCTCGTTCGCGAGCGGCGAGGATACGCAGCGGCTCACCGGCATGGCCATCGGTGGCGTGACCCCGATCGGGCTGCCGGAGGAGCTGCCCCTGTGGGTCGACGCGCGCGTCATGGAGCGGGAGCGGATCATCCTCGGTGGCGGCGGACGCGACCGCAAGGTGCACGTACCGCCGGCGCTGCTGACCGCACTTGGTGCCGAGATCGTGGAGGACCTCGCCAGGCCGTTCGGCTGAGCCCGGTCTTTGCCACGCTGGCGATCGCGCGTGCACCGCTCGGGGCGCACGGCTCGCGTAGGCTTGGCAGCATGGATGAAGCAACCGACCGTCGGTGACCTCGCGCGCGAGGCACAGGCTGCCTATGAGGACCTCCTGAGCCTGGCGGAGGAGATCGAGGACGAGTGGACGTACGTCAACGACCTCGCCGCTGCCTGGCAAGAGCGGATCGGGCAGCTCATCGACGAACAGGGTGCAGCGACGGCCACGAGCCTCGAGGCGGCGGCCATCAGCCGCGCGGTCGATGAGATCGGCCGGATCACCGACCCGCACCGTGCCATCGACTGGCTTTCCACGTTCCCGCAGGTCGTGCTGCTCACCCTGGGCCCGCGGTCATGAGGTTCCAGGATGCAGCGCAGGATGCCCGCGCCATCACCTACGCGACCATCCAGGCAGAGCCCGTGGTGGCCCAGGCCGCCGGCCTCCTTGCCGACGCGACGCCCGGACAGCTGGTGCTGGCGAGGGCCGTGATGAACGGTGAGACGCTCGACCCTGACGGCTGGAGGACCATGTTCCCGACGCTGTTCGGACCGACGGTCGAGTCCGTCCGAAGTGGAGCGCTCCGAGGCCATCCTGTCCGTCTCGCTGGCCATCGCCGACCGCGGCGACCAGACGCGCAACCAGCTGCGTGGCGCACTCGTGGAATCGCTGACCGTGGAGCTGCTCGAGCGACGGGCCGGCGCCACCGGTGTCCGCCGTGAGCGGCGCATCCTGTTCGACGGCGTACGGGCCGAGATCCACCCCTACGACGTGACCGTCGAGCGCCCAGATGCGCCCGAGGCCTACGACTGCAAGTGGGGAGCTCGCGGTATCAACGCGGACGTGCTCCACCAGCTGGAGGATGCGCGCGCCAACGCCGAGGCTGAGGAGGGGGTGCTGCGCGTGGCCCTCGTCGTGTTCGACGCCGAGCTCTCGTGCCGCGTCCGGCTCGAGCGACAGACCGCGCCGCACGACCGGACCGGCCTGGTGGCACTCGAGACCCTGCACACCCTCTCGAGCTGACGGCAAGCGGGCTGGGATCCGAACCCGGAGCGCCAGGATCCGCTCTGCCCGCTACTCCTGGTCCGACTTCGTGGCCGTGACGGTGAGACCCTCGGGCGTGACGGAGACGTCCGTGAAACGGCCGCCCTGCTGGGCCACGTAGCCGTTGAGTGCGGCGACGAGGGCGCGCACGACCGGGTGGTAGGTCGCGAACTGGAACTGACTGAGCTCGACGCCGATGAGACCGTCATCCCCGATCACCGGCGTGACGAGGATGCTGCCCAGCTCGTCGCGAGTGGGCGTGACGACGATGGCGTCGTCGGTGAGCCAGACCTCCTGCACGAGGTCGGGCAGCAACTCACGCAACGAGCCGATATCGTCTGAGGAGATCTCGATCGTTCCGCCCTGCTCGGTCTCGAGCGACTCGCCGAGGACAGCCACGTGATCGCTGATGTTACGCACCGCACCTTGTCCAGCGGGTGGCAGCTCGGCCACGATCGCAGCGATGCCAGCAGGGACACCGATGAGCTCAGGCGGAGGGATCAGGGTCGGCGACGCCGCTTGTCCGAAGACGGATGGCGGACCTTCCGTGGGTGACTCGATCGGCGGGGTCCCGGTCGGCTCTGACGTGGCGGCCGGGACGCGCGTGGGCGATGGTGGCGCGCTCGACAGCGGCGTAGGCTCCGGTGCCGGGGCCACATCGATGGCAACCAGCACGGACCAGTTGCCATCGGCGTCGGTCACGCGCGGTCCGTAGCTGCTGATGGTCGCGCGTTCGCCCAGGTGCTCCTCTCGAATGACTGCGCCGTCGGGCCCGCCGATGACGATACGGTGCTGGTCGTCCGGGGGGATCCCGATGCTGGAGCCGATCGCCGGCGGTTCGACGCCGGGGCCGCCGGACACCACGATGGTGGTCGCGACATGCGCCTGTGGCGCGAACCCGGCTGGGCACACCGCCGCGCGCTGCTCGAAGGCTGCCGCCAGGTCCGCGGCCGTGCGCTCCACGACGCGACGGGGGTCCCACTCGCTGGGACCCGACGCGACCCAGCTGACATACAGCAGCCGCTGACCCTGTCGCGGGTAGATGTAGCACGAGTTCTGGCAGTCGGGATCGAACTGGGCGGCGCCACACCAGGTGTCGAGGTCGGCCCACGGCTCGGCCGAGCTGCCATCCTCGACCCAGGCCAGCTGGAGGTAGACGCCCGACTGGAATTGGCCCTTCTTGCCGTGTCGCTCGTAGTCGCACTTGACGGTGTTGCCACCGCCCTCACTGATCTGAGTGATCTCGTTGACCAGCGGCATCTTCCCGGCCGCCGCCGGGCAAGCCTCAGTGCCGCTGCCGATGGCAGGCAGGGACGGACCCGCTGCCAGCGTCCCGGCCATTAGCAGCGCTCCCACGGCGCGCGGCACGGTGATGGCCCCGAGTCGATGTCGCGCACCGTCCATGCTCGACATCGTGCGCCCCGCAGTCGGCGGAGGTCAACCGCGAGTGCGAGGCCCAGATCGCGGCGGGGCTACCCGCCTTCCCACCAGCGCAGGACGCGGAGCGCCCGTAGCGTGTTCCATCGGCCGGGGTTGCGACCCGCTTCCATCCTGAAGTGCTCGACGCCGGTGTAGCGAGGGCCGATCGGCCAGCGACCGTCCGGTCGACGCCTCCGTCGCACGACCTCGATCGCCTCTTCGGCCCTCGGGTCCGGCACGACACCCGCCTCTTGCAGGTGCTCCAGGCCGCGGAGGACGTCGTAGTGCCAGCGTGGAGAGAACGCGAATCTCGTCCACGCGTCGTCGATGACCTCGCCCGTCCGGTGCGAGCGGAAGAGCCGGTGCCGCAGGAGGACCTCCTGGCCTGAGGCGATCGCGTCGTCTGCTTCGCTCGAACCGGTTCGACATCTCCAGAGGTGGAGGCCCTCAAGGACCGAGATGGTGGTGTTGAAGGACGAGTGTTGCGTGTGACCGCGGTAGTCGTCGCAGTTCCAGCCACCATCTTCGACCCGGCTAGCGTTCAACATGGCCGCCAGCCCGTCCAGCCTCGGGTCCACCACGTCGAAGTAACTGGCGAGCGAGAGGATCATGCCGTAGACGCAGCGCTCAGCGAAGGGGCGCGTGGACCAGTACGAGACGCCGCCTTCGACCCACGTAGCGTCGTCGAGCAGCCTTCGGACCCCGGCGATGGCCTGGGCGTTGCCCGGCTCGAGTCCGAGACGATGCAACTGGAGCAGCGTGTAGGTCGTCGAGGTCCACTTTGGTGTGTAGAGACCGCCGGCCCACCTCCCATCCGGGTCCTGCAACGCGAGAAGGCGCCCCCCCAGCCCTCGGTGGCGACGCGCACTCTCGTCTCCGACCACTTGCCATCACCTGCCACGTCGCGCTGAGCCTGCCAGGCGACCGACGGATCGCCATCGAGCAGCCAGTCGAGAGGGGTCGGGTCCACCGTGGCGACGTCCGCCATCAAGACCTCAGATCGTCCACTGACCCGTCTTCGCCGGTAGGCGACGGTGCCGGTCCATCGTGCGGGCGGATGCGTCGCCCCCGGGGCGTCCCTCGCCTGACCGCGGACGTCCTCGAGGCGGACGCGGCCGGTGACACGTCTATCGGACCGGCAGTCGCAGCCGGATTGGCCCCGCTCCCGTGGCGGGAACCCAGCATGACCGCAAGCTCAGGCGGGATCCAGCCGACCACCAAGGCGGTCAGGATGCCCGCGATCGCGTAGGCGACCCAGATGAGGACCCTGGCGGCGAACCGCGTACCCCTGCCGGCGAGGCCGGTCATGCCACCGCACCGCTGGGATCGAGCGGGACGTCCGGCCGACGCGGATCGCGCCGCGGGTGCACACCGATGAGGATGACCGAGGCGATCGCCAGCGCCACGATGCCAAGACCCACCGCTGCTCGTGGACCCATGGCCACGTCGCCGGCACGGTAGAAGGCGTCCATGACCGGCCCGGCGATGGCCAGGCCCAGCGGTCCGGAGATGGAGTTGGCGATGTTGGCGATGCCCATGTAGCGCCCGCTCGAGGCCAACGGGATGATGTCGGTCATGAGCGCCCAGTCAACCGCGATGTAGGCGCCTGAGCCGGCCCCCAGGAAGAAGGCTCCGACGAATGCGACCGGCGGCGTCGGCGCCGCCGCGAGGATGGCGATGCCCAGGCTGGCCACGGCGGCCGCAGCCCAGACCACCGGCTTGCGACCCGTGCGGTCGGAGATGCGGGCCGCGGGAATGGCCGCGAACACCGTGCCCAGCAGGCCCGTCGCGAGGGCCGCCATCCACAGGAGGGACCGCTCGTCGGCATCAGTGACCGAGAAGACGCGCTCGATGTAGAGCAGGCTGATGTTGATGAACATGCCCGTGCCCATGAGGAAGAACAGCCGCACCAGCGTCATGCGTACGAAGGAGCGCTCGCGGAGGATGCCCGGGTCCCACGTCTCGAGGGCGATGGATCGCCAGGAGCGGCCTTCACGGGGAAGGCCCTGTGGGCCGTCGTCGACGAAGAGGAAGGTCAGGACCGCGAGTGAGAACTCCACGAGGCCGACGATGACGAAGGCCAGTCCCCACAGCTCGAAGCGGGCGCCTGCGGCCATGATGGCGAAGCCGCCGATCAGACCGGCCGTACGCATGACCCCGACGAGGCCGCTGGCCAGACCGACCTGACGCTCGGAGACGAGGTCGGGCACGAAGCCCTGGTAGGGGCCCTGGGCGAAGTTGGAGCTGAACTGGAGGCCCAGGAAGAGCAGGCCGTAGAGGATCAGGCCGCCCGTCGATCCAAGTGCCTGCCCATCCCAATCGGCCGGCTGGGCCATGGCGATGAGCGACAGGCCCAGGATGAACAGGAGGTCGAACCCGGAACCGGTGAGGATGTAGCCCTTGCGCTTGCCGAAGCGGGACGTGGTGTAGTCACTGACCGCGCCGATGGTCGGCACCGTCAGGATGGCCACGAGCCCGCCCAGGAGCTCGAGGGTGCCCATGACGCTACCCACGGAGCCCTTGCCCACGATGAGCTCGACCTGCTTCTGGCCGAAGCCCTCGTAGGCGCCCCAGACCACGTTGATGCCGAACCAGTAGACCGAGATGAGGCCGAGCTGCCGCCAGGGCAGCAGCGTGGTGGGCCGCATCGTGTCGACCGTCGCGCCGGTCACCGCCATGGAGTGCCTCCTTTGGCCTGGTCAGGATCGTGGCAGACCGACGTCGCGGCGCAAGTGCCGTTCGGTCCGGAGCGGCGTGGCCTGCTCGCCCGCCGACCCTCGATGTCCTCGCTCATGCGACGAGCGTGCGGGTAAGGCGGAGTCGCTACATCGGCGAGCGCCTTAGGTCGCGTCTCATCCGGGATGACGCTCCCTGCCACCACTACCATGGGAGCACCCACCGCCGCGACCGGAGACCCTCATGGCCCTGACCGAGCCCCTGCCCAGCCTCGATGAGATCCTCGACTCGATCGGCGTCGGCGGTCGGCGGCTGGCGGCCATCGACGCCACCGAAGGCGGCGCCGGCAACATCTCCGTCTGCATCGGCTGGCCCATCGAGGTCCGGCGCCTGTTCCCGGTGCCGGAGGAGATCGAGCTGCCCGTGCCGGCCCCGAACCTGCCCGGCCACACGGTCCTCGTCACCGGCTCCGGCCGCCGGCTCCGGGACCTGGACCGGCTGCCACTCGAGTCGATCGGCGCGGTGGTGGTCCACGACGACGGCGTCCACGGCACGCTCCACACGGCCAACGTGCGCCAGTTCGAGGTCCTCACGTCGGAGTGGAACTCCCACCTCGCGGTCCACGACGACACCGTCGCCCGCACCGGCACGAACTTCCATGCCGTGGTCCATGCCCAGCCGCCGCACCTGGTCTACCTCTCGCATCGGCCCGAGTACCGCGACGAGCAGGTCTTCAGCCGTCGTCTCATCCGCTGGCAGCCAGAGACCATCGTGCAGCTTCCGGCCGGCATCGGCATCCTGCCCTTCATGCTGCCGAGCTCGGACGAGCTGATGGCGGCCACCGTGGCGTCGCTCCGCGAGCACCGCATCACGGTCTGGTCCAAGCACGGCGTGATGGCGCGCAGCGACATCTCCGTGACCCGCGCGGTCGACCGCATCGAGTACGCCGAGGCCGGTGGCCGCTACGAGTACATGGACCTCATGGCCGGCGGCACGGGCGAGGGCCTGACCGTCGAGGAGAGTGCCCAGATGGTGCGCGCATTCGGGATCGAGACGAAGCTCTTCTGACCTCGCCGCTGGGCCGCGTCGGCCCCTTCGGTGTGCCGACGCTACGATGCCGGAGTGGGGGTTACCTGTTCGTCTGACCGTGTCCAAACCTGCCCGCGTGGCGCCAGCCGCAGCGAGCGCTGCGCATGAGACCGCTGCGGGCACTGCTGCGCTACGCACGATCGTTCACGGGCTTCGAGCGCGACGCGCGCATCTTCCTGCTGGCCTCGGTCGCCTTCGGCATCGTCTTCAGCCTGTGGTGGGTCGACTTCAACCTCTACCTCACCGCCCTCGGCTACGAGCCCGCGTTCATCGGCCTCGCCGGTGCCGCCTGGTCGTTGGCCGGCGTGCTGGTGGCGCTGCCGCTCAGCCTGGCTTCCAACCGGCTGGGGCGACGGCTGGTGATGGTGGTGGGGGCCGTGGTCGCCGCCGCCTCGGCCGCTTGCCTCATCGTCTTCACGGGGCCGGCCGCCATCATCGCCGGCGCGGCCGCGATGGGGGCCGCCAGCCAGACCTTCTTCGTGCTCCAGTCACCGCTGCTCATGGAGCACAGCCGGCCGGAGCACCGCAACGAGCTCTTCTCGCTGCAGGCGGCCATCATGCCCGCCACCAACATCGGGGCGGCCGTCCTGGGCGGGCTCGTGGCCATGGTCATCGGCACGATCGCTGGGGTGGAGTCAAGCGACCCGGCAGTCTATCGGGCACTGCTGGCAGTCATGACCCTGGCCGCCGTGCTGGCCGCCGTTGCCATCGCTGCCCTGCGCGACGACCGACCACCGCGTCGCGGGGCCGCCGAGCAAAGCACGGCTGCGGCCAGGCGCAGCCTGCGCTCGCGCCTCCCGCGCCTGTCCGACCCCGGAACCTTCGTGCGCCTGCTGGTGCCGAACTTCCTCATCGCCCTCGGCGCTGGCCAGGTCATCCCCTACCTCAACGTCTTCATCGAGGGCAAGTTCGGGCTCGACCTCACGGCGCTCAACTTCATCTTCGCCATCACCGGCCTGGGGACCGTGTTGGCGATGATGGCCCAGCCGGCGCTGGCCAAGCGGTTCGGCAAGGTCGGCACGGTGGTCCTGGTGCAGGGCCTGAGCATCCCCTTCCTGTTGGTGCTGGGCTTCAGCCCGATCCTGTGGACGGTGATCGTGGCCATGACCGTGCGCAACTCGCTGATGAACTCGGGCAGCCCCCTCGCCAATGCCTTCGCCATGGAGCGCCTGCCGGCGTCGGAACGGGCGACCTATGCAGCCGCCGCCAGCTTGCTCTGGTCACTGGCGTGGGCCGTGGCAGGCCCCTGGTACAGCCTGCTGCAGGCGAGGCTCGGCTTCGATGGCGGCTACACGGTCAACTTCGTGACGGTCATCATCCTCTACAGCCTGGGCACCTGGCTCTACTGGCACTGGTTCCATGGGATGGACTCGAAGACGAGCGCTGGACCAGCGCAGGCCCCTGCGCCCACGTGAGGTGGATCACCGCGGGCCGTGCGTACGGGCGACCCGAGGGATGCTGGAGTTGGTGAACCTGTTGGGAGTCTGACCTCATCACCAGATCGGGGGCGTCTCGGTCACCAGTTGATGAAGCCCCCGACAAAGAGAACCGTCAGGGTGACGACCACGATCGCGGCGATGACCACGAGGGCGAGCTGCATGTTCCTGGAGACGCCGCCTCCCGCGTAGACATCCTGCTCGTGCTGGCGCGCTTTCTGGTCGTGCTTCTTGCGGGGGTCGTGGGACGGGCTGCTCTCGGTGTGACGGGCATTCTTGTGGTGGCGTTTCTTGGACTTGGTGGCCATCGCCTTCCTTTCGACTGTGAGCGGGCGCGCATCCACGGACCCACGCGGATGGTAGCCGTGCCGCTGGAGCGGCGGATCACGGAGACTCGTCAGCCTCGCGCAGCGTCCGACCGGTCGCCCCGCCCGGCGAACCAGGGAGAGGCGCTTCGAGACTTCGCAGGATCGGACGATGCACGCACGTGCGAAGTGGCGAGCCGGCTGGGATTCGAACCCAGGACACAGGGATTAAAAGTCCCCTGCTCTGACCGCTGAGCTACCGGCCCCGTGGAAGACCCAAGCGTAGCCCACACACGTCCTGGCGTGACCATTGAGTCGGTTCCGGGTCCGCCTGCGTCTATATGGGTGAGTGCGCTCGACAGGCGGGTGCACCATCAGGAGAGGCATGGACCGCGATCTCGTGCTCAGAGCGCAAGCCGGCGACCAGGGGGCTTTCTCCATGCTGGCCGAAACGGTCGTCGAACGGTTGCTGGCGGTGGCTCGCGGCGTCCTCGGCGACGCACACCTGGCAGAAGACGCGACGCAGCAGGCCCTGCTCAGCATCTGGCGGGAGCTGCCCAAGCTGCGCGAGCCCGACACATTCGGCGCCTGGAGCTACCGCGTCCTCGTCAACTCCTGCTACTCGGAGGCGCGACGAACGAAGCGGTGGCAAGCGAGCGGCATCACCGACATGGCTCGCGAGCCAGCGATACACGGCGGGTATGCGGAAGTCCACGATCGAGATGAGATCGAGCGCGTCTTCCAGGGGCTCTCGATGGACCACCGAGCCGCGGTCGTGATGCACCACTACCTGGGCATGACCCTGCCCCAGATCGCACGCGCGCTCGACATCCCCGAGGGAACCGTGCGCTCACGCCTGTACCACGCCATGCGCAAGCTCCGCGAGGCCATGAAGGACGCCGATCCGTCACTCTCGCTCGGCCGCGACCCGGAGGCGACGACATGAGCGACCCACGGATGAACGAGCACGAATCCGAGCAGGTTCGACGCTGGCTGGCGGCTCGCGACGAGGCGATGCCGTCCCCTGATACCGATCACATCATGCACGAGACCCTGTCTCGGCTTTCCACGACCCCCCAGGCCAGGGCCCGGTTCCTGGGGCGGTGGTTCGACCGTGGCCGCGGTGCCAGACGTGGCACCGCCGATCACGACCATCCACCCAACAGTGTCCGGAGGTCCCGACTCATGTACAGCGCTACGGCCGTCACCGCGGCCATCGCCATCACCGCCCTGGCGGTGAACGTCATCGATACCACTCCCACCCCGCCGTCGGTCGACACGGGCTCGACCCACGTCGTCGCCGCCGATGCCACCGGCGACTTCAGCACCATCGCCGAGGCCGTGGCCGCGGCCGCCGAGGGCGACACCGTGCTCGTTCGCCCTGGCAGCTACGTCGAGGCCATCGTCATCGACAAGGACATCACCGTCGCGGGTGACGGTCCCCGCGAGAAGGTCGTCATCAGCATTCCCGAAGGCGGCCCGACGTTCGACTTCGCCGAGAGCGGGGCTGTCCAGCAGTTCACGGTAGCGTACTCACTCCTGCTGGATGACACGCAGGCCGAGGTCCGCGGGCTGACCTTCGCCGGCCCCGAGGGTGAGGTCACCGGTCACACGGGCACGATCGTCGTCGACGGTGGGTCGCCCACGCTGAGCGACCTGGTCTTGGACGGAGCCGACTTCGGACTGCTCATCGGGTCGGGCTCGACGGCCACGCTCACTGATAGCCTCGTGAACGGCGGCAGCATCGAGACAGCGGATAGCGCTGAGCCGCTCATCGCGAGGAACGATCTGCGCGACGGCGCGAGCATCTACGGCAGCATGGGCGACGGTACGGTCATCCGAGACAACACCCTGACCGGCGGAGGCGGCATCGGCGTGGGCGGCGTCATGGGGGATGTTCCGACCAATGCCCTCATCGAGGGCAACACCATCACTGGCGCCACGGGCTATGCCATCTCGTCTGCGATCCAGATCGATAGGGCCGGCGCCCCTGTCATCCGCGACAACACCATCAGCGGCTCGCGCAACGGCATCCAAGTCAGCGCCGGCGCTGGCGCTGGCGTGTCAGCTGAGGGTGGCCCGGACGTGGAGACTGAACAGCCACTCGTCAGCGGCAACGATATCTCTGTCGAGATGATCGCCATCTCGGTCTCCTGGAGCGATGCCGAGGTCATCGACAACACCATCCGCGATACCTGGAACGGCATCGTCCTCTTCGGCGGCGGCTCCCCGGAGATCACGAACAACGAGATCAAGGCCGACGGTATGGGCATCGACATCGGCGCCAACACCAGCCCCAGCGTCGACGGTAACAGCGCCTGCGGCGGCATGACCAGCATCAAGATCCACGACGACGCTACGCCGTCGATGGGCGAGAACACCACCTGCGACGCCGCCTGACCACACCCAGGCGACAAGCAGCGAGACCCGGGCCTGCCCAGCGAGGTGGCCCGGGTCCCTTCTTGCACCCGATGGATTACTCCTACCCGTGGGCAACGCAAGACGGAGGAACGCGGAGAAGTCCGTCGCGCCAAGGGAACGGCCCCGCATGACAAGCGAGCTCGTCCGGCGAGCGATCGAGGGACCAGCAGGAGCAGTGGCTCCGAGACCTGGAGATCGATCCGGACCTGGTCGTGCCGCCCGACGCCAAGCGCCGCCTCACGCAGAAGTGGCCGGGCATCACGGTCGACCCCCGCGAGATGCTCCGGGCCCGTGGGATCGACCCCGACAAGGAGTAGCTGGACGCCCCCGGGGTGCTCTGGGGTGGACCTGATCTGCTGCTAGAACGAGCTCGCCAACAGCCGATAACTGTGCCCGCTTCGCTCGCTCCTCCACGCAGGAGGCTGCAGCGTTAAGCCCGAGATGCTTCAGAGTCCCCTGCTCTGACCGCTGAGCTGCCGGCCCGTGTCGCGGACCCCATCAGAACAGTAGCGCCGCGCGGAAAGGTGCGGGTGACCACCACTCAGGGGCAGGCGTCGATCCAGTCGATGTCGAGGACGAAGTCGCCGTCGATGCCATCGGCGATGATGATGCCGAACTCGCGAGCCGTCGCGGGGTCGAACGGCGGCGCATCCACGAGCACCCCGAACAGCGACGGCACGAGCTGGTCGTAGCTCACGACAGCGACGGCCCAGCCCTCGCTGTCGACCGGACCGATGTCGAGATCGGCCCGGTGCGCCAGCAGGCGTCCGCGGAACTCGGCGGCATCCTCCAGCGTGAGGCCGTACGTCCGTCCGTCAGGGCGCACGCGCATCTCGATGCGGGTGGTGTCGACCAGCTCGTCCCCCTCCAGGCGAAGCCTGGCGCTGGTGAACCCGCCCCCGGCCGTCACGACGGTGCCCTCGAACCGCAGCACCGAGTCGTCGATGAACCCACCACCATCGGAGCGGCCGCCCATGACGCCGTCGTTCACCACGAACCAGGTACCGGTGTCCTCCGCGGTGAAGTCCGTGAGGCGCCGGCACGCAGGCACTTCGGTCGAGGCGGGCTGGGTCGCCTCCGGGCTCGGTGTCTCCGCCGCTTCGGACGCGCGGGTCGACGGTTCGGCGGCAGCACCCACGGCGGCCGTCGTCGACGTGAGCGTGATGGCCACCAGCGACGCGGTCACCACCGCACTGCGGGCGAGACGGGTCACGGTCATCGGTAGGCGCTCGGACATGGACACCTCGGACTGGTTGGTCAGGAGGGAAACGATACCGCGTCGCCCGCTTCGGCTCAGTCGGGGGCGACGGGCGGCATCGACAGCAGACGGGACGCCGGGCTCCTAGTCGTCGCGCTTGGGCTGATCCGGCCCCGTCGCTGCGGCCGGCTCACCAGCCTCCAGCACCACCACCTGCTGGCGTACGGCCGTCCGATGGGCAGCATCACCGCCCGGCCCACTCGGGCGCTGGTCGAGCCCGGCGATGCTCTCGACCCTGCCGTACAGGACCAGCACATCGCCGGCATCGATGCGGGTGTCCCCGCGCGGGACCCCGAAGTAGTTGCCGTCCACCCGCTCGATGCCGAGCAGGACGATGCCCTCGTCGCGCAGCGAGAGCGAGGCCAGGTCCCGGCCTGCCAGCCAGCCACCGCCATCGACGGTCAGCTCCGTGACGATGTACTCGCCCCCCACATGCAAGAGGGCGGCGTAGTCGTGGACTTCGAGGTCCGTCCAGCGTCGCAGGGCGATGGTGGCCAGCCGCGTGATGCGCTCGTCGACCCAGCGGGTTCGCGACGCCCACCAGATCAGGAGGATGCTGATGCAGACGAACGCGACACGCACGATCGCGCTGGTGTCATCGCTCACCTCCGTGGCCGCGAGCACGACCGAGGCGATGACCGCCACGATGCCGGCGCTGCCGGCGAGCATCAGCCACATGATGATCCGTCGCCGGACCGGGTGGCGGACGACGCTCTCCGATTCCGTGGTCGTGAAGCCTGCGCCACTGAAGGCGGAACGCGCCTGGAAGCGGGCTGCTTCCCGAGACATGCCCGTGGCGGTCAGCGCGATGGTCGCGGCACGCGTGACCACCAGCGAAAGGGTCAACACGATCATGAGGGTGAGGATCGAGGCCACGTCCCCACGGTACCGGATTCGCAGGGACCCGAACTGGCCCCCGATGGCGGCAGCCCGAGCCTGAGCGGACCGGGATCGAGGCCCCTGCTGCGAACCGTCGCCGCAGGTGCGACGCGCCCGAACCCACTAAGGTTCGGCCTATGGACGGAGGAACCTGATGCCCCATCTGGTCATCCACTGCTCTGAGTCGGTGACGCGCATGGCCGCGCCCGAGGTCCTGCTTGACACGGTCTTCGAGGCAGCAGCGTCGACCGGACTCTTCGCGAGCAGCGGCGTCGGCGGCATCAAGGTCCGTCTTGACACGTTCCGCCACTACCGGCTGGTGGAGGGTCGTGAGCACTTCGTGCACGTCTTCGGCTACATCATGGAGGGCCGAACGAGTGAGCAGAAGCAGGCCCTTTCCGCGGCCGTGGTCGGCGCCCTGACCGTGCTCCTGCCCACGGTCGAGATCATCTCCATGAACGTGGCCGACTTCGAGCGCGAGACGTACCACAACGCGAACATGGCCAAACCTGCAGATATGGCAGGCTAGCGTCACGCTCGATGCGAGCCTCCGCCGAGAAGGGACACCCCGATGCGAAGAACCATCCCCGCCGCCTTGGCCCTGACCATGCTCCTTGGAGCCACCCCGGTCCTCGCCACGGATGAGGAGCCGGCGCCCGACGAAGGCGCCACCCAACGCGCCGAAGTGCCGCAGTACGGCCTGGCCCTGGAGCTGCCTGCCGACTGGCGGGTGAGCAACCCTGAGGGCGAGCGCATCTCGGCCCTCACCAACGCCGCCGGTGAAGAGATCATGGAGACCACCGTGCTGTACGCCAACGGTGGCGGTGGCACCTGGTGCGACGTCGACGCCTACCTGTCCATGGATGCGCCGCTCGAAGGGCACGCCTACGCCTACGTCCAGTACCTGGCGCAGAACGAGAGTGCGGACTCGGCCATGGTGGTGGCGGAGGCCGAGCTGCCGGCGGGTCCTGCCTACCGCATCGAGATCTTCGAGCCGACCAACGGTCGCATCCGGGCCATGTACCTGTTCGACGGGCCCACCGGTGACGACGGCACCTTCGAGCGCTACCTGCTCACCTGCGCCTCGCGTGAGGCCGATGTTCCATTTTGGGAGGCCATCGCCGAGTCCGCCGAGGTCTTCGAGCCCGTACCCGACGACGAAGCAGCCGAGTCCGAGCCGGCCGAGACGACCGAACCCGAGCCCGAGGCGACCGCCGAAGCAGCAGACGAGGGCTAGCCGGGGAGGCCGCGCGGTCACCACCGGACGCGTGGCCGCCCGAGCGGACGGTATCCGCGGCGGGCGGTAGACACCTGTCGCCCGTGCCGACGGTCGGGACGCTCGTAGCCACGACCTCCGGCCTGCCACGACCCTGGCACGCTCGGAAGACCCCCGTGCCCGGGTGCAGCGTCTGCGGTGGCGGCGCCTGGCTACCGCCGGGTATCCACTTCGCGACGAGCGTCGACACCATCGACGCCTGACGATCACTCCGGACCGTTGCGGCCGCTAGCGTTGGCCCAGGCGACAGGTGGCTACATCGAGCCGAGCGGCTCGGCCGACCCCGTGCCGTGACGGCAGCCACCCCAGCACCCGAGCCGGCCGAGCCGGCCGCGCCCGCCAGCCGCCGATGTGCACGACCGCCGTGTCCTGCAGCCATGCTCATGGCATCGTTTGCAGATGGACGAACTGCTGCACCTTCCACTCCGGCTGGCCC
The DNA here is from genome assembly GCA_963706695.1 of uncultured Chloroflexia bacterium. Lineage (GTDB taxonomy): Bacteria > Chloroflexota > Limnocylindria > Limnocylindrales > CSP1-4 > JAFMJV01. Next base: position 67,219 of record CAVPNC010000019.1, on the reverse strand, counting down.
CCAACCGTGTCTATCGCTTCTTCAAGGGTGGCGTCCTCATGGATCGCTTCCGGGGCCTGCCGAACCCGGAGGACACGATGTTCCCCGAGGACTGGGTCGGCTCGGCCACGCCCGCCATCAACCCGCCCGAGCAGACCTACGAGGGCGAGGGCCTGAGCACCGTCGAGGTCGCCGGCCGGGAGTACGTCATCGCCGACCTCCTGCGGGAGCGCCCCGCGGACGTGGCCGGGGCCCGCATCGTGGAGCGCTACGGCGTCACCACGGCCCTGCTGGTGAAGCTGCTCGATGCCGGCTCGCGGCTGCCGGTGCACGTCCATCCGACGCGTGACCTTGCCCGCCGGATCTTCGACTCGCAGTTCGGCAAGGCTGAAGCCTGGTACATCGCGGCCACGCGCCAGATCGACGGTGCGCCCTCCCCTCGCGTCTGGCTCGGCTTCCGTGAGGACATCTCACCCGAGCAGGTGCGCATCTGGATCGAGACACAGGACACGGAGGCCTTGCGGGGGGCCATGAACGAGGTGGAGGTGGCACCGGGCGATGCCGTCTTCGTACGCCCCGGCCTGCTGCACGCCACCGGTGCCGGCGTCTTCCTCGTCGAGGCGCAGGAGCCGACCGACTTCAGCATCATGGCCGAGTACAAGGGCTATCCCATCGATCCAGACATCGCCCACATGCACCGCGGCTGGGACACGATGCTGGACGTCATCGACAGCGCCGCCGTCTCGCCCGATGAGCTGGCGGTGCTGTGCGGGCAGCCGCAGCCGGTGGCCGCCAACGACACGGAGGGCTGGGCCGAGGATGACATCTGGGGCCCGCAGAGCGACCCCTACTTCAAGGCCTTCCGCCTGACGGTCACCGGTTCTGTGGCCTGGCCGCACGCGGGGGCCTACTCGGTCAACATCGTGACCGCCGGCTCCGGCCTGGCCGAGACCGCGCACGGCGCGCTGGAGCTGAGGTCGGGAGACACCTTCACCATCCTCGGCGGGACCGCGCCCACGACCATCAGCGGTGACCTCGAGATGCTGGTGACGACGCCGTCCTTCGTCTAGTCCGGGCCAGCTCATACAGCGGTGGTGCGCACCACCGGCACCGGCGTACCGATGCCCGTCGAGCGTTGCGGATGGTACCGGTGCGATCCGGTGGTTCCATGACCAAAGGGTTAGTACGGGAGGCCGTTTTCGCCCGTTAGAGTCACCGCATGAAGGAGCGGACGCTCTATGAAGTGCTGATGCTGCACCCGACCGCCACCATCGAGGTGATCAACGCGGTCTATCGCGCCTTGGCCAAGCAGCACCACCCGGACTATGCCGGTCCCGAAGGCGCCGAGAAGATGGCCCAGATCAACGAGGCCTACGCCATCCTCTCGAATGCCGAGAAGCGTGCCCGCTATGACGAGATCATCGGCGTCACCAAGGAGGGTGAGCTGGTGGGCCACGAGCGCCAGTCGATGCCCGGCGCCACGAACATGAAGTTCGAGGGTGGCTCATGGGCGGTCCGCCCCAAGACGGAGCCCACGCCGGCTTCGGCCGCCTACGGCGAAGCCGGACCACCGCCACGCTATCCGGTCGCCAAAGGCAGCATCCTCTCCTTCGGCCGCTACCGTGGCTGGGCCATCTCACAGGTGGCCGCCTATGACCGTAACTACCTCGAGTGGCTGAGCCGCACCATGGCTGGTCGCTCGTACACCGCGGAGCTGCGGCAGGCCCTGAGCCAGACCGCCGCCAACTAGCGCCGGCGCAGATCCAGCACAGGCACGCGACGCCAGGGCGAGGACACGCCCATTCGGGGTCGGGCTTCCCTATTCGACCCGTCGGAAGACCACGCCCTCGTCGTCCTCGTGGACCTCTTCCCAGGCAGTGGACGCCTCGAGGAAGGGGATGAGGTCGTCGTGGTCGGCCTCGAGCGCCACGAACGTCACCTCCCAGCGGTCCAGGATCTGCGCCCAGTCGGCTCGCCCGGCGGCGACCGCGCGGTAGTCGTTCCAGGTCTCGCGGTCGAAGAGCTCGATGCGCGTGTCGACCATGACCGGCACCTCGGGCAGCGCGAACTCCAGCCACGAGCCCCAGCGCTGGGCGGCGTAGAGCCGGTCGTCGGGGCCAGCCTGGGCCGCGAGGGCTTCGGTCACACCGCGCGGTGCGTGCTGCACCACACCCTCGGGGCCGTAGAGCGGATCGCTCGGACGGTAGAAGGGCACGACCGCGAGGGAGAGCACGATGAGCAGGCCCGCGATCGCGCTATAGCCCACGCCCCTGGGCTCGTCATGGGCCGGGTCACCGAGGCGACGGCCACGGACCTCCAGTCCGGTCAGCAGCATCGCCACCACCGGAGCGGCGCCGATGGCCCACCAGATCACGCTGCGGGCGGCCATCAGGCTGAGCAGGACGAGACCGCCGAGCCAGAGCACCTGCAGCCAGGAGATGACCCGCCCCCGATAGAGCAGCAGCCCGACCACGAGGGCGACCGAGGCGAAGAAGAAGATGCCCGTCGCCGAGCGGAGCGTAGGCGCCTGCCACTCGGAGACGAGGGCGGCGATGACGGGGTTCGACGAGAGCTCCAGCACGTATGCCCACAGGTCCGGGCCCCACGGCGTCGCCAGCGTGGCCAGCACGCTCAGGGCACCGATCGTGAAGGTGGCCGCGGCCAGCCGGCGTCGCCCAGCCACGAGGTCCTCCAGGAAGACCAGGCCGATGGCCGCCCAGCCCACGAAGAACGAGCCGTGCGTATTGGCCCAGGCCACCATCACCAGCGGGATCAGCACCAGCAGCCACGGGTGCCGCCGGCGCCACACGAGGATGGCCAGCACGGCGGCGAAGAACAGGGCGCCGAAGAGCTGCGCGCGCAGCGCCAGGTTGGTGGCCGCGACGAGGAAGGCTCCGAGCGTCACGAGCGAGGCCACCGTCCGGCTTGCCTCCACGCCTCGGCCGGCGGCGTACACGAGGCCGAAGGTGACGCCGATGATGACGGCGCGCAAGAGCAGCAGCCCGAGCCAGCCACCCACGTCGTAGACGGCCGCGAAGAGGATGCTCGCGGCCCATTGCTGGTTCAGCCAGGGCTGGCCGTCGGCGGTGAAGGTGAGGGTGTCCTGGTCCAGGAGGGCGCCGGACTCGAGCATGAGCGCACCCGAGCGCAGGTGGTAGGCGATGTCCGTGGTGAGCACCGCCGCGAGCAGCGAGGCGGCCGCCGGCAGCAGCACGGCCATGAGGGCCAGCAGCGCCCCACGGGAGATCGCCCAGCGCGAGCGAGCACTGGCGGGGGTCGGGGTGGCGCTACCGGCGGGGGCGGCGTGCTCGGCGCCGGACACCGCCGGCGTCTCGTGCTGGACCATCGCCGCAAGCCTAGGGCGCGACGACCGCCCAAGACCGTACCCGAAGGTACCGCTCCGACCCTGACCGAAGCATCGAGCGAGTGCGACCCGGTCGCGAGACCGAGCGCGTCGGTGGCTAGCCTGCCGGCCGGAAGATCAGGCGCAGCACGAAAAGCCCGAACCAGGCCACCACGCCCCAGAAGAGCATGGCTGCGATGACGAGGGGCTCGAACTCCTCGGGTCCGCTGATGCTGGCATCGCCGACCTCGGCGAGGTCCTCGGCCACGCCGGTGATCTCGAAACGCTCACCGATGACCTCCACCGGTAGCAGCCAGATGTCGGTCACGTCGAGCAGGGTGGGTACGTACTCCAGCAGCGCCTCGGGCACCTCCACGAAGGGCAGCACCAGTCGTAGCACGAGGGTGATCTGGACGAAGGCGAAGAACAGGCCGGCGAGACGGATGATGAGCACGCCGCCAGTCTACGAGGTCGGAGGGGTGCCTCGGCCGCGGCGCCACGAACGTCGTAGAGTGCGTCGATGCCGCAGGACAGAGCCACCACCATCGTGCTGCTGGGCATGATGGGATCAGGCAAGACGACCGTGGGCCGCGCCCTCGCCGCGCGCAGCGGCTGGCGCTACGTGGACAACGACGAGCTGGTGCGGGTCGTGAGTGGGCGCGCGCCGGAGGAGATCGACGCGGCCGAAGGCGAGGATGCGCTGCACCGAGCCGAAGCCCAGGCGCTCCGCCACGCTCTCGAGGCCCCGCCGCCGCTCATCGCGGGCGCCGCCGCATGGGTCGTCACCGATCCCGACTCGGTAGCCCTCCTGCGTACCGCCCCCACCGTGGTCTACCTGCGGGCTCGACCGGAGACGCTGCGAACGCGCATCGGGCAGGGCGATGGCCGGCGCGGCGACGCCACCGACCTGACCTGGCTGCAGGCACGCCACGACGAACGCGACGCCGTCTATCGCGAGCTGGCCACCCTGACCATCGACACCGACGAGCTGGAGCCTGCAGCCATCGCTGGCCTGATCATGGAGGCGGCCGGAGCCTGATGGGTCCTACCCCTGCCCGACCTGCCCCAGGAACGCGGCCATGCGCTCGAGTGCCTTCCTGAGGTTGGCCTGCGAGCTGGCGTACGAGAGACGCACGTGGCCGGTGGCGACCGCGCCGAAGTCGGTGCCCGCGGTCATGCTCACGCCAGCCTCCTCGAGCATGCGCCGAGCGAACGTGGCCCCATCGAGGCCGGTGCCGCTCACGTCGGGGAACACGTAGAACGCTCCGGCAGGGAGCGTCGCGCGCACACCGGGCAGGCGCCCGAGCCCCTCCACGAAGATCCGGCGGCGCTCCCGGAACTCGCCCAGCATCGCGGCCACCGGCTCCTGTGGTCCGGTGAGGGCAGCCGCACCGGCCAGCTGGGCGAAGGCCGCGGTGCAGGTGATGGTGTTGATGATCAGCCGCTCGAAGGGCTCCACGAGGGCGGCCGGCACCACGCCCCAGCCCAGGCGCCAGCCGGTCATGGCGTAGGTCTTGGAGAGCCCGTCGAGCACGATCGTGCGCTCGGCCATGCCCTCGACCTGCAGCAGCGAGCGGCGCTCATCCTCGTAGATGAGGCGCGAGTAGATCTCGTCGGTCAGCACCACGAGGTCATGGGCCAGGGCGATCGCCGCAACACCCTCGAGGTCGGAGCGGGTGAGCACCCCACCGGTCGGGTTGTTGGGGCTGTTGAGGATGAGCATGCGCGTCCGCGGCGAGACCAGCGCGCGCAGCTCATCGAGGTCCAGGCGGTAGTCGAGGTGCGAGCGCAGGGGGATCGGCACCGGCACGCCGCCCACGAAGCGCACCATGGAGGCATAGATGGGGAAGCCGGGGTCGGGCACGATGACCTCATCGCCCGGTCCCACGAGGCTCATGAGGGCGTAGGCCAGCACCGGCTTGGCGCCGGGTGTGACCACGACGCGACCGGGCGGCACCGGTACCTGGAGCCGGTCGCCCAGGTCGGCCGCGATCGCCTCCCGGAACGCGGGGAGGCCCAGCGGTGGGGCGTAATGCGTGTGGCCTTCGGCGAGCGCCCGGCGCGCAGCCTCGAGGACGTGCTCGGGCGTGTCGAAGTCGGGCTCGCCGATGTGCAGGGCCACGATGTCCCGGCCCTCGGCCGTGAGCTGTCGCACGCGCGTACCGGTCGACAACGCCGACTCCGTGCCCAGCCGCTCCATGCCTTCCGCTAGCCGCATCCGTGGATGCTAGCGGCGCCGCCTCGTGCGCGTCGGGGCGTGGGCGTGCGAGAATCCCGCCGTGACCAGCTACTACGACATCGATGGGGCCAACGCACGCCTCGTCGAGCTGCGGCCGATCCTGGCGGCCCTTCGGGACGCACGTGACGAGGTGGCGGCTGGCCAGCTCCGGCTGGCCGAGCTGGTCGCGGCGGAGGAGGCCGATCCGGCGCTCATCGCCCGCGAGCAGGAAGGCATGACCCTGACGGTCCGGAGCATGGAGCGCGCCGTCCTGCAGATCGACGCCTGGGATGTGACCCTACGCGATATCAGTGCCGGGCTGGTGGACTTCCCTGCCCTCGCCAATGGCCGACCCATCTGGCTCTGCTGGAAGCTGGGCGAGGATGACATCGCCTACTGGCATGAGCTTGAAGCCGGCATCGCTGGCCGCAAGCCGCTCATCGAGCTGGAGTGACCCGTCGGGAGCGGTCTACTTGCGTGTCGACGCAAGTTCGCCGCGAAGATAGTAGGCTGTCGGCACCACAGCGATACCGAGTCTCAGGTCGGCTCGCCCGGCCACGAGCCAGACACTGACTGGAGCAACCATGTCCTTCCTACGCAACCTCATGGGCCCCGGCGTTCCTTCCGTCGACGTCAAGCAGGCGGCCGAGATGCAGGGTGATGACGGCGGCGCGCTGATCGTCGATGTGCGGGAGCCCAACGAATACGCTCAGATCCGGGCCAGGGGCGCCGTGCTCCTGCCCCTGGGCCGTCTCAACGGCCGCGTGCGGGACCTGCCCCGCGATCGCGAGATCCTGCTCATGTGCCGGACGGGCGGCCGCAGCGCCAACGCCACCCAGTTCCTCGCCGCCAACGGTTTCGAGAACGTGACCAACGTCAGCGGCGGCATCGTGGCCTGGCACAACGCCGGCCTGCCCACCAGCAGCGGTACGCCGGAGCCGGGCGAAGGCGAGTTCTAGCCGTTCGGCGCGACGTGATCGAGCGCGTGCTGCTGCTCGCGGGCTCCGTCGGCCCGGAGCGAGTACCGGTGCGCCGTGACCCTGACCGTTCTGACTGGTACCTGCCGCTCCACCTGCGGGAGGAGCACGCCGCCCGCGAGCGCATCGCCGGCCAGGTCAGCGCCGGTGCGGACATCGTGGTCGCGCCCACGTGGCTGACCCACCGTCGGGCCCTGCTGCCGCTGGGGGAGACCCGCCGTGCTGGCGCCTGGACGGCGGCGGCCGTCAGCACCGCCCGGCAGGCCGTGGAGATCGGCCTCGAACGACGCGAGGAGGCGCTCGCCGACGTGTCCGACGACGATGTCCGTCGCGGCCGACCGGGCCCGCTCGTGGCCGCGGTGCTGTCCGCCCTCGACGACGAGCAGGAGACGGCCACCGGCCGCCTGCGTTCCCACGAGGCTGCCACCGAGCGTGACTACCGCGACCATGCCGGCGCCATCGCCGATGCCGCGCCCGACCTCATCCTCGTCGAAGGCCAGCGCCGCGCGGTCGATGCGCGCGCAGCCGTAGCCGAGGCCGGGCAGACCGGGCTGCCGGTGTGGGTGGCGCTGACCCGGGAGACCCTCGCTTCGACCGAGCTGCCCGACTGGATCGAGTGGACCGTCGCTCACGAGGTCCGGCGATTGCTGCTGCCCGGGCCCCTCCCCGACCGCGCCGCCGCGTTCGACGCGCCGCTGCCGTGGGGTGCGGTCGCGCCCTCCGACGAACCGCTCGCGGCGTGGCTCGAGGCCGGCGCCGGTGCCATCGCCTGGCTGGATGGCGCCGACTTCACGGTCGTCGAGGCGATGCGTGCCGCGATCGACGAGCACGAGCGCGCCAGCATCCAAGCCCGGCACGCGGCCCGGCGTCGCTGGCAGGCCCTGCTTCAGCGTGCCGCCTCCATGGCCCCGGGCGGAGCCGCCGCCTTCATCGGGGAGTCCGATGATCCAGCGCTGCCGGCTGGCTTCGAGTGGGTACGCGTGGCGCACCACGAGCTGCCACACCTGCCGCCCGGCCGCTTCCGCCTGCTCGTGGACCCTGAGCGACGCATCGGACCCGATGCAGCTCGAGCGCTGGAAGCTGGCGGCATCGCCGTGGCTCGACCCGGACAGCCCGATACGCTCCGGCTGATGACCCTCGACGACAGTGCTGATCCGCCGTTTGCCATCTACCGGCGCGAAGGCTGACCTGACCGACACCGGTGTCGCCACGGGTGCGACCGACGCCCCCTCCTCGTCTCAACCAGCCTCGCCCGGCGGCTAGGCCTTGTACTGCTCCTCGGGCTCCGGCTTGATGCGCAGGATGCGGCCGATCACGCGCTTGCTCGACTCGGGGCGGCTGAAGGCGACGCCGATGATGATCAGGATCACGAAGTTGAGCATGCCCACGCCCATGGCGTTCATGTAGCCGAGCTGCTGGCCGACCTCACCCTTGATCGAGAGACCCGGGATGGTCGCGCCGGCGATGCCGAGCTGGAAGAACGGGGGCCGGGGTGAGATCTCCGCGCGCAGCGAGCCGTCGGTGGCACCCTCAGGCGTCTGGCCACCGATGATGTAGGCGTGGGCGCCGAGACCGACGATGGGCGCGTCGGCCGTGGCCACGGGCAGGTCCGTCTGAGCGAGCTGCTCCCAGCCTCCGAAGTCGCCGGTGGTCGTGTCGGGCACGGCCCACAGCATCGAGTCCTGCGGCACACCCTCGGCATCGAAGCCGCCGATGACGTAGACCGCACCGTTGGCGCTGAAGGCCGTGGCCTTGGTGCGTGCTGCCGGCAGCGCCTCGGAAGCGGGCGCCACGGCCCAGCCGTTCAGGTTGCCGGCCTCGTCGGTGGCCGGCTCGGCACCCGAGAACTCCAGGCGGAAGACGGTGTCGGTGGCGCCATCGGGGCCCTCGCCGCCGATGACGTAGACGAAGTCGGCGATGGTGGCCGCGACCATGTCCGCGCGGTCCTCGGGCAAGGCCACGTTCTCGAGCGGTTCCCACGCTTGCAGCCGCTGGCCGGCCTCGTCGGTCCAGGCCAGGTACACGCCGTTGGTGGGGGCACCATCGACATCGCGCCCACCCACCAGCACGAAGCCGGCGGTCCCGGGCACCACGCCGGCACCCGACAGCGGCTGTGGCAGGGTCAGCGGCTCGGTACGGTTCTCGCCGTCCGACAGCTCCCAGCTGGTGAGCAGGCCCTCCTCGATGACGCCCTTGTAGACGGTCGTGGTGGGCTGGCCGGAGGCATCGAGGCCACCCATCAGATAGGGCACGCCGGCGAAGAGGCCGATGGCGGCATCGCTCCGCGGCTCCGGCAGGGGCGGACCGACCGTCCAGGGCGCGAAGTTGCCGTCTTCGCTGACCTCGGTCACGAGCACCTCGTCAGAGACCACCCCGTCGACGAGGCCGCCGAGCAGGTAGACGGTGGAGCCGGACTGGTAGATCGAAGAGCCCGAGCGTGCCGCCGGCAGCGCCAGCTCCGGGGGCGACGTCTGCCACGGCTTCACCGCGCCGGCGGGGGCCGGGCACGGCAGGTCCTCGTTGTCGGCCGGACAGAGGTTGACGATGGAGGCGAAGTTGTAGCCGACGGTGATGGTGTTGCTGGTGGTGATGTAGTACGCCCAGTTGGGCACCACGCCGAGCATCATGATGATGAACAGGAACCAGAAGGTCGCCTTCAGCCCGGCCCAGGTCCAGCCGTCCGCGTCGAACAGCCCAAAGGCCGCTCGGCGGCGGGTGGCGCCCTGTGGGAGTGCTTGCTGTGACACGTGCTCTCCTGTCCTAACCCTGGATCTGGAAGTTGCCGTGCATGGGCGTGTAGTGGCCGGGCACGGTGCAGGCGAACTGGAGCACCTCGGCGCCTTCTTCGGGTACGGTCCAGACCACGCTCTGGACGCCGCTGGCCCAGGTGGGGATGCCGACGTCGGTCTCAGCGAACGAGCCTGCCAGCTCCTCCGGCGTGCCGATCCAGAAGTTGTGGTCGAAGCCGGCGGTGTTGTCGACCACGAACTCGATGGTCTCGCCGGGGGTCACGCCGATGCTGTTGAGCAGCGTGCCGCCCTCATCGAGGAACTGCAGCGCCGCGTTGGCACTGATGTTGATGACGCGGGGGTTGTCAGGCGTGCCGCCGGTGGCCGCATCGCCTTGGGCCGGAGCCTCGTCCGAACCATCGACGACCGCCTCCTCAGCCGGTGCCTCCTCAGCTGGCGCGGCCGCACCGCCGTCGCCGGCGGGAGCACCGCTGGTGATGACGATGTCGCCGTGCATGGGCTGGTAGTGACCGGGCACGGTGCAGGCGAACTGCAGGCCCTCGGTGCCGGACTCGGGCACGGTCCAGGTGTAGGTCTGGACCCCCGACGACCAGGTGGGAATACCCTCCTCGGTCTCGCCGAAGGGCACCTGCAGGACGTCGGCCTGGCCGATGTAGAAGTTGTGGTCGAAGCCGGCGGTGTTGTCGATGACGAACTCGATGGTCTCGCCGGGCAGGGCCTGGATCTGCGCGACCGGGGCACCGGTCTCATCGGTGAACTGGAGCGCGGCGTTGGCCTGCAGCATGATCTGGCGCGGTGCGTCGGGTGTCCCACCGGCGATCTGCTCGGTGGTTCCCGTATCGACCACGGGGTCTGTCGTCGTTGCCGTGCCGCCAGCGCTGGCCGGCTGCAGCCCGTCGGGCGCCTTCCAGCAGGCCGGCACCGGCGTGTCCTCCGGAGCCGGCACGAAGTTGGGGTCGCGCCAGCCGGACAGGGACTCGGGCCCGGCTGCCTCCGCGTCGCCCCCACCGTGCGAATCATGAGGAGGCTCGAAGATGATGTCCTGGCTGGCGTTGAGCCAGACGATGAGCTCTTCCACCTGCCGGTAGTTGAGCGGGCCGTTGGGCTCCAGCCATGGCGCCATCAGGCTGTCAGGGTCGCCGCAGATGTAGCGGCCACCGACGGTCAGGACGTTCTCGAGGTAGTTGGGGTTGAGGTGGCCGGTGCCGGGGTCGCCTGCGGGCGTGAGCACGTTGTAGAGCTTGCCCTGGTCGTTGAGCCGGGGGCCGATGCCGCCCTGGCCATTGTCGCCATGGCACTCGGCGCAGTTGGCCATGTAGAGCTCGTAGCCACGAGCCACGTCGGTGACGTACTGGGTCTCGGCCTCCGCCACGAGGCGCCCTTCCGTGCCCAGGGCGGGCACGCCGCTCTCGTAGAACCAGTAGACCGGGATGAAGAGTGCGATCAGCAGGATCGCCAGGAAGACGACGTTGCGGGCATTGGCGCTCTGGCGCACGATCTGCGCCGACCGCTCCTCGGTGAGCCCCACGCTGTGGGCACGAGGACCGGCCGAGAAGCGCTCGACATCGCGGGTCTCGCCTTCGACCGGCGTCAGCGACCCATCGGTCGTGTCGACGTCGGACGGCTCACGCGGCGTGAGCTCGCGCCCGCTCTTGTCGTCGCTCATCAGATGCAGCCCGTCGGCGACTTGGCAGGGATCAGGCCGGGCTGGCCCAGGGCCACCGGCAGCGGACCAAGGACGGTCCTGCTGGTATCGACGATGAGGTCACCGTCCTGCACCTGATGGGGGAATCGGTCCATCCCGCGCGGGGCAGGGCCAAGCTGCTGCACCTTGACGCCCAGGCGGTCGTAGCGCGACCCGTGGCAGGGGCACTCGAACCAGAAGTTGGACTCGCAGAAGTTGGGCTTGCAGCCGAGGTGCGGGCACTTCTGGAACATCGTGGTCACGTTGGTGACGGTGCCTTCGCCATCGCTGGAGTCGCCGTTCAGGAAGCCCAGGTTGGGGTCGTTCAAGACGACGAACGTGCGTGCCGTCGGGAAGTAGGAGGGCGCGCCGTCGTTGAGCGTGAGACCCGCGACCTCCGGGCTCGCAGAGACCGTGTCGAAGTCACCCAGGTTGATGGTCCCGCCGAAGCCGCGGGCCAGGTTGGGCCAGAGGAAGCCGAGCGTGCCGGCTCCGACCTCCAGCAGCCACAGCGCCGTCGCCGCACCGATCGAGCGGCGGATGAGCTGACGACGGGTCAGGCCGCCCGTCTTGCCCCTGCGCATCTCCTGCAGCACGGGCTCGGTCAGCGCCTGGGGCTCTTGGCTTCGAGTCAGCTTCCAGTTACCCATCTTGCCCCTACAGTGCGAAGAAGAAGCCTTCCCACGGCATCGTCCAGGCGTAGCCCGGACCGCGGAAGAAGGCTCCCAGGAAGGTGATGGTCAGGCCCGCGCCCATGAAGAGCGTGAAGAGCATCACGCCGACCTTGCGATCCGAGGGACGGGGCGAACCGCCGTCGCCCTTGGGGCCGCGGTCGATGAAGGGCACGAGCGCCGCGCCGACGAGGATGACGGTGGGTGCGAGCACGCCGGCGACGGTGGGGTGGAAGTAGGCCAGCAGCTCCTGCAGGCCCACGAAGTACCACGGCGCCTTGGCCACGGCGGGCGTGACGTTGCCGTTGGCCAGCTCCTCGAGCGGCGCGTTCACGAACAGGCCCATGAGCAGCAGGAAGATGCTCATCATGGCTGCCGCGAAGAACTCGATGCTCAGCAGGTGCGGCCAGGTCATGACCGTGTCGTCCGGTTCCTTCTGGACGCGGACGACGGCGTCCTGCTTGACCAGGGCCAGCAGGCGGTAGGGCTTGGCGGCCATGGGCACGCGCTGCTTGTCGATCTCCGTCACGCGCCGCTCCGGCGGGGCGGCGGGCAGGGTCGAGCGCCGCTCCGGCTCGGAAGCCGGCGGGGCGGCGGGAACCTTGGGGGTCTTGCTCTCGTCGCTCATCGCTTGTCTATCGGTCTACAGCGGACCGCTGATACCTCCGTCCTTGCGGATTCGCCAGAAGTGGACAGCCAGGAAGATGGCCGCCACCAGCGGCATCAGGATCACGTGCAGGACGTAGAAGCGAAGCAGGGTGTTCTGGCCCACCTCGATGCCACCCAGCAGCAGCAGCTGGCTGGGGGTGTTGAAGAGCGGTGCGAAGGTGGCCATGTTGGTGCCGATGGTGATGGCCCAGTAGGCGATCTGGTCCCACGGCAGGAGGTAGCCGGTGAAGGAGAGGAAGACGGTCAGCAGCAGCAGCACGACGCCCACCACCCAGTTGAACTCGCGTGGTGGCTTGTAGGCGCCGTGGTAGAAGACCCGCATCATGTGCAGGAAGACGAAGAACACCATCAGGTGGGCGGCCCACCGGTGGATGTTCCTGGTCAGTAACCCGAAGGGCACTTCCGACTGGATGCGCAGGATGTCCGAGTAGGCCTGGGTGGCCGAGGGTACGTAGAAGAACATCAGGTACACACCCGTGACCGTCAGCACCAGGAAGAAGAAGAACGAGAGGCCGCCAAGGCAGAAGGTGTAGGCGAACTTGACCGCGTGCTGGCGCACCCGCACCGGGTGGAGGTGCAGGAACACGTTGTTCATCACGGCCATGGCGCGCGAGCGCTCATCGCTGGGATAGGGCTGCCGGAAGATCGAGCGGAAGACCGCGCTGCGGCGGATGCCGTTGTCGATGCGTTCGAGGAAGCTCAACGCCGTGTCACCGTCATCGAGGTGTGTGTCCCCCTGCCTCTGCCTGGTTGCCGATACCCGCCAGCCCGAGCTGGGTGTCACGGTATGACTCCTTGTAGAGCCTACCGTCCTCGCTGAGCTCCTGCATCTCGAAGCGCTCCATGGTGATGGCGTCATAGGGACACCGCTTCACGCACAGGGCGCAGCGGATGCAGCGCTCCTCGTCGAGGACCATGGCCGCGCCCTGGGTCCAGCCGTAGCCGTCCACCAGCTCGGGCAGCGCGCCCTCCGACTTCATCTGGTTGACGTCGATCATGTGGATGACGCCTTCAGGACAGACGTCCGCGCAGGCGCCGCAGAGCACGCAGCGGAAGCCGTCGAACCAGATGTTGTAGTTGCACATGAGACAGCGCGTGGATTCGGCCACGGCCCCGTCCACGCTATAGCCGATCTCCATGGGCGTGCTGAAGTTGAGCGTGGGATCGTCGCTCGGGATGCGCGCCTCCACCGGCACCACCGGGATGTGCTGGCGCGGAAGCCGGTCGTACGACTCCGGCATCTCATGCCGCCACGAGCTCACGATCCGGACGTTGGCGTCCACCTCCACGGTCGAGCGGCCCGACAGGTAGCGGTCGATGGCGTAGGCCGCCTTCTTGCCGTGGCCGGCGGCCTCGATGAGGGTGGTGGGCCCGGTCACGAAGTCGCCGCAGGCGAAGACGCCACGGACGTTGGTGGCGTACGTCCCCGGATCCACGCGCATGCGTCCGCGGTTGATCTGGAAGCTGGCCTCCACCGGCAGGAAGGTGTTGTCCGCGGCCTGGCTCACGGCCGGGATGACCGTCTGGGCCGGGACCACGTACTCGCTGCCCTCGATGGGCACCGGGCGACGACGGCCGGAGGCGTCGGGCTCGCCCAGCTTGTTGCGCACGAACCTGACGCCGCCGATGTTGCCCGCGCCGTCGTCGATGAGCTCCACCGGGCTAACGAGGAAGTCCATGGTGACCCCCTCGCGCTCGGTCTCGCCCAGCTCCTCTTCGTCCACCACCAGCTCCGAGCGGGTGCGCCGGTAGGCGATGGTCACGTTCTGGGCGCCGTGGCGAAGGCTGGTGCGCGAGCAGTCCATGGCGGTATAGCCGCCGCCGATGACGACCACGTCGTTGCCCACCTCGAGCTCCTCGCCGAGGTTGGCCTTGCGCATGAAATCGACGCCGTACTGGATGCCCTTGAGCTCGTTGCCGGGGATGTCCAGCGGCACCGCGCTCATGGCGCCGGCGCAGATGGCGATGGAGTCGTACTGCTCCTGCAGCTCCTCGAAGGTGATGTCGCGGCCGATGCGCGTGTCGAAGTGGAAGCTCACGCCCAGCCGCTCGACCAGCCGGTAGTCCATCTCGATGGCTTCACGCGGCAGGCGGAAGGCGGGCACGCCCACGAGCATGGTGCCGCCGGCCATGGGCAGCTCGTCGTAGACGGTGACCTGGTGGCCGGCCACGGCCAGCTCACGGGCCACGGCCAGGCCCGCCGGTCCCGCGCCGATGACGGCCACCCGGGTATCACGCGGGGTGATGAGGGGCATCTCGTCAGGGATGCCCGACTGGGCGTGCCACTCGACGAGGAAGCGCTTCATGGCGCGGATGGCCAGCGGCCGGTCGATGTCGCCGCGGCGGCAGGCGCGTTCGCAGGGAGCAGAGCAGACGTAGGAGCACATGGCCGCCACGGGGTTGGGCTCACGGGAGAGGATGTAGCCCTCCTCGAATCGCCCTTCTGCCGCAAGGTTCAGGTACCCGCGACAGTTCGTGCCCACGGGGCACGCCTCCTGGCATTCGATGTTGCACTGGAGCCAGGATGCGTCCACGGGCTGGACGAGGAACTCCTGGCCGGTGTCGATGACCACGCTGTGATCGACTCCCCTCAACGCGGGTTGGAGCAATAGCAAGCAAGCCGTCTGGCTTGGGTGCGCTGGAATCTACCATCGCCGCCGGGTTCCGTGCCGGATCGATTAGCGCACGACTGGCCGTTTCTCCCTGCGCCACGCTGCAGGCACCTGCCGGCGGGACCTTCTGCTCGTTGACCCGAGGCGCGCCTGCTCCTATGTTGGGCCCATGAGCACGCCACCTCGAGGTGCCCGCAGGCCCGGCAGCGGACGGCTGCGCCGAGGCCCGGGCGGCGGTCGATGCCAGGTGCGCGGAATCGCACCAGGCCACGGCCACCCACACTGCTCTGACCGAGCGCGTGCGCAGCGCTGCGACGCGACCTGGTGGCTGCGCGACACCGGGAGGAAGAAGCCATCGCGGCCGACGATCCGGCCATGCGAGCGGCCGAGAAGGCCGCGGCTCGCGACACCTATCAGCTCGCACGCGCGACCGCCGACTCTGACGATGAGCTGCGCGCGGCCATGGCGGTCTGGGCCAGGGCCCTGGACCGTGTCAACCGCACGGCGGCCCAGCGCCGGCGCGAGGTGGTCAAGGCGCGCGTCGCGGTGACCACCCTCGAGGGGGTCCTGCACACGACCGAGCGCGAGGAGCAAGCCGCGCGGATGCACGCCGACCAGGCCGAGGCGGCCTGCCTCGACGCTCGTGTCCGACTGGCCGCCTGCGAGGAGCAGGCCCAGGCGCCGGCCGCCGCGACGGCCACGGTCTTCGAGCCACATGCTGCCACCGGCGGCCACGCCGTCGCCATCTCCGCAACGGGCGCCCTCGCACCGCTCGTCATCGAGTCCATCGTCAGTGGCGATCGGGTCGCCCTCGAGCTGGCGGCGTCGCGGATCGCGGAGCACACCGGGCTGGCTCCGGCCACCATCCAGCTGCAGCTGCAGGAGCTGCTCGATGCGGTCCTCTCGGCGGCCGCCGAGGATGGCTACCTCGTCTTCGATGCCGGCCACCCCTTCTGGGCCGGCCTGTCCTTCGAGGAGGCTCGCGACGTGGTCAACGCCCTCGCCCGGCTGGGCTTCATCTTCGAGCCGGCCGAGGGCTGGCACGCCGGCCGGGCGCCCGGGCCGTCGGACCTCTCGCTGGCCCTGGCCTACGCCGGCCTCGACGCGCGCAACATGCGCGACCTGCCCAGTGCCGCCGACCTGCTGGCTCCTGCCCAGCTCGATCGGGGTGGATGCGCGGGCCTTCCTGGCCGCGTACGCCCCCGAGCTCACGGTCGACAACGTGGTGCGCGCCCTGGGACGGCGAGCGGCCCAGCTGGAGCCCCTCTGGAACGAGTGGGGCCAGGTGCGGCCGACGCTGCTGAGCGACCGCCACAGCCTGGGGTCCGTGCCCGGCTGAACGTCAGCCCTGCAGAGGTAGAGCCGCTCGACCACGTGCGGTTCCAGGCCCTCGGAGCGGACGAGTCCCGGGAAGGCCATGGCGTTGGCTGCGGCCGGCACGGCGGCATCGATGGCCGCGACGCCGCACTCGCGGTGATCGACATGGTTGACGAAGCCGTCGTCACTGACGATGACCCGGGGGTCGTGGGTGGCGATGGCGTCCGGCCGGAAGGTGCGCAGGACGCGTACCAGCTGCTCGCGCACGGCGAGATCGTTGGCGAGCGCGCCTTCAGGCTGGTGGAGGAAGGTCACCGCCTCGTAGCCGAGCAGGTCGGCCGCATGGCCTCGGGTTCAGGACGGTAGCGCCGCGCGGCCGTCGCCGTAGGCCCCGCGAGGACGGGCCCGGCCCTCCTGCAAAAAACACCGACGAAGTACTTGATTCTTCCGAGAACGCCGCTATCCTTTGCAGACGGCGTCGCTCGTCTCCCCCCACGAGCGACGTCTTTTCCTATGTCAGGGGCGCCGCTAGCCCTGGCTGACGTGCTCCCGCACGGCTTCCAGCACCTCCGCCGCATGGCCTTCGACCTTGACCTTGGGCCAGACGCGCGCCACGACCCCGTCAGGGTCGATGAGGAAGGTGGTCCGCGCGATGCCCCAGTAGGTCTTGCCGTAGTTCTTCTTCTCGACCCACACGCCGTAGCGCTCGGCCACCTCGTGGTCGGGATCCGCCAGGAGCGGGAAGGTGAGTCCGTGCTTGGCCTTGAACTTGGCCTTGGAGTCTGCATCGAGGACGCTCACGGACCAGACCGTGGCGCCGGCAGCCGCGAACTCCGAGCTGAGGTCGCGGAACTCGCAGACCTCGGTGGTGCAGCCATCGGTGAAGTCCTTGGGGTAGAAGAAGAGCACGACCCAGCGACCACGCTGCGCGGCCAGGTCCTGGCTCGCGCCGGCATCATCGACGAGCGTGAAGGCGGGGGCGGGATCGCCGGCCGCGACTGGTGCGGATGCGTTCATGCCCCAGACTCTAGCGAAACCGGCTCGGCGATGACGTGCGCGCCACCGGGCCGCAGGGCCAGGCTGATGTGGTCGCCCACCGCGGGCAGCTCGCCCTCACGCGCTTCGACGTGCAGGATGGGAGCGCCATCGACCTCGACCAGCAGCTGGACGTGGTCGCCGCGGAACCTGCGCGCCGCCACGCAGCCGCGGATGGGTCCGTCGGACACGGCCACCAAGGCGGCCGGCCGGAGCACGACCGTGACCTCACCGTCGGCGGCGCCGGAACCGGTCAGCGCTGCCGGCAGCCGGCCCCACGGTGTCTCGAGGGTGTCGCCGACCCGACGACCGGGGGCCACGTTGCGAAAGCCCAGGAAGCGCGCCGTCCAGGCGCTGGGCGGGTGCGTCCACAGCAGCTCCGGCGTGCCGTCCGCGACCAGACGTCCTTCGGCCAGCAGCACCACGCGATCGGCCACGCTGAGGGCCTCATCCTGGTCATGGGTGACGTAGATGACGGTCAGGCCCAGCTCGCCGAAGATGGCGCGCAGCTCTTCCGGCAGGCGTTCCCGCAGGGCCCGGTCAAGCGAGCCCATCGGCTCATCGAGCATGAGCAAGCGTGGCCGCGGCGCGAGAGCGCGAGCCAGGGCCACGCGCTGCTGCTCGCCGCCGGAAAGCTGTGCGACCGGCCGATCCTCTGCTCCCGGCAGCCCCACCAGGTCCAGGAGCTCGCGCACGCGGGCACGCACGGCCTCGCTCCCCTGCCCCTGCATGCGCAGGCCGAAGGCCACGTTCTGGGCCACGTTGCGGTGGGGGAAGAGGGCATAGTCCTGGAACATCAGGCCGACCCCTCGCTCGTGCGCGGGCACGCCCGCGAGGTCGCGCCCATCGAGCAGGACCCGGCCAGAGCGCGGCTCCTCCAGACCGGCCACCACGCGCAGCAAGGTGGACTTGCCCCCGCCGCTGGGTCCGAGCACGCACAGCAGCTCGGCGGCCGGCACCTCCAGCTCCAGCTCGTGCAGGACCACGGTCTCGTCGTAGGCGGCGCTGAGTCCCTCGAGCCGAAGCATCGATCCCACTCTAGAACGGTTGTGGTCCGCCGCCGCGCAGGCGCTCGATGAGCAGCACCGCGGCCGAGGTCAGGACCATGAGCACGACCGCGAGGGCCATGGCCGAGGCGAAGTTGGCCGAGCCCGGTTGGCCCAGCAGACGGAAGATGGCGACGGGGATGGTGACGGTATCGGGACGGGCGATGAAGAGGGTGGCGCCGAACTCGCCGAGGGACACGGCGAAGGCGAAGCCGGCACCGACGAGGGCGCCACGAGCCAGGATGGGCCCGTCGACCTCACGCCAGGCGCGCGCGGGCGACGCACCCAGGACGGCCGCAGCCTCGCGCAGCCGGTCGTCGATGGCGCGGATGGTCGGCACCACCGAACGCATGACGAAGGGCAGCGCGATGAGCGAGTGGGCGATGGGGATGAGCAGGATCGAGGTCCGCAGGTCCAGCGGCGGGCTGTCGAGCGCCACGAGGAAGCCGAAGCCGACGATGACCGCGGAGGTGCCCAGCGGCAGCATCACCAGCGCGTCCATCCCGCGTGAGAGCCAGCCACGTCGGTAGCCCACCACGGCGGCCGCCAGCAGGCCCAGGGACCCGGCCATGAGCGTGGTGGCCGCAGCGAAGGTGAGCGAGTCCAGCACCGACTTCCAGGGGGCGGCGCTGAGACGCATGCGCGGGTCGGCCTCGAGCAGGGAGGCGTACGCCGCCAGCCCGTAGCCGTCGCCGCTTTGCAGCGAGCGCTCGACCAGGACCGCGAGGGGCATGAACATGAACACGACCGTGGCGGCCAGGATGAGCCCGACCAGGAGCCGCTCGCGGCCGCGCCGGGGTCGGCGGCTCGTCTCGCCCGAGCCTCGCAGTCGCTGCTGCACGGCCAGGCCTTCCTGTGCGCGAGCGCTCGCGAGCAGGAGTCCGACGACGCCGGCCATCTGCAGGATGGTGAGCGCAGCCGCCGTGGGCAGGTCCAGCAGGATCGCCGTCTGGCGGTAGATCTCGACCTCGAGGGTGGCGTCGCGCGGGCCGCCCAGCAGCAGCACGATGCCGAACGAGGTGACGGTGAAGAGGAAGACGATCGAGGCCGCGGAGATGATGGCCGGCCGCAAGAGCGGCCAGGTGACCTCCCGGAAGGCGCGCCAGGGGGACGCTCCGAGCATGCGCGCGGCCTCCTCGGAGCGCGGATCGATGTGGGCCCACATGCCCCCGACGAGCCGGATGATGACGGCGATGTTGTAGAAGACGTGGGCGATGAGGATGGCTGCCACCGAGCCGTCGAGCCGGACCTGCGGGAAGGACTCGCCGAAGAGCACGGTGAGCAGCTCGTTGAGGGGGCTGCGGGGGCCGAGGAGCGCCAGGAAGGCGCTCCCGACCACGACCGTGGGCAGCACGAAGGGCACCACCGTGAGGGCCCTCGCGACGGACTTGCCGGGGAAGCTGAAGCGCGCGAAGACCCATGCCGGGGGCAGCCCCAGGAGCAGCGTCAGGAGCGTCGAGAGCGCCGCCAGCGCGAGCGTGAAGAGGACCGTGTCGAGCACGAACGGCCGAGCCCACGTCTCGAGCACGCTGCCCAGCTGCAGCTGCCCGTCGGGCGCCACGCCGAGCGCCAGGATGTTGGCCACGGGCCACAGGAAGAAGAGGCCCAGGAAGACCAGCGGCGGGACCGCCAGCGCCAGGGCCCAGCGGCGCCTCAGCGCAGGACGATATCGGTCCACTCGCTGATCCAGGCCTCTCGCTTGGCATCGATCAGGGCCGGGTCCAGGCTGGCCGCGGCGGCCGGCACCAGCGCGTGCTGCTCGAAGGCGTCGGGCAGGGCCACGTCGGAGCGGGCGGGGTAGACGAACATGGCCATGGGCAGCTCGGCCTGCACCTGTGCGCTGAGGAGGTAGTCGATGAGGGCCCCGGCCAGCTCGGGCTGGTCGGTGCCGCGCAGGATGCCCGCGAACTCGATCTGCTCGAAGCAGCCGGCCTCCAGCGCGACCGTGGGTGAGACCTCGGCCGCGGGGTCGTCGCCGTAGAGGACCTCGGCCACCGGGCTCGAGGCGTAGGAGACGACGATGGGCAGCTCGCCCTCGCCGCCGCCGGCTCCGGAGAAGTAGCCGTAGTAGGCCTCCTCCCAGCCCGACGCCACGGTCACCCCGTTGTCGCGCAGGGCGGTCCAGTAGTCGGCCCAGCCATCCTCACCGAAGGTGGCCACCGTGGCCAGCAGGAAGGACAGGCCGGGTGAGGAGGTGGCCGGGTTCTGGACCACGAGCATCCCGGCCAGAGCCGGGTCGGCCAGGTCCTGCAGCGTCTCCGGCCAAGGCAGGTCGCCCTCCTCGAAGGCGGCTCGATCGAGGTTGAGACAGACGTGACCGACGTCGATGGGCGTGACCCGCTGCTCGGGGTCCAGCTGCAGCTCCGCCGGCACGGCCGCCAGCTCGCCGGAGGCGTAGGGCTCGAAGATGTCCGCCGCCAGGGCCCGGGAGAGGAAGGTGTTGTCCACCCCGAAGAGCACATCCGCGAGGGGTCGATCCGCGGTGAGGATGGCCTGGTTGACCATGGCGCCGGCATCGCCCGCGGGCAACAGCTGCAGCTCCACCCCGTGCTCGGACTCGAAGGCCTCGATGACGCTGTCGGGCAGCCAGAACGAGTCGTGGGTCATGAGCGTGACCGTGTCGTCGTCGGCTGCGGCCGGCAGGGCCATGGCCAGCACGAGGCCCAGCGCCAGGCCCATCGGGGATGTGCGGGTGTGGAGCATCTAGCTTCCTCCTGCGGGCGGCACGTCGGCCATGGACCGACGGGTATGGATGACGAGCAGGCGGCCGCGTCGCGTGACCACGCGTGCGTGCCCGGTGGTGAGCTCGTTGGACAGACCGCGGGACGGTCCCAGGGGCAGGGACTCGTCGACGAGGGGAAAGCGGAGGCCCTCGGTGGTGACTCCCTCGACCACCGTGTCCAGCCCCAGGAGCGAGACGAAGTCGCCGGCGGCGCCCTCGACGGCGGCCTGCCCGGGACCCTCGAGCGTGCCCATGCGGAAGATGCGCGAGCCGCGGCCGACGATGGCCACGTCGCAGCCGTCGAGCCGGGGGTCAGCCAGGAGCAGCAGGTTGGCCAGGCTGTGCTCCGGTCGCACCAGTCCAAGGGCGCCCACGATGGTGACGGACGTGGCACCGCCCTCGAGCGCGGTCAGGAGGCACAGCTCCATGTCGCTCTCGTCCTTGTCCGAGGCCGCCACGCGCAGCTCGACCGCCAGCGACTCCAGCCGGGCGCGCTCGTCCGCGGCGAGCGAATCGAAGTCACCGACCACCACGTCGGGCACGAGACCGGCCGCCAGCACGTGGGCCGCGCCACCATCGGCCGCGATGATGCACGGGCGCACGGGTCCGCTCGTGAGCTCAACGAGCAGGGACGCCTCGACATCGCCATCAGCGACGACGAGGGCGGGTACGGGAGCGGCCATGGCTCGAGACATCCTCCGTCTGGTGTGGGACGGAGGTGGTGTCATCGACTCCCTTCGCCGGTACGAACCGGATCAGGTTCCGAGGGTCTGCGGTGGTCCGCACTCTCAGCGCCCGCTGGCGCTCCCCTGTCCCATATGTGATTGGCACGTGAAATCGTACACCCCTAGACTCCGAGCCATGCCCAGCGAACCTCATCCCGCGAACGAACGCGTCCGCGCCTACGCCCAGCAGCGAGGCGTGACCATCGAGATCACCGCCTTCGACGAATCGACCCACACGGCCCAGGAAGCGGCCGAGGCCATCGGCGTCGCCCTCGGGCAGATCGTCAAGAGCGTCGTCTTCATGGCCCCGCTGGACCCGGCCCAGGCCGAGGGCGAGCTGGTGCCAGTGGTCGCGCTCGTGCGCGGCACCGATCGCGTCGACATCGGGGCCTTGGCCACGGTCGCAGGACGGCCACGGCTGCGTCGCGCCACGGCCCAGGAGGCCAGGAGCGTCACGGGCTACAGCATCGGCGGCGTGCCGCCGTTCGCACATCAGCAGCCGGCCCGGGTGGTCATGGACCCGGCGCTCGATGCCTACGAGGAGATCTGGGCGGCCGCCGGCACGCCCACCACCGTCTTCCCCATCGCCCCGGCCACCCTGGCCCTGCTCTCCGATGCCCTCGTCGCGCCCTGCGCCGAGGACGTGCCGGTCGAAGCTGCGCGATGACCGAGGTCGGGCGCTCTACGGTGGGCTATCCGGGCGGGCTGGCGGCACGCTATCGCTGGGGCGGCAGCGGCTCGGCCGACGAGGTCTTCGCCCTCTCCGAGAGCGGCGGCGCCCTCACCGACCATGCGCCCCTGGCCGGCGGTGATCCGGTGCGCATGTGTCGCGCGGAGCTGCGCGTGGAAGGGCCACGGGGCACCTGGACCGCACGCTTCGCCTCGCCCGTGTTCGACGAGCCGACGGGCGTGGTCTGGGATACCGAAGCCCAGCTCGTGGTCAAGTACGGCTTCCGCGTCTACGGCCTGGCCGGCCGCACCGGGGAGCTGCTGTGGTCGCATCTCTCGGGCACCCCGATCGTGACCGTGCTGGCCTCGCCTCGCCTGGATCACGTCATCGTCCAGAGCGAGGTGGAGACGGTCGCGCTCGACCCGGTCGGCAAGGTGCGCTGGCGCGTGGCCCACAGCGACGTCATCGCCGGCGCCGAGCTCACGGGCGGGATGCTGACGCTCCAGACCTATGGCGGCGCCGTGGTCGCCTTCGACCCGTCCAGCGGCCGCCAGCTGCCGTGACCGGACCGGCGGCCATGGCCACCCTCGAGCGTGATGTGGATGAACGGTGGACAGGACGGTGCGTCCTGACACCACATAAGCCATCCGTACCGTTGACCACCACACGCGAGGCGGCCTACGGTCGGCCTCGACCCGAAGGGGCCCAGGAACCGACTAACGGCCAAGATGACATCACGGCCCACGTCGTGTGGCAGGTTCCTTCGGGTCGTTGCCTGTCCGCCGCGGCTGCGACATGACCGGGCTGGGCATCATCGTCCTGGGGCTCGTGGCGGGCCTCGTGGGCTTCCTCCTCCTTCGACGCACTGGCACGGGCTGGCGTGTGGGCCGGCTGCTGGCCGCCGCTCCCGAACGCACCCTGGCCCAGGCGACGGCCATGGCCGCGGCTGGCGAGGAGGCCTATATCCGCCTGCACGGCCGCATCGACAGCGATGAGGAGTTCCCCGGCGATGACGGCAAACCGCTGGTCTATCGTCGCCGACGCCTGCAACAGCACGGCGGCCGCTCGGGCTGGCAGACCTTCGACGATGAGCGTCTGGCCGTGCCCTTCCGGCTGAGCCAGCAGGGCGAACGCGTCTGGATCGACATCGAAGCCCTCGGCGACGGCCTCGTGGTCGTGCCGCGCGAGTCGGAGGGCGTGGCTGCGGACGTGACCGAGGAGGCCGTCAGCGGCGACCTGCCCCAGCTGCCGCCGGAGACTCCCGTACGGCTGCGCATCGAGCAGGTCTCGGCGGTCGACCACGGCATCGCCGCGGGCGTGCCGCGGGTCAGCGGTGACGGCTCGGTCCTGCTGGGTCCGGGCCTGGGCCGACCGCTGGTGCTGACCACGCTCGAGCTGGACGAGGCCATGCGCGTCCTCGCCGGTGGCCGCCGCCGGGAGCTGCTGGCGGCCTCGGGCCTGCTCATCGCGTCGCCGCTGGTGGTCGGCGTGGGCCTCATCGCGCTCGTGCTGGGGCTGTGACGCAGGTCCTGTTCGCCCTCATGCTGGCCGGCGTGGCCCTGCTGGTGCTGGCCGCGGGAGCCGCGGGGGCCGATCCCACGGCGGTCCCGCTGGAGGTCCTCGCGGGCGGAGACCTGCGCTCCGATGGCGAGGGCCCGGGCCTCGTGGGCAATCCCCTGCTCATCCTCCTCGCGGTGGTGGGCCTGGGCGTCGCCACCGCCGCGGTGACCGGGCTCCTGGTGCGCCTGACCCGAGGCCGCTGAAGACGCGCTCTGGTGCGCGGTGTCACCGCCGCCCAACGTGCTTGGTACGGAACTCCCATATGAGGAGTTGTGAGGTTCCCGCAGCATGCAGGTTCGATGCGTGACTCTGCCGCTGCCGCTTCCCTGCCGATCACCAAGGCCGCGCGCCTGTTGGGTGTCCATCCCAACACGCTCCGAGCGTGGTCCGACCAGGGCCGCATCCGCTGTCTGCGGGTAAACGCCCGCGGCGACCGGCGCTTCCTCGTGGAGGACCTGCAGGCCTTCATGCGTGCGGCCGAAGCCGAGCGTGACGAGCGACCCGGTGAGCGCAGTACCGACTGGGAGGCACAGGTCGACTCGATCGCCCGCCTCGGTACGCACCTGAACCACCTCAGCTCCGTGGCCGACATCGGCACCGCCATCTGTGCCGGCCTGCGGGAGCTCATCGACTATCACAACGTGCGCGTCTACCGCGTGCAGGGCCAGGACGTGGTGCCGGTGGCGTGGCGTGGTGAAGCTGACGCCTACACCGACGAGGCCGCCGAGCAGCTGCGTACGCAGGTGGGCGAGGGCATCACGGGCTGGGTGGCCCAGAACGGTGTGGCCCAGTACCTGCCCGACGCCATGGCCGACCCGCGCTGCTCACACGTGCCCGGCACGGAGGACGAGCTGGCCGAAATCGCTGCTGGTGGCGCCGATGCTGTACGAAGGCGAGACCATCGGCGTCATCGTGCTGGCCAAGCTCGGCATCGACCGCTTCTCCATGGACGAGCTGCGTTATCTGGGCATCTACGCCTCCATCGCCGCGCAGGCCATGATCAACGCCGACGTCACGCGGCGCCTGCAGGCGCAGGAGCGCACGCTCGACCGGCAGCTGCGCAGTCAGGCCGAGCTGCTGCGCGTCAGCGAACGCATCCTGACCACGCTCGACCCCGCCGGCGTCATCGCCGAGATCGCCGACAGCCTCGCCGGTCTCATCCCCATCGATACGCTCGGCGTGTACGTCCACGACGCGGCTGGGCGGGCGCTGGACCCGCTCCTGGCCCGTGGCATCGGCGCTGACACGTTCATGTCCCGGCGGCTGCCCGATTCGGGCGAGGTCATCTCGGAGGTGCTGGGCAAGGGCGAGGCACGCAGCGTCACCCGACGCGCCCGCGGCACCCGGACCGAGCCGGCCGCCATCATCCTGGCGCCCCTGCGTGGCCAGAAGCGCGTGATCGGCGTGCTCTACCTCAAGCGCCTGGGCGAGGACGCTCGCTTCGACGAGCGCGAGTTCGAGATCGTGCGCCTCTTCGCGGCCCATGTCTCGATCGCGCTGCAGAACGCCTTGGCTCATCGGGCCGTGGAGCTGCGGGCCCAGACCGATGCTCTCACCGGCCTGCGCAACCACGGCACCTTCCGCGATGACCTGCGCCTGGCGGTGGAGAAGGGCCATCCGTTCTCCCTCCTGATGCTCGACCTCGACGACTTCAAGGCCTACAACGACCGGCATGGCCACGAGGCCGGCAACCTGCTGCTCAAGAGCATCGGTCAGGCCGTCGACCAAGCCTGCCGCGAGAGCGACCTGGTCTACCGCTACGGTGGCGATGAGTTCAGCCTGATCCTGCCGGGTTCCCGCAGCGAGGGCGCCCTGGAAGTCGCCGAACGGATCCGCGATGCGGTCCGCGGTATCCGCGGCAGCGGACGACGCCGAGCCGGCATCCGCTGTTCCATCGGCGTCGCCAACTACCCGGCCGATGCCACCGACCAGGGGGAGCTGCTGTTGGCGGCGGACCGTGCCCTCTACGCGGCCAAGCGCGCCGGGAGGGATCGCATCAGCACCGCCGCCGAGGGCCTGGCCCTCGTGACCGAGCGGGTGCCGCCGCGCACGCCGGTAGACGAGATGGGGACCGCGTCGGCCACCTAGCGACCGGCGGGCGTCCGCGGCGGAGGCGGCGGAGGGCCGGCACCAGGCTCGGGCCGGCGCTGCGTCGGCCGCGGTGGCGGGCCCGGACGAGTGATCTCGAGTGGCGAGTCGACACGCAGTCCGTAGACCGCAGCAGCCGAACCCTGGTGGATCGAGAGCGCCACGCGCCCATACGAGTCGGCCGTAAGCAGCGGCGCGCCCTGTGGCACCTCGCCGAAGGTGCGAGCCCACGTCAGCGCCACCTCGCGCGCCTCGCTTCCTTCGAAGCGCAGGAGCAGCCGCTCGCCGAAACGCAGCCCCGGCAGCGCCGCCGCCAGGTCGTCCGACAGCGCCGAGAGCTTGACGTTGCCGAAGGTGTCGAGGTAGATGGCCTGGGTCTGCAGGGCGCCCGCACGGACCTGCGCTCGTGGCCACTCCAGGTCGATCAGGCCGCGCGGATCGACCGAACGACCCAGCTTGTCGATGGCCACGCCCGCGGCCAGGTGGGCGCCCGCGGGTGCGAAGAGGTCCCGACCGTGGAAGGAGCTGCTCACGTCGGGGAGCGCATATCGACCCTCCTCCAGCAGGTGGGCCGCGGTGATGCCACCGAGTCGCGCGGCCGCAGGCATGAGCAGGCCGTTGTCCGGTCCCACCAGGTAGTCGCCGCGGGCAGTCAGCAGGGCCACACCCTCGCGGGCGGTGCCGACACCCGGATCGACCACGGCCACGTGCGCTCCGATGGGCAGGTAGGGCGCGGCGCTCCAGAGCAGGAGGGCGCCGTCGCGGATGGCGAACTTGTCGACGTCGTGCGTGAGATCGACGACGTTGGCCTCGGGACAGATGCCGGCCACGACCGCACGCATGATGCCGGCCGACGGATCGCGCGAGCCGAAATCGCTGAGCAGGCTCACGAACGGAGGGCGCGAGCTGCCCCGGGCGGCCGCGTTGGCGGAGGTCGTGACCGTGTCCGTATAGATCCGCATCGGTCACGATGGTACGCGCGCCGACAGCGCTCCGGGGTGCCCAGACCGTACCGGGGGCCTGACGGCGGTATGCTGCCGTCCCGATGAGCACACACGCCGACGACCGCCGCCAGTTGCGCCTGCTGGCGGTGATCCTGGCGGTGCTGTGGGCCGTGACCGCGGTCGCGGTCGCCACCGCCTACCGGCCCGGCGGTCCGATCGACGTGTTCGTGGCGCTGGCCTGCTTCGTGCCCGTGGCCATCGCCGACCTGGGCGTGATCCGCCCCGCGAGGAGGCTGAGCCGGACCCACCGCATCGTGCTGGTGTGGGTCTGGATCGCCGCTGTCCTCTTCGTCCTGCCGGTCATCTACGGGGTCGCGACGACCATCACCCGGGATGGGCCGCAAGGCCTGTTGCCCTCGGCTGAAGCGGCCTACGCGGGCGCCGTCGCGCTCTATGCCATGTCCTACTTCAGCGTGGTCGGCCTGGTGCACCACCGACTGGGCGTGCGGCCGCTCCAGCGTCGTGCCTCGCTCATCACGGCCGTCGTGGCGGCCGGCCTGACGGTGGTGGGAGGGCTGGCCTTCGTCTTCGTGGGCCTGGTCAACGAGCAGGACCTGCGCCGCGAGACCGCCGACAGCTCGCGCTTCGGCCCGACCGATCCGGAGCTGGTGCCACCCTTCTGCGACGATGGAGTGGCGCTCGGCGCCAATGCCGTCATCATCATCGAGGCCACCTCCAGCGTCGACACCATCGAACGGGGACGGGCGGTGCTGCGTGGCCAGCGCGGCGGCCGTGACGAGAGCTGGGGTGGCTCGTGGGACGGCCCCGACGGCAGCGGCGAGCTGGCCTACGTGCGCTCTGGCCCCCGGGCCTGGCTCAACGAGGACAGCGACGACGCGCAGGCGCCGGGCACGTCCTGGAGCGAGACCGCGCCCAACCCCTTCGGCCTGCGCGGAGACCTGTCGCTGACGATGGACGGGCCGCCACACTCGGTGGCCGACGCCCCGCGCGGCACGATCGTGGCCGAGGACCTGGGGATCGAGCACATCGAGGGTGCGCGCGCCCGACATTGCCGCACCTTCATCGACGGCTCCTCCGCGCTCGACACCTTCCTGCCCTTGCGGTGGCTGCTGGCGGACGGCTCCAGCGTCGACAGCAGGGACTTCCACCGTTGGCGCGGCGAGCTCGACTGGTGGGTCTTCGGGGACGGCGAGCTGGGCCTGGCCAGCGTGGAGGTCTCCGGGGCACGTGGCGAGACCGGGTGGGATGACGACGGTGTGCGGGCCGTGCTGGAGGCGCGGCTGCAGGCGGTCGAGCGGCACGAGGCCGTCGACATCTCGGCTCCATTCTCGTCCGCCCCGCGCGCGACCGACGCGATAGAGTCGGAAGCGTCATGAACACGTTCGACGAGCGCGGCGGGACCAAGTGGGATCGTGCCGCCCGCTACCTCAAGATCGCGACCGTCTTGCACGCACACGGCGAGACCGGCATCAGCGCCAAGGCCCTCGCCGACCAGATCGGCGTGTCCAAGCGGACCATCTACCGCGACCTCGACGCCATGGACCTCGACGGCGGCCTGCCCATCTGGAACGAGAAGGGCAAGTACGGCCTGGCCGCCGATGCCTTCCTGCCGCCGCTGGCGCTGACCCTGTACGAGGCCATGGCCTTCTTCCTCGCGGCGCGCCTGCTGACCAAGGCCACCGACGAGCTGGACACCGAGATCATCGGTGCCTTCGTCAAGCTGGCACAAGTGCTGCCGCCGGTGCTGGCCGAGCAGCTGCACGAGACGGCCGATGCCTTTGCCGACACCCCCGCCGATGAGGACTTCACCAAGGTCCTGCGGGGCCTGACCGTGGCCCTGGCCGAGCGACGCGTGGCCGAGATCGAGTACGAATCCGGTGTGTACGACGCCAGCCGACCGATGCGGCGCGTGCGCCTGCACCCCTATGCCATCGAGCCCTCGGCCGTGACCCGAGCGCTGTACGTCATCGGCTGGGATGAGGAGCGCCAGGACCGACGCACCTTCAAGGTCGAGCGCGTGCGTTCCATCTCGGTCACGCCTGAGACCTACGAAGCCCCCGATGCGTCCGTGGCGCGCGAGATGCTGGCGGCCTGGGATGTCATCGGTGACGACGCTCCGGTCGAGGTCGTCATCCGCTTCGATCCCGGCGTGAGCCAACGGGTCCACGAGACCCGCTGGCACCAGAGCCAGGTGGAGGAGCTCGAGGATGACGGCTCGCTGCTGTGGCGAGCACGGGTCTCAGGGATCCTCGAGATCCGTTCCTGGATCCTGGGCTGGGGTCCCGACGCCGAGGTCCTCGAGCCGGCCGAGCTGCGCGAGTGGGTCGCGAACCAGCACGCCGCCGCCGCCGCTCGCTACGAGGGCTGACGACTCCCCTTCCCTCGTTCGGAGCTGCCCTCGCGAGGCCATGGGTCGGGCGTGGGCGCGCGGCGCCACTCGCACAGGTCGCGTTGCCGCACGCGGGGCTGCTTGGCACGCGCGGGGGGCGTGGGCGCGCGGTGCCACTCGCGGGCCTCGGCCGCGCGCGGGGCGGCTTGCCGCTTGCTCAGGGCTGCGGGCCAAGCGTGGGCGGCGGTGCCACTCGCGGGCCGCGTTGCCGCGCGCGGGGCGGCGCGGCGGCGCGCGGGACGTGCGGTGCCACTCGCGGGCCGCGTTGCCGCGCCCAGGCCGTACTGCCGCGCGGGGCGGTTTGCCGCGCACAGGACAGGTGCGACAGCACACGGGGCAGGCGCGGCCGGACACGCGGGCGACTTGCCACACAGCGGGCAGAGTGCCGCGCATCGGTCAGACGTGACGACGCAGCTCGGCACGCGCGACGGATTGCCGCTCATCGGTCAGACGTGATTGTGCGGCTTGGCGCGCATGACGGATTGCCGCTCAGCGGTCAGACGTGACGGCGCGGCTCGAGGCCCGAGCCCGTTCACCTCCACATCGCCTTCGGGGGTCGCCGCCTGGTCCGCTTCGCGCCCGCTGAACGGCAGCCAGCGGCGATCCTTCCCGCCGCGTGGGTCGGGAGTGCCACCACGAGGGCTCGGGAACACCATCCAGGCGCAGTTCGGTCGCGATCGACCGTTCAACGGCAAGGCCAAGGGCCGAGAGCACGGTGGTGCGCCGTGCCACGACGCGCGTTGCTCCACGTGCGGGCGGACGTGGCGCGCACGAGGCGGGCGTCGCTTCACGTGCGGGGCAGACGTCGCCGCGCACGAGGCGGGCGTCGCTCCACGTGCGGGCGGACGTTGCCGCCCACGAGACAGGGGCAACGCTCAGCGGATGCGGCATGGGGCCGGGCAGCGCTACCGCTCGAGGAGCGCAAGCGGCGTGGCTGCGCTCACGCGCCGTACCCACGCTCACGCGCCGCGCCCACGCTCACGCGCCGCGCCCACGACCACGCCCGTGGCTGCGCTCACGCGCGTACCCACGCTCTCGCGCCCGTACCCACGCTCACGCCCCGTACCCACGCTCACCGCCGTACCCACGCTCACCGCCGTACCGCCCGCCCGTACGCGCCAGCGCCGCACCCACGCTCAGCGCGCGACAGCAGGCACGATGAAGGCCCCCGGTCTCGATCGACCGGGGGCCTTGCTTCGTCTCGCTGGAAGCGCCGCAGGGCGCCGTGGTGGTCGGCTCGCTAGAGCGCCTTGACCGCCGCGATGAGGTTCTCCAGGCCGGCCTTCGCGTCGGCGAAGAGCATGCCCGTCTTGGGGTCGGTGTAGAGGCTGTTGTCGATGCCGGCGTAGCCGCGACCCATCGAGCGCTTGATCACGACGATCGACTTGGCATGGTCGACATCGAGGATGGGCATGCCGTAGATGGGCGATGCCGGATCGGTCCGAGCGATGGGGTTGGTGACGTCGTTGGCACCGATGACCAGGGCCACGTCGCACCGGTTGAACTCGGGGTTGATGTCCTCCATCTCCTTGAGCTGCGGGTAGGGCACGTTGGCCTCCGCCAGCAGCACGTTCATGTGACCGGGCATACGGCCGGCCACCGGATGGATGGCGTAGTTCACGCTGACGCCGCGCTCCTCGAGGATGTCGCCCAGCTCACGGCAGGCGTGCTGCGCCTGCGCCACCGCCAACCCGTAGCCGGGCACGATGATGACGTTCTGGGCATAGGCCAGCTGGATGGCGGCGTCGTCCACGCCGATCTCGCGCACGGTGCCGCCGGACGCTGCCGGATCGGCCTGTGTGCCCTCACCGCCGCCGAAGCCGCCGACCATGATGTTCAGCAGCGAGCGGTTCATGGCGTCAGCCATGAGCTTGGTGAGGATGCCGCCGGCTGCGCCCACGAGGGCACCGGCGATGATGAGCAGCGGGGACTCGAGCACGAAGCCGGACATCGCCGCGGCCGTGCCGGTGAAGCTGTTGAGGAGGCTGATGACGACGGGCATGTCGGCACCGCCGATGGGCAGCACCATGGTCACGCCGAAGGTCAGCGAAGCGCCCAGGAGCACCAGCAGCAGGACCGTCTTGATCTCATTGGAGAGCTCCAGGACGGGGTCGCTCCCGGCGCCCAGCACCAGCAGGATGGTGACCACCAGCGCCACCAGGCCGAGGGCGATGGTGGTGTACACCCCGCCGGGGACCTTGATGGGCTGACCCGAGATCAGACCCTGCAGCTTGCCCGAGGCCAGGATCGAGCCGGTGAAGGTGACCGAGCCGATGAGCACGCCGAGGATGACGAAGACCGTGGTCGAGATCTCCTCGTCCGGAGTACCCACGATCTTGAGGTAGTCGAAGATGGCCACGATGGCCGCCGCGCCACCGCCGACCGCGTTGAACAGCGAGACCAGCTGGGGCATGGCCGTCATGGCCACGCGCAGTGCCAGGAACATGCCGACGGCCCCACCGATGGCGAAGCCGACGATGATGATGATCAGGGCCTCCGTGGAGAGGCCCCCGACGGCGCACGACTCCTGGTGGCAGTCACGCAGGATGAGGTAGACGAAGGTGGCGATCACGGCCACGCTCATGCCGCCGGCCGAGATGAGGTTGCCGTTCCGCGCCGTGGCGGGGCTGTTCATGAAGTGCAGGCCGATGACGAAGCTGCCGGCGGCCAGGGCCCCGATGAGGATGAAGAGGGTGCTAAGTGTCGTCTGGTCCACCCTTACGCCTCCTCACCCTTGGCCTTGGGGGCAGTGGGCTTCTTCCTGAACATCTGCAGCATGCGGTCGGTGACCACGTAGCCACCGACGACGTTCATGGCGCCGAAGGCGACCGCCACGAAGGCCAGGATGTAGCCGAGCACGTCGTCAGCCTCAGCGGCGATGATCATGCCGCCGATGAGCACGATGCCGTGGATCGAGTTGGCACCCGACATGAGCGGCGTGTGCAGGGTCGCGGGGACCTTGCTGATGACCTCGAAGCCCACCAGGACCGCGAGGATGAAGATGACGAGCGAGCCAAGGAGGCTGATCTCACCACTCATGCGGCACCCCCTTCGGAGAGGAGCTTGGCGGTGGGCTCATGCACGACCTTGCCGTCATGCGTGATGACCGTGCCAACGGTGATCTCATCCTCGAAGTCGAACGTCATCTCCCCGTCCTTGATGAAATGGCTCAACAGGGCGCTGATGTTGCGGGCGTAGAAGCCGCTCGCACCAGCGGGCATGGTGGCCGGCAGGTTGGTGGGCGCGATGATGGTCACGCCGTTGTCGGTGACGGTGGTGTCATCCGGCTGCGAGAGCTCGACGTTGCCGCCGAGCGCGCTGGCAGCCATGTCCACGATGACCGAGCCCGACTTCATGTTGCGGACCGCCTCGGCGGTGACCAGCAGCGGGGGGCGACGGCCCGGCACCTGGGCGGTGGTGATGACCACGTCCATGGAGCTGATGTGCTTGTTGAGCTCTGCCTGCTGGGCAGCCTTCTCATCGTCAGTGAGCTCGCGCGCGTAGCCGCCCTCACCGGTGGCATCCGCGACCGACTCGAGCTTGAGGAACTGGGCACCGAGCGACTCGGCCTGCTCCTTGGTCTCCGAGCGCACGTCGTAGGCCTTGACCACCGCGCCCAGGCGCTTGGCCGTGGCGATGGCCTGCAGGCCCGCGACGCCCACCCCGAGGATGAGCACGTTGGCCGGCTTGGCCGTACCCGCAGCCGTGGTCAGCAGCGGGAAGTAGCGCCCGTAGGCGTCAGCGGCCATGACCACGGCCTTGTAGCCGCCGACGTTGGCCTGGCTGGAGAGCGCGTCCATGGTCTGGGCCCGCGACAGTGTTCGCGGCAGCGTGTCCAGGCTGACGGCTGTGACACCGGCTGCGGCCAGCGCCTGCGCGTTCTGCGGATCGATAAGCGGCTGCAGGAGGCCGATGACGACCTGACCGGCGCGCAGCTTGCCGACCTCTTCCGGCGTCGGCTTCTGGACGCGCAGGACCACGTCCGCGTCGGCGTAGAGTGCGTCCTCGCCGACGACCGTAGCCCCAGCCGCGACGAAGTCGGCGTCCGGGATCGAGGCGCCGTCTCCAGCGCCGCGTTGGATCAATACCTCATGCCCGGCACCGGTCAGCTTGCCGATGGCCTCAGGCACGAGGGCGACCCGCCGTTCGTACGGCGCGGTCTCTTTGACGGTGGCAATCCTCATCCAGGAACCCCGAGTGTCGAAAGGTGATAGAGGGCGCGCGAAGGAACGAATACCCGGCGCCGGTGGCGCAAGTGTAATCGGAAATGCGCCCTGCCCGCCTGCCGGGCGACACGAGCGGACGGTGCTAGACCGCTCCGGACCGAGGCAGAGCGTGGCGCCGGCCGGGCGCTAGACCATGGCCTCGGCCCTGCGCCGCTCGGCGAGCGCAGCCCAGAAAGAGCGAGACCGGCCGGTAGATGACGTGGGCGAACTTGGTGAAGGGCACCAGCAGCACCAGTTCCATGGCGATGCCGACATGGACCAGGAACAGGAGGTAGCCCCACATGGGGGCCTGCGGCAGGTACAGCGCCAGCTCGATGACGAAGCCGGTGAGCCCGGCCACCCACAGCAGCCACAGGAACATCCAGTCGGAGGTGAAGGACCGTCGCACCGTACGCGCCTCCTTGCGGTAGCGCCGCATCATGAGCATGGTCACGCCGTACATCATGAGCAGGCCTGCGACCGTGCCCAGCAGGCGCACGGGGTACCAGATGGGCACGGCCGCGCCCGTCTCGCGCAGGCCGACGATCTCCAGCCCGAAATCGAGCGTGGTCGCGAGCAGCAGGCCCAGGAAGCCGAACATGGCTGCCGCGTGCGTGACCCACGTGCGTCGATACCAGGGCAGCGCTCGCTCTTCACTCTCGCAGCCTTCGCGGTAGCGCTTCTGGCCCAGCGACTCCACGGCCAGGGCTGACCAGAGGGCCGAGCCCAGCGCCCGCAACCCATCGCGGTCGACCAGGCCTCGCCACTCGATGCCACTGGCCGGGGCCGTCCTGCCGATCATGGTGAGCACGCCCGCCAGGCCCGCGAGGAAGACCAGGATCATGGCCACGATGCCCATGTCATGGACGAGGCCGGCGGGGATCCACGCGAAGAAGGCCATCTCGCCCTCGGGCGCCGGCCCCGCGCGGTTGACGAACATGAACATTGCCAGGAAGACCGCGAAGGCGATCGCCGCGATCGTCCCCAGGAGCGGCTGGAGGTAGAGGAACCTGGCGATTCGGGTGCGATCGTACGAGGCCGTGGCGTAGCGGCGCGAGGCTGCCATGAACTCGGAGGGCTCGGCCTGGCGGGGGCAGGTCTCGCTGCACTCGCCGCAGGCGTAGCAGGTCCACAGCTCCTTTGAGGCCAGCAGCTCGTCCTTCATGCCCACCTGCGCGTAGCGGATGATGCGGCGGGGGAAGGTGG
This sequence comes from uncultured Chloroflexia bacterium, assembly GCA_963706695.1. Classification (GTDB taxonomy): domain Bacteria; phylum Chloroflexota; class Limnocylindria; order Limnocylindrales; family CSP1-4; genus JAFMJV01. The sequence goes on along the minus strand of CAVPNC010000019.1, from coordinate 32,388 downwards.
CGTCGCCTTCGGACAACGGACACACCGCCGTGCAGTTGCCGCAGTTGAAGCAGGCGTCGACGTCGAAGGCACCGAAGGCCTTGATCCGGGGCAGCAGCGCCGGGTCGACCCGCACCACTGCGGTCTCGCTGTGGGCCGTCGCCGTCATCGCTTCACTTCCTTCTCCGGCAGCTCGTAGGTGGGGTAATCGCCATCGGTCCCGGCCTCGACCGCGGAGCCGTACTTGCGCATCGCCGTCAGCGACCAGAGCACATCCTTGGGCTCGAAGCCGGTGGCCTCGGCGATCTGCGGGCACCGTCATGGGCCCGTCCTTGAGCACCTTCCTGATGGCGGCCTTGCGCTTGTTGCGGGCCTTGACCTGGCCGATCAGCTCATCGGATGCCGGGCCTCGACGCTGCCTGAAGAGCTCGAGCGGCGTCACCGCCGCGGTGCTCTCGTTCATGCGGTCACCTCCACCGGCTCGGGCTCGGTCGGTCGTGCGGGCGGAGCGCTGGTGATGGCGTCGATCATGGCGCGGTACTGGTCCAGCTCCCAGCCCTGCACGTCGATGGCCTCGCTGGCGCAGGCTGCGACGCAGGCACCGCAACCGACGCAGGCGATGGGATTGACATAGGCCTTCTCCTCGAACGCCCCCTCCTCCGTCTCGATGCGAACCAGGCTGATGGCACCGTCGTAGTTGCAGGCCGCTACGCACGTGCCGGCGCCGACGCAGCGGGCCAGGTCGACACGGGCCACGAACGGCTCCATCTCGACGTAGTCGCGGGCCAGCACGGTGGCGGCCTTGACCGCGGCGGCCGAGGCCGACGAGGTCGACTCGGTGATGTCCTTGGGCCCCTGGCTGGCCCCGGCCAGGTAGATGCCGGGAATAGAGGTCTCCACCGGGCGCAGCTTGGGGTGAACCTCCAGCAGGAAGGCGTCGTTGCCGACGGGCACCTTGGCCATCTCGATGATGTCGCTGATGTCGCGCGGCTCCATGCCCACACCCAGCACCACGAGGTCGGCGGGCACCTCCAGCGTCGCGCCGAAGGTGAGCGTGTCGGTGACCGTCACCGTGAGGGGGAAGTCGCCCCCCTCGGCCGGCGCCACCTGCGGGCGCGTCTCGTTGTCGAAACGGAGGAAGCGCACGCCCAGCTTGGAGGCGTCGACGTAGTAGTCCTCCTGCTCCTTCTGATACGTGCGGATGTCACGATAGAGGTCATAGACGGCCGTCTCCGGCAGGCGCCGGCGCACCTCGTTGGTGGCCTGCAGCGTGGCCGTGCAGCACACGCGTGAGCAGTACTCGTTGAGCGTGCCGGCGGGGCCGGGATCATCCACCCCGGCCATCTGGCGGCTGCCCACGCAGTGGATGAAGGCCATCGACCGTGGTCGCTGCCCGTCGACCAGCACCTGCCCACCAGTCGGCCCCTCGGGATCGAGCATGCGCTCGAGCTGCGGCAGGGTGATCACGCGCTCGGACGTGTGATACCCGTACTCGCCCTCGCGCGGCTCGTAGTGGTCGTAGCCGGTGGCCACGATGATGGCACCGACCTCGAGGACCTCGTCCTCGGGGACCCCGTCGATCTCGATGCCGTCACCCGCGGCCAGGACACACTCGCCACAGCGGGTGCAGTTGGCCCAGTCGATGGCGTGCAGCTCCGGCACCGAACGTGGATGCGGCTTGTAGAAGGCCTTGCGCGTGGAGATGCCTTCGTCGAACTCGTTGACCACGACCGTGGGGCAGGCCTCGACCGCGAGGCTCGCGTCCGCGAGTGTCTCGTCCACGCCGCGCGGTTCGGTGGTGAGGGTGACGCTGAAGTCACCGAGGAAGCCGGACTGCGCGGTCATGCGCGTATTGGTCCGAACCTCGATGCGCTCGTCGGCCATGACCGCATCGATGAGGCGGCGCACCAGGGGCACGGCCGGCTCGTCGGTGGGGTAGACCGAGCCCAGCTGCATCGAGCGGCCGCCGAGGAAGGGCGTCTGCTCGATGAGCGTGACGGCCTGGCCCATGGCCGAGGCGTCGAGCGCGGCCCGCAGGCCGGCCACACCACCGCCGATGACGAGGATGCGATGGACAGCATCGACCCGCAGCGGCTCCAACGGCTCCAGCAGGCGTGACTTGCCCACCGCCGCCCGCACCACCGCCACGGCCTTGTCGGTGGCGGCCTCGGCGTCGTGGGGATGGGCCCAGCTGACCTGCTCGCGGATGTTGGCCGGCAGGAACAGGTAGGGGTTCATGCCCGCGCGGATGACGGCCTTGCGGAAGGTGGTCTCGTGCAGCGAAGGCGTGCAGGCGGCCACGATCACGCGATCAAGGCCCAGCTCCGCGATGTCTGAGGTGATCTGCCCCTGACCCTCGTCGGAGCACATGAACGCGAGGTGGCGGCTGACCGCGACGCCCTCCTCGCGACTGAGGGCATCGGCCACCGCGTCCACATCGACGACGTCGCTGATGTTGCCACCGCAGTGGCAGACGTAGACGCCCAGCTTCTCGCCTGGGCCGGCCTGGCGCTCCTGCGTGCTCAGCTCGATGGGGCCCAGGCCCTCGTCACCGGCAGGCTGCGGACAGTCGGGACCCTGCTCAGAAGCAGGCCATTCCTCACTGACCATGGTGAGCCTCCTCGATGGCGCCGGCGGCGGCCAGCTGTTCAGGACCCATCTCCGTGACCGACACAAGAGGCCGGGCCTGCTGGGTGCGGGGGCCGACCGTGCGCGCGAGATAGCCCTCGACCTTGGCCGCCGCGGCACTGGCCTCGACCACGGTGTCGACGATGTCCTTGGGCGAGATGGCCGTGCCAGTGGCGAAGAGCCCGGGGGTGCTGGTGCGCGTGGTGTCGAGCTTGGGCTCCGCGGGGGCGATGAAGCCGTCGCGGTCCAGCTCCACGCCCACGAAGGAACGCGGATCGGTGCCGGGTTGCATGCCCACCGAGAGCACGACCAGGTCGTGCAGCGGCTCGTCGACCGAGCCGTCACCTTCGAGCCGTTCGATACGCAGCCTGAGGTCGCCATCGGTCTGCTCGTCGATGCGTGCGACCTTGGCCTTGACGAACTCGATGCCCATGGCCCGAGCCGTCTGGTAGAACTGCTCGTAGCCCTTGCCGAAGGCGCGGATGTCCATGTAGTAGATGGTGATGTCGGCCAGGGGCAGCGAGCCCGCCAGGAGCATCGCCTGCTTGATCGCGTACATGCAGCACACGCGCGAGCAGTAGGGCACCCCCAGGGTCTCGTCGCGTGACCCGGCGCACTGCACGTAGGCCACGCGATCGGGGATCTTGCCGTCCGATGGCCGCAGCACGCGACCATATGGCCCGTTTGGTGAGAGCAGCCGCTCCATGTCCAGGCCGCTGAGCACGTTGCTGGCCTCGCCGTGGTATTCGGCCTTGGCCTCGAGCGGCGTGGTCTGGTAGCCCGTGGCCAGGACGGCCGCGTCGACGTGGAGCGACTTCACCCGGTCCTGCTGGGCGAAGTCGATGGCGGTGGGCGTGGTGGGGCAGACCTTCTCGCACTTGCCGCAGAAGATGCACTCGTCGGGGTCGATGAGCGCGTGCTGGGGAATGGCCGTGCCGAAGGGGATGTAGGCCGCGCGACGCACGCCCAGGTTGCCCTCGAACTCGTGCGGCACCTCCACCGGGCAGGCGTACTCGCAGAGGCGGCAGCCGATACACGTGTCCTGGTCGACGTAGGTGGCTTTGCGCCGCACGGTCGCGCTGAAGCCGCCGGCCGGGTCGGGCGTCAGCGACTCGACCTCCGAGTAGACCCACACATCCACGTTGTCGTGGTGGGCGGCGCTGGACATGCGGGGCGTGGTGATGCAGGAGGCACAGTCCATGGTCGGGAAGACCTTGGAGAGCGCGATCATCTTGCCTCCGATGCTGGGCTCCTTCTCGACCACCAGCACCGTGCGGCCCCGGTCGGCCAGGTCCAGGGCGGTCTGCAGTCCGGCGATGCCACCGCCCACGACCAGCACCTCGTAGTCGGCGGTCGCGGGTACGACGCTCATGCCGCGACCTCCGCAGCCGGCGCGGCGGCGGGCGACCCCATCGGACCGAGGTCGTCGAGCACCGTCTCCATGTCAGCGATCTCCTTGATGAAGGCCTTGGTGCAGACCGAGCAGATGGCCGTGAGCTTCAGGCGACGGATGTCGATGCCGCGCTCCTTCATGCGCACGTAGGTGCGGTCGACCTGCCTGGCCAGCTGCTCGAACGAGCCTTCATAGGGGCTATCGGTGCCGCAGGAGGCGATGATGATGGCGTCGATGCCTCGCTCGAAGCAGTAGAGGTAGAACGACTCGGGGAACATCACCGGGTCGGGCGTGGGGATGACGTACGTGTTGGGTGGGTACTCCATGTGCGCCTGCCCCGTGGCATCGATGCCCGGATAGGAGCAGAGCAGCGTGGCGATCACGAGCATGCGCGTGGGCCTGGTGCGCGGCGCCAGGGCGGTGCTCACGGCTGGTGCGGTCATGCGCACTCCCCTCGTGCTTCGGTCGGGCCTGCGGCAGCCGCGCTACTTGGCGCGCTTGACGAAGACGCGCTCGTAGCCGTCGGCCTCAGCCACGCCCAGGAAGCCGTGCCCGACCTTGTTGCACCAGGCGGTCATGTCCGACTTGGTCTGCGGATCGGTGGTCAGGATCTCGAGCACACCGCCAACGGGCACGCCGCCGATGGACTTCTTGGCTTCTAGCAAGGGGCCGGGGCAGGCGCTGCCGCGAGCGTCGGCGACCTTGGCCGCTTCGAGGGCGTCGATGGTGGCCTGGTCGAGCGTGGCATCCATGTGAGGGTCCTTCCTTGCAGTGGTGGTGCGGCTAGTAGTTGAGCGTGGCCGTAGCGGAGGTGATCTCCGATACCAGCCGGGCGGCACCGATGACCTCGACACCGTCGAGCATCTGGTCCTCGGTGATGCCGCGACTCTCGATGCAGGGCGAACAGGGCATGAGCAGGCCGCCGATGGCCGCGACCGTGTCGATGAGCTCCGCGAGTGGCGGGAAGTTGTCCGCGTGGACGCCGTCGGCACCGCCCTTGGTGATGAGCCGCACGCCCTCGGCCTGGAACGCCATGCAGACCTCCGTGTCGGAGACGAGGGCACCCGCGGCCATCACGAACGGCAGCGTCGCCAGCTCGGGCTCGTCCGGGCCGTGCGTGACGATGATGACCAGCTTCTCGGGTCGGTCCATAGGGCGGGTCTGCCTCCTCCTCGACGGCCCTCGGTCGGTCCTCTCGCCGGGGTCCCTACAGGTCTACATGGTTGGTCCATCTATATGCGTGGGCCATATTGTACCTGCCGCAGGGGCCACTTGGACCTGTATGCACACATGTCTTCGTTGGCATGCTGCAGGCCGGTGGACCGCGCTATCGTTGCCCGCCCACACAGGAGGAGGATCGACGTGACCTCGGTAACGACCGCCGGACATGAGCACCACGAGCGCATCAACACCATGCTGGACGGACTGCCGGTGCTGGCCGACATGCTCGACGAGCGACCGCGTCCGGCGCGCTTCGAGGATCGCTATCGGACCGTCTACGCGACCGTGGCGGGGACGCTCTTGCCGCACATCGGGAGCGTGGAGGTGACCATCTACCCCGAGCTCGACCGGCTCATGCAGAACCGCCACTCCATGACCCAGATGCGACGCGAGCACGACGACATCAAGAGCCTCGTCGAGCGCCTCGGTGCGTTCGGCGAAGCCATCGAGGAGGACGCGCTCGGTCCGGCCGGGACGATCGGGCTGCGGCGGGTGCTCTACCGCCTCTACGCCCTGCTGAAGGTGCACCTCGCCGAAGAGGAGGAGTACCTGCGGGTGCTGGAGCACAACCTCTCGGAGGCCGAGCAGGCGGACCTGATCCGTGGCCTGGAGCACGCGGTGGCGGAACCGCTCTAGCCCGTGGCGGTCCCCTCCCCGGCGCGGGGGCCGGTGACGGCTTCAAGGTAGTCGGCGTTGAACTCGCCGATGAGGCGAGCTCGTTCGCGCATGACCACGGCCCAGTCATCGAGCGCGACGAAGCCAGCCTCGGTCAAGGTGTACGCGCGACGGCGGGGGCCGGCCGACTCCTCCGCCCAGGCGGAGCTGACCAGGCCGGAGTGCTCGAGGTCGCGCAAGGTGCGGTAGACCAGGCCCACGTCGAGCGGCCCGTTGCTGATCCGCATCTCCTCCAGCCGCCCCAGGACGGCGTAGCCGTAGGTGTCGCCGCGGGCCAGCATGGCCAACACGAAGGGCTCGACCCAGCGCCGCCGGGCAGCCAGGGGGTTCCAGCCGCGGTGGGTGGGCGTGCCATCAGGGGCACGCGCCGCGATGCGTGAGTCTGCCTCAGACATATGTCTCGGTCGAGCGGATCATGCGGGCCAGCATAGTCCCCTGGTCGACGCGGGGGAACGCTAGTAGATGCTGGGGAAGCGACTGCGATAGCGCGGCAGCACGCCGTTGCCCATCCGGGCCCGGAAGGCCTCGAGCAGACGCGCGTTGTTGGCGACGTCACCCCGGTTGTCCCTGGTGTAGGCCCGGATGGCGGCCTTGAACTTGTCCGAGCCGTAGTCCCGGCGCAGCTTGTCGAGGAAGCGCGCGCCCTGCACGTAGACGACCTCGAAGTAGCACGAGTCCGAGTAGGCCTGGGTCTCGCGGTCGAGGCGGTCGGTCGGGCAGCGGCTGGAGCGGATCGAGAGGTGCTTCTTGCGCGAGAAGTAGTCGGCCAGGGCCTCGTCCGCAAAGGCGTCGGTGGACTGGTCGTTGCCCACCGTCGAGTACCACCACTGGTGGGCCGTCTCGTGCGAGACGAGGTAGGGGTGGTCCACGGCCGGGCGCGACGACGGGATCCAGATGAGCGCCGGTGACTCCATGGCCAGGCCGCCACCGGTCTCGGCGATGCGATAGGTGTCATGGGCATAGGGCACGCCGGTGAGCGCGGCGTAGCGGGCGAGCTCCTCCCGCGCGAGCCGGATGAGCCGCTTCCCGTCGTGCTTGCGGGTGTGGGCGAAGATCTTGGTCGTGCCGTTGCCGGCCATGCCCGTGACGGTGCGGTAGGAAGGGCTGGCCGCGATGTTGAAGTCGCGCACGTCCGTGGCGACGTAGCGGAACTGGCGCGGGCTCAGCTTCTTGATCTGGCGACCGCTCGTGGCCCACACGAGCTTGCGGTCGGCGGAGACGGTGACCTCCACGCGCGGGCTCACGGGCGTCACGAACTGCTCGCCGTGGTTGCTGCTGCCGAAGGGGATCCGGCGACTGACCCAGGGGATGAAGCGGTAGAGCTGGGCCACTCCCCCGAGCTTGGCGAAGAAGTACGAGCGACCGCCTGCGCGGGTGCTCAGGCGCGCCCGGTAGCCCACGAAGACCGACGCTGCCTCCCCCGCGGCAAGGTCGAAACCAAGGGGCACGATGAGGGTCTGGCCCGTCTTGGTCGCGCCGACCTTGGAGCCGTTCACGCGTGCGCGCAGGTTCTTCATGCCGCCGAGCTTGGCGGCGACGGTGTTGAGCTCGAGGCGGTCGATGGTCCGGCCGCTGGTATTGCGCAGGGCGATGGTGGTGTCGACGTCGACCCAGCGCGTGTCCCAGTCAAGGTGCACGCCGACGGTATAGCGACCCTCCAGGTCATAGCTGGTCGTGGCCGAGACCGCCGCGCTCGGCAGGAGGGTGCCCAGCAGCAGCAAGACGAGGGTGGACAGGGCCACGCGGAGGTGGCGGGAGATGACGTGGGCTCGCATGTCTGCCCCACGGTACCGCCCCCTCACGGTTCGCGCGAGCACGCAGGACCCATCCGGGTCGCACTGGTGTGGTGGGGTCTACTTCCTCCTGCTCGTGCGGTGCGTTCGGGCAACGTCCGCGACGCGGGCGCTCCGTGGATCTCCGGGTGCACTACGTGGTGCTACGGATGCCCTGCTCCGTAGTCGGTTCCGTACTCGCACGGATGCCTTCGGATCGACACCTGGCGCATCATCCTGAACACAAGGACGAATACATCACCGCTCTTTTGACCCTTCACGGCGGGGTCGGAGTTGAGCGCATAGAGAGTCGGACTGCGCTGGGGCGCGTCCGGCTCTCGCACTTTCTGCGGGGCCTATCATCGCCTTCATGCAGTCCTCACGCGCGAGCCGCCTGTCGCGTCGAACGATCCGTCTCGACGTCACGCTGCTCGCTGCGGCCGGCATCCTGCTGATCACCACGCTGTTGCCGCAGCTCGATCCCGACCTCAACATCGTGATGAAGGACCGCACGCTCGACGTGGCGCTGTCGGCCCTCACCGCGGTGGCCGTGACCGGTCTCGCCATCCTCACCTACCTGCGCTACCGCGAGACCGGGCGTCTGGCCTCGTTCGTGCAGTCCTCGGCCTTCGCCCTCTGGGCCATGTTCACGTTCGCGACGCTCCTCTTCATGGTCTTCCGCCTCGATGGCCGCGTGGGCATGACCCTGGGCGCCCCCGAGCAGCTGCCCCTGTGGGTCTCGGGCGCCGTGCGCATGAGCGTGTCGGGCCTGCTCATGGTCAGCGGCGTGGCCGCGCTGATGGGCATCTATGGTGGCGCCAAGCGCCGCTTCCGCATGGTCTTCCTGCCCGTCCTCGTCATCGCCGTGGCGACGATCGTGGTCTACCCCTTCCGCGAGTGGCTGCCGCCGCTCATCGAGCCGCAGGGCCTTGCCGCCCTGCTGGCCGAACCCGGCGAGTTCGCGCTGCTGCCGGGCTTCACCGGCCTGGCCCTCGTGATCGTGGTGGCGACCGTCACGGGACTCGTCGCCGGCGTGGTCCTCTACCGCGTGACATGGGGCCGCGGGGGCCCGACCAGCGATGCCTTCACCGCCCTTGGCCTCGTCATCCTGGCGGTGGCGGAGGTGCAGTACGCGCTCTGGCCCAGCATCTACACCAACCTCGTGACCATCTCCGACATCATGCGCCTGGTGGCGTACACGGTCCTGCTGGCGGGCACCTTCGCCGACCAGCGCAGCGACCTGCGCGCCCTGCGCTCGGCCTACACCGCCCTCGACCGCATGCGCGTGAACGAGGCCGAGCGGGCCACGCTGGAGGAACGTGCCCGCCTGGCCCGCGAGATCCACGACGGCCTGGCCCAGCACCTCTGGTTCGCCAAGCTCAAGTTCGAGCGCCTGAGCTCGACGCTCTCCGAGGAGGACCGGCCACTCGCCAACGAGGTCACACAGGCCCTCGACGCGGCCATCATCGAGGCCCGCGAGGCGCTGGTGACCATGCGCTCCAGCCTCGCGGAGGACGTGCCCTTCACGGACATGCTGATCCGCGCCGTGGACGACTTCGAGTCCAGCTCCGGCTTGCGGGCGGAGTTCAGCGCATCCACCGGCATCCCCTCCTCCTTCGCGCCGCGCGTGCAGGTGGAGCTTCTGCGCATCGTGAGCGAGGGACTCAACAACGTGCGCAAGCACGCTGACGCCACCACCGTGCGCATCACCGCCGAGTTCAGCGACGGCGAGCTGCTCATCACCATCACTGACAACGGCCGCGGCTTCGAGCAGAGCCAGGCCTTCGACAAGGGCATGGGCCTGCAGGGCATGCGCGAACGAGCCCGGCTCATCGGCGGCTCCCTGCTGGTGATGTCAGAGCTGTCCGGCGGCACCACCCTGGAGGTGCGTGCGCCGGTCACCGCGACCGGGGTCAGGAGTGCGGCCGAGACGACGGAGCGCACGACCATGGCCCTCGATCAGCCGGGCGAGCTCGAGGAGCTGACCTTGACGGAGACGCTCGCCGGTGCTGCGAGCGGCGAGAACCCGGACGCCAGGCCCACGGGTGTGCAAACCTAGCGTGGACATGACCACTGAACGACCGCTTGTCGCAGCGGCTCAAACCCAGGGCGGAGAGGGCAGCCGACCCAACCTGCGGGTGATGCTCGTCGATGACCACGCCCTCGTGCGTTCGGCCGTGCGCCAGGCCATCAGCGCCCCGGATGTGGAGCTGGTGGGAGAGGCCGGCAGCGCAGAGGACGCCTTCGCGCTGGCGCTGGCGGTCCGGCCGGACGTGATGCTGCTCGACATCGACCTGCCGGGCATGAACGGCATCCAGATGCTGGAGGAGCTCAGCCCGCGACTGCCGGACACCAAGATCGTGATGCTCACGGTCTCCGATTCCGAGCGCGACATGATCGACGCGCTCGCGCGAGGCGCGGCCGGCTACCTCACCAAGGACCTCAACCCCGAGGCGCTCCTGCGGGCGCTGCGCGGCACCCAACGAGGCGAGCTGGCCATGTCCCGCCGGCACGCTGCCTTCGTCATGCGGCACTTCATCGAGGCCGCGCGCAAGGGACGCTCGGGCAGCAGCGGCGGGCTGGAGGGTCTGAGCCCGCGCGAGAACGACGTGCTGCGCATGCTGGCCGAGGGGCTCACCGACCGCGAGATCGCGCAGGCGCTCATCATCAGCCCGCGCACGGTGGAGACGCACGTGAGCAACATCCTGCACAAGCTGAACGTGCGCAAGCGGGCCGAGGCGGCGCAGCGCTACCGCGAGTCACGCTAGTCACATGAAGGCGGGCGTGGTCCTGCCCCAGGGCTGGATGCAGGAGTATCGCGGCCACGACTCGCGCGAGGCCTGGGCCAACACCGTGGCCGTGGCGCAGGCGGCGGAGCGCATGGGCTTCGAGTCGGTCTGGCTCTACGACCACTTCCACACCTGGCCGGCGCCGGCGGACGTCATCGTCTTCGAGCCCTTCGTGGCCCTCTCGGCGCTGGCGGCGCTGACGGAGAAGGTGCGCCTGGGGCACATCGTCATCTGCACCGGCTTCCGCAACCCGGCCCTCGTGGCCAAGATGATGGCCACCCTCGACGTGGTCAGCGACGGGCGCGCGGAGCTGGGCATCGGCGCCGGCTGGAAGCAGGAGGAGTGGGAGGCCTTCGGCTACGACTATCCCTCCACCGGCGAGCGACTGGCCACGCTCGGCGAACACCTCGAGATCATCACGCGCATGCTCGACAGCACCACCGACGAGCGCGCCAGCTACGAGGGGCGGCGGGCGCGGGTGCGCGGGGCCGTCAACCAGCCCAAGCCCCTGCAGTACCCGCGCGTGCCCGTGATGGTGGGGGGCAACGGACCGAACGTCACCTGGCGGCTGGCGGCACGCTACGCGGACGAGATCAACCTCGATGGCCTGGACCCCGCAGGCGTGGCGGCGGCGCTGCCGGTCATCCGTGCTCGCTGCGAGGAGATCGGCCGCGACCCGGACTCGCTGTCGGTGTCGGTGCACACGTGGTACACCGAGCCGGGCGTGAGCGATCGAGGCCAGGCGCGCGTGGACCTGTTCGAGGCCTACCGTGCGCTGGGCCTCTCACGTGTGCAGTCGTACGTGGACGGCCTGGCCGACGGCACCGACGCGCTCGAGGCCTTCGCCGAGGACCTTCGCGCGGCCGGTGTCACGCTCGCCGACCGCTGAGCGGCGGCAGCGGGGCCGGCGTCGGCGTGTTACTCGCCCGTGTCGCGGGCGGCGTGCTCCAGCAGCAGCGTGGCCAGGGCCGAGCCCGGCCAGGCGAACCAATGGCGCACGGCCGAGCCTGAGCCCTCCGGGTCGTAGGCCTCCGGCAGCATGCCGTCGGTGAAGGCGGAGCGCACGAGCCGTTCGAGGGCCGCCTCGCTGAGCGACTCCTCCTCCATCAGGCCGAAGGCGGTCCAGCCCATGATGTCGCCGAGCGTCCAGGTGCCGGGCGTATGCCGCGAGCCGAGCCCACCCATGGGGCCCTCGACGAAGCCCGGGTTCTCAGGGTCGAAGGCAAAGCGCATGGTGGTCTGCCAGCGGCGGTCGTCGGGCGGGCAGAAGCCCCACAGCGGCGCCAGGGCCGCGGGCAGGTCGTTGGCGTCCATGTACCGTTCGACGCCGCCACGGCCGTTGAGCGAGTAGGCCCACATCTCACCGAGCGGGCCCTCGATGTGGAAGTGCGTCCTGAACGCCTCGCGCACTCGCTGGGCCACAGCCGTCAGGGCGTCCGCGTCCAGGCCCACCTTGGAGGCCACCCGGGCCAGCTGGGTGGCGGTGTGCCAGAGCAGCACCTGGTCGGAGAGCAGGTAGGGGTTGGTGGGCACGTCGTCGGCCGGGTTCTCCTCGGTGGCGATGAGGCCCAGGCCCTCGTCGATACCCTCGAGGGTCACGGCCCAGGCGTCACCCACGAGATCGGGCCAGGTGGCCTCCGGCGGCAGCTGCGGGAGTCGGCCCGTGGCGCGGATGTAGTCGGCCAGCTCCAGCAGGGGGTACAGCTGCTGGTCCGCCTGGATGGGCCGGTCCTTGGGCCGCCCGTCGGCATGGTGGCTGCGGACCCAACGACCGTCCGGTCGCTCGCAGCGCAGGAAGAGCCACCGCAGGTGGTCGGCCACGATCTGCTCGTCCTCGTCATGGCCGCCGCGGGACCAGGTGGTCAGCAGCAGTCGCGCCTGCCAGTAGGCATCGCGGGTCCACGAGAGGGGCAGGATGCGGTGATCGGCCAGGATCGCGCGCTCGGTACCGCTGACCTGGATCGCGGTACAGGTACGGGTGTAGGTGGCAGCGCGCTTGTTCATGTGACCGAGCGGCTTCACCAGGCGAGCCGGCACGCGCAGCGGCCGCAGCTCCCCGCGCGCGGCATCCGGGTCCGGCGCCGGTGCGTGCAGGCGGCTGCGGTCGGCCCACTCGGGCGGCTCCGCGGGCGGCGTGTCGAAGGTGCAGGCGATGTCGATGTGGATCTCCTCGGCCCCACCCGGCCACTCGACCCAGGCCACAGCGGACGGCATGGTGCGCCGCAGGATCTTCCAGCCGATGCGCATGTCGGATCGCCGTTCGGCAGAGCCGCGACCGCGGTCGCCGCCCTTGCGCAGCCAGGCCTGGACGATGACCGGCCCACCATCACCGACCACGCGCAGCGTGCCCTCGAGCGCCTTCATGCGCGACTTCTGCCCCTCGTCGGTGGGCGGGTCGACCTCCGAGATCTCCGCCAGGGCCGGCCAGCCGAGGCGCCCGTTGGCCCGGATGCGCACGCCCGCGGGTCGGTCGCGGTGGCTGGCGGAGATGGTGATGCGCTGGACCACCCCGCGCGTGCCGCGGGGCGCGTCCTGGCGCGTGCTGACCGTGGCCCGACCGGCTTCGACGTGGAGGAAGGCGTGCTCCTCGCGGCGCATCCAGGAGCGGTAGCGGCGCGTGGCGTCCGGCTGGCCGCGCCACTCGGGGGCGAACACGGGCAGCCCGTTGAGCTCGACGAAGCCGGCCTCGGGGTGGACCGTGGCCAGGCTCAGCCACTCGCCACCGCCTCCGAAGGAAGCGGCGACCAGGCCGTTGCCGATGTCGCGTGGTTTGCGGGGAGCGGTCACATCCCGATAGTACGTTCCGTCTGGGGATCCATCCAGACGGTTCGCTCATGTTCCAGCGCCAGATGGATGACTTCGTCGGAGCTGACGTTCATATCGGGCCGCGTGGCCACCTTGATCTGCTCGCTCCCGATCCTGCACGTGAGCAGGTCGTGCGAGCCGAGCGGCTCGACCACCAGCACCTGGGCCGTGAGGGTGTCGCCTTCGGTGGCCTCGCGCCGGACCTCGATGTTCTCCGCACGGATGCCCAGGGTGACCTCCTTGCCCGCGTAGCCGGAAAGCGTGGCCGCGACGGCTGGCTCGATCTTGACCGTGCCCGCACCGGCCACACCGGCCACCATCGTGCCGCTGCCGCCGTCGAGGGTGGCCGAGAGGAAGTTCATGGGCGGGTTGCCGATGAAGCCGCCCACGAAGCGGTCCACCGGCCTCTGGTAGATGTCGAGCGGCTTGCCCAGCTGCAGGATCTTGCCCGTGCGCATGACCGCGATGCGGTCACCCATGGACATGGCCTCGACCTGATCGTGGGTCACGTAGACGGTGGTGGTGCCGATCTCGGAGAGCAGCCGCTTGAGCTCGGCGCGCATCTCCAGCCGCAGCAGGGCATCGAGGTTGGAGAGCGGCTCGTCCATGAGCAGCACCTCCGATTCCATGGCGATGGCACGGGCCACCGCGATGCGCTGACGCTGGCCGCCGGAGACCTGCGCCGGATAGCGCTCCAGCAGGTTCTCGATGTGGAGCAGCTCCGCGGCCGACGTGACGCGCTCGTCGATGACCTTCTGGTCCAGCTTCTGCATGCGCAGGCCGAAGGCGATGTTCTCGAACACCGACATGTGTGGGAAGACGGCGTAGGACTGGAAGACCATGGCGATCTTGCGCTTGCGCGGCGGCATCTCGGTGACGTCGCGATCGCCGATCATGACCGAGCCGGCGTCGATCTCCTCGAGGCCGGCGATCGAGCGCAGCAGCGTGGTCTTGCCGCAGCCGGACGGGCCCAGGAGCACCATGAACTCACCCTGGCCGATGGTGAGGGAGACGTCGTCGACCGCACGGGTCTCCTTGTAGATCTTGTGGATTCGCTCCAGACGGATCTCAGACACGTGACTCCCCTACTTGACGACCCGGCCCCACATGCCGAGCAGATAGCGACGGATGATGAAGATGACGATGAGGCTGGGCACGAGCATCACGAAGGCCGCCGCGAACTGCCACGGCAGCGAGGCCTGGGTCAGCGAGGTCAGGATGCGCGCCGGGAGCGTGGGGTTGCGCAACGTCAGGACGGCCGCGGCGAAGACGTCGTTCCACGACAGCACCCAGGTGAAGATGGCCGCCGCTGCCAGGCCCGGCAGGGCCAGCGGCAGGGACACCTTCAGGAACGCGCGCGACGGTGAGCAGCCCAGCGTCTGCGCCGCCTCCTCCAGCTCCCGCGGGATGGACACGAAGACGGAGCTGGTGATGAGCACCGCGAAGGGCAGGGCCAGGGCCGTGTGCATGAGGGCCACGCCCCAGACCGAGTCATAGATGCCGATGTTGCGGTACATGACCGCCAGCGGGATGGAGAGGATGACGATGGGGAAGGCACGCGTGGAGAGCACGATGAGCCGGTAGCCGTCACGGCCACGGAAGATGTAGCGCGCGAGCGCGTAGCCCGCGGGAGCGCCGATGCCCAGCGCCAGCACGACCGTGATCACGCCGGCGATGACGCTGCGCCAGAAGGCATCGATGACGCCGGCGGCAGTGACGAACGACTCGATGTTGTCGAACGAGAAGCCGACCGGGATGACCGACTTGGGATAGTCGTAGGTGTTGGTATCAGGCGTGGTGGCGCTGATGAAGATGAGGTAGATGGGCAGGAGGATGAAGAGCGCCATCACCACCGCCGCGGCATACCAGAGGATGGTGTTGAGGACCTTGCGCGGCGTCAGCTTGCGCCGGGATGGCGGCGGGGCCTGGGTGCCCTCCGCGGGCACGGCGGGGGCGGTCATGCCTGCTGCTCATCCTTCACGGGCAGCAGCCAGAGGACGCCGATGGTGGCGAAGATGCTCATCAGCAGCATCAGCCCGGCCCAGGCCGCCGCCACGTTGTCGTTGTCGATGTCGTTGGCCCACTCGAGCGTCTGTTGCGACATCACCGTGAGGCCGGTGCCGGCGAGGGCGATGGCCGTCGCGAAGACCTGGATGGCCAGGATGATGCGCAGGATGAGCGCCACCTGGAGGCTGGGGCGAAGCATGGGCAGGATGACCCGTCGCACGCGCTGCCAGAGCGTGGCGCCGTAGACCTCCGCGGCTTCGACGTACTCGTCGGGGATCGACTGCAGACCGGCCACGAGGATGATCATCATGATCGAGGTCGCCCGCCACATCTCCGCCACCACGATGATGCCGATGAGCGTCCAGTAGGACTCGGCCGACTGCCAGATGATCCCCCGTTCGACGATGCCGAGCGTCTCGAGGATGCTGTTGAGCCAGCCCTTCTGGGTGAAGATCGAGACCCACACGATGCCCGCCGCGAGCTCGCTGATGGCGAGGGGCAGGACGTAGATGTAGAGCCACAGACTGGTCCCCTTGAGGCGCTTGTTGACGACGAGGGCCATGGCCATGGCCAGCGCCAGCTGGAAGGGGATGACGATGATGACGAGGGTGAGGGTGGCCGTGACGGCGCGGGTGAAGTTGGGGTCGCCGACCATCGTGCGGATGGAGTCCAGCGACCAGACGCCGTCGGGGGTCTGGAAGGCGAGCACGAACGACGAGAACATCGGCGTCGCGAAGAAGAAGAGCAGGAACAGGAGCGAGGGCACGAGCAGGATGTAGGGCGCCCAGTTGCGCTTGCGCTTGCCCGTGAACTCCACGGTCTCGGCAGTCATGTCAGTAGCGTCCCTCCCGCTCTGATGACCCAGAGGTCGGACTCCGGGCGAGCCACGAGGGCCCGCCCGGAGCGGTGCGCGCGACGAGTGCCGCGCGCCCGGTACGAAGGACTAGGGGGTGCCGACCACGCAGGGCTGGCCCTCGACGACCTCGTCCGGCGTCCAGCACTCGGCGCCCGTGGAGTCGAAGATCTCCTGCAGCGTCGGGGCCAGGCCCGCGAGGGTCTCGGCCGGGTCGTTGCCCTCGACGACGATCGCCGCCAGCGCGTCCTTGAAGACGTCGCTGTAGGCCCCGCCCTGGTCACCCAGGCCGATCGGCAGGAGCGCCGGTAGCGCGTCGGGTGCGTTGTTCTGGGCCGCGATGGCCGCCTGCTGCGAGGCAACGCCCTCGCCCACATTGGCCGGGACCTCACCGGCTGCGACCGGGAAGAAGCTGACCTGCTCGAGCGTGATGCCCTGGGTGGCGGGATCGAGGAGGTGCCTGATGACGTCCTTGGCGGCCTCCGGATCCGGAGCCGTCTTGGGGATGCCCAGGCCCACGATGACCGGCATGAACGCACGCCCCGCGGGACCGGCTGGGCTGGGCAGGGCGATGAAGCCCTCGGGATCGGCGTTGAGCGCGTCGATCAGGCGGGCCGTGTGATCCCAGGCGACCCAGACCTCACCGCTCTGCAGGGGTTCCTGCATGAAGCCGTAGGTCGTGGACTGCGGGTTGACGTACTGCCAGGTGTCCAGCAGCCAGTTCCACATGTCGACACCGGCCTGGGTCGCGAACTCGTTGTTCACGCGCCCGGTGAAGGCCGGGTAGAGGTAGCCCTGGAAGAGGCGGTGCCGGAGGCCATCCTCGCCGAAGGGGAAGCCCAGCAGGCGCTCGCCCGTGGCCTCCTGCAGGTTGGCGCCCCACTCGGCGACCTGGTCCCACGTCAGGGCCATCGGGTCGGCACCTTCGGGCAGGTACTCCAGGGCCTCCGTGCGGGCGGCCATGATGTAGGTGGCCACCATCATCGGGATATAGAGCTGCTCGTCCGTGCCGAGCTTGCCGAGCGCCATGAAGGCCGGCGCCGCGTCCACCTCGGCCGCGATGTCCGAGAGATCCATGAGCAGGCCTTCGGCGCCAAGCGTCGAGAGCTCGCCGTGGAGGGCGAGTGCCACGCCGGTGTCACCGGAGCCGGATTCGGCCTCGGCGCGGATGGTGTCCACGAAGGGCCCACCCTCGCTGCCGACGAAGTCGAAGTCGCCTTCGTAGCCGGCCATGATGCTGTCACGCATCTTGGCGGCCTCTTCCTCGGGCACCATCTGCGTGGAGAGGATAACGACAGGATCCTGAGCTGCGACCACGCCGCCGAAGAGCGATGCGGTGAGCGCAACGGTCATACCGACGCCGAATGCGCGCTTGCCCAACCTCATGTGGGTTGCTCCTTTCGTCTTACGCGAGGAGCACGCGCACCGCGGACCCGTCCTGCGCGTTTCCATCCGCACAGACCGTGCCCGTGCCCACGCCTCCTCCAAAGCCGTCCCGACGGTTGCCGGGTCACTGGGCTTGACCATGGTACCCCCACGAACCAGTCCGACCGGACGCCGGGAGGCGGTCGGCGTCGGATTCAGCGCCAGCGCGGGAGCGGCGCCAGGAGATCGATGATCAGCGCGCCCAGCTCCGCCGGCGCCTCGAGGCCGATCATGTGAGCCACGCCGGGCATGATCTCGGCGCGTGCGTCCGGGGCGTTGGCGGCGAGGTACTCGGCACTGGCGGCGGCGTACGAGAAGTCCAGCTCGCCGGCGATGGCGAGGACAGGCATCGTGAGGCGGTCCAGCTGCTCCGAGGCCGGCGGCCGAAGGGGGATGGAACGGCCGGTGACGCGGCCGGGTTCGTTGATGGCGCGGTCCATCTCGCGCACCAGCTCACGGATGTCTTCGGGTACGCGGTCGGGCGGCTGGCCCGGGCCGTCGACCCAGGCACGGACGTCTGCCTCGGCCATGGCGTCGGGGTCGCCGGCCCCCTCGATCGCCTCCAGCTCGTTCTCGATGGCCGCCTCCTCGGGAGTCATGCCGGGCCACCAGTCGGGCACGATCGAACCGATGGTCACGAGCGCGGCCACCCGCGCGGGGGACTCGATGGCGGTGTCGAGCGCGACCTGCCCGCCGACCGAGTTGCCCACGAGCGCGGCCTGCTCCAAGTGCAGTGCATCGAGCACCGCGAGCGTGTCCGCGCGATGGCTGAACTCGACGTCCTCGCTGGTGCTGCCGCCGAACCCGCGGCGGTCGAAGGCAAGCACGCGATACCCGGCCTCGAGCAGGAACGGTGTCAGCGGCTCCCAGGCCCAGGCGTCGACGATGTTGGCGTGCAGCAGGACGATGGGCGGGCCGTCGCCGAAGTCGTGGACCGCGAGGCGTCCGTGGGGGACGGGAACGTAGCGCTCAGCCATCGGGGCAGTGTGTCACGCGACCGAGTACAGGTGCTGCTCGCCGTCGATGCCCTTGAGCGCATGGAGGCCGCGATCCTCGTAGGCGATGCCGCTGCCGGCGGTCAGCTGCGAGACGATGGCTGAGACCCAGACCTCGCCCGGCCCGGCTGCGCTCGCGACGCGGGCTCCGAGGTGGACGGCCACGCCGGCCACGCCATCGCCCAGGCGTTCGACCTCGCCGGTGTGAACGCCGGCGCGGACCTCGATGCCCAGTGGTGCCGAGGCCTGCTGGATGGCTCGAGCGCTGCTGATGGCACGAGCGGGCCCGTCGAACGTGGCCAGGACCCCGTCACCGGCCATGTCCACTTCACGTCCGCCGTTGGCGGCCACGGCCTCGCGGATGATGTGGTGGTGCTCCGCGAGCAGCTCGCGCCAGCGGACGTCTCCAAGCTCTGTCGCGCGCTCGGTCGAGCCGACGATGTCAGTGAAGAGGACGGTCGCGAGCACACGGTCGGGAATGGCCGACTCGCGCTCGCCGGTGAGGAACTCGCGCACCTCCGCGATGAACAGGTCTGCGTCCTCAGCCCAGGGCACATGGTCGGCGCCGGCCGTCTCCACGTAGCGGGCACCCTCGATCGTGCGGGCGAGGTAGCGGGCGTTCTCGACGTGACAGACCTCGTCTCCCTGGGAGTGGAAGATCAAGGTGGGTACCTTGATGGTGGGTGCAACGTGCCGAACGTCGATGTCGAAAGCCATGCGCGCGAAGGCCTCCCAGGCACCGGGCGTGGCGGCATTGCGCTGTCGGCGGGCCATGTACTCGCGGCCCCAGGGCACGTCGCCCAGGCTGGGCAGGATGAACTGGAAGTTGCCGCCCAGACCCCAGCGCTCGGGGATGGCCGCCATCCAGGCCTCGTGCTCCTCGGGCGTCGCCTCGCCCCAGGGCCACTCATCATCCTTGAGTTCGCGCACCTCGGCACCCTGGAGGATGAGGGCCCGGGCCCGCTCAGGATGGGCCGCGGCGAAGAGCATCGCCAGCGGGCCACCTTCCGACTCGCCGATGACCGCGGCTCGCTCGCTGCCGGCGGCGTCCATCACCGCGCGGATATCGTCCATGCGCGTCTCGAGCGTCGTGGCCCCGGGCACGCGGTCGGACATGCCCATGCCGCGCTTGTCGAAGCGGATGACCCGTGCGAACTCACCCAGGCGCTCGCAGAACCGGCGATACAAGGGCACGTCCCACGAAACCTCGAGGTGGGTGAAGGCACCCTCGACGTAGACGATATCGACGGGACCGTCACCGTTGACAGCGTAGGCCACCGAGACATCGCCGCTCTGGGCGAACTTGACTTCTGGCATGGTTGAAGGGTGGGGCCCTGCCCGGCCCGGCGTCAAACCGGATCGGCGAGGCCGGGGTCCGGATCGGGCGCCCGGCGGCGGGCGGGACGGACGGGTCGGGCGCGGCGCGCCGACGATCAGGCCGGCGGCATGGCGGCCAACGGGAGGTCGCGCTCGATGGCGTCCATGGGCAGCGAGGGGCCGCCCATGGGCGGGATCGCACCCGGGAAGATGAGGCCCTGGCTGCGCCAGGTGTTGCCCGAGCCGGCGGCGGTCACGACGTAGCTGTAGCCCTCGTAGCCGCCGGTGCCCTCCAGCCAGTAGGTCTGGACGAAGCCGCCATTGGCCAGGCTCCCCGTGAAGCTCCCGAGCCAGGCACCGTCCTCGTTCTCCAGGCGCATCTGGCCGAAGCGCACCTGGGTGGCGCCGGCGACTCCGCTGGCGTCAGGGTAGGCATCGAAGTTGACGCTGATGGTGGCCTGGCCGGCGACGCGTGGATCGGTCGAGATCTCGACGGTGAGGAGCTCGTTGTCACGCACGCGCACGACGCCCCCGTCGAGCGCGGTGGTGCCCGGGCTGGCCTGCCCCACGAGCGTGGAGGTGCCGAAGACGGAGACCGCGACCGGTGTCGACGCGGCGCCGTCGCTGTCGGGTGCGGCCTGGCCCTCCTGGGCGAGGGTGCTGGTCCCCCCGAAGGCCATGAGCGCGCTCACGATGAGCGCCGCCCGGGCCGAACGATCCTTGACCATCGTCAGACTCCTATCGGTCGCCGAACCGGCTATCGGTGGGCCGGTCGGGACAGCGTACCCCGTGCACGCCAGCCGGCCCCTGGACGAGCGGGCGACGTCTGGCTGGTCCTGGGCCGTGCTACTCCTGGGCCGCCAGCTCCTCGATCACCTTCACCACCGCCGCTCGCATCTGCTCCACGGCCGTGGCCTCGGGCGGTGCGGTCAGGTCCACGGCCTCGACGCCCAGCCCCAGGAAGCGCCCGCGCAGAGGCTCCGAGCGCACGAGCTGGGCCATGGCGATGACCTCGTCGAGCGGCTGGATCGTGGAGGAGCTGGCCTCGAGCGGCTTCTCGCGACCGACCAGCTCGCCGAAGTGGACCTCGTCGATCTGGCCGGGTGTGCCGGGGACGGTGTCGGCGATGAGCACGTGGGTGCCCGCTGCGAGGTCGCGCAGGTACTCCGGGCGCATGGGGCCCACGAGCTTGAGGTCGATGCGCTGCAGCAGCTCGGCCGGCAGCGAGGTGCAGGCCGCGATGGCGACCGAGTCGTGCTCCCCGTGCGCAGGGTCGCCGCAGGCGAACACGACGATGTCCGCCCGCTGTGCGGTGAGCGAGTCGGGCGCTCCGCCCGGCAGGACGTGGCGGCCCATCACCATGGTGGCCGCTGCTCGGAGCCGTACAGGTCGAGCAGCTGCTGCCGGGTGGCCTCCAGGCGTCGAGCCAGTGCTTCCGCCAGGCGCGGATAGATGCCCGCCGCCAGCACGCAGTCGGACTTGAGCTCCGCGCGCAGCGCCTCCGCCTCCACGGCGATGACCTTGACCGGCTCCAGGCTGACGACCGTGGCCGTGGCCCGGTAGGGCGGGATGATGGCGGTCCAGCCGAAGACGTCGCCGGGCTCCGCGCTCATGAGCGTGACCGACCCGCGGCCGGCCACATGCTCCGTCAGGGCGATGCGTCCGTCCACGAGGATGGACAGCTCGTCGGTCTCATCTCCCTCGCGCAGGAGTCGCGTCCTGGCCGGAGCCTCGTACTCGCGGGCCATGGCACCGAGGCGCTCGAGCGAGGGCTCGGTCAGGTCGGAGCCGAACCAGGTGGCGCGGATGTGCTCAGCCAGTTCGGAGGGATCGCTCATCAGGTCACCCTAGCGGATGGCCGGGGTTGCTACAGGGCGCATGGACCCCGCGCGGAGGGGCCGCTCGGCATCGGCGCGGTTGGACAAGGTGGGTCATGCTGACGACATGCACGGAGCAGGCGAGGTCGGTGGAGCCATCGAGAAGGTGATCCGCAACTGGCCCGAGGGTGGTCGTGGCGGCCAGCTCGAGCTGGAGATCCGCGATGCCACCCGCGCTGAGGCAGAATTGGTGGCGCTGGCTGCCGCCTACTACCTCGTCGGCCATGGCTTCGGCAGCACCACCTTCACCATCACAACCAACGATATCCACTGTACGCAGTGCGCTGAGCTGGCGGTCCACTCCTCGCCGGCCAAGCCGCGTTGCGATCACTGCGGCGCTCCCCTGCCCCAGGTGCCCGGGCCCGCCGTCGTCTGTCGGGAGGTAGTCCCATGTGCCTGATGATGCCCGGCCGTGTCGTCGCGGTCGATGGAGAGCTGTGCGAGGTCGAGACGGCCGGCCAGGTCGACAAGGCCTCCAAGATGCTCGAGCCAGACCTGCAGGTCGGCGACTGGGTGCTGGTCAACAGCGGCACCGTCGTGCGTGTCCTCGAGGAGGATCAGGCGGCCGAGATGAGCCGGGCCTTCGGCATCCTCATGGCCCCGCCAGAGGAGCCCGTCCCAGCAGAGACCGCCGACTGACGTTCCGCCCAGATCGATGTCCGTGACCGTCCCCCCGTCCGACCATCCCGAGCGCGTGCGCCCGAGCCCCACCGGTCCGGTGCTGTTCGCACGCTACGCCTTTGGGCCCAACCGCCTGGGCCTGTGCGGGCCGGAGGACTGGCGCTCGCTGCTGGAGCTGGGAGCAGCGGCCCTCGGTTCGGCCGAGGCCGAGGGGCCGACGCCCGCGCAGGCGCTGGAGATCGACCGTGGTCTGCGCGACCTGGCGGCCGGGTTCGAGGGCGCTTACCCCTACCTGGAGCTCATCGCTGCGGCCAACGGCATCGAGGATCCGCTCGACGCGCGCGTGGTCGATGCCTACTGGATCGGCAACACGCTGTCGGACCGGGTGGACCCCGTGCTCATGACCACGTCGATCGACGCTCGCTTCCGGGCGCAGCTGCCGGCCGATACCTGGAAGTGGCTGCAGGGCAAGCCGGAGGCCGGTGCTCGGCCCACACACGCCTTCCACGTCTTCGACGTCTTTCCCATGGTGGGCACGCAGCGCCGCGGTTCCGTGGCGAATGCGGTCGGGCTCATGGACACGTGCCGGATCCGTTGGGGGCGAGTGCAGGAGATCACCGGTGACTCGCTGGTGGTCAACGCGGTGCCGCTGGGGCTCGTGGAGGGCAAGCTGGCGCTGGTGGAGCCCAAGGTGCAGTCGGTCAAGCGCTGGCTGGATGGATCGGGGTTCGTGGCCGATGTGGCGGTCGGTGACGTCGTCTCACTGCACTGGGATTGGGCCTGTGAGGTGCTCGACCCGACGCGCCTGGAGGCGCTGCAGCGCCGCACGCTGCACCAGCTGGAGCTGGCCAACCAGACGCTGTAGAGGCGAGCTTGGGGCGCGGGGACGTGCGGGGCGCGGGGCGCGGGGCGGCGGGGTGCGGGGCGGGGCGCGGGTGCGGGGTGCGGGGCGCGGGGTGCGGGCAATCTATGCCGCCCGCGACTACATGGGCCAAGACGCGAGCCTCACAGGGGCCGATCGCGCCGTTGACCGCCAATCTCATGCCCTCGGTGACTGAGACTGGCGGGTGCGTGTCCGATCTAGTCGCCCACGGAATGAGATCGCGTCCTGCTTGGCCCGTACAGTCGTGGCGGGCATAGGCGTTGTGTGGCGGCCGAGGTCCCAGGCACCCGCCGCCAGCGCGCCGGGCATGGATCGAGCCCGCCCGGTGGTTGGCCGGACGGGCTCCGCTTGAGCGGCGGCCGCTTCGTGGACCGCCTGAAGGGTGTCGTTCGCTAGTGCGCTGCAGCCTCCGTGTGCCGGGTGGCCCCCAGGACCACCGAGAGAAGACCGGCCGATGAGGCAAGCAGCGCGATGACGGCTTGCTCCGACATCGCAGCCGCGATGCCGATGCCGATGGTGATCAGGCCGCCCATCACAAGGGCGTAGCCCGGAGCGTGGTGCCAACGCTCATCCCCCGTGCGCACTGCGCGCACCTCGATGAGCACAACCGCGGCCAAGAGCAACGCGACCGACACCACGAAGACCCAGGACATGGTTCCTGAACCTCCTTTCCCACTTGCAGGGACAAGCATGACAACGTTTACATCGCCTGTCCAAGGGCCAGATGGACGGTTTCCTGGAACAGTGGTCCTAGTCTTGGGCTCTGCGCTCGGGCGGGCCCTTGCCTGCCAGTGCGTGCCAGACGTCGCTGGAGTCGACGCAAGGGACGCTTGTAGCCAGCCGAAGGCGAGGCTGGTCGGCACGGCCCGGACACCTCCGAGCGTGGCTGGGCATGGGCGCGGGCGTCCGACGTCCCCTGCAGCCCGACATCGCGCCCACCGTCGCTGGAGCCGACGTGTGGCTACCGGATGGCACTCCCAACCGAGATAGCGTCAGTGGTGGCGACGGGTGGCTGCGAGCGGACGGCGCCGGCGGCACGGCGTCGCGGGTGGCGACGGGTGGCTGCGAGCGGACGGCGCGGCGGCACGGTCGCGGGCGGCGACGGGTGGCTGCGAGCGGACGGCGGCGGCGGCACGGCGTCGGCGGCGACGGGTGGCTGCGAGCGGACGGCGCCGGGGACGGCGGCGACGGGTGGCTCAGAGCGGACGGCGGCGGCGGCACGGCCGGTGGCTAGGGAACGACGGCGCCGGGGTCGGTCGCGGCGGGTGCAGAGGTGCCAGGCGACGGGTTGCTCGAGCGGTAGATCAGCAGGCCCACCACCAGCGAGAGCGCCAAGCCGAAGACGAAGAACCAGAAGGGCAGACCGATGTCGACCTCGAAGAGATTGCCCGCCACCAGCGACGCCACCACCAGGGCCAGCGTGGCAGTCGCACCGAACAGGCCCTGGGCGGTAGAGGAGCGTCCCGGCGGAGTGCCCTTCGCGAGCATGGCGTAGAGGGCCGGCCCCATGGCCGCGGTGGCGGCGGCCTCGAACGGCACCATCAGGGTGGGCACGATGTAGGTCGAGGCCAACGCGTAGACCCCGCCGGAGAAGAGGATGACGACGCCGCTGACGATGGTCACCCCCACCGGCCCGCGGCGGTCCACCACGCGCCCCGCGATGGGCCCGAGGATCATCTCGGGGATGCCGAAGAGCACGAACGTCAGGCTGACCCAGGCCACCGAGGCCCCCAGCGCGATGAGGTAGAGCGACCACACCACCTCGTACGTGCCAAAGGTGAGGTGCAGGCCGAAGGCCAGCACGAGCGCGGCGATGACGGTGCGATTGAAGACCGCGCTGATGGGCGCCTGGGCCACACGCCCCGGCCGCTCGGTCGGGACCACCAGCGTCTCGGAGGCACTGTAGGGATCGCCCGCGGGGATGGGCTTGGCGGTCGGGATCGTGCTCGAACTCGGGTGACTCGACCGCGTGCGGCTCGGCCTCCAGGTAGCGCAAGAGCACCACCACGCCCACCAGCGAGAGGATGCCGGTGAAGTAGAAGGGGAAGGTGTAGCCGCCGATGATGGTGGAGCCGATGCCGCCGATGGCCGGGCCGATGACGAAGCCGGCGATCTGGAAGGCACCGTAGAAGCCGAAGGCTTCGCCTCGCTCGTCAGGATCGGTGGCATCGACGACCATGCCCCGGGCTGCCGGGTCATAGGCGGCCGCGGCCAGGCCGGCCAGGAAGCGCAGGGCCACGAAGGCAGCGAAGGCGGTGAAGAAGGCCGGCAGCACGCTCACGACCGAGAGCACCAGCAGCCCCGCCACCATCTGCACGCGCCGGTCGTGTCGGTCAGCCCACCAGCCGAAGATGGGCTCGAAGATGAGCTTGGCCAAGGCCCAGGCCGCGACGATGACCCCGAGCCCGGACGGGTCGATGCCCTGCTCTTCGATGTACAGCGGCAGCACCGGCAGCAGGGCCCCGAAACCGATGGTCACGATCATCTGCACCGCGAAGATGGGCAGCAACGGATGCCAGCGACGGAGCCATGCGGAGATACGGTCGCCCAGATCGGGACGCGGGACGGACATCGCCCCTGAGACTACTCCGCTAGCGGGGTCGGGCCGACGGGATCCCGCGGTAGAGCCAGAGGCCGATCACCATCGAGACCGCGATGCCCACGACGAAGAAGACGAAGGGCAGGCTCATGTCGATCTCGAAGAGCGCGCCGGCCACGACCGAGGCCACGATGAGTCCCAGCGTGCTGGTGGCACCGAAGAGGCCCTGGGTCGTCGATGAGCGGCCCACGGGCGTGCCTCGGCCCAGGATGGTGTAGAGCGCGGGCATCATCGCCGCCGTGGCAGCGGCCTCGACCGGAGCCACCAGCGTCGAGCCCACGTAGGACCGCGAGATGGCATAGAAGCTGCCGGTGCAGATGATGACGAGGCCGGTGATGAGGATCGGACGCAGCGGCCCGTGGCGGTCGATGTAGCGGCCGGCGAACGGTGCCACCAGCATCTCCGGCACCGAGAAGAGCACGAAGCTCAAGCCCACCCAGGCCACCGATGCCCCCAGCGCCACGAGGTAGAGCGACCACACCACCTCGTACGTGCCGAAGGTGAGATGCAGGCCGAAGGTGAACACCAGGGCGGTGATGACCGTGCGGTTGAAGACGGCGCGCATGGGCGCCTGCGCCAGCCGGCTCGGGCGGGTCGGTCGGGAGCAGCGCCGTCTCCGAGGCCGAGAAGGGCTCGCCGCCAGGGTGTGGGTTGGCCTCGGGCTGGTTCCGGACGACCTCGTCATCGACGAGGCGCGGCCGGGGTGAGAGCCAGACCATGAGCACGATCGCGCCCACCACCGAGAGCAGGCCGGTGACGATGAAGGGGAAGGCGTAGCCGCCGAAGAGCCAGGCGCCGACACCACCGATGGCCGGCCCCACCGCGAAGCCGCCGATCTGGAAGGCGGCGTAGAAGCCGAAGGCCTCGCCACGCTCGTCGTCCCTCGTGGCATCGGTGATCATGCCCTTGGCCGCCGGGTCGTAGGCCGCCACGGCAGCGCCGGCGATGAAGCGCAGGACGAACAGCGCCCAGAAGCCCGGGGCGAAGAGGGGCAGCACGCTCACCACCGCCAGCACGAGGATGCCCGCGACCATCTGCGGCTTGCGTGCGTGGCGGTCGGCCCACCAGCCGAAGACCGGCTCGAAGAGGAGCTTGGCGATGGGCCAGGCCGCGATGATGAGGCCCAGCTGGGTGGGATCGATGCCCTGGTCCTCGATGAACAGCGGCAGCACCGGCACGAGCGCGCCGAAGCCGATGAGCACGATGAACTCGGCCCCGAAGACCGGCAGCAGCTGGTGCCAGCGACGCAGCCAGGCGCTGGCACGGGCACGACGATCTGCGGGCGGGCTGGGCATCTGCGCGAGGGTAGCGCGAACCGCAGGCGTGCCACACGAGCTGACACGGCATCCGCGTACCATCGAGGTGATGCAGATCATCGCCGGCAAGCCGGTCTACAGCGCGACTGACCTCGTCGGGTTCCTGGCCTGCAACTCACCTCACGGACCTCGAGCGCTGCCGTCAGCTGGGCCTGGTGGAGAAGCCGCACCGGGATGACCCGGAGCTGGACATCATCATCAAGCGCGGCTACGAGCACGAGCAGACGTACATCGAGCGCCTGCGCGAGCAGCGGGCGGGACGTGCAGGACATCTCCAGCGAGTGGCCGGAGGGCATGGACGCGGCCGACTACTACGGCGGCCAGGCCGCGGCCACGCGGGCGGCGATCGAGCGCGGCGACGACGTCATCTTCCAGGCCTGCTTCTTCGACGGCACGTGGCTCGGCTTCGCCGATTTCCTGCTGCGCAAGGATGATCCGGTAGCGCCGCTGAGCTGGTCGTACGAGGTCGCGGACACCAAGCTGGCCCACTCGGTCAAGGCCGGTGCGCTGCTCCAGATCTGTGTCTACAACGAGATGCTGGAAGGCATCCAGGGCGTCTACCCGGAGCGGATGTACGTGGCGCTCGGGGGCAAGGACAAGGAGACGCAGGAGTTCCGCACGGCCGATTTCCGAGCCTACTTCCGGGCCGTCCGCGAGCGGTTCCTGCAGCACGTCAACGGGCCGGACCCGGTCTACCCTCCCCCGTCGCCGTCGTACCCGGAGCCGGTCGAGCACTGCGGGGTCTGCGCCTGGGATGAGATCTGCCGCAAGCAACGCCGGGCGGATGACCATCTCTCGCTGGTGGCCAACATCACGGCCAAGACCCGCGCCTCGCTGGTGGCACGCGCGGTGGAGACGCGGCGAGGCCTGGCCGGTTTGCAGCTCCCCCTGGAACCGCCGCTGGAGGGCACGCGGGCAGAGGCGCTCGCACGTGTGCATCGGCAGGCGCAGCTGCAGGTCCAGGGTGAGGACGAGCGGCGGGACATCTACGAGCTGCTGCCGCCGCACCAGACCGAAGATGGCAGCCTTGACACCACCAAGGGCCTGCTGGCGCTGCCGGAGCCCAGCCCGGGTGACCTCTACCTGGACCTTGAAGGTGACCCCTTCATCGGCGATGACGGCATGGACTACCTCTTCGGCCTGCTGCAGCCGTCGCTGACCGATGGGCAGGGAGAACCGCTGTTCCACGCGTTCTGGAGCCGTGACGCTGCGGGCGAGGTCACGGAAGCCGGGGAGAAGGCCGCCTTCGAGGCCTGCATCGACAAGATCATGGCCTGCCTCGAGGAAGATCCCAACCTCCACGTGTACCACTACGCGCCCTACGAGCCCAGCCACTTCGGACGGCTCATGGGCCGCTACGACACGCGCCAGGACGAGGTGGACCGCCTGTTCCGCGGCGACATCATGGTGGACCTCTACGGGGTCGTGCGGCAGGGGCTGCTGGCCTCGGTGGAGAGCTACTCCATCAAGAAGCTGGAGCCGTTCTACGGTTTCGAGCGTGGCATCGAGCTGCGCGCTGCGGGTGACTCCATCGTGGAGTTCGAGCGCTGGATGGAGCTCGGCGGCCACGGCGAGGGCGTGGGCCAGGAGATCCTCGACCAGATCGAGGCCTACAACCGCGACGACGTCGTGTCCACGCTGCAGCTCCATCGCTGGCTGGAGACGCTGCGGAGCGGAGCTGGCGGCCCAACGGGGGGAGGTCTTGCCGCGCCCGGAGCTGAAGACGGGTGAGGCGGATGAGGACCTCGCCGCGTGGCTGCAACGGGTCAGGGACGTGGCTGACCCGCTCACCGCGGACATCCCGCCGGACGCATCGCGGGATGACCTCTCCCCCGACCAGCGCTCGCGGCTGCTGCTGGCCAACGTGCTGGGCTGGCATCGGCGTGAGCAGAAGCCCGAGTGGTGGGCCTACTTCAGCCAGCTGGAGCTGACCCCGGACGAGATGATCGAGGCCAAGGAGCCGCTCGGCGGGCTGGAGCTGGTCGGCGCCGTCGAGGGCGCGCCGCGCTCGTTCCGCTATCGCTTCCCGCCCCAGGAGTTCGAGGTCGGCAGCGCGCCGGTGAACCCGGCCAACCAGAAGACCATGCCCGTCGAGGAGCTCGTGCAGGACCGCAACGAGATCGTGCTGCGCTTCCCGCGCGGGCGAGACATCGAGCACCCCACCGCGCTCGTGCCCAGGCTGATCATCCCCACCCCGGGGCACGAGCAGCGCCTGCTCGACCTGGGCCGCTACGTCCTCGAGCACGGGCTGGAAGGCGATGGCGACTATCGGGCCGCGCGGGACCTGCTGCGGAGGCGCTCGCCCCGGATCGTCGGCCACCGGGACGGAGCGCCGCTTCGTCACGCCGGTGAGTCGGCCGGCGAGCGCAGCCAAGCGACTGGTGAAGGAGCTCGACCACACCTGCCTGGCCATCCAGGGGCCGCCCGGCAGCGGCAAGACCTGGATCGGCGGCCGCATGATCCTGGAGCTGGTCCTGGCGGGCAAGACGGTCGGCGTCACGGCCGGCAGCCACAAGGTCATCGGCAACCTGCTCGACAACGTGTGGACGGCGCAGTCGGACTATCCCGAGTTCGCGCAGACCGCCGTGCGCATGCGCCAGAAGCCCGGAGGTGACGGCCTGCCCACGTGTGACGTCGCAGCGCCCATCGGCAGTGCGGAGGACGTCGCCGCTGCCTTCATCGACGGCGCGGTGGACGTGGTCGGTGGCACGAGCTGGCTGTGGGCCAGCGACAAGATCCCGCCCGGGACCGTGGACGTCCTCTTCATCGATGAGGCCGGGCAGTTCTCGCTGGCCAACGCGCTGGCGGTGTCAGCGGTGGCCAAGTCGGTCGTGCTGCTCGGTGATCCCCAGCAGCTCGATCAGCCCATCAAGGGCGCGCACCCGCCGGGCGCTGACGGCAGCGCGCTGGGGCACCTGCTCGATGGCGAGGCGGTCATGCCGGACGAGCGGGGCCTGTTCATGGACAAGACCTGGCGGCTGCACCCGGACATCTGCGGCTACACCTCGGAGGTCTTCTACCGCAACGAGCTGCTACCGGAGGACGGCAACGAGAAGCAGGCGCTCTCGGGCGATGGCTGGGCAGATGGCGAAGGTATCCGCTACATCGCGGTCGACCATGCCGACGCGCGCAACGACAACGCCTCCATCGAGGAGGCCCGGGTCATCGCGGACATCGTCGCCGACTTGCTGGAGGGCCGATCGACCTGGATCGACCGCGAGGGCGATCGCGCTTCGATCACGCCCTCGGACATCCTCGTCATCACGCCCTACAACGCACAGCGGACGCTCATCAAGGCGGAGCTGGGCATGCGCGGCGAGTTCTGCGGCCGCGTGCCCGTGGGGACCGTGGACAAGTTCCAGGGCCAGCAGGCGCCGGTCTCGATCTACTCCATGGCCAGCTCGCGGCCGGAGGATGCGCCACGCGGCATGGAGTTCCTCTACTCGCTCAACCGGCTCAACGTGGCCACCTCGCGGGCACGCTGCCTCACGCTGGTGGTGGCGTCCCCGGCGCTCGTGGCCGCCCGCGCCAGGACGCCCCGCCAGATGGTCCTGGCCAACGCCCTCTGCCGCCTGGCGGAAGTGGCTCGCGCGCAGACGGAGCCCGCATGACCGTCATCACCGGCATCGAGGCGCTCACGCGAGCGGATGACGGCACGCTGGTGGTGCCGGAAGACCGGGAGAGCTGGCGCGACTGGGTCTCCGCCACCAAGGCCCGCAACTGGCTCAACGATGATCCGCTGCTCGACTGGCTGGAGCGCTACGGTGAGGACCACGGCTTCGAGCGTGACGATGCCCCCGCGGACTTCGACCCGCGCCTCGACTTCCGCGCCTTCATCTTCGGTCGCGGTGATGCCTTCGAGGCCGGTGTCCTGGAGCTGCTGGCGGAGCGCGCGGAGGTGGTGACCATCGCCCAGGACTGGGAGGACAGCCGCTCGCTCGATGCGGCCGCGGCCACGCTGCAGGCCATGCGTGACGGGACGCCGATCATCGCCCAGGCCGTGCATGCGCGATCCGGAGCACCGGACCTATGGCATGGCGGACCTGCTGGTGCGCTCGGACGTGCTGGCGGAGCTGTTCCCCGACGATCTGAGCGCGGAGGACGCCGCGGCTACCAGCCCCGGCCTGTGGCTGCCCGATCGCCACTACCGCGTGGTCGACATCAAGATGCGCACGCTGGACCTGCGGGCCGACGGCGGCGTGGGCAGATCGGCGGACACGCTCGCCTACCAGGCCCAGGTGTGGGTCTACAACACGGCCCTGGGGCGGGTGCAGGGCTATACGCCACCGGCGGGCTACCTGCTGGGGCGCAACTGGAAGCGGCGCGGCCAGCGGGGCGAGGGTGCGCTGGACCGGCTGGGGCGCATCGACTTCGACAACACCTTCGACAAGTACGACGGCGCCAGCCTGACCTCGCTGACGCTGCAGGCGCACGCAGTGGATCCGCGAGGTGCGCCGGGACGGAGCCGGGTGGGAGGTGCTGCCGGTGCCCACGCGGCCGGAGCTGTACCCGCACATGGGCAACGAGTACGACGATCCCTGGCACGGGGCCAAGGCGGCCATCGCGACGGAGCTCGCGGAGCTGACGCTGCTGCCGGGCGTGAACCCGCTGCGTCGTCGGGCAGCGCACGAGCGCGGCCTGACGCGCTGGACGGATTCGGCGGTGTCAGCACGCTCGCTGGGCATCACCGGTGAGGCGGCGCGCATGTGCGATGCCGTGCTGGAGGCCAACCGGGCGGATGAGCCGGTGGTGCTGCCGGAGCGGCTGGACCTTGACGATGACTCCTGGCGGAGGTGGCGCCGCTGGAGCTGTACGTCGACTTCGAGACCGTCTCGAGCCTGGCGGATGACTTCGTCGGGCCTGCCGGCAGAGGGTGGCCTGCCGCTCATCTTCCAGATCGGCTGCGGCCGGATCGACGACGGCGAGTGGCGCTTCGACCAGTGGACGGTGGAGCGGCTGACCGAGCCTGCGGAGGTGGCCATCATCGACGCCTGGGTGGCACGCATGCGGGAGCTCTGTGCTGCGCGCGGGATCGGCATCGAGGAGGCGCGGCTGTACCACTGGAGCCCGGCGGAGACGTCCACGCTGTCCACGGCCTACAACGCCGCCCGCAAGCGGCACCCGGAGAACGAGTGGCCGCTGCTTCCGTGGTTCGACCTGTTGGACCGGGTGGTGAAGGCGGCGCCGATGTCGGTGACCGGCGCGTTCGGCTACGGGCTCAAGGACATCGCCA
>CAVPNC010000018.1:0-14026 GCA_963706695.1 uncultured Chloroflexia bacterium | reverse complement strand
TCGGGAGACTGACCGGTCCACCGCCCCACCCGGTCGCTGGCGGCACTCGCATCGGCCCTGGTTGGGCTAGGCTTGCCGACCTCAGGTCGTGCGATAGCGAGGTAGGCCAGAAGCGTGTTCCAGGAGCTGCTCGCAGACGTTCCCATCGCCGGGATCTTCGTCCTCTTCGCGCTCGCCGCGTTGCTCCTGTACGAGATCGGCTACGTCGTTGGGCGGTGGTACCAGAACCGCACGCCGGAGGAGAAGGAAGGGCCCACGGGCATGATCGTGGGCTCGATCCTGGCGCTCATGGCCTTCCTCTTGGCCATTACCATGGGTATGGCTACTGAGCGCTACGACACGCGCCGAGGCCTCGTGATGGCGGAGGCGAACTCCATCGGCACGACGTATCTGCGTGCCGGCTACCTGCCGGAACCGGCCGCCACCCGGGCGCAGGAACTCCTGGCCGAGTACTCGACACTGCGGGTCGCGCCGGACGACCTGGCGGACGTGGCGGCGCAGGTCACAGCAGCAGGGCAGATCCTCACGGACCTCTGGTCCATGGCCGAGGAGCTGGCCCGCGGCGATCCCGGCTCGCCACTCCTGGCGCTCTACATCGAAGCCCTCAACGACACCATCGACATCGAGAGCGAGCGCAACTACGCCGGGATCCACGTGCGCGTGCCCGACTCCGTGCTCCTGTTGCTGTTCGTGGGTGCAGCCCTGACCTTGGGCATGGTCGGCCTCTCCGCCGGCCTGACTGGCCGCCGCAGCTTGCTCACGGCCGTGGCCTTGGTCGCCGTCCTGGGTGCGGTCGTCACCCTGATCGTGGACATCGATCGGCCACAGGGCGGAAGCGTGACGGTCAGCCAGGAACCGCTCATCGAGCTGGCCCAGCAGCTCAACCCGCCTGACGAGTAGCGTCCGCGGCAGCTAGCGACCTCCGGCGAACGCTGCCACGAGGGCTCGGTCGAAGGACAGCAGCTCCGTGGCCCCGAACCGCCGGCAGAGCGCGAGGTGCAGGAGGTCCCGCGCGCCCAGGCCCGGCTGTCCTACCGCCAGGTCCCGCGCCGCGAGCACATCGGACGCTTCGATGGGCCAGACGGTGGTGAGATCAGACGCGAGTCGAAGGGCTGCGTCCAGCGTCTCCATCCGCCCCACGGGCACGTAGACGTGCATGAGCTCCTGCAGCACCTCAGCCGACGTGGCCATGGGCCGGTCGCGCCCAAGACGCTCACGCAACAGCGCCTGTGCCTGCTCCCGCAGCGGATGCGCCCGCCCTACCGCGTAGACGAAGACGTTGGTGTCCACGAAGCTCAGGCCCATCTCCCGCTAGGTCCCCTCCAGGCCGACGCGTCGCGAGCGGTCCATCACCGCGAGATGCTGCGCCCAGTCAGGCTCAGCGCCGGCCTCGGCGCGAGCACGCTCCGCGAAGAACCGGTCCAGCTCGACGACGGTCCTGATCTCCATGGGCCGCTCTCGCTCGAGCCGGTCCCGGGCCGCTTCCCGCAGCCATGCCGAGAGCGTCAGCCCTTCCGCGGCCGCGCGAGCCCGGAACGCGTCGCGCTCGCGCTCGTCGATGATGAGGTGGATCCTCGCAGGCATGTGTATGAATCTAGCACATTCACATGATGCATCCACACGAGGGTGTGGTGGCGCGGCATGGTGACCCGAGCATCCGGGTCGGCGCCGATAATGACGTCCGCATCACCCCATGTGGATCGAGGAGCACCGATGGAGCTGACCCGACGTGAACGCGTGCGCCGCGCGCTGACCTACCAGGAGGTCGACCGGCTGCCCACGCAGTTCAACTACACCGGCTCCATGGGCCAGGACATGGCGCAGCACTTCGGGGTAGACGTGGCGGACCTGCCGGCCCGGCTGGACAACCACCTCGTGCGCCTGGACCTGACCTACGAGCCCCGCCTCAGCGATGACGGACGGGCTCGTTTCGACTGGTGGGGTGCCGGCCACGACACCCAGGAAGAGGGCTACTTCATCCGCGTCAGCCCGCTGTTCGACGACCGCGACCTGGACAAGCACGAGTGGCCCGATCCCTATGATCCGCACCTGCTCGACGATGCCATCGCGCTACGTGAGCGTGTTGGTGACAGCGCCTTCGTGGTGCCCAACATCGGCTGGGCCCTCTTCGAGCGAGCGTGGTCGCTGCGGGGCATGGAGAACGTGCTCCTCGAGATCGCCCTCGATCCCGGCTACATCGGCGAGCTGCTCGACCGCATCGTGGACATCCGCCTGGTGGTCATCGAGCGCTATCTCGAGCTGGGGGTGGACGGCGGCTACTTCGGCGACGACTACGGCGCCCAGGTCAGCACGCTCTTCTCCCCGGCCAGCTGGCGCGAGCTCATCAAGCCCCGCCTGGCGCGCCTCTTCCAGCCCTTCCTCGACCGCGGCCTGCCGGTGATGATGCACTCCGACGGTGACATCGCCCCCATCGTGCCGGACCTCGTGGAGATCGGCCTGACCGCACTCAACCCGGTCCAGCCGGAGGTCATGGACCACGCGTGGCTGCACCGCGAGTTCGACGGCCAGCTGGCCTTCTACGGTGGCGTCTCGACCCAGACGGTGCTGCCCTACGGAACGCCGGATGAGGTCAGGGCCGCGGCGCGCAAGTGCGTGGCTGACCTGGCACCCAACGGCACCGGTCTCATGCTGGCGCCCTCGCACCGCATGATGAGCGACATCTCGATGGCCAACATCGAGGCCCTCATGGAGGCCATGGAGGAGCTCGTCTAGCCATGGATCACCGCCGCGTCGAGGCCCTGACGCTCGAGTTCGCCAAGCTCTACGGCGCACCGCCGACCGACTGGTTCCGCGCACCCGGTCGCGTGGACCTCATGGGCAGCCACACCGACTACAACGACGGCTACGTGGCCACCATGACCGTCGATCGCGACACCTGGCTCGCGGTCCGGCCGCGCTCCGACCGTCGGGTTCGCATCGCGACCCTGAACCTGGCCGGCTCAGCCGAGTTCAGCCTCGACGCCCTGGAGCACGACCGAGCCGTGCCCTGGACCGACTACGTCCGCGGCGCCGCCAAGGTGCTCATCGACGATGGCGTCGATGTCGCCGGTTTCGACGGCCTCCTGCACAGCACCGTGCCCTTCGGCAGCGGCCTCTCCTCGTCGGCGGCCATCGAATCGGTGGTGCTGCTGGCGTTCGCCCACGTCAGCGGGATCGAGATCGAACCGCTCGCGCTGGCCCTGCTCGGCCAGCGGGTGGAGAACGAGTACGTGGGCGTGGCCTGCGGGATCCTGGACCAGTACACCTCGGTGCTGGGTACGGCTGGGCACGCGCTCCTGCTCGACTGCCGTTCGCTCAGCAGTGAGCCGGTGAGCATCAGCGAGGAGCTGGCCATCGTCATCTGCGACACGCGAGCACCGCGACAGCTGACCGGTTCCGAGTACGACGAACGTCGCGCCCAGTGCGAGGAAGGGGCCGCGCACATCCTTGGTCGCGGACCTCGCGAAGCCCGCCTGCGAGACGTGAGCCTCGAGCTGTTCGAGGCCCACGAGGCAGAGCTCGATCCGGTCGTGGCCCGCCGCTGTCGCTTCATCATCGAGGAGAACCAGCGCGTGCTGGACCTCGCGGAGCCCCTGCGTTCCGGGGACCGGCACGCGCTGCGGAGCCTCTTCGACCGCTCCTGGCGCGGTGCCAACGACCTCTTCGAGATCGGCGCGCCCTCGATGCTGGCCATGCACGACTCCATGACCGGCGCTCCCGGCCTCATCGCACGGCGCCAGGCCGGTGCCGGGTTCGGCGGCTGCCTCGTGGCCATCGTAGACCGCTACGAGCTCGAGGACTTCGAAGCCTACGTGGTGACCGAGTACTACGACGCTACCGGCATCGAGCCCAGCGTCTACGGCGTGGAGGCCTCCGCCGGCGCCTGCCGCATCGAGATCGACTGACCTGGAGCACCCGCCTGCGAGCCTGCCGGGCCATTCGACACTTGACCTGAGGACGGGCGCGCGCACCATTCGAGCCATCCGCCCTGAGGACCCGATATGCGTCTCGTCGTCGTGTCGGTCTTGTGCCTGGCACTGGGGTCCGGCTACAGCCCCACGCACGCGGCGCACGAGGAGGCGCTGCCCGCGGGCGCGTTCAGCCCCGCAGGCGCGTTCCATGACTTCACACGCGGCGAACACCAGCCGGTGCTCCTCGCTGACGGCCGGGTCCTGATCCTGCCGGTCGGCGCCCGGGGTGCTGAGGTGTGGGACCCGGAGACGTTCGCGTTCAGCCCGGCTGGAGCACTGCCCAAGGAGCGCTACGGTTACTCCGCCACGCTGCTGGTCGATGGACGCGTGCTGGTGGTGGGCGGTTCCGGCCGTAGCCGCCGGCTCGCTGACGCCAAGACCTGGGATCCCGCGACCGAGTCCTTCTCACCGGCCGGCAACCTCGATACCGCTCGCGACGGTCACGATGCGGTGCTCCTGCCCGATGGGCGCGTGCTCGTCCTGGGCGGCTGCTGTGACGGCGACGGCGAGTCCGTCACAAGCGCAGAGGTCTGGGACCCGGCGAAACGTCGCTTCGGGCCCGCAGGATCGATGCGTGGACCGCGTGCGCACCACACGGTCACGCTCCTGCAGGACGGGCGCGTGCTGGTCGTCGGCGGCTGGGGCTCTGACGCGTCCGGCAGCACCGCGGAGATCTGGGATCCGTCGACTGATGCGTTCGGAGCAGCCGGGACGATGGCGCAGGAACGTGCCTGGCACCAGTCAGTCCTGCTAGCGGATGGTCGCGTCCTCGTGCTCGGTGGCGGCAGCGCGATGGCGGAGCTCTGGGACCCGGCCACGATGAAGTTCACGCCGGCGGGCTCCCTGATGCACGACCGGGACGGCTTGTCGGCGACGCTGCTGCAAGACGGGCGCTTGCTCGTGGTGGGCGGTGAGGGCACCTGCGACGAGGAGACCCTGGAATGCGAGTCGTTGACCAGTGCCGAGGTCTGGGACCCGGTCACGATGAGCTTCAGCCCGGCCGGTGAGCTCGCCCAGGGCCGGATCGGCCACTCAGCGACGCTCCTGCCTGATGGTCGGGTGCTGGTCTTCGG
The DNA here is from genome assembly GCA_963706695.1 of uncultured Chloroflexia bacterium. GTDB lineage: Bacteria > Chloroflexota > Limnocylindria > Limnocylindrales > CSP1-4 > JAFMJV01. The sequence goes on along the minus strand of CAVPNC010000018.1, from coordinate 8,982 downwards.
AGGCAGCGGCAGCGAAGACTGGACCATGCCCTCGACAGCCGAGGTGTGGGACCCAGCGACCAGCACGTTCAGCCCAGCTGGAGCGTTCGGGCGCGTGCGGCTCGATTACGGACACGTGCCGTTGCCCGATGGCCGCGTGCTCGTCACCGGCGGCAGTGATGGCATGGCTCATGCCAACGACGCGCTGATCTGGGATGCGAGCCTGTTCGAGCCAGGCCCACCGGTGTCTGCCCCGCTGATGGACCAAGTTGCCGCGGAGGCACGACTGCTCGCTGGCGTTCGAGCCAGCCTCCGAGAGGCCTGCAAGCCCTTGCGCGCTGGCTTGCCTGAGGAGGCTGTCGCCGGGCTCGATTGCCCTCTCGGCGACCCCGTCGTCAAGCGCGTTCGTGCCTACCTGTTCCGCGAGCAGACGGACCTGCTCGACGCATACTTCGCGAGGCTGGCCCGGGCGGGGCTCGATCGCCAGGCCTCTCATCGAGGACGCTGTGAGCCCGGCAGGCCTGCCGAAGGCCCCTACCACCCCACGTTGCCGAGGGACCGCGACGCCTACCCGTTCCGGGACGCCTGCTTCTTCGACAGCTCGGGACGCGCCCACTACCTGTCGACGTCGCCGCCCCACGTGCTCAGCGAGGTCGTCGGACGGAGTGACGACTTCGACGCGGTCAGGAACTGGGCCTGGGCCGGCGGCGGAGGTGATGTGCCCGGCGGGCCCCGCGTCGCCGGCTGAGTTCCGGCCCGCTCGACCGCCCAGACTGCACTGGACCCGCGGCGCTGCGCGCACACCTCGCCCTCCGGCGGTGGGCCGTTCGACACTTGACCTGCGTGCGGGCGCGCGCACGATTCAGCCATCTGCCGAAGGGGATCGGACATGCATCGGCTCTTGGGGCGATGGGTGGCAGTGGGGCTCGGGATCTGTGTCGTGCTGGCAGGCATGGCGGCCCAGAGCGAGGACCCCGTGCCGGTGAGCCCTGACGGGCCCGCGGCCTGGCAGAAGCTGTGGCACCCGGCGTTCAGACCGACGCTCGGCTCGCGCACCCAGATCGAGAGCGTGCGCTGGCTTGGGGACCGCTTCGCCGTCGTCGGCGGTGACGTCCAGGGCGCGGTCGTGTGGTGGTCCGATGATGGCCTCGAGTGGACACGCACGCGTCCCGCGCAGGCGACGCGCCACGTCGCAGCCACTTCCATCGCCGGCGACGAGAGCGGCTACGTGATGATCGGCCAGCAGTGGACTCCCAGGGAACACGGACGGATCTGGTACTCCGACGATGGGCGGGTCTGGCGTGAGCCGGCTGATGAGCTCGAGCGCATGGCCCAGACCCATGCTGTGGTGCAGCGGGGCGATGGCTCATTCGTGGTCTACGGGTCCGGCTCCAGGGGTGGCTGCTGGATGGCCGTCTCGACCGACGGCGGCGCCACCTGGGAGTCCTGGCTGCCCGGCGAGTGGGACCATGGCGCGGGCAGCGGCTGTCCCGGCTCCGTCGAGCGAGACGATGCAGGGCTCGTGGCCCTCGTCGACGACGGCATCGGTGTGAGCAAGGACGGCACGGGCTGGGAGCAGGTGGTCTCAGAGCAGGAGATCCGTACGGCCCTCGATGACGCACCAGGACGCATCTACCGGCCTGGCCTCGTGCCGCTCGGCGAGGGACGGTTCCTGGTCGGGGGCTCCGAGACCACCTCCCTGCTGTGGAGTCGGGACGGCGGGCTGGAGCTCGTCGAGGGCCGATTCGACTGGACCGACGTGAAGCGGAGGCAGATGGCCATCGGGCCGGAGCGCGCCATCGCGGTCCACAGCGGGATCACCGCACCGCTGGTCTCGCCGCCAGCGGACGTCTACAGCGCGCGATGGAAGCGCCGCGAGCCGGCCTGCCGACCCACCAAGCCGAAGGTCCGCGACATCGTCGCGATGCGTCCGGCCGAGCGGCTCGAGTGCTACGGCGGACGAGAGCTCACCTTCAGCGCCTGGGTCCCCTACTACGAGTACGGAGGGACGTGCCCGTTCGGTGCGCCGTACGACTGGATGGTCTGCTGGGACTACCACGTGGCGACCGGACCTGGGCCCGGCAGGGACTTCCTGAACTTCGGTCTGGCCCCGGGTGCACGGTACGTCGGCGATGCGGGTGGCCGCGTGCGCGTGAGCGGCCACTTCGATGACCCGGCGGCGGCGGGTTGTCCTGAGCCTGGCTGGAACGGCAAGGTCCCCGACGGCTGGGGCCGCCAGACCCGAGCCGGGTTCGTCAACGAGTGCCGGAAGCGGTTCATCGTCACCGAGATGCGGCCGATCAGGGAGTGAAGGTCGCGGAGGCATCCACGGATCGTGAGTGCGCCGACGACTACGACCTGCGCGACCGACGGGAATAGCGCGCGCCCGTGGCTCTGCCGCACTGCGAGCGGCGGGCCCGCGGCACGGCCGACGAGTCCTGCTGGTCCGACCGGGACCTCCGCGAATGAGGTGGAGGCTAAGGCGGCGCCTGATGCGGTCCCGGCTGCCTACGACGAGTGTGTGGTCCATCGACCCCACCATCACAGCGGAGGCCAGGCAGATGAACCGCAGCAGCGAGCAGCGACGATCGACCGCTGACGACCAGGACGACACCGGACAGGGCTCGCCGGAGCTGGCGCTCATCGTCTACAGCTTCCTGGCCGCCTTCGCCTACCTCTTCGCGGCGATCTCCGGAACCATCTGACCGCGATTACTCGATGGTGACCGGCCCCGGTGTGGTGAGGCCCAGGTGCGCGAGGAGCGCATCGAGCTCCTGCAGGGTGACCTCGTCGAGCGGCGGGTACGGTCGCCGCGGGGCGGCGTGGTCCATGGCCCCACGCTTCTGGTAGATGAGCTTGCGCAAGGGCAGGTTCAGCCCCGGCTGGTTCTCGTAGCGGATGAGCGGCAGGTAGCGGTAGAACGTGTCGCGTGCCTTATCGGTCTCACCCGCCCGGAAGTCGCGGTAGATCGAGACGAGGATCTCCGGGAAGCCGAAGCCGGTCATCATGCCGATCACGCCACGCTGCAGCTCCTCCAGCATGAAGTTGCCACCGAGGCCGCCGTAGATGCCCACGTCCGGGTTGGCTGCCAGGATGGCCGTGACCTTCTGCGCGGTGGGGTCGTCCTCCAGCTTGAGCCACCTGCAGGCAGGGACATCGTCGGCCAGGGTCCCGATGAAGGCTGGCGTCATGTAGACCCCGGAGCTGGCCGGGAAGTCCTGCACCACGATGGGCACGTCCACGGCAGAGGCCAGCGCCTCGTAGTGCCGGCGGACCGCCGCCTCGTTGGGCCGGTTCATGCGTGGGGGTGCCACGAGCAGGCCCGCCGCTCCGCGCTCGACCGCGTCCCGCGCGTTGCGCAGGCAGGGGTCCAGCGCCTGGGCCGTGGCGCCCACCACGACGGGGACACGACCGGCCGCGGCCTCGACGGTCACGTCGATGACCTGCGCGCGCTCAGCCTCGGAGAGCTTGGCCGCCTCGCCCAGGAAGCCGAGGATGGTCAGCCCGTCGACCCCGGTCCCGATGACGAACTCGATGAGCCGGCGAAGGCTGGCCTCGTCGACAGCGCCCGACTCGTCGAAGGGCGTGGGAACGATGTTGTAGATCCCTTGCACGTGCTTCCCCCTGGTGTGGTGCTGTCCTTGGTCGCGGTGGCTGGCTAGGGCAGGGCGCGGACGAGGCCGCCATCGACGGGCACGATGGCGCCGGTCACGTACGAGGCCGCCGGCGAGAGCAGGAACGCCGCCACGCGGCCGATCTCCGCGGTGTCGCCATAGCGGCCCAGCGGGATCCGGCCCTGCGCCTCACGCCTGACCTCCTCCACCGACATGCCGCTGGCCTCCGCCCGCGCCCCATCGAGCTGCGCCACACGGGCGGTGTCGAAGCGCCCGGGAGCCACGCCGTTGATGCGGATGGGCACGATCTCGAAGGCCAGGTTCTTGATGAGACCCGCGAGGCCGGGCCGCAGCACATTGGAGGTGGTCAGTCCGGGCAGCGGCTCCCGCACCGACGAGCTGAGGTTGATGACGATGGCCGGGTCGCTCCCCTCCCGCAGATGCGGCAGGGCCGCGCGGATGAGCCGGAGGGTGGACTGCAGCGTGCCGGCGATGGCTCGCTCCCATTCCTCCTCGCTGAGGGCCTCGAACGTGCCGGCCGGCGGCCCGCCGGAGTTGACGACGAGGAGATCGAGGCCACCGAGCTGTGCGATGCCATCGGCCACGGCCATTGCCGGCCCGTCGGTCGTGGCCAGGTCGGCGACGGAGGTGCCGGCATCCAGCTCTGCCCCGCGGGCCTCGAGCGTGGACGCTGTCCGGCCCACGAGCACCAGCCGCGCGCCCTCGGCCGCGAGCACACCGGCGATGCCGCCGCCGATGCCCCCAGATCCGCCACCGACCAGCGCACGCTTGCCACTCAGCCCCAGGTCCACGTCATGCCTCCATCCATCGTCGTCTCGCGGTCAGGCCAGCATAGCGAAGCGCTCGCCCGATACCATGCACAGGTCCCGGGACGATCCGGGCGCCCGCCCAGGGAGAGCGACATGAAGGGAGTGGTCCTCGCGGGAGGCACCGGTTCACGCCTTCACCCGCTGACCCTCGTCACCAACAAGCACCTGCTGCCGGTGAACGACCGGCCCATGATCTACTACCCGCTGGCCACGCTCGCGGGCATGGGCGTCACCGAGGTCATGGTCATCCTTGGCGGCCGCAGCATCGGTGACATCGTGGAGCTGCTCTCCGATGGCGAGGAGCACGGCCTCGACCTGAGCTACCGCTATCAGCGCGGCTCGCTCGGCATCGCCCATGCCATCGGCCTCTGCCGCGAGTTCGTGGGTGAGGATCCCTTCTGCGTCGTGCTCGGCGACAACATCCTGTTGGGCGAGCCCTTGGCCCAGGCCGCGGCCGACTTCGAGTCCGGCCCCTGGGGTGCAGGCACCCTCCTCTACCGCGTCGAGGACGCCAAACGCTTCGGCGTGGCCGAGTTCGACGCCGAGGGCAACGTGGTCGGCTTCGAGGAGAAGCCGGAGCGGCCCAAGAGCGACTCCATCCCCATCGGTGTCTACTTCCTGCGCCCCAGCGCATTCGAGGTCATCGAGCGGCTCACGCCGTCGGGCCGCGGTGAGTTCGAGATCACCGACGTGCTCAACCACTTCATCGCCCACGGTGGCGTCTACGCACCGCACTACGAGGGCCAGTGGCACGACGCCGGCACCATCGAATCGCTGCTCGCGGCGAGCACGATGGTGGCAGCAAGCGAGACATGACCACCGCCCGGCCCGTCGTCATCGCGGGGTGCTTGGGGCGGCTGGGTCGTGCCCTCACCGCCACGGCCCAGAGCGCCGTCGAAGGCTGGGACCAGCCGGAGCTGGACCTCGACGACCCGGCTGCCTGCGCAACGCTCGTGGCCCGATCGCGCCCCGAGCTGGTGATCCACACCGCGGCCATGACCGCGGTCGACCAGGCTGCCCGGGAGCCGGACGTGGCCATGCGCCGCAACGGCGAGACGGTGGGGGCCATCGCACGGGCCTGCCGGGAGGCCGGCAGCAGGCTCGTGCTCATCTCCACCAACGAGGTCTTCGACGGCGAACGCCGCGACGGCCGCGGCTACCTCGAGGACGACCCCACCGGCCCGCGCAACCCCTACGGCGCCTCCAAGCTCGCGGGCGAGCAGGCCGCGCAGGCAGCCTTCGGTGATGCGCCGGGGCTCTGCATCGTGCGCTCCGCCTGGCTCTATGGGCCTCCGGGCAACGACTTCCCCGACAAGATCACCGCAGCCGCTGACAAGGTCGAGGGACCACTCGGCGTGGTCAGCGACGAGCTCGGATCACCGACCTACGTGCTGGACCTGGCCGCGGCCATCTGGGAGCTGGCGGCACGTGTCGACGGGGGTACCTACCATCTGGTCAACGCTGGTTCGGCCTCGCGCTACGAATGGGCGAACGCCGTGCTCGCGGTGCGGCGCCCGGGGCGACAGACGAAGCCCATCACCCTGGCCCAGTTCGACCGCGCATCCGAACCACCCCGATGGGGCATCCTCGATACCTCCCGCGCTGCGGCCGCCGGCGTCACCATGCGAGGCTGGCAGGAGGCCCTGACCGAGTACCTGCTCCAAGCACGAAGCGAGTAGCCATGAAGATGACCGTCCGCCGCACGTCCATCCCGGAGGTGTTGATCGTCGAGCACGAGGCCTTCGAGGATGACCGCGGGTTCCTCATGGAGGCGTACCACCGGCGGGACTTCGAAGGCTACGCCGACCTGGGGCTGCCCAGCTCGTTCGTGCAGATGAACCACAGCCGCAGCGTGCGGGGCGTGACCCGTGGCCTCCACTTCCAGTGGGACCCGCCGATGGGCAAGCTCATGCGCGTGGCGCGAGGCGAGGCCTTCCTGGTGGCCGTCGACATCCGGCCCGGCTCCCCCACCCTGGGCCACTACGAGTCGGTCGTGGCCAGTGACGCGAACCACGTGGCGCTGTGGGCCCCGGCCTCGTTCGCACGAGGCTTCACCACGCTCTCCGAGGTGGTCGACATCGAGTACCTCATGACCGGTGACTACAACGGTGCCGCCGAATCGGGCATCGCCTGGGATGACCCGGATGTCGGCATCGACTGGCCGGTCCAGGACCCCATCCTGTCGGCCCGTGATGGTTCGGCCCAGACGCTGGCACAGTGGCTCGCACGTCCGGAGGCACAACACTTCCGCTACGAGGGTCAGAACCCCTCCGCGTAGCGTTTGAAGAGCTCGACATCGAGCCGGTTGAGCTGCCGCAGCCGCTGGCGCACCGGCTTGGGCGGGTCGAACGAGTCCTCGCCGGCGGGATCGGCGTTGATGACCTCGAACGGCGGCAGCGTCAGGCCCATGGCCTCGCCCAGCACGACCGCGCTCCGGCGCATGTTGCCGCGGATGAGGACCGCCTCGAAGTGCTCCTCGATGTGCGCGATGGCCTCCTCGAGCATGTCGTCCGGGCAGGCCCCGAAGGGCACCTCCGTGCGCCCGCTGATGGCCCGCACCATGGCGTTGTCGGCCTCGACGCGGCGATCGTCGAAGATCCACGATTCGAGCGTCGCGGGCTTGCCGGCCGCCCGATAGAGCGAGAGGACGCGGCTGATGGGGTGGCGCAGCATGATCGCGTAGCGGGCCGGACCGGGAACGGCCCTGTGCAGCCCGAAGGCGAAGTCGCCGAGGACGACCGTCAGCCCCGCCCGCTCGCCTTGCGGCAGCGCAGCATAGGCCGCCGCATCCATCGAGCTGCCGCGGTAGACATCGAGGCGCTCCTGGGCAGGGATGGCGGCGTGCAGCGCCGCGCGCACGGCACCTCCCCCGCTGCGAGGGACGTGGATGAAGAGCAGCGTGGGATGGTCGGCCGAGCGAGATCGGGTCGTGGTGGCAAGGTGGGCTCGGAGCGGCTCCAGACGGTCCGCTGCCGCGTCTCGAAGGTGACCCAGCCCGGCCCGCTCGAGGCCGTCGAGGATGTGCTCCACGGAACCTGCGCCGAGGTGTCCGGGCTCCGCTGCCTGCGTCTCCGTCCAGCGCAGCAAGTCGGCATCACGCGCCTCGGCCCAGGCATCGGCATCCCATGCGGAGCGCACGTCGACCCCACCGCGAGCGAAGGCCTCCTGCAGGCGCTCCGGGTCGGCGATCGACAGCCCCTTGGGCAGTGCCGGCCGGCCGGTCGGCAGGATGCCGTGGACGAGCCCGCCCGCGACCTCCTCGTAGCCCAGCGTGCGGACGCGCGCTCGCAGGTTGTCTTCAGCCAGTCGCGTCCCTGGCCGGCGCTCGAGCACGCCAACGTCCGCGTCGACGTGCCCCAGCAGCTGGAGCGCATGCAGCGCCGATCCTTCCGCATACATGACGTGGGTGGCGTTGCGGTAGGTCCGCAGCTGCTCGTGGAGGGGCAGGCGTTCCGGCCGCAGCACACGTACTCCCGCTGCGCGCAGCACCTGCTCCAGGTACGGCTCGCCGGCGAAACGGGCCTCCATGCCGGCACGCGAGACGTAGACCAGGCCCGCTTCCGGCGTTCGCGGGCCCAGCCGCGCCGAGGCCAGCTGGTCCAGCGCGTCGAGGTAGCCGGCAGCGGGGCCGGGACCGCCGAGCTGCTCGGCTTGTGGCGCCACGAACAGCTCCGTCGCCCGGGTCGGTGCCGTGATGAGGCGTACCTGCGCGAGCGGCACGCCGAGCCACTCGAGGATCGCCCGGAAATGGGCGGGAGCGCTGGCAAGGTCCGCGTAACCCAGGTCGGGTCGAGACGCGAAGGCGATGGGCAGGTCGGGCCGCGCCCGCAGGGAGGCCAGCAGCCGTGTCGAAAAGTCCGCCAGCTGGTGCCCGAAGGCGTCGACGATGGCGCCACCCCAGGCCATGGGGCCGGCCTCCTCGAGGGGACCCTGCGGGTCGGCGGGGCGCACGTCCACCGGCCGGCCAGCGCGTCGGTGCCGGGCCTCGGCCTGCACCTCCCACTCGGGCCAGATCGGCCCACCGCGGTGGATCTCACCGTCACGCCAGCGGTCGAGCAGATCGGAGTACGGCACCACGACGACGCCTGGGGATGTCTGGCCGGTTGGTGTCCAGTCGCTCACGACTGCGAGTGTGGCACTGATGCGCCCGCCGACGCCAGACGCATGAACCGCGCGCGAAGGGCACTCGCCACAGCGAACAAGGACCCATCAGTCATGTCACCGTGGGCACGGCACAGTGGCAATGCAGGGGGGCGGCAAGGATGAGCGAAACGACCTGGGCGACGGGCGCAGTCGTCGTCGACGAGACCACGCTGAGGTACCACCGCACGGGCCAACAGGGCAAACCGGTACTGGTCCTCCTTCACGGCATCACCGATGACGGGCTCTGCTGGACGCGCGTGGCCCGCGACCTGGAGGCCGACTACGACATCGTGATGCCCGATGCACGAGGACACGGGCAGTCGGACCGCCTGGGGGGCAGTCTCTCAATCCCGGGCCTCGCCCTGGATGTGGCCGGCCTGCTCGATGGGCTCGGGATACGGGAAGCCTTCGTGTTC
>CAVPNC010000017.1:0-50483 GCA_963706695.1 uncultured Chloroflexia bacterium | reverse complement strand
GAGGTGGCGGCGCTCTCCACGTCTCGGTGGGCACCGTCGGGTCGCGACTGAGTCGAGCCCTCTCCGCCCTTCGGGCGGCGATGGAGGCGGAAGTGACCACCGACCCGTCGCCCTTGGCCACGCGGAGGCAAGCGAACGATGACCGACAAGACCATCACCCCTGTCGTCCTGTCGTGGCTCCAGAGCACGGACCTGCCGCCGGCCGACCCGCGTGGCAGCGTCCGACGCGCGATGGGCGCCATCGAGCACACCGAGCAGGTGAGCCGGTCACGGCTGTGGCCACGGCGACCGAAGCCCGTATCGACGTCGGCCCACGAGGCGACCCGACCGTTCCGTCCAGCCGCCGTCCCGGCCACGAACGGTCATACCGCGTCCCGCGTCCACCCCAGGAGGTCCTTCTCGATGTCGTCCGCCATCACCGTCGTCACCGCTGCGGTCGCGCTGGCCCTCAGCGCGAGCTACCTCGCCGCCTGGGTCTTGCCGACCGACGATGCGACGCCCCCTGCGGCGCTCGCGTCCGCATCACCCACAGCCTCATCCACGCCGTCCGCCGCACCGACCGATCCCGCGACGGTGGCCGAAGACGTCACGCAGCCGGCGCGCACGCGCACGATCGCCGAGTTCCCAGCGAGCGTCGATCCGACGGAACTCGTGCGGAGCGACGACGGCCTGCTCTACTACCTCGACCGCGCAACCGGGACCGTGTCGATGGTCGACCTCGATGGCTACACGACGCGTGCCCTCGGCGAGGGTGACGTGGGCGAGTACGCGCGAGCCGGGCGCTCCATCGTTGGGGTCGCCACGTCGGCTCGCCACAGGCGATACGTTCCTGCTCACCGTCGATGACGACGGGAGTCTGTGGGGCTCCGATCAGCAGACGCCTGGCGAGCTGGTGCGACATCCGGTGACAGACACCGACAACGCCTGGGTCGGCTGGATGACCATCGACCCGGACACCCCCGCGACCGCGGCATTCACCCGCGGTTACGAGGACTACGACCTGTTCGTCGTCGCCTCCGAGGTGGGGCAGGTGGTCGCGCTATCGCATGCAGGCCGAGACCTCGAACTTCCTGCCGGCCAAGGCCGTGCTCAGGCGCCCGTACGACGAGGTCACCCGAGCGGTGGACCTCTATGCCGATCCCGCGCCGTCATGTCCTGCTGTCCGATATGGTGCTGCGCTGGGCTCCGGACTGCTCGACGAGTTCTCGCTCGAAGACCCGCCCGGCGAGACCGACTTCCGCTTCCTCGACGGCACCGGTCCGAAGCAGGCCGGACGACTGTACGTCTACGACGCTGCCGGCGGACGCATCCTCGAACACGCCAAGCGCGACGGACGGCTCATCGACGAGTGGTCGCGACCCCAGATGGAGGACGTGCGCGGCATGGTCGTGGTGGATGGCGCCGAGGGCCGGCCGCCGACGGTGGCCTGGATGACACCCGATGGGCTGTTCGAGCGCGTCCTCAGCACCGATCCCGCCGCCGTCCACAGGACTCCGGCACCGCGGAGGCACCGCGCCGGCGGCGTCTGGCGCCGACGGGGCGGGCGGGACCCCGAGACGACGCGCGCGATCCGGTCACTCATCCGGAGCCTCGAGGACCTGCGACCGGGTTGGCCGCGACGGAGGAGGTGCAGGCCGGAGTTCGATCGCCTCGTGAGCGAGATCGGCTCGCTCGCAGCAGGACATCGAGCGGCTGTCCGAGGCCATGCCAGCCGAGACCGATGCGAAGACCGTCGAGTGGCGGACCCCAGATTCGGCTTCGAGGCGGATCGCCTGCGGATCAAGGCAGGCGGGCGCACATTCACGGGGACCGAGTCGACCGTACCTCAGCTACATGGCCGACGGCGATCGTGGCGAGTACAACGCGGAGTGGCGTGAGCACGACCGCGAGATGCGCCTGTGGTTCTTCGTCGAGGCCGACGACACCCACTGGTGGGCGACGAAGATCTACACCTACGACGGGGGGAAGAACGGCGAGTGGCTGTACTACAAGCGACTCGCGCCGCAGACCCGGACACCGCGCGGCCAGAGCCTCGAGATGGACCTTCGACTGACCCCTGACCAGGCGAACCGCAAGGGCGCGAAGAAGGTGCCAGCCTGCGCATCGACGGGATGCGGCTGACCGCCTTCGCCCCCGGCACGAACGCGGCACCGCTGGAGGTGACCGGCTGCCGACCGGTGGCGCAGGATGCGGCCGTGTCGGTCGAGGTCGAGTACCCCTTCCCTCGCCCCGAGGACGACGTGGAAGTCGGTCGAAGCCCTGGACTACTTCGCCGAGGGCACCCTGCTCGAAGGCATCGACCTGCTGCCGCCGGACGAAGCGAGCGCACGCCTGACCGAGCTGGGCATCTGCCACTACTTCGAGTACTGGTACGACTTCATCGATCGCAAGAAGGACCGCGGCATCGGGACGTCGGAGCGCTGGTGCACGATGCCGGACGTCGCCCGACTGCGCGAACCCGAGCCCGACAGCCCGCCTGATCACGGCTCGCGGGCAGCTGCTGCGTGGCCCGGTGAACGTGAGGGACGACGGGTACGTCCGGATCGACCGTCGAGGACCTCCAGCCTCGCGCACCGACATGACGACTCCGCCGGCAGGATGGGGCTGTCCGACGTACTAGTGACCAGGCACGCCGGGGTGGCTGCCCGGGCGACGAGGGCATGCAACGGCAGTCGGCACATGGTTGCGGGACCCAGCGCGACGGCGCGTCTGTGGATAACTTCGTGGAAGCGCACCTAGCGAACACTCGTTCTAATCTGCGATGCTCGGGACCTCGGCGGGGACGCCCCGGCGGGCAGGCCCGCGGTCCCCGAGGGCCCGAGGGAGACGGGGGACGTCGTCATCTTCGGGGACCATCGTGCCGGACCATCCCGACTACATCCGCATGCGCGGCCACATCGATCGGGTCGAGTCCGAGTTCCCAGCGCTCGACCCCGAACTCATCGAGCGCATCTGCCAACACCTCCTCGTGGTGCGGCGCTCTCGACCGACCTTCAAGAAGCTGCGCGCGTATGTCGTGGAGCTGACCACCGACCTCGACGAGCAGACGTTGCGGGGGATGCTCGGCCTGCCACCGAGGACGAGCACCCGGGCTCCCCGCAGCCGACGCCGGGCGGCGCCGCCGGCCGGCGCAGATGGTGCGCGAGCGGTCAGGCGCAGTGGTCGACCCGGCTGGACGGCCCAGCTCTTCCGGGACCGCTACCGAGAGGCCTGCGAGCTGGTGGGTCCGCCGTATGCCCACAAGGACGTCGCCGGCAGCTTCCGCGGCCTCGACGGTGAGCAGGGGCATCGATCCCGACCACTTCCGCCGGCTCCTGCGGCGCTTCGGTTTGCCCTCGGAATAGCCCGTCGCGGATAATCGCCCATTTGCGCCCATAAGTAGTCGGATAGCAAGTCGGGTTTCGCCCCCTGTTCCCGCCCACCCCTCCGGGTGCACGCTCGGGTCATGAGCGCCTACACCGTCTACCTCGAGGGCGAGCTCGCCGAGCGATTGCGCGAGCTCGCCCATGCCGACCGACGCCGTCCCCGGAGCCAGGCCGAGATCCTGCTCGTCGAGGCCTTCGAGGCCGAGGGCCACCACGCCTTCGGCGAGGCCGACTCGCCCTCCGCCAGCCTCGTCCGTCGGCTCCTCCTCCAGGCGCGCGGCGAGGCACTCGCTCCAGGCGGCGACGCGGCTGCGCGACGCCATCCCCTCCACCGAAGCGCGGACGGCGTTGCCGGTCGATGACCGGCCGACGGCCGCATAGCCCCTCCTCCACCCACCAGCCACAGGAGCGACTAGATGTCCGCAGGCACCATCACGATCACCGCCGGCCGACCGAACCGTCAAGGGGACGAGAAGGACTTCTCCGGACCCGACGGCACATACACGGCGACCCTCGTCGGCGTCAGCGAGCCGGTCACCGAGAAGTCGAGCCTGGCCGATGCCAAGGGCGACGGTACCTGGACGTACCGCACCTGGACATTCGCCATCGAGCCCGAGGGCGAGGTCCTCGACACCCGCGCCAACGCCCGCAGCGCCGGTCCCAAGTCCCGCCAGTACGGCATCATCGCGGCCCTCGTCGGGCGCACCCCGACGGTCGGTGCCGAGGTCGACATCGAGCGCCATCTCGTGGGGCGCCAGTGCCTCGTCTCGATCGAGACGAACGACAGCGACTACCCCTACATCAAGACGTTCATGGCGCTGCCGCCGGAGCGACCAGCCAACGGACCAGCGGCACCTCCGGCGCCAACACCTGCGCCCACCCCGTCGGCGGCGGCTCCGACGCCTGCCCCTGAGCCCGTGGCGTCGCTGTCCGGCGATCTTCCGTTCTAGCCCGATGCCAGCGACCAGGTCGGGGATCCCGACCACCTACCGTCACGCCAACTTCCGCAGCCGATTGGAGGCTCGCTGGGCGGCGTTCTTCGACCTGGTCGGTTGGTCCTGGGTGTACGAGCCGATCGACGCCGATGGCCACATCCCCGACTTCCTGATTCGGGGAGACGAGCCCTTCTTCGTCGAGGTCGGACCCTGTGTGCTCGAGGCCGAGTACCGCGAGAAGGCCGAGAAGGCCGACCGTATGCAGCATGGGACCCTCGTCGTCGGCGCGAGCCCGATCGCCATCACGGATGCTGGCGTCATCGCGGCGGGGCTCCTGTCAGAGCCAGCGAGCGGCTGGGCACCATGTCTCGCACCCTCGGGCGCTTCACGCTTCGAGTCGGATACCGATGCGGACGTTGGTCCGCACCTCGACTGGAGCGCCGGCGTCTGGTGCCGGGATCGGAAGCACAGGTTGGTGGTCGCCCACAGCCACGGCAGCTGGCGCCATCGGCCGTATGGCGAATGGGCCGAGATGTGGATCGGCGGGTCCGCGACCATCGGACTGCTCGAGCGTCTCTGGGCCGAAGCCGGGAACGCGGTCAAGTGGCGGCGTTGAGGGTCGTGGTCGAGCGCCAGCCGCCCGAGGTCGTCGAGCGCCGCATCGAGCTGGCGCTGCGCATGCTCGAGCTCGGTGCCTGGGTCTTCCCGCTGGCGCACGGCAGCAAGCTGCCGCTCATCCCCAAGGCCAAGGGCGGGCACGGCTTCCTCGACGCCTCCCCTGACCCCGACCGTGCACGGACGTTCCTCTCGAACCCGGGCCAGCCGAACTACGGCGTCGTCTTCCCCGAGGGCTCGGACGTCATCGTCCTGGACCTCGATGGCGGATCGGAGGACCGCCCCGGCTGGCGCGAGGACTGGCAGCGTCTCTACGAGCTCCACGGCCCGCCCGGGCTGTCGTTCATCGTCAAGACGCCATCGGACGGTCGCCACGCCTACTACCGCTGGCGCATCGACCGCTACGGGCCCATCCCGCCCGGCGACGAGATGCTCGGCTGGACCGTGCGCAAGCCCTGGAAGGGCTACCTCGTGGGTCCGGGGTCGGTCGTCGCCGGCAGGCCCTACGAGCTCGTCGGCATCGAGCACATCCTCGACCTGCCCGAAGCCTGGGCGCACGCGGCGCTCGGGACCGACCACGGCGACACCATCCGCGTCGGCGGTCAGCGCGACCCAGCCGACGTCCAGGTCGGCGGTCGCCACGCCTACCTGCGCGACACGGCCCGCCGGTACGCGGGCACGGTACGTGATCCCGACGCCCTCTTCGCGGCGGTGTGGGCGGCCAACGAGAAGCTCGCCGAGCCGAAGACCGCCGACGAGGTGCGACGGGCCATCGGTGACGTCCTGGCCCGATACCCCGCAGACCCGGTCGAGGAAGACCCCGAGACGGGCGTGATCCAGGTCGTCCGCTCTGATGGCGAGCCGCCGATGATGTCGCCGGCCGACGACGAGTCCCTCTTCCCGCCGGCGCCCGGGCCCGCCGCCTACGACGGCCTCCTCGGCGAGTGCACCGACTTCCTGCTCGAGGGCACAGATGCCTCGCCCGTCGCCATCCTCGCCTCGCTGGTGTCCTTCTGCGGGGCGCTCATGCCGGCCTGGGGCTACTGGCACGGGCGGCACACCTCGAGCCCGTTCCTGGCACTCGTGGGCAAGTCCGGCATCGGGCGCAAGGGCACGGCCATGTTCCGGGTCCGCGATGCCTTGGGCTACACGCTCGGGATGGATACCGTCAACCGCATCCGCTTCGACGGCATCGCCTCGGGCGAGGCGCTCGTGAAGGCACTCCTCGACCGCTCGCAGCAGACGTTCGGCGTTCCCACCGGTGTCCTCTTCGAGGAGGAGTACGCGACGTTCCTCGCGGCATCCGGACGGGAGGGCTCGAACCTCGATGCCCGCATGCGCAGCGCCTTCGACGGCAAGCAGCTGGCGCACCGCAAGGTGGGCGAGACGATCTTCGTGCCCGAGCCCTACTACCTCTCGGGGCTCGTGGCCATCACGCCCGAGGAGCTGCAGGCGAAGGTGGCCCGCGCGAGCTTCAAGAACGGCTCGGGCAACCGCTGGCTGTGGCTGCCGGTCGTGCGCCGGGACGTGCGCGTCGTGAGCACCGAGCCCATCTTCCCTGTCGAGATCGGCGAGGCGCTGCTCGAGGCCCACCGCGCGACCTTCCAGACACCGGTCCGCATCGACCCGGGCGCGGGCGTCGACGACCTGCTCGGCGAGTACGACGAGTTCCTGCGGGCCGAGTCGGTCGGCCTGCGCCGCCGACATGACCCGCCGCTACGGCGTCATCGCCTTCCGCATCGGCATCGTCCACGCGTCCGTCGAGCGGTCGGGCGTCGTGACCCGCGACCACATCCTGCGGGCCATCGCGCTGACCGAGTACGGGCGCGGCGGGCTGGCCTTCATCTTCGGCGACGCCTTGGGCGACGCGAGCGCCACGCACCTGCTGCGGATGCTGCTCGAGGCCGAGGACGGGACGCTGCCCCAGTGGACCATCAGCAAGTACTTCATCCGCGACCCCATCAAGCGCCAGGCCGCCATCGACGACCTCTGCCGGCTCGGCGTGGCCGAGGTCGTCAAGACCAGGACGAAGGGCCGGACGGGCTCGCTGCTCCGTCTCGTGCCCCGGAAGCGGGACTTCCGCGACTTCTGCGCACTAATCGGGGTATCCAGCAGAATTCCTGAAATCACTCGCAGAACAAGCGTGGCTGAGCGTGGAATAAGGGGCGCAGAAGCTGCGCAGAAGTGCGCAGAAGAGTGTGGTGCCGAGCGCAGAAGGTGCGCAGAACGCGCAGAAGTCCGGCTCCGAACGGGTCGTCGACCACGCCACCGGCGAGACCCAGGAGCCAGGGGAAGGCGGAGTGGGCTGCCGATGGCCCCTGCCCTCTCGAGACCTACACGGCACACGCCTTCGACCACCACCGAGGAGCGGACGGCCTCTGGTTCTGCGCAGCCTGCCGCCAAGCACGAGGAGAGGGACAGACCCCATGACCGTCGCCACCCCACGGCCGAGCGCCGCCAAGCCGAAGCCCGCCATCACCCGCGACCGCTACCACCGCTACACCTACGAGGGCCAGACGTACCCGGGCGTGACGACCGTCCTGCGGGTCCTCGACAAGAGCGACGCGCTCATGGCCTGGGCCAGCCGCAACACCGCCGAGGCCGCCCTCGCGCAGCTCGACCACCTCGCCGGCCTGCGCGACACCGTGGGACCGGACGGCGTCATCAAGGCGCTCACGGCGCGATCGGGCTGGAAGCGCGACGAGGCGGCCGCGGCAGGCTCCGACATCCACGGCATGGCCGAGCGCATCGCCCGGGGCGAGCCCCTGCCCGCAGGTGTCGCCGATCATCCGCGCCCGGGTCGAGGCCTATGCGGCCTGGTGGGCGTCGTCGGGCTGGCGCATCCGCCTGGCCGAGGCCTTCGTCGTCGAGCCCGACCCTCGGCTACGGCGGCACGCTCGACCTGCTCGCCTACGACGAGGCCGGGCGGACCGTCCTCGCCGATGTCAAGTCGGGCGGAACGTCTACCCAGAGACTCGCCTGCAACTGCTCGGCCTACGGCGAGGCCGCCCTCATCGCGCCCCAGGGCAGTCCGGTGGCCTACCCCATGCCGCCGATCGAACGCTACGTCGTCCTCCACGTCACCGACGGCGGTGTCCGGGTCATCGACGTCGAGGTCGACGATGACGACCGGGCGGCCTTCCGGGCCTGCCTCCCGCTCTCGCGCTGGCACACCGCGCGGAAGGGACAGCGGCTGTGAGGGGACGGCATGATCGACCCGTCCGCTCCCGCCGTGGCCGCTCGCAACCGCCGGCGTGGGAACGACTGGGAACGCAGCCTCGCGACTCGGAGCTCGGCGGCCGTCGCGTCGGCCAGTACGGCGAGCCGACCGACGTGCTCACGCCGCTGCTGGCGGTCCAGGCGAAGGTGGGCACGCAGCTTCTCGGAACGGTACTGGCGGTGGCTCTCGGCCATCCCCCGCACCGGCGACCGCGTCCCGGTCCTCATCGTCGGTGACGCGCCTGGACCAGGCCATCGGCGTCGTGCCTTCGTCGTCATCGAGCTCGGCGACTTTCGCGACCTCCACGGGGAGGACGTGCCGTGAAGCGGCCACGGCGTCTGCGCCTCATCGCCACCGAGCCGGCCGACCGTTGCGACGCCGCGCCACCTACCGCCATGAACCCCGTCGTCCTCGCCCTCGTGGCCGCGCTCCGGGACGTCGAACGACGGCGGGGTCGAGGTACAGTCCCCGGCCCCTCAGACACCCGGAGGACCGCTGCATGAAGCGAACGCTGCCCCGAGAGCTCGACGACCTCTCCGGCATGCGGGCGGCCACGATGGTTCCGCGAGTCCACCGCCGGGCAGTGGGACAACTTCGGTCCCGACGCCCAGCGCGAGCAGCAGGACCGCGCCATCGAACGCTACGGCCTCGTCGATGCCGGGCTCGAGTGGTCGGTGGCCTCCTCGGGCTGGACCTCGGCCTGGCGCACCGCCACCTGGGAGACGATGATCGCCACGGCCCAGGGTGGTGCCTTCGACGTCCTCGTCGTCGGCTACGTCTCCCGGTTCCTGCGCAACCTCAAGCAGACGCTCATCGCGGTCGAGGACCATCTCCATACCGCCGGGGTCGTCGTCCTCTTCGCCGACGAACGGCTGCTGAGCTCGGACCCCTCGTCGTGGGACCAGTTCATCCGCGAGGCCCACGAGGCCGAGGCGTACAGCCGGAAGCTGTCGCAAGCGCGTCAGCGAGGGCTATGCCGCCAAGCGGCAGACGGCTCGGCGTCCCCGGTGGCAACAAGATGCCCTACGGCCTCATCCGGGAGGGCAAGCCCTCGGTCCTGCGGGTGGACGAGGAGCAGGCGGCGGTCGTCATCCGGGCGTACCAGCTCGCCGCCTCCGGCTCGACCGACTGGGAGGTGGCGGCCCAGACCGGTCTCGCCAAGACCCACGTGTCCGAGGTCCTCACCAACCCCATCTACGCCGGCAGGCTGCGGACCGGCGAGCCCGCCGCCATCGCGCCCATCGTCGACCCCTCGCTGTGGTCGACCGTGCAGACCCGGCGGGAGCGACGGCGGACCCGGACACCGGGTCGCATCGTCAAGGGCCGGTACGCCCTGCGCCTCTGCTGCGCCGGCTGCGGCAAGTACCTCTTCGGCGACGTCGGGCGGTATCGGCATCCGCCGCCGACCTGCGAGGGCTTCCTGGCGGCGAAGCCGGTCGTCCGCTGTCGGCGTGCCCGCAACCGCGAGGGCATCGACACCCGCATCAAGGGCCACTCGCTACCCGCAGGAGTGGTACGAGGACGCGGTCGGGGAGCTGCTCGGCAAGGTCGGCGAGCCTCGACGACCAGGCCATGACCGAGATCGTGCGGCTCTACGGCGAGGGACTGGCGAAGCCCGACGAGCTGACGCTGGCGCGCATCGAGCGGGAGCGGGAGGAGGCCTCACAGCGCCTCGCCAAGACCCGTGACGTCGCCGCCTGGCAGGCCACGATGGCGAGGCTCGATGCCGAGCAGCAGGTGGCCCGCCAGCCACGGCAGCAGCAGCGCATGGCACCCGACGAGGTCGTCGCCTACCTGCGCTCGCTACCGACGCTGTGGAACGACGCAGGACCCGAAGGACGCCAGGCGCTCGCCTCGGCGCTGTTCACCAAGCTCGAAGTGGAGGGCTATACGAAGATGCGATATGAACTCACACCCGATGCCGTTACCCTCGGTCTCGGCGCAGCCCTACCGGCGCAGACGGAGACCGGTGGTCACACAGGTGGGTTTGGTCGGGGCGAGAGGATTTGAACCTCCGACCTCAGCGTCCCGAACGCTGCGCGCTGCCAAACTGCGCCACGCCCCGACAGGAGACACACGCGACGCGAACGCCGCGCGGAATCGAGAGTATAGGGCACCTCGTCCCGGAGCCGCCGCGTCCGCCGTGCACCGGCCGGAGCTCACGACGCCGACGTCGAACGGATGGAGGACCAGTCAGGTAGACAGACGTCGCCCACAACGGCGCTATCGCCCGAGACCGGTGATAGATGACGACACCCGTCGACGCAGCCGACGCAAGCCACCATTGCCGGCCTGACGGGCGGGCGCGTGCCGCGCTGGCCTCTCGCGTCGATGCCCGCCTACGCTCGGCGCCGTACGTCCGCGGCGGATCGGCAGCAGAGATCGTGGCGACAAGGAGGCCTACCGTCGCGTCAGCCGACAGGTGGCGCCATCGGCGCCGGCCAACGACGAGCCGCGAGCGGTCAGCGCTGCGCCCGGAACCTCGGGTTCGTCTCAGCCGCAGGCACCCGTGGCGCCAGCACCCCGACCACCACCGAGGCCACCACGAAGAGCCAGAACGCGCCCTCGATACCGACCGCATCGGCCGTCGTGCCGATGAGCGGCGGACCTACCACGAAAGCGATCGTGAGCGTCGTGAACACCGCCGAGAGCGAGGGCCCACCCGGCGGGATCCGCGCCGCCGCCCCGAAGATCTGCGGGATGGTGTTGGCCACGCCCACCCCGGCCGCGACCATGCCCACCAGCGCCACCAGCGGCTGGCTGATGATCAGCGCCACCGCGATCGAGGCGCCGGTCGCGAGCATGCCCCACTGGATGAGGCGGACGGAGCCGATACGGTCCTTGGCCCAGTCACCGGCCATGCGTCCGGCGAACAGCCCCAGCGAAAGCGCGGCGTAGGCCAAGGCCGCGAGCGACTCCCCGGCCCCTACGCCCTCGCTCAGATAGACGCCGCCCCAGTCGGTCAAGCCGCCTTCCACGAAGGCGATGAGCACGACCAGGGCCGCCAGCGGCACGACTGCTCGCGACGGAAGGTGCAGCCCTCGGGCCGCCTCGGTGCGGACCGAGCCGGTGCCAAGGTGGCGGGCGACGATGAGAACCAGCAGGAAGAGCGCCAACGCCGTGATCGCGGCCTCCAGGCGTGGCTCGACCCCCAGCTGCAACGCGGCCGCGATGCCCACCGCACCGATGATGCCACCCAGCGACCAGCCGGCATGCAGCTTCGACATGATCGAGCGCCCGCCGCCGTCCTCAAGCGCGACACCGTGCGCGTTCATCGAGACGTCCATGGTGGAGTTGCAGTAGCCAAGGACGAAGAGCGAGACGGCGAGGACCGGCACGCTCGGGGCGGAGACCGGCAGGATCACCAGCCATGGGAAGACCAGCGAGGCGGCCGTCATCAGGCGTCGGCTCGAGACCCGCACCAGGAGCTGACCGGTCACCTGTTGTGCCACCAGCGCGCCCACCGGCGCGAAGAGCAGGGCCACCCCGAACTCGCTGCCGCTGGCACCCAGGTCGTCCTTGAGCGTGGGGATGCTGGCCACCCACGTGCCGATCACCACGCCGTTGACGAGGAAGATGAGGAAGGTGGCCAGGCGTGGGCTCATCAGCGGACTCCGGGCGCGCGTCGGGGGATGCGCCGTGGCGGCGCTTGGTCACTTGCCGGCCTTGAAGGGGTACAGGATCCAGTCGTTGGTCTCGACGATGTAGTGGTCGGGCACGATGTCGACGCGCGACCTGCCCGGCTTGTAGTGCAGGACCGCCGTCACGGGCGTGCCGCCGGCGTCGCGGATGCCCTTCGAGACGGCCGCGATGGTCGTGCCGCTGTCCCAGACCTCGTCGATCACCAGGACGGTCTTGCCGGCCAGCTGCTCATCTGAGGGGAACTGCAGGAAGTCCGCCTTGCCCCGAAAGCCGCTCTCATCGTCATAGGCCACGACCGCAGCCAGCAGCATGTCACGCCAGCCCATGCGGTAGCCGAGCATGCCGGCGGGCACGAGCCCACCGCGAGAGATGGCCAGCACCACGTCGGGCGGCGGGGCAGCGGCAAGGCGCTCGGCCAGCTCGGCCACGAGGCGGTCGAGGTCGTCCCAGGTGACGTTGATCTTGACGGGTTCGAGCGACGTGTCGGGCATATCCGCAGCGTACACGCGAAGCGGGTCGTCCGGCCGAGCCGTTCGGTCCTTCAGCTCAGAACCAGCAACCGTCACGAGCCGCCGCGGAACTCGCTGATCTCGAGGAGATGCCCATCGGGGTCGCGGAAGAAGCCGCGCACCTCCCACTCGGAGGTGACGGGCGGCGTCAGGAACACCGCGCCGCGCTCCTTGAGTGCCTCGTATGCCGCCATGCCGTCGGGCACGCGGATGGTCATGGCGTGGCTCACCGAGTCGGGGTCGGCAGGGGTGGCGAAGGTGACGGTGGGCTTGTCCTCGGTCGGACCGCCGCCGGTGACGAGCAGCAGCCAGGCTCCGGCGAACGAGAAGACCGCGGACGAGCCGCCGTACTCGCGCACGAGCTCCGCGCCCAGCACATCGCGGTAGAAGCCGATCGAGCGCTCGAGGTCGCTGACGACGAGGATGTGGGTGAGCTCCATGTCCGCGGTCGGAAACGGTCGTTGCATGCGTGTGCCTCCTGCGCCCCCGGCGGCCCCTTGGTGGTGCCCTGTTCTACCATGAGCGCTACACCGACATCGGTGTTCGAAGCCACGGCGTGCCGTGGCCCCATGAGCCACGAGACCGCGCACGCCTGAGGAGGGCACGTCATGCCATTCGGACCAATCCAGATCTTCGCTTTCGGATTTCCCGACACCGCCGGCTTCGAAGGGCGAATCGCCGAGGAGCTGATCAAGCTCAGCGACGCCGGCACCATCCGCATCATCGACGCCCTCGCCGTGGTGGCTGACGGCGACGAGGTCGAGATCCTGCGGGTCTCCGATCTCGACGACGAGCAGCGCACGGAGCTGGGCATGGAGATGGGCGCGCTCATCGGACTGGGCATGGCCGGCCTGGAGGGCATGCTTGAAGGCGCCGAGGCCGGTGCCGAGATCGTCGAGTCAGGCGGTCTCGGTGTGGTCGAAGCCATCGGCGAGGACTTCATCGACGAGCTGCCCGATGGCGCGGCGGCACTGCTGCTGATCATCGAGCACACCTGGGCCGTACCCGTGCGCGACGCGGTCGTGGACGCCGGCGGCATGCTCATCGGCAACCAGTGGATCGGCGCGCAGGACCTCGTGGAGCTGGGCGTGGCGCTGGGCATCGCCGCCGACCTCGAGGCCGAGGCGGAAGCCGAGTCCGAGCGCTAGTCGCCCCGACACACCCAAGACGAGCCCCGGGAAGCCCCGGGGCGGCAGGCCGAGCCGTCGCTCACCGACACGTGGGCGGTGCCTCGGCCTGACCGCATCTGAGACGCCGGTAGACTGCGGCCTGGAGGTGACGATGTCCTTGAAGTGGGATGGACGAGAGTGCTGGGCGCTGGTGCTCGGCGCCAGCAGCGGCTTTGGAGCCGCGGCCGCCAAGGCCTGGGCCAGGGCCGGGTTCGGCATCATCGGCGTGCACCTCGACATGCGCGCCACCAAGGCGGATGCGCAGGCCGTGCGCGACGAGATCGCCGAGATGGGCGTGCCCGTCGTGTTCCACAACACCAACGCTGCCGACGACGCCAAGCGCGAGAAGGTGGTGGCCGCCATCGGCGAGCTCTTCGCCGAACGCCGCGCAGCCGGTGAGCAACCCATGGTCGGCGCCTTGCTCCACTCCCTCGCCTTCGGCTCCACCCTGCACTACGTGACCGACGACCAGGAGCGCAAGGAGCTTTCGCGCAAGCAGATGGAGATGACGGCCGACGTCATGGCCCACTCGCTGCTCTACTGGACGCGCGACCTGTACCACGCGGACATGCTGCAGCGCGGCTCGCGGATCTACGCCATGTCAAGCGAGGGCGCCATCCTGGCCGTCCCTACCTATGGCGCCGTGAGCGCGGCGAAGGCTGCGCTCGAGGCCCACGTCCGGCAGCTCGCGCTCGAGCTCGCCCATGCTGGCATCACGGTCAACGCCATCCGGGCAGGCGTCACCGACACCCCGGCGCTCCGGCGGATCCCCGGCTGGCAGCAGCTGGTGCGCGCAGCCGAGGCACGCAATCCCATGGGACGCCTGACCACCCCGCAGGACGTGGCCGACGCCCTGACCGTGCTGGCCACGCCCCAGACGCACTGGATGACCGGCAACATCATCGGCGTCGACGGTGGTGAGGTCATGGGCTCCCGGGAGTCAGCCGACATCCCGTAGGGGGACGAGCACCGTGACCGACCAGCAAGACCAGCGCAACGCCAAGGCCGACCGCGCCAATCCCGCCGTCGAGGCGGAGCCGGCGGGCATCGGCTCCTCCAACGCCCCCGACGCGCTCTCGCGCGAAGTGCGACTGCTGGGGTCCCTGCTGGGCCAGGTCATCGCCGAACAGGCGGGCGAAGAGACCCTCGAAGTGGTCGAGCGCATGCGCAAGCTGACGATCGACATCCGCAAGAACCCCAGCCCCACCCGCCAGCTGGGCCTGCGCGCGATCATCGACGAGCTGCCCCAGGAGCAGCTCGAGCCTGTCATCAAGTCCTTCAGCCTCTACTTCCACCTGACCAACCTGGCCGAGGAGAAGCACCGCGTGCGACGCGTGCGCAAGCGCGCCCGCACCACGCCGGGCGGACAGGAGGGCTCCATCGAGGCGGCCGTGCGCAAGCTGCTCGAGGAAGACGAGCCCGAGGCCATCCAGAAGCTGCTCGACTCGCTCTCGATCGGCCTCGTGCTCACGGCCCACCCGACCGAGGCCCGACGACGTACCGTGCTCGTGGCCCTGCGTCGGACGTTCGACCTCGTCGACCGACTTGACGACCCTCGCCTCACACCCAACGAGGACTTCGAGATCCGACGCCAGCTGCGCGAGGAGATCTCGCTGCTGTGGCGCACGTCCTTCCTGCGCACCGAGCGCCCCACGGTCATGGATGAGGTGCGCACCGCGCTGCTCTTCTTCGACGAGACCCTCTTCCGCGTCACACCCTATCTCTACCGCACCGTCGACCGGGTCCTGGACCTGGCGCCGTGGACCGGTGAGGGGTCGGCCGAGAGCGGCAGTGGGCCGGCCCGTGACTCCGGTCATACGGGCACCAGGCCGCCAGCCATCAAGTCCTACCTGCGCTGGGGCTCGTGGGTGGGCGCCGATCGCGATGGCCACCCTCACGTCACGGCTGCCATCACACGCCAGGCCGCAGCCACCGGCGCGGACCACGTGCTGCGCGGGCTCGAGCACGTCGCCACGCGCCTGCTGCACACGGTCACACCGACGCACCTGGGCGAGGACATCTCGCCTCGCCTGCGAGCCCGCCTCGAGCTCGATCGTGATGAGCTTGGCAACGCCTACGACGACATCGTCGGGCACTACCCTGGCGAGCCGTATCGACAGCGATTCGGGTCCATCGCCGAGCGGCTGCGCCAGACACGCCACCGGCTCGTCAACGGACGCGGCCTTGGTGCTGGCTACGCCTCCCCTGCTGACCTGCTGGAGGAGATCGACGAGCTGCAGGCAGCGCTCATCGAGGACGGCCTGCCACGCGTGGCCTATGGCGAGGTCCAGTCCTTGCGCTGGCAGGTGGAGACGTTCGGGTTCCATGCCTTCTCGCTCGAGGTGCGTCAGCACAGCGAGGTCCACGACGCCACCCTGCATGCGCTGCGCGACGGGGTGCTGCTGGGCGAGCGCGAAGTGAGCAACGGCGTCACCGCAGCCGAGGTGCTCGAGACCTATCGAGCCATCGCGGAGATCCAGGAGCGCTTCGGCCCTGAAGCCTGCCACCGCTACGTCATCAGCTTCACGCGTGAGGCGGAGGACGTCTACAACGTGCTCGAGCTGGCTGACTACGCCGGGCTCTCACGTGACGCCATCGACGTGGTGCCGCTGCTGGAGACGGCTGATGCCCTCGACGGCGCCGACCGGCTGCTCGACGGCCTGCTTAGCGATGCTACCTATCGTGAGCACGTACGGGTGCGTGGTGATCACCAGGAGGTCATGCTCGGCTACTCCGACTCGACCAAGGAGTCCGGCGCCATGGCCGCGGCATGGCTGCTGCACAACGCTGAGACCAAGCTGGTCGCAGCAGCGCAGCGTCATGGCATCCGGCTGACGCTGTTCCACGGCCGCGGTGGGGCCATCGGTCGTGGTGGCGGCCCCATGAGCCGGGCCATCCTCGCGAGCGCCCCACACTCGCTGGACGGCACGCTCAAGATCACCGAGCAGGGTGAGGTCGTGGCCGATCGCTACGCCAACTTCGACATCGCCATGCGCCACCTGGCCCAGCTGACGAGCGCCGTGCTCATCGCTTCCTCGCCGGGACACGAGCAGCAGGCGAAGGACGCGCACGCACGGGGCAAGGCGATCCTGGCGGACCTGGCCGCGCGGTCGGCACAGGTGTACCAGTCGCTGGTGTGGCAGGACCCGGCCTTCGAGGCCTTCTACGTGGCGGCCACGCCCATCGGCGAGCTCTCGCGTCTGGCCATGGGCTCTCGTCCGGCCGCGCGCGGCGGGGGCGCGATCTCGCTGGGCAAGCTGCGGGCCATCCCGTGGGTCTTCTCGTGGGCGCAGGCCCGGCTCTTCCTGCCGGCCTGGTACGGCATGGGCACCGCCGTCGAGCACTACGAAGCGAAGCACGGCGCCGGCGCGACCGAGTCGCTGCAGGAGCTCTACCGCGAGTCGCCCTTCATGACCGGTGTCATCGATGTCATGGAGATGGCCCTGGCCAAGGTCGACCTTTCGGTGGCCCAGCGCTACGCGGGTCTGGCGCCCAAGCCGGACGCCGACCGCATCTGGGAGCTCATCCGCTCCGAGTACGAACGAACCGTGTCCGCGGTGCTGCGCATCAGCGGCCGGAAGCACCTGCTGGATGAGGCGCCCTCGCTGCAGCGTTCGATCTCGCTGCGCAACCCCTACGTGGACTCGCTCTCCGAGCTGCAGGTGACGCTGCTCAGCCGGCTCCGGGCCATGCCCGACGACGATCCCGAGCGCGAGGAGATGCGTCGGCTGGTGCAGCTCACCGTGAGCGGCGTGGCAGCCGGCCTCCAGAACACCGGCTAGCGCGACCCTGCTCAGGCCTTGCCGTCTGGGGGCAGCCCCGGCTCCTTGCGGCTTGGCTGCGGTACTGGACCCCCGCCGCTCTGTGTGCCGTCTCTGCCGCTCAGGGGTAGTGCCGGTCCTTCGCCGCTCAGGGGTAGTGCCGGTCCCTCGCCGCTCAGGGGCCGATTGCAGTTCCTTGCCGCTGAGCGGCAGCGCCGGCTCCTTGCGGCTTGGCTGCGGTACAGGACCCCCGCCGCTCTGTGTCCTTTGCCGCTGAGCGGCTGAACGCGACCACCTTGACTGCACGTGTGAACGGATCTGCCGCCGAGCGGCAGGACGCGACCATGAAGCGCCGATCCTTGCCACGCGACGGCACGGACCGGCAGCCGATGCACGTGGTCGTCGAGATCGACCGCTGAACGGCAACGCCGAGGGCCAAGGCCGCAGGCCAGCACTGAACGGCAACGCCGCGGGCCAACGCCGCGGGCCGCTCGGCGGCAGTTCAGGGCCTGTTGCCGCTGAGCGGCTGAACGCGACCACCTTGACTGCACGTGTCAACGGGTCTGCCGTTGGCCGGCAGGACGTGACCATGCAGCGCCGATCCTTGCCACGCGACGGCGCGCACCAGACGACCGGAGCACGCGAGCGTCGAGATCGACCGCTGAACGGCAACGCCGCGGGCGAACGCCGAGCGGCTGCCGCGGGCCAACGCCGCGGGCCAACGCCGCGGGCGAACGCCGAGCGGCCAACGCCGCGGGCCGCTCGGCGGCAGTTCAGGGCCTGTTGCCGCTGAGCGGCTGAACGCGACCACCTTGACTGCACGTGTCAGCGGATCTGCCGCCGAGCGGCAGGACGCGACCATGAAGCGCCGATCCTTGCCACGCGACGGCACGGACCGGCAGCCGATGCACGTGGTCGTCGAGATCGACCGCTGAACGGCAACGCCGAGGGCCAAGGCGGCGGCCAACGCCGAGGGCCAGCGCCGCTGGCCAGCACTGAACGGCAACGCCGCGGGCCAGGGACAAACGCCAACGCCGCGCCCCAACGCCGCGCCCCCGCGCCGCGCTCCCATCCACCTGCGGGCACCTGCCCGAAGGTGCCATCCGGCCCTCCAAACGCTTGCGGCGGTTGCTATAGTTGCGACACATCAGAAAGCAAACGTAAGCACTCGCAAGTCCAGCGCGAGTGGCTCACGGTCGGAGGAGGAGAGCATCCGCATGGCGGCACCAGGTCCGCGCCTGACCTTCAACACCCATCTGCACGTGCCCCCGAACTTCTCCGCCTTCACCACGGTGGAGGACGCGGTGGAGACGTCGGCGAAGGAAGGCGTGAAGGTCATCGGCACCTCCAACTTCCACAGCTTCGGCGTCTACGACCGCTTCGACGCGGCCGCGCGTGAGCACGGCCTCAAGGCCCTCTTCGGCCTCGAGTTCATCTCGGTCATGGATGAGGCCATGCGTGCCGACATGACGGTCAACGACCCGGCCAACCCCGGTCGCGCCTACATCTGCGGCAAGGGCATCCCCAGGCCCTCCGACCCCGGCGCCGAAAGCGTGGCCTTCATGGCCGACGCCAAGGTCGCCAACGAGGCCCGCCACGCGCGCATGATCGACCTCACGCGTGAGCTGTACGCCCAGGCCGGCCTCGACCTCGACGTCAGCTACGACTCCATCGTCAAGCTCGTCTGCGAGCGCGCGGATGTGCCCGCCGAGTGGGTCATCCTGCAGGAGCGACACGTGGCCCTGGGCTTCCAGGAGGCGCTCTTCGAGGCACTCCCGGTGGACCAGCGCGGCGCCTTCCTCCAGCGCCTCTACGGCCAGCCCGCCAAGGCCGCGCCGGATGACGTGGTAGGCACCCAGGGCGAGCTGCGCTCCAGGCTCATGAAGGCCGGCTGTCCTGCCTTCGTGGACGAGACGCCGGTCCCCTTCGAGGACGCCGTCAGCTTCATCCGCGGCACGGGCGCCATCGTGGTCTACCCCACCGTAGCCGACGGCGCCGACCCCATCTGCGGCTACGAGGATCCGGTCGAAGCGCTCGTCGAGCGCCTCGGGCAGCAGGACATCTACGGCGCGGAGCTCGTGACCGTGCGCAACACGCCCGAGTGCGTCGACCGCTACGTGAAGGCCTGGCGGGACGCCGGCATCTTCGTCACCGCCGGCACCGAGCACAACACCCTCGAGCGCATCCCCGTCGACCCCACCTGCGTCGGCGGTGTCCCCATCTCGGAGGCCTCCAGGGACATCTTCTGGGAGGGTGTCTGCGTGGTGGCCGCTCATCAGCAGCTCAAGCAGCAGGGTCAGGCCGGCTACGTCGACGAGACAGGCGCGCTCAACCCCGGCTTCCCCGATGCCGAGTCCCGCCTCCGCTACTTCGCCGAGATGGGCGCCGAGCTCATCTACGAGGCCACGGGGACCGACCGATGACCGACCTCAGCACGCTCCGCGTCCTGCCCCACGACGACCAGCTGCTGCGTGACGCCGTCGAGATGTCGCAACGCTTCGGGCGTGACCCGGAGTACACCCGCGGTGGTGGTGGCAACTCGTCGGTCAAGGCGGACGGCATCGTCTACATCAAGCCCAGCGGCGTGTCGCTGGCGCAGATCGAGGCCGATGACCTCGTGCCGCTCGCGACCGCTCCCCTCCTCGAGCTCCTGCTCAACGGCGGCAGCGAGGAAGACGAAGCGCGTCTCCCGGGCGCTCCCGACCCGGTCATGCGGGCAGCGGCCAAGGTGCGCATGGGCGAGGCCAAGGGCCGCCGCCCGTCGGTGGAGCTGATGTTCCACTCGCTCTTGCCGGAGACGTTCGTGCTCCATACCCACGCCATCGTGCCCAACGCCGTCACCTGCAACCTGAACGGCAAGGAGCTCATGACGGACCTGTTCGGTGATGAGGCCCTGTGGGTGCCCTACACCGACCCGGGCCTGCCGCTGGCGCGTGTGATCCATGATCTGCGTGAAGCCCACGTCAGCCGCACCGGCGGGCCGGCACCACGCATCACCTTCATGGGTGACCACGGCATCATCGTCTCGGCGGACACCATCGCCGAGATCGCGCAGCTCAACGAGCACGTCATGGGCACGGTCAAGGGCGCTCTCGAGCGCGCCGGCATCACCGTCGGTGCCAGCGGCCGCGCTGCCGCCCGCATCGCCGCCGATGCGGCCAAGGCCGCCCAGCTGGCCCAGACCATCGCGCCCACGCTGCGTGGCCTGCTATCGGAGCCCGACGAGCCGCTGAAGCTGGTGACCTACGACCCCGCACCCGCCGCGGCCGACTACCTCGAGTCCGAGGACGGCCGAGCGGCCGTGCTCGGCGGCGCCATGACCCCCGACCAGATCGTCTACTCCGGCTCCTTTCCCCTGCTCTTCGACCCGCCTGCGGACGTCGAGCCCGCGACGGCCCCGGACCTGCTGGCCGGCGCGCTCCAGGCGCACGTACAGCAGCACGGCGCCAAGCCCATCGTCACGGTCGTGCCCGGGCTGGGCATCTTCGCCGCCGGCGACTCGTGGAAGGGCGTGGACACCGCGCGCGACGTCTACCTCGACTGCCTGCGCGTCTACGAGGGTGCCGATGCGCTCGGCCGCGTGCGCGCGCTGAGCGACGAGGAGCGCGGCTTCATCGAGCACTGGGAGGTGGAGTCCTACCGCAAGAACGCCGCGGCCCTCCAGGGTGCGCAGGGACGCTTCGCGGGCAAGGTCGCCCTCGTCACCGGTGCCGCACAGGGCTTTGGCCTGGGCATCGCCCAGGGGCTCGCGCGCGAAGGCGGCACCGTCGTCCTCGCCGACCTGCAGGCCGAGCAGGCAGCCGCGGAAGCTGCCGCCATCGAGGCCGAGCATGGCGCCGGTCGCGCCTGGGCCGTGGCCATGAACGTGACCGACGAGGACTCGGTCAAGGCCGGCGTGGCCCAGGTCGTCGAGCGCTACGGCGGCATCGACCTCTTCGTCAGCAACGCCGGCGTGCTTCGTGCCGGCGGCGTGACCGAGCAGCCGGTGGCGGACTTCGACTTCGTGACCTCGGTCAACTACCGCGGCTACTTCCTCGGCGTCCGTGCGGTGGCGCCGGTCCTGGCCGCCCAGCACGCTGCCCGTCCGGACTACCTCGGTGACATCGTGGAGGTCAACTCCAAGTCCGGGCTCGTGGGCTCCAAGCGCAACTTCGCCTACGCCGGCTCCAAGTTCGGCGGCGTGGGCCTGACCCAGTCCTTCGCCCTCGAGCTCATCGAGGACGGCATCAAGGTCAACGCCGTCTGCCCGGGCAACTTCTACGAGGGTCCGCTCTGGTCGGACCCTGATGACGGCCTCTTCGTGCAGTACCTGCGCGAGGGCAAGATCCCCGGCGCCACCACCATCGATGAGGTGCGGGCCGCCTACGAGGCCAAGGTCCCCATGGGCCGCGGCTGCACCCCCCACGACGTGGTCGAGGCCATCCTCTACCTCGTCTCGCAGCAGTACGAGACCGGACAGGCATTGCCGGTCACCGGAGGCCAGGTGATGCTCTCATGACCGAGATCCCCCAGACCCAGTACGCGATCCAGATCGTGGCCGCGGACGAGACCGTGCTCAACACGGAGAAGCCCGTGCCGGAGCTGGGCCCCACCCAGATCCTGTGTCAGATCGAGGCCACCGGCATCTGCTTCAGCGACACCAAGCTGCTGCACGCCTTCACCTCGCATCCACGCAAGGGCGAGGTGCTCACCTTCCTGACGCCGCGAGAGCTGGCCACCATCCCCAGCTACGTGCCCGGTGAGCAGCCCACGGTGCCCGGCCACGAGGCCTGCGCTCGTGTCGTGGCTGTGGGCTCCGAGGTCCAGCGCCACCAGGTCGGCGACCGGGCCCTCGTACAGACCGACTACCGCCACATGCTCACGGCGGGCTCCAACGCCTCGTTCGGCTACAACTTCGAGGGCGCCCTCCAGCAGTACACGCTGATGGACGAGCGCGTGATCATCGACCCCCAGACGCAGGAGCGCTTCCTCATCCCCGTGAGCGAGGAGCCCAGCGCCTCGGCGGTCGGCCTGCTGGAGCCGTGGGCCTGCGTCGAGCGCGCCTACGCCACCGAGGAGCGAGGCACGCTCGCGACCGGCGGCAAGCTGCTGGTGGTGGCCGACAGCGGCCGCGTCATCGAAGGCCTGCCCGAGCTCATCGAGATGGCCCCGCCCGCGTCCATCATCGCGGTCGTGGCCGACAGCGCCCAGCAGGCCGCCATGGAGTCGCTCGGCACCACCTTCGTCGACAGCCTTGACGACCTGGCCGCCGGCTCCTTCGACGACATCGTCTACTTCGGCTCCGACCCCGATCGCGTGGAGGCCCTGCAGGCGCTGCTCACGCTCAAGGGGGTCATCGACATCGTGCTCGGCGGCGAGAAGCTGGGCCGGCCCGTGGAGGTCGACGTGGGGCGCGTCCACTACGACCTGCTCCGCTGGGTGGGCACCACCGGCTCCTCCGCCGCGGACGGCTACAGCTGGGTGCCGCCCACCGGCGAGCTGCGCCCGGGTGAGAAGGTCGGCGTCATCGGTGCGGCCGGACCCATGGGCTTCATGCACGTGGTCCGCGCCCTCACGGCTGGCCTGCCCGGCATCAGCGTCGACGCGGTCGACATCGACGAGGAACGCCTGGCCCATCTCGCGAGCGTGGCCGCTCCCCTCGCTGCGGCACGGAGCCTGGGCTTCGCCGCCATCGACAGCAAGCGTCAGGAGCCGGCCGGTGGCTACACCCGCATCGGCTGCATGGTGCCGGTGCCGTCGCTGGCGGCGGGCACGGTGGACCTGGCCGACAACGGCGCCATCATCGACTTCTTCGCCGGCTTCGCGGTGGGCACGACCGCTCCTCTCGACCTGGACCGCATGATCGAGAAGCACATCTACATCCTGGGTACCAGCGGCTCCATGATCAGCGACATGAAGGCCGTGCTCGGTCGCCTTGAGGCCGGCACGCTTGACACCAACATCAGCGTCTACGCCGTCAGCGGCATGCAGGGTGTGGCCGAGGCCCTCGAATCGGTCAAGGCCCGCACCTCTGGCGGCAAGATCGTCATCTACCCGCAGCTGACGCAGATGGGCATGATCAAGCTGACCGACATGGCCGACGAGCTGCCCGCCGTGGCGGCCGCGCTCGATGAGGGCCGCTGGACCAAGGCCGCTGAAGAGGTCCTGCTCGCGACAGCCGGAGGCGCCGTGGCATGAGCGCGGCCACCACCGAGGAGACCCGGGCCGCCTTCGCCGACGAACGGCAGGCAGAGATCGCGCGCCTCGTGGAAGAGCGCGGTCGGGCCCGTGTGACCGAGCTGGCAGACACCTTCGGCGTGTCCTCGGTGACGATCCGCAAGGACCTCGATGTGCTCGCCGAGATGGGTCGCGTCGTGCGCACCCACGGCGGCGCCATCGCCCCTCGGGTCCGCGGCCAGGACCTCGCCTACGACGTCCGCGACCGCATGCAGCAGGCAGAGAAGGCGGCCATCGGGGCCCTCGCCGCCACCCGCGTCAGCGACGGTGACTCGATCATCATCGACGCCAGCACGACCTGCCTCTACCTCGCGCGTGAGCTCATGCAGCGGACCTCCGGCCAGAGCCTGACCATCGTGACCAACAGCATCCGGATGGCCATGGAGCTGGCCGTCCGGCCGGACATCAGCGTGCTGCTCATGGGCGGCCGCGTACGTGGCCGCTCGCTCTCGCTGGTGGGTCAGCTGGGAGACGGCGTGCTCCGTCGCGTGAACGTCCAGAAGGCCTTCCTCGGCGCGGCCGGCTTCACCACCGAGGACGGCCTCTCCGAGACGACCGAGGAGGAGGCCCAGATCAAGCGGGCCATGGTCGCAGCGGCGCGAGAGGTCTACGCGCTGGTGGACAACAGCAAATGGGGGCGGGTGGCTTCGGCCACGTTCTGCCGCCCGCATGACTTGACCGGTGTCTTCACCGACGCCGGCGCTCCCGAGGACATGATCCGGGGGCTTGAAGGGATGGGTATCGAGGTGCTGCAGCATGGCTGAGACAGGACGTCGCTACGTCGCACTCGACTTCGGGGCTGAGAGCGGCCGCACCATCGTCGGCACCATCGCCGACGACAAGCTCACGATCGAGCCGGTCCACCGCTACGCCAATGTGCCGGTGCGCATGGGCGGCACGCTCTACTGGGACTTCCCGCGGCAGTTCGGGGACATCCTCGACGGCCTGCGCAAGGCGTCCGCCGACGGAGCGGTGCACTCGGTGTCGGTCGACACCTGGGGCGTGGACTATGGGTACCTCGACGCGCAGGGCAAGCTCCTGGGCAACCCCGTGCACTACCGCGACACGCGCCACGAGACGATGCTCGAGGAAGCCTTCGCGCTCATGCCGCGCGAAGAGCTGTACATGGCCACGGGCATCCAGTTCATGTCCATCAACACCATCTACCAGATGCTCAGCGAGGTCCGGGCCCACGATCCGATCCTCGAGGTGGCGCACAAGATGCTGATGATGCCGGACATCTTCAACCACTTCCTCTGTGGTGCGGACGTGGCCGAGTACACCGAAGCCACCACCGGCCAGACGGTCGATCCCTGGACCAAGGACTGGGCGCGCCCGGTCTTCGACCGCCTGGGCATCCCCACGCACTTCCTGCCGCAGATCGTGCAGCCGGGTACCGAGCTCGGCACGTTGCTCAACGAGGTCGCCGACGCCACCGGCTGCAAGGGTGCGACCGTCGTGGCCGGCGCCTCGCACGACACGCCGAGCGCCGTGGCGGCGGTACCGCTGGCCAGCCCTTCCACCGCCTACATCTCGTCGGGTACCTGGTCACTCGTGGGCCTCGAGGTCCGCGAGCCGGTGGTGACCGAGGCTGCCCTGGCCGCCAACGTCACCAACGAGGGCGGCTACGACGGGACCATCACCCTGCTCAAGAACTGCATGGGCCTGTGGCTCCTGCAGCAGAGCCGCAAGGCGCTCTGGCCGGGCGACGGCGCACCGTCATACGAGGAGATCTGCGACCTGGCTGAGACGGGTCCGCAGTGGACGGCCTTCGTCGACCCTGACGACAAGCGCTTCCTCTGGCCAGGTGACATGCCCACTCGCATCCGCGAGTACTGCGAGGAGACAGGCCAGCCGATCCCCCTCGAGACGGCCACGCTCTTCCGCGTCATCTTCGAATCGCTCGCGCTCAAGTACGCGTGGGTGGTGGACACCCTGGGGCAGGTCACGGGCCGAGAGCTCGACCGCATCCACATCGTCGGCGGCGGCTCGCAGAACGAGCTGCTCTGCCAGATGACGGCCAACGCCAGCAAGCGGGAGGTCGTGGCCGGTCCGGTCGAGGCGACCGCCATCGGCAACATCAGCATCCAGGCCATCAGCTCGGGCGAGCTGGGTGACCTGGCCCAGGCACGCGAGCTCATCGCGCGCTCGTTCCCCATGAAGACGTACCAGCCCAAGGGCTACTTCTGGGGTGAGGCGCAGCAGCGCTTCAAGGCGCTCCTGCACAGGGACGGCTAAGCCACATCGGCACGGAGGGCTCCGCGCGTGGAGCCGGGGAAAGGAGACGATCGATGAACAAGTTCGGAGTCCACGGGCTCGTCTGGAGCGGCAGCTGGGGTGCACAGGAGTGTGCCTACACCGTCGAGAGCAGCAAGGAGGCCGGCTTCGACCTCGTCGAGTTCCCGGTCTTCAGCCCG
The DNA here is from genome assembly GCA_963706695.1 of uncultured Chloroflexia bacterium. Taxonomy (GTDB): domain Bacteria; phylum Chloroflexota; class Limnocylindria; order Limnocylindrales; family CSP1-4; genus JAFMJV01. Next base: position 24,634 of record CAVPNC010000017.1, on the reverse strand, counting down.
GACCAGATGGACCTGCCGGCCATCGTGGCTGCCCTCGAGGCGAACGACATGGAGGCCACCTGCTCGTTGGGCCTCGGCTTCGACAACGACATCAACAGCGAGGACCCGGACTCGGTGGCCCGCGGAGAGCAGACGCTCATGGGCGCGCTCACCTTCGCGCAGGACATCGGCGCCAAGTACCTTGGCGGCGTGATCTTCAGCGCCCTTGGCCCCTACGGCCACCCCGCCACACCGCTGAGCCGTGAGAACAGCCAGAAGGTCATCACCAAGCTGGCCGAGAAGGCCAAGGCCGCCGGTATCACGGTCGGGCTCGAGTTCGTCAACCGCTACGAGTCGAACCTGCTCAACACCTCGGCCCAGACGGTCGAGTACATCAAGGAGACCGGCTCGGACAACCTCGTCGTCCACCTCGACTCGTACCACATGAACATCGAGGAGAACAACTTCCGCGACCCGGTCTTCGACGCCGGTGACCTGCTCGGCTACGTCCACATCGGCGAGAACCACCGCGGCTACCTGGGCCAGGGCCACGTGAACTTCCCCGAGCTCTTCAAGGCGCTCGTCGATGCCGAGTACGACGGCATCATCACCTTCGAGTCGTTCAGCTCCAAGGTCGTCGACGAGGACCTCACCACCACGCTTCGCATCTGGCGCAACATGTGGGACAACAGCATGGACCTGGCCGTGCAGGCGCGGCGCTACATGGGCGAAGAGATGGCCCGGGCGGGCGCTCGGTGAGTCGGCGGACCGAGCGCGGGGTAGGCTATCCTGCAAACGATTGCACCCAGCCATGCTCAGGGATCCGGGCTGCCGGCACGCTCCACACCCCAAACGAGCCCACAGGTAGGAACAGCACGGCATGACAGCGCTGCTCGAACTGAGCAACATCAGCAAGTCGTTCCCCGGCGTGAAGGCGCTCGAGGACGTCCACTTCTCGACCGACGCGGGACAGGTCCACGCGCTCGTGGGTGAGAACGGCGCCGGCAAGTCGACCCTCATCAAGGTCATCTCCGGTGTCCACCCCGCCAACAGCGGCACCATCCGCATGGAGGGGAAGGAGGTCAAGTTCCGCAGTCCGCACGATGCGCAGGCGGCCGGCATCGCCACGATGTACCAGGAGCTCAGCCTGTACCCGGAGCTGACCGTGGCCGAGAACATCTTCATGGGCCACGCACCCATGCGCAAGGCCGGCCCCACCGAGGTCATCGACTGGGGTGCGATGTACAGGCGCTCGCAGGAGATCCTGGCCTCGCTGAACATCCATGACATGGACGTCAAGCGCAAGGTGGGCACGCTCAACGTGGGCAACCGGCAGCGTGTGGAGATCGCCAAGGCCCTCTCGCTCGATGCCAAGGTCCTGATCATGGACGAGCCCTCGGCGGCCCTGACCGAGTCCGACGTCGAGCGGCTGTTCGAGATCGTGCGCCTGCTCAAGGAGCGCGGCGTGGCCATCATCTACATCAGCCATCGCCTCATCGAGGTCTTCCAGCTGGCGGACAAGGTGACGGTCCTGCGCGACGGCAAGTTCGTTGATTCCAAGCCTGTGAGCGAGACGGATGAGGATGACCTCATCCGCATGATGGTCGGCCGGACCATCACGGACCTCTTCCCCAAGCTGCCCACGGAGGTCGGCGAGCCGGTGCTGGAAGTGCGCAACCTGACGCGCCATCCGCACTCGGACAACGTCACCTTCGATGTCAAGAAGGGCGAGATCGTGGGCGTCGCAGGCCTGGTGGGCTCCGGCCGCAGCGAGACCGCCCAGTGCATCTTCGGCATCCTCAAGCCCGACAGCGGCGAGATCCGGGTCAGCGGCAAGGCCGCCAGGATCGGGTCGCCGCGCCAGGCCATGAAGCTGGGCATCGCCTACATCCCGGAGGATCGCGGCACGCAGGGGCTGGTGCGCGAGATGCGCATCCGCGAGAACCTCTCGATGGCCATCCTCGACACCTTCACCCGCTTTGGCTTCGTCATCAAGCGGCAGGAGCGCGCGTCCGGCGATCGGCTCATCGAGCAGCTCAACATCATCGCCACCAGCGGCGAGCAGGTCGTGAACAAGCTCTCCGGTGGCAATCAGCAGAAGGTGGTGGTGGGCAAGTGGCTGGCCAGCCAGCCCAAGATGCTCATCGTCGATGAGCCCACCCGCGGCGTCGACGTCGGCGCCAAGGCGGAGATCCATCGCCTCCTGAGCGAGCTCGCGCAGCAAGGCATGGGCATCCTCATGATCTCGAGCGAGCTGCCGGAGGTCCTGGGCATGAGCGACCGCATCCTGGTGATGCGCAACAGCCGCCTGGTGGCCGAGTTCAGTCGGGCCGAGGCGACCCAGCAGAACGTCGGCTCGGCCATGATGAGTGACGCGATCGAGGCCAGCGACGGACCCGTCGTGGCGGCAGGTGGTGCGGCATGACCGCAGCCACCAGCACCGTGCGAGGCAACCGCTGGCTCGACAGCGCACGCAAGGTCTTCGGCTCGCAGGAAGGCATCCTGCTGCTGATCCTCATCGCGCTCGTCATCGGCGTCGGCCTCTACAACCCGCGCTTCCTCAACGAGCGCAACCTCACCGACATCCTCAACACCAACGCCTACATCGCGGTCGCCGCCATCGGCATCTCGATGATCATCATCACCGGCAACATCGACATCTCGTGCGGTGCCGCCATCGCGGTGCTGTGGTCGCTTTCGGGCAGCATCGCCGAGATCCTCGGTGGAGCCGGCTGGCCCACGGCGGTGGTGCTGGCGCTGGCCTGGATCGTGCCCATCTTCGCGGGCATGCTCATCAGCGCCGTCAACGGCTTCTTCGTGGCCTACCTCGGGATACCTGCCATCGTGGTCACGCTGGGTACCTTCAGCATCCTCCGTGGCGGCCTCATCTTCGTGGCCGGCGGCAACACCATCACCGCCCTGCCGGACGGCTACGGCATCGCCCAGCAGAACATCGCCTTCCTGCCCGTCTCGGTCATCGTCATGCTCATCCTCACCGGCGTCGCCTTCGCCTGGATGCGCTGGAGCCGACTGGGCCGGTCCCAGTACGCCATCGGCGGCAACAAGGAGGCCGCGCGCCTCTCCGGCATCGATGTGCGCAGCTCGCTGATGAAGACCTTCATCATCGCCGGCGCCTTCTACGGGGTCGCAGCGGTGATGTACGCGACCCAGTTCAACACCATCCAGACGGTGGTCCCGGCCGGCCTGGAGCTGCAGATCATCACTGCCGCCGTGGTCGGTGGCGTCTCGATCCTCGGTGGCATCGGCACGGTCATCGGCTCCACGCTCGCAGCCGTGCTCATCCGCACCATCGGGGCCTCCCTCGTGTTCGTGGACATCTCACCCTTCTGGCTGCGCGCCATCCTGGGCGTGCTCATCCTGGTCACCGTGCTGCTGGACATCGTCCGCAGACGGCGCCAGGAGAGGATGTAGGGGGAGGTGCACAGATGACGACCGCGAACCCCACAGCCAACGGCAATGGCACCACGATGAACGATCGCCTCAAGAGCATCCTCTCTCGCCAGGAGACGATCCTCTTCTTCATCCTCATCGTCGGCGTGGCCCTGATGTCGCTGCTCTCCGATGTCTTCCTGACCCCGGAGAACCTGCTCAACCAGGGCCGGCTGGCCACGGAGATCGCGCTCATCGCGCTGCCGATGACGCTGATCATCATCACTGGCGGCATCGACCTCTCGGTCGGCTCCATCGCCGGCCTGACGGCCATCATGCTGGGCGTCGCCTGGAACAGCTGGGGCCTGCCCCTGGAGGCAGCCGTGGCGGTGGCACTGGTCATCGCCACGCTCTGCGGTGCCTTCAACGCCTTCTTCATCGTGAAGGTGGGCCTGCCCCCGCTCATCACCACCCTCGCCACACTGGCCTTGTTCCGCGGCCTGGCGGAGGGTATCGCCCAGGGTCGCTCCGTACGCGGCTATCCGGAATGGTTCTTCATCCTGGGCCAGCGGGACTTCGACTTCTTTGGCCTCGCCAGCGTGCCCAACCAGCTCTTCATGGTGGTCATCAGCATCACCATCATCGGTGCCGCCCTGGCCTGGACGCCGTTCGGACGTTCGCTCTACGCCATCGGCAACAACGAGACCGGTGCCCGCTTCAGCGGCATGCCCGTCTTCCGCAACAAGTTCATCATCTACACCTTGTCGGGCTTCATGTCCGGCCTGGCCGGCTGGGTCTTCGTCTCACGCGTGAGCACCACGCGCCAGGACATGGGCACCGGCTGGGAGCTCACGGCGATCACCGCGGTGGTGGTCGGCGGCACCAGCATCTTCGGCGGCAGCGGCACCATCATCGGGACCGTGCTCGGGCTTATGCTCATCCAGCTGATGCGCAACGGCCTGGCCCTTGCCGGGGCCAAGGGTGATGCCACGACCATCGTGGTCGGCCTCGTCCTGATCATCGCGGTGCTCATCAACACGTTCATCCAACGACGCCGGACCAACTGATCCCGCGCGCAACCCAAGAGAGCTGATAGCGCTCGATGTCGAGAGGAGGTGACTGAAGAACAACCGATCGCGCAAGGGTCCAAGAGGGACCGTTGATCGTCCAAGACTCGATCACAACTGGAGGAGATGTACCGCAAGATGCGCAAGCCAATCGTTCTTCTGACCACGATGGCCCTGACCATGGGCTCCGTGGGCGTCGCCAGCGCCGCCTGGGATGGCGCTGACCAGCTCCCGACCAACCCGCTCGCCTGCCCCGGTGGGGAAGCTCCCCCGGCAGCGCCCGCCGGCGACTACGACGGCGGAACCGTCATGAACCCGGTCGCCGAGGCCGGCGCCGACATCACCCTCGTCGATATCCCCAAGCTCATCGGCATCGGCTACTTCAACGCCACTGCCCAGGGCATGCAGGAAGCCGCGGCTGAGCTCGGCAACGTCGAGGTCATCAACGACGGCCCGACCCAGGCCAACATCGACGAGCAGATCACCTTCATCGACAACTACATCACGCAGGGCGTGGACGGCGTGCTCTTCGCCGCCAACGACCCCGTGGCCATCGGCCCGGTGCTGCAGAAGGCGCTCGAGAACGGCGTTCGCGTCGTGGGCTACGACGCCAACTCCGTGCCTGAGGCTCGCGAGTGGTTCGTGAACCAGGCCGAGTTCAACGGCATCGGCAAGGCCATGATCGACAGCCTCGTCGCCGAGCAGGGCGAGGATGCCTCCTTCGGCATCGTCACCTCGACCTTCACCACGCCGAACCAGGCGCGCTGGATCGCCGAGATGGAAGCCTACGCTGCGCAGTGCTTCCCGAACCTGACCTGGCTCGAGACCCTCGAGGCCCAGGAGGACTACCCGCTGTCCTTCAGCCAGGCCCAGACGCTCCTCAACAAGTACGGCGATGACATCAACGGCATCTTCGGCATGACCTCCGTCGCGACCCCGGCCTCGGCCGACGCCGTGACCCAGGCCGGTGCCTGTGGCGCCGTCTCCGTGGTCGGTCTTGCGACCCCCAACGAGATGAAGCCCTTCGTCGAGAGCGGCTGCGTGCAGAACGTGGTCCTCTGGAACCCGGTGGACCTCGGCTACGCCGCGGTCTACGTCACCCGCGCCATCGTCGACGGCGAGTTCGCTCCCGGCGACACCAGCGTCTCCGCTGGCAAGCTCGGTGACCTCGTGGTCGTGAACGGTTCCGAGGTCCTCCTCGGCGCCCCGTTCATCTTCACCGCTGAGAACATCAACGACTTCGACTTCTAGTCGCTAGTCGCGGGGACTCGTCTCCCCGAACTCGCACGCACGAGCAAGCGGCGGGGTGCCCTCGAGGCATCCCGCCGCTTCTCTTCACCCCTCAGCCGCTGGCCGCCGGGGCTGGCGCCATGCGCCAGTCGGCACGACGGATGATCACGCTCGCGGCCAGGCCGATGACCGCGAGCACAAGGGCGCCGGCCACCATCGCCGCGCGCACGCCCACCAGCTCAGCCACCACGCCCGCGAGGAACGCGCCCATGAGGCTGGCTGCCTGGAAGGCCATGACCCAGATGCCGATGACACGTCCACGAAGCTGGTCGGGCGTGGCGCCGTGCACCGACACGAGCGCGTTCTGGCCGAGCGCGATCTGGGCCGCGCCGAGGAAGAAGGCCAGGATGTAGACCACGGTCGCCGATCGCGCCAGGCCCACGGCGGCGACGAGGACCGCGATCGAGAGCATGCCGCCGATGAGCCAGTTGCGCCGGTCGCCACGTGCGAACGTCGTCACCACCAGGGCAGCCACGAAGGCGCCCGCGCCGGACGCACCGAGGAAGGCACCGTAGCCGTCCGCGCCCAGGCCCAGCTCGTCGGTGGCGTAGAGCGGGGCGAGGGTGGTGAAGGTGGCCATGCCGAAGGTGGCCGCGGTGAAGATCGAGAGCAGCGACAGGCGCACCACGGAGTTGCCGGCCACGAACGCGATGCCTTCGCGGAGGTCGCTCATGACCGAGTGCGTACGGTCGCTGCGTCCTCGACCCGCTCGCCGGTAGCGGTCCATCCACACGAAGGAGACGGCCACGAAGGCTGAGGCCAGCCCCGCCACCAGGAACGGCGCAGCCGAGCCGAAGCTGGCGATGAGGGCGCCGGCGATGACCGGGCCAAGCAGGCGCGTGAGGTTCCAGGCCGTGGCGTGGAGCGATGTCGCGCTGGAGAGGTCCGAGCGCGGGATGAGCTCGGTCATGAAGGCCTGGCGGATGGGCACCTCGACCGCGATGAGCAGGCCGAAGCCGAACGAGAAGGCCAGCAGCAGCGGCAGCGACTGCACGCCCGCGAGCACCAGCACGAAGATGGTCAGCGACAGCACGGTGGCGAAGGTCTGCGCGACGATCATGGCGTTGCGCCGGTTGACGCGGTCGGCCAGCACGCCGCCCATGGGCCCCACGAAGAGCGTGGGCAGGTAGAAGAAGGCGGTCACGATGCCGACCTCGGCGGGGCTGGCACCCAGCTCCACGGCCAGCCAGGGGATGGCCACCAGCGGCATCCACATGGACGCGCCGCGGAAGAGCATGCCCACGAAGTAGATGCGGAAGCCGGGATGCTTGAGGGCGCGATAGCCAGAGAGACGCCCACGCTTGGCCGGACCGGGAGGCGGTGGTGCTGGCGCGGGAGTGCCCTGCGGCTGCTCCACCGACTCCGGTCGCGTCCGTCGGCGCCGGTTCGGCTGGAGTGGCAGATGCGGTCGTCATCGAATGCCCCAACTGTACGCCCGCTGCGCGCAGGACACATCCTGCCGACCGGCCCCGCGCCCGGGGCCGATCGGTGCCCTAGTCGATGGTCCCTTCGATCTCCACGGTGATCTTGATGTGGTCACCCGAGTCGGCGAGGTGGGCCGCGATGGCGTCAGCATCGAAGCCCTCGATGCGGTCGGTGAGCAGCTCGGCCAGCCAGCCGCTGGTGTGGTCGTGGGCCTGTGCTTCGGCGATGGTGGCCACGGCTCCCGCATAGTCGGCCCAGGCGGCGGCGGCGCTGCCCACGAGCGCGCGGTTGTAGAGCACGAGCGACTGGTTGAGCCTGGCCATGTCCACCGACAGGGGCCGGCTGCCGGGGGTGACGCTGAAGAGCGCGGCCACGCCGTTGGGTGCGAGCGTCCCCACCGCGGGTTCGATCAGCTCCGGGGCTCCCGAGCCTTCGAAGACGAGATCGAAGGGACCGTCGCGCTCCACGAGTGCCGGGAGCTCGAGCTCGGCGGCGCTCACGTAGCGCGCTCCCAGGCGTTCGACGAGGCGGCTGTTGCGCGTGGGCGGGGTGCGGCGAGCGTAGGTCGTGACCGCCAGCCCTCGCAGGCGCAGGGCCAGCGTCGCGAGCAGCCCGATGGTGCCGGCACCGGTGACCAGTGCCCGCTTCGGCTGCCACAGGTCGAGGCGGGCCTGCACCTGATCCGCCTGGCGCAGCGACTTGGTGATGCAGCTGAGCGGCTCGGTGAGGATGGCCACGTCCTCCAGCGCGTCGGGCACCGGCACGAGGTAGTCGGAGTCCACCACGACCTCTTCCACCATCAGGCCGTGGGCCTGGCTGATGCCGGTCTCGATGAAGACGGGGTCGGTGGAGAGGTCCGGTCGGCCGATGCGGTCGTAGGCGCTGCTACCCGGGCGACGGATGGTGACGACCACCAGCTGCCCGACCGACACCCCGGCGGCGGCCGGGCCCAGCTCGGCCACCCGTCCCAGCGACTCGTGGCCCAGGACGAGGAAGTCGGCACCGGGCGGCGCGACCCCGTACTCCCCTGCCGCGAGGTCGGCGTCAGTACCGCACAGGCCGGCTCGGATCATGCGGATCCGCACTCCACGCCCCGTCAGGCACCTCGTCGAGGGACGGTCGGGGCAGGTCGCGCAGATGCACGGAGCCGGGCGAGCCCGGACGGATGGCGATGGCCTTCACCGGGCCAGCGTACCCCTCCGGGTGGGGCTCAGTCCGGCCGCTTCACCGCCCGTAGACAGGCCCTCGCGAGGGTCTCGAGGCCATCGGCATCAAGGGTGCGATCGGGATCGGCAGCGAGCCGGATGGCCGGCCCGAAGCCGAGGTCCCAGACGACGAGCGGCGGCAGGTCGACGACGTAGCGCGCCAACTCCGCGCTGGCCTCCACCAGCGGATCCTGCCGCTCCATCGCCCGACGATGAGCCGCGTCGGCGTAGGGCGAGGCTTCCATCTGGATGATGTAGCGCGCCCGTGCCGGGTCGTCCGCGAGGTGACGATAGGCGTCGTGCCAGAGCTGCATGAACTGGTCATCCAGCGACGCCTCGCGGTCGAGGCCCGCGACCGCTGCCGCCGCCAGCTCCGCCTTGATCTCGACATACGTCGCGATGAGCAGCTCGTCCTTCGAGTCATAGTGCACGTAGGCCGTGCCGGCTGCGACGCCGGCGCGGTCGGCCACGGCGGACATGCTCGTGCCGCGGAAGCCACGCTCGGCGACGAGCTCGAGCGTGGCACGCCGCAGGAGCGCTGCGCGATCGACGGGGGTCTTCGTCCTAGTTGCCAAGGCTGAACACTGTACCGGTCCGAGACTCGCTGATGTCCCACATCCGGGCAGTGTCCTCCTTGGCCGAGCGCTTCTCGTCGGGGCCGAGCCTGACCGGCGCACCGCGCACGTTCCAGCGTGGCCCGTAGAACTCGCCGTTGGCGGCCTCGGGATCGGTGGCTGCACGCAGCACCGGCAGGGCGCCTCCGAGCGCCGACATGCCCACGTACCGGGCCATGACCTTCCAGAAGCCTCCCGAGATGCCCGTACCCCCAGCCGCGGCGGTCGCGACCTGCAGGTTCGTGTGGCTCAGTCCGGGATGGGCCACGAGGCTCGAGACGCTCGAGCCAGCAGCCTCGAGGCGACGGGCGAGCTCGATGGCGAACTGGTAGTTGGCCAGCTTCGAGTCGCCGTAGGCGCGCCAGGGATCGTAGTCGTCGGCCAGCTTGATGCGGGTCTCGGTGAGGGTGTGCCCCTGCAGCCGGGCGCCGCTGGTCACGGTCACGACCCGCGCCGCGTCCGCCGCCTCGAGCACCGGCATCAGCTCCTGCGTGAGCACGAAGTGCCCGAGGTGGTTGGTACCGACCTGGGTCTCGAAGCCGTCCTTCGTCTGGCCCGCTGGTGTGGCCATGAGCCCGGCGTTGTTGAGCAGGATGTCGACGTGCTCGTGGTCCTGCGTGACGCCAGCGGCGAACGATCGCACCGAGTCGAGCGACCCCAGGTCGAGCCTGCGCAGCTCGAGGTCGGCGGTCGGGATGTCTGCCCTGATGCGATCGACCGCCGCCTGGCCCTTCTCCGTGTCGCGCACGGCCATCACGACCGTGGCGCCCGCTCGCGCCAGCTCTCGGCTGGCCTCGAACCCGAGCCCGCTGTTGGCGCCGGTGATGACGGCGGTCTTGCCGCTCTGATCGGGAATGTCCTTGACGGTCCAGGCCATTGGGTGCGCTCCTTGTCGTCGGCGTCGCGTCGGCGCCGGGTACGGTCGATGTGAGTGAAGGCTCATTCATAATGAACGTTCATTCACTCGGTGTCAAGGACCGCAGCGCACGATGACCGCGGCGTCTTCAGCTGCGCTGGAGCGGGCGTGTCAGGCAGGTCGGCCCGCCCTCACAGGGCAGGCACAGCTCATCCGCTTCGAAGGTGACGACATCGCAGCCGGCCTCCTCCATCAGCGCCTTCGTCCCGGGGAAGCCGGCGATGGCCAGGCATCGGCGGGGTCGGGTCGGGAGCACGTTGAGGTTGAGCCCGGCGCTGGCCTCGAACTCATCTTCGGGCACGTGCAGCAGCTCGTAGCCGGCGGCCTGCATGCGCTCGTAGAGGGCGACTGGCACGAGCGGCGCATACACCAGCGACAGATCGACATCGAGCGGGTTCACGACCGACAGCAGGTGCAGACACGCTTCGGGACCGTGGAAGTAGGGCATGTCGTAGGCCTCGACGGCGATGCCGTACGGTGCCACGATCGCCGCCAGCTGCTCGATGCCGGCCTGGTTGGTGCGATAGCCCCGCCCGACCGCGATGGTCGAGGGGTCGAGCCAGCAGCAGTCCCCTCCTTCGACCGTGCCCGGAGCCTCGATGGAGCCCACGATGGGCATGAGCCCCTCGTAGAAGCGAGCGTGCAGGGCGGCCTCGTCCACGCGCAGATCCTTGCCCGGGCGCAGGATGACCACGCCCGCGGGGATGGTGAACGAGGGGTCGTAGGTGAAGATCGAGTCGGCCAGGTCGTCATCGGCAGGCTCGATCCAGTGGATGGTGGCGCCTTCCGCCTCCAGCAGGGCCGCGAACGCCTCGAACTGCCGCTGCATGGCCGTGCGCGTCGATGGGCTTGGTGTAGTGCCAGCGCTCGTGATCGCAGTCGAGGATGGCAGCCGGGCCGGCGCATGGCCACGTGCCGCAGCTGGCCGGCCATGGAGTCGACGCCGTACACGTCGGGTGGTGCGGGTGACATGGCCCGAGTGTATCGACGTCCGTCGTCGCCAGGTGTCGTCATGGGCGACGGTATGGGCCCGCATCGCCGGATCCTCTAGACATCCGTCGCGGGGGCCGACGCTAGTCCCACGGACCGGGCCTGCTGGGCGTCAGGCGTCGATGGTGATGACGCGATGGACCCAACCACCGCGCCCGACATCGGAATCGCACCGGAGACGTGGCGACGAGTCCGCCTCGTGTCGGTGGTGGCGACACCTGACGACCACGCCAGGAAGCACGGAGCCGATCCGGAATCGAACGCGGGCGGTGGATGGTCCACCGCCCGCTTCGATAGCTCCCAGGGCGCCTCACAGCCCCGGGAGAGCGACTCCCAGAGGGACGCGGATCTCTCGACTAGTAGCTCTCGAGGTAGCGGTCCAGCTCCCAGCCGGTGATCTGCTGGGAATACTCCGCCCACTCCTCCTTCTTGGCTTCGAGGTAGTGGCTGTAGACGTGCTCGCCGAGCGCCTCGGCCACGACCTCGTCCTGCTCCATCTCGGCGATGGCCTCACCGAGCGTGCCCGGCAGCTCCTTGATGCCCCTCTCGAGGACGCGCTCGGGGGTCATCTCGAAGAGGCTCTCCTCGACCGGATCGCTGAGCTTCAGGCCCTTCTCGATGCCGTCCAGGCCGGCGGCCAGCATGGCCGCGAAGGCGAGGTAGGGGTTGGCCGTCGGGTCCGGGCAGCGAACCTCGCAACGCGTGGCTTCGACCGAGCGACCGGGCGAGACCCGCGGCACGCGGATGAGCGCCGAACGGTTGGTCCGGCCCCAGGTCAGGTAGGTCGGGGCCTCGTAGCCAGGCACGAGCCGCTTGTAGGAGTTGACCGTCGGGGCCAGCACCGCGCTGAGGCCACGAGCGTGCTCCAGCAGGCCGGCCATGTACGACTGCGCCAGCTTGGACAGGCCGTACTTGCTGCGCGGCTCGGCGAAGGCGTTCTTCTGGTCCGCGATCGACCACAGGCTCTGGTGCGTGTGCATGCCGGAGCCGTTGATGCCTTCGATGGGCTTGGGCATGAACGTGGCGTACAGGCCATGCAGGTTGGCGATGGCCTTGAGCGTGAACTTGAAGGTGACGGCGTTGTCAGCGGTGGTCAGGCCGTCGCTGTACTGGAAGTCGATCTCGTGCTGGCCGTAGGCCACCTCGTGGTGGGCCGCCTCGACGCGGATGCCGAAGGCCTCCAGCGCGTTGACCATGTCGCGGCGGACGGACTGGGCCAGGTCGGTGGAGAAGTCGAAGTAGCCACCCTGGTCGTGCGGCAGGGGGCTGATCTTGCCGTCCTCATCCTTGCGGAAGAGGAAGAACTCGAGCTCGGGACCGGCGTTCCAGATGAAACCCATGTCCTCGGCTCGCTTGAGCTGCCGCTTGAGCACGCCGCGCGGGTCGCCCACGAAGGGCTGGCCGTCCGGGGTCATCACGTCGCAGATGACGCGAGCGGTGCCGCGGCTGCCCAGGGGTCCGGCCGACATGTCGCCACCCTGCCAGGGGATCTCGGCGAAGGTGTTCATGTCCGGCTGCAGCCACTGGTCGGACTCGGCGATCCGGGTGAAGCCCTCGATCGACGAGCCGTCGAACCAGGTCCCGTGCTCGAGCGACTCCTCGAGGCGATAGAGCGGGATGGTGATGCCCTTGACGATGCCGAGCAGGTCGGTGAACTGGAGTTCCACGAACCGGATATCCCGGTCCTTGGCGGCTTGGATCTTGTCGAGCGGATCGTTCGACGCTACTTCGATGACCAACGGTTTCTCCTCTTCCGGCCGTGCGCTGGGCCCCTGGATCTGGAGTGGGCACACAGTGAGGCGGCACGTCCGATTCAGAGGGTAGACAAGGCCTCGCCAAGATAGGTTTCCGCCGGGTTACGCATGAGAACCGGTCCCCGGACGAATCACGATCCGAGGGCGATCGAGGCCGGTCTGCGGCGCTCGCGCGGTCGGACTGGTGCGGTCGAACGTCCGTGCCCGCCTCCCGGACGGACCTAGCCGGCTGTCGTCCCGTCGGGGCAGATCTCGTTCTCGCCGATCGTGGGGTCGGCACTGGGGTCGACCATGAGGTTGACCACGCTGCCGCAGACGGAGTTGCCCGCGAGGATCGGACTCGTCCCGGGGCCGATGAGGATGCCGCGGGAGCGGACGCCCTCGAGCCTGTTGCCCACGATCGACGGTTCACCGCTGCCTTCGATCTCGATGCCGATGACGCCTCCGCTGATGCGATTGCCGCTGAGCTCGCTGGAGGAGTCCGAGAGGCTGACCGAGGTGTTGTTGTCGAGGAACTCGTTGCCTCGAACCGCGACCTCGGAACCCTCCACGGCGACAGCGGTCTGGGCACCGTCGAAGACGCTTTCCGTGATGGTGGCGCTGGCGCCCTCGGTGACGCGGATGGCGTAGCGGAGTGCGCTCGCGAACGAGCTGTCCTCGATGACCGCGGTCGTGCCATCGCCCTCGCCACCGACGACATCGACCCCGCCACGATGGAACTCGGTGCCCGTGATGGTGGCAGCGGCGCCGTCCACGATGGTGATGGGCTGGATGTCGCGAGCGAAGACGGTGCCACCGCTGAGGAGGAGGCGGGAGTCGCCCTGCACCACGACCTTGCCGTACTGCAGCAGGGCGTCAGTGAAGGCGACGGTGGAAGCATCGTCGATCTGGACGCGGTGCCAGAGCTGACCGTTGCTGATGGTGGGCGTGCTGGCGCCGTCGACGAACAGGCTCCCGGCCAGCACCCGGTTGGTGTCGAGCTCGCCGGCCTGGCGAACGACGACGTCCTCGAAGGTGGGAGACCCACCGTGCACGAACACGGCGACGCCATCGTCCTGGCCCACGATCTGCAGGTTGCGCAGCACGGCCGCCGAGTCGAGCAGCTGCAGTCCTGCGGCCGGGTGGGGGGGTGCCTCGTAGCCGGCCACGGCGTCGTGCAGCGGCCGCACCTCCTCGAGCAGCTGCGGCGCGTCCGAGGGCACGGCGATCAGGGTCTGCCGGGGCGCCGACCCGGTGCCTTCGATGGTGATGTCCTTCTCGATGATGAGCGCCTCGTCGTAGGTGCCCGGCTCGACCAGCACGGTGTCACCGTCCTGCGCCGCCGCCACGGCCTCGCCGATGGTCGGGAAATCGCCACCCTCGAGCGCCACCGACCAGGTGCTGTGCGGGAGTGCCGGCGGTGCCACCTCGGTCGACGGTCGCGGGATGACGAGGGACGCGGTGAGGGCCAGCACGGCCACGCTCGCGGCCACGGCGGTCACGCCGATCATCATCCGCTCCCTCCCCTCGCCGGACGCGGGGCCCGGCCATGACAGCCAGCGAGCAGCCTCTTGCGGGTGCTGCTGCGCTCGGGCCAGCGCCGACTGCAAGCTGCCGTGCGGCGGCTCGCCCACACGGTCCTCCAGCCAGCCGCTGATGATGCGGTCGAGCTCACGGTTGGTGTTCATGGCACTCGCTCCACGTGCGGCGGGAGGTCAGGCGTGCGCTCGTCCGCCTCGAGGGAGGCCCGCATCGCAGCCATGGCGCGGTGCAGGCGTGAGTGGACCGTGCCCTCGGGCACACCGAGCACATCGGCCACCTCGTGCAGGGGCAGGCCCAGGTAGTGGTGCAGCACGAGCACCGTCCGGTGGTCGAACGGCAGGCTGCGGAAGCCACGCTCGAGCTGGTCTCGGTAGACCACGCTGGTCATCGTCTCGGTGGCCCTGGGGTCCTCGTCCCGGTCACCTTCGAGGCCGGGCAGCCAGCGCTTCGCCTTGCGAGCCTCGGCGTAGCAGCAGTTGACCACGATGCGATAGGACCACGCCTCGAAGCGCCCGGCGTCTCGGAGCTGCGGCAGCTTGCGCCAGATCTCGATGACAGCCTGCTGGGCCGCATCCTCCGCCCGGTCGATGTCGCTCAGGATGTTCTGGGCCACGCGATGCATGCGTCCGTAGGTCAGCGTGGCGAGTGCCGCGAAGGCATCACCATCGCCGTGTTGCGCACGGGCTACGAGCTCGGCGTCCATCCCCCTGGCCTTCCTGGTCCACGGTCAACGATGTCGGTCTGTCCGACGCATGCCCGAATGAGTGGCCTCAGGTCTGCGATGTGTCCGTTTCGCTCTCGATTCTCCCTCCCGTGGCCAGTGCCACGGCATCGGTCAGCTTCCTGAACTCGCCGTCGGCATCGACGTAGCGATCGGCCACGAAGGCCAGCTCCACCCGTTCCCGGGTGACTCGTGCCCAGGCCCGCCGACGGGGGAAGTAGAAGGTCAGCACGAGGCCCACGATGAGCAGGGCGAAGGCGAGCCAGATGACCGGCTGGCCGGGGTCGTTGCGGATGACCATGCCGGTCCAGCTACCGACCGACTCCCAGGTGATGGCGTGGCCGGCCGTGACCTCGGGATCGGTGGTCACGCCCATGGGGATGGTGGCCAGGAAGAGCGTCTCGTTCTGGCCGGTCTCGGGATCGGCGGGACCCACGCCCTGGAGCACCAGCTGGGGGGTGCCGTCGGCACCCTCGCTGAGCACGGCCACGATCCCGACGTCGGCGCCGGGCACGGTCATGAAGCCCTGCGGCAGGCCCAGCAGCTCATCGTCGAGCAGCAGCGGGCCGTCCCACACCAGGGCCCCGGCGGCGTCGGTGATGGTCAGCTCGGCGGCCGGCCCGAAGGTGTTCTGGTGGAAGACGAAGCCCTCCAGCCGCAGGGGGTCGTTGACGCGGACCGTCTCCCGCGCGATCTCCCGGCCATCGCGGTAGACCGAGAGGTCGGTGCTGAAGTCCTCGAAGGAGCCGTCCTCGCGACGGGGAGCGAAGAAGGCGTTGTTCTTGATCAGCAGGTTGCCGGGCGTCCCGACCGCCTGCACGGGTGCGGTCTCGCCCTCGCCCACGAAGACGACCGTCTCGAAGCCGGCCGCGACGGTGAGGGCGCCGCCCGCGAGGAAGAGCACGAGCCCGGCGTGGGTCAGCAGCGTGGCCAGCTTCTGGTACCGGTTGCGGTCGCCGTAGACGTAGGTGGCGTCACCTGCCTCCAGCGTCGTGCTGCGGCGGAAGTGTCGCCGTCGGAAGGCCTGCTGGACCGGCTCCAGGGAGGCCTCCCCTGCCCGGGCCAGCACCGCGCGGTGCGCACGTCCGTCGTCGAAGAAGGCCGCCGGCTGCTCCACGCGCACGTGGCTCACGCTGCGCCACAGGCGCGGCGTGCGATCGAGCGTGCAGCAGATGATGGAGAGCACCAGCACCGTCATCAGCAGCAGGAACCAGGGCGTGGAGAAGACGCTGAAGAAGCCCAGGAAGTCGAAGGCATCGACGAGGAACGCGCCGGCCGGCAGCGAGCCCCAGGCGGCGTGCATCGTGGCCAGCTCGGCGGCGTAGCGCGCGGGGTCGTCGGCTTTGGTGATGGGGAACTGGCGCACGAGCATCCCCACCAGGCCGGCCACGGCCAGGAGGGTGATGAGCAGGACCGCGAAACGGACATCGGTCAGCAGCCGCCAGGCGGCCGCCCCCATCCGTGCCAGCACCATCGTCAGGCGCTCAGGCCGGCCTCCATCGCGGCCAGCAAGCCCCCGGCCATGTCCGCCAGCAGATCATCGACATCCTCCAGCCCGACCGAGATGCGCACGAGCCCCTGCGGGATGCCGGCCTCCGCCAGCTGCTGGTCATCGAGCTGCCGATGCGTGGCCGTCGGTGGGTGGACGGCGTAGGTCACGACGCTGCCGAGCGTGGCCGTCACGGGCGGGATCTCGAGGTTGTCGATGAAGGCCACGGCCGCGGCTCGGGAGGGCAGCTCGACCGCCAGCATGCCGCCACCGCGGCGCAGCTGCCGCTGGGCGACCTCCGCCTGCGCGTGGCCGGGCAGGCCCGGATAGGCCACGGCGATCACGCCCGGAGCATGCTCGAGCTGGCGGGCCAGGGCCAGAGCAGAGGCGGAGTGGCGGTCCATGCGCACGTGGAGCGTCTGCAGCCCGCGCAGGACGAGGAAGGCCGCGAAGGGCGAGACGATCCCGCCCGTGTCGACGGCCACGTCGCGCACCCGCTCGATGAAGGCCCGTCGGCCCGCGATCGCGCCGGCGACCACATCCGAGTGGCCGCTGAGCCACTTGGTGGCCGACTCCACGACCACGTCCGCGCCCAGCTCCAGCGGCTGGCAGATGTAGGGCGAGGCGAAGGTGTTGTCCACGACCAGCACGGCGCCGTGGGCATGGGCCAGCTCCGCCAGGCGCCTGAGGTCGGCCACGACCATGGTGGGGTTGGAGATGGTCTCCGCGTAGAGCACGGTCGTGGCCGACGCGGCCAGCTCCCGTGCCACGGCCTCGAGGTCGACCGGGTCCACGAACACGACCTCGACCCCCAGCGTGCGCAGCACGCGCTCCATGAGGGCCCGCGTGCTCCCGTACACGGCGCGGGTGCTGACGATGCGGTCGCCGGCGCGGACCAGCGAGAGCAGGCCCGCGTGGATGGCGCCCATGCCCGAGCCGAAGGCGAAGCCGGCCTCTGCCCCGTGGAGCTCGGCGAAGGCCGCGGCCATGGCGTCCGCGGTGGGGTTCTCCAGGCGCGAGTAGGTGTAGCCGGGACGCTCGAAGCCCACCAGCGCAGCGTAGTCATCGACGTCCTCGGCATGGAAGGTGGCCGACTGGTAGATGGGCACGGTGGCTGGGTGCTGCTCCACCTTGGGGGCACGTGTCGCGGCCTTGATGGCGCGCGTGCCGAACCCGCGCTGCTGCTCGTCAACGGACATGGCCTGACTCTACACGGGCTGCGCGCAGGGCCGTGCTCGGCGCCCTACCGCTTGCTGCGCCCGGTGTCGTCGTCGGGCTCGATGGGCAGAGCGATCCAGGGCCGGTCGTCGCCAGTGCGGATCTCGTCGGAGCGGCTGAGGTCGCCGCGTCGGCCGCGTGGGTCGGGTGGAGGCCACTCGTCGGACGCGGGCCACTCGTCGGAGGCGTCGGGTGGTGCCTCGTCGGAGTGCGCTTCCCCCCTCCGGGGCGGGTTCGCGTCGGCGGGAAGATCGGGCCCGGTACGCGTGAGCCACGGCTGGTCGGGCGCGTCGACCGCGGTGCGCACGCGGGTCGGCGGCTGCGTCGGCTCGTCGGGCGGCAGGGCCTCGGGTCGTGGACGTTCAGGTGCACGGCTGGGCTGGGTCACGCCCGTGGACCATGGCGGCGGAGAGTCGTCGTCGGGCTGCACCGGGATGGTGGAGCGGTCGGAACGGCGCTGGCCGGGTGCGTCGAACCCAGCCTCGCCCATGGGCTCGCCGTAGGCCACGCGCGCACCGCCATCGGGCCGCGAGCCGCCCCACGGGACCGGGTCGCCGCCGGTGCGGACCGAGTCAGAGGGCGTCAGCTGCACCAGGGCGTGGGAGTCGCTATCGATGTCGGTGGCGACCCGCTCGGTGCGCATCTGGTAGCCCACGATGCGGTTCTTGCCACGCCGCTTGGCCTCGTACATGGCCACGTCAGCCGCGGCCACCAGCTGCTCGATGGTGCTGCCATCGTCGGGATAGGCGACGAGACCCACGGACACCGACGAGCGCACGTTGCGATCGGCTGCCCGCAAGGTCAGCGCGTGGATGTCCCGGCGCAGCTTCTCCCCCACGACGTAGCCACCGGCAGCGTCCGTCTCGGGCAGCAGCACCACGAACTCGTCGCCACCGTAGCGGGCCGCCGCATCGGTGAAGCGGATGGTCTGGCGGACGGTGTCGGCGATGGCCTTGAGCAGGCGGTCGCCCCACTGGTGGCCGAACGTGTCGTTGACCGGCTTGAGGTCGTCGAGGTCCAGCATCAGCAGCGTGAAGCCGCGGCCCATGCGGTCGGAGCGGCGGATCTCCTGCTCCATGGTGGTGAAGAAGAAGGCCCGGTTGTAGAGGCCGGTGAGGGCGTCGAAGCGGGAGGCGCGCAGGGCCTCGTCACGGGCATGCCGCTGCGAGCGGGCCGCGGCCGTGGCGATGTCGGCGAGCAGGATGAGCGAGACCGCGTTGATACCCACCCAGGCCAGCGCCTCCGGCTCCAGGGGACCACCGATGACGGCATCCAGCAGTCCCACGGCGGCGATGGTGCACGCGCCCACGAGCGCGACCGCCAGCGGCGCGCGACCCTCCGACGAGAGGGCGGTCCCGGCGGCCACGAGGTAGAAGCCGACCAGGAAAGGACTGGCCGCGCCCCCGGTCAGGGTCATGAGCAGGCCCAGGAAGATGATGGCGCCGATGCCTTCGAGTGGTCGCCGATAGCGACCGAACGCGGCCGGCGGGACCATGTCCATGAAGAGGACCACCAGCAGCATGCCCGCGGCCAGGAGCGTGAAGATGGCCGGCTCCTGGTCGGGCCACGCTCGCGTGAGCGCCACGACCACGGCCACCGAGGCCAGGAAGAGCAGCGCCACCACGCGCGCCACCTGGCGAGTGCTGGCCGGTGAGATGAAGGTCGTGCTGCTGCGCAGGGCAGCGGTGGCCGGTCCCGTCGCAGGCTCGGGCGTGTCGGTGGGGAGGCGCATGGCGCCGATGGCAGGGTCCGGTGGCGGACGCTCGGCAGGTGTGTCCTTGCCCGCGCCACGGGCAGCGCTCGACGTGGCATAGGCGACCGTCACCGCCACCGCGGCGATGACGATGAGCCCGACGACGAGCAAGATGATCTGGTCAGAGGACACGCACTACCCCACTACCCGCGCACGCGGGTCGGTCGTGGCGAGGCAGGCAGGGCCGCCACAAGTACTCCCTTCACGCTGGCCGAATGGTACTGCCGTAACAGCCCTGACCGCGCCTGTCCTCGGCTGCTAGTGTGGACCACAGGCAACGTCACGCTGAGGTAGTCATGAGCGAACCCGCGCGATCCGAACAGGCCTGCCCGGTCTGCTCGCAGCACACCCTGGCCCTCGACCGGCCGCCTGAGATCGACGTCATGGGCGTGCAGCAGTACAGCGATATGCTCGGCATGGGCGATCTGGAGAACGAGGGCGTCCTGGGCATCGTCTGCCTCAACTGCGACACGCACTGGCGCGACAAGGACGCCTTCGATCGAGGCGAGCCCGATGTCGTCCTCGAGGCACCGGACGAGTCCGACATGAGCGACGACGGGGGTGCTGGCGGCGAGTGACGCCGTCGTACGCGCAGCCTGACTCGCTCTTCCTCACCGACGAGGGGGCGCCCCGTGCCTTCGTCATCGTCTCGAGTGCTCGTTCCGGCTCCAACCTGCTGGTGTCGTACCTGCGTCAGGTCTCCACGGCCGCCTGCTTCGGCGAGATCCTGCGGGGCGAGTTCCCGACCAAGCCCGGCTGGGACAAGCTGGTCACACGCCTCGACCTGCCCGCGAACGCGCGCGAGCTGCACCGGACCGACCTGACCGCGTTCTGGGAGCTGTTCCTGCGACAGGGCCTGCGCCGGCGGCGCTGGGTCGGCGCCAAGGCCTTCTACTACCACCGCGAGGCCGACCCCGTGTGGTCACGCTTCGCGGCAGCGGACCATCGCGTGCTGCACCTCTGGCGTGACTCGACCTTCGACCAGTACGTGTCCCGCCTGCTGGCACTCGAGAGCGGCCAGTGGAAGGCAGGCGACGACGAGGCCGAGCCGCGCGTCACGTTCGACCGCGACGAGTACCTGCGGTACCGCGAAGGTATCCGCACCGGCCTGGAGCGGACCCGTGACCGCTTTGGCGGCAGCGACCGCTTCACCGACATCGAGTATCGGCAGCTCACGGACCACGCCTTCGTGGAAGAGCTGCTGCTGCGACTGTTCGGCGAGCGCATCTCCGTGGAGGAGACGCTGCGCCGTCAACGAGGCCGGCCCAAGCTGGAGTATCTGACCAACCCGGACGAGGCCGCGCCGTACGCGGGGGATACGCTGCGGGGAGGCTTCGCCGACCCCTGAGGTCGGCGAGACAGGGGTCGAAGCTAGCGGCCGCGCTGCCCGAGCATGAACATGAGGGTCAGGCTCGTGAGCACGGCCAGCCCGAAGAGGACCGCCACGACCCATCCGACCGCCAGGCCGAAGGCCAGCACGCCGATGAAGAAGATGGCCAGCTCCAGACCGAGGCGGCTGGGGTCTGACAGCCGGTGAGAGGCCTTGGGCGAGACGAACAGGCCCCAGATGGCCATCACGATCGCGACCAGGACGATCGCCACCGGCAGCGCGATGAGCAGATCGTCCGACGCATCCAGCCCGAAGAGGAACAGCGCCAGGAGCACGAGCATCTCGAGCACGAACCGGAAGGCCAGGTTCAGGTTCCGCATCGTCGCGTCGTTCACGTCCTAGCCCCTCTCCCTTGCGGCCGCGGCCCGCGCCGCGTCCTCCCGTTCCTCGGCCGCACGCACCTCCGCCTCCAGGCGCAGCAGTCGCACCACCGCGTCGAGCACGCCCTGCAGGCGCTCGTCCAGGCGACGTCGCAGGATCCGAGCCACCAGGCCAGTCATCTCGGCGTGGACCCGGACGTGGGTACCCGTTGGGCTTGGCTCGAGGAGCCAGGTCTGTCGCTCGCCCAGGACCAGGACCCGGCCGTTCCAGGCCAAACGATGCGGGGCATCGACCGCAGTCACCCGACACTTGAGCGTGCCGATCTCGGTGGAGAAGCGGAACCTCGTGCCCACCTCGAAGCCGGGCTCGCACACGGCGTGGCGGACGGCCGGGTTCCAGGTGGGCCAGGAGGCCACATCGGCCAGGACGGCCCAGACCTGACGACTGGAGGCCGCTAC
The DNA here is from genome assembly GCA_963706695.1 of uncultured Chloroflexia bacterium. Taxonomy (GTDB): domain Bacteria; phylum Chloroflexota; class Limnocylindria; order Limnocylindrales; family CSP1-4; genus JAFMJV01. Next base: position 3,133 of record CAVPNC010000017.1, on the reverse strand, counting down.
CTCCACTTCCGCCTGCGCGCTCACCAGTGCCGACGACCTCCGCTACTGCACGCATCGATGCTACAGCGAGGCAGGGCGGGTGGCTGGCTGGCATCCGAGGGCCAGTGCGAGCTGGGAAGGGTGGTCGGGGTGGCGGGGATCGAACCCGCGACCTCATGCTCCCAAAGCATGTGCGCTACCGCTGCGCTACACCCCGACGAGATCCTGCGTGGATAGGGTACACAGCGGGCGTCGATAGCGACACCGGTGAGCCTACAGCGCTCGAACCGCACGATAATCGCCGGTATCTGGCCCGGTCCGGTACTGCACCGTCCTCAAGTGCCGTTCCAAGCGTCCTCCGTTAGCGGCGCTATCCCGGACACGGCGGTCCATGGCCACCATTCGCCGCGTCAACTGGCGTGGCAGAACTTGGCCACCATGTCTTCGAACATGAGGCGGTTGTCGATGTGGGTGTAGACGCGGATCGGCCGGCCGTCCTGTCGCGCCACATAGCGTCCCTCTGCGTCGAGGCTGGGCGCGGGGACGACGACGTAGCGGCACGATGACGGGTCCGGTTCGAAGGCCGATTGGAGCGCCGTTAGCAGCACCAGCGGGCTGTCTCCCAGGACGTAGGTCTCGCCGAGATCCCGCCCATGCTCGGCGGCCCGGGCCACGACCCGATCGAGCGACGAGACCAGATGGGCACCGATGGGACCGCAAGGCCGGACGCGCGCATCGAGTTCCGCGAAGCTCATGATCGCCTGCCGATAGACGTCCCGCGGCACCTGCCAAAGCGGTATGGGCGAGTCGAAGACGACCCGCGCCGCTGCGATGTCGATGCGGGTGTTGTACTCCGATGTCTCGGGGCCATCGGCGCGTGGCGGAGCCCATGCCAGCCCGGCGTGTTCGGGACCCCCGATCCAGACGGCCGTGAGCCGATGGGCGATGCGGGGTTCGATGAGATAGGCGCTGGCGAGTTCGGTCAACCCGGCCCCGAGTGCGACATACAGGGGCAGGTCGGACGGAGTCATGGCCTCGGCGACGATGGCTTCGGTCGCGGCCGAAGTGATGGGCGTCGCCGTATCCGCGAGGGCTACGTTCGAGCCGGCGAGCGTTGGGATCTGGCCGGCCATCCCAAGCAGATCGAGGACCTGGTCGGCCTCGGCCTTGGCGTGGTCCGCGGTGGCGTCCGTGTCATCGAGCCAATCACCCGGACGCAGGTGGCTACCGATGACGAGTCGCAGGTCGACCGAGGGTGAGAGCAGGTGATGCGCGAGCTGGAACAGTCCATCCGGGTCACCCGAGTAGTCGTTGTCACAGATCACGCGCATGCGGGGTGTCATCGATCGGTCTCCATTCGCTGTTGCAGGTTGCAGGCTAGCCCCGTGCTTCATCGACTTGGCGCGCTCAACCCTTGACCGCGCCACTGAATGCACCGGACACGAAGAAGCGCTGGAAGAGCAGGAAGACGATGAGCACCGGACTCATGGTCATGATGATCGCGGCGTTGAGCTGGCCATACGAGGCCGTGAACTGGGAGTTGTAGGCTTGGAGCGCGAGGGGTACCGCTTACGAGGCCTTGCTCTGGAGGATCGCCAGGGCCATCGAGAACTCGTTCCCAGTCGCCACGAAGTCGAGGATGACGAGGGCGCCGAGCACCGGTCTCGAGAGCGGCAGGATGACGCGGGTGAAGAGCGCGAGATTGCCCGCGCCATCGATCCGTGCCGCCTCATCGAGCTCCCTCGAGATCGCGCGGAAGAACCTGTACATGATGAAGACTGGAAGGGGATTCTCCGAAGGCGATGTAGGGCAGGATCACGCCAAGGTGCGTGTTGAGCAGGCCGAGACCTAGGATGATGTGGAAGAGTTCGGCCACCGAGACCCTGAATTCGGAGGTGGTCTCCGGCGCGGGCGGGTTCGGGGTGTCCGAGGGCCAGGTCATCAGCATGAGCCACGCTCGCGAACCGCACAATGATCGCGGCCTTCGCCGCTCAGACCGCCACGCTCAAGGCCCCGGAGCCTTCGCCGCTTGGGCCTGAAAGGCTCCCAAAGCATGTGCGCTACCGCTGCGCTACACCCCGACGAAGATCGTGCGTGAATAGGGTACACACGAGGGCTCGATAGCGACACCGGAGGGCCTACAGCGCTCGAAGCGCGGGATATTCGGCGAAGAGTGAGGAGTCAGGAACACGTCAGCGACAAACGCTCCGAGTCTTGGACCTACCGCTGGACATCGATGCGGACCCATCCCTTTGATGGAGGTCGGAGATGAGACAAGGTCGCACGAGCCCGATCATGACCACGACGGCGGCCGGTGGACCGTGCGACCCGACGGCAAGGTCAACGGAGAAGGCAGCTGTGCAGCGAATAGTAGGCGCGACTCGAGCGGTCTCCACGAAGACCCCGTATGGGACATCACGTAGGGCGCCTTCGGTCCGGTCGGTGTCGACGATGCACCTCGCGGGCTGACCACGTGGACAGGCCCGAACCGCTGGTTCGCCTCGCGAATCGGTGCCTCAAGACCGGAGTCGTCCGAGATGACGACGGCGGACTCGTACAGACCATCCAGACCATCCAAGAGAAGGGCGGTCGCGAGGTTCACGTCGGAGCCCTTCTCTTCGGTCTTGAGGACTCGGACCGTGCGCCTCTTACCTGGCCCCGGGTCCACAAGCGGCATCGCGACGGGGTGGGTCCGGAACTGGCCGAAATGGACGGAGACCTCAGGCAGAGTACCGAGCGCGGCGAGGTAGAGCTTCTGCTTGCCCGGCGCCGTCGGGTCCTTGATCACGCTTGACCCGAGCGGTGAAGTACCTGACCGCGTCTATGGTGTCGGCCGGACGGAGGAGTCGGGCGAGCGCAACGAGGTCAAGCCATCTCGCAGCCGGTCGCGCCTTGAGGGCCCCATAGTAGAGGTTGAATCCATCCACGTAGACCCGGACCTTCAACGGTTCGACCTTCCTCCGGCGGGATAGTAAAAAGCCCGACGGGCGAAACCGCCGGGGCTGTAACACCAGTATAGGGCCGACACAGCGCTGGTCAAGAGCGACTTGCTCAATCTGTGAACGGCCAGCAACCTGCTGAACCACGCTCGCGAACCGCACAATAATCGAGGCCTTCACCGCTCGGGCCTCCGTGCACGGGACCCCGGAGCCTT
>CAVPNC010000016.1:0-65833 GCA_963706695.1 uncultured Chloroflexia bacterium | reverse complement strand
AACCAGATGCTCTATCCACTGAGCTACGGGCGCCACGAAAACTGGCGGAGAGGGAGGGATTCGAACCCTCGAAGCAGGTTACCCCACTTACCGGTTTAGCAAACCGGCGCACTAGGCCTCTATGCGACCTCTCCTCTTCGGCCGACCGATGGTAGCACGCAGTCCCGGTAAGCCGGTATCATCAGGGCCTCACCACGCAGTAGCAGACGCGCGGCACCGTCCGGCGCGTCTTTGTTCGTATCGGAGTCATCCATCATGTCGAAACGCGTCGTCCTCCTCGGACAGCCGGTCACGCACTCGCTGTCAGAGGTACTGCAGCAAGCGGCGTTCGACGCCGCTGGCATCGATGCCCGCTACGAACCCATCGACACGCCGACCGTCGACCTGCTCGACGCGGTCGCCGCGCTCCGTGGCGAGGAGTACCTCGGTGCCAACATCGGCGTCCCGCACAAGGATCGCGTGGCGTCCATGCTCGACAGCCTCACCGAGGAGGCGCAGGCAACCGGCGCGGTCGACACCATCACACGCGACGGTGACCAGCTCGTTGGCCACAACACGGACGTGCTCGCCTTCAAGCCCGCGCTCGAAGAGCTCGTGGGCAACCAGAAGATGCCCAGGAACGCGGTGGTCGTCGGTGCCGGCGGGGGCAGCCGAGCCGTCGTCTACGTGCTCATCCAGGCCGGCTTCCAGAACGTGGCCCTGTTCAACCGCCACCTCCACCGTGGCGAGCGGCTGGTCAAGCACTTCGGTCGCAGCGCCAGCCACATGGACCTCAAGGCCCGTCCCTGGCATGAGTCGGTCATCGAGGCGGAGCTGGCCAAGACGGACATCCTCATCAACGCCAGCTCCATGGGCCGTGACCCGGAGGAGACGCCGATCCCCGGGGAGCTGCTGCCGCCGGACATCCTCGTCATGGACCTGCACTACGTGCCCGAGCAGACGCGCCTCCTGCGTGAGGCGGAGGCCGCCGGCGCGACGCGCGTCATGAACGGTGACTTCATGCTCATCGAGCAGACCGCAGCCGCCTTCGAGCTGTGGACCGGTGAGAAGGCCCCGCTCGACGTCATCAGGAAGCAGCTCAAGTCCTCCCGCAACAAGCCGGACGTGCCCGTGCCCTCTGCCGAGGAGCAGGCCGTCGAGGCGGGCGCGGAGGCGTGACCGAGGCGCCAGCCCTCTCCCGCTACGCGTCCGAACGCCGCTTCGCCATCGAGGCGGTCGTCTCCGCGGCCCACCTGACCAAGGCCGTCCGCGACGACTTCGACCCCGGGGCGGAGGCCATCTCCAAGGCCGACTCCTCCCCTGTCACCGTGGCCGACCTGGGCGCCCAGGCGCTCGTGCGCATGGCCATGGTCGAGGCCCTGCCCGGCGACGGCATGATGGGCGAGGAGGACTTCGGCTCGCTGGCCGAGTCTTCGGAGCTGGCCGAAGCCGTGCTGGCCCGAGTCCGGGCGCAGCGGCCCGAGGTCACGCTCGACGACCTGCGTGTCGCCCTCGACGGCTGCGACGACCCCGCCGGTCCGGGGCGCCGCTGGTGGACGCTCGACCCGGTCGACGGCACCAAGGGCTTCCTGCGCAACGAGCAGTACGCCATCGCGCTCGCGCTCGTCGAGGACGGCGAGGTCGTGCTGGGCGTGATGGGCTGCCCCAACCTGCCCTACGACGGTGAGCCCGGCGACGCGGAGGTGGCCGGACCGATCGGCGTGCTCTTCGTCGCCGAGCGAGGCGCTGGGCACGCGGATGATGCCGCTCTTCGAGGCCACCGCCGACCAGCGCGGGCGAGCCCTGTCAGGCGGCGGCACCCGCGACGACCGCCGAAGCGCGCTATGCCGAGTCGGTGGAGGCGGCCCACTCGAACCGCTCGGAAGCAGCCCGCATCGGCGCGGCCCTGGGCATCACCGCCGAGCCGGTGCGCCTCGACTCACAGACGAAGTACGCCATGGTCGCGCGCGGTGATGCCTCGATCTACCTGCGCGTGCCCCGCGGCGACTACCGCGAGAACGTCTGGGACCACGCCGCCGGCCTCATCGTGGTGGAGGAAGCCGGCGGTCGCGTGAGCGACGTGGAGGGCAAGCCCTTCGACATCACCACCGGCCAGCGCATGACCAACAACCGCGGCGCGGTCGTCACCGCCGCCAGCATCCACGACGAGGTCGTGGCCGCCGTCCGGAGCGTGCTCGAGGGCTGACGCGCCGGCCAGCCATACTGGCCCCCATGAACGGGCTCGGGCGCATCGCACTGGCCATCACGCTGGCACTCAGCGGCCTGGGTGCGAGTGGGTCCACGCTGGCCCAGGCCGATGTCGAGCAGGCGCCGGCTCGGCTCGCCGAACAGGAGGTCTTCGGCTTCCTGCCCTACTGGGAGCTCTCGCGCGCCTCGTCCATCGACTTCGAGGTGCTGACCACGCTGGCCTGGTTCGGCGTGGAGGCCGGCCGCGATGGGCGGCTCATCCGCGAGGACGCCGCTGGCGAGCCGACCCGCGGGTGGGCCGGCTGGACCAGCGATGACTTCGCGGCCGTGCGAGAGCGGGCGCGTGCCGCGGGCGTGCGCGTGGTCCTGACCGTCGAACGCTTCTCGTGGACCACGGCCGGCAAGCGCGTCACGAAGCGCCTGCTCTCCGACCCGGAGGCGCGCGAGACCCTCGCTCGGCGAGATCGCCGAGGCCGTGACCGCGGCCGATGCCGGCGGGGTCAACCTCGACTTCGAGCCGCTGCCCCGGTCCGTGCGCGGTGAGTTCGTGCGCCTCGTGCGCGAGGTCCGGCGTACGCTCGACGCAGTCGATCCATCGCTGCAGCTGACCTTCGACCTCACGCCCGACGTCACGTCCTTCCCGCTGCGCCGGCTGGTGGCCGATGATGCCGCCGATGCTGCGGTGCTGATGGGCTACGAGTACCGGACCCCGGGCAGCAAGGTCGCGGGCTCGGTCGCGCCGCTGCGCGTGAAGGGTGCGCTCGACGTGCGCGGGTCGCTCAACCTGGCGCTCGAGAAGGCCCCGGCCGACAAGGTCATCCTGGCGATGCCCTGGTACGGGCGCGCGTGGTCGACGCGGACCGACGAGCCTGACGCACCGACGCGCGGCGGCGAGCGCTTCCTCGACCCCTCGACCACCTTCTACCGTGTCTCCGTCCCGCGGGCGACGATCGCGGGCCGGGAGTGGGACCAGCAGCAGGGCTCGGCCTGGAGCGTCTATCGCTCGCGCGCGTGTGAGACCTGTCCGGAGAGCTGGCGGCAGCTCTGGTACGACGACGTCGACAGCGTGCTGGCCAAGGTCGGGCTGGCCCGGCGGAAGGACCTGCGCGGCGTCGGCATCTGGGCCCTCGGCTACGACGGTGAGCGGTCGGAGCTGTGGTCGGCCCTGCGCTATGGGATCGAGCGCCCAAAGGACGGGGAGCCGCCCGCGGGCACGGCCGCCATCGATGCCGCGAGCATCCTCGGCGAGCACGACGGGGTGCCGCTGGTGGGCGAGACGGTCAGGCTGGTGTTGGAGGCAGCCGATGGTGACGGCAGCGGCCTCGCCTTCGTGCGCGTTTCGGCGCGAGGGAAGCGCAGTGACGATGGCGCGCTCAAGCGCGGGACGACGTTCCCGGCCACTGACGCCGTCGTCATCTCGCTGCCCGATGTGGCTGCCGTGGACGAGGTCTTCGTACCCGACGCCGCGGCCGAGGCGAGCCCCTCCCCCGCGGCGTCGCCCGACCCGGGTCCATCACCGCTGCCCGAGCCGGTGCCCGTGAGCATCCGCGTCCAGTGGCGCGACATCGCCGGCAACTGGTCCACTCCGGTCAGCGACTCGACGTGGCCTATCCAACCGGCCACGACCACGACGGACGAGTGACCTGCCGCACCGGTGCCGCCCGGCCCCGGTGATCGATCAGGTGCGGACGCAAGCCTCGCGCAGGGAGCGCGCCAGCCCCGCCATGGCCTCGATGTCGGTGCCGTCCGGGCCCAGCGCGTCGATCAAAGCCGAGGCGGTGATGACGCCGTCGGCCACCGGCGCCAGCTGGCGGGCGTGCTTGGGCTGCGAGACGCCGAAGCCGACCGCCACCGGCACCGGGCTCACCTCCCGCACCTTGCGCAGGAAGCCCTTGACGCCTGGCGGCAGCGAGGTACGCGCACCGGTGACGCCGGCCAGCGAGACCGCATAGAGGAACCCCTGTGAGCGCTTGGCCACGAACGGCAGCCGGTCCGCAGGCGTGGTCGGCGCCACCAGGTAGACCAGACCGATGCCGTAGCCGGCAGCTTCCGCCTCCAGCTCGGCGCTCTCGTCGGGTGTGATGTCAGCGAGGATGAAGCCGGACACGCCGGCCTCGCCGAGCCGCCTCAGCACGGTCGCACCGTCCGCTCCGCCGAGCACCTGGTTGCAGTAGCCCATGGTCACGATCGGCGTCCTGGGCCGGGCCTGGTGGATGCGACCGATGAGCGCGATCGAGTCGTCGAGCGTGGCCCCGTTCCGAAGTGCCACGGCCGATGCGTGCTGGATGGTGGCGCCATCGGCGAGCGGGTCCGAGTAGGGCAACCCGATCTCGAGCACGTCGGCGCCGGCGTCGATGAGCGCGACCGCCACCTCGAGCGAGGTCGCGGCATCCGGATAGCCGGCGGTGGCGAAGGGGATGAACGCGGCGCGTCCCTCGTCGTTGGCCTTGCGGATGGCCTTGGTGATGCGGGTCCCGCCCTTGGCCTTCCTCACGCCCGGCCGCCTTCCATGCCGGCCATCAGCCGCTCCTCGACCGCGGCGATGTCCTTGTCCCCGCGACCCGAGAGGCCCAGCAGGATGATGTCGTCGTCGTCGGCCGGCTCGATCCCCTCCCCGGCCAGCAGGTCGGTGAGGGCGTAGATGGCGTGCGCCGGCTCGAGCGCGGGCAGGATGCCCTCGGTGCGGGTCAACAGGCGCATGCCCTCGAGCGCCTCCTCGTCGGTGGCGCTGAGGATCTCCACCCGGCCGGCCTCGTACAGGGCGGAGAGCTGCGGGCCGATGCCCGGATAGTCCAGCCCGGCGCTGATGGAGAAGGCCTCCGTGATCTGGCCGTCGTCGTCCTGCAGCAGGTACGAGCGCGAGCCGTGCAGCACGCCGGCATGGCCACCGGAGAGCGCGGCGGCGTGTCGGCCGTCGAGCCCCTCCCCCGCGGCCTCCACGCCGATGAGCCGGGTATCCGTCTCGCCGATGAAGCGCGTCAGCAGGCCCATGGCGTTGGAGCCGCCACCGACACAGGCGATGGCGATATCCGGCAGCCGCCCCTCGGCCACGCGTACCTGCTCGGCGCCCTCGTCGCCGATGACGCGCTGCAGGTCGCGCACGAGGCTGGGGAACGGATGCGGACCCACCGCGGAGCCGAGCACGTAGTGGCTGGTCTCGACGTGCGTGACCCATGCCCGCATGGCCTCGTTGGTGGCGTCCTTCAGGGTCGAGGTCCCGCTGGTGACCTCGCGGACCTCGGCGCCGAGCGCGCGCATGCGCAGCACGTTGGGGGCCTGGCGACGGATGTCCTCCGCGCCCATGTAGACGGTGCAACCGAGGTCGAGCAGGGCACAGGCGGTGGCGGTGGCCACGCCGTGCTGTCCGGCCCCGGTCTCGGCGATGACGCGCTCCTTGCCCAGCCGCTTGGTCAGCAGCGCCTGGCCCAGCGCGTTGTTGATCTTGTGGGCCCCGGTGTGGTCCAGGTCCTCACGCTTGAGATAGAGCCGGATGCCGCCCGGAGCGCGTCCCGTGCGCCGTTCGAGCTCCGCGGCCAGGCGGTCAGCACGATAGACGGGCGTGGGCCGGCCGACGTAGGTGTCGAGCAGCTCACGCAGCTCCGCCCAGAAGGTGGGGTCGCGGCGCAGCTCCACGTAGGCCGCCTCCAGCTCGAGCAGCGCGGCCATCAGCGTCTCGGGCACGAAGCGCCCGCCGAACGAGCGGTCGGTGCCCCAACGGCCGGCCGCGTCAGCCTCGAGCAGCCCCGGATCGACCGGTCGCGGTCCGAAGGCCACGGTGGGCAGGTCCATGCGCGCGGCGTTGGCACGCTTGACGAAGAGGGCCACCGCGAGAGGGTCCTTGTACGGTCGGCCCTTCGGTCGTGGCGACGGCTCCACGCCGCTCGCGGTATCCACGCCGATGGCCGGCACGTCGAGCAGGGCCTGGCCCACGTTGGCAGCGGTGAGCCCGCCGGCCAGCACCACCGGCACGCGGTCGGCGATGGCGCGTGCGATGCTGACCGACGCCCGGCGGCCGGTGCCACCCTTGCGCACGGGGTCGGCGGTGTCGAGCAGGATGGCCTGCAGGTTGGACTTGGCGGCATAGGCGGCGGCCTGCTCCACGACCGCGTCGGCGGCGACCTCCGCTGCGCCCGTGGCGGGGATGTGCAGGGCCTTCAGCACGGGCAGCGGGATCCGGTCGAGGTCGCTCGGCGGCTCATGGCCGCTCAGCTGCACCGCGTCGAGGTCGTGCAGCGCCGCGATCGCCGCGACCTCACGCGGATCGCGGTCGGCGAAGACGCCCACCAGCAGCGGGCCGCTCCCGGGTGCGTCCGCGGCGCGGGCGGAGGCCACGAGCGCGGCTGCCTCCGCCTCCTCGAGCGCGCGCGGCGTGCCGGGCACGAAGTTGAGGCCGATGGCATCGGCACCAGCCGCCATCGCCGCATCGAGCCCGCTCGGCTCGGTGATGCCACAGATCTTGACGAAGGGCGCACGGCCGTCGAGCGCAGGGTCGACCCCCGGCGCCGGCACCGACCCGGCGCCGACCAGCACCGCCACGCGCGCCTCCACCTCGAGCGGCTCGGTCCCCGAGCGCATGAGGTCCTCACCCACGAGGACGCCGTCGAAGCCGAGCGCTCGCCAGCGACGTACCGTGGCCGCGTCGCGGACCCCCGACTCGGCGATGACGATGCGGTCGCCCGGCACCTGTGCGCGCAGGCCTTCACAGCGCGAGGTATCGACCGCGAGCGTCTTGAGGTCGCGGTTGTTGATGCCGATGAGGCGTGCATCGGTCGCGAGCGCGGCCGTCAGCTCCTTCGCCGAGTGCGCTTCGACGAGCGGCTCGAGGCCGACCGCGAGCGCGGTGCGGACGAGCGAGGCCAGGCGCTTGGGCGGATGGAGCGCAGCCAGCAGCAGGACCGCGTCGGCTCCCGCCGCACGCAGCACGGGCAGCTGTCGCTCATCGACCACGAACTCCTTGGCCAGCACCGGCACCGAGGTGGCGGCGCGGGCCTTGGCGAGGTCCTTGAGCGAACCGCCGAACCAGTGCGGCTCCACCAGCACGCTGATGAGGGAGGCGCCACCGGCCTGGTAGGCACGGGCGCGCTCGGCCACGTCGAGTCGCTTGGGTGCCAGCTTGCCGGCCGAGGGCGAGGAGCGCTTGATCTCCGCGATCAGGTGCAGCCCCGGTCGCGCGAAGCGACCCGCCACATCGCGCCGGCGCGGTCCCTGGCCAGCCTCGACCATCAGCTCGTCGAGCGTTCGGGCACCGAGCTCGGCGGCGATGTCTGCCGCACGCCGCTCCGCGATCTCGTGCAGGACGGACGGCCTGGTCGGCATCAGGCGGCCGCTCGCAGGCGTTCGAGCTGTTCGCGCGCCGCGCCCGAGGCGATGGTGTCGGCGGCCAGCTCGACGCCCTCCCGCAGCTCGGCGGCGCGACCGGCGACCACGAGCGCAGCTCCGGCATTGAGGGCCACGACATCATGCCGGGGACCACGCTCCTCTCCCTCCAGGATGCGCACGATGAGGGCCGCGTTCTGCTCCCCATCACCGCCCTCGAAGGAATCCGTCTGCGCTTCGTTCAGCCCGACCTCGATCGCGCTCACCGAGCGCGGCCTGATGCCCTCGGCGCTGACGTCGTAGATGACACCCGAGCCGTCGAGCGGCAGCTCATCGAGGCGGTCGCCGTGGACCACGAAGGCGCGCTCCGTGCCCAGCTCGAAGAGCGCGGCGGCCACGGACTCGGCGGCAGCCGCATCGGGCACGCCCACCAGCTGGCGGCGAGGCCGGGCAGGGTTGGCCAGGGGGCCGATCATGTTGAAGGCGGTCCGCACGCCGAGCTCCATGCGCACCGGACCGGCGTGGCGCATGCCCGGGTGGAAGGAGGGCGCGTGCAGGTAGGCGAAGCCGTTCTCGCGCAACGAGGCCTCCGCCGCCTCGGCCGACTGCTCGACCACCAGCCCCAGGGCCCGCATCACGTCCGACGAGCCGGCCTGCGACGAGACCGCCCGGTTGCCGGCCTTGGCCACGGGCACGCCGGCGCCCGCCACCACCAGCGCCGACGCGGTCGAGATGTTGAACGTCCCGCGTACGTCCCCGCCGGTGCCGCAGGTGTCGATCGTGCCCGTCGGCGCCTGCACCGCGAGGGCGCGTGAGCGCATGGCCCGCACGAAGCCCGCCAGCTCGACCGGCGTCTCGCCCCGAGCGTGCATGCCCACGAGCATGCCGCCCAGCTGGGCCGGCGTGACCTCGCCGTCGAGCACGGCGGCCATGAAGGCCTCGGCAGCCAGGGCCGTCAGGGTCTGGCCGGTCGAGACGGTACGCAGGGCGTCGCGGATCGCCTCGGGAACGGGTTCGGGCACGGGGCTTGGGCCTCCTGGAGCGTCGGTCGCTGTGTCCGCATGCTACTAGAGCCACGGGACGTGACGTGCGGGCCGCCCTGCTATCGTGCCGCGGTGACCGACCACGACGCGCTCCGAGGCGACCCCGCGACCGACTCCCCCACGGTGGAGGACGTGCGCGTCGCCTTCGCCGATACCTGGGGTGACATGGGTCCCGCCTGGAACGTGACCCCGTCGGTGGCGCGCGTTCACGGCTACCTGCTGGTCGATGGTGGCACCCTCACCGAGCGCGATATCCGCGAGGCCCTGGGCCTCAGCCATCGCGCCGCCTCGCTGGCGCTCGCGGAGCTGGAGGAGTGGCAGCTGGTGGAACGTGTCGACGACGCGCCGCGCGATCCTCGGCCGGGCCCTTCGGCGGTGGCCTGGCGCGTGGTCGGCGACCGCTGGCGCTGGTTCCAGCGGGTGGCGGAGGAGCGACGTGCGCGCGAGGCCGACCCGCTGCAGCCGCGTCTGGCCGTCTGTCGGGAGCTGGCCGAACAGGCCGTGGCGGCAGCACCGGATGATGACGAGGTCCGCCGCCTGCGTGCGTGGATCGCCGAGATCCAGGGCCTGGCCACGCTCTTCGACCGAGCCCTGCGGACCCTGGCCCGGGCTGAGACCGGCGAGATCCAGGCTGGCTTCTCCGTGCTCTCGCGCGTATCCGACGAGACCCTCGACAACCTCCTGCGGCTCGTCGGCTCGCTGCCAGAGGACGAGCTGGCCGAGACGCTGGAGGCCATCTCCCGGACCTCCCCCACGACTGCACGGCGCGTGATGAGCGCCGCCGCCCGCGTCGCCCGTTTCAGCCGCTGATCCGCCGCAGCGGAACGAACGGCTCAGCCTCGAGGCAGGCTCCGGCGCCCGTGGAGCCGGCCGCCCCGGGCGGGTCTCGGGCGGCCGAGGCTAGGGCAGATAGCGGCGCGTGCGGGCGCGCAGCCAGACGTTGCAGGGCACGAAGCCCTCGGCGTACTCGGCGCCGCACTGGAGCCCGCGGTAGCGCGAGACCGTGCGGATCTGCTCGAGCATGTCCACGCCGTCGTGGTCGGCCAGCCACCGCAGCTGGCTCTGATGCTGGTCGAGCGCCTGCAGCTTGGTGGCCAGGAACCCGCTGATGTCCACGAACTCGACCGGCACGAAGTCATTGCCCGTGACCGTCTCCATGTAGGCCAGCGCGGGCGGCTCGGGCAGATGCGCCGACGCCGTCTCGAAGAGCGGCAGCGTGGCCAGGAAGCTGGTGTCGAGGGCCAGGCGTGAGGCTTCCACGTGGTCGGTCATGTAGTCGTTGGGCGCATGGGCCAGCACGAAGTCCGGTCGAGCGCGCCGGATGGCCTCCGTGACCAGCTCGCGCTGCTCCGGCGAGGACGCGTCGATCTCCCCGTCGGGCACGCCCAGCGCGAGGTAGTCGGCCCCGATGACGGCGGCCGCGGCTCGGGCTTCCTCGTCGCGGATGGCGGCGATCTCCTCGCGGGTGTGCTCGTACGAGCCTCGGTCACCTCGTGCGATGTGGCACATGACCACGCGATGGCCCTCGGCCACGTAGCGGGCGAGCGTGCCTCCGCAGAGGATCTCGAGGTCGTCCGGGTGAGCCCCGATGGCCATCACGCGCATGTCCCTGAACCTCCGCCATGTCGGGCTGGAGCCTCAACCGTATAGCACAACCAAGGCGTCGGAAGCGCTCGCTCGCACTCGCCCAAACCTACAATCGAGCGATGAGCGAGATCACCACCGAGACCCACCCCATGACCGGCTTGATCAAGCGCGACAGGGGGGCCCAGAACGTCGGCCTCGGGGAGGTGCCCAGGCCCGTGCCCGGCCCCGACGAGGTGCTGCTGGAGGTCTATGCCACCGGCATCTGCGGCACCGACCTGCACATCCAGGACGACGAGTTCGCCAGCACCCCGCCGGTGGTCATGGGCCACGAGGTCACCGGCCGTGTGGCGGAGGCCGGCCCCGGGGCCGAGGCCTGGCTGGGCAAGCGCGTCAGCCCCGAGACCTACTTCTACACCTGTGACCGGTGCTCGGCCTGTCTCGCGGGGCGGCGCAACCTGTGCCCCGCGCGCAAGTCCATCGGCAGCCACGTCAACGGCGGCTTCGCCAGCCACGTGCTCGTGCCGCAGCGCAACCTGCACGAGGTGCACGAGTCGGTGGGCGAGCACGCCGGCGCCCTCTACGAACCGTTGAGCTGCGTGGCCCAGTGCCTCTGCGACCCGGCCGTGGCCTCCCCCGGTGATACCGCCCTGGTGGTGGGCCCCGGCGCCATGGGCATCCTCACCGCGCAGGTCCTCAAGGCCCAGGGCGCCGACGTCACCATCAGCGGCACCCCGGGCGATCAGCAGCGCCTCGACATCGCCGCCTCGCTGGGCCTGACCCCGGTGCTCGCGGGCGACCTTGAAGATGCCATCCCGGGCATCGGCTTCGACGTGGTGGCCGATGCCTCTGGCAACGAACGCGGCATCGACGCGGGCCTGCGCGCGATCCGCAAGGGCGGCCACTACGTGCAGGTGGGCCTCACGGGCAAGCCCATCAGCCTCGACATCGACCTCGTCTGCCTCAAGGAGCTGGTGGTCACCTCCGGCTTCGCGAGCACGCCCCGCTCGTGGGCCCGGGTGGAGCGACTGCTTGCCACCGGCGCGGTCGTGCTGGACCCGCTCGTCACCGACGTCGCGCCGCTGTCGGCGTGGGAGACCTCGTTCGCACGGACCCGCAAGGCGGATGGGCTCAAGCTCATGCTCGATCCGCGCATGGACGCTTAGAGGAGGACGACATGAGCTCCGTATTCAGCCTGGAGGGCAAGAACGCCGTCGTCACGGGTCTGTCCACGGGTATCGGCCGAGCCATCGCAGAGGCCCTGGCGCGCGAAGGCGCCAACGTGGCCGGTGACTATCAGAAGGATGCCGAGGGTGCCGCCATCACGCAGGGCCTCATCGAAGGCCACGGTCGTGAGGCCCTCATCATCCAGGGCTCGACCGCGGATGAGCATCACATCGACCACCTCGCCGACCAGGTCGTGGAGCGCTGGGGAAGCCTCGATATCTGGGTCAACAACGCCGCCCGCATCTTCGTCAAGCCACTCATGGACATGACGACCGAGGAGTGGCACGGCTTGCTCGCGGCCAACCTCCACGGCTACATGTTCGGCTGCCGGGCCGCGGCGCGGAAGATGGCCGCCCAGGACGGGCCCGGGCGCATCATCAACATCACGTCCCAGTCGGACATCCAGGCCATCAACGGCTTCAGCGCCTACACCACGGCCAAGGGCGGCATCAACGGCCTGACCAAGGTGCTGGCGATGGAGCTGGCCGAGTACGACATCACGGTCAACTCGGTCTCGCCGGGACCGACCGACACGCCACTCAACACCACGGCCTGGACGCCGAAGGCGCGTGCCACCTACATCGAACGCATCGGGCTGCATCGCATCGCGACGCCGGAGGAGTCGGCCGATGTGGTCTGCTTCGTGGCTTCGCACGCCTCGCGCTTCATGACCGGGCAGGAGCTCATCGTGGACGGCGGCCTCTCGATCAACGGCAACGTCGGGCACGCCGAGACCAACATCGAGGGCGGCAAGGTCGAGTAGCACGGAGGCCCACCCCGCGCGGGTACAGGCCGAGGTGTCAGGAGCGCGGCCGGTGCGTGGTGCGTGGTGCGGCGCCGCATGCGACCAGCCCACCCGCGAGGGCCACAGGCCGGATCCACGCCGGCAGCACTGGCGGGCTCCCGCTGGACGGGCAGGTTCGGTCTTCGGGTCGCGTTGGCTGACGGCTCTCCCCGCTGCGTGGGAATGTGGACCGGGACAGGGGCAGAGGTGCCATCGCGTCCCGTGTGACGGGCGAGTCCGACCTCCATGTGGCATCGGTGCACGGCTCTGCCCGCTGCCTGGGAAAGAGCACCGTGACGCGGGCCGAAGCTGGCGTGGAGTCCCGTGGCGCGGGACGGCAGCCACGGATCGAGTGGCCGGAGCGTCCGACTCGCCCGCTGAGCGGGAGGTGCGCGGCAAGGCCGCGAGCCCGACACCGTTGGAGGCGGGCAAGGCTGGCCAGGCGCCGCGTAGGACCGGCCCACCCGCGAAGGCCGCGGATCGGATCCACGTGGCGCAGCTCGGACGGGCTCCCGTGTGACGGGCGAGTCCGACCTCCATGTGGCATCGGTGGACGGCTCTGCCCGCTGCCTGGGAAAGAGCACCGTGACGCGGGCCGAAGCGGCGTGAAGTCCCGTGGCGCGGGACGGCAGCCACGGATCGAGTGGCCGGAGCGTCCGACTCGCCCGCTGAGCGGGAGGCGGCGCCCCCGCAAGACGGGAGGTGCCCAGCAAGACGGGAGGTGCCCCGCAAGACGGGAGGCGGCGTGCATGCCAGCCCACGGGCGAGTGCCACGCAAGACCGCGGGCGACGCGCAAGACCGCGAGGCGACGCGACACACCGTTCGACGACTGGAAGCAGGAGCTGCACCGGTCGGGCCACGGGCGACGGCCCCACGCGCGCCCTACACCGTTGGCGGCGGGCGACCCTCGGATTCGGCCAGGGCGATGGCCTCGGCGGATGGCACCAGCTTCCCGTCACGCACCTCGAGGTCGCCGGTGATGACCCGCTCCACCTGGTCGATGGTGGTGGTCTTGGGGTCGATGTGATCGGCCACGACCTGGCCTCGACGGAGCACCACGATGCGATCCACGACCTGGAAGACGTGGTGGATGTTGTGGGCGATGAAGATGCACGAGTGGCCGGTATCACGCGCATTGCGCACGAAGCGAAGCACACCCTGCGTCTCAGCCACGCCCAGGTTGTTGGTGGGCTCGTCGAGGATGATGAGGTCGCTATCGAAGTGCATCGCGCGGGCGATAGCCACCGCCTGACGTTCGCCGCCGGACAGCGCACTGATGGCGGTCTTGGGCGGGATGTTCTTGGTGATGCCGACCTGGCGCATCAGCTGCGCGGCGACCTCGTCCATCTTGTCCTTGTCCATGCGGTTCAGGATGCGCGGGCCCTTGAGCGGCTCGCGGCCGAGGAAGAGGTTGCGCGAGATGGACAGCTGGTTCACCAGGGCCGAGTCCTGGTAGATGGTCTCGATGCCGTGGGCGATGGCGTCGTTGGAGCCGGTCATGCGGACCTTCTTGCCGTTGATGTAGATGTCACCGCTGGTCAGCGGCACCACGCCCGAGAGGATCTTGATGAGCGTCGACTTGCCGGCGCCGTTGTCGCCCAGCAGTCCCACGATCTCGTTCTGGTTGATGGACAGGGTGACGTCGTCGAGCGCCTGCACGCGACCGTAGAACTTGGAGATGTGGTCCATGCGGACCAGCTCCCTGGGGGCGCCCGCGTCGGCGCCGGTGCTCGCCTTCGTGCCAGTGGTGGTGGTCATGGCTACATCGCCGCTCGCTGCCGCTGGGCCATGTACGAATGCAACGCCATCATGCCCAGGATGATGCCGCCGATGAAGATGTTGTAGGCCAGTCCCGGTACACCCACCATCACGATGCCATTGCGCATGATGCGCAACAGGAGCACGCCGATGACGGTCCCGATGATCGTGCCCTTGCCGCCTGTCAGCACCGTACCGCCGATGACGGTCATGGCGATGACCTCCAGCTCATAGCCCGTGCCGGAGTTGGGGTTGGCGGTGGCGACACGGATCGAGCTGGTGATGCCCGCGTAGGCCGCCATCAGCGAGGTCAGCACGAAGAGCGAGATCTTCACGCGCGAGACGCGCACGCCGCGCGCGACCGCAGCAGCCGGATTTCCGCCGGAGGCCTGGATCCAGTTGCCGAACCGCGAGACCATGAGGATGTAGCCGAGCACGATCGCGAACAGCGCGAACCAGAAGATCGACATGAACACGCGCAGATCGCCGAAGGGCGTGGGCACGAAGAAGTCACCGACGATGACCTCCAGCAGCGGCGACTCGGCGTTCCAGGTGCGCTGCGGGAAACCACTCGTCAGATAGAGGGCCATGCCGCGCACCACGAGCAGCATGCCCAGGGTGACCAGGAACGAGGGCACGCGCAGGCGGGTCACGAACCAGCCGTTGACGAGGCCGATGACCGCGCCGATGGCCATGGCGATGACGAACCCGACCTCGATGCCTAACGAGGTCTCGTTGGCGACGGTCCACATGACCACCGCCGTGAAGCCGAAGACCGAGCCGACCGAGAGGTCGAACTCGCCCGACGTCATGAGCAATGTCATGGCCAAGGCGATCATGCCCAGCTCGGGCGTGAAGGCCATGAGGTTGCTGATGTTGCCGACCGAGATGAACGTGGATGACAGCAGCGTGAAGGCGATGATGGCGCCGATGAGCAGCGCGAATGGCCCCGCTTCAGGCTGTGCCAGGAGCCGCTTCACGCGCTCGCCGAGCGACGGCTTTGCGGCTGGGACGGCAGCGGTCATGCGGCTGCCCGTTGGTGGTCGATCACGTCTCTGCCCCGGTGGTCGTTACGGTCGTCGATCGGGGCCGCACACGATGGCGGCCCCGATCGATGTTCTGTCATGGCGCCGCGGGTGCGGCGCCGGGATGGGCGGCTACTCGCCCGCGAGGATGGCGTCGTAGACGCCCGCGGTGTCAGCCTCGTAGAGCGCACCGACGATGACGTCGAAGCCGGGCGGGATGCCGGAAGCTGCCATGTCAGCGATCGAGAGGCCGATCCAGCTGGTAGCCAGCGGGTCCTGCCACTGGGCTGCGTTGACGTACCCGTTGAGGACTTCCTGGGTGGTGTCGAGCGAGTTGCCCCAACCCACGACCGGGATCTCACCGGGGGCCACACCGACCTGGTCGAACACGCGCGCGATCGAGCCGGTGACGAGGTCGCCGAGGCCGATGATGGCGTCGATGTTCTCGCGGTTGGCGAGCAGGTAGTCGCTCATGCGGGTGATGATCTCCGCCTGGTCGAGGGTCGCGTCAGTGACCTCCCAGGTGATGCCCATGGGCTCGAAGACCTTGGCGATGCCCTCTTCCTCCTGCACGCCGTACGTGGCGCCGGGGACCTCGACGGGCATCCACACGAAATCGCCCTCTTCGACGAGGCCGTTATCGACGAGATACTGCGCCCAGGCCTCGCCGTAGTCCACGAGGTTGCCACCGACATAGGCGGACCAGTCGGCGTCAGGATCAGGCGTGTTGATGTTGACGATGGGGATGCCAGCGGCGCGGGCTTCCGCGACGACCTCGATGAGGCTGCCGGGGTCCGGGCTGCTGCTCACGATGCCATCGGCGCCAGCGGCGATGGCGGCACGTACGGCCTCCTGGTGGGAGGGCACGTCGCCACTATGGAAGGAGGTGTTGACGGTGTGGCCCGTGCTGTCGGCCCACATCTCGGCACCCTGCAGGAAGTACGTCCAGACCGGGTCGGTGGGCGCGCCGTGCGAGACCCAATAGAAGGTCTTCTGCTCGTCCTGCGCCGCGGCTGCCAGCGGCAGCGACGCGACCAGCAAGGCGCTGCCTGCGATAGCGATAAGAGATCGCCTCATGCGTAGAGCTCCCTTTCTTCTTCGAGCCATTCGATCGCGCCAACCCTCCTGTCTCCTCGGTGGCGCAGCGGCTCCTAGGCGCAGTCTACGCCCGCGTCAAGGCCGGGATGACAACGAATGCGTCGCACCTGTCTAGGACAATCCTGTGCTTCGACACGAAGCACGCCCGAGCCGGGCAAGCCCTAGAGTCGAAGGATGTCGACACGCGTGATGGTCATCGGGCGCCAGGCCGACCGCTTCCCGGAGGGACTGCCGGAGCCGGACACCGGCGCTGAGTACGTGATGGCGGAGTCCATGGCCCAGGTACGCGCTGACCTGGCCCACTGCGACGTCGTCTTCCACTACGGCCAGCCGCGCGATGCCCTCTCCGCCAACTGGGACCTGACGGAGCGCCTGCGCTGGCTCAACGTGGGCGGCGTGGGCGTCGACTGGGCCCTGTTCCCGGAGCTGGTGGAGAGCGACGTCCAGGTCACGAACAGCCGGGGCGTCTTCGACACGAGCCTGCCCGAGTACCTGCTCTCGCTGATGCTGGCGCTGGTCAAGGATCTGCCGGCCAGCTACCGAGCCCAGCAGGGCCACGAGTGGCAGCACCGCCTGCTGCAGCCGCTCGCGGGCGGGCGGGCGGTCATCGTCGGGCGCCGGCTCCATCGCTCGCGCCACCGGCCGGCTGCTGCGGACCCTGGGCCTGGAGGTCACCCTGGTCGGGCGTACGGAGCGTGAGGGCGCACCCGGTGAAGGCCGCATCCGGGCCGTGGCCGACCTGCGCGAGCTGCTGCCCGCTGCTGACTGGCTCATCATGCTGGCACCGCTCACGCCCCAGACACGCGGGCTGATCGGTGCCGCCGAGCTGGCCGCCCTCCCTCGCGGCGCGCGCTTCGCCAACATCGGCCGCGGTCCCACGGTCCAGGAGGACGCGCTCGTGGAGGCCCTGCGCACAGGGCACCTCGCGGGCGCAGCCCTGGACGTCTTCGAGCGCGAGCCGCTGCCACCGGAGAGCCCCCTGTGGGACATGCCCGGGGTCATCATCTCCCCGCACATCGGCGGCGATGAGGCGGACACCCCACGTGCCTTCGCAGCGGCCTTCCTGGCCAACCTGCGTCGCTACCTGGCCGGTGAGCCGCTGCGTGAACGTGGTCGACAAGCGCCTCGGCTTCGTCCCCGCCGAAGCCTAGCCTTCGGCACTCGGAGTAGACTCGGCCGGCATGTCTCTCGTCGCCCTTGACGGGCTCACCATGCGTTACCCCGGCGGTGTGACCGCGCTCGAGGGGCTGACGCTTTCGATCGAACCCGGGATCGTGGGCCTCGTGGGCGCCAACGGCGCCGGCAAGTCGACGCTGATCAAGATCCTGCTGGGCCTGCTCGACGCAACCGGCGGATCGGCGCGGGTCTTCGACCTGGATGTGCGCACCCAGTCGCAGGCCATCCGACAGCTCGTGGGCTACATGCCCGAGCACGATTGCCTGCCCAAGGACATCAGCGCCAGCGACTTCGTCAACCACATGGCCCGCATGTCCGGACTGCCGCGGGCATCCGCTCGCGAGCGCAGTGCCGAGGTGCTGCGCCACGTGGGTCTGTTCGAGGAGCGCTACCGGCCCATGGGCGGCTACTCGACGGGCATGAAGCAGCGCGTGAAGCTGGCCCAGGCGCTGGTGCACGACCCGCGCCTGCTGCTGCTCGACGAGCCCACCAACGGCCTCGACCCGGCCGGGCGCGACGAGATGCTCGACCTCATCGAGCGCACCGGCACCGAGTTCGGTATCGCCATCATCATGGCCAGCCACCTGCTCGGGGAGATCGAACGCGTGGGCCAGTTCCTCGTGGCCATCGATGCCGGGCGCCTCCTGCGGGCAGCCGAGCTCCACACCTTCACGCAGCACACCGGCACGCTCATCGTGGAGGTCGACGAGCGACAGGCAGAGCTGGCCGCGCGACTCACGGCCGGGGGCCTCACCACCCGCGTGGACCGCACGCACGTGCTGGTGGAGCTGCACGGTGACGACACGCACGACCGGGTGCTGGCAGCGGTCACCGATCTGGGCCTCGCGCTCATCCGCGTGGAGCCGCGCCGCAGCAGCCTGGAGGACCTCTTCCGGGCGGGAGCCAGCGACGAGGCCATCATCGTCGAGGCGGAGGTGGCGACGTGACCACGCCCTCGTTCGACCGTGGGCCGGAGGCTGGGCGCGGCGGCTCCATCTACGACCTGGGCTACCGCGGCTACGATGGCCGGCGGCTGGGCCGTCGCGGAGCCATCAGCGCCCTGCTGACCCACAGCGTGCGCACGGCCTACGGCCTGGGGCGCAGCGCCCGCTCCAAGATCGTACCGGTGGGCCTGCTGGTCATGGCCCTGCTGCCCTCGTTGCTGGCCCTGGGCCTGCTCGCGCTCATCTCCACGCTGGGCGCGCCGGGTGAGGCCCTGGAGGCCGTCTCACCCATCAAGTACGCGACGCTCTTCCCCATGATCGCGGTGATCGTCTTCCTCTTCTGCTCGGCGCAGGCGCCGGAGCTGTTCGGGCGCGATCAGGGCTCAGGCGTGCTGCCGCTCTACTTCTCGCGCGCGGTCGGACGCATGGACTACGCCTCCGCCCGCGTGCTCGGCCTCTACCTCTCGCTGGCGATCCTCGTGCTCGTGCCCTACATCGTGCTGCTGCTGGGCCGGGTGCTCGTGGCCGCGGACCCGGTCGGCGGCCTGGCCGAGGAGCTGCCCAGCCTGCCGGTCGCCTTCCTCGTGGGCGCCATCATCATCGCGCTCGTCGGCAGCCTCTCCGCGGCCGTGGCCTCGATGACCTCGCGTCGCGCCTACTCCACCGCCGCCATCATCGGCGTCTTCCTCATCCCCAACATCGGGGCGGCCCTGCTCATCGAGCTCGGGACCGGGGTCGTGGGCCAGCTCGCCGTCCTGGTCAGCCCGGCCGACGTGCTCGATGGCGTCAACGCCTTCCTCTTCGACACGCGGCCTGACAACATCACCGTGCGCCGTGCCGGCATCGACGGCTGGGTCTATCTCGTGGCCGCGGCCGTCTGGATCGTGGGCTCCCTGGCCGTGCTGGCCCGCCGCTACCGGAACATCGAAGCATGAGCGTGCGTCAGGACGCCACCATCAGCGTCGATCATGTCAGCCGCTGGTACGGCAACGTGGTCGCCGTCAATGACATCTCCTTCGACGTGCGTCCGGGCATCACCGGGCTCCTGGGGCCCAACGGCGCGGGCAAGACCACCCTGCTGCACATGATCGCCGGGCTGCTCTCGCCATCGGCCGGAGACGTGCGCATCGAAGGCCAGCGCACATGGCGCCAGCCGGACATGTATCGCCACGTGGGCCTCGTGCCCGAGCGGGAGAACGTCTACCCCTATCTCTCGGGGCGCGAGTTCGTCCAGCTCAACGCGCACCTGCATGACCTCGAGGACCCCGAGGGCGCGGTCCAGCAGGCCATCGAGCTGGTGGAGCTGACAGCCGATGCCGACCGACGCGTGGGCACCTACTCCAAGGGCATGCGTCAGCGCATCAAGATGGCCGGCGCCCTCGTGCACGACCCCTCGGTGCTGGTCCTCGACGAGCCCTTCAACGGCATGGACCCGCGCCAGCGGCTGCAGATGTTCGAGCTCCTGCGGCGCATGGCGGCCGAGGGGCGGACCGTGCTGCTCTCCTCGCACATCCTGGAGGAGGTCGAGCGCCTGGCCGATTCGGTGCTGGTGGTCTACGCCGGCCGGCTCGCCGCCGCGGGTGACTTCCGCTCCATCCGCCAGCTCATGACCGACCGACCGCACGTCTTCAGCGTGCGCTCGTCGGACGACCGGCGCCTGGGCTCCATCCTGCTGGCCCAGGAGTGCGTGTTCGGGGTCGAGCTCGACAGCACCGGGCTGCGGGTGCGGACGTCCGACTACGGCGAGTTCACGCGGCGGATCCCGGGCGTGCTGCTGGAGTCGGGCATCCGGCTCCACGAGCTGCGCCCCACCGACGATTCGCTCGAGTCGGTCTTCGCCTACCTGGTGGGCCGGTGATCACCCGCGCGCCGATCGTGGCGCTGACCCTGCGCGGCCTGCTCGATCGCAAGCGCACCTGGCTGATGCTGGCGCTCGCCGCCGTGCCGGTGCTGCTGGTGGGCCTCGCAGCCGGCTTCGGCGACGCGGAGATCGAGCCCTCTGACTTCGACACGCTCATCGTGCAGCTGGTGCTGCCGCTCATCGCGCTCGTGTTCGGCACAGCCGCCATCGGCTCCGAGCTCGAGGAGGGCACCATCGTGTACCTGCTGGCCAAGCCCATCCGGCGGGTGCGCCTGGTCGCCGCCAAGGGGCTGGTGGTGGCCGGGCTCACGGCAGCGCTCATCGCGCCCGCGGCCATCCTCACCGGCATCGTGGCCGGTCTCGCCGGCAATGACGTGGCCTCGGACGGCGTGGCCTACGGCATCGCCGCCGCCATCGGTGGAGCCGCCTACGCGATGCTGTTCATGGCCATCAGCACGTTCACCACGCGCGCACTGGCCATCGGCCTCGCCTACGTGATGCTGTGGGAGGGCGTGCTGGCGGACCTGTTCGAGGGCACGCGTGTGCTCTCGGTGCGACAGGCCACGCTGGCGGTCGCGCGCGAGCTGGCCGGCGAAGCGCCACCCGATGGCTCCATCGCCTTCGAGCAGGGCGTGGTCATCCTGACGGCGGTCATCGTGGGCTCCGCCGCGCTGGCCACCTGGCGCATGTCCCGCTACCAGCTACGGGGCGGCGACTGAGTCTAGACTCACACGCGATGACTGGACCGAACCCGACCTCCGGCAGCGCCGCCTCTGCCGGCCCCGTGTCGATGCTCATCTGTGCGGACTGTGGCAAGAAGAACAAGATCCGGCCGGCCGAGCGCGGGTCACCCCACTGCGGTGCCTGCGGGAAGCCGCTGCCCTGGCTGGTGAACGCGACCGATGCCTCCTTCCCCTACGAGGCGCGCTCGTCGGTCTCCGTGCTCGTTGACCTGTGGGCGCCATGGTGCGGCCCGTGCCGCGTGGTGGGCCCGATGCTGGAGAACCTCTGCGCGGGAGTACGCCGGACGCATCAAGGTGGTGAAGGTCAACGTGGACGAGAACCCCGGCCTCTCCCAGCAGTTCCAGGCCACCTCCATCCCCACCATGCTGGTCCTCAAGGATGGCCGCGTCGTCGATCGCATCGTGGGTGCGCTGCCGCCCAACGACCTCAAGATCCGGCTGTTCCCGTACCTGATGAAGACCTAGGCGTCTGGCTCCACGGCTTCCGGCTGGACCTCGCCGGCGGCCTCGCCGTCGGCACAGCTGAGGTCGCCGGCCACGAAGCCATCGAGCGACGGTCCGGTGAGCACCCCGGCCGGGCCCGTCAGGGACGAATGGTCCACGACCCGCTCGCCCGCGGCCGTGCGCAGGTCGGGCTCGTCCGCGAGAGCGAACCGCCACTGGCCCGGGGGCGCCTCGAAGGTGAGCGAGATGGCCCTGCCCCCGGGTGAAAGCGCCAGCTCACCGTCGACGACGAGGGGCTCGGCCTCGGAGCCGACGGCCGTCAGCGACACGGGCACCGGTCCGGCGACATCAGCCGCCGGAGCCAGCAGCTCCGCGGCCTTCCTGGCGCCCGTCGAGGCGTCGACACCGGCGGTGTAGCGGACGAAGGTGGCCGTGACATCGCTGAGCTCGATCACGCCACCCTCGCCGCTGAAGGTCTCGAGCGAGCGGCAGGCCAGGCGGGGCAGCTCGGTCTTGGCGTCGAAGCCTCCCAGCGGCTCACGCAGGTCGATGAAGTGGCCGCCGTCAGGCAGGTCGAGCCGGTCCACGACGACACCGTCACCCGTCGTGCTGCGCACGCTCACGGTGATCTCGTCCGTGTCGGCTGCCCGGGGGATGGCCAGGTACCAGGTGGCCTTGCGCGAGTCATAGAACCCGAAGACGCCCGAGTCGGTGTCGTAATAGTCGGCGTCGTCGATCTCCGCGAAGGGCTCCCGGCCGATGATGTCGGTGTCGCCGGTGGCGATGGCACCGTTGCGGAAGAGGCCGCTCAGGGAGAAGAGCTCGACTCCGGCTCGGGTATCACCACCGGTCCCGACCTGCACCGGTGTGGCCGCTTCACCCGCGAGCCCGACCTCCACCACCTGGCCGCGGGCGTCGCCGGGCAGCTGCTTGGCCATCTCCGCGGCCACGAAGACGATGCGCTCCTTGGCGCGGGGCCGGGCGATGGAGCCGTAGAACGAGTCCGAGCTGCCGGGCGGGTGGTCGCTCTTCATCTTCGTGCGCAGCTTGGCCGGCGTCCGTGTGCCCGCGACGTAGACGGACTTGAGGTCGGACCAGGCCGGTGCGCTCGCGGCCGGCGACCCGTCGGTCGTGAGCTGGTCAGCGCCCGGGTCGGTGTAGCGGATGATCCGGTCAGCCATGACCGCGTCGGCCATGCGGTACTTGTCGCCCTTGACCGCGCCCGCGGCGGCGCCGTCGTCGGCACCTGCAGCCGCTCCCGCCGTCGCCAGCACGAGCACGGTGGCGACGACCAACGACCGGCGGCGCACGGCCCCGCCCACGTGCCGCTCAGCCATCAGCGCCTCCCGGTGGCTCCCGCCGCCGGCCGCTGCTCGGCCATCGCCCTTGCTCGATGAGCCTGAGGCCCTCGATGGCCTGCGGGATGCCGCGCGCGGCTTGCTCCTGGTAGGTGGCGCGCAAGGCGGACCAGGCGCACGCGATCTCATCTTGGCGGGCCGCGGCGCGGGACCGGCCCGGGGTCCGCAGGAGGGCGCGCAGGCGCCCGAAGGCCATCTCCATGGCCAGATGGTAGTCGGGCCTCGCCGGCCGCGTCGTGGCAGGCCCGCCGGAGCGGTCCGAGGTCAAGGGAGGGGGCGTGGACTCCTGCTGCAGAGCCCATGCAACGGTCGGCCTGGGTTGCACCTACCATGGTCGCCCCTCTGCACACTCAGTGCAGATGCGACCGGAGGCATCATGGCGCGCAAGAAGGAGCCCACGAGCGAGGAGTCGCGGCTGCGGCTGTTCCGGCAGCTGCGCGAAGCCAAGCCCGGGATCGTGGCCACCACGGCGCGGGATACGGACATCGACCCTGTCCATCTCGAGCCGGCCTTCGAGCGGGTGATGGAGCTGGTGGAGGAGCCCGTACCCACGGCGGTCCAGCTCGCCGAATGGCGCGACCAGGGCGAACGACTGGCCAGCTCCGGCGCACCCAGCGAACGCGTCCTCGACGGCCTCCTCTCCCTCAACTGGGCCATGTGGGAAGCGGTCATGCGCCTGGAGGACATCCCCCGCGCGACCATCCTCGAGTTCGGTGACCGACTGCTGCGCGGTCTCGACGACGCCGTCGCCGCCATCTCCGAGGGCTACATCCGCGTCGAGATCGAGGCCGCGGCAGCCCACTCGGA
Source organism: uncultured Chloroflexia bacterium (assembly GCA_963706695.1). Taxonomy (GTDB): domain Bacteria; phylum Chloroflexota; class Limnocylindria; order Limnocylindrales; family CSP1-4; genus JAFMJV01. Next base: position 42,477 of record CAVPNC010000016.1, on the reverse strand, counting down.
ACGACGCCGCGCGGTGCTGGAGGACCTGCTCTCAGCGCCGCGGGCGACGCCCCAGGAGCGGGCACGCATCCGCCTGCGCAGCGAGCGACACGGACTGGCCGTGGACGGCAGCTATCGGCTCGTGCTCATCGCCGTGCCCGGAGCGGATGACGCAGCGGTCGAGACCGTGGTGGACGCGCTGGAGGACCGCATCCGCGTGCCGGTCTCCAGCCACCGCTCCAAGCCCGGCATCCGACTGCCGGTCGTGCTCGACTGGCGTGGCCGCGTGCTCGTGTTCGCGACGGCCGGCTGGAACGGCGAGCAGCGCCTGCGGAAGGCCCTCCCGGTGGTGCTGGGTGCTGGGGCCGTGGCCATCGACACCGGTCCCGTGGAGGGCGTGGAGGCGCTGGCAGAGGCCCTGACGCAAGCGGAGTACAGCGCCTCGGTGGCGACGGCGCTGGGCTTGCGTGGCTGGATCGGCGACCCGGGTGCACTGGCGCTGGAAACGACGTTCCTGCTCGACCGACGTCTGGTGCAGGCGGCCGTCGAACGTGAGCTGGGGCCGCTCCTGGCCGATGCCCGCATGGGCGACGAGCTGGTGGAGACGCTGGAGGTCTATCTGGGATCGAAGCAGAACATCCGCGAAGCAGCGCGCCGACTGCACCTCGCACCGCGGACCGTGGCCTACCGTCTCGAGCGCATCGAGGCGCTCCTGGGGCAGGAGCTCGAGGGGGATGTGGCCCTTCGCCTGAGTGCAGCGCTCATGGCCAGGCGCGTCGATCAGCAGGCCGGTGGCCCGCTGGCCCCACGAGTCGAGGGCGACCGAGGCTAGACCAACGCTCACCCCAGACGCGTGGCGCCCTGCCCGTTGCGCAGGTGACGGCTAGCTCGACAGGGTGACGCCCATGGTCTTGGTGTCGAGGAGTGCCACGTAGGCGCACTCGGTACAGGTCAGGACCACGAAGGTGAAGCCCAGCTCGTGGGCGATCTTGGGACCGGCCTCGGTGACCACGAACCCCGGCATGAACGACAGCGTGGGCTGGACCGTCCAGCTGTCGTGTCCGGCCGGGCACGTCGCCTGGCCGCGCCAGTGCTGTGCGATCCAGCGCTCGATCGTCGTTGCTTGCGCGTCGGTGAGGGTCATCGTGTCTCCGGTGGCGAGATCGTGGGAACCGCTTGTGGACCGGTGCGTGACGACGACCTGCGCCACGCCGGCCCCCCGCATCTAGGCCGTCGGGAGGCCGTCCAATCGGATCCGGAAGCTGTCGTCGCCGTGATCGTCGTCCCAGCCACCGACGATGGTGCCTCGCACCCAGGCCGGTCGGCCCTCCTGCTCCAGCCGCTGCAGCAACGGCTGGATGGACTTGGCGTTCCACTTCTCGATGTAGCCCACCGTTTCGCCATCGACATCCACGCGGACCGCGTTCTCGTCATGCGGGTGGTCGGGCTCACGCGTGAGCAGCGCGACGACCTGTTTCATGGCGCCACTCCTGGAGCGACCGCCGGCCAGGCGCTCCAGCGCCGCCTGGTAGTGCGCCTCCTCGAGCACGTCCACCTGCTGGTCGCCGATGAGGAAGCCGGCTTCGCGCAAGGCCGCTTCGTCCGCGGCGTAGCGCTCGGTCCGGATCTCCTCCTGGCGCGCATCAAAGGCCTGGACCTCCTCCTCACGCAGCAGATGCCACTGTCCATCTTCACCATCGAGGACGACGATGGGGTTGCCACAGTCGTCGCACACGACCGTGGTGTGGGGCAGCGGGTCCAGCGGGGTCTGGCAGGTCGGGCAGACCTTGGAGGCGTACGTGCGGGCGTGCGCGGAGGCCGGGTCGTGAAGCTCCAGGTGCGGCAGCTTGGGCGGCACCAGATCAGCCGGCGCGGCCGGCGGGGCGGACGGGGCCACGGGCTCTGCTGCCGGCTCGTGGCCGTGATCCCCGCTGAGCTTCTTGCGTAGCCAAGCCATCGAGTTCTCTCCTCTGTCCGTTGTTCGATCGTTGACGGCGACCTGGGGCAAGTCTGACAGGCGCACCGCCAGGGCACGTGGGACCACGTGCTGTCGTGCACCCTTGGGGGCAGGGCCCACAGGAAGAACGGAGCGAGCCCGTCCGGTGTGGACGGGCTCGTCGCTGTTCGGCTTGGCTGCGGGGGCTGTTCAGCGCCCCCTCGCCCCATGGGCTAGCGGGTCAGTCGCCGCGCCTGTTCGACTTGGCCTCGGCCCGGACCGCCTTGGCCTGTGCCTTCGCAGCGGCCTTCTCGGCCTTCTTCGCCTTGGCGGCGTCCCTGTTCGCCTGGCCCTTGGTCCAGCCCTCGTACCCGGGATGGGCAGCACCCTGCTCCTTGGGGCCGCCAGCCCAGGTCGGCTTGCCCTTGGGCCGTGACTCCCCGTTGAAGGTCTTGACCTTCAAGGTCTTGCCGGCCTTCGCCTTGGCCACGTCGGAAGCGTTCTCGTTGGGCGACATCTCGCGCAGGTTGCCGTCGAGCTCCACCTCGCCGTCGAGGCTCTCCAGGCCGAACATGGCGCCGAGGTCGGTGAACCACGACGGGCCGAAGGAGAGGGAGATGAGCTCGTCGCCGACCTGCAAGTAGTAGACGGACCGGCCGTCCTCGTCGATCACCACGATCTGGCCGGTCAGGCCCTGCGCCGCCGCGGCCTCGTCGACCGGGTCCTCGTCCTGGGCGCTCGCGATGGCAGCGCTACCGCCGAGTGCGAGCAGGGCACTCAGGGCTGCGGCGCTTACCGTTCGTCGTCCGTGCATGGTGGTTCCCTCATGGCGCTCGGAGATCGGTTGGGTGCGCGGGCAGGCACGATCGCGCGCTGAGGTGGGAAAGGGTAGCGGCCTCCCCGGAGGCTGTCGAGTGGGACCGATGGGGGACGGGGGGTGAAGGCGACGACCTGATCCGAACTGGTGAATGGCGGCGTTCAAGTGCGCCTTCACAGGGAACGTCCGTGGACCGATGACCACCGATCCACCCTCAGCCCCGTCGCGTCGCCCGGGTCACATGCGGACTCCCATGGCCTTGGCCTGTCGCCTTCAGCGCGTCGCGCTGAGACCTACTCTACGGTCGGCGCTTCAGGCGGCGGCGGGAAGTCGCCCGTGAAGACGAGCCCGGTGAACTCCTCGACATTGCCCCCAGCGTCCTCCAGCGTCAGGATGGCCGAGAGCCCGGCGTAGCCGCCATCGCCGGTACAAGTGAAGGTCGCGGGGCCGAACCCGGGCTCCGAGAAGTCCTGCCCGACGTAGGTGTTCGAGCAGGCCCAGCTGCCACCGTCGTTGCCCAGATAGGCCGCGTCCGTGCCGACCTCGATGCTGCCCTCGTCGGTCCGGTAGATGTCCTGGTTCCAGCGCCTGACCACCTCGCCCGTGAGGCGTGGCTCACTGGAGGTCCACGTCTGCGGGCTGCACTCGACATCGCGCAAACGCTCGACGTCACCGTCCAGCTGGGAACCCGGGGCCGAGCAGGACGGGGCAGGCTGGACGTTGCCAGTGACCCAGACCGCCTCCGCGGCGCCACCACTTCCGTCCTGGGCCGCGACCCCGGCCGACGAAGCGGCCAGCGACCCGATCGCCAGGATCATCCCGAGTCTCTTCTTGCCAGCCCACATCGGGGACCTCCTTCTCCCCCCTCGATGCGCATCCGGCCAAGCTCGGTGCGCGGTTTCCAGGACGGGTCTAGGGGACCCGCCGACCGTTCCATCTCCCCCGACCGTGAGCCCTACTCGGTGCCCGAGATGACCTCGGGGGTGATGACGTAGGTGTGGATGGTGGTGGGGCTGCCGTGTCGGCGCGGGACCTCGCCCGGCTCTCCGCCCTGGAGCCAGACGTGACCATCGGGGGCGATGGCCAGCCCGTAGATGCACCTGTCGCGCAGAAAGCGCGTGACGGTCTCTCCGTCGAAGCTGACGATCCCGTCGCAATCGGTGGCCCTGCCCACGGCGTCACCCGAAGGGGTGAACCAGACGCTCCCGTCCGGATCGACCTCGAAGAGGTGGCGCCCGTCGAGGTTGCCCCCGATGAGCGGCAGGCCCCGGCTGAAGTCGCGCCACTCCCGGAACGGCGTTTCGGAGTCGTTGAGGCCGTAGCGCGACAGCACCGTGAAGTCGTCTCCGATCATGGGTCGGATCCAGATCGTGCCGTCGGCTCCGACTGCGGCGAGGTCGATGGCGGGGCTCGCGAACGACGTGATCAGGATGTTCCAGCGCTCGCCGTCGCGGACGCGCAAGCCGCCGCGAAGCCAGACCGCCGGCTCCTCCGGCACGACCACGCGCTCGGTCCACGAACGGCCGTCGAAGACGGCTGCGTGCTCCGGGTCGCTGAGGCGCATCAGCGTGCCGTCCGACGCGACCTCCAGGTCATCCCCCGACTCCACGCCATCGACGAGCTCGGAGTCCGACCAGGCGTGGGTGTCGGCGTCGCCGAGGCGGAAGAAGCCGTCAGGCCCGAACGACCAGACCGAGCCGTCGCGCCCAGCGGCGAGGTTGCCGTTGAAGACACCTCCCATGAGGAGGTCGGTGCGATCGGCCACCCGCGAGAGATCGCGCACCCCATCGCTCACGACCCAGTACACCCCTGGCTCAACCTCCTCGGCCTCGAGTTCCACGCCCGGGAGAAGGTCGAGGGCCGTGGTCGAGCTGTCGACCTTGGCGGCGGTCGTCGGCTCCGGCTCGCTCGTGGCGGCATCGGTCGGCTCGGCCCTGGTCACGGCTGACGCTGATGCGCCCGCGGCTGGCAGTCGATCGTCGCTCGGCTGCGGTGTCAGGACCCCCTGCAGCAGGAAGCCGCCGAAGAGGGCCACGATGGCACCAGCGACCGCGATCCTGGCCACGCTGAACAGGGACGGGAACCTCCACTTGGGGGACTGCGTGGCGCCAGGCCCACGCCAGCGAGGAGGCGCAGGAACCTCGGCTTCGATGGCCGCCAGGCGTCGGTGGAAGCGGTCGAGTAGCTGGGCGTCGTCTTGACGGGTCATGGCAGCAGCTCCGGATGTGCTCGCAGGCTGTCGAGCGCACGAGCGACCAGCGAACGGACACCCGATTCGCTGAGGTTCATGACGATCGCGATGTCGGCGTCGCTCAGGTCACGTTGGTAGCGGAGAACGAGGACCTCACGTTGTCGATCCGGCAGGGCCTCGCTCACGGCGTCAAACCACAGCCAGAACTCCGTCTGGCCGTGGCTGGCCCCATCGTCGTGCCGCGAACCTGGGTCCCGCGCGACCCGGGCGAACCGTCTCAGGCGCCGCCAGCGATCGGTGGAGATGCGGCGTGCGGTGAGCAGCAGCCAGGGGAGTCCCCGCTCGGCCACGAACCTCGCCGACGTCCAAGCACGATAGGCGCGTTCGAAAGCTTCGGCGGTGACGTCCTCGGCCTCGTCGTGCGAGCGGACGAGGGACAGCACGTAGCGGTAGACGTCGCGATAGTGGCGCTCGTACAGCGAGGCGAATTCGGCTTCGTGGTCGCTCGCCTCTGCTCTGCGAGAGGCAGGAACGACCAGCCTCTCCCCCCTGTCCACGGAGATACGTGTCATGACCGGGTCCATGCCTTATCAACGAACGGGAGAGCCGCTTCGTCCCGCCCCTTGCGATGTCGCAATGTAAGCAGGGCGATGCTAATGCCGCGGAGCGTCCTGACGAGCCCGGAAGCGGCGCGTCCGTGAGCCTCGCCGCACCTCGATCGCATCTGGCCCACCCGGGCTCCGCAGTGCCGCTCGCCCCGCCTCGTCAGGTGTGTTGCCGACGCCCCGACATCACGACCATCGAGAAGAAGATGTCGGCGACGGTCTGGCTGGTCGGGCTGTCCTAGCCGCTTCTGGGCCCCACCAGATGCGATGGTTGCGCAAGAAGTGGTCCCGAAGGTGGGACTCAAACCCATGCGAGGTCTCCCTTGGCAGCGTCCATGTGCGCCTTCACTGGGGACAGGAGTGGACTCGTGTGCCGCAGTACACGCTCAGCCACGCTCAGGCTGGGCGGAGGGCGGTTGCGGTCGCACTCGCCGCAGATCGCGCTGCCGTCCGGTCCACTGGTCGGGTCATCGTCAGGATCATCACCGAGTGCGGCGCCGCACTGATCACAGGCGAGCCGATCGTCGTGGAGCATGTGGTCAGCCCAGCCCACGCCGACCGAGCTCCGTAGCCTTAGCCCGATAGCCCTGATCGGGCAACGAGCTTGGGCTAAGCACGAGCCCGCGAAATGCCAGTTTTCCACGCTCACATCTGGCGGAGAGGGTGGATTCGAACCCGCGAAGCTGCACCCTTGACGGTTTTCAAGTGCGCCTTCGCAGGGACACATGGGGACTCGTCGACCCCCGTTCCCACGCTCAGCCACGCTCAAGTCGGATGCGGTGGATGGGTCAGGTGTGGACTCCCATAGCCTTAACCCGTTGCCTTAGGCGGTCGGGCAGTCGGCGGTTAGTGGTCTAACCCCCGGTTGCCGCATCTGTGAGATAGCCGACGAGCCTCGGCGACCTTGTCGAAGGTGCTGTGCCCCCGGGGTAGTTGTCGAGCGGACCTCGATCCCGGCTTCTCGGAGTCGAAGCTCCATCAGCTGCCCTTCGTCGATGAAGCTGACGACCCCGTCGTCGAGCTGGCCGAGGCGATCGAGGTCGTCACGGATGGAGCCGTCAGGGTCCCGCTGCGCCAGCCACCCGGTCTCGTCCCACGGATCATCGAATGACCTGGGGACTGTGCCCCCGTCGGCGACCCAGATGAAGAACCGGGTACGCATGTCGCTTGGCCAGCGCGTCGCATCGACGGCTCCTGCCACGACGGCCTGCATCGCTTCAGGATCGGCAGCGAACGAACTGTCGAAGAGTGGTGAATGCAGGAAGTACTCGCCGTCACCGAAGACCGCTCCCGCGATCGGAGCGGGCGGATCGTGGGCCACGCACCCGGGGACCGGCTCGCTGGCCGGGTCGAGCGCTGCCCGGGTTGCAGGGCCCACGCCCGCAGAGAACCCGTAGACGACGACAGGGGCCCCACCAGCGAGCTCCGTCTGTGCGTAGGCCACGGCGCAGTTCGCGGCTGCATGGAAGAAGTCGAACGACTCCGGGGTGATCGCGGTCAGCCAGTCGGGGACGAACACGTGCATCCCGGCTGCCGCCGCAGCCTCGGCCACGACGGTCGTATAGGAGTCGTCCTTGCCACGCGGTGAGGCGCCGTGGAACATCACCACGACCGGCGAGGATCCTTCGACATCCGGCGCGTAGATGTCCGCCTCGAACACGTCCTCGCCAACCGTCAGATAGGGAACGTCCTCGATCTCGGTGTACGTGGTCGTTGCCGGGGCGTCGATCCCAGCCGGGGAGCCACTCTCCGGCGACTCACCGTCGACGACGTTCACGGGTCCCTCCTCTTCCATCTGGGCGACGACGCCACCACTTGGTCCGACGAGCAACACCAGAGTGAGAGTCCCGACTATCGACAAGCGCAGGGTTCGCATGGGGATCCTCCTTCGATGTATGGGTCGAACCCTCTATCCACGGGCCTCCGGGGTGATGACGTACGTATGCACGTCTTCGGCGGGGTGCATGCCCCGGTAGGCATCGGCCCGCACCCAGACGCTGCCATCAGGGGAGATGTCGAGGTCGTGCACACTGAGGTCCTGCAGGTACGAGGTCCACGTCGTGCCGTCGTAGTGAGCCACGCCGCCGGCGTGGCCATTCATCCAGACGCCGCCGTCCGGGGCGATGGCGAGCAGGTCCGTCGCGAACCAGCCCTGGCTACCCCAGCCCTCTACGCCATCAGCTGCGGTGAACGTGGTCCACTCGGTGCCATCGAAGCGGGCGAGCCCGCCAGTGCGCCAGTCGTCATCCTCGGGATGGCTGGTGTTCACCCACAGCATGCCGTCGGGACCGAAGGCCATCGAGTGACCGAACGGGTTGTTCACGAAGCCGTCCGGACCCGGGATGACTTCCCACTCGTTGCCGTCGTAACGCAGTAGCGCTTCGGCATCCGGGCCATCCGAGTCGACCATGCCGATGAGCCACACGTCACCATCGGGAGACACCGCGAGTTCATCCGATGCGACTTGTCCAGCGTAGGCGTGGTCCCAATCGTCGACGGTCGTGGTACTGCCGTCAGCGTCGACTTGGATGAGGACGGTGAATGGGCAGTCCTGCGGGGGCCATTCGAGACACCGCAGGTCCCGGTCGTCCCGGACCGCCCAGGCCGTCCCGTCGGGTCCGATGGCCAGCCCCGCCGGCGCATGTCCCATGTCGTGCCAGTCCATCCACTCGGCCCATGCCTGACCAGCGAACCTGTAGATGCCCTTCTCGCCGATGGTCCAGAGCGAGCCGTCGGGGCCGACTTCCTTGTACGGTGGCCCCTCCGTCACGTCGTCGAACGTGGACGCATCACCCAGGCGGAACAAGGACTGCATGTCATCGCTGCCCCCGACCCAGACGCTGCCGTCGGGAGTGACATCCACGGAGGAGCCGGGGAAGCCGAGGTCCTCGTTCGAGAGTTCCCTGTGGCCATCGTGCACGACCCGCAGGACCCCCGGCTCGACCTCCTCGGTGACCATGCCCGAGAGCAACTCCTCGGTCGTCATCGGTGACGGCGATGCGGTCACCGCAGCCGGGAGGACCTCGTCCCCTTGCTGCGTCGTGAGGATGCCCGTGAGCAGGAAGCCACCGAACAGCGCCACGATGGCGGCAGCGGCGATGAACTTGAGTGCGGAGAACATCGTGAACCCCCTTGCGGGCGGACGCCCGTTGGTGGCGGGGATGGGGGCAGGGGCCAGTTCCCGGCTCGGGAACGTGAGCATCGGGCGCTCGAACGCCGGGAGCGGCCACCAGCGACCACGCTGGCGGACCTCGGGCACCTTGCCCATGACTCGGGCGATGCCGCTGGTGGTATCCCTCGGCGCCTCGTCACGATCCCGCAGCCAGACCTCCAGGAGGGGCTGCATCTGCTCGTCGTTCATCGCAGTGCCTCCTGCCGCTCGGTGGCCAGGGTCACGCTTCGTGCGTCTGCCTCAAGGACTGCCCGCATCTCCTTGGTAGCCGCCTGCACGCGCTTGTATGCGGTCCAGCGCGAGATACCCAACGTCGATGCGATCTCGTCGGGGGTCATGCCCAGCAGGAAGCGCAGGACGATGACCACACGATGGTCCACGGACAGGTGCTGGAAGCCTCGTTCCAGCTGGTCACGGTCAGCGACGACGCCATAGGCATCGACCGCTCGTGGCTCGGCGGCGGGCGGGAGGTCGTCGCTGGACCTCCACTTCGGCTGCCGCTTGGCCTCCGCATAGCAGACCCGCACGAGCAGGCGATATGCCCACGCCTCGTACCTAGCCGGGTCGCGCAGACGACGGATGTCTCGCCAGATGTCGAGCAGCGCTTGCTGGGTCGCATCCTCGGCCGATGGGTGGTCGCCCATCACGCCGAAGGCCACTCGGTACAGCCGGTCGTAGTCGGCGGCCGCTAGTGCCTCGAAGGCACGCTTGTCGCCTTGCTGAACCCGAACCACGAGGTCTTGGTCCATGCCCCCACATCCCTTGGCCGACGGTCTGCTTCGACCGCCAGAGGGGACCGAGTCATATCCGGTCCTCTATAGCCTATGGGTGAGCTCAAGTCGGATGTTGGAAGACTTGGTCTCTTAGGCGTCGCGGTCCACTCCATCCGCCATCTCGCGCGCGTATGGCCCGCCCAGGCTCCGCAGCGCAGCCCGCACCGCTTCGTGCGGTGCGATCCCCACCCCGACATCCCGCGAGTCCTCCCCGAGGTCAGCGGTCGCCATGTAGCACCCGTGGCGAACATGGACGGTGACATCGACCCAGAAGTCGAGCTCAGGGTGGGTGAGGCGTAGCTCTGTCAAGAACGGGGCCGATCGGGTGGCTGAGGCGGCGGGCCCCAGGCGCCTGGCCTCGGGACCGGTGGCTGGCTCTGAGGTGGCTGACCTTGTCCTGGCGGCTGCCACGTCGGCGGGGGCGGTGGGTTGGCGTCGGCCCACTTGGTCAGCCGTGACAGGAGATCCTGCGGTGCATCCTGTGCCACCGCCTCCATCGACGCCTGTTGCGCCTGCGGCTCGGTCGTGGCGGACTCGTCTGACGGGGGCGGGGTCAGCGACTCAGGCCGCACGTAACCGCATGCGCGACATCGCTGCACTCGTAGCGAGTTCGAGGCGCCGCACTCGTAGCAGGCCCAGTAGTAGCTCCCCATCCCCACTGCTTGCTCCTCGGCTTCCGGTCGGAACCATCCTCCGAGTGTTGCCGACCGGCATACGGCGCCAAGGGCCATGCGGACCGCGAAAGGCGGCCCAGACGGTAAGGGGGCACCACGGGACCGTGGCGGGGTTGGCGTCCCGGGCTGCAGCACGGGAGGCTATCGTCCGGGAGTAGGCCGAAAGGAACTCAAGGGAGAGCATATGCGCACGAGTCTCGCCAGGCGTCTATCGGCCCGTTTCACGCTCGGATCTGGCGGAGAGGGTGGAATTCGAACCCACGCAAGAGCTTGCACCCTTGACGGTTTTCAAGTGCGTGTCAGGAGTGGACTGGAGGGGACTCGTGTACCTCGCTCCACGCTCAGCCGCGCTCAGACGGGGTCGAGGGCATAGGACAGGTGTGGACACCCATAGCCTTAACCCGTTGCCTTATGTGGGCGTGGCTTGGTGACAAGGGCGAGTGGGTTGGGCTGGCGCCCCCGGACGGTTCCAGGGGCGCTCGGCCGACGTTCGTGATCGGGGGTGTCGATGTGCTCGTGATGGAGCTGCTGGCTGCTTAGATTCGCGATGGGTCGCCGCGAAGACGGGTCCCTCAGCCCGAAGACCGAGGGACCCTGAGTACGGTCCCGCTACTGAGTTGAAGCGTTCTCCGGTGCCGGAGGGTACAGCCTCTCGTCGATGATGTAGCCATGGAAGTCACTCAGCGCGCCGTTCGGGCCGGTGGCACGGAGCACAGCGACCAGACCCTCGTACTCCCCATCCCCGTCGAGCACGATGACCTCGTCTGGCAGGAAGTCGAAGTCCCGAAGAAGCCACTGACGGGGCCGCTCATGCCACGTCCCACCATCGTTCTCGATGCTGAAGGCAGACTGGGCGATGTACATGTCCGAGCCATCCCCAAGGTCGATGTACGATTCCTCATTCGTCCGGGTCACCACGCCTTCAAGGCGTGGGTCGGTGAACGACCATGGCATGCCCGTCTCGGTGGAGCATGAGAACAACCTCGCATCGACCCCGTTGTCCTCGAAGGAGCCCTCGTAGTCGGTTTCGATGCAGCCCCATGGGCTGGCTGATGTTCCGGTCACCTCGACCGGCTGGGCGAACTCCGCCTCCGCCCCCGGAACGCTGCCTCGCTGCTGGTCGAAGGGCTGGGCGATGAGGAAGGCACCGCCGATGGCGAATACGAGGGCACCGGCGGTGATGGCTTTGACGGGGCTGAGCATGGACTGGGTCCTCCCTATGACGGTGGGGGTATGGCCGTTGCTGGCCGGGATGGGACTGGGCTGGTGGGTGACTCGGGTGAGCCAGGTCGGTCGCCAGCGTCGTCGCTTGACCTGCTCCACGTGCGGGAGGCGGGCTGCGACCTCGCGGGCGCTCCCCTTCGAGTCCGGTGGCATGACATCGGTCTCGCGGTAGAAGTCGCTGATCTCCTGACCCAGGCGCTCGTCGTTCATCGACTGGCCTCCTGGTGGACTGGTGGCTGTTCGGGTGGACGCGCTTCGGCTTCGAGGACGCCCCGGACGCTGTCCATGGCACGCTGCAGCCGGGAGTAGACCGTCCGGCGTGGGATCGACAAGGCCACACCGATCTCGTGAGGGCTCAGGTCCATGAGGTACCTGAGGACGAGGACGGCTCGGTGCTCCAAGGACAGACTCTGGAGAGCCCGGCTCAGCTGATCGCGGGCGATGACTGGGCCCGTCGCATCTCGGCTGACGGGCACGTCCCCGGGCGTCATGCTGTCGGTCGGAACCCAGGTCGGTCTGCGATTGGCCTCGTCGTAGCAGGCGTTGACGAGGAGCCGATAGGACCACGCCTCGAACTTCGATGTGTCACGAAGGCGTGGGATGTAGCGCCAGATGTCAAGAAGGGCTTGCTGCGTCGCGTCCTCGGCGCGATGGCGGTCTCGCAGGATGCCGTAGGCGACCCGGAACAGGCGGGCATGATGGGCCTCCGCAAGCGATTCGAACGCCCGCTCGTCACCGTCCTGGGCTCGTCTCACGAGGTCGATGTCTGTGCCCTCTGCCTCGATGGCCGACCGGCAAGCGCCGGGCCGGGAGGCCACGTCCGAAGCGGCCTCTACAGGGTGATGACCGTCCGTACGCCGTGGATTACCCGATTTCGGCTGGGTGCGCGTCAGAAGTGGACTCGTGTACCTGCGTTTCACGCCTAGCCACGCTCAGGATGCGGTGGAGGGCATAGGACGAGTGTGGACACCCGTAGCCTAGCCCGTTGCCTTAGGCCGTGCCTTGGTGAAGACGAGCGGGTCTGGGTCGCCGCCCGGACGGTTCCAGGGGCGCTCGGCCAACGTTCTCCATCGACGGTGTCGATGTGCTCGTGATGGAGTTGCTGGCGGCGTAGCAGCGCGGCGGTGACCGTCGCGAGCACGGGTCCCTCAGCACGCGGACCGAGGGACCCTGCTCTTGATGCTGATGCCGTAGCTCGCCTATTCGGCTTCGAAGTGCTCAGCGTTGGGAGGCAGGTACCCATCCACGATCAAGCCGTGCAGGTTGTAGCCGTCCCTCTCGATCTCGGTGACCTCGACGACCGCAGTCAGGCCCTCGTAGCCGTCTTCGCCATCGAACACCGCAGTGAAGACGCCGAACGGTCCGAAGGATGCGTTGCCGAAGTCCAGCTGCAGCGCTGGCTGGCTCTGCCAGGCCCCTTCTGCGTCTCGACACGGAAGACGCAGTCGAACAGCCGCCCTTGCTCATCTGGGTAGAGGTGGGAGTTGCACGTATAGACGACGTCACCGTCAAACCGTGGGTCGCTGGCAGAGGCACTTGCGGTCCGATGTGCCCACCCGACCTGCTCCACGACCCCGGATGCCAGCCCCTCGGATGTGCCCGCTGCGATTTCGGGTCCCCAGGGGATGGTCGCTGTGAACTCGACCGCCTCGGATGGCTCCGAGATTGTCGCCCCCGGTACGCACCCTGCTGCTCGAAGGGCTGGGCGATGAGGAGTGCGCCGCCGATGGCGAAGACGAGGGCACCGGCGGTGATGGCCTTGACGGGGCTGAGCATGGACTGGGTCCTCCCGATGACGGTGGGGGTATGGCCGTTCGTGGCCGGGATGGGGCTGGGCTGGTATGCGGTGGTCTGGTCGATGGTGGGTGAGCTGTTCTTGCGAGTGAGGGTCGGCAGCGACCACCGGGTGCGTCGGAGTTGGCGCGTCTCCGGCAGCTCTGCCGCAACTAGACGACCCGCCTGCTCGGCGTCGGGCGGGACTACGTCCTCATCCTTCAGCCACGAGCGGACATCCAGCAGGAGTCGGTCGTCGTCGTTCATCGAGCGACCTCCTCGCGGACCGGAACCAAGGTGGTGCGCCGGGACTCTGCTTCGAGGGCGGCTCGCAGTGCCTCGACGGCACGGCTGAGACGAGAGCCGACCGTCCCTGGCGAGATGCCCAGCGTTTCAGCCACCTGCTCCATGGGCATGTCGAGCAAGCAACGCAGAACGATGACCGTCCGGTGTTCGACCGATAGGTAGCGGAAGCCTCGCTCCAGCAGGTCTCGGTCGATGACCAAGCCATACTCGTCAGGGGCCACGGGTACCTGCGATGGCTGCAGGTCGTCCTGCGGTAGCCAGTCAGGTCGCCGCTTCGCCTCTGCGTAGCAGGCGTGAACGAGCAGGCGGTACGACCAGCCGTCGAACTTGGCTGGGTCCTTGAGGCGGGGGATGTTCCGCCAGATGTCGAGGAAGGCCTGCTGGGTCGCGTCCTCGGCCAGATGACGATCACGGAGGATGCTGTAGGCCACCCGGTACAGGCGCGAGTGGTTGGCGACCGTGAGCGACTCGAAGGCCCCTTGGTCGCCTTGCTGTGCCTTGACCACGAGGTGTTGGTCCATACCCTCTCTCTCGTGAGGACCGAGACGATCTCGGCCTCTATAGGGTATGAAGTGAATATGTAGCGCGCAACTTTCCGATTTCGTTGTGCCGAGCTCATCCCAACGGTTGGCGACTTCGCCACGACCGTGGTACTCCCTGGCCGCCATGGCCTCGGGGGTGACGACGTAGAGACCGGCTTGACCCAGGTGTCGAGGGTCGTCGCGCAGACGGTCCCGTCATCGGCTACGTCGACCCGGTTGACATGAAGGCCCCTCAGATACTGGTTCCACGTGGTGCCGTCGAAGGTCAGGAGGCCGAACCCCTCCCGGGCGGCTTGAGCGACGCCGGGTAGAGCCAGTTGCCAGGGTTCCCGCCACCACCGTCCCCGCCGACCGCGATCCAGAGCCTGCCATCAGGGTCGACCGCCATGCGAGACTTCGTAGTAGAACTGGGTCGAGAGCATCGGCACACCATCGGCCTCGTCCAGCGTAAGACCTCGAGCCTGTTCGGCCTGCGTAGAGCGTCCACCCATCGGCATCGAGGCGAGCAGGTAGTTCTGACTCGGGACGTTCTCGGCCAGCATGTCCATCGCATACACCCACAGCGTGCCATCAGGGCCGAGCGCCAGGGGGCCAGCGTGGATCCGGCCCTCGACCGGCAGGTCGACGACCTCCCACCGCTCGCCATCGCAAGGTGGAGGAGGCCCGTCGGGCCGGGCAGCGTGATCGCCACCCCAGGTCATCCTGCCGTTGGCGAGCCAGGCGGTGCCGTCGTCGGCGACCACGAAGTTCGCGAACTGGCCCCGATAGATGCCCTTCGAGTGATGGACGACTCGAGCGTAGGCAGCACGTCGACTGCCTGCTCCTTCAGGCGGGCGACAACGGACCGGGCCCGTCCTCCACACGTTCCGTCGCGACCCAGACGCCGCCATCGGACGTGGCCTCGATGGCCCTCTATGCTCCGCCGTAGCCATCGTGCCAAGTGGGGAACGCCCATGTGCCTTCGTCCCAGCAGGCCAGGCTGCCCGGACGCCACTGTTCCCCCAGTGACCATCCCGGAACTCTGGCTCGGGCGCCCGACCAGCGACACCGTCGACATCAACGGCTACATCGACATCTACGAGATCCCATGGCCCGCGAGCCCTCGAACGGATGCGTTCTGTCCTCGCCGAGCTCGACGAGGGGATTCACCATCCTGGGGAGCGTCCTGCGTGGACGCCCTACAGCAGCCAGACGGAAGCGTCTGCGCCGATGGTGACACCCGCTGGCGGTTTTTGGCTGACGAGATCATGCCCGGCGCCGTCATCGAGGACCCGTACACCCCCCGGCTCGACCTGCTCGGTGACCATGCCCGAGAGCAGCTCCTCCGGCGTCGCCGAGCACGGCGGCTCGGTCACCGCTCCGGGCACCGTCTCATCGCTCGGTTGCGTCAACACCCCCGCCAGCAGGAAGCCGCCGAACAGAGCCACGATGGCACCCGCGACGACGAACTTGGTCGCGCTGAACATGGACTGGAACCTCCACTTGGGGGATGGGGCCGGGACCGCCCTGGCGAAGACCGCCGCAGCATCGACGGGAAGGGACGGGCCTGCATCGCGCAGGGCGTCGCGCGCGACTTGGCGTTCGAAGGTGTTCATGTCATCCATCAGGCGAGATCCTCGCGAAGTCGATCCAGCAGGCGCTTGAGGCGTTGACGCGTGGCCGCAGGGGACTTCCCGGTCACGACCGCGAGCTCGTTGGCGTTGAACCCAGCGACGTAGCGCATGGCGATGAGTGCACGATCACCCGGGTCCAGACGATCCACGGCAGCACGTAGATCGAGCGAAGCGACACCGGTCCCGGGATCGACGCCACCCGGCACGCCGGTTGCGTCGGTCTTGACCTCGATCTCAGCTCGTCGCTTCCGCTGCCGCAGGATCCGCTTCAGCTCGTTGACCGCGACCGTCATGAGCCACGGGCGCAGGCTTCCTGGCTCACGGACCGTGCCGATCTTCTTCCAGGCGATGGCCCAGGCTGCGTGCACCGCCTCGTCGGCGAGGGCATCGTCGCGTGTCACGTAGGTGCAGACCCGGCGCATGTCGTCGTGATGCTCCGCGATGATCCGCTGGAAGGCGATCTCGTCGCCCGCAGCCGCGGACGCGATGACATCGCTCTGATCGCGCTGCGCCATGCGCGTGAGGGCCTCCATATCCCAGAGAGTCTCGGGCCGAGGTAAGTGTGACAACGCAGGTCAACAATCCGACCACGAGGCCAGGTGCTAGGGAGCCGCCGTCGTCCTCCACTCCAGTCCGCCATCTCGCGTCGCGTACGGCTCACCGAGGCTCTGCAGCGCCGCCCTCACCGCCTCCTGCCGCGTGTCCCCCACCCCGACATCCCGCGAGTCCTCAGCGAAGTCGGCGGTCGCCATGTAGCGCCCGTCGCGCTCGTGGAGGGTGACGTTGACCCGGAAGTCGAGGTCAGAACGGAGCAGCCTGAGGTTGGCCTGAATTCCACGCTCAGGATTCGCGGAGAGGGTGGGATGCGAACCCACGAGACGCTCGCACGCCCGACGGCTCTTCAAATGCGTTCTTCACAGGGGACGGATGGAGACTCTGTGATCCCCATTTCACGCTCAGCCACGCTCAGACCTGACACTCGACCAGGGTCTGGTGTGGACTCCCGTAGCCTCAACCCGTTGCCTTAAGGTCGTCGGACGATCTCCGGCCCCGAGCGAACGGTGCCCGACCAGCGACGCGACACCACTCGGTGGCCGCCACGGCCTCGGGGGTGATGACATACGTGTGGCTGTCGCCGGGTCGGTCGCCGTCTCGTTCGGGCCGTCCGGCCAGTAGCCAGAGGGTCCCGTCCTCGGCTGCATCGAGTCCGTAGATGCATTCACCCGACAGGAACCCCGTCCACGTCTGGCCATCGAAGCTGGTGACGCCGTCGCAGTCGGTGTTGGCCCGCTGCCAGTCCCCCTCGGGCGTGAGCCAGAGTCGGCCATCGGGCGCGGCCTCCATCAGGCCCGGTGCGCCCATGCCCGAGAAGAAGCCTCCTGCCCTGGGAACGCCGTCCTCAGGGCTGAACACCGTCCACTCGCCCGTCCTGGTACCGGCCAAGGTAGCCGGGTCCCGTCTCGCCAGCCCCGAAGTAGGCCCAGAGGGCGCCATCGGCGGCCATCTCGATCAGCGTTGCTCGGTGATCGGGTGGGACGCCCGCCGGTTCGTCGACGTTCCACCCCGACCCATCGAAATGTACGAGGGTGGGGCGTTCCTGGCCCCCGATCAGCCAGACATCGTCGTCGTGGCCAGGCTCCAGGTCCCCGATCTGGACGCGAGGCACTGCGTCGAAGTGTGTCCACCCATCCGCATCGAGCCGGCTCACCCGACCGTTCTTCCCGTTGTCGGAGACTGCCCATACGACGCCGTCTGGAGCGACTCCGACGGCCCCGACCGATGTGTTCCGAGGGAAGTCCTCCTCGGCGGTCCACGATCCGTCCGCGAACCTGACGAGCTGACCCGTGGTCCCCCAGGCGGTGCCGTCGGTGGCCCACTCGATCGACCGAGGGTTCACCGGCTCGGACAGGTCGGTGATCGCTCGGCTTGCGTCCCCGATCCGGTATGAGCCATCCGGGCCGAAGTACCACACCGACCCATCCGGCGCGACCGAGATGTCGCTCCCGAACGCGTCAAGGGCGAGACGTATCTCCCGACTCAGGTCCCGCACGCCGTCACTCAGTACCCGGTACACCCCCGGCTCGACCTCCTCGGTAACGAGGTCCACGCCCGGCAGGACGGAAGTGGCGGTCATGGCCGCGTCATCGGCCTCGGGCTGCCCCTCACCCGGTTCCCAGACCTCTGCCGATGCGAGCACCCCGTTCGCGCCGCTCCCACCGACGAGCAGGACGCGGCTGTCCTGAAGACGCGTCGCGGTGTGGTCGAAGCGTCCTGTCCCGAGTGGAACAGCCGGCTCGAACGACTCAGTGGCAGGGTTCCAGATCTCCGCTTGTGCGGGGTAGCGAGGTCCATCACTAGGGAAGTCAGCGCCCCCAGCGATGAGCACGCGGCCATCAGACAAGAGTGTGGCGGCGTATCCGGAGCGAAGCTCCGAGAGTGCTCCGGCGGGACTGAAGGACTCCGTCGGGTCCCAGTACTCTCCGCACTACCGCCTGCACCGACGATGAGCACGCGCCCATCATCGAGCAGTGTCGCGGTGTGACCCGACCGCCCCTCGGTCATCGTTCCTGCGGGACTGAAGGACTCGGTGGCCGGATCCCAAATCTCCGCAGACGCGAAGTAGCCACCAGGGTCGCTATCCGGGGCCACGCCGCCGACCACAAGGACGCGACCATCGGGCAGGGGCGTGGCGGTGTGGAGGACATGCCCAGCATCCAGCGACCCGGCTGGCCTGAACGACTCGGTGGCCGGGTCCCAGACTTCGGCGGACGCGAGTGAGCGAACCGCTTCGTTCTCCACGACCACGCCGCCGATGACGAGGACGCGACCATCGGGCAGGGGCGTGGCCGTGTGCCACCCACGTGCCTGGAGAAGCGGACCGGCCGGGCTGAACGACTCGGTGGTTGGGTCCCAGATCTCGGCGGACGCGAGGCCGGTCACGAAGCCCATGTCATTGTCGGAACCACCCGCGACGAGGACACGGCCATCGGCCAGGAGCGTGGCCGTGTGCGCCCAGCGTCCCTCAGCGAGCGATCCTGCCGGGCTGAACGATCCCGTGACCGGGTCCCATGCCTCCGCCGGCGTGACGTAGTCCATGCCTTCGGACCCGCCGACGACCAGGACGCGTCCATCCGACAGGAGGGTGGCGGTGTGCGCGGCGCGTCCTCGATCCAGAGACCCGGTCGAGGTGAACGTGCCTGGCCCTAGGTTCGAGTCGGACTGCAGGACCTCCGTAGCTTCCGGCACTGGTTCTGACTCAGCCGTGGCCTCCGTGGTCGGTTCTGCCTGGGCCGTGGCGGATGCCGACGCCCCCACTGCAGGCAACGGCTCGTCGCTGGGCGGCTGGGTCAGGACACCGCTGAGCAGGAAGCCGCCGAACAGCGCCACGATGACACCGGCGACGACGAACTTGAGCGCACTGAACATGGACGGGAACCTCCCTGTGGATAGCGGCAGCGGGAAGCGCTGGCGGACCGCTGGCTGGCGTATGACCGATCTGGTGAGCTCATGGAGTGCCGGTGGGGCGACTTCCCGCACGTGGCTCTTGCCGATGGCCCGGAGCGTCAGGTCGAGTTCGTTCTCGTTCATCGGATCACCTGCTCCTGGGACTCACGCTCGATCTCGGCGCGCAGACGTGCACGAGCTGAGCGAAGGCGTGTCTTCGCTGTCGGGACCGGGACATCCAGAAGGACGGCTACGTCGTCGGTTTGGAGGTCCAGGAAGTGGCTGAGAGCGAGGACCACGATGTCGTCCGGCTTGAGCCGATCGAGGGCCTGCTCGACCAGCACGCGTCGGTGTACATCGGTCGTTGCGTCCGGCGTATGCAGGGACGCCGCCAAAGCGATATCACTCGTACGTCGGCTCCTCGTGTCTCGCAGCCGATTGCGGCAGACGTTGACGACGATGCGGTCGAACCAGGCGTCGAACTTGGCTCGGTCCCGTAGCGAGGACCACCTCTGCCACGCGAGGATGATCGCGTCGTGAACGGCGTCCTGCGACTGGCTGTCGTCGCGCAAGATCGCGGTCGCCAACCGGTAGCTCGCGTCGAGACGCTGGTCCGCCAAACGCTGGAACGCCGCACCACGTTGAGCTTCGTTCTCTTGCATCCGCCTCCCTGCGGGCATCGTGCGGGTGCCCGTCAAGGGGCGCTGTTCGATCTCCACATCTACAAGACACGGTGGCTATCCGAAAAGATTGGGGTCATCCAGGGCCGTAGACCCAAGTGCACCGTCCAGTTGGCACGTCCGCCAACGCCAGAGAAGAGCCCGCCCCTCGCGGGACGGGCGATGGTGCGCGTCGAGATAGTCAGGGCCGGCTACTCGGCGGGTGACATCTCGGGCGTCGGCGGCAGGTCTCCCTCGAAGATCAGGCCCTTGACGGGATACGGCAGCTCTCCCGCGAACAACTCTTTCTGCAGGTAGGCGCTCAGGCCCTCGTACGCGCCCGCGCCGGTGTATAGGCAGGAGTAGATGAGCGGGTCGGCCATCGACGGGTCGGCCATCCGCTCCACCACTTGGAACGACGGGCACGAGCCCGACCAGGAGCCCTCGTCGTTCTCGATGCGCCAGCCGACGGTAAACAACACGGCCTCCGCGTCGCCGACCGTGCGCCCGTCGCCGTTGGTCACGTACGAGACGTCGCCGGTCAGTCTCGGGTCGTCCATCTCGAAGCGCGCGCCCTCGAAGGCCAACCCGCGACGCTGGCGAACACCACTCACCTCGGTCTCGGTCGCTTCCTGTACCACCTCTCCCCACGAGACCATGTTTCCCGTGACGATGGCTGGAGTGCTCGGTTCGGTCGTGGCCTCATCCACCTCGGCTCCGGGGACGCTGCCCTGCTGGCCGAAGGGTTGGGCGATGAGGAAGGCGCCGCCGACGGCGAAGACGATGGCACCGGCGGTGATGGCCTTGACTGGGCTGAACATGGATGTGGTTCTCCCGATGACGGTGGGGGTATGGCCGTTGGTGGCCAGGATGGGGCTGGGTCGGTACTCGGTGGTGTCGATAGCGGTGGGTGTTTGAGCCTTCGGGCGGAACAGCCGGAAGGGCAACCAGCGTCCACGCTGGCGGGTCTGCGGCACGCGGGCCATGACGTGAGTCGTGGTCCTGTGGGCGTCCGCCGGCTGCGGGTCCGTGTCTTCGAACCACTCGTCGAGGACCGACTGCATCTGCTCGTCGCTCATCGCACGGCCTCCTGCGGCTCCACGGCCACCGGGGCGAACCGCTCATCCGCGTCAAGGGCTGATCGCATGGCCTTCACGGCCGCCTGCAATCGTGAGTAGACCGTCGAGCGAGGCAGGTCCAAGACATCTGCCACTTCCTCTGGGGTCATGCCGAGTAGATGGCGCAGTGCGAGGACTACCCGATGGTCCATGGACAAGCGCTCGAAGCCCCGCTCCAGCTGGTCCCGATCGGCCACACCGCCATAGACATCGCCTGCTCGTGGCTCGGCTGCGGGTGGCAGCTCAGGACTGGTCGTCCACTCCCGCTGGCGCCTGGTTTCGGCGTAGCAGACTCGGACGAGCAGGCGATAGGACCAGCCCTCGTACTTGGCTGGGTCCCGGAGGCGACAGGCATCGCGCCAGATGTCGAGCAGCGCTTGCTGGGTGGCGTCCTCGGCCAGATGGAGGTCACGTAGGATGCCGTAGGCCAGTCGGTACAGACGGGGTTGATCGGCCACCACCAATGCCTCGAAGGCACGTTGGTCGCCGTTCTGGACCCGAACCACGAGTTGTTGGTCCATGCCACCGCATCTGCTGGATGGCGGCCGATCCGACCGCTGGACCCCCCGGGGCCTTTTTCGGACCCACATAGGGTATGGGGGCCACCAAGCCCAGGATTACGAGATTCCGTCGCACGTCGCCTTGGCGAGCTCGTCAGAACGCCCGTGCGGCAGTGCTGCGGAAGCGGTCGGTGAGCATGGAGTCACGCTCAGAAGTGGCGGAGAGGGTGGGATTCGAACCCACGAAGAGCTTGCACCCTTGACGGTTTTCAAGACCGTTGCCTTCAACCACTCGGCCACCTCTCCCGCAGCGCGCAGGATAGCAGCGCTCCGCTGGGTCTCGAGGGCGTACGGACTCGCCGAGTGACGCATCATGCGGGCTCGGTCGGTGCATTCGACCACCCCCATCGACGCCACCGGAGCCGCGTCGTCGAGCCTATCGATCAACGGGGCGACTCGTACTCGCTCGTCGACGAGGAGCCGCGCAGTGTCCTTATCGACGGCCAGCGCTGTCAGACCGCTGGGCACGGCGGTATGCTTCAGCGCGCCGTGCATACCTATCGTTCGCCGCGGCTCATCGCGGCACTTCTGGTCCTGGCCTTGCTCGCCGCCGGCTTTGCCAGCCCCGCCATCGCCGCTCCCGTCGTCGAGCCGGAGCTGGCCGGGAAGCTGCAGACCCGCATGGACCAGTGGCGCACCAACCATCACGCTCCCGCCGTGGCCGTGGCCGTGCGCCTGCCCGACGGCTCTCGGTGGGTCGGCACGAGCGGGCGTGCCATCCGCGGCACCAACGGCCGCAACGTCGAGGCCTTCACGCCGTTCGCGGTGGCCTCGCTGACCAAGACCTTCATGGCCGCGCTCATCCTGCAGCTCCGCGACGAGGGCGAGCTCTGGCTGGGCACGCCCGTCTCACGCTGGCTCCCGAGCTACCCCAAGGCCGGCAGAATCACGGTCAAGATGCTGCTCAACCATCGCAGCGGCATCGCTGACTACTTCGCTCATCCCAGGTACGAGCAGAAGGTCTTCGGCCGGCCCCAGCACGTCTGGACCACCCGCGAGATCCTGTCGATCGTGCCCGCGCGTGTCTGCGCCCCGGACACATGCTATCGCTACAGCAACACCAACTACGTGCTGCTCAACAAGATCGTGCGCAAGGTCACGGGCAAGTCGGCGGCCCAGGAGATCCGGCGCCGCTTCCTCGATCCGCTCGGCCTCACCGACACCTTCTTCCAGGGCCGCGAGCCCATCGGCAAGGTCCCCGCCGAGGGCTACTGGTGGACCGGGAAGGGCTACACGCGCTTCGCCGATGCTTCTCGCCTCCGCCCCAACACCTCCGCCGCCACCGTGGCCCATGCTGCAGGCGCCATGGTCTCGTCGGTGCGTGACATCTCCGACTGGCAGGACGCGCTCCTGAGTGGGTCCCTGCTGAAGCCGAAGTCGATGGAGCTGATGCTGACCTTCCCCAAGTCGAGCGGCTATGGCCTGGGCATGCGCCGGGCGTGGCTTGACGGCAAGCCGGGCGTGGGCCACGGCGGCTCGCTGCGCGGGTTCGTGTCGATCATGTACCGGCTGCCCGAGGAGGACCTTGATGTCGTCATCCTCACCAACCTGGGCCGCACCAGCCTCCAGGGTCTCGCGGACAAGCTGACCCGTGTGACCCTCAACCACCTCGCCGCGCAGGAGCCCTAGCGTCAGTCGAGGTCGTGGATGATCCAGACGTTGGGGTCGAAGTACGTCCCGATGTCCTTCTCGCGGTCGATCTCGACCGGCGCACAGGCACCCGGCACGACGTAGCGGCCACTCTGAGGCAGTGCCATGCCCGTCCACGATTCCCACTCCGCGACCGAGCCCGCGATGCGCATCGACTCCGGCTCCGGGCGCGAGAGCCGGCCGCCGAGTCGGACATGGATGCGGATCCAGGGGTCGAAGGGCAGGTCGTCGTGGCGCGTCCAGCGGGCATACGAGGCGATCGGGATGAGCGGATAGCGCTCCAGCAGCGTCGGCCTCACACAGGCGATGAGGGCGCGCAGCCCATGCAGGCGAGCTGCCGCCAGCATGGACGAGACCATCAGGCTCCCGAGCCCTTCTCCGCGACGGGCTGGATCGGTGACGATCATGATGGCCCCGAGCGTGTCCGGAGCGAGGCCACGGTCCAGACCATCGATGCTGCGCACGAACTGCTCGTCCCACCCGCGGGGCAGGTCTTCGATCGTGCCATCCCACGCGAGGGGCATGCTACGGGCCACTGCCGCCACGCTGCCCGCCCCATCGATGAGGACCAGCTGGTACTGGGGCAGCTCGTCGGCCATCCGCGGCCAGTGTCGGTCGGGGATGGCGTCCTTGAGCATGAACTCCGACCATACGGACGAGCCGAAGCGTTCGACGGCACCGCGCTGATCGGGCCGCCCGGCGAGGGTCGTGAGCGCGTATGCCTGCGGCACGACCAGCCCTTCGCGACGCAGAGCTCATCGGTCAAGGTCCGGCCCGCGGCGACCATCGTGCGTGCCTCAGGCGGCCGCGATGCGCTCCCCAAGGCGATCGCGCAGGGCTTCCGGCACCATGACCGAGCCGTCCGGCTGCTGGTAGACCTCGAGGATGGCGGCGACGACGCGCGCGAGGGCCAGGCCCGAGCCATTGAGGGTGTGCAGGATCTCCGGCTTGGCGCCCTTGTCGGGTCGATAGCGGATCTGCATACGACGAGCCTGGTAGTCGCGGAAGTTGGAGACCGAGCTGACCTCCAGCCAGTCCTCTACCCCGGGCGCCCACACCTCCAGGTCGTACTTCTTGGCCTGCGTGAAGCCCATGTCGCCGGTGGCCATGAGCTTGACCCGGTAGGGCAGGCCCAGGCGCTGAAGGCAGATCTCCGCCCGTTGCGTCATCCACTCCAGCGTGTCGTTGGAATCCTCTGGCCGCACGAAGGCGACCATCTCGACCTTGTCGAACTGGTGCACCCGCAGGATGCCGCGCGTCTTGGCCCCGGCCGCACCGGCTTCCCGCCGGAAGCAGGGCGAGTAGGCCACGTAGCGGATGGGCAGGTCCTCCGCCTCGATGATCTCGTCACGGTGGATGTTGGTGACGGGCACCTCTGCGGTGGGCACGAGGTACAGCTCGTCGCGCGTGACCACGTACATCTGGTCTTCCTTGTCGGGGATCTGGCCCGTGCCGCGGGCCGACTCCTCGTTGACCACCACCGGCGGCCAGATCTCGGTCATGCCGTTCTCGGTGGTGTGAAGGTCGAGGAAGAAGTCGATGAGCGTGCGCTGCAGCTTGGAGCCGGCACCCTTGTAGAGCGGCCAGCCTGAGCCGCTGATCTTGGCCCCGGCCGGCAGGTCGATCATGCCCAGGGACTCGGCCACCTCCCAGTGGGGCTTGCGCACCCAGGCCTCCTGATCGGCCGACTGGGGCTCCTCGTGTGGCGTGACCGGCTCACCCCAGCTGCGCACGATGACGCTGGCTTCCTCCCCGCCGACGGGCACGTCCGGGTCAGGCGGGTTGGGGATGCGCAGGAGCAGGCTCTCGAGCCTGGACGTCACCGCCGCCAGCTGGGCATCCATGCCGCTGATCTCGGCGCCGATCCAGTTGGACTGCTCCCGCAGCTGGGACACGCGTGCCCCGTTGGGGTCAGCGCCGCCCTTCATGGCGATGCCGATGGACTCCGAGATCTGCTTCTTCTGGGCACGCATGCTGTCCGCCTTACCCAGCAGCTCGCGGCGCTGGGTGTCGACGACGAGCGCCTGGTCCACCAGGGCCGGGTCCTCACCCTTGGCGATGCAGCCGGTGCGGATGAGCTCCGCCTCTTCCCGAAGCCGTGTGGGTCCTACGCTCATGCATCTGCTCCTTCAGCTGCGCCTTGGGCAGAGGAAGCGGCCGCAGCAGCTGCGCGCGCTCGATCGACCACGAAGGACTCGTCGAGGCTGGCGAGCAGCCAGCCGGCACGCGGGCCATTGGTGCGACCGAGCAAGGCGGCGTAGACGGCCGCGAAGGCATCGCGCGAGGAAACGCCGCGCGCCTGCCCGCTGCGGTAGATGAGGTCCTGCCAGGCGTCGCCGCCGGCCGGATGCTCCGAGACGGCGCCGTCGGCCAGATCGGCCAGGAAGAGCGCCTGCACCTCGGTCAGCTCGGCGACCTCTGCGGGCAGGTCATCGCGCACGGCGACCTGGTAGCGGTCCGGAGCCCAGCCCTCGAGCCAGGTGCGGGCCACTGCGGCACGCTGCTCGAGCACGGCCAGCTCCACCTCATCGAGCGGGGCTCCCTTCTCCTGGGCCATGCGCGCCACGAGGTCCACGCCGGGCACCTGCACGAGGAGCGTCAGGTGGCGGAAGGGGGGCCGGAAGCGAGCGGCCTCGGCGGCCACGTCGGCATCCGGATCGACCAGCGAGAGGCGGAAGATGCGCTCGTAGTCGGCCGGCAGCTCACCTCGCACGGGACGTCCGTCGACGGCTGCGGCCAGGCGGTCGAACTCGTCGAAGAGGCCCGGGATGGCATCCCCGCCCGGATCGAACTCGAGGGCCTTCTTGGGCTTGTGGCGCAGGAACAGGAAACGGATGAGCTCCGGCGGCAGGAGGTCGGCCATCTCGTGGGCGGCGGCGCCGGATCCCGCGGACGTCGACATCTTGCGACCGCCGACGTTGAGGAACTCGTAGACCACGTTCAGGGGCGGCTCGCGATCGAAGACCTCTCGGCTGATGGCGTCGCTGCGATCGCGGCTGCCGCCCTTGGTGCCGAGATCCTTGCCACAACCCTCGATGGTGATGCCGAAGTGGCTCCACTTGGCCGCCCAGTCGACGTTGAAGGGCAGCTTGGCTCGACCGCCGGCAGGCACGACGCGACCGGTGTGGCCACAGCCGGTGGCCCAGGTCACGTAGTCGGGCTGACACTCGTAGGCCACCGTCTCGCCGTCCCAGTCGGTGGCGAGGGTGGTCCCGATGCGACCGCAGCTCTCACAGATGACGCTGAGCGGCAGCCAGCCGGGGGCACGCTCGACGTTGCTCACACGCAGGTAGATGTCGCGCACGACCTCCGCCCGGTCGAGCGCCAGGCGGATGAAGCGGTCCATGGAGCCATCGCCGTAAAGCTCGCTCATCCAGTAGATCTCGGGACGGACGCCGAGCCCCTCGAAGGTGCCCATGAAGAGCTCACCCACGAAGTAGCGCGCGTAGCTCTCGGCCGCACTTCCGGGGGGCGCAGGCACATGTGCGAGCGGCACGCCCATGTAGCGCTCCACCGCGTCCGGCGTGAGCAGGGCCTGGGAGTCCATGGGGTCCAGGTCATCGACGCCGTAGAGGTTGCGGCTGGGAAGGCCGGCCTGCGACAGCGCACGGTGGATGACATCGTGTAGCACCACGCCGCGGAGCGAACCGATGTGCACCGTGCCGGAGGGGGTCTTGGAGTCGTTGACGATCTGCGGTCCGTCCAAGCGCGCGGCTAGCTCGTCAGCCCAGAACATGTGCGGTCCCCTCTCCCGACCAGGAGGGCCGGAACGACGTCAGCGGATGCCGACGATGGTGTACGTCGAGTTCCCGGCCGGCACCGAGACGGTCACTTCCTCACCCTTCTTCTTGCCCAGCAGGGCCCGACCCACGGGCGACTCGTTGGAGATGCGGCCCTCGTCCGGAGCGGCCTCGGCGGCCCCGACGATGGTGTACTTCTCCTTGCCCGCCTCACCCTCGATGGTGACGGTGGAGCCGATCTGGACGTAGGTGCGCGAGTGCTTCTCGTCGATGATGACGGCGTTCTTGATGATGGCGGTCAGCGACTGGATGCGACCCTCGACGAAGGCCTGCTCGTTCTTGGCGTCCTCGTACTCGGCGTTCTCCGTGACGTCGCCGTACTCCTTGGCGTCATGGATGCGCTGGGCGACCTCCGGTCGCTTGACGTTCGTCAGCTCGGCGAGCTCCGCCTTGAGCTTCTCGAGTCCCTCAGCCGAGAGATATTCAGGCTTGTTGGCGTTCACGTGGATCCTCAAACTAAGCGCCCTTGCGGGCGCATGAGACACAGGTCGTTGCGGCTTGTCAGGGTAGGGTCCTGACGGTCGGCCGCGTCGCTCTGCGAGAACAGGCGGATGAGGCGCCGTTCAGAAGCGTGATTGTACACCGTCACGCCCGGATTCGGCCGCGTTCTGCGAGGCGCGCTCGCGCTCCCCGGAGCAGACGGTTCAGCCCAGGCGACCTTCGCTGTCCTTCACCACCGCGCCGTCCTGCAGCACCACCACGGCGGTGTCGGGGTCGGCCAGGATCTCGATGTCGTCGAGCGGCTGGCCCTTGACCAGCACGAGGTCGGCACGCTTGCCGGTCTCGACGGTGCCGATCTCCTCCTCGAGCATGAACAGCTCGGCGTTGGTGCGGGTGGCACTGATGATGGCCCCGTGGGGGCCGAGCACGCGCGCCTTGTAGACCAGCTCCTCACCGCGTCGGCCCTGCCATGGCCCGACCACGTCCGAGCCGCTGGCCAGCTTCACGCCGGCGTCCCGAGCGATCTCCAGTGAGTCGTAGGCCTGTCTCGCGAAGTCCACCAGGCGGGCGACCTTCTCGGGTGCCAGACCCATGCGGTCGGGATGGGCCAGGAAGGACTCCATGGTCTGCAGGGTCGGCACCATGAAGGCGCCTTCGGCCGCGATGCGCCGGGCCGTCTCTGGCTCGAGCATGGAGCCGTGCTCGATGGAGCGCACGCCCGCCTCGAGCGCCATCTCCACCGACGCGCTCGTGTGGCAGTGGGCCATGACGTAGGTGCCCCAGCTGCGCGCGACCTCCACCGCGACCGAGATCTCAGCGAGCGACAGCTGCAGGGAATCGAGCGGATCGGTCGGACTGATGACGCCGCCGCTGGCCATCAGCTTGATCTGGGTGGCGCCACGTCGCAGCTGCTCACGGGCGGCACGGCGGACCTCGTCGACGCCATCGGTGATCTCGAAGCCGGCGACCAGACCCGGGATGGTCTGGTTGTGGTGCAGGGCCTCGTGGCGCTGGCGGTCATCGGCATGACCGCCGGTCTGGCTCAGGGGCGAGCCCGCCGGCAGGATGCGTGGACCACGCAGGGTGCCGGCCGCGACCGCCTGCGCCCAGGCCGGTTCCAGGCCGGCCGCATCGCGCACCGTGGTGAAGCCTTCCTGCAGCGCCCCCTCGATGACCTGGGCCACGTTCAGCACGTGCGTGATCCAGGTGTCGCTGCCGTGGTCGCCCTTGACGCCGATGAGGGCGAAGTGCACGTGGGCATCGGTGAGGCCGGGCAGCAGGGTCGTCCCGGCGCCGTCGATCACGACCACGTCGGAGGCGACCTGCCTGACCGTACCCACCGTCGCGATCCGCCCATCCTCGACGAGCACGTCGACTCGGCCCTCGGGCTCGCGACCGGTGGCATCGATGAGGGCGACGTCACGGATGACGATGCGCTGCGGTCGGTCGGTGGTCATGGAGCCTCCCCTGTCCTGCTCGTTCGTCCTAGCGTCCCAGTCGTAGCAGGCGCTTCTTGACGCGTGAGAGCGCCCGCTCGTCGGCGCAGGCCACGAAGAGCGTGTCGTCGCCGGCGATGGTGCCGAGCACGTCCCGCCAGTGTGCGCGGTCAAGGGCCGCCGCGATGGCGTGGGCTGTGCCCGGCACGGCGCGGATGACGAGCATCGTGCCCGAACGCCGGACCACGATGGGCAGGTCGCTGAGCAGCTGCGCCAGCCGCTGTTCACCGCCCAGCTCCACGGCTGCCTCGGCGGAGGGCAGGGCGTAGACCTGGGCGCCATCGACGCGGACCTTGACCAGGCCCATCTCGGTGATGTCACGGCTGACCGTGGCCTGGGTGACCCGGAAGCCCTTGTCATGGAGCGCAGCCACCAGCTCGCGCTGGGTCCGCAGACGGCGGTCCACGACGACGTCGGCGATGGCCTGCTGGCGCGCCTTCTTGAGCAGCTCGCTGGTGCCGTTGCGTGCCATCTCAGGCGTTCAGCAGGAGCAGCACGATGAACACCGCGGCGGCCACCAGGCGGTAGGCGATGAAGATGCCCAGGCTGTGGTCACGCAGATAGCGCAGCATGAAGCCGATGGCCAGCAGGCCGGCCACGAAGGCGGCGATGACGCCAGCCGCGAGCACGGCCAGATCCACCTCGCCGGCATCACCGGTGACGATGTCACGGGCCTTCCACACACCGGCTCCGGTGATGATGGGGATGCCCATGAGGAACGCGAACCTGGCGGCCGCCTCACGCGTGAACCCGCGCGTCAAGCCGGCCGCGATGGTGATACCGGAACGGCTGATGCCGGGGAAGAGCGCGAGCGCCTGCGCCACGCCGATGACCACCGCGTCGCCGATGTCCGACTGGTCCAGGTCGCGGGTGCGAGAGCCGACGCGCTCGGCCAGCCAGAGGATCACGGCGCCACCCACGAGGATGAAGGGGATGACCAGCACCGCGTCATAGAAGAACCCATCGATCCAGCCCTCGAACGTCATGCCGAAGAGGGCCGCCGGGATGACGGTCAGGAGCAAGACCAGCGAGAGCCTGCGATCGGGGTCAGCACCGAAGGTGCGCTCGCGCAGCAGGGCCACGAACGCCGCCAGCAGCCTGAGCACGTCCCGCCAGAAGAACGCGAGCAGGGCCCCGAGCGTACCCATGTGGAGCATGACCACGAAGGTCGAGCTGTTGATGAGCTCGTCGTCCCAGCCGAGGGCGCGCGGCAACACGATGAGGTGCGCCGAGCTGGACACCGGCAGGAACTCCGTGAGCCCTTGCACGATGCCGATGATGATGGCCTGGACGATCTCTTCCAATCACTCCCTCCGCCTGGTCGGCCGCCATGGCCCGCGTGAGCGTACCCGCAGAATCGAACGACCGCCGGTGGCGTGACCGGCGGTCGAGGTCGGGGCTGGCCGAGCGCGCGCCGCCGGCTACTCCACGATCCAGGCGTCGATGGATCGCTCGTAGTCGAGCAGCTCGCCCTCGTCGAACCAGAGGGCCAGCTCGGCGGCGGCAGTCTCCGGGCTGTCCGAGGCGTGCACGATGTTCATGCCGGTCTCGAGTGCGAAGTCGCCCCGGATGGAGCCGGGTGCCGCCTCGTGCGGGCGGGTGGCGCCGTTGATAGCGCGACAGACCGCGATGGCCTGGGGGCCCTCCACGGCCATGGCCACGAGCGGACCGCTGGTGATGAACTCGATGAGGCCCGCGAAGAACGGCTTGTCCGAGTGGACCGCGTAGTGGCGTTCGGCGAGGCTGCGATCGGCCTGCATCAGCTTGAGGCCGGCGAGGCGCAGGCCTCGTGCCTCGTAGCGGTCGACGACACGGCCGATGAGGCCGCGCTGCACGCCGTCGGGCTTGATCAGGATGAGGGTTCGCTCGCTCACGTGGGCTCCTTCGATGTGGGCCCTTCGGTGAGGGCCTGGTGGGCTGCCTGATAGGCGGCCGCAGCTTCGACCTCGCGGCCCAGGCTGCGGTAGGCGTCGCCTCTGACGAGATGGATGGCCGAGAGGTGGCGGCTGGTCGCCGGAACGGTGGCGGCAGCGCGGTCGGCCGATGACAGGATGATAGGTGCCAGCGCCGGGTCGAGGCGCAGCAGGACGCCCAGGCGCGCGACGGCGGCGGCGATGTCGCCAGCGGCGATGGCCTGGTCGACGATCTCGAACTCCGCACCGGCGATGCGCCCGCTCATGACCACGGCGCTGGTGCTCGTGGCGCCGCCGGGATGTCCCACGGCACCACGACCGACAGGCGCGACGTCGGGCGTCAGCACGGCTGCCCTGAACGGCTGTTCGATGGGCTCGAGCCGCCAGGTACCGGCATCAGGGTGAGCAACCTCGCTGCCCCCGACCAGCAGGCCCCAATGGCCTGGCTCGGCAGCACCCTTCGCCATCCAGCCATCGTCCGGTGGAGGCCAGATGTCGCTGCGGGGCTCCTGCGCGAAGAGCACGTCGACAGCGCCGCCGACACGCTCGTAGAGCGATCCTGCGACCGGGTTGGCCTCTGGTTCCTGGCCGCTCCGGGCCAGGTCTTCCGCGATGATCAGCGCAGCCAGGGGCTCGTTCCCGCCGGAGGCCTGATGGGCCCGGGCAGCATCGGCCGCGCCTTCGAGGTCGCCGCTACGCCAGCGGACCTCGGCCAGGTCTGCCATCGCGTCGCGATCGAGCGAGCCGTCACCGGCCATCCCCTCGAGCGTGGCGCGCGCCAGCATCAGCATGCCGCCGCGGAGGTGCAGCCGCGCGAGGCGCGCGCCGGGGCTGCGCTCGGCAACGGTGGCCTGGTCGTCGGTCGGGCCGGGCGGGGCCGCAGCTGAGGTCGCGGCAGGCACGCTGATGGGCACCGAGCCACCCGGTCGGCGACGCGACGGAGGGGGTGGCGGGGGTCCGGACGGGGCCTGTGGTGCGGCCGCCTTGGGAGCTGCCGGCCCTGGCGCGGGTCGCGGTGCGCCCGGTGCCGGCGGTGGCGGCAGCGGCCGACGTGGGCCCGCGCCCGGGGGCATCGCGGCCGGCGGCGGCGCCGGGCGCATCGGGGGCCGAGCGGGCGGGCCGGGTGGCATCGGCGGGCGTCCTGGGCCCGGCGGCATGGGCGGCGGACGCTGGCCCGGCGGCATCGTTCCGGGCGGCCCTCCAGGAGGCGGCGGCATGCCCGGCGGCATCGCCATGGGGGGCACCCCCGCGGGGGGCATGGCCGACGGTGGCGGCGGGGGTGTCGCGGCCGGCGGCATCGGCCGGTCGGTTCCGGGTCGGTCGGCTCCGGGTCGGTCGGCTCCCGGTCGGTCCGTTCCGGGTCGGTCGGCTCCGGGTCGGGCTGTCCCTTCGGTCCCGTCAGCGGCGCTCGGCTGCTGCTGGGGATCCGGTCGCTGTTCGTCGCTCATGGGAGTCGCAAGGCCCCTTCCAGGCTGCCCGACTCGAGGTTGGGCCCGATCACGGCACCACACAGAACCTCGTCACGGAAGAGCCGGCCGGCCAGGGCCTGGATGTCCTCCGCGGTCACCGCGCGCAGGGCTTCGATCACCTCGTCCATCGTCATCACTCGCTCGTGCAATGCTTCCTGGCTCCCGAGGAACGACGCCATCGAGCGCGACTCCTCCAGCCGGAGCTCCAGCCGGCCCAGGGTGAAGTTGCGAGCGCGCTCGAGCTCCCCTGCGGGGACCGGCTCGTCACGGAGCCGCGAGAGCTCCGCGAGCACGCCCCGCGTGGCGGGTACGACATCGTCCGCGTCAACACCCATGTACACCTGCAGGATGCCGGTGTCAGCGTAGTCCGTCTGGAACGAGTGCACGTCATAGGCCATGCCCTCCTCTTCCCGGATCTTCATGAAGAGCCGGGATGAGGTGCCGTCTCCCAGCACCGTGTTGAGCAGGTCCAGGGTCCACTGGTCGGCGTGGTCGCGAGGCAGGCCCGGCAGCCCCAGGAGCACGTGCGCCTGGGCCGTGTGACGATGCTCAAGACGCATGCGCTCGAGCGGCCCGTCAGGCGCCGGCAGGTAGCTCGGGACGATGCCGTTGCCGCGGCCGAAGGTGCGATCGACCAGCTCGACCGCATCGTCGTGGGCGATGTCGCCGGCCAGCGCCACGACCATGTTGGAGGGTCGGTAGCTGGCGGACCAGAAGTCGCGGATGGCCTCATCGGTGAGCGATCGCACCGACGTCTCGTCGCCGGCGATCTCCCAGCCCAGGGGCGTGTCGCCGAACCAGGCTTCGTCCCAGATGTTGTGGATGAACTGGGCTGGATCGTCGCGATACGACTTGATCTCGTCGATGATGATCTCGCGCTCGTGGGCGATATCTTCGCTGCGCAGCTTGGGGTGGAGCGTCAGCTCCGAGAGGACGCGCACACCCAACTCCGCCTCGCGGATCGGCAGCCGGGTCCAGTAGACCGTGGTCTCACGGTCGGTGGCGGCATTGGAGCTGCCGCCGACACCCTCGATGGCGTCCGAGACCTCACGGGTGGTCGGCAGCCAGTCGGTGCCCTTGAAGGTGATGTGTTCCATGAAGTGGGCCAGGCCGGACGTGGCTCGTGTCTCTCCGCGTGAGCCGACCAGGACGTAGACGGCCACCGACAGCGAGCGCATGCCGGGGAGGCGGGCAGAGATGACGCGCGGCCCATCGGGAAGCGCGGTACGTTCGAACATCGGGACGCCATGCTACAGGGGTTCGGCGGAGAGCCCTCGTCGCATCGGTGGAACCATCGGCAACGGCTTGACCCTGCGTGTGGCGGCGCGGGGCGGGGCCATGGGGCGGGTCTGCGCGGCGGGGGCCACGGGGCGGGGGCCACGGGGCGGGACACTTGGCGCCGGGCGAGCTTGCGCGGCCGGGGCCGTGGGGCGGGCCCGCGCGGCGGAGCGGGACACTGGGCCGGGCGAGTCCGCGCGGCGGGGGCCACTGGGGCGGGCTCACGCGAGGCCCTGTCCCGCGGAGCGGGACACTCGGCGCCGGGCGGGCTTGCCGTGGGCCACGTCCCGCCTGGCGGGCGAGTCGGGCAGCCGGGCGGGCTTGCCGTGGGCCACGTCCCGCCTGGCGGGACACCCACCCTTGTCGCGGGCGGAATAGCCACGAGCGCTCGTTCAGCGGGCAGGCTCATGGACCCTCGTAGTGCAGTCGTCGAGACTGGCCCGTTGAGCGGGAGGCCGTGCGCCGACGAGGTCGAGGCCGAGGAACGAGAGAGCTCCTAGAGCAGAACGATGGCGCTGCCACCAGGGTCCTGACCACGCTCGAGGCAAGCCAGAGCCGTCGCGCCGGGCACGGGGAAGTCGGCGAGGAACCCCTCGCCCACAGCACGCAAGAACAAGCGGTGGTGTCGAGTATCAGCGAGCAGGAGGATCAAGTGGTCCACTTGGCCGTCGCGACGCTTCAGGGTCAGCCTGCGCTGCAGCGCCTGCGCATCGCGAACACGCGTCTCAGCTTCGATCCCGACGCGGACGCCGGCGAGCCACAGGAGCGCGTCCCAGGCCCGTTTGTCGCCCGGGATGGGGAACGCGACCTCCGTGTGCCAGCGACACCCCGGTCCGAGTCTAGACCTGAGCCGTTCGAGCAGGACCAGATGTGCGTGGTCGCGAAGCGGCTGACCACCGGGATGGGCGCGAACCCCGACGTCCAGGCCAACCACTCTCGCGGCGCGGAACAGGTCGAGGAGCGGGAGGTGCTGCGCCTCGCCGCGCTCGAGTCGGCTCCACGCGGAGGACGAACGGCCGATCGACCTCGCCGCCGCGACCTGGCTGAGGCCGGCATCCAACCGTGCCCGACGGACCTCTCGGCCGATGTCCGCAAGGGCTGCCAACGCGGCCCGGCGCGCCAAGTCGTCGCGTCGCTCGTGTCCTGCCATGAGGACATGCTCGTTCGTAGCTCTTACTGGCGACTTGGTGACGGCCGCACTGGCCCACATGTGACGGTGGATAGCAGGACCGACTACCGCCCGCTCGCCGGGCCAATCCGACATACCCACCCGCAACCCACCTCGCGTCGGCCCGACGAACGGGAATCTTTGTCGCCTGGCGGGAGATCAAGCCGCAGCGTCCCGCCTTGCGGGCGACCTCGGCAGTAGGCGAGCCCCAGCCCGTCAGGCTGGCCCGTGCCGCGGGAACCGGCCGAACCTCGAGCCCCCAGCCCGTCAGGCTGGCCCGTGCCGCGGGAACCGGCCGAACCTCGAGCCCCCAGCCCGTCAGGCTGGCCCGTGCCGCGGGAACCGGCCGAACCTCGAGCCCCAGCCCGTCAGGCTGGCCCGCCTCGCGGGAACCGGCCGGATGCCAGTAACACGCGCGGAGAACCGGCCGTCTAGCCTGCGCCGTGGCTCTCGCCGCTGGGCTCCCCACCGGGGTCGCCCGTCCCGGGTCCGTCCTCCTCGGCCGACTCGGCGGGATCGAAGGCGTTCAGCTCCATCTGGATGTAGCCCGGCATGGCCTGGAATGGCAGCGACTCCTGGATCATCTCGTCGCCCTCACCGCCCGGTGGCGGCACGAACTCGAGGACGACCTTCTCGTCGCCCTGGACGAGGACGTAGGTGATGAGCTGATCAGGCCGCGTCTCGAACTCAAGGTGTTCCCACGACGCGACCGAGAGGCAGATCGAGAGCGGCGTGAAGAAGGAGGAGACGTCGGGTCGGTCGGCCACGATACGCTCGACCCAGCCGGTGCCGTGGGAGACGATCTCGCGGCCTCGCAGGTAGCGGTAGGCCACGGTCTGACGCAGCAAGGGGCGCAGCAGGTGATAGATGTCGACGGGATTCGAGACCAGGCCAGCGTTGACGAAGAACTTGGCCGGTGGCTCTGCCGACACGCACCCTCCCACTCCATGCCACCCGCGTCCGCCTGGGTAGCTTCGTTGACGACGAACCGATGGTATCCCAGCGCCGCCGCGCCACGTGCGGCCGGGACGCACGCTGCGGGCCGCGCGCGCAGGCCTATCATCGGGTCGTGATCCTCGCAGTAGACATCGGCAACAGCGCCGCCAAGGCCGCCATCGTGGACGGGCACGATGTCCTCGAGTCGGGCCGGCTCGACACGTCCGTGGCCACCGCCCAGGACCTGCTCGACGGCCTGCGCGTGCTCGTGGGCACGTACGACGAGGCGCCCGCGGGCGTGGTCAGCGTGAGCGTGGTCGATCGCTGGACCGAGCGACTCGAGCACGCCGCCGACGAGCTGGGCCTGCCCCTGACGATGGTGGCGGCCAGCCATATCCCCATCAGCACGGCCCTGGCTCGACCGGACCGCACGGGACCCGATCGGCTCCTGGCCGCGTGGGCCGCATCGCGCCTCTATGGGTCGCCCATCATCGTGGTCGACCTGGGCACGGCCACCACCGTGGATGCCGTGGACTCCGACGGCTTCTTCCTCGGCGGGGCCATCGCCCCCGGCCTGGGGCTGGCGGCCGACGCGCTCGCCGAGGGAACCGCGCGCCTGCCCCGCATCGACCTGCGCCTCCCCCGAGAGGCCATCGGCACTGACACCACCGAGGCCATCGCCAGCGGCGTCGTCATCGGCCATATCGGCGCCGTGCGTGAGCTGGCCCAGCGGATGCACCTGCGCATGGACGACCCGACGGCCGCCACCAAGGTCGTGATCACCGGCGGCTTCAGCGAAGCTGACTGGGCCGAAACGGCATGGTGCACGGAGGCCGGCCCTGGGCTGCCGGCGATCGCCGACGCCCTCGACCCCGACCTCGTCCTCAAGGGCCTGGGACTGCTTGCCGAGCACCTGGGACCCAGACCATCCGCAGGAGCATCACGATGACCGACCAGCCACTCCAGGGGCGACTGATCCTCCTGGGCATCACCGGCTCCATCGCCGCCTACAAGGGCGCCGAGCTGCTGCGCGAGCTGACCCGCGCCGGAGCCGAGGTGCAGGTCATGATGAGCGAGGCCGCGACCCACTTCATCGGGCCCCTGACGCTGGAGGCGCTCTCGGGTCGCGCGGTCATGCTCGACCCGCTGGAGCTGCAGTCGGACAGCCGCATCGGACATATCGTGGCGGCTGACTCGGCCGATGCCATCCTCGTCGCGCCTGCGACCGCACGCTGGCTGGGTGCCATGGCCAACGGCCTGGCGAACGACATCATCACGGCCACCTGCCTGGCCAGCTCCGCGCCGGTGGTGGTGGCCCCGGCCATGGATGGCGACATGTACGTCCACCCCGCGACGACGGCCAACGTGGCTCGGCTGCGCGAGTTCGGCTACACCGTCGTCGATCCTGACACCGGCTCGCTGGCCTCGGGCCAGGAGGGCATCGGACGCCTGGTCGAGCTGCCCCTGCTGGTCCGGACCGTGGCGCAGGTCCTGGAGAACCGTCCGGTCCGTCAGCCAGACGCTTCCGCGCGGCCACCGCGCCTGGAGCCTGCCCGCCGCGACCTCGCCGACTGGCACATCGTGGTCAGCGCGGGCGGCACCGCCGAGCCCATCGACCCGGTGCGCTACATCGGCAATCGCTCCAGCGGCAAGATGGGCATGGCCATCGCGGCAGCGGCCCTCGCCCGTGGCGCCCGCGTGACCCTCATCAAGGGCACCACCAGCGTGGCCCCACCAGAGGGAGCGGAGGTGGTGGAGGCCGAGACGGCAGCGCAGATGCGCGAGGCCGTGCTCGCGGCTACGCCCACCGCCGACGCCCTCATCATGGCCGCCGCCGTGGCCGACTTCCGCCCGCAGGTGCGGGCCGACGGCAAGATCTCCCGCGCCGACGGGCTGGACCTGCACCTGGAGCCGACGAGCGACATCCTGGCCGAGGCCGCCGCCCTGGCCCGTGAGCGCGGCCCGAGCCCCAGCGGGCGTGCGGTCATCGTGGGCTTCGCGGCCGAGACCGGGTCGCTCGAGCGAGTGCCCGAGAAGGCGGCCCGCAAGGGCGTGGACCTCATGGTGGCCAACGACGTGGCCGAGGCCGGGTCAGGCTTCGGCACCGACACCAACCGCGTCACCATCATCGTGCCCGGCGCCGATCCGGAACCCTGGCCACAGCTCACCAAGGCGGAGGTCGCGGACCGCCTGCTCGACCGCGTGTTGGCAGCACGCTCCTAATCGGGTCATGATGGCAGCCATGAGCGCCAGCAAGCCCGTCCGCCGCATCACCATCTCCGACATCGCCCGCATGTACGAAGAGGGCGAGCGGTTCGCCACGATCACCGCCTACGACTACCCCACGGCGCGCATCGTCGACGAGGCCGGCATCCCCCTCATCCTCGTGGGCGACTCGCTGGGCATGGTCATGCTCGGATACGACACCACGGTGCGCGTCAGCATCGACGAGATGCTGCACCACACGCGGGCCGTCGCTCGCGGTGCCAAGCGCGCGATGGTGGTCGGTGACATGCCCTTCCTGAGCTACGGCGTCTCCACCGAGGAATTGGTCGAGCACGCCGGCCGCTTCCTCTCCGAGGCCTACGCACAAGCCGTCAAGATCGAGGGTGGCGTGCGCTCCGCTCGCACCATCGAGACCATCGTCGGCAGCGGCATCCCGGTCATGGGCCACATCGGGCTCACGCCGCAGGCCGTGAACCAGCTCGGCGGCTTCCGCGTGCAGGGTCGCTCCAAGGAGTCGGCCCGCAAGCTCATCGCCGACGCACTCGCGGTCCAGCAGGCCGGCGCCTTCGCGGTCGTGCTGGAGCTGGTGCCTGCAGAGCTGGCGCAGGCCATCACCGAGCGACTCTCGATCCCCACCATCGGCATCGGTGCCGGGCCGCACACCTCGGCCGAGATCCAGGTGGTCACCGACATCATGGGCCTGACGCAGGGCTTCACGCCGCGCCACGCGCGCCGCTTCGGCGAGGTCGGTGAAGCCATCGCCGCGGCCGTCAGGGCCTACCGCGATGCCGTCACCTCGGGCGAGTTCCCCACAGAGGCGGAGTCGAGCACGATGGAGGAGAGCGTGCTCGCCGAGGTCCTTGGACGCAGCGAGCTGGACCAGGCCCAGTCGCCCATGTCCATCCCGCTCGATCGCGACCTCTAGCCTCCGGGGCGTCCGAAGATGTGGCAGCTGGGCACATGACCCGAGTCCTGCGTACCCGCGCCGAGCTGCGCGCCGCCCTGGCCGACGTGCCCCGTCCGATCGGGCTGGTGCCCACCATGGGCTGGCTGCATGCGGGCCATCGTTCGCTGATGCGCCGCGCTCGCGCCGAGGACGCCACCACGGTGGTGACGATCTTCGTCAACCCGCGCCAGTTCGATGACGCCGCCGACTACAGCCGCTACCCGCGAGACACGGAGGCGGACCTGGCCATCTGTGAGGCCGAGGGGGTGGACATCGTGTGGCTGCCAGAGGTCGAAGCGGTCTACCCGCCCGGCTTCGACACCACCGTCAGCGTCGGCGCAGTGGCCGAGCCGCTCGAAGGCGCCGCCCGTCCGGGCCACTTCGACGGGGTGGCCACGGTGGTGGCGACGCTCTTCGCCCTCGTCGGAGCGGAGCACGCCTACTTCGGTCAGAAGGACGCCCAGCAGGTGATGGTCATCCGGCGCATGGCCCTGGACCTG
This sequence comes from uncultured Chloroflexia bacterium, assembly GCA_963706695.1. Taxonomy (GTDB): domain Bacteria; phylum Chloroflexota; class Limnocylindria; order Limnocylindrales; family CSP1-4; genus JAFMJV01. The sequence continues at coordinate 3,268 of CAVPNC010000016.1, read as the reverse complement.
GCCCTGCCGACGGAGGTCATCCCCTGCCCCACCGTGCGCGAGCCCGACGGCCTGGCCCTGTCATCGCGGAACGTGCACCTGTCCCCGACCGAGCGGAGCGCGGCACCGATCCTGCAGCAGGCACTCGCAGCGGCTCGCGCAGCCTACGACGAAGGCGAGCGTGAAGGAGAGGTGCTGCGCGGCCTGATGTCAGAGATCCTGGCCCTGGAGCCGCTGGCGCAGGTCGAGTACGTCTCGGTCGCCGACGCGCTCACCTTGCGCGAGCTGCAACGGGTCGAAGGGCCCGCGCTGCTGTCCCTGGCCGTGGTCCTGGGCACCACGAGGCTCATCGACAACGAGCTGGTGGGGTGAGCCGGTAGGCGAACGCCTGATCGCTGCTCTGCGCCTGTCGGCGGCGGATGGGACCGGCCGGCCGGTCAGTCCCGCGTGACCCCGCCGAGGCGCGCCGCTCGTTCGGCGATGCGCTGCAGGCCGCGGCGCATGAGGTCACGGGAGCCGAACGTGCCGGCGACCCCCGCGGACATGGGCACGCCCACCGGGAAGGTGGGACGGTCGAGGCGTGCCAGCAGGGCATCGACGTCGAAGTGTTGGGCCACGACCTGCTTGATGGCCTCGATCTTGTCCCGGTCCTGCACGTGCGTCTTGATGAGCAGACGGTGCAGCTGGCTGGCGATGGGGTAGATCTCATCGGGCACGAGCAGGGAGAAGATACCGGCCACGCGCAGGGCCTCGATGTCGCGATCCGAGGGACGCCGGTCGTTGGTGAAGACGATGCCGGCGAGGAGCAGCGCCTTGGGGTCCTCCGATCGACGGCCGAAGCGGGCTCGGGTCCGCAGCCGATCGAGCAGGCCCGGCTCCTGGTTGAGCTCCTTCTGCGTCTCGTTGGCGGCGATGACCGCGTGGATGACGTCCTCGCGATCGCCCTGCACGATGAGCAGCGAGCCCGGTCCGATCTTCTCCAACACGTGGCGAGCCTGGCCGGAACCGATGCCCACATGCTCGATGTGCCGGTCCATGTCCTCACCTGAGCTGAGCAGCTCGCCCTGCATCTGCTCCAGGATCATCGAGAGCGTGGGGTACGAGAGCAGCGGCCGGTAGGGCAGGATGCCCAGCAGGTCGATGCCATGGAGCGCGAGGCCCTGCTCGAGGACCTTCGGCAGCGTTGGGTCCGCGTCCACGTCGACCTTGTTGATGACGGCACCCACGAGGGGCACGCCTCGACTGGCGAAGAGCGCCTGGTTGAGCACGATCTCATCGATCGGCCGGCCCACTCCGCCCTCGCTGACGATGACCACGGGCGCGCGCATGCGAGCGGCCACGTCCGCATTGGACAAGCCCACCACCGCACCCACACCGGCATGGCCGGTGCCCTCGATGAGGAGCATGTCGTGGCCGACCGAGAGGTTGCGGTGGGCGATGTCGATCCTGGAGGCGAGGTCCTCGACCACCTCGCCCTTGATGAAGGCCTTGGTGAAGCCACGCGGGATATGGACCGGGCTCATATCGGCGAAGGGATCGCGCAGGTCGAAGAGCTCCTTCATGAGGATGGCGTCTTCGTCCGCGGGGACATCGTCAACCATGGCATAGCGCTGGCCCACCGGCTTGGTGAAGGCAGTGTCGATGCCGCGATCGATGAGAGCCGCCAGCAAGCCCAGGGAGAGGGTCGTCTTGCCGCGGTTGCGGCCGGTGGCCGCGAGGTAGACCTGTCGCATGGGCCCAAGGGTACGGCGCCCGACCCGCTAGCATCGGGAGCGTGAACACTGTCGTCTTCGATCTGGGCGGGGTCCTCGTGGACTGGGATCCCCGCTATCTGTTGCGAGAGGTCATGCCCGGCCGCGAGGCCGAGATGGAGACCATCCTCGCCGACGTCCTCAACCATGCCTGGAACCTGGAGCGTGACAAGGGTGATTCGTGGCCTGAGGCCATGGATCAGCTGAAGGTGGACCATCCGCAGTGGGCGGAGACCTTCGACCTCTACACCGAACGCTGGGCGGAGACGCTGGGTGGCTCACACGAGGACACCGTGGCCATCCTGCGTGAGCTGAAGGATCGCGGGACGCCCTTGTACGCGCTCAGCAACTGGTCGGCGGAGATGTTCCCGCACGCGGAAGCCACGTACGACTGGCTGGAGCTGTTCGACGGCATCATCGTCTCGGGGCGGGTGCAGATGGTGAAGCCCGACCGTGAGATCTTCGATCACCTGCTCGAGACGTTCGGCTTGAGCCCAGCGGACGTCCTCTTCGTCGATGACCACGAACCCAACGTCATCGCTGCCCGCTCGTACGGGATCGCGGCGCACCACTTCGAGGGGGCCGCGGGGCTGCGGCAGAGGCTCATCGCCGAGGGCTTGCTGGCCGAATCGGTCGATTAGGTACCGATTGGGTCATAAATTCTGCCGATCCGCGCGCCTATGGTCCTTGCCACGCCGGGACTCCTCCCCGGTCCGGACACATGGGAGAGCACATGCACCGATACAAGAAGCTCCTGCTTGGCGCCGCGTCAGCGACCCTGGCCATCACGGCCTTTGGCGCACCGGCAGCCGCTGCAGACACGACGGGCACGCTGGCCATCGTCAACGGCATCCCGGGCAAGAAGGTCGACGTCTGCATCGGTGGCAAGGAGATGAGCTCCAAGCTGGCCTACGGGGGCATCTTCCGCAAGAACGTGGTCGGCACGGGCACCAAGAAGCTGAAGTTCTACAACAAGGACCCGCGCACCTGCAAAGGACAGCTGCTGGGGTCCAAGACCCTTGCCATCAGTGCCGGTACCGACCTGACCATCGTGGTCACCAAGAACGCCCCCAAGGTCGTCGTGTTCGACAACGCCAGCCCGCTGTACATGGGCGAGGTCCCACCGAGGGGCGCGCCCTACGCCGGCACGACGTTCTTCAGCTGGGCCAGCGCGGCCGACTTCGACACGAACTTCATCTACACGCTGTACGGCGTCGTGGAAGGTCCCTTCCCGATCTCCCCGTCAGCCAACGCCGTGTGGTCCAAGGGTGACAGGTACATCCAGCCCATCAGCCCGATCTACATCATGAAGCTCATCGCGACCTTGCCGGAGGACCCCGATGCGGTCGCCGAGCGGTCGCGCACCCTGCAGCCCAGCCGACGCCACGAGTGGGTCCTCGTGGGCACCAACAAGTTCAACGCCAAGTTCATCCTCGTCGACAGGGGCGTCTCGCAACCCTCCGCGTAGCGGCCAGACCGACGACGCTGATGGGCCGGCCCTCCTGGGCCGGCCCATCGTCTTGTGTTGGGGCACGGGG
>CAVPNC010000015.1:0-65308 GCA_963706695.1 uncultured Chloroflexia bacterium | reverse complement strand
CAGCCGGTAGGACCAGCCTTCGAAACGGGCAGGGTCACGCAAGCCGCGGATGTCGTGCCAGATCCGCAGCAGGGCTTGCTGGACGGCATCCTCGGCGAGGTGCGGATCGCGCAGGATGCCGACGGCGACCCGCTGCAGGCGAGCATGACTGCGTAGCGCCAGCGTTTCGAACGCCTGCTGATCCCCCTTCTGCGCCAGGAGCACGAGGTCGTGATCCATACCCTCTCGCTTGCTCATCCCGCCCGCTTGGTGCGGGCTGGTATCTGCAACGGGCGGGTCTCGAGCGGTTCAGGTTCCATCTTCGTTCGAAGTTCCCTCGGCGAGGGTCGATCCAGCCTTCGAGCGCTAGGCCCTGACGTCAGCGAGTGCCGACGCGAACGACTCGACCGAGCGCGTGACGTCTTCTGCACGTGTGCCGGAGTGCCGTGGTCAGGGCTCGCGCCCCCAAGCCACGAGGACTCGGTTGGAGGCGACCCTAGACGTGTTGATCCACCAGCACCGGGTTGCCATCGGGGTCGACCACGACGAAGGAGGCCGGGCCGGTGGTGGATGGGTCGGCCTTGGACTCGAACTCCATGCCCGCCGCCTCCAGCCGTGCCTGCAGCTCGCGCACGTCGATGTACTCGTCCTGCGGCTGCGCGTCGGCGTCCCAGCCCGGATTGAAGGTCAGGATGTTGCGCTCGAACATGCCTTCGAACAGGCCGATGGTGGTGCCACCGTTGCGCAGGATCTGCCAGCCCTGGTCCGGCTCACCGAGGACGGCCTCGAAGCCGAGCTTCTTGTAGAAGGCCCGCGAGACGGCGAGATCCTTGACGGCCAGGCTGACGGAGAAGGCCCCGAGGGGCATCGGCTGTTGACTCATGGACGGAACGATACGGCCTGTCGCAAGCCCCGGAGCGCCAGACCGCCTCGATCGGCTCCTCACTCGGGCGCCATGAGCGCGCGCTCGCCCGTCTCGCGAGCAGGATCATGGCCGAGGTTCTTGGCCTTTGGCACTTGTGTCCGATGCTATCGGAGGGCTACGTTGTGTGTCCGGCGGGAGGCTGAGAAGCACGACTCGCGTACGTTGGCCGCCTGAGTCGTCCCGAGCCACTGGCGAACCCGGCCCGCGTAGTGTCAAGGAGGCACGTCATGCGGGCCCTTCGGATCGCCATGCTCCCGATCGCGATCCTCTCCCTCGTGGGCGGAACGACGACGGCCGTGATGGCCACACCAGCTGACATGGAGCACCAGATCGCGCCCGTAGCCGGTACGCTTGCGGTCCACCCCTTGCCGGGCGGCACGTTCGCCGTCGACGACCGGGTCTTCCAGTACCGCGACTATCCGCTGGCCGGATCGACGCACCACGTCAACGACGCACGCCTCTCCGGCTACATGCTGTCCGAGTGGAACTGGGACGTGCAGGCGTCCGGCGACCGGCCCGTGCCCGCTTGGGGCACGATCACCATCGAGGGCGACGACGGCACCTGGGTCGGCGACTTCACCGGCATCAGGCAGAGCGACTTCGAGCCCGTCGACGTCCGCGCCCTGCTCTTCGGGGATGGTGCCTACGACGGCCTGTGCGCGACGCTCGACATCACCGCGCTTGACCTTGCGCGCGGCGACACCTGGGTCGTGGATGGCCTGGTCCATCCGGTGGACATGGGCTGATCCTCACTCCGATACCACCGTCTCCGCAGTGCCGCTCAAGCCAAGCGGAGACTCCTGGGCACGACCGCCGCAGCACCCGGCGGTCGTGCCCTCAGACTGGGCGCTGATGGGCTTGCGCGGGTCACGCTCCTCGCAGCGCCAGGCTCGTGGCGAGGATGGCCGCAGAGACGCGCCTGAGCACGGCCACAGGGTGGGTGACGGTCCAGGGTGGCCGACGCCGTCGATCAGCGGACCCCTCTGCTACGATCGGCTCGTGACCGCGACCCAATTCCGCGGCGGCCGGATCATGGGCATCCGGATCCCGACCGTGTTCAACGAGAACGACGCCAAGCGTTGCGCCGGCTGCAACGAGCCCATCGAAGGCACGCCCTTCCGCGTCAGCCTCCTGGATAACGTCGCGCGTGAGGCCGCGCCCAGCTGGGCGGAGACGGCCACCATCAACCCGGGTCCGCACGAGTTCCACGTCAAGGACGAGTGCTTCCGCGCGTGGGCCCAGCGTCGTGGCCACTATGTCTGCCGGCTCTCGGAGGTGCGAGAGCTGATGCGGCCCACGCCGTTGCCCGTCGATCCTCCGGCCTGGGGCCTCTGCGACGGAAGCCACCGCGAGGATCACGAGTTCGTTCCGGCCTAGGGGCCGCTCGCGCTAGATGGACGCCAACGTCTTCCTGCCCGCGCTGACGGCTGTCCTCGCCATCGTCTTCTTCGTCATGCTGGTGGACCAGTGGCGCACCCGCCGCCGTGCCTACCAAGCCATCTGGGCCCTGGGCATCCTCTTCTTCGGGGTCGCCGTCGCCTGCGAGGCCGTGGCGGCCGCGGCCGGCTGGAACCAGCCCATCTATCTGCTCTGGTACCTCACCGGTGCCGTCTGGACGGCCGGCTGGCTGGGCCTCGGCAACGCGTTCCTCCTGGGGCGCACGCGCTTCGGCTTCGCCTTTGCGCTCTGCCTCTTCTTCGCCGGCCTCTTCACCTTCCTCACCGCGCGCGCCGATCCCGGAGATCTACGAGAGCGCCACCACCACCGCGATGCTGTACTTCCTGGTGGCCCTGGTGCTGGCCCTGGCGGTCTCGGTGGAGACCTACTTCCAGAACTGGCGCTGGCCATGGATGGCCTTCGTGGCGGTGGCTGGGGCGACGCTGCTGTCGATCGTGCTTGCGCTCCTGGCCGATCTGCCCGAACCGGGCTACTCCCTCGATCCGGAGACGGGCGTTCCCACGGCCGAGCTGCTGCCGCCCGAGCTGCGCCTGCTGACGCCCTTCATGAACGTCACCGGCGCCTTCGCGCTGATCCTGGGCGCGTTGTTCAGCGCCTACGTGTTCATGCCCAAGAAGCGGATCCTCGAGTACTCGATCGATCCCAACCAACCCGGCGACCAGTTCCTGTTCGGCCTGCTTACCGCGCCGGTCGCCATCGTCGTCAACTTCGCGGCCTCGCTGCCGGGGGCGCTCAAGGCTCTCTTCACGGGCAACATCAACAGTCGTGTCCCCGCCACCCTGCTCATCGCCATCGGTGCGTTCATCCCCGCGGTGACCGATAGCCTCAATCGCTTCGGATCGACCGAGTGGTTCCAGCTGGGCAAGCTCTTGAGCGTGCTCTTCCTGCTGGCCGGGTTCCTGGTCTCGACGGAGACCTTCACGGAGATCCGGGTGCCGTTCACCAACATCGTGCTCTGGGGTCGGCGCACCGAGGCCGGGGAAGCGACCAAGCCCTGACGCGCGACCGCCTGGATCGGGTCGGCGTCATCTTCATCGTCATCGCCGCCATGGGCTTCGGCACGCTGGGCCCGCTGGCGCGCTTCGCCTCTGACGTCGGCTTCACCGCCGTCGGCTTCGCCGTCTGGCGCGCGACCTCGTCGGTCATCGCGCTGCTAGTCTTCCTGGCCGTGGGTGTGGCCCTGCGCAAGGTGCCGTTCACGCGCCTCTCGAGCATCCCACGCAGCGAGTGGCTGCAGCTGGCGGTCATGGGCGTCTTCGTGGCCGGCACCACCGTCTCGCTCTTCTTCGCCTTCGAGCGCACCACCATCGCCACGGCGCTCATCGTCTTCTACACCTTCCCGGCGTGGGTAGCGGTCGGGGCCGTCCCCCTCTTCGGCGAGCACCTCGGTTGGCGCAAGCTCGCAGCCATCGCCCTCTCCGGCGTCGGCCTGGTGATGCTCCTCGCGGCCCCGACAGATGGCGGGACCGGCATCGACGTGATCGGCGTGGGGCTGGCGCTGGTGGCGTCGCTCTGCCAGACCGGCTTCGCCCTGGTCGGCGCCGGCGGCTTCCGCTCCGTGCCCCCGCTCCAGTCGGCCGCGCTCCTGCGCCTGTTCTCGGCTGCGCTCTACGGGGTCCTGCTGGTGCCACTGCTGTATCTCCTGGGCCAGGGCAGCACCATCACCGATCCGATCGGCTCACCCGAGGCGTGGGCCCTCATCCTCACCGCCGGTGTCATCGGGGCCGCGATCCCGGCTGTGCTCATCATCGCCGGCTACCGTCGCGTAGGACCGACGCGCGGCGCCGTGTTGATGCTGGTCGAACCCGTGACCGGTGCCTTCCTCGCGGCGCTGCTGCTGGCCGAACAGCCGACGCTGGTACAGCTGGCCGGTGGGCTGCTCGTGCTGGTGGGCGCGGCGCTGGTCCAGCTCGCTCCCGTGTCGCGGCCTGGGGCCACCGTCGCCGTCACGGCGGAGTGACCACGTCCGAGCGACCGCAAAGGACGTGACGACCGACCCCTGAGCCGAGGACGTCTCCGCGCTACACTCGCTTCTGATCGCGTCGGAGACACCTGCGCCGACCGCCGAGACCGGGGCACGGCCCGGCCGCATTCATGGAGGATCGATGCGCGTTCGCAAGGCAGTATTCCCGGCCGCAGGCTGGGGGACCCGCTTCCTCCCGGCCACCAAGGCACAGCCCAAGGAGATGCTGCCGCTGGTGGACAAGCCGGTCATCCAGTACGCGGTCGAAGAGGCCGTGGCCGCCGGCATCGAGCAGGTCATCATCGTCACCAGCAGCCAGAAGCGCGCCATCGAGGACCACTTCGACCACAGCTTCGAGCTCGAGCACCTGCTGGAGACCAAGGGCGACATCGAGATGCTGCGCCGGGTCCGCCAGATCGGCGACATGGCGCAGGTCAGCTACGTGCGCCAGAAGGAGCAGCTGGGCCTGGGTCACGCGGTGCTCATGGCCAAGGAGCTGGTCGGGCATGAGCCCTTCGCGGTCATCCTCTCCGACGACGTGGTGCAGGCGGAGCGCTCCTGCATCGGCCAGCTCATCGATGCCTACCAGCACACGGGTGGCTCCACGCTGGCGGTGATGGAAGTGCCACCTGAGGAGACGGTTCGCTACGGCATCGTGGACATCGACCCCGAGTGGCACGATCCCGACCACCGGCTCAACCGCATTCGGGGCATGGTCGAGAAGCCGCCGGCGGATCCGCCCAGCAACAAAGCTATCATCGGCCGCTACGTGCTCACGCCCAAGATCTTCGAGAAGCTGGAGCAGACGCAGGCCGGCGCCGGCGGTGAGATCCAGCTGACGGATGCCATCGAGGCCCTGATGCGGGAGCAGGAGGTCTTCTCCTACGCCTTCGAGGGCACGCGACACGACGCCGGTACGACCATGGGCTGGCTCAAGGCCTCGGTCCAGCTCGCGCTCGACCGCGATGACATCCGGGGTGAGTTCCGCGACTACCTGGCGGGGATCGACCTGCAGTGACGCAGGCCGAGGGCGTCGGTCGCGGGATCATGCGCAGGGCCCGACTGCGTGGCTGAGTTGGGCACGCTCCTCGGCGGGCGCTATCGCCTGGACCAGGTCCTGGGCCAGGGGGGCATGGCGACCATCTTCGGTGCCACCGATGACAAGCTCGGGCGGGAGGTGGCGGTCAAGGTCCTGCGTCCGGAGTACGGCGCGGACGCCCAGTTCGTGCAGCGCTTCGAGCACGAGGCCCAGGCCGCGGCATCGCTGAGCCATCCCAACATCGTCCAGGTCTACGACTACGGCACCGACACCGCCGGCCCCTACATCGTCATGGAGCAGGTCTCCGGTGGCGATCTTGCCTCCGCCCTGGGCAAGAAGGGCAATCTGCCCCCCACCGCCGTGGCCAACATGGGCCAACAGGTGGCCGATGCGCTAGCGGCCGCCCACGCAGCCGGCCTGGTCCATCGTGACATCAAGCCCAGCAACATCCTGCTCTCTCCGGACGGCCGCGTGCAGGTCGCCGACTTCGGCATCGCCCAGGCCGCCGCCGGATCACCGGTGACCGCGACCGGCATCACCCTCGGTAGCGTCCTCTACTTCAGCCCCGAGCAGGCCCGCGGAGACACCGCCACCGCCGCGTCCGATATCTATTCCCTGGGCCTGGTGATGTACGAGATGCTCACCGGCCAGCGCGCATTCTCAGGTGACTCCCCGGCTGCCGTGGCCGTAGCCCGGCTCAGTGGCGGGGTGCCCTCGCCGATGGCGGTGCGGGCGGAAGTGCCGCCGGCGCTCGACGCCATCGTGCGCTGGTGCCTGGCTGTCGATCCAAGCGTGCGCCCCTCCGCGGCGGAGCTCTCCACGGCGCTGGCGCGCTTCCGCACCGACCCATCCGGAGCGGCCGCCCTGGCTGCTGCGGGCGTCGCCGCCGGTGCTGCCGGACCGCCCGGTGCGCCACCCCCACCGGTCCATCCGCCGACCCAGACCGCCTACGCGGCCCCGGGCGCCGGTGCCGCCGACGCCGACCGCTCGGGCTCAGGCCCCTGGGGCTGGCTGGCAGCCGGGTTGGGACTGCTCGTGATCGTGGCCTCGGGCATCCTCCTGTTCCTCCTCTTCAGCGGTATCGGCGACGAGCAGCCGACGCCAAGCCCGACGCCGGAGCCCACCATCGAGCTGGTCCAGACGCCTGACTTCGTGGGTCAGACCGAGGCCGACGCCCAGGCTCTCGCCGACCGAGATGGGGTGGTCCTCGAGATCGCCTACCACGAGACCGACGAGATCGAGGCTGGGCGCGTCGTACAGCAGCTACCCGAGCCAGAAACGGAGGTGCCCGCGGGGACCACCGTCCAGGTCACGGTCTCCACGCAGGTGGAGACGGTCGTCGTGCCCGACGTGCATGGCATCAAGGAGGCGACCGCGATCCTTCAGCTCGAAGACTCGGGGCTGTTCGCGGGTGCCCGTTCTACCGCGCCTGACACCTTGCCGGAGGGCTACGTCATCTCCACGGATCCGCGCGCCGGATCATCGACCACCCGCGGGACGCCCGTGGACTACGTCGTCTCGCTGGGTCCGGGCACCGATCCCTCGCCGGTGCCGGTCGCCACGCCCTCAGCCGAGCCCACGACCTCGCCGACTCCTGCTGCCACCGCTGAGCCCACGCCGTTCCCCTCGCCTGAGGTCGTGCTGGTGGGTGAGTTCACCTGCCTCGAGCTGGCCACCGCGCGCGACCAGCTACAGGGCAAGGGGCTGCTGGTCGGCGCCACCTACCCCGATCCCCCACCGGCAGAGACGTGGGTCGTTCACGATCAGCTGCCCAAGGGCAGCGAGATGGTCCCGGTGGGCACGAAGGTGGACCTCATGCTCGCTGACCCGCAGGAACCGTGTCCCGCCGGCTGATCGGGCACGGGACCTGAGATGTCCATCTTCGACCACCCCGACACGGTCTCGGCGGCCTCGTCCTGGCGTTGCCCCGGGTGCCGGACGCTGCAGGCGCAGACGACGCGCTGCTGGCGCTGCTCGAAGGCGGCCTACAGCTGTGACAGCTGCCATCGCTATCGCCCCTCCGTGGCGGTCGGCATCGGCTACTGCGCCAACGACCCCACGCGTGAGCCCTTGCGTGCTGACGAGACCCGCTCCTGCTGGGAGGGGACGGCAGTTCCCGCCCCAGGAGCAGGGCTCTTCGATACGCCTGAAGCGTTGCCCGAGCCGAGGCTCGTGTTCAGGCCGTCGGTCGCCATCGCGGCCGGCCTGCGGTCAGCTCATGATCAGGCCGGCCCTGCGCCGGCAGCAGGGACACGGCAGAGGGCCAGGCCCCGGCTCGAGGAAATCGGCCGCGCCGGTTGGGTCGAGTCGGAGCCGGACAAGCTGGTCGACGCGCCGGTCGTTGAACCTGGAGCGGGCCGCGACGACGAGCGACAACGTCATCGCCGCAGGCGCTGGTTCGGCTGAGCACCGCGCCCGCTACTGCAGATCGATGGTGCCGTCGAGGACGTCCTTGTCGCCGGACGGGGAGTAGACGATGACGCCCAGCTCGACGGTCGTGGCAGGCGACGTGCTCGTGGCGACCGACGTATTCCACACCGCACGCCCCTTGTCGTTGGTGATGCCCTGCTCGGTCACGGTCACGCGGCCGGTACCACCCAGCGAGAAGTGGACCTCCGCGTCAGGCATGGGTGCGCCCTTGAAGTCGGTCACGTCGACGACGATACGCACGTCCCCGGGCGGCTTCACCGCTCGGGGGAACTTGAGCTTGGCCTTGGGCCTGCCATCGATACGGGTGACGTTGACGGTATCCTTCTGCCGCTGGCCGGCCTCATCGACGGATGTGGCCACGATGCGGTTCTTGCCCCGCTTCAGGCGCACGGACAGCGAGTGCTCGCCGCTGGGCCCGACGACCGCCTCGTCGTCGAAGGCGTTGGCCTCGTTCACGACCCGGACCGTGGCTCCGACCTCCGAGGTGAACTGGACCGGGACGACATCGTCGTAGGTCTCGGTCTTGTTCTGGGGCGACATGATCTCGACCTTGGCCTGGGTCTCGTCGAGGATGACGACCACCGGATCGGAGGCCGGACCGGGTCCAGCCAGACTGCCCAGCACGGCGGCGATGGTGTTCTCCCCGGGCGTCAGCCGAACGCCCTCGACCGTCACAGTGGTGCCTGGCGTCGGGCGCTCGAGGGTGGTGACCTCGCTGCCGTTGTAGACATGCAGCTCGAGGTCCTTCTTGCGAACGGTGGTGTCGTCGGGGACGTCGACGGTGACGGCGATCTCGATCTCCGGGGTCGAGGTACCGTCCGCGGGACTGGTGATGACCGGTTGCGCGACCGGGATGGGCACATCGACCGCGATCGCCGCAGCGGTCGGGCTTGGTGCGGGGATCTCGGCCACCGACCCAGGCTGGCTGGGCTCACCTGACTCGCCGGGATCGCTGGGGCTGATCATGGCCAGGAAGATGGCGCCCACGATGGCCGCCATCACGAGCGCCACGCCGGCCCAGCGCGCGGGCGACACGTCTGCCTGCTGGCCCTTGTTGGTCCCGCGGTTGGGGCTGGTGCGCTTCGTCGTGCCTCCCGCCTTGGCCGAGGCCATCCGGCGGGCGGTCGAACGAGTCCGTGAAGTTACGTCGTCCATCCACGCAGATTGTGGCACGCTATCGCGGAACACCATCGGGGGAGTCCCGGAGAGGGGATCGCTTGAACTCGAACCAGCGTGGTGTGCCATCGAACCGGGACCGCGAGTCGCGCTCCAACACGATCGGGCACTCACCACCACCGCCGCCCCCAGGCCCGATCGCCCGGGTCGCGCCACGCATGCCCAGTGCCGACGTCGCGTCCACGCAGCTCGACGCCCTGCGGCCGGGCATCCCCTTCGGGCTGCCCAACCTTCGGCGCAACGTGTGCCCGCACTTCTACATGACCGGTCCGCGCGGTCCCATCCCGGTCCAGACCCCGCACCTGCTCAAGGCGTACATGCGCCAGGACGGCACCATCGCTCGCTGCCAGGTGCGTGGCGGTGTCCACCTCGACGGCGGCTACGTCACCGATGTCTGCCTCTCGGCGCGCTTCAACCAGTGCGTCTTCTACGAGGAAGAGATCGTCGCCTTCTGACGTGGCGGCTGACGCGCTGGCGCGCATCCGGGCGCGCGGACACATCGGCATCCGGCTCGGCCTCGGCCGCATGCAGGTGCTCCTGGGGACCCTGGGCGATCCGCAGCTGTCACTGCGTGGCGTCCTCACCGCCGGCACCAACGGCAAGGGCAGCGTCGCCGCGATGGTCAGCTCGGTGCTGGCAGCTGCCGGCTACTCGACCGCGGGCTCGCCCAGCCCTCACCTCCACAGCTACCGCGAGCGCATCACCGTCGATGGCCAGCCCATCGGCGCGGCCGAGCTCGATGCCCTCCTTGAGGAAGTGCTGGAGGCGAGCACGCCCGGCGAGGGCGAGTTCGGGCTGGCGACCGAGTTCGAGCTGCTCACCGCCGCGGCCTACCTCCAGGCCGCCCGGCGGGGCGTGGATGTGATGGTCATGGAGGTCGGGCTCGGCGGACGACTCGACGCCTCCAACACGTGGGACCCGGACGTGGCGGCGGTGACGAACGTGGGCCTCGACCATCAGGAGTACCTGGGCCACACGATCGAGGCGGTCGCGACCGAGAAGGCCGCCATCATCAAGCCCGGCTGCCGGGCCGTGACGGGGGCCGACGGCATCGCCCTGGAGGTGATCCGCGCCCGCGCCGCGGAGACCGGAGCGCCACTGATCGAGTGCCCGCCCCTGCCGGTCGAGGGCATGGATCGAGCGGGTCTGACCCTGCGGCACCATCGGCTGGGCGAGTTGCGCCTGCCGCTGCTGGGCGCTCACCAGGCGGCCAACGCCGCGGTCGCGCTGGGCATCCTGGAGGCGCTGGCCGCGGCCGGTGTGGCGTCCGTCTCCGAGCAGGACATCCGCGCCGGCTTCGCCGCCACGCGCTGGCCCGGACGCCTGGAGCTCATCGACCTCGGCACATCGACGGTCCTGCTCGACGGCGCCCACAACCCTGATGGCATGGCCGTGCTGGCCGCCACCGTCGACGCGCTCGAAGGTTCACTGCCCGACGGGCCGGCCACGCTCCTGTTGGCCGTGATGCGCGACAAGGAGGTCGGCGAGATGCTGCAGGCGCTGGCGACCTCCGGCGTGCTGGGCCAGTCACGCTGCCTCGCCACCGCCGTGCCCGATACCGACCGAACCCTCCCGCCGGACGAACTGGCCGCGCGCTGGAGCTCGATCACGGGCGCGCCCGCCCGGTCTCTCGGTGACGCGGATGCGGCGCTCGATCAGGCCCTGGCCCAGGCTGCGGCTGCTGGCGGGCCACTCGTCGTCGCCGGTTCGCTCTACCTCGTGGGGCACGTGCGCAGCAGGCTCGTGGCAGGCACCATCAGCGATCACGATGCCTGATCCCATCCGCGTCCGAGACCTGGAGCTGCGTTTCGGCGAACGCACCTACATCATGGGCATCGTCAACATGACGCCCGATTCCTTCAGCGGTGACGGGCTCCTCGCGGGAGCTGATCCGGTCGAGGCGGCGGTGGCCCAGGCGGAACGGATGGTGGCGCAGGGCGCGGACATCATCGACGTGGGTGGCGAGTCCACGCGTCCGGGGCATGCGCCCGTGCGCGCTGAGCACGAGCTGGCTCGCGTGGTGGCCGTGGTGCGCAGGCTCCGGGCACGCCTGCCGGGTCTGCCCCTGAGCATCGACACGAGCAAGGCCGCTGTGGCCACGGCCGCGCTCGAGGCCGGTGCCGACATCGTGAACGACGTGGCGGGCGTCACGGCCGGGGCTGCTCTGGCTCCGGTGGCAGCTGCCCACGACGCGCCCTACATCATCATGCACAGTCGGTCGGAGGCCGTCTACGAGGACGTGGTCGCCGAGGTCGTGGCGGACTTGCGCGGGGCGCTGGCAGCCGCGGAGGCCATGGGCTGTAAGCCGGGCTCCCTCATCGTGGATGTGGGTATCGGCTTCGGCAAGACCGCGGAGCAGAACCTTGCCATCCTGCGTGACCTGGCGGCCGTGGTCAGCCTGGACCGGCCCGTGCTGCTCGGTACCAGCCGCAAGTCCACCATCGGCAAGGTCCTGGACCTGCCGGCCGATGAGCGGCTGGAGGGCACGCTGGCGACGACCGCCCTGGGGGTCGCTGCCGGCGTGGACATCGTGCGTGTCCACGACGTCATCGAGAACGTGCGGGTCGCCCGCATGAGCGATGCCATCATCCGGGGTGGCTGGACCGAAGCCGGTAGCGAACGCTAGGAGGCCAGACAAGATGGATCGGATCACGCTCAGCTCGATGCGCTACGAGTGTCTCATCGGCGCCAGCGAGGACGAGCGTTCGTTCCCGCAGATGCTGGAGATCGACCTGCTCGTGGAGGCCGATCTCAGTGCCGCCGCAACCTCCGACGCCCTGGCTGACACCATCGACTACGGACCGCTGGTGACCCTCGTCGAGCGCACCACCGAGGACGGCTCGTTCACCACCCTCGAGGGCTTGGCCGGTACGCTCGTGCGTCGCGTGCTGGAGGCCGCCCCCAGGGCAGATGCCGTGACGGCACGAGTGCGCAAGCTGGCCGTGCCCATGGACGTCTCCATGGACCACGCCGAGGTGGAGATCCGGCGCGAGCGCTGACCGGCCGGACCCGCTTCAGCTGCCCGAAGGGCGATCGCCGAGGGTCAGGCTGAGGTCCAGGAGCTGGTCACCCCGCAGCACGCGCAGGGCCACGGTGTCACGCGGGCGGTACTGGGTCAGGATCTCATCGAGCGGGTTGTTCCCGTCCACCTTGATGGTGTCGACGTGCGTGATGATGTCGCCTGCACGTAGCCCGGCCTCGTCAGCGGGACTGCCCGGGAAGACCGCTGCCGCGGACAGGTTGGCCGGCGCCTCCACGAGCGCGCCATAGCCCAGGACGAGGCCCTGCTGTTCCTGCAGCACCGGCGTCAGGGCGGTGTAGTACACGCCCATCCAGGGCCGACTGAGCGTCTCCCCTTCGATGGCCTGGAGCATGATCGGCCGGGCCAGGTTCACGGGGATGGCGAAGCCGATGCCCTGGGCATCTCCGGCGATGGCGGTGTTGATCCCGATGAGCGCCCCTCCGGCATCGACGAGGGCGCCGCCGCTGTTGCCGGGGTTGATGGCCGCGTCCGTCTGGATGAGGTTGCGCAGGGTCTCGATCCGGCCGCTGCGGCCGCAGCTGTCGTCAACGTCGATCTGGCGGCCCAGGGCGCTGACGACGCCGGTGGTGACCGAGTTGGTGAAGGTGCCCAGGGGGCTGCCGATGGCGATGGCGTGCTGGCCCACCTGCAGTGTGCCCGAGTTGCCCAGGTCCACCGCCGGCAAGCCCTTGGCCTCCTCGATCTTGACGATGGCCAGGTCGGTGAGCGTGTCCAGGCCATGGACCCTGCCCGCATAGCGTTGCCCGTCAGCCAGCTGCACGGTGATCGACTCCGCGCCGCAGACGACATGACGGTTGGTCACGACCCAGCCGTCCGAGTCGTAGATCACGCCCGAGCCCACGCCCTCGAAGACATACGAGCCGTCTCGCGACCGCGGAGTGATGGTCACGACCGCAGGGCTGACCTCCTCCACCGCTGCGGTCACCGCGTTCTCTTCCACCACCCGCACGATGTCCGGGTCCACCTGCGTGGCCATGCCCGTCTGCTGTCCGAGCGGCTCCGAGACCAGCACGCGACGGTCGAGCTGCCCCGTGGCCAGCAGCAGCGAGTAGGTGCTCAGCGAGGCCAGCATGGCGGCCACGACGGAGACCGCCAGCAGCGTGCTGGTACGGCGCTGGCGACGGATCGGCGGTCGTGCCGGGGGCGGCGGCAGGGCACGGGCCCGCACCGTGCCGGAGGGATCCGCCGATGGGTTCGCTGGCTGAGCCCAGCCATCCTCGATCCAGGCGGGACGATGCTGCGGAGGCGGGCTGTAGGAGGCGTGCTGACGGTCGTTGTCCGCAGGGGGCCGATCGGCCATGAAGGCGAGTCTCTCCGGTCAGGGGCGTGGGCGTGCAGGCTTCTGAGCGTAGGGCTCGCCGATTTATCCTCGGGGGTCGGCCGGTGAAGAAGCCTCAATGTCCCGCGGCAATGTGACCAGGACCTCTGTCCCGACGTCGGGCGTGCTCGAGATCGAGATGCGACCGTGGTGCATGTCCACGATGGAGCGGGCGATGGCCAGGCCCAGGCCGGAGCCGCCCGCACGCTCCTCGCGCCGGCGCGTGCCGCGGTAGAAGCGGTCGAAGACGTGCTCGAGCTCGTCGGCGTCGATGCCGACGCCGTTGTCGCTCACGATGAAGGCGGCGCCCTCGGCGGTGGTCTGCACGGTCACCTCGACGACACCGCCCTTGGGCGTGAACTTGATGGCGTTGCCGATGAGGTTGCCCAACACTTGCCCCAGCCGTGGCGGGTCGTGGGGCTGGATGATCGCCGTCCCGGGCAGGTGCGTTCGCAGCTCCACGCCCTTGCGCTCAGCCATGGGCTCGGCGTGGTCGACCGCGTCCTCGGCGACCGTACGCAGGTCCTCGTCTCGTAGCTGCAGCGCCACCAGGCCGGAATCGAGCTTGGAGAGCTCGAGCAGGTTGGCCGCCAGCCAGTCGAGGCGCTCGAGCTGCTGGCGGCTACCCCGCAGGAACTCCTCACGCGTCTCCGGGTCCTCGGCGGCACCCTCGAGCAGAAGCTCGTTGAAGGTGCGCATGGCGGCGATGGGTGTGCGCAGCTCGTGGGACACGTCGGCCACGAACTCGCGGCTGCGGTCACGGTCAGCGCTGATGATCGCGACCGATCCCTGGAGCCGCTCGGCCATGTCGTTGAAGGCGTCCGACAGCTCCTGTACCTCCGGCGGCGAGTTGGCAGGGATCTCCACGCGAGCATCGAGGTGGCCTTCGGCCAGCAGGCGGGAGGTGACCGTCAGGCGGCGCAGCGGACGGGCCAGCCACTGGGCCAGGAGCAGCGCGACCAGCAGCGCCACCACCAGCGCCACGAGCGCCGCATTGAGCAGCACCTCGGTGATGGTGGCCGTGGTTTCCTCACGTGAGCTGAAGGGGTTGCTGAGGGTGACGCGAAGCTCGCGCGCGGGCGGCGCGGTGTCCGAGTACCAGAGGTCGCTGACGATGGTCGTGGAGGTCGCGGTCAGGCTGGGCTCGCGTGTCTGGCCCTCGTCGCCGGCTTGATCGGGCAGCTCGACGGCCAGCTCCCACACCGCCGTCTCGCCCACCCCCGCGGCCAGGGCCACGTGGATATCGGCTTCTGCCAGCTCCTCGGTCAGGTCCCGCACGGAGCCTGCCTCCGCATCGCCAAGGGTCAACTGGGTGGAGACACCGGGGGCATCGTTGCCGGGCAGGATCAGGGGCACGGGTCCACTCACGGCGACCTCTGCCAGCTCGCCGGCCAGGATGCTGGCGACGGACCGGGCGCGAGCCTCCAGGATGGTCTGCTCCTGCTGCAGGAAGTAGCCCTCGAGCAGGCGCGGCAGGGAAAGCAGCACCAGGCCCAGGACCACGGCCACGACGGCCACGATGGCCACGAACAGGCGGGTCCGGTAGCTCGATGCGAGCCCGCGATACCCGGTGGAGTAGTCGGGCGCGGAGGCGGATCCGCCGGCCATCAGTGCCTACTCAGCGCTCGGCGAAGGCGTAGCCGGCACCCCGGATGGTGAGGATGAAGGTGGGGTCGATGGGATCATCTTCGAGCTTCTCGCGCAGGTGGCTGACGTGGACGTTGATGGTCTTCTCGTCCTGGTCGAGCGCCTCGTAGTCGCGCACGAGCTCCAGCAGCTCCCGCCGGGAGAAGACACGGCCCGGCTTCGAGGCGAGGTGGCGCAGGATCTCGAACTCCGTGGCGGTCAGGCTGACGCGCTTCTCACCACGCTGCACGCGTCGGCGGTCGAGATCGATCACGAGGTCGCGGTGGCGGATGAGCCGTCCGCCCATGGCATCCGCGAGGTCCCCATAGGCCCGTCGCAGAAGGGCCTTGATGCGACTCTGCAGCTCGCGCAGGCCGAAGGGCTTGGTCATGTAGTCATCCGCACCCATCTCGAGGCCGATGACCTTGTCCATCTCCTCGTCGCGCGCGGTCAGCATCAGGACCGGCGCCTTGGAGCCGTCCAGGCGCATGCGGCGCAGCGTCTCGAAGCCATCGATCCCGGGCATGCGCACATCGAGCACGATCAGGTCGGGCGCGAGCTCACCCGCGACCTCGAGGGCCTCTTCACCCGAACCGGCGACCGTGACCTGATAGCCCTCTTGCTCGAGGGCGTACTGGATACCGCGGGCGACTGCGTACTCGTCTTCGACGATGAGGATGGTTGCTGACATTCAGTGCTCGATGGTACATCGGTGTGGCATTTGACCCGCACGTGCTACGATTCACGGCCGTCCACCCAGTTGGGACGTCCGTCTGTCTGCCCAGAACGGAGCAACCGTTCGCCCAGTACGGACCATCGATGTCTAGAGGTCACCCAGTGAGCACCCGTCCGGTCGTGTCTGCCGAGCCCCGAGAGGTCGTCGGCAAGAAGGTCAGCAATCTCCGCCGCGAAGGCGTCCTCCCCGCCGTGGTCTACGGCGGCGGCAAGGGTTCGCAGAACATCCAGCTCGACGCGCGTCAGTTCGATGTGCTGCGCCGGACCACGACCAAGAACACACTCGTCGACCTCAAGATCGGGACAGCCAAGCCCACGCCCGTGCTCCTGCAGGGCATCCACGAGCACCCGGTCCGCCGCAGCCCCATGCACGTCGACTTCCTCGTCGTGTCCATGACGGAGGCCATCACGGTCGAGGTGCCCATCAACTACATGGGTGACTCCACCGCCGCTGACAAGCTTGGCGGCACGCTGTTGCACATGCGCGAGAGCGTCTCGATCAGCGCGCTCGCAACGGCCCTGCCGTCGGCCATCGACCTGGACATCTCGCCGCTCGATTCCTTCGAGGCGGTGCTCCATGTCCGCGACCTCATCGTTCCCGAGGGCGTGACCATCCTGACCGACCCGGACGAATCGCTGGCCCGAGTCCAGCCACCGCGCGTCGAGGAGGAGCCGGTCTTCGGCGAGGGCGAGGGCATCGAGGAAGGTGCCGAGGCCGTCGAGAGCGAAGCTGCCGAGGGCGGCGAAGACGCCGAGAGCGCCGTTGGTGGCGACGAGGACGCCGGCTAGGACGTATCTCAGCGTTCCAGCGACAGGGGGCGCCGTTCCCGGCGCCCCCTCGATCAGCAGGCGGGCGCCGAAAGGCGCCCGCTACTCATAGCTGGTGGGTTCGCTCAGCTCTTGCGCAGCTCGTCGCGGATCTCGGTCAGCAGCTCGATCTCCGTGGGACCCTCGTCCTCTTCTTCCTCGTCCGACGAGCGCCTGGCGTTGAGGGCGTTCATCGGCTTCACCACCAGGAAGAAGATGGCGGCCGCGATGGTGATGAACGAGATCAGCGTGTTGAGGAAGTTGCCGATGCGCATCTCGGCGTCACCGACCTGGATGGTCCAGGTCGAGAAGTCCGGGATGCCCAGCAGGCCCAGCAGGGGCGTGATGATGTCCTCCACGAGCGAGACCGTGATGGCCGCGAAGGCGGTGCCGATGACGACGGCCACGGCCAGGTCGACGACGTTGCCTCGGAGCAGGAACTCCCGGAACTCCTTGATCATCTCTACCCTCCACGATGTCGCTGGGACAGTTGCCGTCCCTCAGCGGATGGGGATAGCCTACGCTGGCTGCCGGGCCGGTTCCAGCCACGTCATCGCCACGTCACGCAGGGGAGGCAGCATCGCTGGCCATGCGCAGGATGATCACGACCAGCCTGATGCTGGCCTTCAGTCTCTCCGCGCTGGGGGGCAATGCGCTCGCCCAGGCGGAACCCGAGCTTAGCCCTCCACCGACGCCGGCCGTGACGGCGGAGCCGGAGATGGTGAGCGATACCCTCGTCTTCGCCGAGCCCACGTGGCGCAAGGTGGCGGCGGGCGACGGTCCTCCGGCTCGGGAGGACCACACCTGGACCGTCGATACCGAGGGGCGTTTCGCCTATCTCTTCGGTGGCCGCAGCGGCGGTCGTGAGCTCGGCGACCTCTGGCGCTACGACCTGATCAGGGACTCGTGGAAGAAGATCTCGCCCAAGGGGCCCAAGCCCGACCCGCGTTTCGGCCACAACGCCGTCTGGGTCGACGACTACGGCATGGTCGTCTTCGCCGGTCAGCGAGGCGTGGACTTCTTCGACGACCTGTGGGCCTTCGATCCCCAGAATGGGCGCTGGCGCGAGCTGCCGGCCAAGGGCCAGGTACCCAAACGGCGGTACGGTTCGTGCATGGTCGTGGGACCGGATGGGCGACTCTGGATCAGCCATGGGTTCACCTTCGCCGGTCGCTTCGACGACACGCGCGCCTACAACCTCAAGAGCAAGCGCTGGGCCGTCATCACGCCCGATGGCCGCAAGCCCGGTGAGCGTTGCCTGCACGAGTGCTTCACCACCATCGCCGGCGACCTCGTCCTCTACGGCGGTCAGGACGACGGCAGCTTCGCCCTGGGGGACCTGTGGAGCCTGGGCCGCGAGCGCGAGTGGGACCGACACGACGACCCCAAGGCCCCGCCACGCCGGCTCTACGGCGTGACCGAGGCTGGTGGCTACGCCTACGTCTTCGGCGGAGCCGGGGAGGACAACGCCGAGCTGGCCGATCTCTGGCGCGTGGATCGCGAGACCCTCGAGTTCGAGCGCGTCTCGGTCGATGGCAGCCACCCTGCAGGTCGCTACGCGGGCACGCTCATCACCGACGCCGAGCGCGGCCGGCTGCTCCTCTTCGGTGGGGAGGCCGCGTCCGGCGCCAAGAACGACGTGTGGGAGCTGGTCGAGACCGCCGGGCCGGAGGTGGCCCCGGCCGAGAGCGAGGACCCACTCGAGGTCACCGAGGAGCAGACGGACGTCTGAGGGCTCGAGCAGGTCAGGCGCGCCCCTGCAGCAGAACGGTGGAAGCGGCTAACCTTGAGGTCCCAGCGCCTGCACACCCGGCGCATGCCCTACCGCCAGAGGTGAACACTTGACGGGCGAGCCCGCACCCTATCTCACAACACCAGAGATGCCCAGCGCCCAGGAGCAGCCCAGCAAACGTTCCAGGGTCAAGGACGGCGTCATCGAGATCGTCACGACCGTCGGTCTGGCCATCGTCCTCTATCTCATCATCACGACCTTCATCGTGCAGACCTTCCGCGTCGAGCAGACGTCGATGCAGAACACGCTGCAGTCGGGTGAGCACCTCCTCATCGACAAGCTCACGCCGCGGTTCGGCGGCTACTCACGCGGGGATATCATCGTCTTCCACCCCAACGGTGACACCGACGAGACGCCCTACATCAAGCGCGTCATCGGTATCGGCGGCGACCGTGTCCAGATCGCCGGCGGGCGGGTCAGCATCAACGGCGTCCTGCTCGATGAAGACGCCTACACCTACCCCGCGCCCGGACAGAACGAACCCACCGTGGCCAAGAACGGCGGTGCTGAGTGGGACGTGCCCGAGGGCCAGCTCTTCGTGCTCGGCGACCACCGCCAGCGTTCCACCGACTCGCGCAACGTCTCCGTCGGCCTGGTGTCCGAGGACGATGTGGTCGGTCGCGCCTGGCTGCGCTTCTTCCCGCTGGACACGCTGGGCATCGTGCAGGTGCCGAAGTATCCGGAGCTGGGCCAGGACTGAGCCCACCCCGGTCAGGTGACGACTGGAGCGTCGACCTCGTCAGCCCAGGTATGGCGAGGCTCGTAGCCCAGGATCGCTCGCGCGCGATCGATCGCCAGCAACGTCTCCCGGCCGCGCAGCTCGCGCTTCAGGGCGACCCGCGGATAGACCTCATACATGAGGTCCCGGCTGTCCCTGGTCATGCACGTGTCAGCGGCGGCGATGATGCAGACCTCGTGACCGGTGACATCTGCGGTCAGACCCAGCTCGCAGGCCATGGCCACGTCGCGGGCGTCGACGTAGCCCCACAGGTTCCACTTGCGCAGCCTTGGGTCCTCCCAGTAGCTCGGGAAGGCCCCGTAGTCCGCTGGCTCCATGATGTTCGAGATGCGCAGGCCGAGGTGTGGCACGCCCGTACGTCGCGCGAACTGCTCTGCGATCGTCTCGCCTGCCAGCTTGGCCAGGGAGTACGACGACTCCGGGCGCGGAGGGTGCGTCTCATCGACAGGAGCGAACGCGGGCGGCTCGTCGAAGGGCAGGCCCAGGACCGTCTCGCTCGAGGCGTAGACCACGCGCTCAAGCCCGTGCGCCTCGGCAGCCGCGAAGACGTTGTACGTCGAGAGCATGTTGAGGCGGAACGTCTCCGAGGCCGGTCGGATCGCCGGCGCCGGAATGGCAGCGAGGTGGACGACCGCCTGGGCGCCATGGAGCGAATCGAAGGTCTGGCCCGGGTCGGTCAGGTCCGCCACGAGGCACTGGCCGTGGGGGCTGCCGTCGTGTGACAGATCGACGTTGAGGACCTCGTGCCCGGCCGCCCGAAGGTGGCGCACGACCCAGCGGCCAGCCTTGCCCGAGCCTCCCGTCACGACCGTCCTCACGACGCGTCACCGTGGTTGAGCGCGGCGGTGCAGGCCCCGATGAGTGCGGAGGGACCCGTGCGTGTCGGATGCATGGCACCAGTATGCGTGGTCCCGCGGTTGGGCCACGCTGCCCGGTGCTACCCTCCGCCGATGCTGCCCCCCGGCACGCTCAGCGTGCGCGACCTGCGACGTCCGATCGAGGACGATCTCGCCGTCGAGCTGCTCACCGATGCCTTCCTCGACTTCCCGGCGATGCGCGTGCTGGTGGGTCACGACGAAGGCGCGCGGTCAAGGCTGCGGCGCTTGTTCGTCATGGAGTTCGATCCGTCCTCGCCGATCGACGCCCTCGCGGCCGAGCTGGACGGCCAGGTCGTGGGGGCCTTGACCTACGTCGATTCGCCCAGCTGCTCCAGTGTCAGCCCGGGCCGGGTGCTCAGCTTCATGCGCATCGCGGGTCCGCGAGTCGTGCGTGCCATGCGCATGTTCGGACGCATCGAGCGGGCCCACCCCACCTCAGCCCATCGTCACCTGCCATCGATCGGGGTCTCGTCGAGCGCGCGCTCCCAGGGTGTGGGCAGGGCCCTCATGGATGCCTTTCACGAGCGTTGTGATCGCGACGGCAAGGTGTCCTACCTGGAGACCATCCGGTGGACCGATCCGGGCAGGCCTTCCCTCGAGCGCTTCTACGAGCGTCTTGGCTACGTCGTGGCGGACGTCGTGCCCATGACCGCCGAGTGGGAAGCGCTGACGATGGTCCGCCGTGGGTCGAGCCCTGCGAAGGACTAGTCGGCGCTCGCCTCCAGCGTGTCCGCGGCCAGCAGCTTGCGCAAGGCTCGTGCCAGCAGCTCCGGTTGCTCGCCGTCGGGATCGAGCGCACGGTCCATGAGGAGCCCGGTCACGAGCGCCTCGAAGAGCAGCGCCAGCTCCCGGCTGTCGAAGCCGGGATCAGCGCCGGCGTCGGCCAGCTTCGTTCCGAAGGCCGCACCCACGAGGTCCCTCGTGCGCAGGAGGAGCGGACGCAGGCTGGCGTCACGCACGGCCGCCAGCCAGAACTCGACAAGCAGCGTGCGCGTCTCCGGGTCGGACTCGGGATCGGCCAGCAGCTCCGCGGCCACATCGGGCAGCAGCTCGAGCGGCACGGCCTGGACCGTCTGGGTCAGGGCTTCGTCGTAGCGACTCGTCTCACGCTCCAGGAGCGCGCGGAAGAGGTCCGACTTGCGCGTGAAGTTGGAGTAGACCGCGCCCTTGGTGAACCCAGCCGCGTCCGCGACGTCATCGAGTGATGCGCCGTGGTAGCCCTTCTCCGCGAAGACCCCGATGGCGGCGTCGAGGAGCAGCTCACGGGTCAGCTCCTTGCGCTGCGCCCGTGACAGGCGACCACCCGTCGAAGCCGAGGAGTCAGCCCTCGCCGACCACTCTGGTTCCCAGATCTCGCCGAGCGTGAGACGCAGCTCGGTCATGGCTTCGCGCAGGGCCGCTTTCGTCTCGCGCTTGGCGACGTCGAGACCGAGGCGAACCTCGGCGGCGGCAGCGCGGGTCTCGCGCCCGATCTCGTCAGCGGCGTCGCGGATGGCCTGATCGGCCTTCGTCTCCTTGGACATGGAGGAAAGGATACCACCGGGTATGACGATACCTGGTGGTATTGACATTCTGGTCAGTATGTAGATACTGGACGGTATCCGAAGTTCCCTACCAAGAACGCAACGACAAGGACCTGAGGGAGCCATGCTGCTGGAGATCCACGACATCAGGAAGTCCTACCGCGGACGATTCCGCCGAGCGGGGGCCATCCGTGCCAACGATGGCATCACGCTGAAGGTGGCCGCTGGCCAGGTCTACGGCCTGCTCGGCCACAACGGTGCCGGCAAGACCACGTTGGTGAACCAGATCGTGGGACTGCTCAAGCCTGACGCCGGCACCATCCACGTCGACGGGATCGACCTCGTGGCTGATCCGGCTCACGCACGCGAGGTGTGCTCCTTGCAGCCGCAGGCACAGCTGCCCATCACCGGTCTCAAGCCGCGCCAGGCCATCGACCTCATCGGCCGCATCCGTGGCGGGGAGGCCTCCCGGGTGCGGGCCCGCCGAGCCGCGCTGGTGGAGGCGCTGGACATCGGTGAGTGGCTCGAGACGGACGGGGAGCAGCTGTCCGGAGGAGTGAAGCGGTTGGTCTCGTTCGCTATGGCCGCGGTCGTGCCAGGGCGCGTGGTCGTGCTGGATGAGCCGACGAACGACGTCGATCCGGTCCGTCGCCGCCTGCTGTGGGCGGCCGTGCGCGCGCTGGCGGATGAGGGCAGCACCGTCCTGCTCGTCACCCACAACGTGAGCGAGGCCGAGCGTGCCGTGGACCGGCTGGCCGTCCTCGACGCCGGACGCGTCGTGGCCGAGGGTACGCCTGCGCAGATGAAGGCCGGCCTCGAGCACGAGCTGCGCCTGGACCTGACCCTCGAGCCAGGACGGACCGCACCCGCGCACGCGCCGTTCATCGTCCGCTACCAGTCCAGTGGGACACGAGCGCGGGCCATCGTGGCGTCCTCGGAGGCAGCCGCCGCCATCGAATGGGCCCAGCGGCTGCGCCAGCAGCAGATCGTGGGTGAGTTCTCGCTCACGCCCGCGTCGCTCGAAGACGTCTACGTCGATCTCGTCTCGAAGATGCCCACCAAGGCCCCGGCAGAGGCGCCTGCGGCCGCACCCGAGGAGGTCTCCCGTGCACACGCTGCGTAGCTACCGGTTGCTCGTCACGTGGCAGTCGCTCCGCCTCCGATCCTTCTTGCCTCTCGCCATCGTGGTGCAGGTGATGTTCGCCTTCGGCATCGTCGTGGGCTACCCGCTGCTGTTCCCCGAGCTCGACGAGACGACCGTGCTCTTCCTGGCCACGGGCGCACCCGCCATCACGCTCATCACGATGGGCCTGGTGGCACTGCCCCAGGTCGTCTCGCAGGGCAAGATCGAGGGCACGCTCGAGTACATGCGCAGCCTGCCGGTGCCGCGCATGGTCTTCCTCGGAGCCGATCTCACCGTCTGGCTGGCGATGGTGCTGCCGGGCGTGGTCTTCGCTGTCGCGGTGGGCGCGTGGGCGTTCGATCTGACGCTGTCGATGAGCCTGGCCATCATCCCGGCCGTCCTGCTCGTGGCCACGACCGCGGCCGCGATCGGCTACGCCATGGCCTCGCTGCTGCCTCCCATGGTGGCCATGCTCCTGACGCAGATGCTGGTCATCGGCGTGCTCATCTTCTCGCCCATCAACTATCCCGCCGAGCGTCTGCCCGAGTGGCTGCAGCAGGTCCATGCGGTGTTGCCGGTGCAGGCCATGGGGGAGGTCATCCGAGGTTCGCTCGCCGCCGACACCTTCGCCCTCACCAGCGGCCCCTTCATCCTGCTCACCGGCTGGTGCGTGGTGGCCCTGGGGCTCACCTACCTCACGTTGCAGCGCCGCCCCTGAGGCGCTGCCGCCGTGTAGCCTCCCTGCATGAGCGGGCACTCGAGATACGTGGCGGGGGAGGGGCCGCTCACCTACGGTCGCGTCCTGCGCGAGGCGTGGGGCATGTTCCGTCAGCACTACTGGCGTGTCGCGCTGGTGGCGCTGGTGCTGTTCGTGCCGCCCCCACTGCTGGCCGCGTCCCTGCGGGGCCTCCGCGATTCGCTCGAAGCGGACCCGGGCCTGATCCGCGGGCTGGGATTCGTCGCGGGGCTCCTGGCGGTCACGCTCATCCGGCTCTTCGGCCCGGTGGTCTATGCCGGCTATCTCGACGAGGCCGTCGGCCAGGAATACTTCAAGGGCCATCGCCTGCGGTTCGGCACGATCGTGCGCACGCTGCCGTGGGGCCGCCTGCTGGTCGCTGACCTCGTCCTGATCGGGGGCACCACCGTCGGACTGGCGCTCTTCGTCGTGCCCGGCATCGTGTGGGCGACCCTGTTCGCCCTCGTGGGCCCGGTCATCGTGCAGGAGCGTCACGGCCTCGTCGATGGCTTCGCCCGCACCTTCCGTTTGAGCCGCCGAGCCTGGCGCCCGGTGCTGGTGCTGGTCGTGGCCCTGATCGCCGCCGAGCTGCTCATCCACGAGCTCGTGCACCAGGCCACCCATCACTCCGGCTTCTGGATCGAGGTCACGGCCTCATGGCTGGTGTCCGCGCTGATCGGCGGGATCGTGGGTCTCATCGAGGTGGCCTTGGCCACGGAGCTGATGGCGCGTGATCCGCAGGAGTCGCCGCCGGCCGGCTGAACCACGGGCGGACGCGGTCCCGCCCGGATCGGGCCCCGAGGCCAGCCGGATGCGCCCTTCTCGCCGCGATGGACGAGGTTCTTTCGCCGCGATGGAACGATTCGGCCCGCTCGCGCCTCTATATGAGTAAGGGCGACACGGCCGGGCACGTTCTGGCGCTCCGCACGAGCGCTCCGGCCACTCCCTCCCTTTGGGAGACGCGTCGAGGGCCTCATCTCTCCTCCTCCAGGCCCTCGACGCGTTCCCTTGCACGTCTCGCCGACGCCATGCGTCGGTACTCCGACCGCGCCCCCAACCGACGTCGATCCCCTGAGGCGTTCGACGAGTCGGGAGAGCCGGCTGCGAACGCCCGAGGCGCTCATGCCCAGCTGCTCGGCGATGTCGGTCGATCGAGCCCGGACACGTAGCGCGATCGCGCGAATCAAGGGGTCGCGGTAGGCTCACGCCCAAGGTGCGGTGCCGCGCCGCACGACGGAGAAGTCATGGATCGAGGCCTGCGAACCCCGGCGCTCATCCTCGCGCTGTTGCTCGCGACGGTGGGCTCCTTGTGGCTGCCCCTCGAGGGTCATGCGAGCGAGCCCAACGAGCCGCCGCCCTACAACCATCGGCCGTTCGACCTCGTCGACCTGCCCTTCGATCGGCTGCCCTGGACGAGCGACGCGCCGCCCACCTTCGAGGTGCAGCCGCCGGTCGACAACCAGGGGATCGCGCTCTTCCGCTGGATCGACGGGGCCCTCTACTACCGACCTGGTTCGGTGGCCATCAACGGCATGAAGCGCATCGACGCCTTCCGCGATACCGGAGACGTGCGTCAGCTGGAGCAGGCCCTCGTGCAGGCTGATCACCTGCGGGGCCTGGTCGTCGAGGCTGACGATGCGTGGTGGCTGCCCTTCTGGTTCGACTATCCACCCGAGGGCCTCAGGGCCCCGTGGTTCAACGCCATGTCGCAGGGCCTGGCGCTCTCGTTCTTCGTGCGCCTGCACCGGGTCACCGGAGACCCGGCCCACCTCGAGACCGCTGAGCGTCTCTTCGAGAGCTATCGCCGTCTCGGGCGACAGCAGGGCGGCGGCGACCGACCGTGGGTCACGTATGTGGCCGATGGCGGCTACCTCTGGCTGGAGCACTATCCCAGCCGCCGGCCCGACCACGTCCTCAACGCCCACCTGCACTCGCTCATCGGGCTCTACGAGTATTGGCAGCACACGCGCTCAGCGGAGGCCCGGTCCCTGCTCGAGGGTGCGCTTACGACGGTGCGCGACCGGGGTGAGCTGTACCGTCGCGAGGGCAAGGTCAGCCTCTATGGGCTGCACAGCCGAACGAACCACTTCAAGTACCACCAGATCCACATCTGGCAGCTGCGACTGCTCAGCCGCATGACCGGCGACCCCTTCTTCCGCCAGTTGGCGGAGGGCATGGCCGCGGACGCGGTGCCCAATCGGGATGTCGCGGGCAAGCCGGCCGAGAGTCGTCTGCGGATCGTGCCCAGCAAGGCCCCGGTGGCCAAGCGGACCTCGCACTACCCGCTCGTACCGGAGGCCTACGAGCTGGCCGCCTGACTACTCGGCGACCACCCGTCCGAAGGGCCGGGCGCTGATGTCACCCCAGACGCCAGCCTTGACGTAGACATCCTGGCGCGCGATGGCCAGAGCCGCCGCCGCATCGGACGCCCGCACCAGAAGGAGCGACGAGGTCAGCCCGTCGCTATAGGCGCCGGCCTCGATGATCGTGCCTTCTTCACGCAGGCGCACCACGTTGGCCAGGTGCTGTGCGCGCACGGCGGGACGCTTGTCGGCCGCGTCAGGCGTGTATCGGGCCTCCACGAGGAAGACGGACTCGATCTTGACGCCAGCTGGGATGTCACTCATGGGTGCCTCCGGAATGTGGTTGGGTGGGGCTTGTGCCTACACCGTACGATGAGCGCCTGATGCACGTCCTGTCACGCCTGTCGCTCGGCCTGCTGGCCCTGCTCGTGGTGAGCGGCTGCAGCGTGCTGCCCTTCTTCCCGCTCGGCACCGGCGAGTCCGTCGAGGTGCAGGCGGACGACCGCTTCCCCGACGTCATCGGCGTGCAGCTGGTGTCTCGTGGCGATCGGGTCTTCGACGTGGTCGTGAGCATCTCTTCCCCCTACGACAGCCCCGAGCGCTACGCCGACGGCTGGCGCGTCCTCGACGAGGCGGGCAATGTGCTGGCCACCCACACGCTGCTGCACGATCACGCCTCCGAGCAGCCGTTCACCCGGACCCAGGCCGGACTCGAGATCCCCCCGGGCGTCTCCCGCATCACGGTCGAGGGCCGGGACCTCGTCAACGGCTACGGGGGTGGGACCCTCTGGATCGACCTCCCCGAATGAGGCCACTCGCGGCGGGGATGACGGTGGCCGTGGTGATCGTGCTGGGGAGTGCGGTCGCTCTCGCGGATGAGCACCCGGCCGATGTCTGTCTGGAGGTCGCGCCCGGGGCCGTCTCAGCCGAGGAGTGGTCGAGCGTGGCCGTGGCGGTGGAGGAGGCACTCATCTCGAACGCGGCGCTCTTCCCTGACCCGCTGCTTCAGCAGCAAGCCACGCGGCTGGACATCGCCAGCGGACACCTGGAGCAGCCAGCGGCCACCTCCTCGTGCCTGCAGCCCGGTTCCGAGTGGAGCGCACGCTTTGGCCGTGGCTTTCTCGAGGCCGGTGCCGACCGGATGCTGGCGGAAGCGCCGACCACGCCCGGTATCGACTCCGACGTTTCCCTCGAGTGGTATCCGAGCGAAACCCGGCTGCGCACCACGCTCGTCTTCGCAGGCCCGCTGGACATCCCCAACGGCACCTGCTGGATCGACGATGCCTTCACCGTCGACAGCGACAGTGGCACCGTCCTTGCCAGCAGCGATCGTGGCGTCAAGACCAGCCCCTTCGCTGAAGGTGCCTGCGGACGCTTCTTCGACCATCTGCCTGGAGGTGGTGCCGGCGAGCAGGTGGTGACCTTGCTGCCGGCTGTGGTCGACCTCGTCGATGGCGGCGCCCTCCGCTTCGTGGCCGCGGATGTGCTCGTGGCCGAGGATTCGGTGACCGTGCTGGGCCGGCTCGAGCGCGACTAACCCCCGTCGTTCTCCTGGCGCCAGACCGCTCCCACCTCAGCCGCGACCGCGGCTGCGACCTCATCGGCCGTGCCTTCGCGGGTCATCTCATCGGACCAGGCCCAGGCCTCGAGATATTCGTCCGAGCCGACCACTCCCTTGGCCATGGCCAGCCGATCGATCTCCTGCATGAAGGATGGGGGCAACATCGCCGACGCCGTCGCGCCCGTCTCGTCGACCGCCTTGACTTGTGAGGGGATGCCGCGCCACGACATCACCCGATAGCTCGCCATTCCCGACAGCCTACGACATGGGCGGGCGGCGCAAGTGCTCCGGGAAGTTCTGGGGCGGGTCCGCTCGTAGCTCGGCGGAGCGCTGGCCGTGGCGAGCCCAGCGCTCCTGCAGCCAGGAGTAGTCACGCTGGTGGAAGGGACACACGGCGATGCAGAGCGAGCATCCGTTGTGACGTACGAAGAAGGGCAGGCACCTGTCTGCGTCGATCCAGGTCACGCGTCCGCTCTCGTGGCGGACGGGCTCGCTGCTGATGGCCTGCGGCGGGCACTGGCGCACGCACTTCACACACTCACGGCAGAAGTCCTCGATCCAGGCGTGCGCGTCGGAATCCGTCGCGGGCAGGTTCTCGATGCTGGTGAAGACGGCGGCCAGGCGCACGCGCGGGCCGAACTCCGGCGTGATGAGCAGCCCGTGCATGCCTTGCCAGCCAAGGCCGGCTGCCTGGGCCAGCGGTGGATAGAGTGCGAGGCCTCCGAGCGGATGCCCCGCCTGCGCCGAGTAGCCCAGGCCACGCAGGTGTCGAGCGATCTCGTTGGCGGCGATGCCCAGCTGGTTGTAGGTCTCGTGGACCATCACCGCCGAATCGGGGCTGGGGGCTGTATCCATGCGCTCCTTGTCCATCTCCATGGCCAGCACGATGGCGTGCGGATGGAGGATGGCCTTGCCCTTGAAGACGAGGCTCGAAGGCACCGTCGCGTAGCCGAAGGTGTCCGCGGCGGTCGAGACGATGAAGCGCTCGAGCGCGGCGCGATCGGCGTCGGTCATGGACGTGCGCGGCTGGGCCGGGTTGTCATCGACCTCGATCAGCGAGGCCCTGATGTTGCGTGCGCTGGAGAGCACCTGGGGCAGCGAGCGCGGGAAGCCTGGCATGGGGCGGTGCAGCCCTTCGACCTGCATCGACTCGGCCACGATCTCGATCCGTCGCGGAGAGCTGTCGTCGGCGTGCACGCCGCCCGGGCGTGCTGCGAGCTCGTCTTCCAGCCTCCACGTGGGCACGAGGAGCCGTCGCATCAGCAGGCCCTTGACGCGCCGAACCGCGTGCGCTGCGACCCTTGTGGCGATGCCCTGGCGTGGGGTCCCGGTGGTGCTCCTCATCACCGTCCACGCTAGGGCAAGTCGTGCGGCGCTGCACGTCAGCCGCTTCTGGGGCTGGCCCTATCCCGCCATCAGCCGTCCACAGAACGTCCTGTGGGGGTGATACGTGGCGGAGGGTACCCTGCCCTTCGTGATGACTCCCCAGCGCTCGTCTTCGTTCCGCGGCACCGTCGTGGCCGTCGCCACTGTGGCGGCCCTGTTGGCTGCAGCCCTGCCCGCGGCGACCGCCTCCGCCGACCGGGCACCAGGTCGTCAGGCCCAGCTGTCCAAGCCGCACGCCGATGACCGGGTCATCGTCGTCTACGAGCCGGGTGCCTCCAGGGCCAGCAAGGCCAGGAGCGTCCGCTCGGTCGGGGCGGCCTCGGTCGATGCGGTCTCGCCGATCGCCTCGGACACGGTGGTGGTGGAGCTGGAGCCGGGTCAGAGCGTGGCCGATGCGCTCGTCGACATCGCGGCCCAGCCGGGCGTGGCCTACGTTGAGCCGGACTACTGGCTGGAGGCCGCGGCCAGCGCCGATGACACCTACTACACCAACGGCAGCCACTGGGGCATGTATGGCGACGGCACGTCCCCCGCCAACCAGTACGGCAGCGGCGCCGGTGAGGCCTGGGCCCTGGGCTACACCGGATCGAAGGATGTCTACGTGGGCATCATCGATGAAGGGCTCAAGGTCAACCACCCGGATCTCGTGGCCAACGTCTGGACCAACCCCTTCGAGACAGCCAACGGGATCGACGACGACGGCAACGGCTACATCGACGACATCCACGGTTGGGACTGGTACAACGACGACGCCAGCGTCTACGACGGCACGGGGGACGATCACGGCACGCACGTGGCCGGCACGGTCGGGGCCCGTGGTGGCAACGGCTTCGGCGTCGCTGGTGTCAACTGGAAGGTGACGCTCATCTCGGCCAAGTTCCTCGGTGCCGGCGGTGGCTCCACCAGCGATGCCATCAAGGCCATCGACTACATCACGGACCTCAAGCTGCGCCACGGCCTGGACATCGTGGCCACCAACAACAGCTGGAGTGGGCCCGGCTACAGTCAGTCGCTGCTCGATGCCATCGAACGCGCCGGCGACGCCGGCATCCTCTTCGTGGCCGCGGCCGGCAACGATGGCAACGATCTCGACTCGGTCCCTCGCTATCCGGCTGCCTATGACTGCGACCGC
Source organism: uncultured Chloroflexia bacterium (assembly GCA_963706695.1). Classification (GTDB taxonomy): domain Bacteria; phylum Chloroflexota; class Limnocylindria; order Limnocylindrales; family CSP1-4; genus JAFMJV01. The sequence continues at coordinate 35,636 of CAVPNC010000015.1, read as the reverse complement.
AAGGCGGATGGAGGCAGCCGCGGCTGGGACTGCCTCATCACCGTGGCCAACCTTGAGTCGGACGGTGACCTTCGCCCGGACTCGAACTACAGCGACACGGACGTCGACCTTGGCGCACCGGGCACCAGCATCATCAGCACCCATCCCCAGAACAACGGCTACGCCTGGTACAGCGGCACGAGCATGGCCACTCCGCACGTGGCCGGTGCCGTGGCGCTTTGCCGCAGCGCGGATCCGACACTCGGGGCTCAGCAGATCCGCAGCCGCCTCATGAACACGGCCAAGCCCACCAGCTCACTCACGGGCACCACCATCACCGGCGATCGCCTCGACATCGGCGCCCTCATCGAGCAGTGTGCGCCGGACGATCCCACCCCGACCCCCGCCCACGCCCACCCCGACCCCCACGCCCACCCCGACCCCGACGCCCACCCCGACCCCCACGCCCACGCCCACCCCGACCCCCACCCCGACGCCCACGCCCACGCCGACCCCGACCCCGACCCCGACGCCCACGCCCACGCCCACGCCGACCCCGACCCCGACGCCGACCCCGCCGCCGTCCACCGTGACCTCGATCTACGTGGACGACCTCGATCGCGGCTTCAAGCGAGTGGGGACCGACTGGCAGCAGGGAGCGACGGGCCACGCCGGGCACCACTACTACGCGCCGGTCAGGAAGACCACGAGGACGCGCTACGCCTCCTGGAGGCCGGTGCTGCCCGTGGCAGGCACCTACTCCGTGCAAGCCTGGATCCCCGGCGAGCACGCGACCTCCAGGAAGGCCGCCTACAAGGTCAAGACCACGAGTGGCTGGACGACCCGCGTACGGAGCCAGTACAAGCGGCGCGGCAGCTGGGTCAGCCTCGGCACGCACCAGCTGACGACCAGCCCCATCGTGCAGCTCGCTGACGTGACGGGCGAGGGCGACAACTCGGGACGCAAGCTCGCCTTCGACGCCGTCCGCTTCATCCCCAGCGCGGCCACCCTGGCCAAGATCGACGCCAAGGACGACTGAGCCCCGCGGTCTCCCGCGGGGCTGAGGTCTGGTGGGAGGCTGGGCAGGCGAGGGGAGGCGCCGGCCTTGCGCCCGTCAGGTGGTGGCGGCGGTTTCCGGCTCGTCCACCTCGATGCTGGTCAGGCGGAACGAGAACGGTTCGTCTTCCTTGGCGGAGAAGTGCAGGATCGAGCCCTCTGCGACGGAGCCCTCACTCAGGAGCGGCCAGTGCATCTCGACGGACTCGGTATCGATGCCCGACTCGGCGCCCACCTCCAGGTAGACGTCGGTCACGCGCTGGGCGTGGGCCGCATTGGCGTGTTCGAGCACGATCTCGAGGATCCGTTCGGTGACTCCGGCTTCATGCATGGACTGGCTCCCCTTGTGGCGGCGCAGAGGACTGCGCACGCAATGCCCCGACGACCTTCGCTGCGGCGACCGGAACGGCTGCAGCGATGACGTCGCTTAGCTCTTCGCCGAAGACATCACCACGCTCGATGACGATGCCCACGACCTCGATGTCAGTTGGCAGATCGGCCCCCATGGCCCGGCCTGCTTCGATGGCGGCCGGCAGGGGAGCGTCGTGCGTCGAGTCCAGGTGACTGGCGACGCGAGTCTCCACCTCCGACAGTGGCTTGCACCAGACGCTGCCCGGCACGTTCTCCGGGTCGATGATGGCATCGACGATGATGGCACGTCGATATCCGACAAGGAGCTCCATCAGGCTCACGCCACCGACGCATGCCTGCTGCAGGCTGGCGTCATCGTGCTCCAGCTCGTCGAGCTCATCGATGACACGCCACCCGACACCATCGTCCCCCAGGATCGGGTTGCCGAGGCCTACCACCAGCGTGTCGCCAGGCTCGGCGATGCGCAGGCTGTAGGGCTCGGTCGGGCTAATCACGGCGCAGCTCCTGCACCGGCTCGCCGTTCTTGTCACGGATGGTGACGACCATCGGCATCTGGCCCGGCATGGTGTGCGTCGCGCACCCGAAGCAGGGGTCATAGGCCCGGAAGCCCATCTCCACGCGGTCGAGCAAGCCCTCGGTCACCACCGTGCCCTTGGAGATGAGGCTCCTGGCAGCCTTGTCCACGGACATGGCGATGGGACCGTAGTTGTTGGTCGTGCCGACGATGAGGTTCACGCGCGTGATGACGCCGTTCTCGTCGGTCCAGTAGTGGTGGGTGAGCGTGCCTCGCGGTGCCTCGACCGTGCCCACGCCTTCGGTCGGGATCTCGGTCGGGACGGCCCGCACGACCGGTGAGGTGATCTCAGGATCGTTCACCAGGGCCTGCACCGTCTCAGCCGCCTGCATCAGCTCGATGAGGCGAGCCCAGTGGGTGGCGCCACGGCTGTGGACCGGGGTGCCATCGGGCGAGAGCGTGGCGAAGTACTGCTCGTACGCAGCCTGCGCCTTGGGTGTGGCCATGCCCGAGGCGACGTTGAGTCGTCCCAGTGGGGCCACGGTGTAGATGCCCGAGTCCTTGCCATCGACCAGTCCCTTCCAGCCGACCTTCTTGAGGTAGGGGAACTTCAGGAATGTCCAGGGCTCGACCTTCTCGGCGATCCAGTCGCGGTAGTCCTTGGGCTCGTACGTCCCGTGGACCTCCCCGTCAGGCGCCACGACCTTGATGCGGCCGTCGTAGAAGGTGACCTTGTCGTTCTCGTCGACGAGGCCGCTGTAGTAGGTCTCGTGTGTGTAGAGGTCGCCCTTGACGATCTCCTCGATGGCCTCGTCCTTGAGCATCGAGGCGAAGAGATCGAGGCTGAAGTCGGCGAACTCGACCATGCCGTCGGCCAGCGCCTTGATCTCGTCCCGCTCCTCCTCGCTGAGGGCCTTGGTCTGGCCGCCGGGGACGGAGGTGCAGGGGTGGATCCGGCGTCCACCGATGATCTCGATGACACGGTGGCCGGCCTTGCGTGCGTTGATGACCGCTCCGCCGACCTCCGCGCCGACCTTCTTGACCACGCCCAGGATGTTGCGCTCGGCCTTCGGCGCGTCCGGGCCCATGATCAGATCCGGTCCGCTGAGCACGTAGAAGTGCGTGGCGTGGTCGGTCACGTAGAAGGCGTTGTAGAGCAGCTCGCGCAACATGCGGCCGGTGCGAGGGACGGTCACGCCGTAGGCGGCGTCGCCGGCCTTGGCCGCAGCCATGTGGTGGGCCTCCGGGCAGACGCCGCAGATGCGGTTGGTCAGCGCCGGCATGTCCTCTACCGGACGGCCCACGCAGAAGGACTCGAAGCCGCGCAGCTCCGGGATCTGGAAGTAGGTGTGCTCGACGTCACCGGCATCGTCGAGCAGGATCTCGATCTTGCCGTGACCCTCCAGACGGGTGACGGGATCGATGGTGATGCGTGTCATGACCGGCCCCCGTGAAGCAGCGAGGCTGCCAGGCTGAAGCGATAGAACTGGCCCACGGTGTCCGGCAGGCTCGCCAGCACGCGCTCGATGTCCTCCGGCTCGCTGGCATCCACCACCGAGGCGTAGGCACTGAGCAGGCGGGCACCGAAGTCCTGGACACCCTGCGTGGCCCCGTAGCAGCCGATGCAGGGCGCACCGGCGGACGGGCACTTGGCGCCGCAGCCATCTCGAGCAGCCGGTCCGCAGCAGGGCAGGCCCTGCTCCAGCAGGCACAGGTTCGGATCGACCTCCGCGAGCGTCTGGATGCGCTTGAACTCCGTGATGGTCTTGACCCCGCGCTCGCGCGGGCACTCGTCACAGACGGTCGAGTTGCCCGCACCGAGCACCGCGCCCTTCGGCGGCAGCGGCCCGGTGCCGTCGAGGGCAGCGGTGACTGCTCCCAACACCTCCGCGATGCGCTCGGTCTCTGGCGGGCAGCCCGGCACCGAGTAGTCCACGTCGACGACCTGGCTCAGCGTCTGCAGACGCAGCTGGAGCGTGGGCAGCTCGAGCTCGCCGTAGGGCGACTCCCAGGGCCCGTTGGGCGTGCCTTCGCCGTTGACGTCGTTCAGCTCGGGGTCGTAGGCGGCCGCGAAGACCGCATCGATGCCGCGCTGGTTGGCGAGACCGGGGATGCAGCCCTCGCTGGCGCAGGACCCGAAGGCCACCAGCACCTTGGACTTGGCCCGCAGCAAGTGGGCCATCTCGGCGTCCTCGTCGGTGCGGATACCGCCGTCGAAGAGGCAGACGTCGATCTCGTCGTCTGCCATGTCCCGGACGTCCTGGCGCTTGCCGTCCATGGCCGCCGGCCAGAAGACCGGCTCCCAGCGCTCGGTGAACTCGATGAGCTTCATGCCCAGGTTGAGCACGGCCACGTCGCACCCACCGCAAGCGGAGGCCCAGTACATGGCCAGCTTGTAGCGGGGCTTGACCTCGGTCTGGGCCGGGGCCACGGCTTCGGCGGTCATGCCTCCACCTCCTCAGGCTGGAAGGCTGCGGCCGGGGCTTCTGGCCTCGACTTCAGCGCGACACGGATCTCGGGTGGGATGGGGCCCAGGGCCTTCACCTCGTCGACGATCCGCGACATCTCGTCAGCGAAGCGCTGCCCTTCAGCGGCGCTGGCGTAGAAGCGCTGCAGGCGAGCCGGCTCGATGCCCAGGTCGGACAACGTCCGGCGCAGGAAGATGAACCGTCGCAAGGCCTTCACCGACTGGATGCGGTAGTGACAATCCTCCGGCCAGCAGCCGGTCATGATCACCGCGTCCGCGCCCTTGGCGAAGCCTTCGAGGATGAACTCGGGTTCCATGCGTCCGGAGCACATCAGGCGGATGAGCCGGACGTTGTGCGGGTACTTGGTGCGGGCCGTGCCCGCCAGGTCCGCCGCTCGATAGCTGCACCAGTTGCAGGTGAAGCCGAGGATGAGCGGATCGAACGGTTCTGCGGCGACGGCCGGGGCCGCAGTCTCGGTGGTGGTCGCAGGTGCGGTCATGCCGTGGCTCCCACTGCTTCATCGGCTTGGACGCCGGCTGCCACCCCGTCGTGAGGGTTGGACAAGAGGCCGTCGATCTGGGCCAGGATCTGGGCGTGGCTGAAGCCGCTACCGGAGATGGCCGCTGCGGGACAGGCCGCCACGCACACGCCGCAGCCCTGGCACAGCTTGGGGTTGATCTCGGTGACCATCGCGCCCTCGTCGAAGGTGATGGCGCTGAAGGGGCAGAGGTCGTTGCAGATGCGGCAGCCGGAGCAGCGCTCGGCATCGACCGTCGCTCGGTACGGCTCCATGGCGATCTCGCCCTGGGCGATGCGGCTCAGGATCGTGGCTGCGGCCGCGGCGCCGTTGGAGACGCTGGTGGGGATGTCACGCGGACCCAGGGTGGCACCAGCCGCGAAGACCCCATCGGTCATGGTCGCGACCGGGTCGAGCTTGGCGTGGCGCTCGATGATGAAGCCGCTGCTGCTGCAGCCGACGCCGAACATGCGCGCCACCTCGGTGGCATCCGGCTGCGGCTCGAGGCCCGTGGAGAGGATGACCATGTCCACCGGCACGCGGCGCTTGACACCCGCGAGGGTGTCCTCCACCTGCACGATGAGTCGGCCTTCGTGGCCCTCTTCCTCCGGGTAGCGCAGCGAGTCGGTGACCTCCGCCACGCGCCCGCGGATCATCTGCGTGCCTTCGTCGAGGATGCGGTTATAGAACTCGTCGTAGCCCTTGCCCGGCGTGCGCATGTCGATGTAGCACTCATACACGTCAGCGTCGGTGTGCTCCTTCACGAGATGCGCGAACTTGAGCGACTGCATGCAGCAGATGGCCGAGCAGTACTCGTTGGTGTTCTTGTCGCGGGAGCCGACGCAATGGACGATGGCCACCGCCTTGGGCTGGGTGACGCCGTCGCGCAGGACGATCTTGCCGCCGGTGGGGCCGGCTGCGTTGCTCATCCGCTCGAACTCCATGGAGGTGAAGACGTTGGGCAGGCGCCCGTAGCCGAAGGCCTCGATGCGGCGAGCGTCGAATGGCTGGAAGCCGGTGGCCAGCAGGATGTTGCCCACGTTCAGCTCGACGAACTCATCGGTCTGGGTGAAGTCGATGCAGTCGACCGGGCAGAACTTCTCGCAGGCCTTGCAGGTGCCCTTCTGGAAGTAGGTGCAGTCCTCCGGTGTCAGCACCGGGTACTTGGGCACCGCCTGCGGGAAGGGCGTGTAGATGGCCTTGCGGTAGCCGATGCCCGACTCGAAGCCGGTGTCGATGACCTGGACCGGGCACTTCTCCCAGCAGATGCCGCAGCCGGTGCAGTCGGCCTCCACGACCATGCGTGGCTTGTGCTTGACCTTGATCTTGAAGTCACCGACCGAGCCGGAGACGTCGACCACCTCGCTCCAGGTGTGGAGCGTGATGTTGGGGTGTGCCCCCGCGTCGACCATCTTGGGCGTGAGGATGCAGGCCGCACAGTCGAGCGTCGGGAAGGTCTTGTCGTACTGGGCCATGTGGCCACCGATGGACGGTTCCTTCTCCACGATGTGGACGGGGTAACCGGCGTTGGCGATCTCGAGCGCCGCGGTGATGCCGGCGATGCCGCCGCCGACGATGAGGGTGGCATCGTTGACCGGGGCGATGAGCGGCTCCAGCGGCACGTGCTCGCTCACGCGGTAGACGCCGCCGGCGATGATGGCCTTGGCCTTCTCGGTGGCCTTGGCCTTGTCCGTATGGACCCACGAGACCTGCTCGCGGATGGACACCAGCTCGGCCAGGTAGGGGTTGAGGCCGGCGTTGCTGCTGGCCTCGCGGAACGTCTTCTCGTGCATGTGCGGAGAGCAGGCGCCCACGACCACGCGCTCGAGGCCGTACTCCTTGATGTCCTTCTGGATCAGCTCCTGGCCCAGGCTCGAGCACATGAAGGGGTAGTCGCGTGCCACGACCACGCCCTTGTCACCGAGCTCCTCGAGCGCCCAGTCGCGCACTTCCTCGACGTCGACCACGGCGGCGATGTTGGTGCCGCAATGGCAGATGTACACACCAGTCTTGGGGGCGGTCATCGCAGCACCTCCTCATCAGCGCGCGGCGCCGGTGTCGGCAGTGTGGGATCTCCCCGCTTGCGCCGCTTGGGCTGGGCCGCGGCAGCCTTCTCGGCCTGTTCCTCCTCGGTCAGTGGTGCCTCGATGCCGATATGGGCCAGGGCCGGCCGGGCGGAGATGATCTCGCGCCCGAAGCCAAGCTTCTTGGCCGGCATGCCATAGGCGAGGCCCATCAGCTGCGTGAAGAACAGGATGGGCATGTGATGGTCTTCCTTGAAGTGGTGGTTCATCTCGCGCTGGTAGAAGTCCACGTTCATCTGGCACATGGGGCAGACCGTGACGAGCGCATGGGCGCCCACCCGCTCGGCCTCGACGATGAGGCGACGGATGAGCTCGAGGCCCGTCTCGGGGCTGATCTGGGTCATGTGCCCGCCACAGCAGTCGGTGCGGCGCGAGTACTCGACCACGTCGGCGCCGAGTGTCAGCAGCAGCTGGTCGAGCGCGTGCGGGTGCTCGCGGTGCTGCCAGCGATCGTCGTAGTCAGGTCGCGAGACCAGGCAGCCCATGTAGGGCGCCAGCTTCAGGCCGCTCAGGGGGCGGGTCACGTGCTCGCCGACCTCTTCCAGGCCGACGTCGTCGATCATGATCTCCAGCAGGTGCCGGACCTTGACCGCACCCGGGGTGTAGTGCATGCCGTCGGCGCCGAGGGCGTCGTTGACGTTCGTCGCGAGCTCCTCTGATTCACGCACGTAGGCGTCCGTGCGGGCGAGGTTCACGTAGCAGGCACTGCAGGGTGCGACCAGCGTGTCGGTGCCGTTCTTCTGCTTCTCGGCCAGGGCCAGGTTGCGGCCGACCAGCGCCTGCGAGCGCAGCGGGCTGATGCCCATGTACTCGGTGGCACCGCAGCAGTTCCAGTCGTCGAGCTCGGCGAGCGCGATGTCGAGCTCCGGCAGGACCGCTTCGATGGAGTCGTGATAGGCCTTGCCCGTGCCGTCCATCGAGCAGCCCGGGTAGTACATGTACTGGGCCATCAGTGCGCTCCCCCGCTCGGCGGCCGCTCATCGAAGACGGCACGCTGCTTGGCCTGCTCGATCTCCGTCGCTCGATCGAGGATGGCGTTGAGACCGGCCAGCCCTTCGATCTTGTGTGGGCGGAAGCCCATGCGGCCCTTGGTCACCATGCCGATGCCGGAAGTGGTCATGCCGGGCAGGCGGGTCATGTAGTGGCGCAGGTAGTGCTTCGCCACCAGGCCGACCTCGAAGCTGCGCCCATAAGCGTGGATGTAGTCGACGAAGGTCTTGCTGAAGTCCGGCGCCACGTGGCTGGGGACGCGGTTCTCCTGCGTGGCCTTGGCCTTGAGCGCGTACATCACGTCCGGGATGTGGATCTGCTGCGGGCAGCGCACGGCACAGAGGTAGCAGCTGACGCACATCCAGGGCGTGTTGCTGTCCATGACCTTGTCCCGCGCGCCAGCGCGGACGAGCGCGAAGATCTGCCGTGGGGTGTGGTCCATGTCCGCGTACGACGGACAGGACCCACCACAGGTCCCGCACTGGATACAAGACGCAAGTCGGGAGTCAGCCGGGATCATGGCGATGACTTCCTCTTGGAACGTGGCCGCTCGCTTGCCCCCGATGGGAGCAGGCGGTGGCGGAACAGCAGCCTTTGGCATCACTACGCCTCGTATGTGCTCAAACGCCCGCGGACCATGCGTCAGCACGGAAACCGCGGGCGATAGACGGACGGCTATGTGTCAGACATTGCCCACGACTCGGGTCGGCGGTTGCCGGGGGGAAGCGTCCTGTGGCTCGAGCTATTCGGTTGCCGCAAGCCTCTTCCTTGAGGCAGGTGCCAGACAGGGCCGACCGGCCCGCTTCGGATGGGCCTAGTGCACACGTATTCACCCAGTGTCGCCGTGCACGATCCAAGCGCCCTGACGCGCGTCGGCGAGACCAGGGGCGGCTCGCCCCGCTCGATGCCGGTCCTGTCGCTGACGGGGCTGAAGAGGTCGATGGCAAGCGTGCGCTCGAGGGCCTTGAAGCGGTGCGGCACGAACGTCGGCAGGGCCACGACCTCACCCGGGCCGAGCACCTCCTCGAGCTCGAAGCGGGCAGCCAGCATGCGCTCGCCCTTGACCAGCCGGCGACTGGCCCCGGGCAGGGGGGAAGTCGGGCACGATCTCGGCCCACGCGTAGCGGGTGCCGGTCCTGGGCGTCTCGGTCACGTCGTCTCCCTGTCGTCGCACCACGCCCGGACGACGGCACCCAGCTCGGCCGTACGTGCCTCGACCGTGGCCACCACGGGTTCGGGTTCATCGCCGCAGTGGTCCACCGCTGTCCAGCAGCGTTCACGCCGCTACAGTCAGGAGATGGCTGAACCCCTGCTCGATGCGCGCGGGCTGGCGAAGACGTTCCGGAGTGGCCGTGGCTCGTCTCGGCGGGAGGTGCGCGCCGTCGAGGACGTCGACATCGTCATCGAGCCAGGACAGACGCTCGGTCTCGTGGGCGAGTCCGGTTCAGGCAAGTCCACGACCGGTCGGATCATCCTGCGCCTCGTCGAGGCGGATGCCGGCACGGCCACCTTCCGCGGGCAGGACCTGTTCGCCCTCAAGGGCGCTGAGCTGCGCCAGATGCGCCAGCACATGCAGCTCGTCTACCAGGACCCGTACTCGTCGGTGGACCCGCGCTTCCGGGTGCGCGACGTCGTGGCCGAGCCATGGGTCATCCACCGGCTGTACGACAGCGCGGAGCGTCGGCGGCGCGCCGATACGCTGCTCGAACGGGTAGGGATCGACCCCGCTCTCGGCGACAGCCGGCCGGCCTCGTTCTCCGGCGGGCAGCTGCAGCGTGTCGGCATCGCCCGGGCTCTCGCCCTGGAGCCGGAGCTGATCATCTGTGACGAGCCCGTCTCCGCCCTCGATGTCTCGGTCCAGGGTCAGATCCTCAACCTGCTCATGGATCTGCAGTCGGAGCTGGGCGTCTCGTACCTCTTCATCGCGCACGACCTCGCGGTCGTGCGGCACATCAGCCACCATGTCTCGGTCATGCGTGATGGACGGATCGTGGAGTCCGGCACCCGCGAAGCCATCTTCGAGCGGCCGCAGCACGACTACACGCGGCAACTGCTCGCGACCATGGGGTCGAGCCCGAAGGCCGGCTAGCTGCTCCGGCGCACGCGCGGGTCGATGGCGATGACGGCCACGTCAGCGAGCAGGTTGACCACTGCCACCAGCAGGCCCGCGATGATGCCGATGCCCACGATCAGCGCCGTGTCGAGGCGGGTCAGGCCCACCACCAGGTCGGCACCCAGGCCTGGCATCGAAAAGGCCACCTCCACCACGGCCACGCTCGAGAACAGCCCGGCGAAGTCGAGCGCCAGGATGGAGAGCAGCGGCAGCATCGCGTTCGGCAGGAGGTGGCGCCAGCGCACCGAGCGCGACGGCTCGCCGAGCGCCTGGCTGAAGGTGATGTAGGGCTGGTCCTGCTGCTCCAGCAGCGAGGTGCGCAGCAGCCGCGCCAACACGAGCCCGAAGGGGATGCCCAGCGTCAGGACCGGCAGCACGTAGGCTGTCGGCGACCCGGTCCCGCCGAGCGGGAACCAGCCCAGGCGTGAGGCGAAGACGTAGATCAGCAGCAGCCCCAGCAGGAACGCCGGGATGGCGGCCGTCGCGCCCGCGAGGATCACCAGGATGCGGTCGGCAAGACCGCCGCGTGCCACCACCCAGAGCGCCAGCGGGATGGCGATGAGCACCTCCACCGCGAACGCCAGCACCGTCAACAGCAGCGTCGAGGGCAGCGAGCGCAACAGCACGTCGAGCACCGGTTCCGCCTTGGCGAAGCTGTAGCCCAGGTCACCCTGGGCCATCCGCGCCATGGCGTCGACGTACCGCAGTGGGAGCGGCTCGTCGAAGCCGTAGGCCTCGCGGATCGCCGCCACCGACGCCTCCGAGGCGCCCGGCCCCGCCAGCTGCAGCGCCGGGTCACCCGGGATGATCTCGACGAGCAGGAAACCGGCTGTGGCCACGATCCAGACCGTCACCAGCGCCGCCAGCAGGCGCCGGCCCACGTACCAGGCCATCAGCGCTCCTCGGTCCGGGTGCGCAACGCCTCACCGGCCACGTTGGCGGCGATGACGAGCAGGCCCAGGAAGATGGCCGGGAAGAGGATGAGGCCCGGGTGGCGACGGTAGTAGTTGAGGTAGTCGCCCAGCATCGAGCCGATCGAGGCATCCGGCTCCTGGACACCCACGCCGAGGAAGCCGAGGGACGCTTCGAAGAGCACGGCCCACCCCACCGAGAGGGCCGCGTACGCGCCCACGACCGGCAGGAGGTGCGGCAGGATGTGGCGCCCCAGGACGGTGATGGCACCGCCGCCCTGCACCACCGCGGCCTCCACGTAGTCCCGTTCGCGCAGCACCACCGCCTGGCCGTAGGTCACGCGGGCGATGGGTGCCCAGAAGATGGCCGCGAGGCCGATGATGAGGGAGAGCGTGCCCCGCCCCAGGATGGTGGAGATGGCTGCCGCCAGCAGCAGGCCCGGGATGGCCAGGCCCAGGTCGGTGAAGCGCATCAGCACCGAGCCCAGGATGCGGCGGTCGTTCGACGCGATGAGGCCGACGAACAAGCCCGTGACGGTGGCGATGCTGACGGAGACCACTGCCGTCAGCAGCGTCAGGCGCCCTGCATGCAGCAGCCGCGCCAGCACGTCTCGGCCCTTCTGGTCGGTGCCCAGCGGATGCCCCACGGCGCCGGCGTCGAGTGGTTCGCCCGACTCGCTCAGGCTGGTGAACGACTCGTACGTCGGGTCCACGTCCCACAGCAGCGGACCCACGAGCACCGCCGCCACCAGCATCCCGAACAGGGCCAGGCCGAGCACCAGGCCCCACGATCGGGGCTCGCGCGGTCGTGTCGGGGCCAGGGTGGGGCCGATCACGCCGGCAGCTCCCGAGGATGGTGGCAGGCGACCCCTTCATCGGCCGGCCACGCGTAGGCCGGCTCCTCCTCGTGACAGCGCGCATCCGCGAACCCGCATCGAGGAGCGAAGGCGCAGGGCTCGAACGTGCCCGGCAGTCTCGGCGGCTGCCCCTCCACGGTCTCGAGTCGGCGACCGGGCTGGGCGGTTCGGACGGAGGACTCGAGCAGGGCTGCCGGATATCGATGACGGGGGGCCTGGAGCAGGCGTTCGGATGGCCCGAACTCGACGATGCGGCCCGCGTACATGACCGCGATGCGATCGGCCATCCGCTCCAGCAGGTGCAGGTCATGGGTGATGACCAGCACGCTGGTCCCGAGCTCACGTACCAGGCGCATGAACGCATCGGCGACCTGGATCTGCACCAGTGCATCGAGCGCCGTGGTGGGCTCGTCAGCGATGACCAGCTCGGGCTCGCACGAGAGCGCCGTGGCGATGGCAGCCCGCTGCAGCATGCCACCTGAGAGCTCATGGGGGTAGCTGCCCATGATGGCCTGCGGCTCTGGGACACCGAGGCGGGCGAGCAGCTCAGCCCCACGCTGCTCGGCCGCGTCACTGTGGAGACCCCGGTGCAACTCCAACGGGCGACGCACCTGTGGGCCCACGCGACGCAGTGGATCGAACGCGCGGAACGGATCCTGCGGGACGAAGGACACGCGCGAGCCGCGCAGCGCGGCGGTGCGGTCGATACCGGGTGCGCCCACGACCTCGCCAGCGAGCCGGATCTCACCAGCCGTGATCGTGCGCCGCCGGCCGAGCAGGCCCAGCAGTGCCAGGCCCAGCGTCGTCTTGCCGCAGCCGGACTCGCCGACGACGCCCGTGACCTCGCCCGCTGCCACCTGCAGGTCCACCCCTCGCAGGATGTCTCCCGCGCTCGTCGTGACGCGCAGGCCCGCCACCGACAACAGCGCGATCGCGGGCGGTCCGGCGTCGTCGCCCGCAGCCATCAGGGTCTCAGCCGTCCGCCTTCACCCAGGCGCGCTTCCAGTCGTACGGCGCGTACGTCGCCAGCGTGGGCATGGCCCCGACGCGCTCTCCGTAGACGACCTGCGGTGCGACCTCCATGATCGGGATGCCGGCGACCTCGTCGATGAGCCGCTGCTGGACCTCGAGCAGGGCGGCATCGCGCTCCGGGCCGAACGCCATCGACTCGGTCTCGAAGAAGGCCTGGTCGATGTCCTCGTCGCAGAAGTTGCTGATGTTCAGGAACGAGCCGCAGACGAAGTTGGTCGAGATGTAGTCCTGCAGGTCCGGGTAGTCCGCGCTCCAGTAGGTCGACGAGAGGTCTCGGGCGGCGGGATCGTAGACGTCCGTGAAGAACTGTCCTGTCTGCAGCCCGTTCAGCTCCACCGTGAAGCCGACCGCTTCGAGGTCCTGCCGCAGGGCGGTGGCGTTGGCCTCACCGTAGGGATCGCCCACGTCGTAGATGACCTTGAGCGGCGTGCCGTCGTAGCCACCCGATTCGAGGTAGGCCGCGGCTTGCTCCGGGTCATACGGGTAGACCCGCGTGCCTTCGGGATCCGACTGCAGGGTGGTCGAGCCCATCAGCTGGTTCCAGGGCTTGGCCAGGTTGCCGAACTGCCGCGTGAAGTCACGTGTGACCGCGTGCGCTACGGCAAGCCGCAGGTCCTTGTTGCCCAGGATGCCACCGTTCTCGAGGGCCAGGTAGTAGATCCGCGGGCCGACCGAGTCCTCGACCGTCACGCCCTCAGCCTCAGCCAGGGTGCGCAGCCCGACCGGGCCGATGGAGAAGGGCTCGAAGACGCCATCGGCCTCACCCGACTCGAGCCGCAGCACCTGCGTGTTCTCGTCCACGCCGAGGTCGACGTGGATCTCGTCGAGGTAGGGCAGCTCCGGGTTCACGTAGCCCTCGTTCCGCGCGAGGGTGAGGTCGGAGCCCTTGTTCCATTCCTTGAGATAGAAGGGACCGGCACCCACCGGGCGGTTGCCGAAGTCCTCGCCGCGCTCTGCCACGGCCTCCGGCGGGACCGGCCAGCTGGTGGCGATGGTGAGGCCCAGCAGGAACGTGCTGGTGGGCGCCTCCAGCGTGACCTGCAGCGTGTGGTCGTCGATGACCTCGATGCCTTCGACGGCCTGCGCCTCGCCGGCGTTGAAGGCGGCAGCCCCCTTGATGGGGAAGAGATAGCCGCTGCCCCACGAAGGAGCCGGCGCCCCGTCGGGCGTGGGGTCCAGGGCGCGGGTCATGCCGTAGGCGACGTCCGCTGCGGTCACCTCACGAGGGGTGAAGTCGGGCCCGGCGAACATGGCTCCGGGCCTGATCGTGAAGGTGTAGACGAGGCCATCCTCGGAGACCTCGGGCAAGCCGTCGGCGAGGGCAGCCACCAGCTCTCCCTCTGGCGTGAAGTGGTACAGCCCTTCGAAGAGTGCACCGGCCACGGTGTTGTACTCGATGGTATCGACGGCCTGATTGCTGTCCAGGGTGCGGGGGTCGTTCAGCGCCACCAGCTCCAGGCGTCCACCGCGCTGTGGCTCACCGTCCTGCGCCGCGACGGCGCCAAGGGGGAGCATGACGGCCGCCAGCACCAGGCTGAGCAGCAGGCAAGAGAGCACCTTCTTCACGACGAACCTCCAGGCACGGTTGACGACCACGAGTCTACGTTCGTGGCGCGCACAGGGGCAAGGCATTTCGGAGACCCTCCGGGGTCGTATGCTGGGCGCATGGACACTCGCGCCGCCGCCGACCGCGCCGCCGCCATCATGTGCGAGCGTGCCGGCCGAAGGCCCACGGTCGGCCTGATCTGCGGAACCGGCTTCGCAGCCTGCACCGACGTCCTTGGCGATCGCGTCACGATCCCCTTCGAAGCGCTCGGGTTCCGCCCCAGCGCGATCCCAGACCATGTCAACGAGGTCGACATCGGCGAGCTGGATGGAGTCACCGTCGCGGCCGTCAAGGCCAAGGTCTTGCCATGCGACGGTGCCACCTGGCAGGAGAGCGGCCTGCCGGCGCGAACACTGGCGCTGGCGGGCTGCCGGACGCTGCTCTACTCGGCCAACTCCGGCTCCATGCGCCCTGACGTGCGCCCGGGCATGTTCCTGGCCTTCACCGATCACATCAACTTCAGCGGCTTCAACCCGCTCTCGACGGAGCGCTATGGCGAGGGCTGGCACACGCCCTACCTCTCGATGGTGGAGCTGTATGAAGCAGCGCTAACGAAGCAGGTCGCTGACGCGGTCGAGGGCGCCGGGGTGCCCTTCCCGACCGGCGTCGCAGGCTACTGGAGCGGGCCCAGCTTCGAGACCCCGGCCGAGATCCGACTGGCGCAGCTGGCCGGGTGCTCCATCAGCTCCAACTCGTTCCTGCCGGAGGTGGTGGCTGGCTATCACGCGGGCTTGAAGGTCGTGGCCTTCACCTTCGTCTCCACCATGTCGGCCGGCATCGGCCCGCCGATCGACCTGGGCCCGGTCCTTGCCCGATCCCACGAGGCGCACGACGACTACCGCACGATCCTGCGTGCCGCCATCCCGGTCCTGGCGGCGTCCGATGAGGGTGCCCGTGGCTGAAACGCTGCTCGAGGCCTATCTGCCCACCGTGCGAGCCGACGCGCGCGAGGCCGTGGACAAGCACCCCAACCGGCCATAGCGCTCGGCCACAGGTCAGCAAGGGAACCCATGCATCCGAGATCGATCGTCGTCATGGCCCTGGTCCTGGCGCTGCTCGGAACGCTCTTCGAGCTGCCCCTGCGCGCCGTCGAAGCGGCAACGCCCAAGCCTGACATCGTCCTCTTCTATCTCGACGATTTCGCGCCCTACCCGGCCCGCCTCTGGGACGATCCCGGTCGAACGCCGGCGCTGGCGCGCTTCGCCAACGAGGGACTGGAGTTCGAGAACGCCATCGTCAGCACCCCGCTCTGCGGCCCGTCTCGCGCGAACCTGCTGACCGGCAGGTACGGCCATCGCAACGGGGTCACCCAGAACGACATCGGGCGCTACGACCCACGCGGCACGCTGTCGCCCAAGCTGCGCTCACGGGGCTACAAGACCGTCTTCATCGGCAAACACATCAATCGCCTCAAGGACCGCTACCCCACGCGCAAGACGATGAGCCGCCTCTCGGTCAAGTGGGACCGGTTCGACGTGATGTGGGAGAACCAGGGCCGCGTGTTCGACTGGACCCAGTACCGCAAGAGCGGAGCGCGGCACTACGGCTCGGGCAGCCTGCAGCACTCTACCTACGTGGCCGCCAAGCGGGCAGCGGAGGTCATCGACAAGAGCAAGCGCTCGACGCCGCTGTTCATGGTCATCTCGCTCGTGGACGGACACAAGCCCCTGACGCCCCTGAAGCGCTTCGAAGGGGACCCCGTGTGCGCCGATGTCGGCAGCTGGTCGGGCCCGAGCTTCAACGAGCGCGACGTCTCGGACAAGCCTCGGCACATGCGCGCCACGCCCAGGCTGCCGATGTCGAGCTACCCGTTGCGGCGGCGTTGCGAGCAGCTGCTGACGGTCGACTGGGCCGTGGCGACGGTGCGCCAGGCCCTACAGCGCAACGGCCGGCTCTCCAACACGCTCCAGGTCCTGACCGCCGACAACGGTTGGCTCATGGGCGACCACCGCCTGGAGGGCAAGACCTATCCCTACGCCACCAGGGTCCCGCTCTACATGCAGTGGCCGGCGGTCATCGGCCGTGGGGGCCGGACGCTCCGCGAGCCGGTCTCGAACGTGGACTTCGGACGTACCTTCTGTGCCTTGGCCGGCTGCACCATGCCCTCGTCGGACGGCTTGAGCCTGCTGCCCCTGATCAAGGGCACGCGCACGCGGCTCCAACGGGAGTTCCTCTACGTGGAGATGCTCCACGCCAACCGCTACTACCCGGGGCGTGCCTACGCCAGGCCGGCCTGGGCCGGCGTCGAGACCACGCTGGGCTATGACCGAACCCTCTGGGCGTTCACGCGCTACCAGACCGGCGAGGAGGAGCTCTATGACCTGACCAACGACCCGCACCGGCTGCTGAACCTCGCCGGCCGTGCCCCGTATGCGGAGGTCCGTCGAGAGCTGCGCGGCTTCTGGCGCGCGGTCTGGGATCGGGATGGCGTCAGGTGGAAGGGCAAGGTCGGAGCGGGCTGACGCTTCCCGCAGGGCTTGCTCGGGCCTGCCGCCAGGCAGGCCGGCGGCACGACTGCACCGCAGGGGTCAGCCCTCGGAGATGACCGGCTGGTCGGGGTCGATGGGATCGGATGGTGCCTGCTCGCGCCGCGCCAGCAGGATGAAGGGCAGGGCCATGGCGCTGATGGCGCCAGACACGAGGTAGGAGGCGGCGTAGCCCGAGACGTCAGCCACGCGGCCGAGGACCGGCTGGGCGACGGCGCCTCCGACCGACCCCATGAGCGAGTCGAACGAGAGCACCGTCGCACGCTCCTGTGAGGGGATGATCCCGTTGAGGAACGCCTGGCGGATGGGACCGGCGACGGCGAAGACCAGGGCCCACAACACCAGCAGGCCGATGGCCAGGTAGAAGGCGGTCAGGCCCAGTCCGTCCATGTTGAAGCCGACCACGGCGATGGCGGCCAGGATGAGCGATTCCAGGGCCACGGCCAGGAAGATGGCGTCCGTGCGTCGGCGGAAGAAGCGACGGACGAAGGGTACCGACAAGCCGCCCACGATCTGGGCACCCGCGACGATGGCCGCAGCCAGCCCGGCGATGCTGTAGGCGTTGGGATCGCCGTAGAGCTCGAGCAGATACGGCTGCATGGCATAGAAGGCGTAGAAGCCGACGCCGCCCGTGAAGGGTGCCGCCAGCATCAGCCAGCGCACGGGGCGGTTGCGCAGGCCACCGTCGATGGAGCCGCGCGTGATGTCCCGCACGGCCTGACGGGTGCTGACGTCGGTCTTGGCTCTGAAGCCCAGGTCCTTCATGAACCAGAAGGCCGCTAGCAAGGCGACCCCGAGCATGATCGCCCGCAGCACGTAGGGCACGCCCAGGTTCGTCATCTGGGCCACGATGCCGCCGAGCACCGAGCCGCCGAGCATGGCCACGCCGCCGATGGTCTGGCCCCGGCCGAAGACGGTCTCGAGGTTGCCCTTGAAGCCGGTGGCACCGAGGGCGTCGACCAGCCAGGCCTCGGTCGCGCCGCTGAAGAAGGTGAAGCCGAGTCCCAGCAGGATGGAGCTGAAGGCCCAGCCGATGAAGGGTGCCTCGATCTGCCACATGAGCAGGTAGGCCAGGGTCGAGACCAGCAACGTGAAGGCACCGAGCATGAACGAGAAACGACGGCCCCGCGTGTCGGCCACGACACCGGTGGGAACCTCGAAGATGACCATGCCGATGCTGAAGAAGGCGTTGGCCGCGAAGGCCTCCGTGTTGCTCAATCCGGCATCGAGCAGGAAGAGCGTGTTGACGCCCCAGATGAGGGATGCGGCAAGGGTCGTCAGCAGCGTCAGCAGCAGGTAGACGCGCTGGACGTGCATCGCCGTGTGGCCATCAGCGGGGGGAGTCGTCATGGGCCGACCCACACTACACGCCGTGTCCAGCGTCACGGGCTAGGCTTGCTCCATGCGCGACGCGGACACCATCATCACCGAGCTCGGTCTCCAGCCACACCCCGAAGGGGGCTACTACGCGGAGACCTGGAGCGCAGATACGGCCGCGGGTGAGCGACCCGCGGGGACGGCCATCTACTACCTTCTGCGTGCGGGCCAGCGTTCGCACTGGCACCGGGTCGACGCTGCCGAAGCCTGGCACTACTACGCCGGCGCACCGCTCGCTCTCTCGATCGCCCCAGGCTCCGGCACGGAGCCGGCGAGGCGCCACGTCCTGGGTGCGGACCTCCACGCCGGTCAGCGACCGCAGATCATCGTGGCGGCCGGCGACTGGCAGGCTGCCGAGTCGCTCGGGCCCTGGACGCTGGTCGGCTGCACGGTCTCGCCCGGCTTCCGCTTCGACGGCTTCGAGTTGGCCGCGCCCGAGTGGGAGCCCGGAGGATGATCCGGGTCGTCGGTGCCAACCCGGCCATGGACCGCATCTCCACCTGGCCACCCCTTCGCCTGGGTACGGTCAATCGCGCGGCCGAGGTCTCGGTCGTTCCCGGTGGCAAGGGCTTCAACGTCGCGCGCGCGGCGCTCCGGCTGGGCACCTCGGCTACGGCGTACGGCTTCCTGGGCGGAGACGTGGGCGAGGCCCTGCGCCGCCTGATCACCGCCGACGGGGTCATCGACCGGCACACCACCATCGCGGCCGGGACCCGCGTCTGCTTCGTGGTCGTCGAACCGGGTGCCGAGCGAACGACCGTGCTCAACGAGCCGGGCCCGCCCGTGACCGAGGCCGAGGTGGGCCGATTGCTCGCGGACATCGCAGCCGATACCGGACCGGGTGACCTGCTGCTCATCTCCGGCAGCCTGCCCGACAGCGTCCCGGCCAGCGTAGTGGCCGAGATCCTCGAGCTCGGTCGTGCGGCCGGCGCCCGCACGCTGGTTGACATCCACAGCGAGGCCCTGCGTGTGGCCTTCGCCAGCCGGCCCTGGATGCTCAAGTGCAACCGGCACGAGCTGCTGGAGCTGCTGGGGGCGCCCGATCCAGATGCTGCCGTCAGCGTCGTCGAGCTGGCCGCCGAGATGCGCAGCATCCGTGACCACGGCATCGAGACGGTGGTCGTGACGATGGGCTCCGAAGGGGCCCTGCTGGCCGATGGCGAGGGGGTCGTCCACGCCCGGGCGCCGCGCATCACCGAGGTCAACCCCACGGGATCGGGCGACCTCCTGCTGGCTGGCCTGAGCGTGGGCCTGGAGGAGGGGCAGTCAGCCCGCGAGGCGATCGCCCTTGGCGTCGCCTGCGGTTCGGCCGGCGCGACGCATCTGCCACCCGAGCTGCCGCCGGACTTCGACCGTGCCGCATGGCTGTCCCGGATCGCGGTCGAGGTCGTGGCGGACGCCTGATGATCACGCTCGGGGTCGACGTCGGCACCACCCACACGAAAGTCCTCGCGCTCGATGTCGTAGACGGCCGCACGCTGGCCCTGGAGTCGGCTCCCACGCCGGTCGTGCGAGACGAGCTCGGTGAGGCCCACCGTCCTGGACACGTGCTCGAGACCGTCATGGAGCTCCTCGCGGCGGTCGTGCGACAGGTTCCGGACCCTGCGCGCATCGAAGCGCTCTGTGTCGCCAGCGTCGGCGAGGAGGTCGTGCTGCTCGACGCCAAGGGCGTTCCCACCGCCGACGCCATCGCCTGGTACGACCCGCGTGGGCTGGACGAGGCGGCGGCCTTCATGTCGGGTCCCGGCGGTGCCCTCGAGCTCTCCCGCCGAAGGCCGCCCGATGCCACCTTCTCGCTCTTCAAGCTGCTCTGGATCGGGACGCACGCGCCCGAGCAGCTCGACCGGGCCGTGACCTGGACCGACCTCGGTGACTACGTCCTCCATGGGCTCGGCGCCCAGCTGGTCATGGACTGGTCGCATGCGTCGCGGGCCGGCGCGTTCGACATCGTCGAGCGAGCGTGGGACCCGGCCACGATCAAGGCTGCGGGCATCCACATCGAGTTCCCTCGCCTGGTGCCCGGCCGTACCGTCATCGGCACGCTCGAGCCGGCGCTGGCAGTACGCCTGGGCCTGCCGGACGGGGTAGCCCTCGTGAGCGGTGGCCACGACCACCTCTGCGCGGCCTACGGGGCCGGTGTCCGGTCCACGCGAGAGCTGTTCCTCTCCGCGGGTACCTCGGAGGCACACCTCTCCCTGCTCGAGGCGCCGCTCGAGGGCGAGGCGGCGCGCGGCATCGACCAGGGCTGCTACGTCGACGACGACACCTGGTACGCCCACGTCAACATCCACTCCGGCCACTTCTTCCAGCAGTGGCGGGCGCTCCTCTTCGACGGTGTCGACGACGGGGACATGTACCAGGCCGTCGCGGCGGCCGGGACCGCCGGCATCAGCTTCGAGGTCACCGATGACTTGCGCCTCGGCCGCCTCGACTCGGTGCCATACGACGCCCATCGAGCCTCGATCATGCGGGCGGTGCTGGAGGGCCTCGCACAGCGATCGGCGGCCATCATCGACCGCCTCGAGGCCGCTGCCGGGGAGCCCTACGAGGTGGTGCTCGCGGCCGGACATCCGACGCGTGTGCCACTCTGGCGCGAACTGCGTCGCCGGGCCTACGACCGGCCCATGGCGCGCGTGACCGAGCCGGAGACGACCGCCTTCGGGGCCGCGGTCATGGCGGCGCATGCGCTGAGGGGTGAGCAGGCGACGGAGCTCGTGGCCGGCCGCGAGGTGTCGCCCTAGCTCGGGCCCGCGGGCGTGCAGCGCCCCCTCGCACCACGGCTTCGGCTTTGGCAGACTCCTGACATGGCGCGCTTCGGCTACGACCACGAGATCCTCGAGCAGTTCCCGAACGTCGTCGGCGGGGTCATCCATGCTGGCGGTGTGACCAATCGCCCGGCGCCGGCGGAGCTCACGGCTGCCTTCGCCGCAGAGCAGGCCTCGGTTCGCGAGCGGATCGGCGACACGCCCTTGTCCGAGCTGCCGACCCTGGCCGCCTGGCGCAGCGCGTTCCGCAGCTTCGGCGTGGACCCTACCAAGTACCGATCCGCTGCCGAGGCCCTCCTGCGGCGTCTGACCAAACAGGGCCAGCTGCCTTCGATCAACGCTCTCGTCGACCTGGCCAACCTCGTGAGCATCCGCTATGCCCTGCCCGTGGCCGTCTTCGATCAGCGCGGGGTCAACGGCGGCACCACCGTCCGCATCGCCCACGGCGGTGAGCGATGGGCTGACCTTGGCTCCAGCGAGACCGAGCATCCGGAGCCCGGCGAGGTCATCTTCAGCGACGATGATGAGCAGGTCAGCGCACGTCGGTGGTGTTGGCGCCAGTCTCGTGCCAGCGCCGCGCGCGAGGACACGACCGAGATCCTGGTCACGGTCGAGGGCCTCCACGCCGCCGCCCCGGACGACATCGATCGCGCCCTCCGCGACCTCGAGGCGCTCCTCGGCTCGTATGTCGCCCCAGCCATGGTCCGAAGTGACGTCCTCGACGCCACCAACCCGACCTTCACACGCTGATCGGCCGGTGAGGATCACGCGGATCTGGACCGACGAGGCCGGCGAATCGCACTTCGAGGACCAGGCAGTCGAGTTGCACGCCCTCGAGTTCGCCCCGCCAGCGCCACCCTTCGATGTGTCGGCGCCGCTCGCGGCCGAACGTGCGCTGCTCTTCGAGTTCCCGAGCGGCTGGTTCGGGGACTGGCACCCCGCTCCGCATCGCCAGCTCTATCTCAACCTCGGTGGCCAGCTGGAGGTTGAGGTCACCGATGGCGAGGTCCGCCGCTTCGGCCCCGGCGATATCGCGCTCCTCGAGGACCTCGTCGGCGGCGGCCACACGACGCGCGTCCTGGGGGACGAACCGTCACGCGGGGCCTTCATCCAGCTGCCACCGGATCGACCATGAGGTTCGGTCTCGACCTCACCATCTTCGGCGTCCTGGCCGATCCCGGACTGCTGGCCGACCTTGCTGTCGAGGCCGAGGATGCCGGCTGGGACGGCTTCTTCCTGTGGGACCACGTGGCCACCGCCCACGACGCGCGCGTGACCGACCCCTGGATCGCACTAGCCGCGGCCGCAAGCCGGACGAGCACGATGCGCCTTGGTCCGATGGTCACGCCACTGGCCCGGCGGCGCATGACCAAGCTCGCCCGGGAGACCGTGGCCCTGGACCATCTGTCCCGCGGCCGCCTCATCCTGGGCGTCGGGCTCGGAGTCAACGACGAGCAGGAGTTCAGCGCCTTCGGCGACGAGGGTGACCGGGTGACGCGGGCCCGGATCCTCGACGAGAGCCTGGAGCTGCTGGAGCAGCTGTGGTCGGGCGAGCCGGTCTCGTTCGAAGGCCGGCATGTGCACACCCGAGCCGCACCCTTCCTGCCGACATCGGTGCAGCGGCCGCGCATCCCGGTGTGGGTCGCGGCGACCTGGCCGTCGAAGCGGCCCCTGCGGCGCGCGGCTGCCTGGGATGGGGTCTTTCCCCTCAAGGCCGGTGCCGGGTTCGAGTACCAGATGACCCCCGCCGAGATGGCCGACGCGATGGCCTACGTCCGGTCGGAACGGACGCGAGAGGGACCCTTCGACGTCGTCCATGCCGGCCTGCTCAGCGGCGACCCCGCGGCCGATGCGGCGCTCGCGGCGTCATACGCGGACGTCGGCGTGACGTGGTGGCTGGAGCACATCTACCCCGGACGCATGTCGCTCGGCGAGATCCATCAGCTCATCCGGGTGGGGCCGCCGCGCACCACCTGAGGGAACCACTGCGGGAGCGCCGGCGTCCTAGCCGTGCACCCCGCATAGAGGTAAGACCATGCGTTCCCTGTCCCGGATCACTGTCGTGGCCATGGCCGCAGCGTTCCTGCTGCCGGCACCGACGCTCGCCCAGATCATCGAGCCCGAGCCGATGCCGCCGATGCCCTGTTCCGGCTGTTGGTGGCCCGTCGACCAGGTCGCCCAGCTCGACGGCATCGACGCTGACATCGAGGTCAGCGACGGTGTGAGCATCGCCCGCTACCGCTTCGACCTCTCCAACCCGGCCGAGAAGGACCGTGGCGGCCCCGGTGCTGAGGGTCGCATCGTCTTCCCTGTCCCGGCCGGCAGCTCGGTCACGGACCTCGTCCTCTCTGGTGGCCCCGAGACCCTCGAGGGCAAGCTGCTCGACGCCGATGACGCCACTCGCATCTACGAGGACATCGTGCGTCGTCTCATCGATCCCGCGCTGTTGCGCTCGCTCGAGGGCGACATGTATGAAGTACGCGCCTTCCCCGTTCCGGCGGGTGAGGAGCGTTCGGTCAGCTTCACCGTGACCACGCCGCTGCTGGCGGAGGGCGAGCAGGCCATCGTGGAGGTGCCCTGGTCGCGGATGTCGCCTCGCCCCGCGAGCGGCATCGTGAACGTCGACGTCGACGTGCCCTGGGAGGTCCGGTCTGCCATCGCGCCCGGCTTCGACCTCGATCAGGAGCGTCGTGGTGCGGGCGAGATCGGCGTGGGCTGGGAGTCGACGAACGAGTGGCTGCCCGACACCAACTTCCGCCTCTATCTGAGCGGCGGCGAGGGCCTCATCGACACGCGCCTGCTGGCCTATCGCGAGTCCGGTGACGACGGCTACTTCAACCTTCTCTTCGCACCCGTCGTCGAGCTCGACGAGACGGTGGCCCGTGATGTCGTGCTCGTGCTCGACCGCTCCGGGTCCATGGAGGGCGAGAAGATGGCGCAGGCCATCGACGCGGCCGAGTACGTGCTCCAGAACCTCGGTGCCGAGGACCGTTTCGCGGTCGTCGACTTCTCACGCTACATCGGCACCTTCGCCGATGAGCTGCGGCCGGCCAGCGAGGCCGATGCCGGCATCGACTACGTACGGAGCCTCGTCGCTGGCGGCAACACCAACATCAGCGGCGCCCTCGAGCGGGGTCTGGAGTTCCTCGACGGCGAGCGCCCGGGGACCGTCGTCTTCCTGACCGACGGTCTGGCCACCGTCGGCATCGAGTCGGCCGAGGGCATCCTCGACCTGACCGAGCAGACCGCACCCGAACGCACACAGCTCTTCGCCTTCGGCGTGGGCTACGACGTGGACACCGTGCTCCTCGACGCCCTGGCCACCGAGTTCACCGGCTCCAGCCACTACGTCACCCCCGAGCAGCGCATCGACACCGAGGTCGCCCGCCTGTGGGAGATGGTCTCGACGCCCGGTCCTCTCGGACATCGAGATCGCCATCGACGGCGTGGAGACGTGGGACCTGGCTCCGGCCGGGATCCCGGGCATCTTCGCCGGCAGCCAGGCCCTCCTGGCCGGCCGCTACGACGGTGCCGGCGAAGCCACCGTCACCGTCTGCGGGCAACTCCGCCAACGGAGCCCCGAGACGTTCGTCTATGACGTCCTCTTCCCCGAGCGCGACACCGATGACCCTGCCATCTCCCAGCTGTGGGCACAGCGGCGTGTGGCCGACCTGCTCACCGAGCTGCGGATCGAAGGCGTTCGCGACTCGCTCGTGGAGGAGATCGTCGAGGTCGCCAACCAGTTCGGCATCGTGACCCCGTACACGGCCTATCTCGCGGAAGAGCCCGACATGCGTCGCTTCGCAGCCGACGGCGACGACCTGATGTTCGAGCAGGCCCTCGACGAGGCCGAGGCAGCTCGCTGCCGCGCCGTCCTCGGGCCAGGCCGCCGTCGAGCGGGCCAAGTCCGTCGGTGAGCTGCGCGACAACGCGCAGGTCCAGCGCAACAGCGCGCCGGCCACGCAGGTGGTGGGCTCGCACACCTACTACTTCGTCGACGACACGTGGACACGTGACGACTTCGAGGAGGGCACCGAGACGCCCGAGGTCGAGGTCGGCAGCAGCCGAGTTCCTCGAGCTCATCGCCGAGCAGCCCGAGCTGGCCGAAGCGGCCACCCTGGGCGAGCGTGTCGTGACCGAGGGCCCCGACGGCTGGATCACCATCGTCTGGCCTGACGCAGCCGGCTGATCGCGCCTGCCACCTCTCCCTCCCGCCGCCGGATCCGGCACGGATCCGGCGGTTTCTTCCTGTTGACGCGGACGCATTCGGGGCGGACGATGGCGGCGGCATCGCAGCAAGGGGGGAACATGCGACCGATCGCCACCGCCTGTCTACTGGCAGGCCTGATCACGACCGCCGGCATGCCGGTCGCGGCCCAGGACGAGGACCTGCGCATGGGCGACGACCCGGCCTATCTTGAGCGGGTCGAAGTGCCCGAGGCCGGTGTTGCGGTCTCCTACCCAGCCGGCTGGGAGGCCAGCGTCGAGATGGAGTACGGCCAGCGGCAGCCGGGCGATCCGTACTCCGGCTACTGGAGTGTCGTCCGCGGGTTCGACGACGCCAGCGACAGCAGCTGCAGCCTCGACTGGGAGCTGTATCCCGGATCCTCGATGCTCGAGCTCGCCGAGTACGGGGAGGAGCTCCGAGAGTCGGGGGAACTCGACGAGGAGTCGTTCGATCTGCCGCTCTTCGACGTGTCCACCGTCGAGCTGCCCGCGGGCACCGCCGTGCGTACGCTCGCCGACGATCCGCTCAGCGGCGACCGCTTCGCGACCTACGAGCTCGACCATGGCGGTACGCGCTACTCGCTGACCTGCTTCGCCGAGAACCCGCCGCCAGACGAATGGCTGGACATCGCCGAGACGCTCGAGCTGCTTCCGGCCGACGAGCGTCTGGGGCTCCCGCTCGAGCCGCCATCCGAGGCCCGGGTCCTCCTCACCGCCGGGCGGTACGAGCTCGAGCGGGTGGAGCTGCCCGAGGTCGGCATCGCCATGCAGCTGCCGGCAGGCTGGGAGCTCGAGGTGATCGCAGAGGAGCGCGAGCTGGCGCTGCCGCCCGACGACCCTGACGCCGAGCCGCTGTCGTTCCTGCAGGTGCTCTACACGGAGGGCCCCCTGGGCGACTGGTGCAGCCTGCAGACCCATCGCGAGTCCACCCTCGATGTCCACGAGCAGGCCGACCTACAGGCGGCCATCTGGACGGCCGACGCACCCGCCCACATGCACGCGCTGAACACGATCGACTTCCTCGCCGGTGGCCTGGCCCGTCACGTCGACCTTGTCAGCGAGACGAACCCGGGCGTCGCGCGGGCCCACATCATCGATGTCGGTCCGGTGCGCCAGGTGCTGACCTGTGGCAGCGACATCGGGGTCAGCCCCAGCTGGCGTGACATGGCCGACACCATCGAACTGCTCGAAGACGGGACCGTGCCGGGATCCGAGCCCGAAGCCCAGCCGCCCGAGAAGCCCGAAGGGACCGATATCCCCGAGGGCGCGGTCGCCTCGAACACGGTCGGTCCCTATACGACGGTCGTGCCTGTGACCGAGGACGAGGAGATGACCGCCTCGTGTACACGTGCCCTGTGGATCGAGTACGCGGACGGCTCGTTCGAGGAACGCATCGAGTGTGTGCTCAGCTATGACCCGGTCGGGCCGGACTACGTCCAGGGGATCTGGCCGCTCACGGACGTGAGGCTCGAGGGCGGAGCGTGCGAGTGGTACTCCGACTTCTGGAGTGAGACCGACGACAGCGTGGTCTGGGCCGAGTCGTGGGAGATCACCGCCGAGACCGACGGCCACGTCGGCGGACGGTCCTGGTATGGACCCTCCGCACTCGAGTGCGACCCAGACCAGGAGGGATAGGGTGCCGCGCACAACGCTCACCACGCTCGCCACGCTCACCGCGGGTGTGCTCGTCGCGACCATGTTCGGCGGCGCTTCGGCGGACTCGCAGCGCGTCGAAGTGCCTGAGGCCGGCGTGGCCATCTCGTTCCCGATCGGCTGGGACGTCGAGGTCGAGCTCGAGTACGACGAGAACGTGCCCGGCGACCCGCTCACCGGCTTCTGGCGTGTGCTCTACGCCTACAGCGCCGACGAGGGCTGGTGCGAGCTCACTCGCAACCTGCACCCGGTCGGGGAGCTCGCTGGCCTCGCGGCGATCGTGGCTGACAACCTCGTCGAGAGCTACGGGGGACCGACGACCGCTCGAACGTCCGCGGTCGAGCTCGAGGCCGGTAGCGCCTGGATGGTCGATGTCCGAGGGGCCGAGTCGGCTGGCTTCGTTGCTGCCTACCTCATCGACTCGCCGCCCGGTCACCTCGACGAGCCTTCGCGCTTCAGCCTGCTCTGCCAGTCGGACCTACGCGTTGCTGGCGACTGGCTGGACGTGGCCGATTCGCTCGGGTGGCTCGACGGGACGGTCATGGAGGAGCCCCGCGAGGAGGAGGGCGATGGTGATGACCTGACCGATGCGGACGCTCGTGGACTCGAGCGCTTCGAGTTCGCGGAGGCCGGGGTCTCGCTGGCACTGCCGCCCGATTGGTCGGTCGAGCTGCTGCTGGAAGAGCGGGAGGACTCGCTGCCGGATGCCTTCGCCGACGCGGGGCCGATCACCTTCTGGGCACTGCTGTCACGCTGAGGCTCCAGATGGCGAGTGGTGCCAGCTCAAGTCCCACCCGCAGAACCCGATGCCGCTGCACGACCACGCGTCGTGGGACCTGGCGCAATGGAGCGTGGCCTTCCCGAACGTCTCGATCGAGCTGTACTCGGCCGAGGACCAGGGGCGCGAGCGTTACATCGTGGTGGTCCGCGGTGATGACACGGACCAGGGCGCCAACCTCTACTTCTTCGAATCCGGCGGTGAGCGCTATCAGCTGAACTGCACCGGCGTGTTCGGACCCGACAGCCCCTGGGATGCCATCGCCGCCTCCGTCGAGCCGTTGGCGGAGGAGCTGGATCCTCCGGCCGACGCGTCCGAGGTGGACGTCCAGCGAGCCGAGCTGGAAGCTCGGACACGGTGGATCGAGCTGCCGCGTGCCGGTGTAGCGCATGACGCTGCCGCAGACGTGGCAGGCCATCCCCCAGGACGTGGCCTTGTCCGCGCAACTGGGGCCGGTCGACGCCGACTTCAGCGAGGTCACGGTCTGGCTCACGTTGGAGGCATCGCTCGAGGACCGCTCCTGCCGCGTGTACGCCTATGACGACATGCACCTGACGCTCGACGATCACGCGGAGTGGCTCACCTCGCGGGTGCTCTCCGCACGAGTGGCTAGCGGGCCAGGTCCTGCGGGACCACCCGAAGTCGAGCAGGTCGAGTCGGTCGACCGGGTCGAGTCCATCGAGCTGCCCATCGGACACGCGGTGCGGCTGACCACGGACGACAGGCTCGGCTGATGTCGGGGTCATCTACCTCTTCGACGTCGACGGCGAGCGGCGTGTCCTTGCCTGTGCGGGACCATCCCTGCCCGTCGCAGGCCTGGCTCACGACCGCGCGCACCCTGCAGCCGCTCGACGGTCTGCCGGCCGGTACGGTCGCCACCGCCGAGCTTGGGGACATCGAGACGCAGCTGCCGGTGAGCGATCCTGACGCCGAGACGTACATGCACGCCTCGTGTGCGCAGGCGCTCTGGATCGAGTTCGCCGACGGCACGTTCGAGGAACGGCTCGACTGCACGCCTCACCGACGAGCCGGTCGAGCCGCCCGAGGCCCAGGGCGGCCTGCCCGGACGACGGGCTGACCCTCAGCGGGGGACCGTGCGAGTGGGTCTCCGACTTCTGGGCGCCACCGATGGCAGCGAGGTCTGGGCCTCGTCGTGGTCGGTGACGATCGAGCCCGATGGCACCGCCACGGCCATGTCGTGGTATGCCGCCGAGGAGCTGGACTGCGGGGACTGATCACTCGGCCGGTGCGAGCACCTGCAGTGCGTGCGGGACGACGCGCGCCTCGAGGCTGCCCGTGCCGACGTAGTCGCCGTCGACCTCGAGTGGCATCGGCTCGAGCGGCTCGAGCGGATCCTGCGGCCGCGGCGCCGGATGCTGGCGTCGCCCGAGCCGCCGCCGAGCTTCGTGCGGCGCAGCTGGTCGGCCAGGCCCCGGAGACCGCCGACCGGGCTCGAAGCGCCGACGACGATGAGATCGAGCAGGCCGTCGGACGGATCGAGCGGTAGCCGCAGTCCCAGTCGGCCCGGCACGAGCTGGCCCATGTTGCCGATGAGCACGGCCGTGGCGTCCGTCTCGATGAGCTCGTCGTCGACGGTCACGCGGCAGGGTGTGGCCGAGAGACGCATGGCCATGCGGGCGGCCTGCACGAAGTAGGCGGCCGCTCCCAGTCGTCGCTTGAGGCTGCCCGAGGTGGTGGCCATGAGCTCGGCATCGAAGCCTGCGCCGCAGCCGATGATGAAGCTCGACGTCGGTCGGGTCTGTCACCTGGCCATCTCGACGCGGACCTCGCCCAGGTCGATGGTCCGCTCGCGTGGCGCGCCCGAGTCGCATCCACCGCCTCGATCGGCGAGAGGGGGATGCCCAGCACCGCGGCCACCTGGTTGCCGGTCCCGGCAGGGATGATGCCGAGCGGCACGTCCGTGCCGGCGATGACCGCGGCGATGTCACGCATGGTGCCGTCGCCACCGACGCCGACGACCGCGGCCACACCCTCGTCGAGCGCCTCCGCCACGAGCGGTCCGACCGCCTCAGCCGAGGCCGTCTCGACGATCCGTCGGCGCGCGTGCCATCCCGAGCGGTCAGCACCTCCTCGACCCGCTCGGTCAGCGCGGCCAGCGTGCTCGGCTGGCGGGCCTTGGAGGCGTGCGGATTGATGACCACGAGGCTAGCCCGGCATCGCGTTCGCCTAGTAGGGCTCGGGGATGAAGGACTGGTCGTCGAAGGGCGTGCGCACGTAGCCCTTGTCCGGCTCGCGCGGCGGCAGGGTGATGGGCTCGGGCGTGAGGTCCTCGATAGGGGACCAGCGAGAGCAGGTGCCTGATGACGTTGAGCCGGGCCCGGCGCTTGCTGTCCGCGTTGACCACGTACCAGGGCGCCTGCTTGATGTCGGTGTGGCGGAACATGTCGTCCTTGGCCTTGGAGTACTCCACCCAGCGGGCTCGTGACTGGAGGTCCATGGGCGAGAGCTTCCAGCGCTTGGTGGGGTCGTCGATGCGCTGCTGGAAGCGGACCTCCTGCTCGGCGTCGCTGACCGAGAACCAGTACTTGATGAGGATGATCCCCGAGCGCACGAGCATCCGCTCGAACTCAGGGCAGGACCGGAAGAACTCCTCGACCTCTGCCTCCGTGGCGAAGCCCATGACGCGGTCGACGCCGGCGCGGTTGTACCAGCTGCGGTCGAAGAGGACCATCTCACCGGCTGCGGGCAGGTGCGGCACATAGCGCTGGAAGTACCACTGCGTCTTCTCGCGCTCGGTGGGTGCCGGCAGGGCCACCACGCGCGCGACGCGCGGGTTGAGGCTCTGGGTGATGCGCTTGATGGAGCCGCCCTTGCCGGCCGCGTCTCGACCCTCGAAGAGGATGACCACCTTCAGGCCGCGAGCGCGGATCCACTCCTGCATCTTGACCAGCTCGATCTGCAGCTTGGCCAGCTCCTGCTCGTAGAACTTCTTGGGCAGACCGGCTGCCGGCGCGGGCGCCTGTGCCTTTGCCCGGGCCGTTGCCGCGGCACGCTTGCTCGTCGATCGGGGCTTGGTCGCCTTGGCATTCTTGCCGGCCATGTCGTCAGCTCCTCTGCTAGCTCAGGCGCAATCGGAGCCCAGGTATCCTTTTTGCCGATCTTGGGGGGAAGACAAACCTCTATGGAGAAAAAGACAAAGGGGTTACCGGTTCCAGACTATTCTTGCTTTCGGGTGGCGACAGCGAAAAAAACATCGGCCCAGAAAACGGCGAAAAAGCGTCGTGAAAAGACCGCAGGAAACTGTGGTACCTGAATGCCCTTTCTAGATCGCAGCGTTACCTCAGTGCTTATATAACCCATTTCCACTCCGTGGTGCGAAGTCCGTAGATAAATCGGCCGCAATCGACGGAGGAACGGCCCACCCGGCCATGACGGCGAGCAACACCGAGACCAGAAACCTCGACCACGGACCGAAAGCGTGGTTCCGGTGTGGCCCCAAGCGCTAGAAAATACCCTCGCTCCACAGGTGCTGCACGAAATCACCATAAGGCATGATCTCGATCCCGTCGGGCGTTCGCCGCGGTCTGTTCTCCAGGCAGAGAACGATGCGACGTTCGACATTTGGGTGATCGATGGCGAGCTGTCTGAGGCCAGTGAGGTGATGGGAGGAGATGGTTCGCGACGACTTGGCCTCGATGGCGACCGCCATATCGTTGATCACGAAGTCCACCTCGATGCCGCTAGCCAGGCGCCAATAGCTGATGTTCGCGAATCGGTCCGCGTAGCAGTTGTATGCGGTGATCTCGTGGAAGCACCAGCTCTCAAACGCGTTGCCGAACAGTTCCGAGCCCGCCTCCAGCCATCCACGGCGGGCGAGGAATCCCACGATCCCGACATCGGCAAAATAGAGCTTCGGAGAGTGGATGACTCTCCGCTTGGGACGCTTGCGATAGGACGGGAGCCACCGCGCCATCAGTGTATCCTCGAGGATCTCGAAGTACCCCCGGACGGTCTGGCTGGATACGCCGCACTCTCGGGCGATGTTCGAGTAGTTCACTGGGTGAGTATCCGAGAGCGATGCAATGTTGAGGAACTCGCTGAACACGGGCAGGTTGCGTACCAGGCCTTCGGACGCCACCTCCTCCTTGAGATAGTCGGCGACATATGAGTTGAGCAGCCGCTTGGGTCGGGCCGATTCGTAAATTCGGGGCAGGAATCCATGGTTGAGGATTCGCTCGAGGTCGAATGCCGAGCCGAGCTCGGCGGACGTGAGGCCCCTGAGCTCATACCGGACTGCCCGCCCCCCGAGCAGGTTGGCCGCGCCGCGCTTGACCTTTCGCGCGCTCGACCCGCACAGCGCGAACTGCAGCCCGTGGGCCTCGTGGAGCCAGTGCACCTCGTCGAGGAGCTTCGGCACCTTTTGCACCTCGTCGATCACCACGAAGGGCTTGGTTTTCAGTGCGGCGATCTCCTCCCGCATCCGCTCGGGGTGTGTCAGATATCGTCGATAGTGGTCGGCCTTGAGCAGATCGATCCAGAAAGCGTCCGGATACTCCAGCTGCAGCAAGGTGGTCTTCCCTGTCTGCCGTGGGCCCCAGAGGAAGAATGTCTCCTTGTTCTCCTTTGGCAGGATCAATTTCCGTGTAAACACAACTTGAAAATATCATGATAATTTCAAGTGATCAAGCAATATCGCATACCCAAAGACCCGGCTGCGTGTGTATGGGTATCTGCTCAGCCGGGATCTTCTTATCGAGCCCGGGGCGCGCCTCGAGGATCTGCTCGACAGCCACGCTCCCGATGTCGATCCGGAGTCGAGGGATCCTATTTTCACCAGCACTTTGTTCAAGCGTCTCGTCCAGCGGGTGCTGAACGCCGTCCTCTATGCCACCAGCGCCAACATCGAGGGCGAAGCCCAAAAGGCCTCGTCTCCGTCAACGCAGACGGACATACCCCAAGATTCCATTGGGAGCTATTCCTCGGAGGAGCGTCCAAGAGGTACTCTACTACTGCTTTGGGGTTCCGATTCCTGTCATCGCGGAACCTTCTGGATGGTACGCCTATCACCGTAAGCCCTCGATCGTTGAGTCTGATGTCGGAGGAGGTCGAGGCCTTGTTGAATTCTCGGCCACGAGTTGGCGCGGAGAGAGTTTTGGTGGTCGTTGCCTCTATGCCGGAGTCGATGGAAAGTGGGGCGCCTTCACCGTCCGACCAAACCAAAGCCGTTCGATAACGGCTGCTGAAGAATGGCTGAAGAAACGAGGTTGGAGGATCGGGGTTATTGAAATGCGCGTATGCCCTTTCTCGAAGACGCTGGTGTCATATGCCCTTGCGCTTTGACAGCGCAACCTATCCCGATTTCGTAAAAGCAGATGAGGTTCTATGCGTTTCATGTGGCGAGGAGGCCGGGCTTGCACCAACATCCAAGAACCAATCAGCGCCGCTGACTGCCGAGCTTCTCAAAATCTTTACCGCGGTCAAAACGAAAGCTCATCACGTCGAAAGCTTCCTCAAGTTCGTGACGGCCACATTTTGGAGAAGGGAGACCTGCGAGCATGGAGATTCAAGATATTTTCGGAGGAAACGGCGGATAGAAGGAAGCGCCTATCCCTGCGCCAAACGCTACCCTGCGCACATCTGACGACACGGGCGAATTGACAGCGGAGGATGTCAGGGGAATCATATGCAATCCGATTTATGCAGGCGTCAGCCCGTTTCCGGCAATGGTGTCGGACGAGACTTGGGTGAGGAGCGCGGCTGTTTTCATTTCCGGGGAGGGCTCGGAGCAATTCCTCGTCAATCTTCTATACGTTCTCCGGATGACATACGAGAACCTCGGCTACGGCCCGCAAGGGGGGACTATTGATGAGAAAGTTCCCAAAGGTCGCAGACGTCGTGGACGATAGCGAAAAGACGCGGACTGAGGCTCTTCAGACGCTTCGCACCGTTTTGGAGAACGCTGCTAAAGCGGGTGCGGCGGACACCGTTGAACTGGAGTACGGAGGAGATAATCGTCTTGAAGTATGCTAAATGTTCGGTGACACCGGTGCGGGCGGCACACTCATCACGCGCGAGTTGGAATGTAAAGTCATTCAAATCATTGTTGAGAAGGCGAGGTTGAAGAACAGGTGTTGCGGAACGATGGAGATGGAGCTTCTTGGGGAGCGGCGTAGTATTCTCGTGCATGAATACGAGAGCTTCGGCGAGTCCGCCTTCCGGCTCATACTGAGACCGCGCCGGAAATCCAAGCAGTACAGGGGGGCAGACGCCGAGTAGAATTAGACCCACGGACGCAGATGCAACCTAAATTCACGAAACTCCAAGGTCAGTATCTAGCGTTCATTCACGCCTACACGAAACTCAACCGCGTTCCGCCTGCGGAAGCCGACATGCAGCGGTATTTCGAGGTTACGCCTCCATCAGTGCACCAGATGATACTCACGCTGGAGAATCGAGGATCGATCGTGCGGGCGCCAGGGCAGCCACGAACGATCAAGGTTTTAGTGCCATCCCACCAGTCCCGGAGCTGGAATGATCCTTTACGTTCTTTGGCTCTCGTCGCTGTTTCCAACCTGATTGCTCCAACCCGGATGTGACCCAATTTCAAAGTGCTGCGATAAAGAAGACCGCTGGTCACGGGATGACCTTGCAGCCATCTCGATCGCACTCCATGTGGAGGACCAGGTCTTTCACGACCGTTCCCTTCGAGTCGCGGCCGCTCAATTCAACCCGAACCAGATGTCTGTCGTCCTGCAGGTCCATCAGCCCGAACTGTTTCGCCTTTCTGACGATACCCTGGAAGATAGACTACCGAAGGGTGAGAGTATCGACGCATTTGAATTTATAGCCAGAGTGGTTGAAATCCAGTGGAATCGGCCGGTACGGAGTTTTCGCGGAGCACGGGCACAGCCCTTCGTTGTATTCCGCCCAGTTGCGAACCTGGTACTTCTTCTGCTTCGCGTGCTTGTACTGGCTGCGCTTGGGATACTTCAGGGTCGAACAACCTCGGCACCCACCATAGGCGAATTTCGCCCTCAGCCGAGATCGTTGCAACAACGCCGGTTCATGGAGTCCTTCAGAATCTCTTCCGTGTCGGACGTCACCTGGTGGGGGCTACCCATCACCGGGAGCTACGAGACCGCGCTTTCATCGCTTGGCACACAGCGACGTGCGCCGCCTGACGAGAGCAAAGGAAGTCAGCTCGCCTGGATCGGCTGGCTCGATTGACGTCAACTTGACAGTGCCCTCCGGCAAGTTATGTTGTTTGCAGTACCTTGCCCAACTTGACATTTTCGAATTATTATCTACAATAATGTAGGAGACGAAAATGGCCACACAACAAACTCAAATCTCAACCATGATCTCTCCGGAAACAAAGAAGCGTCTCGAACACTTCGCCAGCGCGCATGGCCTGAAGAAAGGTTTCTTGATCGAGTCGGCGGTGCTACACCACATCATGGCTTTGGAATCCCTCCCGGCGGATGCAATCATTCCTCCCCGGTTGGTGGTTTCACAGGGGACCGGCGAACGGCTCCTCGAGCGGATTGCCAATCCGCGGAAGCCAACGGCGGCTATGAAAGAGCTGTTCGACGATCCGAAAGACGGCAAGTGACCCCATGGCGAGTCCGATCCAGGTTCGCCCGCTTCGCCCGGGAGATGATCGTTCCGCCTTTGACTCGGGCAACATCGAACTCGACGGCTTCTTTAAATATACGCCGGGCAAAACCAATTCCGCCACCACATCGGAGTCACCTATGTGGCTTGCGATGACGATGGGATTGCCGGCTTTGCCACAGTAGCTGCGACACACATCGAAATCGACGATCTGCCCAAGTCTCGAAAAAAGAATCTGCCCCATTATCCCTTGCCTGTCTTGCGTCTGGCGCGGCT
>CAVPNC010000014.1:0-96943 GCA_963706695.1 uncultured Chloroflexia bacterium | reverse complement strand
GCTCGGCCTCGCGCGTGCTGGCACCGCCGCAGGGGCGTGGCCGGTGCTCATGGGCGTGCTGCTGATCGGGGCCGCCGCCGTCGCGGCCCACCTGGTCAACGAAGCCGAGGACGCCGCGACCGACCGCCGGACCGTCCGCACCCCCTTCTCCGGCGGCAGCGGTGCGCTCGCCGCGAGCGGACTCGACCCCTCGATCCCGCTCCGTGCAGGCCTGGCCCTGGCTGCCGTGGTGGTCGCTGCCACGTGGCTGGCGTGGGTCGGGTTGGGCCTGCCTGCGCCGGCCGCTACGCTGGTGCTGGCCGGGCTGGCCGGTGCCCTCTTCTACTCGCTGCCACCGCTGGCGGCCATGCGCCACGGCTGGGGCGAGCCCCTCAACGCGCTGCTGGGCGGCCTGCTGCTGCCGCTCGCGGGTGTGGCCGCGGTCGTGGGCTCGGTGGGCCCGGCTGACCTGCTGGCCTTCGCGCCGTTCGCGCTGGTGGTGCTCGCGAGCGTCATGGCCACGGCCTGGCCCGATCGCGAGGCTGATGCCGCGACCGGCAAGGCCACGCTGCAGGTGCGGCTGCGACCGACGACGTTGCGGCGCATCCACGCGGGCGTCTCGGCCGGGTTCGTGGTGGCCACGGTCCTCGTGGCCGCAGCCGGGGCCGCACCGTATGCCCTGGCCGGCCTGGTCGTCGTGCCCGCGCTCGTGATCGGCACCATGGGCTACACGCGACGCACATCGCCGCTGCCGAACGTGGCGGCCATGGTCGGCCTGGTGGTCGTGTCACTGGCCACGAACGCCGTCGGACTGATCAGCGGGTGGGGCACATGACCGGGCACGACGCGAACGACCTCGCCGTCGAGTACCTGCTCGCGACCCGCCTGGGTGGCCCGGGGGTCGTCGAGCTCGAGCGCCGCCTGGCGCAGCTCGATGAGCAAGACCTCCGTCGCAGCCTCGATGACGACGCTGCGCGGGTCGCCTTCTGGCTCGATATCTACAACGCGGCCGTGGTGCGGGCGGGCGCCGTCGACCTGCTCAAGCGCCACGTCCGCTGGCGTCACTTCGCTCGCCGCTCCCTCGTGATCGCCGGGCAGCGACTGTCCCTCGATGACATCGAGCACGGCGTGCTCCGACGCTCGCGCTGGAAGCTGGGGCTCGGGTACCTCGGCAACCCGCGGCCGGGGCGATTCGAACGCGCGCACCGAATGGCCCGAGTCGATCCGCGCATCCACTTCGCGCTCAACTGCGGTGCCGCCTCGTGCCCACCGATCGCGGCCTACGAGCGGGCACGATGGGACGAGCAGCTGGAGCTGGCGACGAAGAGCTACCTGCGCACCGAGACCCGCCACGATGGCGACGTCCTGCGCGTGCCCTCGCTTCTCCTCTGGTACATCGGCGACTTCGGTGGGCCACCCGGCATCCGACGGATGCTGCGCGAGACCGGCATCGAGGGCTGGTCAGGTCCGCTGCGCTTCTCCGCCTGGGACTGGCGTCCAGCCCCAGACAAGTGGATGGGCGACGCCGGCTAAGGGGAGGAACTGGATTCCCCTCAGCTCAGGTCACAGGCTCCGCCAGGCACCGGCACCACGTGCGGCCTGCCGCCCTCGTCGAGGAGAAGGCCGAAGTAGTCGGACTGCCCGTAGTAGGTGATGGGAAGATCCAGCTCCATGTGATGCCGCGGCGGCCGGCCGTCGTCGATCTCGTACTGGACCACCCCCTCCTCGAAGCGGCGCCGCATCGACTCGCAGTGGTCCGCGACCTCGACGTCGGACATGTCTGCCCAGCCGGACGGTCGATCGGACTGGCCGGGCAAGCCGACGATCATGGGCAGGTCCGGACAGCCGGTGAGGGCCGCGTCGATCAGCGCCTCCGCGGCGGTGGTCGTCGCGGTATCCCAGGTCGGTCGTTCGCCCTCGCCACTCAGGCTCCAGCGCAAGCGCCGCTGGGTGAAGTCGACGAGATGCTCCACCGCTGGCGCGGCTGCCTCCGGCACGTCGTCGAGCTCCGAGAACGCGTCCACCCACACCTGCATCGGAACGAGGGCGTCGACGGTCCAGCGCAGGGGCACCGTGCCCGCAGCCTCGCAGAACGTGCCCGCATCGTCGAAGCTCACGCCGAACGACTCGAGATCCACGCTCTCCACCGCCGCAGGGTCGTAGGCGCCGGTGATGAGCTGGGCCATCGTCACCGGCCGCGGGTCGGCTCCCAGCAGGGCGCAGCCGCTCGCCACCATCGCCAGGGCGAGCCCGAGGGGCGCCATCGAGGTCACGTTGCGGACCATCGAGGCGATGAT
This sequence comes from uncultured Chloroflexia bacterium, assembly GCA_963706695.1. GTDB lineage: Bacteria > Chloroflexota > Limnocylindria > Limnocylindrales > CSP1-4 > JAFMJV01. Next base: position 94,667 of record CAVPNC010000014.1, on the reverse strand, counting down.
ACTGCCATCAACGCCAGACGCTTCTAGCGTCGGCGCGACGACCGCACCGTGATGGGCTCACAGGCGGATCAGCCACGCAGGAGCGTGCGGACGGCCTTGGCCAGCAGCAGGACGGCGAATGCGACCGAGACGACGAGCCCGGCATCCTGCCACGGCTGACGGATCGGCTTGAAGTCCGCGCCGGCCGCGGTGATCTCGACGTAGCCGAGCGGTCGCGTGAGGGCACCGCCGCCGGCACCGGAGCCTGTCTCGGCATCGGCGCTGCTGCCGCCACCAGCGCCCGTCCCGATGATCATCTGCGCTACGGGGATGACCGTCACCCCGTCACGCTCCACCGGCTCGCCGAAGACGGCCCGCGCGCCGGCGTGCAGGCCGATGGTGCCAGCGACGCGCTCGAACAGCGCCCCCACACCGTCGCGGGCTGCGGACTGGGCGGCCTCGAAGGCCTGTGCCTGCTCGTCGCTCATGCGTCTGGTCCTCCTTCTCGATCGGTCAACGAACGCGCGATCGTGGCTCTAGCATGACGCCGTGATCGATCCACGCAACCGACCAGCCCTCATCGGCTCCGTCATCGCCGGTATCACGGCCTTCGTGCTGCTGTGGTGGCTGGGGCTTCCCCCGCTCATCGCCTGGATCGGCGGCTGGACGCTGCCGGCCTTCGCCATGTATGGCATCGACAAGCGACAGGCCGAACAGGGCGGCTGGCGCGTACCGGAGGTCCTCTTGCATGGGCTTGCGCTCATCGGCGGCGTCATCGGGGCGTGGGCCGGGCGCGCGGTCTTCCGCCACAAGACCCAGAAGCGGGAGTTCACGCTCGTGCTCATCGTGGCCAGCGTGGCCTGGGCCGTGATCGCCGTGTGGGCGCTGCTGGGCTGACCCCGGCGGCGCCCCGGGGCCCGGCAGCGCAGTTCCGACCGGAAGCGCAGAATCACGGCCATGCGATCCCCACACCGCGCCTTCGCGGCGCTTGCCTTGTCCAGCCTCGTCACGCTCGTGAGCAGCGCTGCCACGCTCGCCCAGGATCCACTCTCGGTCACCGACGTCAACGGCGACCAGGTCGCCATCGAGGACACCAGCAACGTGGCCACCCTTGGCGGCGTCTTCACCGAGACGGTCTATGCCCTGGGCGCACAGGACCACATCGGCGCCATCGACGCGTCCAGCTTCTACCCGCCTGAGGCCCTCGCGGAGAAGCCCAACTTCGGCTACTACCGCTTCCTCTCGGCAGAGCCCGTCCTGGCCCAGGACCCCAGCCTCATCATCGGCAACGAGGAGACCGGCCCGCCGGAGGTGGTGCAGCAGCTGCGCGACGCAGGCGTGCCCATCCTGCTCCTGCCGGACAACAACGACGTGCAAGCCGCACGTGACCTCATCAGCACGCTCGGAGCCATCTTCGACAAGGGCCCGGAGGCGGAGGCGCTCATCGAGCAGCTCGACGCCGACGTGGCTGCGGCAGAGGCGCTGGTGGCCCGGGCCGAGAGCAGCCCGCGCGTGCTCTTCGTGCTGCAGCCGCCCGAGGCGCCGTTGCTCATCAGCGGTGAGATCAGCGCGGCCGGCAACATGATCACGCTCGCGGGTGGCTCTCACGTCTTCCCCGGGTTCCCCGGCTATCTGCCCATGACGCCCGAGGGCATCGTCGAGTCCGCACCGGACGTCATCCTCACCACGGAGGCCTCGGTGGAGCGGCTCGGCGGCTGGGACGCGGTCATGGACCATCCCGGCATCGGCCAGACACCGGCTGCTGACAACGGACGGGTCTACGCCATGGAGGACCTCTACCTCATGGGCTTCGGGCCGCGTACCGGCCAGGCCATCGCCGACCTCGCGCTCCTGCTGCATCCGGAGCTGGAGCCGTAACCCGCGCGGGGCTGCGGCTCGCCATCCTCGCGCTCGTCCTCGTCGCGACCATCGTGGTCGCGATGGGCATCGGCGCGGTGAGCATCGCCCCGACGGAGGTGCTGGCCATCCTCGCGGGGCAGCTGGGGCTGGACCTCGGACCCGCCTACAGCGAGCGCCAGGAGACCGTGCTCACCGCCATCCGTCTGCCGCGCGTGCTGGCGACGGCGCTGGTGGGGGCTGCCTGGGCCGTGGCCGGCGTAGCCATGCAGGGGCTCTACCGCACCCCGCTCGCCGATCCGGCCCTCGTGGGCATCGGCGGTGGCGCCGCGCTGGGTGCCACGCTCGGCACCGCGGCCGCCGTCTCGCTCGGCATCGTGGCCGGCTACGGAGGCACCGTGCTCGTCATCGCGGCGGCCTTCGTGGCGGCATCGGTGGCGGCCTTGATCGTGTACCGCGTGGCCTCGTCCTCCGGCCGCGTCGTGGTCGCCACCATGCTGCTGGCCGGGATCGCGCTGACGGCCTTCTTCGGTGCCGTCACGGCCCTGGTGGTGGCCGCTGGCCGCTCGCCCGAGCTGGGCTCGGTGCAGTTCTGGACCCTCGGCTCGTTCGCCGGCATCGTCGGGCGCGACGTGGTCGTGGGTGCGCTGCTGGTCATCCCCGCGGTCCTCGTCCTGTGGCGCGTGGGACCCCGGCTCGACGCCCTGGCCCTGGGCGTGCCCGACGCCGGCCACCTCGGTGTCGACGTGCCCTGGCTGACCCGCGTCGTGAGCGCGATCTTCGCCCTGCTCACGGCCGTGGCCGTGGCCACCGCCGGCGTCATCGCCTTCGTCGCCCTTATGGTGCCGAGCCTCGTCCGTGGTTGGATCGGCCAGGCCCATCGGGATGTGGTCATCGGCTCGGCGCTGCTCGGCGGCACGCTGCTCGTCGTCGCCGACGTGCTGGCGCGCAGCCTCTTCTCGCCCGCGGAGCTCTCTATCGGCGTCATCACCACCCTCGTCGGCGCACCCTTCTTCCTGTGGCTGCTGCTGCGCGACCGGGGCCTGCTGGCCCGATGACCTACCGTGCGACCGAGGTCGGCGTCCGCATCGGTGGAGCCACCCTGCTCGACGGGGTCTCGGTGGAGATCCGGCCCGGCCAGATCGTGGCCGTGGCCGGACCGAACGGTGCCGGCAAGACGACGCTGCTGAGCGTCCTCGCCGGTGACCGCCCGCCGTCGGCCGGCGTGGTCACGCTCGACGAACAGCCCCTCGACCAGTGGCCCGGAGGAGCGCTGGCGCGACGCCGCGCCGTGATGGGCACCGATCGTGCGGTGGCCTTCGCCTTCAGCGCCGCGGAGGTGGCCATGCTGGGTCGGATGCCGCTGCATGGCGGTGACCCGGACGAGGCTGACCACGTCGTCATCGAGGAGCTGCTCCGAGCGGTCGATTGCGCTGGCCTGGGTGAACGGGTCTACGCCACGCTCTCCACCGGTGAGCGACAGCGGGTGAGCCTGGCGCGCGCCGTGGCCCAGGTCACCGATGCCCCCGGCGTGACCAGACCCGAGGCTCGCTACCTCCTGCTCGACGAACCCACCTCCAGCCTCGATCCAGCCCACCAGCACACGGCCATGCGACTGCTCCGCCGGGTCGCCGATGGCGGCCGAGGGGTGCTGGCCATCGTGCACGACCTGAACCTGGCCGCCGCCTACGCCGATCGGGTGGTGCTGATGCGCGAGGCCAGGGTCGTCGAGGACGGGACGCCGGCGCAGGTCCTGCGAGCCGACCTGCTGGAGGCGGTGTTCGACATCCCCATGCTCGTCATCCCGCACCCGCAGCTGGCGCACCCCATCGTGATCGCTGAACCGCACGAGGGCTGAGATGCCCGGGCTCACCGTGGCGTCGGTCGTGGCCCGGTCCCTGCGGGCGCATGGCCTGGTGCAGCCGGCCCGGTCGATGGCCGAAGCCCTCACGGGGGCGGCCGGGATCTACGGCACGGCTCCCACCTCCCACGTGGGGCTGGCCGCACGGCTCGATGGCTACACGCCCGCAGCCCTCGAGGAGCAGCGGCTCAAGGAGCGTTCGGTCCTGCGCGTGCCGGGGATGCGTGGCTCGGTGTTCCTCGCACCGCGGGCGCTGGTGCCCGCACACCTGGGGCTCAGCCGGCCGCGTACTGCCCGACTCACGCTCCGCAACGAGGGAGTCGGCGAGGCTGCGCTAGAACGGTTGATGGGACTCGTCGAGTCCGAGCTCGCCGACGAGCGCCTCACGGCCGGAGAGCTGCGGACGAGCCTCGGTGCGGACGACCCTGGGGGTTCGCACATGACGCTCGTGCTGCGGGTGATGGTGGGCGAGGGCCGTGTCGTGGCGGCCGAGCCCGTCGGTGGCGAGCGCGCCACGGCCTATCGCTACGCGAGCATGGCCACGTGGGCGCCCGACCTGGGGCCGCCGCTCCCCGTGGAGCAGGCGCTCGCGGTGATGGCACCCATCTGGATGCGCGCGAACGGGCCCGGCAGCGTCGCCGACCTGGCCTGGTGGGCCGGCGTCACGAAGGCCTTGGCCCGGGCGGCGCTGGCGGCGATGGGAGCGCGCGCGATCGAGGTGGACGGGCTGGAGCATGAGCAGTGGGCCACCGACGAGGTCATCGCGGGCCTGGCCACGGCGGAACGGTCCGGTGTCGTCCGCTTCCTGCCGGTCTGGGATGCCTGGCTGATGGCCCGGCGCGAGCGTTCGCGGATCCTCGACGAGGCGCATCGGCCGTTCGTGGTGGACAACAGCGGCAACGTCACCAATGCCATCACCCTCGATGGCAACGTCGTGGGCGTGTGGGACGTGGACGACGAGACCCTGCTGGTGGCGATGCATGAAGGGGAGCCGCCCGCAGGCCTGGAGAAGGCTGCCGCGCGCCTTCGCCCCGTGGTCGGCTGGGTCCGTCTGCTGCAGGTCGAGCAACGAGCCCTGCCACGCGACCGCCAGAACGCGTTCCGCTCGCCGCTGCGCTGAGCGGGCGCCCTCGGATGCCGCAACACCGTTCGTCGCTTGGTCGGACGTACAGGCACTGCGCGGACCATGGCAGAGGTCGCCAAGTGAGATATCGTGTGTGTGAACCGCCGCCGCGATCGCGGATCGTCGGCGCGAGGTGGGTTCTTCCGAGCGGGAGTAGCTCAGTTGGTAGAGCGCTAGCCTTCCAAGCTGGATGTCGCGGGTTCGAATCCCGTCTCCCGCTCCACCCGTCCTTGCTCGCAGGTGACGATTGAGCAGACGCGCCTGGGCGACCCTCATCGCGGTGGTCGCGTTGATCATCGCCGGCTCGCTCTACTTTCTCCAGACGAGCGGAGCAGCACGTCCCAGCGCCTACGGGGACATCGGTCCCGAGGTAGGCAGCGGTCGGATCGAGCTGCCCGATGCGGGCTTCGCCCTGACCGCGCCACCGGGTTGGCTGGCCTGGGACCCGTCCACCGGCTTCCAGGACTGGTGGGGCGCGGACCAGGTCGTCCAGCTCTGGCTGGAACCCGCGGGCGACGACGAGACGTGGTGGATGGGCAGCTGCGGCATCGGTGAGCAGTGCACACGTGAGCGAATGGTGGAGGCCGGCGGCGAGGCCTACTGCTGGGTCATCGATGACACCGGGCTCGCCGCCGAGGCCGGCTGGAACAGCTCCGCGGTGCCCGCTGCCTTGACCGCCACCGGTCTCGCCGAGCAGGAGGGCTGGACGGACATCAGGACCGCCAACGTGGACCTGCCTGCTGGCCGCGCCAGCGTGGTGCGCGGGGTCGATCCCAACGGGTGGCTGCAGGAGATGTACTACCTCCACGACGGCGAGCGCTGGTTCCGGCTCATCTGCGGCGTGCTCGAGAGCGACGTCGAGCCGGTCTCGGTGGCGGAGACCTTCGAGTTCCTGCCGGCCTCGAGCGATCCGGCGGCCGCGCTCAGGAGCACGTTCCGCCCGCACGCGAGCGAACTCGGCTGACACAATGGCCGAGTGGCCGACCCGCTTCCATCCACGCGTGACGACGCCGTCTTCACCTTCGTCGGCGTCGGCGTCCGGCTGGGCGGGAACCAGGTCCTCGAGCAGGTCGACCTGGCCGTCCCGGCGCACGGCATCACGGCGGTCCTTGGCCCCTCCGGCTCCGGCAAGTCCACGCTCACACGGCTGACGAACCGCCTGCTCGACCCCACGGTGGGCAGCGTGCTGCTGCGCGGCACGGACGTGCGGACCCTCGATGTGCTCGAGCTCCGCCGCACGGTGGGGATGGTCTTCCAGCGCCCGACGCTCTTCGATGGCACCGTGCGTGACAACCTCGCAGCCACCCACGTCGCAGACGCCAGCCGGCACGAACGGATCCTCGAGGCGGTGGGGCTCGATGCCGGGTTCCTCGGGCGCGCCGGCAGCACCCTCTCGGGCGGTGAGGCGCAGCGGGTGTGCCTGGCCCGAGCCCTGCTCATGCGGCCCGGTGTGCTCGTGGCGGACGAGCCGACGGCCTCGCTCGACCAGGCCTCCTCGCTGCTGCTCGAAACCCTCGCCCGCCGCCTCGCCGATGAGGGCGTGCCCATCCTCTGGGTCACCCACGACCTGGCCCAGGTGGAACGCATCGCCGACGGGCGGGTGACCCTCGAGGCCGGTCGGGTGGTGCCCTCGTGAGCGGCCCGGTCGAGCTCTACGGCGCCATCGCCTCCGGCCTGCTCGTGCTGGTGGCCATCGGCGTCAGCTGGTGGGCCGGGCTGCACCTCGAACGCGACCTCGTCACGGCCGCCCTTCGAGCCGCCGCGCAGCTGGCCCTGCTGGGCCTCGTGCTGGTGGCCATCCTCACACCCGGCCAGCCCCTGGCCCTCTCCTGGCTGTGGGTGGCGGTGATGATCCTCTTCGCCGGCTGGACGGTGCAACGACGCGTGCCGCAGGTGCCGCGCATGTGGCTGCTGTCCATGGGCGCGTTCGCGGCGTCCGCGGTCGTGACCCTGGGCGTGCTCTTCGGGGCGGGCGTGTTCCCGGTCGAGGCCAACACGGTCGTGCCCCTGGCCGGCCTGATGATCGGCAACTCCATGACCGCCACCGTCCTCGTCGCGCGCCGCATCACCGCCGAGCTGAAGGACAAGCGACTCGAGGTGGAGGCCCGTCTGGCACTGGGTCAGCCCGCTTCGGAAGCAGCCCTGCCCTACCTGCGCGAGGCCCTGAGGACCGCGCTCATCCCGCAGATCGAGACGACCAAGGCGGTCGGCATCGTCTTCCTGCCGGGCATGATGGTGGGCCTGCTGCTCGCGGGCGTGACCCCGCTCGACGCGGTCCAGGCACAGCTCGTCATCATGTATCTCGTGCTGGGCTCGGTGGCCGTGACCACCAGCGTCATCGCGCTCGGGATGCGCCGCATCCTGTTCACGTCGGCCCACCAGCTGCGGCTGCAAGGAGACGACTAGCCCATGCGCGCCATCGTGCAACCCAGGTACGGGCCACCCGAGTCGGTCGAGTTGCGCGACGTACCCACCCCCAGCCCCAGGGCCGGCGAGGTCCTCGTGCGGGTCCGCAGCTCGTCGGTCAACGCGGCTGATGTCGAGGTCCTCGACGGCTACGCCCTGGTGCGCATGGCCGCGCCCTTCCGACCGGCCCATCGCATCGTCGGCTCCGACATCGCCGGGGTGGTGGAGGACGTCGGTCCCGGCGTGGCCGAGCTGGCACCTGGGGACGAGGTCATGGGCGATCTCTCGGAGCACGGCTACGGGGCCTTCGCGGAGTACGCCGTCGCTCCTGTCGAGGCCCTCTGCCGGCTACCGGCTGGCCTGGCCCTCGAGGATGCTGGCGCGGTGCCCTCGGCCGCATGGGTGGCCATCAAGGCCGCCCGCCTCATCGAGCCCGGACATCACGTCCTGGTCAACGGCGCCGGCGGCGGGATGGGCACGTTCGCGCTGCAGATGGCGATCGCGCGCCGGGCTCGCGTCACCGGGGTCGACAGCGCTGCCAAGCTCGAGCTCCTGCGGTCCCTTGGAGCCCACGACGCCATCGACTACGCCATCGATGACGTCATCGCCAGGGACGAGCGCTATGACCTCGTGCTCGACGTCTATGCCCGCCGGTCGGTCAGCGAGTGGCAGCGGATCCTCACACCCACGGGTCGCTACCGCATGGTCGGGGGCTCGACCCGCCGCGTGCTGGGCGGGTTCCTCCGCGGGCGGACGCTCTCGCACACGGACGGACAGGACCTTGGCCTGCTCATGGGCTGGCCGCAGACGCGGCAGGACATGGACGAGACCAACGAGCTCATCGCTTCGGGAGATGTCCGGCCGGTCATCGGCCAGCGCTTCCCGCTGGAGCAGGCGGCAGCAGCCCTGCGGCAGGTCAAGGACGGCCGCACCATGGGCAAGGTCGTCATCGACATCGGACCGTAGGCCACCGGCCCGCCGGCTTCGCTCGGTCGAGCCCTAGGTCCCCGACATGGCGATGATGGTCTTGCCCTGAGCGTGCCCGGTCGCCACATGCGCCACGGCGGCCGGGCCGTCATCGAGCGCAACGACGCGGTCGACGAGCGGCCTGACCTTGCCTTCCTCCACGAGCGCCTTGAGCGCCTGCCCGTCTGCTTGCCGGTAGACCGAGAGGAACGGGCGCGCCTGCTGCTTCCGCACGAACGAGGCGAGCATCACGTTGATGACGTGGTCAAGGCCGCCGAACCAGCCGCTGACCGGGGCGCCGTTCGAGAGCAGGATGCCGTCTGGCGTGAGCACATCACGCACCGCTGACATGGGCTGGGCGCCGACGTTGTCGAGGATGCGGTCATAGCGCTCGGAGCCAGCGGTGAAGTCCTCAGCGGTGTAGTCGATGACGCGGTCGGCGCCGATGGAGGCCATGGCCTCGACATTGCGCGTGCTGCACACCGCGGTCACCTCCGCCCCCATGGCCTTGGCGATCTGGACCGCGAAGCTGCCCACGCCGCCCGAGGCACCCACGATCAGGACCTTGTGGCCGGACTCGACGGCAAGCCGATCTCGCAAGGCCTGGAGCGCCGTCTGCGCCGAGACGCCCAGGGCCGAGGCCAGCTCGAGGTCAAGGCCTTCCGGCTTGGACACGATGGAGTCGGCCTTGACGACCGCCAGCTCCGCGAACGCCCCGGTGGCCTGGCCGAAGACCTCGTCGCCAGGTCGCCAGGCCGTGACCGCGCTGCCGACCGACTCGACCGTGCCGGCGAGATCGGTGCCGGGGATGGGGTTCCTGGGGTGGCGCACGCCGAACACCGGGCGCATGGCCTTGGGCAGACCGCGGATGAGGTGGCAGTCACCGATGTGGATCGAGGCTGCTCCGACCCGCACCAGGACCCCATCGTCCGGCACCACCGGCTGATCGACCTCACGAACCGACAACACGGTCTCCGGCTCACCGTAGACCTGCTGATACAAGGCACGCACCATCCCACCTCCTGCGGCGATCTCCGTCAAGGCTGCGGCACGACGTCGCGGATGTCCAGTCGGGTCCATCCCGCCCGGCCCGGGCCTCAGGTCGAGGGACGCCTCCCGACCACCAGCGTATCGAGCGCCGTTCGCGGACCATCCTCGGTCTCGACGTGTCGCTCGGCGATCTCCGCCACCTCCATCTCCAGCCCGGCCAGGGCCGCGACCGTCTCGTCGAGGTCGTAGCAGTGCTCCGGGGTGAGCGGGCCACCGTAGCCGTGCTCGATGTTGGTGCGGTCGTGGGCCACGACGAGCACGCGGCCGCCGGGTCGGAGCCACGTGGCCGCGTGCTCAAGGACCGTTCGGACCTGCTCCGGCGGAAGCTGCAGGTAGGCGATGAGCACCAGGTCGACAAGCTCCGCCGGAGCCCACGTCAGGGCATCGGCATCGACGGTCACGACGCGCTCGGCCACGCCGCTATCGGCCGCCAGCCGAGCGGTCTTGTCGAGGCCGGCCCGCGAGAAGTCGACGGCCGTGACGCGCCAGCCCTGGCGCGCGAGCCAGACCGCGTTGCGCCCCTCACCCGCGGCCAGGTCCACGGCGGCGCCGGGCTCCAGTCCCGACAGGTGCCGTTCGACGAACTGGTTGGGTTCCACCTTCCAGAGGTAGTCGCGGTCGGCGTAGCGCTCGTTCCAGCGTTCGATCGAGGCTGCCGTCTGGCACTCCGGACAGAGTCCGTAGAGCTCGAGCCGATGCTTCTGGACGACCCAGCCGGTGGTGCGCTCCATGCCGCTGATGGCCTTGCCCAGCCCGAGGTCCTCGACCTCGGTCACGCGCGCGCAGCGCTGGCAGATGACGTGGTGGTGGTGGTAGTCCGGGAGGCACGGCACATAGGCGTGATCACCGTTGGGCAGATCGATGCGCTCGAGCAGCCGCAGCTCGGTGTAGAGGTCCAGGGCTCGGAAGATGGTGGCCCGGCCGATGTTGAGCCCGCGCTCTCCCGCAAGGGTGATGATGTCGCTGGCGGTGAAGTGGCCGTCGCGCTCGGAGATGAGCTCGGCCACGACACGACGAGGCTCGGTGAGCCGATAGCCGGCAGCCCCGAGCGCTTCGACGAGGGGTTCGGTGGTGGTCATCACCACCATCATACCGATACTCAGTCTCGATTGAGCCCAGCGGCGAGTGGGGCGCCCGCGCGGAAGGCCGCCGGCGGCGTGGCTATGCTCGAGGGGGCAGCGAGCCCCAAGACACTCGCGCGAGCAGGGGGCATGATGAACGGCACGCTGGACGAATACGCCTTCACGATCCATCTCGAGGTGGGCTACGACGAGGCGCTCGAGCGCACCGTGGCAGCGCTCAAGGAGCAGGGCTTCGGCGTGGTCACGGAGATCGACATGCGCTCGACGATGCGCGAGAAGCTCGATGTCGAGTTCCGCAAGTACGCCATCCTCGGTGCCTGCAACCCGAAGCTGGCGATCAGGGCCCTGGCCGCGGAGCCACAGGTCGGGCTCCTGCTGCCCTGCAACGTCATCGTCTACGAGGACGCGGACGGCAGCGGCACGACGGTCTCGGTGGTGGACCCCTTGGGCATGCTCGGCGACATCGGGGTCACGGAGCTCCGGGCCGTCGCCGATGAAGCTCACGGCCGACTCGCGCAGGTCGCTGAGGCCCTCGTCTCCTGAACCTGCGATCGCGGTGACGACGCGAGCTCGCACGCCCACGATCCGCTCGGTGGCGCTCCCTGCCGAGCACGGCGGCTGGGGCCTGACGCTGGAGCCGGCGGTCCTGGGCGTGCTCCTGGCCCCGAGCCTCGCGGGGGTCCTGCTGGGCGTGGCGGCGCTGCTGGCGTTCCTCGCGCGGACGCCACTGCGGCTGCTGCTGCGGCGGCTGCGTGCTGAGCGGCCTGCCCCCACTCCCGTCTCCGATGATCGAGCTCGCCTGGCACGGCGTGTGGCGCTGCTGGAGCTCGTGGCCATGGGCGTGGCTCTGCTGGCGGTCGTGGCCCTCACGCAGGATGCGAGCTGGATGTGGCCGCTCGTCATCGCCGGCCCGCTGTTCGCGATCGCGTTCTGGTTCGACCTGCGCGCAGCCAGCCGGCACCTCGCGGCGGAGATCGTGGGTTCGCTGGCGGTCGCAGCGGTCGCGCCCATGGCCACGCTCGCGGGCGGGGGCGCGATGACGCTCGCCCTCGGCGCCTGGCTGATCCTGGGCGCGCGCGTGTTCTCCTCGATCCCGCACGTCCGCGCGCAGGTACAGCGTATCCACGGGCGCGTGGCTCCGTCCGGACCGACGCGCAACGGCGACCTTGCCGCGCTCGCCATCGCGGCCGCGGCGGTGCTGCTGGAACCGGCGATGCTCTGGGGTGGAGTCGCCGTCGTGGGCCTGGTGCTGGTGCAGCGCGTCACGCTGGCTCGGCCACCGCGACCGGCGAGGGTGCTGGGCGCGCGTCAGATGGTGCTGGGCTTCACGGTCGTCGGCTTCACGGCCGTAGGAACGTGGCTGGCCTAGCACCGCGCCTCGGCGCCCGGTTCGTGGCCACCCGCCACAACGCGAGAGGCCGGCCCCCTGAAGGGCCGGCCTCTCGAGCGTCTGGTGGCGCGTCAAGCGCGCCGCGCAGCGTTAGACCAGGCGAACGCGCTGGGCCTGCGGGCCCTTCTGGCTCTGCCCGACCTCGAACTCGACCTTCTCGCCGCCGACCAGGCGGTCGAAGTCGGACGAGTTCTCGAGCTCGTTGCGGTGGAAGAAGTATTCCTTGCCATCATCTGCGGCGAGGAAGCCGAAGCCACGATCAGAGACGAGCTTCTTGACGGTACCGGTGGCCATAGTGGCCCTCCTTGGGGATCTCGAACCAAAGACCAAGAGCGCACGGTCCGTTCGAGAAAAAAGGCGACCACGCGGGCGAGCTGCGACATGCAGCGACCAACAACAGTAGCACGTGCCTCCAAAAAGGGCGAGGGTCAGCCCTGTGCGACGCCACCCGCCGCGCCCAGCTCGACGACCCGATCGACATGGCTGCCGATGGTGGGACGGTGCGAGATGACCAGTACCGTCTTGCCCTCGAGCCACGGATCGAGGGCCGACCACAGCTGGGACTCGGTGGTGCTGTCGAGGTCCGCGCTGGCCTCGTCGAGGATCACCACCGGCGCGTCCTTGAGCACCGCCCGGGCGATCGCCAGCCGGCGCCGCTCTCCGCCGGAAAGCATGGTCCCGTCTTCGCCCACGACGGTGTCGTAGCCGGAGGGCAGCGAGTCGATGAAGGCATCGAGCCGCGCCACGGCGCAGGCCCGCTCGAGGTCCTCGCGCGTGGCGTACGCGTCGGCCACCATCAGGTTGTCCTCGATGGTGGCGTTGAAGAGATGCACGTCCTGCGGCACGACCGACAGCTGTGCTCGTGCCTCGTCCTGGGTCAGCTCGTGCAGCTCGCGTCCGCCGACGCGAACGGTGCCGGTGTCGTAGTCCCAGAAGCGCAGGAGCAGCGAGACCAGCGTCGACTTGCCGCTGCCGGAGGGACCCACGAGCGCCACGCGCTCCCCTGCCCCGACCGTCAGGTCCAGGTCGCGGAGGACCCAGGGCTCGGTCTCGGCGAAGCGGAACGAGAGGCCCTCGATCTCGAGCGCATCGGTCGAGGGCGACGGGGCCGGCGCCGGCGGATCGGACACCGGCGGCGCCTCGTCGACGAGCTCGAAGACCCGCCGTGCCGAGGCCCTGGTGGTGTCGTACAGCTGCAGTGAGCGGGACAGCGGCTGGACCGCCTCGAAGGCGGCGATGGCGGCCAGCGGCAGGGTCGCGAGGAAGACGCCCTCGAGCGTGCCGGCGGTGACCATGGGGATGGCCAGCACGAGGATGACCATCGCGGCGAGCGAGGCGAAGAGGCCCGATAGCGCGTTGGCCACGCCCTCGATGGCGCCCAGCCGGCCGCGCGCCTGGTCCAGCTGCCGGGCTCGGGCGAGCAGCCGCTCGCGGTGCGCGGCGGCAGCGTCGAGCGCCACCAGGTCGGCCACGCCCTGGACCTCGTCGACGAGCATGGCGCCGACATCGCCACGGATGGTGGCCGCGGCTGCGGCGGGCACGGACGAGAGCCAGCGCGAGGTCAGGGGCAGGACCACCCCGGTGAGCACGAGGAAGCCCGCCAGCGCCAGCCCGAGGGCGAGGTCGAAGGCCCCGTACACGATCGACATGCCGGCGACCACGACCGCAGCCACCACCGGCGGCAGCAGGACCTTGATGTAGAAGTCCTCCAGCGCATCGACGTCATCGACGAGGCGCGTCAGGAGGTCGCCGCTGCGGCGGTCCACCAATCGTGCCGGTGCCAGCGGCTCCAGCGCCCGGTAGAACCACACGCGCACCGTGGAGAGGATGCGGAACATCGCTCGGTGGGTGGTGTAGCGCTCGAGGTAGCGGAAGGTGGCGCGTGAGATGGCCAGCACCCGCACGCCCGTCACCGCCAGGGCCAGCTCGGCCACGCCGGTCGCGATGGCGGCCTTGGAGATGAGATAGGCCGAGAGGCCCATGAGCGCCACGTTGGAGCCGACCGCGATGACGCCGAGGAACCCGCCGGCCACGAGCCAGGGCCAGTGCTCGAGGACGAGCTTCAGGAGGCGGCGCATGTCGCTCACGCGTCCACCTCCTCGTCCTCGCCGAAGTCGCGCACGAGCCGGCGGTAGGCACCGTCGGCCGCGAGCAGCTCGGCCGGCGTCCCCTGCTCCACGACCCGGCCCGCCTCGAGCACGACCACCCGGTCGGCCCGCTGTGCCAGACGCAGGCGATGGGCGATGAGCAGCACCGTCCGTCCGGCGACGAGTCGATCGAGCGCGTCGGCGATGGCCTGCTCGCTGGCTTCGTCCTGGTGGGAGGTGGCCTCGTCGAGGATGAGCACGGGCGCGTCGCGGAGGTAGGCCCGGGCGATGGCCAGGCGCTGGCGCTGCCCACCCGAGAGGCGGGCGCCGGCTTCTCCGACCGGGGTCTCCAGGCCCCGCGGCAGGCGCTCGATGAACTCGTCGGCGTTGGCCGCACGTGCGGCCGCGGCCACCTGCTCGTCGCTGGCCCCGGGGCGCGCCAGGCGGATGTTGTCGGCGACGGAGCCATCGAACAGGTGCGGTCGCTGCGGCACCCACGCCACGGCTGCCCGCCAGGCGGCGCGTCCGAACACGTCGAGCGGACGGCCGTCGACGCTGATGGCACCGGCGTCGGGGTCGATGAAGCGCAGGAGGATGCTGCTGAGCGTGGACTTGCCGGCACCGCTGGCGCCCACCAGGGCCACCGACTGGCCCGGCCGCAGCTCGAAGGTCGCGCCGTCGAGCGCCGGCGCCGTGCGGCCCGGGTACGTGAACCGCACGCGCTCGAGGGCGATCAGCGGTGGCTCGGTCACGGCAGGGTCGGTGGGTCCTTCGGCCGCTTCGGCCTCGTCGATCGGATCCGTTCTGGTCGGCGTCGGCTCATCAAGGATCTCGAAGGTGCGCGTGATGACGGCGCGACCCGCGGTGCCCACGTGGAAGCGCGCAGCGAGGGCGCGGAGCGGGAGGAAGAACTCGGGCACGATGAGCAGGACCGCCAGCGCGCGCGGGAACTCGATGGCCCCCTCGAGCAGGCGCAGGCCGATCTCCACCGCCACCAGGGCGATGGCGATGGTCGAGCCCCACTCCAGCACGAGGCTCGTCTGGAAGGCGGTGCGCAGCACGTCCATGGTGGCATCGCCGTAGCGACCGCTGATGTGCCGCAGGTTGTCCACCTGCTCGCGGCTGCGCCCGAACATCTTGAGCGTGGCGATGCCGCGCAGGATGTCGAGGAAGAAGGCGCTGAGCGTGCGCATCTCCATGAAGCGCTTCTCGCTGACGGCGCGCGTGCGGCCGCCGATGACCACCAGCAGCAACAGCAACAGCGGACCCGTGAACAGCAGCACGAGGACCGACGGCGGGTCGAGCACGAGCACCAGCAGCAGCACCAGCACCGGCACGATCAGGGCCAGCCCGCGGGCCGGCAGGAACTGGGTCACGTACTGCTCGATGGCGTCGAGCCCGCTGACGAGCACGCCGCTGAGCTCACCCGAGCGCTCATGGCTGGTCCACGTGGGCCCAAGGCGCAGCACCTGCCCGGTGAGCTCCGCGCGAAGCGTGCCCACGAGCGTCTCGGCAGAGCGGCGGGCGGCCAGCTCGCCGCCGATGCCCAAGACCGTGCGCAGCAGCAGGAGGAGCAGGCCGAGGGCCAGCAGCGGGAAGACGTCGTCGAGCGTCTGGCCCTCGAGGAACACGCCCGCCACGGCGAGGGCCACGGCCACGAGCTGCGCGACCAGGGCCAGCGTGGCCGCGACCCCGGCGCCCACGGCCACGAGCATCCAGCGACGTGCCGCGGGCACATGACGGAACAGCCGACGCTCTGGAGAGGCGCCGGCTGTCCGAGGGCCGATCATGCGGGGCCGCGTCCGCTCACGGGGCAGCGGCCATGGCGACTAGTAGCTCGTGTTGTCGACGGTGACCTTGCCCCGGAAGATGTAGTAGACACCCGCCGTGTATAGCAGCACGAAGGGCATCCCGATGAGGGCGATGATCAGCGCCACCACCAACGTCGGCTCCTCCGAGGCCGCGTTGAAGATGGTCAGGTTGTAGGCCTGGTCGACGGTCGAGATGAGCAGGTTGGGATGCATGCCGATGCCACCCGCCACCAGCAGCAGCAGGATCATCAGCGACGAGGCCACGAAGGCGAAGAAGTAGTCGGCGCGCTGGACGAAGTACCAGACCGCAGCCATGGCCGCGAGTGCGGCAGCTGGGAAGATGATCGGCCAGAGCTGCTCGAGGTAGCGCTCGGTGAAGGGCAGGCCGAGCGCCAGCGAGAAGGCCACCATGACGGTGTTGAGCGCCACGAACCCGATCATCAGGTAGGGCAGGAAGCGCTTGATGCGTGCCTGCAGGTCGTCCTCGGTCTTCATGATCAGGTAGATCGACCCGTGCATCGCGAACATGGCCACGGTGGTCACGCCCACGAGCAGGTTGAACGGCGTCAGCAGTTCGATGAGGTTGGTCCGGATCTCCTGGTCGGGGCCCAGCGGCACACCGCTGATGACGGCCCCGAAGGCCACTCCCAGCAACAGCGCCAGCACCAGCGAGGAGAGGCTGAAGGACCAGTCCCAGGCCGTGCGCCAGCGCGGGCTCGGTCGCTGCGAGCGGAACTCCAGCGTCACGGCTCGGAAGATGAGCACCACCAGCACCAGCATGAAGGCGAGATAGAGCCCGGAGAAGAGCGAGGCGTAGGCGAAGGGGAAGATGGCGAAGAGGACGCCACCGCCCAGGATGAGCCAGACCTCGTTGCCGTCCCAGACCGGACCGATGGAGTTGAGCAGCGCGCGGCGCTCGCCGTCCGTCCTGGCCGCGACCAGGTGGAGGATGCCCACGCCCATGTCGAAGCCGTCGAGGATGAGGTACCCGCCGACGATGACGATGAACAGGATGAACCAGATCTCGTTGAGGATCATCGGGTGATGCGCTCCTCTCCACGGCCGCGGGCGGCGAAGATGCCGCGCAGGGTGTCAGGCAGGGCATCGACCGGCGTGGACTCGATCTCCTCGAGCGGTGCCGGACCATGCTGGATCTTGCTGTTGAGCAGGTAGATGAAGACGACCAGCAGCAGCGAATAGATGAGGACGAACATGCCCAGCGAGGCCACGATCTCCCACGCCTCGACCACCGGCGAGGTGCCGTCGGCGGTGAAGAGCAGCTCGTAGACGATCCATGGCTGACGGCCAAGCTCGGCCACCCACCAGCCCATGGTGATGACGAAGAGCGAGACGAACACCGAGGACACCACGATCCATAGTGCCCAGCGGTGGTCCAGCAGCTTGCGCTTCCAGAACCACAGGCCGGCGGACAGGAGGGCGAAGGGGATGATGGCCATGCCCAGGCCGACCATCAGGTGGTACGCCTGGAAGGTCAGGTTGACCACCGTTGGCGGAACCTCGAAGTCGTTGATGCCGGTGACCACGTCCTGGCCGCTGAGGAAGCTGAGCAGTCCGGGGACGGCGAGGCCGATGGTCTCACCGGTGCTCTCATCGACCCAGCCGAAGACGAAGGCCTCGGCGTTCTCCTGGGTCTGCCACACACCTTCCATGGCAGCGAGCTTGGTGGGCTGATTCTCGGCCACGCTCTGGGCCGACTCCGGGCCGAAGATGAAGCCGTTGGCCACGGAGAAGACGATGAAGGCCGGGAGGGCGATGGTCAGGCACAGCTTGCCCAGATCGGCGAACTGCGGCTTGCGCAGGATGTACCACGCGCCCACGCTGGCCACGAGGGCCGCACCGGCGGTCCAGCTGGCGAAGAGGATGTGCAGCAGCCGGGTCCCGAACGAGGGGGTGAAGACGGTGGCCCAGAAGTCGGTCATGACCGCCCGCACCGGCACCGGCTCATCCTGCAGCGCGTAGCCGGCAGGGGTCTGCATCCAGGAGTTGGCGGCAGTGATCCAGATGGCGCTGAAGTGGGCGCCGAAGACGACCATGAAGCTGGCCAGGAACCACATCCGTGGCCCGAGGCGATTGCCGCCGAAGAGCATCAGGCCCAGGAAGCCTCCTTCGAGGAAGAAGGCGAAGACTCCCTCTGCGGCAAGGAGCGAGCCGAAGACGTTGCCTACGAAGCGCGAGTATTCGGACCAGTTCATGCCGAACTCGAACTCCATGACGACGCCGGTGGCGACGCCCATGGCGAAGACGATGCCGTAGACCTTGACCCAGAAGAACTGCAGCTGGCGCCACTTGGGGTCCTTGGTCCGGAGATACATGCCGCTGATGAACAGCAGCATCAGTCCCAGCCCCATGCTCAGAGGCGGGAAGATGAAGTGATAGCTGGCAGTGAGCGTGAACTGCAACCTCGCCAGCAGTTCTGCGTCCAAGCGACGTGACCCCCCGCTACGGTTTCCCTCTCGGGCGCGCAGACCCCGTCCGACCGATGGGAGCGCGCCAGATGCCCATCGTCTACTTGTCTGAAACACCTAGGCTTGGGCCGTTCGGCCACCCAATCGTGGGCCGTTGGTCCGAGAGCGGTGCCGCTTCACGCGGTTGAGCTGGTCCGCGACCGCTCATCGGTCAGTCGCGACCCGGATGCGCGCACCGCGCACGGGCGTTGCCGGTCAGCGGCACGGGCAGGTCGCGCCTGCGGGCCTGACTGTCTCCGGCCCCGCCGTTTGCCGCTCATCGGTCAGTCGCGACCCGGATGCGCGCACCGCGCACGGGCGTTGCCGGTCAGCGGCACGGGCAGGTCGCGGGTCGCTGGACCACCCGACTTCTTGCCAGTGACAGGCAACGCTCGGCGTGGTTGCCGACAGGAGGCAGACGACGGCCAGGCCTGCCGTGTGTCGGTGCTCTTTCAGCCGGTGAGCGGCAAGGGCAGAGACGTGTCTACTGGCCCTGCAAACCCCGGACATAAGTCGCCGTCAAGCGCGCGATAAGACGTGCCGGCCACCCTCGGATCCATGTCCGGACGAGAGCGACGAGACGACCGAGCGAGGAGGCTGACCGCGACCTCGCTCACGAGGCTGGGCAGCGAGGTACGCCAGGCACGCCTGAACCACGACCTCAGCCAGACGGCTGCGGGACGCGCCGTCGGCATGTCGGCCTCAGCCTGGAGCCGGCTCGAGCGCGGAGCCTCACCCTGCCTGCCAGTCGTCGACCTGGCGCGAGCGGCGGCGGCGGTCGGCCTCGAGCTGCGCATCAACGCGTACCCGGGCGGTCACCCCGTGCGTGACCGGGCGCACCTCGAGTTGCTCGAGCGTCTGCGCTCGCGGCTTGCGGCCGGCGCCGCCTGGGCCACCGAGGTCCCACTCCCCAACCCTGGCGACAAGCGCGCATGGGATGCGCTCATCCGTATTCCGCCGGTGCGAGTCGGGATCGAGGCTGAGACACGTGCACATGACACGCAGGACCTGCAGCGTCGGCTCAAGCTCAAGCGCCGTGACGGCGCGGTCGACCACGTCATCCTGCTGCTCGCGGACACGCGCCACAACCGGCGGTTCGTCCGCGCCTTGGACGCCGGCTTCCGTTCGGACTTCCCGCTGGCACCTGAGATCGCGCTTGCCCGCCTCGAGGCCGGCCTGGATCCAGGCGGGAGCTCGATCGTTCTGCTGTAGTTGCCGATGGTCGGCTGGTCACGGCATCGAGGTAGCCCGCTCGTCGGTGTGCTGCCGGATGACGGCAAGCCACGCACATTCTTGCCACTCAGCGGCAGGCATCGGCAAGACCGACAGCGCCGAGGGCCTGATCGGTCGTTGAGCGGCAAGGCAGGCCGAACCGGCGAGGCGGGCCGCACCTCGGCGTCGGCGGCCAGCGGCAAGGCGGGCGGCACCGCACGCCGGCACCAGCCCGGCAGCCGCACCGTCGGCGCCTCACCGAGCACCAAGGTGGCCGCGGTCAGCCGAAGCTCGGCAACGTCCGCTCGGCGCCAGAGCGGTCTGGCGGCAGGGCGTAGGTCTTGGCCACGCCGTCGTTCATGATGAAACAGCCGCCCTTCACGGGGCAGGTGGAGCAGCCGTCATCGACGAACTCGAAGGCCCGCAGGCGACCGCGCGCGACAAGCGTCTCGAGCATGCCCTCGAGGGCGGACTCCTCGATCTGCAGCTGGGAGCTCAGGTCGGCCAGACACATCGGCTTGCCCGCGTCCCGGACCGCCGCCAGCACCGCCGACAGCATCAGGCGTACCCCAGGAAGCTGCCGAGCTGGAAGACGAGCACCGCCAGCAGCCAGGCGATGCCGAACTGATAGACGCCCGACAGAGCCGCCCAGCGCCAGCCGAACTCATCGCGGATGGCCGCGAGCGTCGCGATGCAGGGCGTGTAGATGAGCACGAAGACGAGGAAGCCCACCGCTGCCAGGGGCGTGAAGGCCGCACCCAGGGCCGCGCTCAGCTGCGTATCCTCCGGCTCCGCCTGCTGCTCGGGCATGAGGTCCACCCCTGGCACCAGGCTCAGGGTCGTGCGTGCGGCGCCCTCGACCGCGGCCACGAACCCGCTCGCGATCTCGCGCACATCCTCGCCGACCGTGGGCACCGCGCCGGCGGCCGCGCCGGCATCGTCGCCACCGACGTAGATCTGGCCCAACGTCGAGACCACGACCTCCTTGGCGATGAAGCCGCTGGCCAGGGCGCCCGTGGCCTCCCACGTCCCGAACCCGGCCGGCGCGAACACCGGGGCCACCGCCGCGCTGGCCTGACCGAAGTAGCTCTCCCGCTGATCATCCACGCCCCACGGCAGGCTCATCGCGAACCAGAGGATGACCACGACCGTGAAGATGACGGTCCC
This sequence comes from uncultured Chloroflexia bacterium, assembly GCA_963706695.1. Taxonomy (GTDB): domain Bacteria; phylum Chloroflexota; class Limnocylindria; order Limnocylindrales; family CSP1-4; genus JAFMJV01. The sequence continues at coordinate 74,211 of CAVPNC010000014.1, read as the reverse complement.
GGCCTTGACCACGAACTCCCGCGTCTTCTGCCAGGTGTGTCGCATCAGCACCCGCAGCATGGGCACGCGGTAGGGCGGCAGCTCGAGCGCGAAGACCGAGTCGTCCCGTTCGCGCAGGATCGTGCGGCTCATGACCGTGGCCACGATGGCGGCCATGACGATGCCGAAGACGTAGAGCGCGGTGATGACGTTGCCGGCCGCGGCGCCGAAGAAGGCCAGCCCGAACACGACGTACACCGGCAGCCGCGCCGAGCACGACATCAGCGGCAGCACCAGGCTGGTGAGGATGCGCTGGGTGCGACTCTCGAGCGTGCGCGTGGAGTAGATGGCCGGGACCGCGCAGCCGAAGCCCAGGATCATGGGCATGAACGACTTGCCGTGGAGGCCCGTGAAGCGCATGACCCGGTCCATGACGAAGGCCACGCGGGCCATGTATCCGCTGTCCTCGAGCAGCGTCAGGAAGAGGTAGAGCACGATCAGCCCGGGCACGAATACGAGCACGGCCCCGACACCGGCGATGACGCCGTCGACGACCAGCGAGACGAACCAGTCGGGCGCGGAGATGGCGGTCAGGAAGCTCGTGGCCCAGCGCGTGATGGGGCCGCTGATGACCGCGTCGACCCAGTCGAGGAAGTAGGCCGAGACGTTGACCACCAGCTGGAAGACCACGTACATGACCACGAGGAAGATGGGCAGGCCGACCCATCGGTTGGTGAGGACCCGGTCGAGCCGGTCGGTGACCGTGTAGCGCGCGGCCAGGGAGGTATCGACGACCTCCACCGCGACGCCGTGGACGTAGCCGTAGCGGGCGTCGGCGATGGCGATGTCCGCGGTATCACCGTGCGCGGCCTCGATAGCAGCGCGACCAGCCTGGGCCCGGGACAGCACCAGCGAGGTGCCCTCGGCGGCGGCCACGCGGTCGACGATATCGAGCTCGTCCTCGAGCAGCTTGATGGCCAGCCAGCGTGGCGGGAACCCCGCCAGCACCGGGGTCGCAGCGATGAGCTCGGCGAGGGCGCCGATCTCGGGCTCGACGTCCGCACCGTAGTCGATACGGAAGGGCGGACGGGCCATCGCGCCGGGGGCCGCGGTCACGACTCAGGCCACCAGGCGCATCTGCGCCCGCTCCACCCCCGCCAGGCCGATGGCGGCCTCGATCAGCTCATCCATCCCGCGGCCGCGATGCCCCACGGTCTCCACCACGGGCGCACCACCGAGCAGCACGCCGAGCCGCTGCTGGTCGATGCGGATGCCCTGGGAGGTAGCGCTGTCCATGACGTTGAGCGCGAGGATGAGGGGGATGCCCAGCTCGAGCAGCTGGGAGGTGAGGTAGAGGTTGCGTTCGAGGTTGGTGGCGTCGACCACGTTGACGACCGCGTCCGGCTCGCGTGAGAGCAGGTAGTCGCGGGCGATGACCTCCTCCGGCGAGAAGGCACTGAGGCTGTAGGTGCCGGGGAGGTCGACGATCCGCCCCACGATGTCGCGACGCCGGAAGGTGCCCTCCATCTTGGACACGGTCTTGCCGGGCCAGTTGCCAACGTGCTGGTGGGAACCGGTGAGGGCGTTGAAGATCGACGTCTTGCCCGCGTTGGGGTTGCCGGCGAGCGCCAGCGTGAGGACCTCGCCCATCAGGCCGCAGCCGACTCGGCGGGGGCCTCCAGCGTTTCGACCATGATGGTGGCGGCCTCACGCTTGCGGAGGGAGAGGTGATAGCCCTTGACCACGAACTCGAGCGGGTCCCCCAGCGGCGCGGCGCGCTGCAGCATGATGGTCTCGCCCCGGACGACGCCGAGCTCCAGGAGCCGGCGACGCGTCGCCGGTCGGCCACCCACGCGCAGGATGCGGCCGGTCTGGCCACGAGCGAGCTGATCGAGGCTCACGATGGACGCTGCTGCAGGGCAGAACTTGCGGCAGCGCTTGGGGACGGGTCGGCCCATGGCCACCACGCGAGCCAGCCAGTTGCAGGAGCGGTGCTCGCAATCCTGATTGGGGAAGTCAGATTTCACGTGACCAAGTACACCTGACGAGGCCAGTCCCCAGTAGTGACCACCGGGGCTGATTGCCCGGGCCTTGTGGCCCCAAGGCTGGACGCCTTGGCCACCGGCTTCAAGGGGCCTTGAGGTCGTGCGTCAAGCGAGAAGATCGCTGGCGGCGAATGAAAGCGAGAACCGGGCGCCATGCGGGACGACGTTGGCGACCTCGACGGTCGCACCCTGGGCCTCCGCGAGCGCCCGCACGATCGACAGGCCAAGACCGGACGTGCCCTCGTCTCGCTTCGCCGCCGGGTCGACGCGGTAGAAACGCTCGAAGACGTTCGGCAGGTCCGCAGGCGGGATCCCGGGCCCATCGTCACGGACAGCCAGGTCGATGATGGGACCGCGTCGCGAGCCTTCGATCACGACCACCCCACCACTGGGCGTGTGCCGCAAGGCGTTGTCCACCAGCGCCCCCAGCATCTGCCCCAGCCGCTGTCGGTCGGCCCGGACGCGCAGGAGGCCGGATGGAAGCTCGAAGCGCAGGCTGATGCCGGCCAGCTCGGCTGCCGGGCCGAAGCCGATGGCCGTCTGGCGAACGACGTCCGCGGCATCGAGCTCGGTCATCTCGAGCGGCAACCGTCCCGCTTCGGCCAGGCTGACCGTGCGCAGGTCGTCCACGATGCGAGCCAGCAGCTGGGACTGCGAGCGGATGGTCTCCAGATGACGGTCATCGTGCTCGTAGACGCCGTCGAGGATGGCCGTGGTCGTGGCATCGATGACCGTCAGCGGCGTCTTGAGCTCATGCGCTGCGTCCTGGAAGAGCCGGCGCCGACTGGCATCGGAACGCTCGAGCGAGCTCGCCATCGAGTCGAACGAGCGGCCGAGCTCGCCGATCTCGTCGGAGCGGTCGCCGACGTCAGACCGACGCTCGAGGTCCCCGGCCGCGAGGTCTGCCGCGGCATCCCGCAGCCGCCCCAGCGGTGACACCAGGCGTCCCGCGACGACGAAGCCCAGGATCGACGCGCCCGCGGCTGCTGCCATCCCCAGGACCACGATGGCGGCGACCGTCTCGCGTTGAGCTCGGCCTGGCCCGCGCCCTTCTCGCGGCCCCGGCCCATCGCCGGAGCCCTGGCCCTGGCCCTGGCCGCGGGCCGAGGCGTCATCGGCCAGACGAGCGAATCCGTACTCGACGATGGCCGGCGTCACGAGCGCGATGATGCCAGCCGTGACGAGCGCCACGAGCGCGAAGATGAGCGCGAGTCGAAGGCGCAGGCTCATCTGCGCGTGGCTCGGTAGCCCACGCCGCGGACGGTCTCGATGTAGTCGCCGCCGGTGGGCGGAGGCCCGAGCTTGCGACGCAGGTTCTTGACATGGCTATCGAGCGTCCGGTCATCCGCCTCGAAGGCCTCGCCGTAGATGCGTTCGCCCAGCTGCCCTCGGCCCAGGACCGCACCGGGTCGCTCGGTGAGCGTGGCCAGCAGGTCGAACTCCACGCGCGTCAGGGCGATGGCCTGGCCGTCCCGGGTGACCTCACGCGCATCGATGTCGATCGCAAGATCCACGAACGAGCGCACGCGATCGTGCGCATGCACCTCGGCTGCGCGACGCAGGACGGCTCCGACACGGGCCATCAGCTCGCGCGGCTCGAAGGGCTTGGTGACGTAGTCGTCGGCACCCATCTCGAGCCCGGCGACACGGTCGATGAGGTCGTCCCTGGCGGTCAGGAGGATGACGGCACTGTCGACGCCCTCGGCGCGGAGATCGCGCAGGACGTCGAAGCCGGAGCGACCGGGCAGGCCGACATCGAGCACGATGAGGTCCGGTCGGAGCGAGCGCGCCAGCTCGAAGGCCGCATCCCCGTCGGCAGCGGTGTCGACCTGGAGCCCCTCGCGAACGAGATAGGCACTGACCACGTCGGTGATGTGTGGCTCGTCGTCGACGACGAGGATCCGTGGCATGAGGCACCGATGGTACGACGGCGGCCGGGGTCTCCCCCGGCCGCCGTCGCAGGGCAGCGTCGCTAGAGCCGGCCTTCGAAGGCCGCCAGGTGGTTCTGGCTGCCGGCCAGCAGGTGCGAGTACATCTCGTGCACATCAGGCGCGTCGTCGAGATCCTCCAGCCGCGACATGAGGTCGGCGATGTCCAGCGTCTCGATCTGTACGCCGACACCGAGGGCCGCCGCAAGGCTGGCCGAGCCTTCTTCGAGCAGGCTGGTGTAGCGCGAGCCGAGGACTTCGTTGTGGAATACGCCCGCGACTTCCGGCAGGAACGAGGCATCGATGTCGTAGCGCTCGAGCACGACGCCCACGGCCAGCTGGTGGCGCGCCTCGGAGGCGGCGATGTTGCTGAAGATGGGGACGTCGTACTGCTCCGCGAATGCGGCATAGATGTCGTGCGCCAGCTTCTCCTCCTCGACCATGAAGATGAGGCCCTGCTCCTGGTCGGGGGTCAGGATGCCCATCTCGACGTCGCACTCGTCGCAGGTGCCGGGGCCACGCTGGCCGTCCTCGTTCGGCCCCTGGCCGGCACCGCTCTTGGCGTTCTGGCCATTGGCGTTGGCGTTGGCGTTGGCGTTCTGACGGTTGCCGGTGGCAGTCGCGTTGCGACCGCTGCTGGTGTTCCTCGTCTGGCTCTTGGTGGTGTTGGCCGCGCGTGCCCGCACCTGCCCGCCACCTCCGGCGTTGGCCTGCGTGCCGGACGACTGGCTGGCGCCCGAGCCATCGCGCGCACGCACCTGCTGGGCCTGGGGTGCGTCAGCGGTGCAGTCGCCGTCGCAGCTGGCGTCGCCACCTCCGCCGTTGGGACCCCTGGCCAGGGCGGCGGCGGGGGCGAGCGCGGCAACCGTCAAGGCCAGCGCGGCTGAGATGGTGAGGATCGTCCGTGGGGAGCGGGTCGGCATGTCCAATGTCTCCTTAGTGTCGCGCGTCGGGGACGCGCTGTCGGTTCACTGGCCATGACCATGCCCGGCCCACACGCAGGCACGATGGATCGAGGATGGAGATTGCGTGGAGAAACGGCCCCGGCCGGCTCAGCCGTGCGGCCAGTCCTTCACGTAGCGCAGCTGATCGGGCATCGTGAGCGTGTGTGCGCGCGCGGCGTGGACGCGGTCGATGGCCGCATCAGCCTCCAGACCCGCCTCCCGCAGCAGGCAGGCCGCGGTCATGCCCGCGCGATCAAGGCCGCCGCGGCAGGCGATGGCGACCGTCGCACCCTGGCGCACGCGCTCGGCCAGGCCGGCGACGGTGCGGCGGTAGGCGGCATCGTCGGCTGGCGGCTGCGGGTCGCGCACGGGGTGGCGGATGAGCTCGATACCGTGCTCCGGCAGGACCTCGCCCACGTGCGTCGCGCGGCAGCGCTGCAGTTCCTTGTCCTCCACCAGCAGGAGCAGCACCTTCACGCCCTGCTCGCGCAGGCTGGCAGCATCGCTGTCGAGATCGCGCCAGTGCGGGCCGCTGTAGTAGCCCAGGTAGCGCTTGCCGGGCAGGAAGGTCATGCCTGCCCGGCCCCCACCGGCGGCCAGGTCCGTACCCGTGAGATCCATGAAGTCGACGCGCAGGGCCTTGTGGTGCGAGGTGCGCCAGGGCGTGCCGTCCCATTCCGAGCGGTCGGTCTCGACGAGCCGGTCGATGAGCACCTGGGCGGTGCTTCGGTCGCGCAAGCCACGCTGCCAGGCGGTGGGCACGGCCTCGATCCCGAAGGCCACCCCCGCGAGGCCACCGGCGATGGCTGCGGTGGTGTCGGTGTCATCGCCGTAGCGCACGGCTGCGGTCACGGCGGCGACGTAGTCGGGCGCGGGCGCGAAGGCGTCCCAGGCCGACCAGAAGCTGTCCACCACGCGGCCGCGCCCACCGCGGTCGCTCCAGGCCTCGAACGCGTCAAGGGCGGCCAACGCCTGTGCTGGTGCGGTCGCCTCCTTCGAACCGGGCAGGCCCCGCACGCGAAGGTGCTCTCGCAGGGCTGCACGAGCCCCGGCCAGGATGAGCGCTCGATCACCCTCGTTCTCGAGCAGGCGGCGCACGATGAGCACGTACAGCCCGCAGGCGAGCTGGGCCTCCGCGCTGCCGTGGGTCACGCGCGACGCTCGGAAGGCCAGCTCCAGCAGCTCCTGGTCAGGCACCTCGCGCAGGACCAGCGGCAAGGGCAGGATGCGCATGAGCGAGCCGTTGCCCTTGGCCTCGACCCTGCCCGCCGCCTCGGCGTCCGTGCCGGCGCGCAGCTCGTGGAGCGCGGCCGTCGTGGAGATGCCCACGTCGAAGACCACCGCCCCCGGGGCGTAGGCGCCCTCGTCTCGCCAGGCCACGGCTCGGCGGCCCTGGTCGGCCGTGTCGAAGCCGACAGAGAGCAGCGAGTCGAGCAGGGCCAGCATCAGGGCTCCGTCGTCGCTCCAGGTGCCCGGCGGCTGGCCGTGGCTGCCGCCGCCCTTCCATTCGACCTCGCCGATGCGGTCAGCCGGGAGGAACTCGTAGGGCACACCCAGGGCATCGCCACAGAGGTGTCCATACACGGCGCCCTCGAGGCGCTCCGGAAGCAGCAACGCGTCTCCCCTCCCCCGTGACCGCCAGGCCTGGCGCACGGCCGTGCGCCATGGCGTACGGCGGAGCCTCGAGATGAAGATGGAGCGGTCGGATGGGCGACCCGACCCGCTCACCGAGCCGACACCAGGCGGCTCGCCCGCTACTCGATCGTGCTGGGCACCTGGCGCAGGACCCGGCACGCTGCGCCGAAGAACTTGTGGAACCCGTCCTGCGTCTTGCCGTACCAGAGGGGACAGCTGACGAGGGCCGTGATGCCGTTCGCACGACAGTAGTCGTGGGCCTCCTGCGAGTAGCTGCCGGCACCGAAGTTCTTGTGGAACCAGACCTTCTCGACGCCGAGCTCCTTGCACTCCTGGGCCACCGCGAGCGAGACCTTGGGGTTGGTGGCGATGACGACGCCGTCGACCCCGCCGGGGATGTCCTTGAGGCTTCGGTAGCAGGTGTCGCCCATGATCTCGTCGGTGTTGGGGTTGACCGGGAAGACCTCGTAGCCGCGCTCCTTGAAGCGCGTGTAGATGCCGTTGCTGGCGTGGGTTCCATTGGCGTCTCGTGAGACGCCTGCGACGGCGATGCGCTTGAGCGACAGGAACTCGTCGATCGCCTGGTCGACCGTAGGCATGATTTCCTCCTGAGCATGGAGAACCGGGGGGTACCAGCACCAGCAGCCCCCTGCGGGACCCGCGCAGGACCACCCACCCAGAGGGTCCGCCGGGCACGGCGCCTCGTGACAGTGCCGTTTCGCCCGCATCAGACAGGCGAATGGAAGGACGCTCGGGAGCCCATGCTCGCTATGGTCGGAGGCGAGGCCGGTCGCACCCGGCCCAAGCAGGAGGTCGACGATGCGCACACTGCTCAAGGCGCTGCTGGTACTCATCGCGGGCACGATCGTCACGCGCCTGGCCGCGATGGCCGTATCGAAGCAGTTCGAGGAGGGCAGCGAGGTCAGCGACGAGTTCCGGCGCCTGGTCTGCCTCGATGGACTGGAGTTCGCCAGCCGTGCCCGTGGCCTGCGCAACGCAGAGGTGAGCGTGGTCCTTGGCGGCGCCAGGGTCGACCTGCGCAACGCGGTCATCGATCCGGCGGGCGCCACGATCCTGCTCGAGAACACGCTCGGTGGCATGGTCCTGAACGTGCGAGACGACTGGGCCGTGAGCGTCGATGACATGCTCGTCGGTGGCGGTGACATCGAGGTCCGCGTGACCTCACCCGACGAGCTGCCCGCTGACGCACCCAGGCTTCAGGTCGACGTCATCACGCGCCTCGGCGGCACCGTCATCACCACCGGCTGAGCACCGCTAACGCTCGCCGCCGCGAAGGTGGAACCCGAGCGGGCGCGACCGACGCACATAGGCCGTAGAAGCGTCACCGGCATGGTGACGTCGACATCATCGGGGCCTCACGCGGTGCATCGCGCATCGCCCCGGAGCTGCGTCATCGCCGACCCGACGTCAGCGGCGAAGACGTGGACCACGACACGCAGAGGAGTGGCTCCATGTCATCGATCGTTCGCACCATCCCTGGCCGCGCCATGCTGCTCGCGAGTGCCGGGGCCCTGGCCCTGGCCACCATGGCGGCCGCAGCCGCCGACTCGATCGACGAGCTCAACGAGCTCAACCTTCGAGCCTGGGGCGGCGAGCCCGAGCTGCTCAGCGAGGTCTACGCACCCGATGGCGTGCACAGCGCCACCTTCTACGACCGCACCCGCGAGTACACCGGCCCGGAGGAGATCGCCGCGGTCGCCGACGTCGGCGGCGCCATCGAGCTCATCGGGCCGCGCATCGACATCCCCGCAGCCGAGGGCGAGTGGCGATGGGCCAGCTTCGCCAGCCTTGGTGGCGGCACGGCCTGCCTGTTCCACGCCGTCGACGGGCAGCTGGTTCGGCATGACTGCGTCGTGCCTGAACGGTCTACCGACAGCCGACCGAGGGTGGGTCTCGCCGATGCCGAGGCCACCGCGGCGATCGATGAGCTGGCCGAGCGCCTGAACGACAGCTGGGACCGCGGCACCAGCGTCGAGCAGCTTGCGACGGTGTACGCGCCTGACGCCGTCCATACGGCTCGACACCCGGGCAGGACCGCCAGCTACACCGGACCGGAGGAGATCCTCTCGGTCACCGGCTTCGGCGGCGGTGTCGACCTCATCGGCGACCGTGTCGACTTCGAGGCACCCGAGGGTGAGCTGGCCTGGGCTTCGGTGGCGTCGGTCGGTGGTGGCTCCGTCTGCCTCTTCCGCGCCGTCGACGGCATGGTCACGCGCCACGACTGCATCCTGCCGGTGCGCTGAGACCACGACCGACGACCGAATCGGAACTTCCGTGCGATGGACAGTGCACATACGATTCAGGGGCAGCGTGTGTGCGCTGCCCGTCGCACGGGGGAGCGCGTGGACGACCGCCTGGTGGTCCGGGCCCAAGGGGGCGACCGGGATGCCTTCGAGCAGATCGTGGGCATCTCCTTCGACCGCTGCTACGGCGTGGCCAGGCGCCTCCTGCGCGATCGACAGTTCGGCCGAGGACGCGGTGCAGCAGGCGATGGTCGCCATCTGGCGCAACCTGCCACGCCTGCGGGACGCATCCCGCTATGACGCCTGGTCCTACAAGCTGCTGCTGCGGGCCTGCTACGCCGAATACAGGAAGACGCCGCCGTGGACGCCTGCCATCGTCGAGGGGTCGCCGACCGAGCCACGGACCAGTGGCGGCTATAACGCGGTCGTCGACCGCGATCAGCTCGAGCGGGGCTTCCAGCGCCTGTCGATCGATCATCGGGCGGTGATCGTGCTGCACCACTACCTGGACCTTCCGCTCGACGAGGTCGGACGCGTGCTGGGGATCCCGACCGGCACCGTGAAATCCCGCCTCAGTCGTGCGCTCACCGAGATGCGGGCTGCGCTCGAGGCTGATGCGCGCCCGCCGCTGAGGACGGGGCCGGAACACGACCTCGCCGCCCCGGTCGGAGAGAAGGTCGTCCGATGACGGGCCCGCAGCGCGACGACCGCGAGATGGATGCCATCCTTCGCAGCTGGCTGGTCGATGACGCGGGCCCATCCCCGGATCGGAGCGGCCAGGTCCGGCAGATCATGGGCCGCGTCGACCAGGTCCGCCAGCGCCGGCGGTTCTGGCCCCTGATCCCTTTTGGACAGCGAGCGGCAGGCGAGCGCCGCGGACGGAGCTGAAGCCTCCGTCGTACCCACCCACGGTCACACCTCTGTGCTGGTGCCGTCACGGAGCCTTGAGCGTCGTGGTCGTGGCCGTCCTGCTGAGCGTGTCCCTGCTGTGGGTCGCATCCCGGCCCGTGGAGCAGCAGCTGGTGCCGGCCGGCTGGCCCGTGGACCCGGCCGACCGGGCCCTGTTCAAGGGCTTCGTGGCCCTGTGGGACGGCGAGGACGCGGACCTCGCCACGCTGCAAGGGGTCTATGCCGAGGATGCTCAGCTCCGCCTGCTCTGGCTAGACGAGGAGGAAGTCGTCTCCGGCCACGTGGCGATCAGGGAGCGCATCGGCGAGCTCGAGCCGACCAGGACGGAGTGCGGACCTGTTCCGACTCGAGGACCACTTCTCGGGCGCTCGCCGGTACCTGCTGACACCGGCCGCCAGTGGTTCGACTCCGCTCGCCAGCGAGCGCCTGTGTGCTTGTGGATCGAGGCTGACCGGGTTCGGCTCCACGACTGCATCCTGCCCGCCTCGTTCGGGGACACGGAGTCGCTGCGACTGGACATGCCGGATGCATCGACGCGCGCCGAGCGGGAAGCCCTCGCCGACTGCACTCACCGTGGCGCTCGCCGCGCATGAGCCCCTGGAGAACCTGATCGCGCCGGACGTGGCCCATCACGTCCTGAGCGCGAACCAGACGTACACCCTCGAGGGCATCACCGAGTACCGGAGCGTGATGAGCCTGGGAGGCACGACCACCCTCATCAACGTCGACCTGCCTGCACCGGACGGCGAGATCCGCTGGGCCAACTTCAGCCAGGTCAGCAGCGGGAGCCTGTGCCTCTTCTGGGCCAGAGACGGCCTCATCACCCGCCACGACTGCATCGTGCCCTCGACGACCACCGTGCCAGCCAGCCTGACCGAGATCGAGGCACCACCGGGGTCATAGGCTCGCGTGCCCAGCACACAGCGCGCGCTGGCGGCAGGAGGGCGCATGGTCCGACCGGGCGCGTCGAGAGTGGGATACCTGCCCCTCCCTTCCGCTCCGGGCCGTTCGCTACTCTTCGACGGCCTCGTCCTCGGCAGCCGCGTCTTCGGTCTCGCCCTCGGCCATCTCGCCGCCGCGGGTGAAGAAGACCTGCCACTCGAGCTCACCCTCCTCCGAGACGGAGACGACGATGGGAGCGCTGGGCATGGTCACCTCGAAGTCAGCGAACTGGATGGGCCACGTGCCCACGACCACGACGGTGTCACCACTGCGCCCGGCCTCCAGGTCCACCACGATGTCCTGGCTGATGTCCTTGATGGTGAGCGTGCCCGGCACGGAGACGGCGAAGACCTCACCCTCGGGCGGGACCTGGCCCAGGTCCACCGCTTCGGTGGAGACGAAGGTCGCGGTCGGATACTCGTCCGTCTGGAGCGTGCGCTGGATGGCGCCGTTGCGGAAGCTGTTGTCGGTCGCGAGCGAGGTCAGGTCAGCCTCGAGGGCGACGCTCTCGATGACCGCACCCGTCACTTCCAGCTGGCCAGTGACATCGGGCGTACGACCCACGGCCACCACGTCGCCGCCCGGATCGAGGACCTCCGCCACGCGGAAACCGACGAAGGTGCTGGAGCCTTCGTTGATGTCGCCGATGGATGTATCGACGCTCCAGGTGCCGTCGATCCCGTCGTCCTGGGCGTTGACCGCGACGGTGCCCACCACGAAGGCGGCGCTGAGCGCGAGGGTGGCGGCGGGGACCAGCAGCCGGCGCAACGGCTGATCGGCAGTTCGGGTTCGGACCTTGCTCACGGCGAGACTCCTGCAGGTGTTGGTACGGCCCAAAAGAGTAGCCGCGAACTGTGACATCGGCATCAAGGAGCCCGGACTCCAGGAGCTCGCAGGCGGGCCGCAGCACCTGGCCTGCCGCGCTACGGTTGGGGCCCCGACACAGGAGGTCCCATGGCGCGACTCGAACCCCTCTCGCTCGACCAGGTCGATGGACTCGAGGAGGTGGAGCTGACCTATCAGCGCACGCTCGGCTTCGTGCCCAACGGACTGCGCATCATGGCTCGCCGGCCGGAGATCGTGAAGGGCTTCATCGCCCTTCGCCGAGCGGTCCTCGACCCCGCCTCAGGCACCGTTCCGGCCGAGCTCAAGAACCTCTGCGCGCACCTCGCGAGCCGCACGCACGGCTGCCTGTACTGCCAGGCCCACTCGCTCCAGGGCGCGTCTCGATCGGGCGCAGAGCGGGCCCGCCTGGAGGCCGTCTGGGAGTTCGCCGAGAGCGAGCTCTTCAGCGAGGCCGAGAAGGTCGCGCTCGACTTCTCGGTGAAGGCGGCATCCGTGCCCAACGGGGTCAGCGACGAGGACGTCGAGCGCATGCGTGAGCACTGGGATGAAGGCCAGATCGTGGAGATCCTCGCGGCCGTCTCGCTCTACGGCTTCCTCAACCGCTTCAACGACTCACTGGCCACCCCGATCGAGGATGACTCGGCCGCCTTCGCCGAAGAGACGATCGGCGACCAGGGCTGGGCGCGCGGGAAGCACGTCTGACGGGCGATCAGACCCGGGGCTGGCTGCTGGTCATGGGGCCCTCGCCGACGTGTCCGACCGCGGCCAGCGCGTCCTGGCTGAGCTTCGGACGCGACATCTCCTCCTCGGTCTGCTGCGATTCGAGGGCACCGGTCATGATGGCCACCGCGTCGGCCATGGAGTGCGATTCCGGCGACACCACAGCGACTCGCCGGCCGAGCCGGTGGATATGGATGCGGTCCGAGACGTCGAACACATGCGGCATGTTGTGGCTGATGAGGATCACGGGGATGCCCCGGTCGCGCACGTCGCGGATGAGCTGGAGCACCTTGGCGGACTCCTTCACACCCAACGCCGCGGTGGGCTCGTCCATGATGATGACGCGCTGTCCGAAGGCAGCTGCCCGGGCCACGGCCACGCCCTGACGCTGGCCGCCTGACAGCGTCTCCACCGCCTGGCCCATGTCCTGGATGGTCAGCAGGCCGAGATCGGACATCTCCTGCCGCGCAGCTTCACGCATCCCGCCAAGGTCGAGCATGCGCAGGTACTTGCCCAGGAAGCCCGGCTTGAGACGCTCGCGGCCCAGGAACAGATTGGTGCCGATATCGAGGGCCGGACAGACGGCCAGCGTCTGGTACACGGTCTCGATGCCGGCCGCCTGCGAGTCGCCCGGTGAGTGCAGGTCCACCGGCTCGTCGTTGATGAAGATCTGGCCGCTGTCGGGGATGACGGCGCCGCTGAAGCACTTGATCAACGTCGACTTGCCGGCGCCGTTGTCACCGATGACGCCGAGCACCTCGCCCGGGTACAGCTCGAGGTCGGCATGGTCGAGTGCGACGACTCGACCGTAGTGCTTGACCAGGTCCTTGGCCTGGAGGACGGGTCGGATGTCCGTGTTGCTGGCGACGGCGGTCAACTGCTCACCCTCCGGACCCACTGGTCGAGCGCGACGAACACGATGACGAGCACGCCGATCGTGAAGCCCTGCCAGAGCGGGTCGAACTTGATGGAAACCTCACCGATCGTGAACTGCGAGATGGCCAATCCATTGCGGGCCACGCCGACGATGATGGCGCCGAGCAAGGTGCCGATGACCGTGCCGCGGCCGCCGAAGAGGCTGGTGCCGCCGATGACCACGGCGGTGATGCTGTCGAGGTTGGCGTCCTGACCAGCCTGCGGGCTGGCCGCCCCAAGACGACCCAGCAGGAACCATCCGCCGATGGCGTAGATGAAGCCAGCCACGCCGTAGACCGCCAGCAGGACCCGGTCGATCTTGATGCCGATCAGGCGCGAAGACTCGGGATCGTCGCCGGTGGCGTAGATATGTCTGACCCCAGGCGGTGTACTTGAGGATGTACCACATGATCGCGAACATGCCCAGCATCAGGAACGACGAGAGGGGCACGGCCGTCTCGATGAAGGGCACGTCGATGCGCGTGCCGGTCCAGGTCATGATCGGATCCATGTCCCGGCCATCGATGGTCGTCGAGGCGGAGACGAACAGGTTCAGCGCGAAGAAGATGCTGAGCGTGCCCAGCGTGACGATGAACGGTGGCAGCCGCAGGCGCGTGATGAGCAGGCCGTTGAGCAGGCCGGCGCCGGTTCCGAAGAAGAAGCCGAGACCCAGCGCTGCCACTCCCGGCACGCCGAAGTCGGCCGAGAGCTTGCCCATGATGACCGAGACGAAGACGGCGATGGCGCCGACGGAGAGGTCGATGCCGGCGGTCAGGATGATGATCGTCTGTCCGATGGCCAGCGTGCCCACGAACATGACCTGCTGGACGATCAGGCTGGCGTTGAAGGGCGTCAGGAACCGCTCGTTGCCGAAGGAGAAGATGACCAGCATGACGCGCAGGAAGACCAGTGGTGCCAGCCACGGGTACTGGTGCAGCAGGCGCTGGAGGCGCTGCAGCCCGTGGGCTGCTGGCGGTCGGCCTCGGTGATCTCGCCGGCCACGGCGAGCGCCGTCTCGCTCGGCCTCGAGCTTCCTTCTGGCGTCGGTCTTCCGGCCCGCTCATGCGAGGTCCCTCTCCTCATGATCCCGGTCGTGCCCCTCGATGGGCGCAGATTGTAGATAGGCGAACGAGGTGGCTGTGCGGCCACCTCGTTCGCTACTCAGGACTGGCGTTGATGCTACGGGTTGCCCCAGCAGATCGCGCGGCCTTCCTCGGCCGTGAGGGAGTCGATGCCTTCCTGCGGCTCGTTGGTGATCAACGTGACGCCGGTGTTGAAGATCTCGTTGCCCTCGATGTAGAACTCGCTGTCCTCGGGCGCAGGCACTTCACCTGTGAGAGCGTTGCGGATGCCCCACTCGACGCCGAGCTCCGCCATACGGGACGGGTACTGCTGCGACGTGGCGTTGATGATGCCGTCGTCGATGTCACCCATGGCCTCGCAGCCACCGTCGACCGAGACGATGAGCACGTCATCGGTGGAGATGCCGAACGAGTTCATGGCCTGCACGGCACCACGAGCGGTGGGCTCGTTGATGGTGTAGAGGACGTTGATCTCGGGATCGATCTGGAGCAGGTTCTCCATGGCCGTGACGCTGTCCTGCTGCGAGCCGGAGCCGACGTCCTGGCCCACGATGCGCGGATCGGTCTCGTCACCCCAGATGTTGGGGTCGCCGATGTCGATGCCGAAGCCCTGCAGGAAGCCCTGGTTACGCTTCACGCCCACGACTGGCTGGCTGGGGTTGATGTTGATGAGGCCGATCTTCGCGTTCTCGACACCCTCAGGCCCCAGCTTGGCTGCGGCCCACTGGCCGATCAACAGGCCGGCCTGGAAGTTGTCGGTGGCGAAGGTGATGTCGACCGCATCGGCCGGGTCGGTGGCCGTGTCCAGCGCGATGACCACGACACCCTCTTCACGCGCGCGCTCGACAGCGGGCGTCACGCCAGCGTCGGACGGAGCGAGCAGGATGGTGGTGGCGCCGCGCGCGACGGCATTCTCGATACAGGTGGTCTGACCCTCGGGATCGGGGTCGAACGCGCCCCAGCAGGCCTGCAGGTCTGCTCCCAGCTCCTCGGCCTTGGCCGTGGCGCCCTCGATCATCCAGACCCAGAAGGGGTTGATGTTCTCCTTGACGATCAGGTCGATCTTGACGCCGGTGCCGTCGAGCTCTTCCATGTCGTCCTGCGCCACAGCAGCCGAGCCGGCGAATGCACCAGCGGTCAGTGCCATGGCCCCGGCGATCGCGGTCAGCCGCATAGCGCGGCTTCGAACAAAGGTCATCGCGATGCGAGCCTCCTCTTTCCTCCAGCTGCCTGGGTGGCAGCTCCTCCCGTTGCCTTGTCTGACAACGTTGTCGGGCACGGTAGTCCTCGCCCGTCCGCGGTGTCAATACGTTTCGGGGTTGTTTCGATGCAATCGATGTCATATCGTCGCGCGATGGCTCAGCGGGACCGGACAACGTTGTCAGCGGCGGGGATGGAAAGCGCACCGCATCGTCGCCGGGCCACGATGCGTGACGTGGCCGCCCTCGCCGGCGTCAGCATCAAGACCGTGTCTCGCGTGGTCAACCGCGAGCCCGGGGTCTCGGTCGACCTGGTCGATCGCGTGGAGGGTGCCGCCACCCAGCTGGACTACCGCCCGGACCTGACCGCCTCCAACCTGCGCCGCGGGCGCCAGACGGCCACCCTCGGGCTGATGCTGGAGAACGTGGCCAACCCCTACTCAGGCGCCGTCCACCGGGCCATCGACGATGCCGCCATCGAGCGCGGCATGGCCGTGCTGGCCACCAGCCTCGATGAGGACCCGGTACGCGAGCGCGAGGTGGCACGCGCCATGATCCAGCGACGCGTGGACGGCATGGTCATCATGCCGACCGGCACGGACCAGTCCTACCTGCGCCCGGAGATCGAGGCCGGCCTGGCCATCGTCTTCGTGGACCGACGGCCGCGCTTCCTCGACGCGGACACGGTGCTGGCCACCAATCGGCTCGGGGCTCGTGAGGCCGTGGAACACCTCCTCGGCATGGGCCACCGCCGCATCGCCTTCCTCGGCGACCTCACCGACATCGCCACCGCTGCGGACCGCTACAAGGGCTACGTCGAGGCGCTCTCCGCCGCCGGCATCCCGCTCGACGACCGGCTGGTACGCACGGACCTGCACACTCGCGACACGGCCCAACGGGCGGCGGAGAGCCTGCTGCGCCTGCCCGCCGACGTTGCCCCCACGGCGCTCTTCGCGAGCCAGAACCTCATCACCATCGGCGCCATCGCGGCACTGCACCTGCACGATCTGCAGCACCTCGTGGCGCTCGTCGGATTCGACGACATCGAGCTCGCAGGCATGCTCGACCCGGGCGTCACGGTCGTGGCCCAGGACCCGTACGCCATCGGCCGGGCAGCCGCAGAGCTGCTGTTCGCCCGGCTCGACGGCTACGCCGGGCGCAGCGAGCATCGCACCATCTCGACCCGTCTCATCATCCGCGGCTCGGGCGAGATCCGTCCGCGCGAGGAGACCACCTCCCGCTGACCGTCATCGATCGACGATGACGAAGAGGACCCAGAAGACGGTCGCGCCGACGAAGGACAGCATGGAGGCCGTGCGCAGCAGGGCGCGGTCGGACCAGGGCTGCCTGCCGAAGCTTCGCCCCACGTAGAGCAGGAAGCCGATGAGTGCCAGCAGGCTGACGTAGGTGACCAGCCAGATGAGCAGGGCCTGCGCGACCATGAGCGACCTCAGCCGGAGCTGCGGACCAGGCCCTGGTCGAGGGCGACCCGGGCTGCCTCCGTCCGTGTCGAGACACCGAGCTTGCCCAGGATGTTGCTGACGTGGACGCCGGCGGTCGACTCGCTGATGAAGAGGCGCTCGGCGATCTCACGGTTGGTCCGACCGGACGCGACCTCGGCCAGCACCTCCTGCTCGCGACGGGTGAGCCCGTAGGCGCGTTCCGGAGCAGTCCCTGCCGATGCCGCCTTGCTGCCGAGCTGCAGGCGCAACCGACGAGCCACGATCTCGAGATGGTCAAGCAGCGGCCGCGCTCCGAGCTCCGAGGCGATGCGGTGCGCTTCGCGCAGGGCCGCGACGGCGACCTCACGCTCCCCCGCCGACTCGGCCGCCTCTGCCTGGCGCCAGCGCGCCAGCGCCGAGCGGTAGGGTCGCCCGAGTCGAGCCCACGCGTCGGCGATGTCCTGCCACTGCGCCGAGCCATCCGAACCCTCCATGCGACCACGCTCGGCATCGAGCTGTGCGGCATCGAGCGCGAGCATCTCGCCCAGCCGGCTCGACGGCTCGGCCATCTCCTGCCGCCATCTGGTGGCGATCGCGCCCAGACGGTCCATGTGCTCACGGGCCTGCGCCAGTGCCGTCTCATCTCCGGCCAGCCGGGCCGCCTTGCCCAGCTCCGCCATCGGCCAGGACGCGACGCGGGCGACCTCCGCGAGACGGATACCTGCTTCCACGCCGACGAGCAGTCGATGATCTGCCAGGCGAGCTCCGTGGCGCGGGCGTGGTCGCCGGCGAAGGCGGCGTGCTCGATCCCGCCGAGAAAGAGCTGCCCCAGGAAGTCCGAGGGTGGCCGCTCGAGAATGGATCGCGAGGCCCGCTCCCACAGCGGCAGGAAGCGTTCATCACCACGGTTGGCGAAGAGCTCGCTGGCATAGGACGCGCGATAGACGTCGCCAGCATCGGACGAGCCGACCATGCGGTCGGCCTGCGCCAGGATCTCCAGCGCCTGATCCCACGCTCCCGACTCGAAGCCTGCGATCACCCCACCCCAGCCGATGTAGGCGCCGTAGGTGCTGGACACGCCCCACTCCGCAGCCACGCGCATGCCTTCCTCGGCCGTCTTGAGCGCCTGGTCGGGAAGGCCGCACCATGCCTCGATGTCGACCTTGTTGACGTAGGCCCGGCCGATGTCGTCGGGGATGCCGAGCTCCAGGCCGATCTCGAGCGCCGCATCGATGGAGGCCATGGCCGCCTCGGTCTCGCCCAGGAAGGCCAGCACGACACCCGAGGGTGTTGCGGCCGTGGCCCTCGAGGTCACGCGCGCCGATGGCCCTGGCGGCCTCGATGGCCTCTTCACACAAGGGCCGAGCCTCCAGCAGCCGAGAATGCAGCATGTAGACCTGTGCCAGACCCGCCAGCGCCTTGACGCGCACCACGGGAGGTTCCGCCGGCGCGGTCGCAAGGGCCCGCTCGTAGGCGACGACGGCAAGGCCCCACTCTCCTGATACCCACAGGCTGCGCCCGAGCAGGATGAGCAGACCGGTGAGGCGGGCCGGGTGCTGGTCCCCCAGCTCGTCGATGGCTTCGCGACAGGAGGCCACGGCGCGCCGGAAGTCCGAGGCCAGATAGGCGGCGCGGGCGCTGCGCTCCAGCAGCTCCACGTGATCGATGCCGACACGTGCCTCCGACTCGCCATCCCAGAGCAGCAGCGCCTCGCCGTACTCGCTGGAGGCGATCTCGTATGAGAACGAGGTCATGGCACCGTCGCCTGCCGCGATGCTCGCCGCCGTGGCGCGCGCGTCGCGCGCCTCCCGCCAGTGGTAGGCCAGCTGCACCAGTCCGGCGACATCGTCGCGTGTCGGCCGCCACGTGCTCGCTCAGGTACTCGCCCCAGCGGAGATGCAGGCGTCGACGTTCGGTGGGCAGCAAGGCGTCGTAGACGACCTCTCGCAACAAGGCATGGCGGAAGCTGTAGGCGTCGTCCCCGTCCCCGGCCCGGGTCGGCACCAGCAAGCCGGAGTCGACCAGCACCCGCACGCCGGCCGCGACCTCGTCGTCGCCGTCGGCGACCGCCGCCAGCATCTCGTGCTCGACCTCCCGGCCCCCGACCGAGGCGATCTCGAGCAGGCGCTTGGCACCGTCGGGGATGGCGTCGATGCGTGAGAAGAGGACGTCTCGGAGCGAAGCCGGGAGCGATGCCTCGTAGTCGGTCCGACAGCAGAGCAGTTCCTCGATGAAGAAGGGGTTGCCGTCCGAGCGGGCCAGGATCTCCGTGACCTCTCGGTCCTGGAGCTGTTCCCCGATGATGTTGGCGATGAGCGAGGCTACCTCCGCCTCGCCCAGCGGTGCGAGCTCGATGCGCTCGACGTTGGCGTCACGCACGACCTCCGCCAGCCAGGCCCGAACCGGGTGCCTGCGCGTGACCTCGTCGGTGCGGAACGTGGCCACCACGGCGATGGGCTCGTCCTCGATGGCGCGCAGCAGGTGGGAGGTGGCCGCCAGGGTGCCCGCATCGGCCCAGTGCACGTCCTCCAGCTGGATCACCAGCGGTCCCGCTGCCGCGAGACGACGGAAGAGGTCGAGCAGGGCCTCGTACAGGCGAGTCTGGGCCCACAGCTCCTGCTCGCGAGCTGCCTCGCCGCTGCCGAGCACCGGTACCAGGCGCGCCAGGTCCGGCGCGGCCCGACCGGCCAGGGCGATGACGGAGGCCGCGCCGTCCTGTGCCACCAGGCCCCGGATGATGGCGGTGTAGGGCGCGAACGGCAGGCCCTCGCTGCCCATCGAGACGCAGCCGCCGGTGAGCACCCTGGCGCCCGCTGCCTCAGCCCTGACCCGACTCTCGGCCAGCAGGCGCGTCTTGCCCACGCCGGCCTCACCGCTGATGACCGCATGCCGCGGCTGCCCGTCGATGGCGGCCCTCGCCGCGTGCTCGAGCTGGGCCACGACCTCCGAACGGCCGACCAGGACTGGGCTGGTCACCCTGCGCACCATGGCCTCGATCATACGGGTGCCGATGTCCTGATCGTCGAGCTTCGCGCCTGCAGGGGCAGGTGTGCCACCCGACGTCAGGCGCTGGCGCGCCCAGGAGCAGGGCCAGGCGGCGGGGCGTGCGGGGCCTGGCGCTGCGGCTGCGAGTCGCGGCCTGACGGCCCGTGCGGGCCAGTCGCTCGCGGTCGGCTTCAGCCAGCTGGCTGTTGCGGCGGTCGTTGCTGAGGAAGCTCATCTGGAAGTCGTTCATCGGTCCGTCCTGTCGTGCTGCTTCGCGACCGGGGTCGTCGCGTCTGAGCAGGACGATGCGTCTAAAGGCTCGCTCGACACATCAGGAGAACCCTTTAGTTTCGGGCTCGACCGCCTTCATTCAGCGGCCGCCCGGGCGCGTCAGCCGTCCTCGGGCATGAAGCTGGGCGAGGTCGTCGGCTCCGCCGAGGGCTCGGGCTCGGCCACCTCGAGGCGGACCTGCAGCATGGGGCTGCCCAGCTCCGCGGCCCGCGTCCCGTCGCGGTCACGCGCGTCGAACAGGAGCATCCAGGAGCCCGGGCCGGGCGGCGTCACCTCGATGTCGAGCACCCGTCGCTCGCCGGGCTCGAGGCGTGGGATGTCCACCTCGCCCACGGCCAGCGCGTCGCGGATCCGGCTGACGTAGCGGCTGGGCGCCGTCACCGCGTTGACCTTCAGGCGCCAGTCGCGGATGGCGTCGGTGCCCTGGTTGCGGACCTCGATGCGGTAGCTCACCGGCTCGTCCGGCAGCACCGGCGCGGCCGGTTCCTCGATGAGCTCGTAGCCGACGTGATCGCCACGTCGGGCAAGGTACTTGCTGACCGCGTCGTAGTAGGCCACGGCCATGGAGGCACGCACCGCCGGACGCTGGAGCAGCGCCAGCTCTCGCGGGTTGGACAGGAACAGGCCCTCGCTCAGGACGCCCGGCATCTGCGTTGGGCGGCGCAGGCGTGGCGGATCGAAGCCACGCAGCACGTAGTAGGGATAGACGATGGTGCCGTGGTCGTACGGCTCCCAGTCGGGGCCGCCGGCCGCGTCGAGCGCGGCCAGCATCTCCTCCTGCACCAGCTTCGCGAGACGCGCGTTGCGGCCGCCGAAGGGGCGCTCGTCGAAGTAGAGCGTGGAGGGCCCACCGACCGTCGCGTTCACGGCGAAGTTGTTGTGGATCGAGAGGAACAGGTCCGCGCGCGCTTCGTTGGCCAGGTCCGGCCGGGCCGCCAGGTCGTCGTCGATGTCGATGACGCCGTCGCCGGTGCGCTCCTGGGCCGGCTCGTTGACGTTGCTGTCGGCCGTGCGTGTGATGACCACGTCCACGCCCGCGCCCTCGAGCATGCGCGCGAGGCGCAGGCCGATATCGAGGTTGAGGTCCGCTTCACGCGTGCCATCCGCCCCCACCGCGCCGGAGAAGTCCCCGCCGTGCCCTGGGTCGATCGCGACCGTGATGAGCTCGGGCGCCGCAGGGTAGACGGCGCGGTCGGCGACGGTGACCCAGCGCTCGTCGCGTTCGACGCGGCCGTCGGAGTCGGCCGTGGCCGTAGCCACGACGCGATAGGGCCCACGCAGGACGTCTCCCTCCGCGTCTCGGCCGAACCAGCCGTCCTGGACCACGCCGGCGTCACGCGCGCCCGACGACAGCACGCGCACGGTGCGGCCGTCGAAGTCCACCACCCGCACCCGCAGCTGCGCCGGCTCGGAGAGCTCGACGCGTGTCTCGAGCCGCTCGCCCTCGCCCACGATGAGCGGGCTGCCGGCGACCTCCAGCGTGACCAGCGGCAGCTGGCTCGCCTGGGCCAGGGCGGCCGAGGGTGGGAGCAGGAGCACCGTCACCGAGGTGAGCGCGAGGAGGAGTCGACGCATGGCACAAGCATGCCAGCGTTCGGTCAGGTCGGGGAAGGTTCGACCATGACGGATGGCCCTAGCGGCAGCGTCAGCCGCTGCCTAGGGTCGAGGCTGGGCGCCCGCACACACGAAGGAGGCTTCGATGTCCACCGCCACCGTTGGTGACCGCATCATGGTCGACTCGCAGAAGGTCGACGAACCGCCGCGCACAGGCACCGTCCTGGAGATCGTCGAGCACGAGTACGGCACCAGCTTCCGCGTGGCCTGGGATGACGGCCACGAGTCGACCTTCCGGCCGACCGCCGGCACCGTCCACACCATCCACCCGCCGGAGGACGCGGTCGAGGCCGGCTGACCGCGCGCCTGTGGCCCGGTTGTCCGATACAACCGCGCGGCGATGGACCGGCCCATGGCGGATCCGAGGCGTACGATCGGGCCACGAACAACAGGTGGAGGTGAAGCAGTGAAGCAGCACAAGGTGTCCATGCTCGGCACCGGGCTCATCGGCGATTTCTACACCATGACCCTGCACGGGCAGCGCAGCCGCGACCGCGTCGCGGTCGTCTACTCGCGCTCCGATGAGCGCGGCCAGGCGTTCAAGGCGCGCCATGGCGTCCCCGAGTCCACGACGGACATGCTGGAGGCCATCAACCACCCGGACACCGACACGGTCATCGTGGCCTTGCCCAACTTCCTCCACGAAGAGGCGGTCACCGCCGTCGCCGAGGCGGGCAAGGCCCTGCTCGTGACCAAGCCACTCGGTCGCAACGCGGCTGAGGCCAAGCGCATGCTCGAGGCGGTGGAGAAGGCGGGTGTCTTCCACGGCTATCTGGAGGACCTGGTCTACTCGCCCAAGTCGCTCAAGGCCATCAAGTCCACACAGGACGGGGCCCTCGGCGATGTCACCTGGGTACGCGCCCGCGAGGCCCACCCCGGCCCGCACTCGGCCTGGTTCTGGGACCACCGACTCACCGGCGGTGGCTGCATCATCGACCTCGGCTGCCACTGCATCGAGATCGCGCGCACCTTCGTGGGCAAGGGCAACCGGCCCGTGGAGGTGATGTGCCAGACGGACACGCTCGTCCACCCCATCGATGCCGAGGACAACGCCATCGCGCTCGTGCGCTACGAGTCGGGCGCCATCGGCCAGTTCGAGGTGAGCTGGACCTTCCGTGGCGGCATGGACCTGCGGACGGAGGTGGCGGGCACCGGCGGTACCGTCTGGATCAACAACTTCCTGCGTACGGGCTTCGAGATGTTCACCGCCGGCGAGGGTGAGCAGGGCTACGTGGCGGAGAAGGCTGAGACCGACGCCGGCTGGCTCTTCCCCGTCGGGGATGAGGTCTCCGAGCTGGGCTACACGGACATGTTCACCGACATGTTCGATGCCATGGACGAGGGCCGCGAGCCCATGGAGACGCTCTACGACGGCTACGTCGTGAACGCCATCATGGACGCCTGCTACAAGTCGGCTGCGAGCCGACGCTGGGAGCCCGTGGAGCTCGATTGGCGCGGCGGCACCACCGAGCCCATCAGCAAGGACCCCGAGCTCCACGACGGCCTGGTCGTGATCAAGCGCGAGCTGCTGCCCGACGGCCGTTCCAAGCTCATCCTCAAGGATCCCCGGAGCGGCGACTTCACCGACCGCGTGGTCTGACCTCGCTGGCGGGGCGGTCCAGCGTTGGCCACACGTCGTCCCCAGCGACGCCATCGTCGGCCGTCGGGAGCGGCGATCGTCAGGCGTCGCCTGAGGCAACGCTAGCGGCCCGAAGCGCCGGTGAACGCGGTCACGTGTCGCCATCGCCGACGCACGGCACGCTCGTCGACCCGGCCGGTTGGCCTCGCGTCCGCGGTGACGACAGGTGGCCACGAACCGGACCCTGGTCGGGGCTGACCTGAACCCGCGTCATCGACACCGTCTTGGACGTCGATGGCGACAAGGCTCCATGGCGTCGACACCAGCGACCGCTGGCGCCCCCGCCCCTACGGCAGGGCCGTGACGATCGACTCCACGTCCTCGACGGTGGTGATGACGAACCAGACCACGTCCCCGCTGGCGAAGACGTAGGCCAGCTGGCCCTCGCCCAGATCGACCACCGTGGTGGTGCG
Organism: uncultured Chloroflexia bacterium; assembly: GCA_963706695.1. Lineage (GTDB taxonomy): Bacteria > Chloroflexota > Limnocylindria > Limnocylindrales > CSP1-4 > JAFMJV01. The sequence goes on along the minus strand of CAVPNC010000014.1, from coordinate 50,419 downwards.
ATCGCCGAAGGTCTGCTCGCTGGTGTCGTTCATGTCGGCGCTGGCCAGCAGCAGCTCGGCGATGGGTGCCAGCGAAGCGTCGCCCGAAACCCCCGGGATGGACGCAGCAGCGATGCTCACGAAGCCCGCCTGGTCGCCGGCACTGGCCTGGGCGATGGACATCAGGCCCAGGTCAGCCCCGGCCTCGTCGGCAAGGGTCTGCAGCTCGGCCACGACCTCGCGGTCGAACTGGGCGCCCACCTCCTCGAGGGTGTAGACGATCTGCTGCAGGTCGTACCCGCCCGCGCTCAGGGGCATGAGCGCGGCCAGCTCGTCGGCCGCGGCCTCGGCCGGGGTCGGCGGCGCGGGCGTGGGCTCGGGCGGCAGCTCCACCTGCTCGATGGAGGTCGAGATGATGCGCACCGGATCGGCGATCTGGTCGGACGGCTCGCGAGCCGCGACGATGGCATCGACCACGTCCATGCCTTCGATGACACGACCGAAGATGGCGTACGTTCGGAAGGCCTCGAGGGCGCCCTCGGCCTCATCGTCGAGCACGATGAAGAACTGGCTGCCCTGCGAGTTCGGCTCCTGCGTGCGGGCCATGGCCACGATGCCGCGACCGTACTGGCCCACGACCTCCTCATCGAGGATGGTGTAGCCGGGTCCACCGGCGCCGGTGCCGTCAGGGTCACCGCCCTGCAGCACGAATCCGGGCACGGCCCGGTGGAACCCTACGTCGTCGTAGTAGCCGGAGACCGCGAGGTTGTAGAAGTTCTCCGCGGCTACCGGCGCGGACTCGTTGAAGAGCCCCACCACGAAGTCACCCAGCTCGGTCGTCACGCGCACGGCCGTGCCGTCCCCGGCGGGCGTATCGAGCGCGACCGGGTTGGGCGTGGCCTCGGGCGGTCCGAGCGGTCGCTCGTCCTGGGCGGTGGCCGGCAGCGCGCTGACGGCGACCATCGAGAGAGTGGCCACGATGGCCAGCAGACGACGACGGGGCATGAAAGCTTCCTCAGGTGATGCGGTGTGACGGCTCGAGGTCGAGCCGGGCCGAGCATACGGCCTCTCCCGTGTCGGGGCTGTGAAGCGAGTCCGCGGTGGGGCATGCTTGCGCGCAGTCGAGCACGGAGGAACCCATGACGGACGTCCTGACCCTGCGCCTGATGACCGAGGCTGAAGCCGCCCGGCTCGTGGGCTGGGCCGCCGATGAGGGCTGGAACCCGGGGCTCCACGACGCGCGCATCTTCTGGGACACGGACCCCGAGGCCTTCATCGCGGCCGAGCTCGAGGACGAGCTCATCGGCGGTGGCACCATCGTCAGCTACGACGGCGCCTTCGGCTTCATGGGCCTCTTCATCGTGCGGCCCGAGTTCCGCGGCCGGGGGCTGGGCAGCCAGCTGTGGCAGGCCCGCCTCCGTCTGCTGCAGTCACGGCTGTCGCCGGGCGCGGCCATCGGCATGGACGGCGTCTTCGAGATGCAGGACTGGTACGCAGCCGGCGGGTTCCGCTTCGCCCACCGCTCGCTCCGCTACGAGGGCATCGGCACGGCCATCGTGCGCGCGCCGGGCCTGGTGCCTGCCGCTGAGGTCCCCTTCGAGCGGCTGGTGGCGTACGACGCGCGCTGCTTCCCGGTGCCGCGAGCGCGGTTCCTGCAAGCGTGGATCGAGCAGCCGGGGAGCCTGGCCCTCGCCGCCATCGACGGAGACGACGTGCGTGGCCTGGGCGTCGTTCGGCGCTGCGCCGTGGGCGGCAAGATCGGTCCTCTCCTGGCTGACGATGCCGACGTGGCGGAGGAGCTCTACACGGCCCTGGCCGCGCACCTGCCCGGTGAGCCCGTCTACCTGGACGTGCCCGAGATCAACGCCTGGGCCATGGGCCTGGCTCGGCGGCACCGTCTCCACGAGGTCTTCGGCACGGCCCGCATGTACCTGGGGCCGCGGCCCGTGTTCGCCGAGAGCCGGGTCTACGGCATCACCACCTTCGAGCTGGGCTAGGCCGACGGAGGCGGCCAGGGTGCCCGGAAGAAGTCGATCAGGTCGACCATCCCCTCCACGGCTTCACGACCGAACTCCTCTCGCACCCCCGGCGCCAGGACGTACTTGCCGGTGGCCTCGGGCTCGACGCTCTGGACGGCCACGTAGTAGCTCCCGTCGGCGGGGGTCTCCAGTCGGATGTCACCGTAGTCGATGAAGCCGAGGCCGCCATGGACCTCCCGCGGAGGGTCGGCCATCGGCTCGAAGACGATGGCCCCCTCCACCCCGACGGCCTCCGCCAGTCGCACTGCTTCCGGTCCAGCCGCAGCCGCATCGGGGAGTCCCGGGCCGAGCAGGGTGAAGGTCGCCGGCATGCCGCCGGGCGCGTCCGGTGCGGTCATGCCGACGACCAGGGGGTCGCCGGCGGCCAGGTCCAGGCGGTACCAGTCGATCTCTCCGGGCACCTCGAGGGTCGCGCCGATGGCGCGTGAGAGGGTGGGATCGTCCAGGACGATGGCCTCATCCGGCGAGCCCGACTGGTCGGTGAGGACGGAGGGGGCGTGGGCGGCCGCGCTCGCCGGCAGCAGCACGGCGGCGATGGCGACGGCGACGGTCGCGAGGGGCGGCATCGTTCACTCCTCTTGCGGGACGGCAGCGCGGGCCCAGGGCAGCGGGTCCTGGGTGGAGTATCCACCGTCTTGAGCTGCCGGGCAGACCAGCCTGTTCTCCATCTCACAGCCTGACTTTTGCACTTGACATGCAGAAGTAGGATTGACGAGTGCGGAAGCAGCGACCGGTCCCGGAGGAGTCCCTCGAAGCCATCGTGGCCATCCTCGACCTCGTCCGCCGCGGCCAGGCCCACTCCCGCTCCGAGCTCATCGAACGCAGCGGCCTCTCACGCGCGGTCGTCACGCAGCGCGTCAACGAGCTGCTCGCGCGTGGCTTCCTCATCGAGACCGCGGCGCCCAGCACTGGCGGCCGCCCGCCCAAGCAGCTGATGTTCCGGGCCGATGCCGGCCACGTGCTCGTCGCCGATGTCGGCGCCACCAGCATCGACGTGGCCCTCGCCGACGCCACCGGCACCATCCTCGCGCGAGCCGGTGAGCGGGCCGATGTGGCCGCCGGCCCGGAGGTCGTGCTGGGGCGCGTGGATGCCCTCTTCGAGCGTCTCCTCGCCGAGCACCGGGCGCCGGGTGAGCTGTGGGGCCTGGGTATCGGTGTGCCGGGCCCGGTCGAGTTCCGGACAGGCCACCCCATCTCGCCTCCGATCATGCCCGGCTGGGAAGGCTACGGGGTGCGGGAACGCTTCAGCCAGAAGCACGCCGTACCGGTGTGGGTCGACAACGACGTCAACATCATGGCGCTCGGCGAGCGCCGGTCGGGCATCGCCCATGACCACGACAACTTCATGTACGTGAAGGTCGGTACCGGCATCGGCTCGGGCATCGTGAGCAACGGGCGCATCCACCGTGGCGCCCTCGGCAGCGCTGGCGACATCGGCCACATCCAGGTCGTGGGTGACGGCAGCCAGATCTGCCGCTGCGGCAAGGTCGACTGTCTCGAGGCCCTCGCCGGCGGCGCAGCCCTGGCCCGAGAGGGCACGCTCCTCGCACAGGCCGGCGAGAGTGCGCGCCTCGCGACCATCCTCGCCGATCGAGGTGAGATCAGCGCGCGCGAGGTCATCCGCGCGGCGCGGGTGGGAGACACCGCGGCCCTCGGTCTGCTCAACCGCAGCGCCACCCTCGTCGGCCAGACGCTGGCCGGCCTGGCCAACTTCTTCAACCCCTCTCTCATCGTCATCGGCGGAGGGGTGGCCCACGCCGGCGACGCCTACCTGGCCACCATCCGCCAGGTCATCTACGCCCGCAGCACCGCCCTCGCCACCCGCGAGCTGCTGGTGCAGCTGTCCCACCTGGGCAACCGCGCGGGCGTCATCGGCGCGGCCAGCATGGTCCTCGACGAGCTCTTCAGCGAAGAGCAGCTGGGCCGCTGGATCGATCGCGGACGCCCGGCCGCGCTGACGGTGGCCGCAGCATGAGTGCGTTTGACCGCAATGGTCTTCATCGGTACATTGGCGACGGGTCATCTAGCCGTCTAGATGACCCCGTTTGCTGAGGAGGAGGGGCAGTGGAACGCTTCAGTGACATCGGCGCCGCCGTCATCGGCAGCGGCTTCATCGGGACCGTGCATATCGAGGCCCTGCGCAGGCTTGGCGTGGACGTCCGCGGTGTCATCGACGCCAGCCCGGAGCTGGCCGAGGCGGCGGCCACGCGCCTGGGCCTCGCCCGCGCGTACCCGGACCTCGACGCGGCCCTGGCCGATCCGGAGGTGGACATCATCCACGTCACCTCCCCCAACCAGTTCCACTACCCGCAGGTCAAGGCCATCCTGGCCGCCGACAAGCACGTCATCTGCGAGAAGCCCCTCGCGGTCACCTCCGAGGAGTCACGCGAGCTGGTGGCCCTCGCAGCGGCCTCCGACCGCATCACCGCGGTCAACTTCAACATCCGCTTCTATCCCCTCAACCAGCATGCACGCCGCATGGTCGCCGATGGTGAGCTGGGCGAGGTCCGCCTCATCACCGGCCACTACTTCCAGGACTGGCTGCTGCTCGACACGGACTGGAACTGGCGCCTGGAGCCGGACAAGGGCGGCACCCTCCGCGCCGTCGGTGACATCGGCAGCCACTGGATCGACCTCACCAACTTCATCACCGGCCTGAAGGTGCAGTCGGTGATGGCGGACCTCTCCACCTTCGTGAAGGTGCGCCAGAAGCCGATCGGTGAGGTGGAGACGTTCAGCCAGGAGCGCGCAGCCGAGACCGAGCCCATGGCGATGACCACCGACGATGCCGCCGTCATCCTCCTGCGCTACGCCAACGGCGCCCGCGGCTCGGTGGCCATCAGTCAGATCAGTGCCGGGCGCAAGAACTCCGTGCAGTGGGAGATCGACGGTGCCTCGGCCGCTGCGGCCTGGGACAGCGAGACGCCCGACCACCTCTGGATCGGGCACCGCGGCCGGCCCAACGAGATCCTCCAGCGCGGCGCGGAGCTCATGAACGAGACGGGCATCGCGGCCACGGCCCTGCCCGGCGGCCACGTCGAGGGCTTCGCCGACAGCATGACCTCACACTTCCGCGAGGTCTACCGCGCGGTCCTTGCGGGAGCCCCTCCGGCCGATCCGCTCTACGCCACCTTCGAGGCCGGGCACCACGAGATGACGGTGGGTGACGCGGTGGCACGGAGCGCCGCCGAGGACCGCTGGGTCGAGGTCGCCGAATAGACCGATCCGCAGAGACCGTTAGCATCACTACGCAAAGGAGGAGGACGTGAAGCTCGGGTTCCTGACCGCACCCTTCCCGGAGACGCCGCTGATGGAAGTGGCCGACTGGGCCGCGGGCGCCGACTTCGAGGTGCTGGAGATCGCGTGCTGGCCCATGAGCGGCGGCGTCAAGCGCAAGTACGCCGGCACCGCCCACATCGACGTGGTCAACCTGACCGACGCCCAGGCCGGCGAGATCAGGGAGGAGGTCGCCGAGAAGGGCCTGGACATCTCCGGACTCGGCTTCTACCCCAACCCCCTGCACCCGGACCTTGAGGTCCGTGCCGCGGCCATCGACCACCTCAAGGCGGTCATCGTGGCCACGGGCAAGATGGGCCTGCCCGTGACCAACACCTTCTGCGGTGGGGACGCCGGCAAGAACGTGGACGAGAACTGGCAGGAGGCGCTCAAGGTCTGGCCGGACATCGTCAGGTTCGCGCAGGACCACGGGGTCAAGCTGACCTTCGAGAACTGCCCCATGATCTTCAGCTACGACGAGTGGCCCGGCGGGCACAACATCGCCTACAGCCCCTACATCTGGCGACGCATCCTCGAGGAGTGGGGCGGCACCGTGGGCCTCAACTACGACCCCAGCCACCTTGTCTGGCTGATGATCGACCAGGGGCGCTTCATCCGGGAGTTCGGTGACCACATCCTGCACTTCCAGGCCAAGGACGTGATGATCGACCGCGACGGCCTCTACGAGCGGGGCTCCATCTCGGGCGGCATCGGCTGGCAGATCCCGCGCATCCCGGGCCTGGGCGACGCGCCCTGGCCGGAGATCTTCCGTGAGCTCTACCGCACCGGCTATGACGGGCCCATCATCATCGAGCACGAAGACAAGGTCTTCGAGGGCACAGACGAGAAGGTCAAGCGGGGCTTCCTCGTCGCCCGTGACCAGCTGCGTCCGTTCATCCGCTAAGCGAGGCTAACGACTCCTTCATGACCGACTTCAACGGCATCCGGGCCTGGTTCGACGAAGCGCAGGCGATGCTCGAACGCATCGTCACCAGCCAGGCCGATGTGCTCGAGCAGACGGCCCAGCTATGTGCCGAGTCCATCGCCACCGATGGCCTCGTGCACCTCTTCGGCACCGGCCACTCGCGCATGCCCGTGGAGGAGATGTTCCCGCGCTACGGCAGCTTCCCGGGCTTCCATCCCATCGTGGAGCTGTCGATGTCCAACCACTTCGACGTGGTCGGCACCAACGGCCAGCGGCAGGCCATGTTCATCGAGCGTGTGCCCGGCCTCGCCAAGGTCATCCTCGACAACTTCAGCTTCCGCACGCAACGACGTGATGATGGTCTTCAGCGCCAACGGCCTCACGGCCGTGCCCGTGGAGCTGGCACGTGGCGCCCGTCAGCGCGGCTGCACGGTCGTGGCCGTGACCGGCGTGGCGCAGTCGCTCTCGGGTGAGCCCGATCCGGCGGTGGGCAGTCGCCTGCTCGACGAGGCCGACATCGTCATCGACCTGTGCACGCCCGATGCGGACGCCATGGTCACACTGCCCAACCTGGACACGCCGGTCGGCCCCGGCTCGACGCTGGCCTACGTGGCCATCGTCAACTCCCTGAAGGTGCGCATCGCCCAGCTCCTCGTGGAGAAGGGCGTGACGCCACCTGTCATCACGCGCGCGTCCGTCGTGGGCGCGGAGCGCTCGCGGGCACTCTTCGAGAGTGCCTACCGGGAACACGCGCGACGTGTCGCGCGGACCATCGTCCGCGAGCCCGATGACGAACCTGTCAGTCAGCCATAGCGAGGAGGTGTGATCGGGACGCAGATTTCGGACTGTTACACCGGGCCGCCGGCGCGTCGCGCCTGAGGGGCCATCAAACGACCTTCGTGTGAGGAGGACAAGGAGTCACATGGATCACAAGTTCGCGAAGCTATTCGCAGGCGCCGCCACGGTCGCACTCGCGGCCTCCAGCTTCGGCGCTGCCGCAGTCGCCCAGGATGAGGGCTACACCATCGGTGTCTCGAACACCGTGCAGGGCAACGGTTGGCGCGAGGAGATGATCTGCTCCATCAAGGCGCAGGCCGCAGCCTCGGGTGAGGTCGCATCGCTCAACATCGCCCACCGCAACACCGACCCCGCCGGCCAGCTCGAGGACATCCGCAACCTCATCGCCGCCGGTGTGGATGCCATCATCGTCAACCCGTCCGACCCCGAGGCGCTCGACCCGGCCATCAAGGAAGCCACCGACGCCGGCATCGCCGGTCGTCGTCAGTCGACTCGGCCGTGACCGAGCCGACCGCCTACGCGCTCACGAACGACCAGGAGGAGTACGCCCGCCTCGGCGCCGAGTGGCTGTTCGAGACGCTCGGCGGCGAGGGCAACGTCTTCTACATGCGCGGTCTCGCCGGCCACTCCGGCCGACGACGACCGCGACGTCGGGCTTCCAGGCGCGCGCTCGCCGAACTATCCCGGCATCAAGATCGTCAACGAGGTCCACACCGGCTGGTCGCAGGACAACGGCAGCCAGCAGATGCTCGACATGATCGCCGTCGGGCATGCCGGTCGACGGCGTGTGGACGTCCGGCATCGACAACGTCATCGTCGACGCCTATCTCGACAGTCGGCGAGCCGCTGGTCCCGATCGTCGGTGCGGACAACGCCGGCTTCGTGACCCAGCTGGCCGACGGTCGAGGGCTTCGACGGCGCGTGCGTCACCAACCCCGGCACCGTCGGTGGTGCCGGCGTCGACGCTGGCGCTCCAGATCCTCAACGGCGAGCGCCCGCTCGTCCCTGCGAGCGAGGAGTCCGCTTCGTGCACGTCGACCCGGTGCTCTTGGCCAACGACACCGAAGAGGGCCGGGCCCTCATCGAGGCCGCGCCAGAACCCCGACCTCGACCCCGAGTGGCCGGTCGGCCTCCAGATCCCCGGCTGGACCACCTACACCGATGAGCGAGCTCATCGCGTGCAAGGGCCCGGGCGAATCACGCGCTTGAACCACTAGCCGCGAGGGGGTGCGGGCAGCACCCGCGCCCCCTCGCGACTTCCAGCCACCACCGAGACGCGAGACGTTGACCACACCGACACCCACTGGCCGCCCGACGCCGCGGAGCTGCTCCTCGAAGCCACCGGCGTCGTCAAGACGTACGGCGCCGTGACCGCGCTGCGCGACGCCTCGCTGGCCGTGCGGCCGGGCGAGGTCCATGCCCTGCTGGGCGCCAACGGCGCCGGCAAGTCCACGCTCGTGAAGATCCTCACGGGCGCCATCCACCCCGATCGCGGGCGCATCGCTGGTGCGCGGCGCAGGAGCGCGCAGGTCCACTCCCCCGCCGAGGCCCGCAAGAACGGGCTCGTCTCGGTGTACCAGGAACCGGCCCTCATCCCGGACCTCGACGTGCGCGACAACCTGCGCCTGACCGACACGCCCGTCGAGCCCTTCCTCGAGTGGGTCGCACACGCTCGGGCATCGAGAAGCTCGACCTCTACGACATGGTCGGCGACATCCCGCTGGCCGTGCTGCGCATCATGGACCTGGCGCGGGCCCTGGCCCTGGAGCCGGACGTCGCTGCTGCTCGACGAGATGACCGCGGCGCTGCCGGCGGACCTCGCCGAGAACGTGCTGCGCAGGTCGTGGGCGAGCAGCGCGAGACCGGTCGCTCGGTCATCTTCATCTCGCCACCGCCTGCTCGAGGTCAACGCCCTCTGCGATCGCGCCACCGTCCTGCGCGACGGCGAGACCGTCGGCGTCGTGGACATGGGCCACGGCGCCGAGGAGCGCATCGTCGAGCTCATGCTCGGCCCCTCCAGCGACGACGAGCAGGACATCCACAGCCGCGTCCGTCTCGAGCCGACCACCGTTGCGAGCAGCACGGGCGTGCCCGCGCCTGTCGCTGCGACAACCTCGCCGCCGGTACCAAGCTGGAGGACGTCTCCTTCGAGCTGCACGCGGGCGAGGTGCTGGGCCTCGTGGCCCTCGAGGGCCAGGGCCAGGACGAGCTCTTCGGCATCCTCTCGGGCGCTCGCCGCCCCGTCGGCGGCACGCTGGCCGTCGACGGCGAGCGAGGTCCACTTCCGCCATCCCGCCGACGCCATCGACAAGGGCCTCGTGTACGTGCCCGGCGACCGCGTCGAGGCGCTCCTGCCGCAGCGCTCGGTGCGCGAGAACATCGCCCTGCCCTACAACGCCCGGCCACGCCGGTGGGGTCCCATCCGCATGGGCCGCGAGAAGGAGATGGTCGACCAGGCCATCGAGCGGCTCCAGATCGACACGCGTGCCCAGGGTGAGGTGCGGCGTCTCTCCGGCGGCAACCAGCAGAAGGTGACCATCGCCCGCTGGATCGCCGGTGGCGTGGACACGCTGCTCTGCTTCGACCCCACGCGCGGCATCGACATCCGCACCAAGCGCCAGATCTACCACCTGCTGCGCGAGCTGGCCGAGGCCGGCTCGGCGGTGCTGCTGTACACCTCGGAGCTGGAGGAGGTCCAGCTCGCCTGCGACCGCGCCGTGGTCATCTTCGGTGGCCGGGTCGTCGACGAGATGCCCGGCCGATATCGCTGATGAGCCGACGCTGATGCGCGCCGCCTACGGCCTGCCTCGAGAGCGGCACGAGCGACGGTGCCGAGCCATGAGCGCCGCGGCGACCACGACCGCCTCGTCCGGCGGCGGTGCCGCGGTCGCTGGCGCGCCTGCTCCGGCGCAACGGCTGGGTCCTCGCGCTCTGCGGGCGTGCTGGGCCTGCTGCTCGTCTTCACCAAGCTCATCCAGCCCGACTACGGGCCTGGCCGGCGTTCGAGCATCCTGGTGCTGGCGGCCCTGCCCTACGCCTTCGCCACGGCCGGCCAGACGATCGCCATCATCGCCGGCGGCATCGACCTCTCGATGGCGGCCATGATGACGCTGCTGAGCGTCTCCGCTGCGGCCCTCATGGACGGCCAGGGCGAGGAGTTCGGCATCGTGGCCGTCATCGCCATCCTGCTCATGGGCCTCGGCGTCGGGGCCATCAACGGCCTCTCGGTCGTGCTCACGCGCGTGCCTGACATCGTGGTCACGCTGGCCTTCTTCTTCATCTGGGAAGGCGCCGCCCTGATGGTCATGGAGTCGCCCGGCGGCGGCGCTGCGATCTGGCTCAAGGAGCTCATCATCGGCACCGTCGGGGCCGACTTCATCCCCACCGACGTCGAGCCAGTTCCTGCCCAAGGCCCTGTTCGCTGCTGGTCGATCACGCTGGGCATCGTCTGGATCCCGCTGCGGCGCTCGCAAGCTGGGCCTGTCGATGTACGCCATCGGCTCGGACAAGCAGGCGGCCCACCGCAGCGGCGTGGCCGTCGAACCGGACCAAGATCGCCGTCCTACGCGCTCGCCGGTCTCTTCGCGGCCATGGGCGGCCTCGTCCTCACCATGAACACCGGCATCGGCAACCCGGTGCAGGGCCCCTACCTGCATGGCCAGCGTGGCCGCGGTCGTGCTCGGCGGCGTGAGCCTCGCCGGCGGCCGGGGCGGCCTGGTCGGCCCCATCGTGGCCGTCTTCATCCTGCGGCTGGTACGCCAGGACCTGACCTTGATGTCGGTCGATCCCAACGTGGCCCAGGTCGTCGAGGGCCTGATCATGGTCATCGTCGTGCTCGTCGGAGCCACGGTCGCGATGCGAGGTCGCCGCTCATGACCTCTGTCAGCCCGCCCGCTCGAGACCAACGACCGCGGCGCCGTGGCCGGCTTCCGCAACGCTCCTGCGCGACTACCCCATCATCCCGCTGCTGTTCATCCTGACCGTGCTCATCGCGGCCCTGGAGATCCTGCAGCCGGGCATCGTCATCCGCGAGACGGGCTGTTCGGCCTCAACGACCGCTGGATCAGCAACACCGTCAAGTTCGCCATCCCGCTGGCCATCCTGGCCGCGGCCCAGACGCATGACCATGCTCACCGGTGGCATCGACCTCTCGGTCGGCGTCGTGGCCACCATGACCGCGTTCGTGATGGCCACCCAGGTCGCGTCGGGCCTGGACCCGGTCCTGGCCATCCCGCTGGCGCTCGCGTGTGCGGCCGCTGGCCGGCCTCGCCAGCGGCATCGGCATCGGCATCTTCCGGGTGCACCCGCTGATCATGACCCTGGCCGTGGGCCTGGTCGTCGAGGGGCTCCTGCTCGTCTACCAGCGCGGCATGCTGGGCGTCAGCGCCCAGATCCCGGAGGTCATCACCTGGCTGGGCACGGGCAGGTCCTTCGATATCATCCCCAACTCGCTGCTGGTCTTCGTGCCCCTGGCCGCTGCTCATCGGCTTCACCCTGCGGCGCACCGGCTTCGGCCGCAACCTCTACGCCATCGGCGACAACGAAGGCGCCGCCCGCCTCGCGGGCGTGCGCGTGTGGCAGGTGCTGATCGTGCTCTACGTGCTATCAGCGCCCTGCTGGCCGGCATCGGCGGCCTCGTCTACGTCGGCCTCATCAAGGCCACCACGCTCTCGCTGGCGGTGCCGCTGATGCTGCCGTCGGTGGCGGCCGCGGTCATCGGCGGCACGTCCATCTTCGGCGGCCGCGGCGGCTACGCCGGCACCATCGTGGGCGCGCTGATCCTGCAGGTGCTGGCGTCGATGCTGACGGTGCTGCGCATGCGCGGAAGGCGACGCGCCGCATCATCTTCGGCGCTCATCATCCTCGGCGTGACCGCGCTCTACGTGCGCATCACGCAGGAGCGCCAGGGCTGACGCCATGGGCGACACGCCCGCGCTACATCGGGCTCGACCTCGGCGGCACCAACATCAAGTGGGTCGTGGTGGAACGCTCCGGCCCCGACGGCTGGCACACGCTCGACCGGGGCCAGGTGCCGCACCGATGACTCCCGCGGCGAAGCCGAGCGTGGTGCCCCAGCTGGCGAGCCTGGCCACGGAGGTCCGCGACGGCGTCACCGACGGACCCGTGCGTCAGCCTGCGGCGTGGCCGTGCCCGGGCTGTACGTCCCCGAGACCGGCGTGGTCGTCTTCCTCACCAACGTGCCCGGCGACTGGTCGGCCACGCCCGTCGGGCGCGCCGGTCGCGGCGGCGACGGGCCTGCCCACCGCGCTCATCAACGACGCCCGCGCCTTCGGGCTCGCGGAGCTGCGCTTCGGCGCCGGCGAGGACGTGGACTCGTTCATCGGCCTCACCCTGGGCACCGGTGTGGGCGGCTGCTTCGCCATCGGCAACCAGGTCATCCAGGGCTATCGCGGACGGGCCGGTGAGCTGGGGCACCAGACCATCGACCCCGACGGGCCCTGGTGCGGCTGCGGCAACCGCGGCTGCGTGGAGGCCTACTGCCGCGCGGACCAGGTGGCCATCGCCTGCGGCACCGCGCGACCCTCGCGAGGCCATCGAGAAGGCCCGCGCCGGGGACGCGCGCGCCATCGCCGGGCTGGCCGAGATCGGGCGCTACCTGGGCATCGGCATCAGCAACGCGGTCACCATCATCACGCCCGACCTGGTCATCCTGGGCGGTGGCTGGTCCAGCGCCGGCGACCTGCTCATCGAGCCCATCAAGGCGGAGATGCGGCGGCGCGTCCTCATCGGCTCGGGCGAGCGCACGACGTCGTGCTGGCGGAGCTGGGCACCTGGGCCGGGGCCATCGGCGCCGCCGTCCACGGCGCCGAGCAGGCCGCCCGCCAGCGGGCGCATCGAGGACCTGCGGCTGACGGTCATGGACTACGCGCCCCGCTACCGTGAGATCGAGGCCGGCGCTGCGCGAGCGCATCGCCCGCCTGCGGCCGGGCCAGCGCCTGCCGTCGGACGCCGACCTCTGCGCCGAGTTCGGGGTCAGCCGCATGACCGCCCGGCACGCCATGTCGCAGCTGGCCGACGAAGGCCTCGTGCGGCGCGATCCCGGGCCGCGGCACCTTCGTGGCCGAGCCGCCCACCCACCGGCGGGCCAACTTCCTGATGACCTTCAGCCACGAGATGCGCCGCCAGGGGCGCGTGCCCAGCTCGCGCATCGTGGAGCGCCGCGTGCGCCCGCCTACCGACCGCGAGCGAGTCGACCTGCGCATCGACCGCGAGTCGACGGTCGTGGAGCTGCGGCGCGTGCGCCTGGCCGACGACGAGCCCGTGGCCGTCGAGACGCGCGGTGCTGACCGCCCGCTGCAGCGCGGCCGTGCTGGCGGCCGACCTCGAGACCGGCTCGCTCCACGAGGCCCTCATCGGCGACGGGGTCGTACCCACACGCGGCAAGCTCCACCATCGGCGCGGAAGCCGCCGGCAGCGACGACGCGGTCCTGCTGGGCATCCCGGCCGGCACCCCGATGCTGGTGGAGCGTCGGCTCATCTTCGACCAGCGCGGTCGGCCCATCGAGCGCACCGAGTCGCGCTACGCCGCCGACCGCTACGGCCTGAACGTCGGGCTTCTCGGTCGAGGACAGCGGCTCCGCGACCGTCACATCCGATGTCTGACACCACGCACGATCAGGCCCGTACCGGGCCGGGGGGTAGGCACTGACCATGGAACCACGAGCACGCGTCCTCGCGGCCCTCGAGCATCGGGAGGCTGACCGCGTCCCGCGCGACCTCGCCGGCACGCGCTACAGCAGCATCCACGCCGAGGCCTACGAGCGACTGCGGCCGGCGCTGGGGCTGCCCGAGGCCGAGATCCGCATCGTCGACACCACGCAGGGCCTGGCCGGCGTCCACGACGACGTCCTGGAGCGGCTCGGTGCGGACGTGGGCCTCGTCAGCGCCGGCGCCCCGCGCGGCTTCAGCAAGGAGGTCACCGACGACGGCGAGTACGAGCGCTTCCTCGACGAGTTCGGGGTCCTGCGGGCTCGACCGCACGGCGGCCTCTACTACGAATCCACCAGCGCCCCGCTCAGGGGCTCCATCAGCCGCGGACGATATCGAGGCCTACCCCTGGCCCGACCCCGTCGACCCCGGCCGCTTCGAGGGCATGAAGGAGCGCGCCGCCCACATCCGCGACGTCGAGCGGCGAGCGGTCTTCGTCGGCTCCCTCTGCGCCGGCGTGACCGAGATGCACTTCCGCATGCGCGGGTACGAGGACGGCTACATGGACATGGCCCTCGACCCGGACCTGGCGCGGACGCTCATGCGCAAGATCACGGACCTCAAGCTGGCCTACTGGGAGAAGGTGCTCGACGAGATCGGGCCGGACATCGACATCGCCGCCGAGGCCGACGACCTCGGAGCCCAGCACGCGCCCCTCTTCAGCCCGGGCGCCTATCGCGAGATCGTCAGACCCCTGCACAAGGAGATCATCGATCTCATCAAGAGCCGCTCGAAGGCCAGGTTCTTCCTCCACTCCTGCGGCGCCATCAGGGAGCTCATCCCTGACCTCATCGACATCGGCGTGGATGCGCTGAACCCGATCCAGGTCAGCGCGGAGGGCATGGAGACGGCCGCCCTCAAGGCCGAGTTCGGCTCCGAGATCACCTTCTGGGGTGGCACGGTCGACCCGCAGAAGACGCTCGCGAGGGGCACGCCGGAGGAGGTCCGCGCAGAGACGCTGCGGCGCATCGACGAGCTCAAGCCCGGCGGCGGCTTCGTCATCGCCAGCATCCACAACATGCAGGCGCAGGTGCCGGTGGAGAACATCCTCGCCTTCTGGGAGGCGGTGGAGGAGGGCGGCACCTATGTCTGAGATCGATCAGCGGCCGCCTCGTCGTCGATGACGGCGAGGTCATCGGTCGCCTGAGCGTCGATGACAGCGGCCGCATCGCGGCCATCGTGGCCGACGGCAGCGGGCCGGCGGACCGGCTGGTGGTGCCGGGCTTCATCGACGTGCACGTGCACGGCTGGGGCGGCCACGACGCCATGGGCGGCCCCGCGGCGCTGTCGGGCATGGCCCGGGCCCTCGCGGCTCGCGGTGTGACCTCCTTCCTGCCCACCTCGGTCACCGCCTCCTTCGAGAAGCTGACGGTCTTCGCCGAGGCTGTTCGCCGCTGGATGCCGGAGGCCCCGGCCGATGGCGCCGAACCGCTCGGCTTCAACATGGAAGGCCCGTTCCTCGCCGAGCAGAAGAAGGGGGCCCACCCGGCGGACCTGCTGCGGCACCCCGCGGACCTCGACGATGACCGCCTCGCGACGTTCGTGGAGGGCCTGCGCATCATCACCATCGCGCCCGAGCTGCGCGGTGCGCCCGGAGCTGATCAGCCGCCTCGCGGCCCGGGGCGTACGCGTGTCGCTGGGCCATTCGGCCGCGACCGTGTCCCAGTCCCGCGCCGGCTATGCGGCCGGCGCGGTCTCCACCACCCACCTCTTCAACGCCATGAGCGGCGTCGTCCATCGGGAGCCCGGTCTGGCGCTTGCGGCCCTGCTCGACGACGAGGTGTGGGTGGAGCTGATCGCAGACACGCTGCACGTCGACCCCGAGCTGTGGCCCCTCATCTGGGGCCTCAAGCCGGCCGAGCGGGTGCTGCTCGTGTCCGACGCCATCGCCCTCGCCGGCAGCGGCCGCACGCGCGGCATGCTGGGCGAGCTGGAGGTGCGCGTGGACGGCGACATGGCCACCCTCGTGGAGGGCGGCAACCTGGCCGGCTCGGTCACGGCCATGGACCTCGAGCTGCGCAACGTGGTGCGCTCGG
The DNA here is from genome assembly GCA_963706695.1 of uncultured Chloroflexia bacterium. GTDB lineage: Bacteria > Chloroflexota > Limnocylindria > Limnocylindrales > CSP1-4 > JAFMJV01. The sequence continues at coordinate 34,637 of CAVPNC010000014.1, read as the reverse complement.
GCGTGCCCCTGGCGGATGCGGTACGGGCGGCGTCGGCCAACCCTGCAGCGCTGCTGGGCCTGGCCGATCGTGGCCGGCTCGCCCGCGGCTTGCGAGCCGACCTCGTGGAGCTCGATGGGGCCACCTTCGAGGTGCTCCGGGTGATGCGAGCCGGGGAGTGGATCGTCACGCCCTGACTCCTGCAGAGCCTGCGCTGAGGGCCGGCCCCGCCCGACCGAGCATGGGTGAGCGGTCCTGCCGAGACGCTGCCGATGGTCCGCCTTGCTGACCTCGCGGGTTCACGGTACGGTCGCAACCGCACCAAACCGCACATCCACCTCAACCAACGAGGAACGTCCCATGTCGTCTGGGGCCTGCCGCGCCCTCGTCGCAGTAGTCCTTACGCTCGTCGCCACGATCGTGATGACCCTGCCCGTCGCCGCCCGAACCGATGATCTCAGCGAAGCCTCCGTCGTCACGTACGAGGTCTTCCCCAATGCCGGCAGGGTGGACGTCACCATGCAGTTCCTGCTGTCGACCGGCCAGACGCCCGCGCCGCCGCAGGTCTGGGGTCCCATCGTGATCGAGAACGCGGCCTCGAAGATCAGCGTGGGGCGGGCCAGCAGGGAGCCCGGCGCGACCGATGTCCCGGGCCCGGGCGCTCCCTGGGCGCACCGCGACGTCAAGACCGGCAAGCGGATCCCTCCGCTCGGAAACGATCGCTTCGACGTCACCTATCGGATCGACGCGACCATCGGTGAGGTCGCAGAAGACGTCCCCGCCCGCGTGGACGCCAGCTACGTCTTCCTGTGCGTCCCCGGCCAGGTGACCGACAGCCACCAGGTGACCGTCAAGGTCGGTGGGCCCAACTGGACCTTCAGCCAGTCCGGCACGCCCATGATCCCGGAGGAGTCCGGGCTGGTGTGGGAGGGCACCCGCAACCCCGAGGAAGCGTTCACCTGCATCGAAGGCGTGCGCGAGAACCGGCTGGTCAAGGAGACGATCATCGGGCCGGCCGATCGCGAGATCGAGCTCCAGGCCTGGCTCAACGACCCGGGCTGGCTCCGATCCGCATCCACGCGGACCGTGCCGGCACTCGACAAGATCCGCCGCTTCCTCGGCCAGGACATCCCGGGCGAAGGCCAGGTCATCATCCGCGAGGCGCCACCGCGGGCGGCCGGCGGCTACGCCAGCGCCCACGATTCCCCCGGCGTCGTGCAGCTCGATGAGACCGGCGGCACCAGCGACGTCGAGCACCAGATGGCCCACGCCTGGTTCGGCAAGGACAACATCGCCGAGCTCTGGCTGCGCGAGGGCCTCGCCGAGTGGATCGCTACATCGCTCACGACCGGCGCCTGCGATGCCATCACCAGCAACACCGACGAGCTCGACCTCTCGCGGTGGCTGGTGGTCCAACCCACCGCGCCAGAGGACTACGAAGCGGTCATCGAGGCCCAGGAGGCGGCCGCCTGCGGCATCGTCGCCGCCCTCGCCGCGCGCATGCCCGACGATACCTTCAAGACGGAGGTCCTTGGCTCCCTGCTCGCGGGAGAGACCAAGTACATCGGCAGTGCCGGTCCTGAGAGCGGCACCTCCCCCTTGGTCGACTTCCGTGAATGGCTCGATGCCGTCGACGAGCGCGGCCTGGTGCCGGCTGGCAAGGCCGATCCGGCCTTCGCCGACAACCTCACCGACCTCGACTTCGCCCAGGACCTGCTCGACGAGTTCGGCATCCCCGACACGCTGCCGGAGCTCGAGCTGCGCTCCGAGGCCCGCGCCATGTATCACGAGTTCCTGGAGAAGGCCGCGCCCGTGGGCGCCCCGCTCGCAGTGCGCAAGGACATGGACGACTGGAACTTCGTGCGCGCCATGGCTCGCATCGAGCAGTCGACGGACGTGTACGAGAAGCTCATCGAAGCCGATCGCCTGCTGCCCGAGGCTGGGCTCCTGCCCATCGTGCAGCCGCAGTTCGAGGCCGCCGGGGACGAGGACGAGCTCAATGCCGTCACCGACTTCGCCCAGGACCTGCTCGATGGCGCCATGGAGCTGTTCGAGCCGCTGGGAGCCCTCACCGATGCGCTCCCGGCCGGCTGGACCATGCCGGCAGCCGTGATGAACGCGCTCCAGGAGCAGCGCTTCGACGACGTCGGGCCCGCCATCTCCCCTGCCATCGCGGCCGCGCAGTACATCTCCGCTGGCAACGAGTTCCTGCCCCAGGCCGGGTTGCTCGAGAAGTACCAGGACCGCTTCGAGAACACCACGACCGCCGCCCAGCTCGCTGAGCTGACCGCGGACGCACGCGTTGACTGGCGCAATGCCGAGCTCGCGAGCCGCGCCCTCGACCTGCTCCAGAACGAGGTCGGCGACTGGACCATCCCCGAGGCCGTCACCCGACCGCTCGAGCAGGGCCAGCTCGAGACGGGGCTGCTCATCGTGGACGACGCGCGCGCGGTGGTGGGCGCGGCCCGCCAGGCAGACCTGGCGCTCGCCCAGGCTGCGAACCTCGACCTCGACGCCATCGGCCTGCGGAAAGAGACCAGGCCCCTCTTCGAGAGCGTCACCACCGGCGCGGAGATGGCCGCCCTGCGTGAGCGGGTGGAGGCGCGGAGCGCCGACGCGGAAGCCGTGGGTGAGGCCCTCGGTACGCTCGACGACCTGGTGCCCGACTGGCAGATCCCGGCCGTCATCGCCGATCCCGTGGCCGCGGGCGACTTCGCTGCCGCGGTCGCCACGGCCGAGGCCGCCCAGCTCTGGGTCGAGAACGCCGTCAAGACCAATGAGTCCCTCGAGGAGATCCAGGCGCTCGACCGCATCAAGGATGACTTCGAGAACGCTGCCAGCCTCGAGGAGATCGAGGCGGGTGCTGCACTCGCCGGCCGCTGGGCACAGGCTGCCAACGAGGTCGCCCTGGCCATCGATGCCGCGGCCAAGCCACGCGACATGCTGACGTCATTCGGCCTCTGGGGCGTCGACATCGATCCCCTTGTGGAGGAGGCCAAGGCAGCTGTCATCGCCGGCGAGATCGACGTGGCGCTGGGCAACGCCACCGATGTCATCAAGAAGATCGAAGGTGGCGCCAGCGCCGGTTCGCTGCGACTCGCCGGCATCATCTTCTTCGGTGTCGCCGTCATCGGCGTGGCCGGACTGTGGATCATGCTCCGCCGCCAGGCGGGTCCGTCATGGGCACGTTCCACCACGCCCCACTGGGTCGACAAGGACGGCAAGCGCGGGCTCCTGGGACGCGGCCAGAAGAAGGACGGCCAGGGGAAGGGCAGCCAGAAGAAGGGCGGCCAGTAGGGCTCGGGCGACCCGGCTCGGATGGCTGCTCCCCTGCCCCGGTTCCGCCGCGCGCGGCCCGATGAGGCCGCGGCCATCACGGACCTGGCCATGCGCTCCAAGCGCCACTGGGGCTATGGCGAGGCCTTCATGGCGGCGCTGACGCCGGAGCTGACCTTCACCCAAGCCGACCTGCACCGAGCGTCCGACCGCATCGAGGTGCTCGAGTCGGCGGGTGAGCTGCTCGGTGTCTTCCGTCTCTGCTGGCGGACGAACGACGTCTACCTCTCTGACCTGTGGGTCGCGCCCGAGGCCATGGGCCGGGGCTACGGTCGGCTGCTGTTCGAGCGTGCGGCACAAGTGGGTCGCGACTGGGGCAAGGGCCTCCTGGAGCTGGAAGCCGATCCCTATGCCGAGCCCTTCTACCTGCATCTCGGCGCCGTCCGCGTGCGCATGTCGCCGGTGACGACGGTGCCCGGGCGCAGCGTGCCGCTCATGCACTACGCGCTGTAGCCACTCCGGCATTGCTCGTGGCCGGTCGTGGCCACGCGTCGCCCGGTCGACCGCACTCGTCGCAGGGCCGTGGCCACGCGACAGCTGCTGGTGGCCACGCGGGCCGCGCAGCCGGACTCCGGTCGTCGCTCGCTGGTGGCCACGCGTCGCCCGCGCAGCCGGACTCGTCACACGCTCGTGGCCACGCGTCAGCTGCTCGTGGCCACGCGTCGGCCCGCCGGCCCGGTCGTCGGGCCCTCGTCGCCACCTGTCGCCTGAGGCGACGCTAGCGCGCTGCGCGATGGCCGCGGGTGACAGATGTCGCCGGCAGCGGCGCTATCGCCCGTACCGCCTCGGTTCGGGCGCCGGCGGTCGTCCCCAGCGACGCTTGGCGCGGCACCGGCGCTCCCGGTGCGACGCTCGTCGGCAGGAGCGACGCCTGGCCACGGGGAAGCACCCAGCCACGCTGCAGCCACGATCGCTCGTCGCGGGCCGGGCGGGGGCAGCTGACGACGAGTGCCCCAAGCGTCGTTGGAGACGACCGGCGGCTACGACCGCCGAGGTGGGGATGGCCGGCAGCGACGACCGGCGAGGTGGCGACGATCGGCGGCTATGACCGCCGAGGTGGCGACGACCGGCGGCCACGACCGCCGAGGTGGGGATGGCCGGCGGCGACGATCGGCAGCGACGATCGGCGAGCGTAGCGACGACCGGCGGCGACGATCGGCGGCTACGACCGACGAGGTGGCGACGACCGGCGAGGTGGCGACGACCGGCGGCTACGACCGACGCGGTGGCGGCGATCGGCGGCTATGACCGCCGAGGCGGAGGAACCGCCGAACCAGGGCCAGGCTACGCGGCCGGCTCGAGCGTGACGAACCCGTCCACCGCGAGCGCCGCCTCGCTGCCGTCGGTCGCCTCCACCGACACGGTGTGCTCACCGGGCGGCAGCTCGGTCACGAAGACCACGGCAGGACCCTCATCGCTCTCGGCCCACAGGTCGACCAGCCCCAGCCCCTCTCCATCGAGCAGCACCGCCACGCGCCCCGCGTCGGGACCGCGACGGGCGATGACACCGAGCTCGCTGCCGCTGACGACCGCGCTCGAGGCCTCAGCCATGGGCACGACCGAAGTCGAGACGCGCTCGGCGGTGGCACGCGCGCTGTTGCCCGCGCTGTCGACCGCGATGCCCGTGACGGAGCAGTCAGCATCGGCGAAGGTGTAGGCCTCCGCCTCCCACGCGGTGAGCACACCGGGATCGGCCTGGCCCGGAGCCTCGCTCCGCAGGGAGCGACCCTGGCCGCAGCTCACCGCGACCCTGGCGTCGGCCAAGCCGGCGGTGGCGTCTCGAGCCTCCCAGCGCACGCTGAGGGGCAGGCTCGCCTCGCTCGTCCCGAGGGCGCCCGTGCGCAGGCCGACCGTGGCTGCGGAGATCTCCGGTGCGGTGGTGTCCACGATGATGCTGTCGCTCACCACCGGCGACTTGAGGCCGGGCCCGTGGCGGAACTGGGCGTAGAGCTCGAAGCTGCCTTCCTGCTTGGGGATGGTGGCCGTGGGCGTGGAGCGGATGCGGCTCCAGTCGGACCACTGCTCCCCATCGGGCGAGGTGCGGATGTGCGTGGCGTCGCGCCCACCGAGGTCCAGCTCGACGCTCCCGCCGTCGGTGGCCACGTCGCCGCCGGCGATGGCGAACGGCCGCAGCTGGAGCGCCCGCAGGTCCTTCATGCTGCCGGCGAAGTAGTTGCCGTCGAGGCGGCCCACGCCGGGGATGCGGGTCAGGCCCTCCTGCCAGAAGACCCAGTCGTCCCAGCCGGGGGCGATGGAGATGGGCTGGTCGCAGCCCCAGCAGGCGGCCCACATGGGCAGGTCTTCGAAGCCCTCGGCGTTGCCCACGACCTCGCGCCACATGAAGACCGAGGTGTACACCAGCGGCATGCGCCCGGTGCGCTCGTAGACGCGCTCGACGAAGTCACGCAGGCGGGCCGAGGAGACCGCGTGGATGGACGAGCCGATGGGTGCCCAGCACTCCACGTCGACCACGGGCGGGAGGGCATCGTCGATGCCGCCGGCCGCCTCCACGCGATCGATGAAGTGGTCCGCCTGCGCACGCCCGTCAAGGGTGTAGTCGAAGAAGTGGTAGGCACCCGCGGCCAGGCCGGCCGCGCGCGCCCGAGCCATGTTGGTCGGGAACATGGGGTCGAGGAAGGCGTTGTCCTGGGTGGCCTTGATGAACACGAAGCGATGGCCCGCATCCCTGACCGCACCGTAGTCGATGTCACCGTTGTGGTGGCTGACGTCGAGCCCGGTGATGAGCTTGGACTTGGGCTTGGTGTCAGCCTGGGCCGTGGTCAGCTCGCCGGCCACGAAGGCGGTCGTGACAGCCACTGGCGCTTCCGAACCCTCGGGCGCTTCCGAACCCTCGGGCTCGGCCGAGTCGTCCGGCCCGGGTGTGCCGCCGGCATCGAGGGCGGGGTCGTCGACGATCGGCGTGGGCTCGGGTGTGGGCGACGGGGTGGGCTCGGAACCGGGTGGCCAGGGCGGATCCTTGGGCAGCCCGGGGCCACGGTACTTGGTGCCGGACGGCTGGCAGCCGATGCCCTTGCCCTCGGCGTCGTAGACCACGCCGGGGGCAGGTTCGACCGGTCGCAGGGCAGCCTGAACCGCGACGGGGCCGATGGCAAGGGGCCCAGGCAGGAGCAGCATGATCATCGTCAGCGCCTGGGCGAGCGCGACGACACGGCGTGGTGTCATGTGGCTCGTTGAGGGTACCGGTGGCGCCCGATTCGCGCAGGCGGAAGGCTAGGTGCTGGCCCTGTCGGCTGCTTGGTCGGCCCTGGCGCTGGGCGAGCGCGTGCCAGCACGGATGGCCACAGCCTCGTCGAGTCGCTCCAGCAGCGGCACCGACTTCACGGTCTCGAAGCGCTCACGCGCCTCCCCGACCCAGGCCTCGATCGAGGGCTCATCCGGCAGCGTGATGAGCGCATCGAGCTGCACCTGTGCCACGGAGAACCGGCTGCCGCTGGCGTGCAGCTTGGCGATGGCGCCGCGATAGCCAGCCACGGCCTCGCCGGGGCGGTCCTCGAGCGCGGCCACCCCAGCGTCGGCGAGCAGCTGCATGGCGTCCACGAACGTGCCCGCGAAGGGCTCATCGGCGAGGGCCTCACGGGCTCCACGGGCTGCCTCCAGGTCCCGGGCGTAATGGGCGGCGAGGAGATAGCCGAAGCGGGCATCGGTAGTGTTCTGACCCTGGAACCGGGAGGCTCTCGCGTAGAGACGGGTGGCCTCGGCGTAGTGACCCAGCACGAGGGCACGAGCGGCCGGAGACAGCTTGTCCCAGAGCTCCACGTCGGGGTCGCTGATGTCCGCAAGCAGCTGACGGCGCTGCGCGGTGAGCTCGGGTGAGGCCTCCCCACGCCAGGCCATGATGCTCTCGCGCACCGCGATCAGCCGCCCTCGATCAGCACCGGCGAGGGCGGACTCGATCTCGGTGTCGAGCCGGGCCAGGGCCGCGTCCCAATCGAGACCTTCGTAGGTGGCGCCCCAGCCGAGGGCGCCGGCGATCCAGGTGGCCATCTGTCGCACGCCGAGCCGGGTGGCGAGCTCGTAGGCCTCCCGTGCGGTCCGCATGGCGGCGTTGCCGTCGTCGTTCCCGTAGACCGCGCCGAGGTTGTTGCGCGCACGGAGCTCGAGGGCCACGTCGCCCAGCTCGTGGGCCATCTCGATGGCGGCGGTCACGAGCACGACCGGCTCCTTGATCCGCTGCAGCGACCCGAGGGCGGCGCCCTTGTTGACGAATGCCTCGGCCACGATCCGGCCAAGGTGCCGCGGCTCGGCGATGGCCAGGGCCTCGTCGGCGCGTGCCACCGCCTGTTCCGGTTGGCCCAGGCGCATGTGTGCCCGAGACAGGCGCGCCAGCATGTCCGCCCGCATCTCTTCGTCCTCGGGTCGATCGGCCTTGGCCAGGGCCACCTCCAGGAACTCGACGGTCTCGGTCAGCTTGGAGGCATCGACGAGGATGCCGCCCTGGGTCGCCGACATGCGCGCGGCGCCGGTACGGTCGCCCGCCTCCTCGTAGGCGGCCACGGCCTCGAAGCCAAGGCGCTCGGCATCCTCGTAGCGGCCTTCGATATCGGCAGCGACGGCCGCTCGCTCCAGCAGGTCCGCCCGTTCCGACGCCTCGTCGGTGATCTCCAGGGCCGTGCGCAGCAGCGCCTGGGCCTGGCCGGCAGCACCGAGGTCCATGGCCCGCGCCGCCGCACCACGCAAGGCGAGGCGGGCCTGGATCCGCAGGGCGTCAGACTCGGGCCCGGGCTCGGACGCCTCGAATGCGGCGAGGTAGTGGGTCGAGAGCACGCCCGCCAGCTCGTCCTCCCCAAGCCCCTCGAAGTAGCGCGCGGCGGCCAGGTGTCGAACACGGCGGTCTCGACGCGAGAGCGTGTCGTAGGCCACCTCGCGGATGACCGACTGGACGAAGCCGTACTGGCCCCGCTCCGGGGAGGCGGGATCGACCGAGACCTCGAGCAGCTCGCCGCGTGCCAGGGCGCGCAGGCGGGGCTCCAGCTCGGCTTCGTCCTGCCCGTAGATGGCCGCCAGCGCGTCCGATCCGAAGGTCTTGCCCAGGACCGCGGCGTCCTGCAGCAGCGTCCGATCGGCATCGTCGAGGCCGTCGAGCCGGGCGGCCACCAGGGCCCGCAGCGAGTCGGGGATGGCCAGCTCGCCAAGCTCGCCGGTGGGCCGGAAGGTACCGTCCCCGATGGCGGTCAGGCGACCGTCGGCGATGAGCATGCGTACGGTCTCCACCGCGTACAGCGGGATGCCGTCGGCGCGGGTGAGGATGGACTCGACCGCGGCATCGGGCATCTCGGGCACCAGCCCCGTGACCAGCGCGCGCATATTGGCGCTCGTCAGCGGCTCCAGGCCGATGGTGTTGAAGGACCGTGCGCTCGTGCCCCAGCCGGGACGTCGCTCGAGCAGGTCCGGCCGCGCCAGCGTGACCACGAGGAGCGGCACGCCCTTGGCCCACTCCATGACGTGGTCGATGAAGTCGAGCTGTCCATCGTCCGCCCACTGCAGGTCCTCGAACAGCAGCACCGTCGTGCCGCGGCGCGCGACACGCTCGAAGAAGATGCGCCAGGCTGCGAAGAGCACATCGCGTCCGCCGGCAGGAGCTGGCTCCAGGCCCAAGAGCGTGAGCAGCGCCGGCTCCACCCAGTCGCGGTCCTTGGGGTCGGGGACCCACTCCACGACCGTCTGGTGCAGGCGCAGGCGCGTGCTCGCCTCGTCGTCGGACTCGAGCAGGCCCGCGCGCTTGCGCACCATCTCGCCGAGCGCCCAGAAGGTGACGCCCTCGCCGTAGCTGGGAGCGCGTCCGCGGTGCCAGTAGACGTCCTCCACGAGCCCGTCGAGGTACTTCTCGAACTCCCACGCGAGGCGGCTCTTGCCGATGCCCGCAGGGCCGGTGATGGAGATGAGGCGCGGCCGCTGCTCCTGGCCGATCTGGTGCAGCAGGTCCTTGAGCAGGCGCAGCTCCACCTCGCGGCCGACGAACGGGGGCTCCAGGCCCTCGCCTCGCCCCCGGCCGCCACGATCGCCGATGACGCGCGTGGCTCGCCAGGCGGGAACGGGCGCGGCCTTGCCCTTGAGCACCTGCTCACCGGCCTCCTCGAAGGCGATGGCACCCGACGCGGCCTGCATCGTGGCCTCGCCCACCAGGACCGTGCTGGGAGGGGCCACACCCTGCAGCCGGGCGGCGGTGTTGACGAGGTCACCCGCGACCATGCCCTGGTCGGTGGCGCCGATGGTGACGGCGGCCTGGCCGGTGAGCACGGCCACGCGAGCCTCCAGGCCCTCGCCCAGGTTGCGCACAGCCTCGGTCACCTCGAGGGCGGCCCGGACGGCGCGCTCGGCATCGTCCTCGTTGGCCTTGTGGGCGCCCCAGGCGGCCATCACGGCGTCGCCGATGAACTTCTCCACGTGCCCGCCGTGGTGCTCGATGGTGTGGCGGGTGGCCTCGAAGTAGCGCGTCAGGGTCTCGCGCACGAGCTCGGGATCACGGCCCTCGGAGTAGTGGGTGAAGGCCACGAGGTCAGCGAAGAGGACGGACACGAGGCGGCGCTCGGCGGTGCTGCCGTTGCCCGGTGCCGGCGCCGGCGCAGGTACGGGCGTCACCGGTGCTGCGTCTCCCAAACGCGTGCCGCAGCTGCGGCAGAACCTGGCTTCGGGTCGGTTCTCCGAGCCGCAGCTGGGGCAGCCCGAGGCGAGGCCGGTGCCGCAGCTGTCGCAGAAAGCCGCCCCTTCAGCGTTGGCCTGGCCGCAGCTCGTGCAGAAGACGCTCATCGGCCGCCAGCCACTTCCGACCGCGGCGTCGCCGGCGTGGAAGCCGGCACCAGCGCGAGGGCCTCATCGAGCAGCCGCAGGTCCGGCGCGGCACCCAGCCGCTCGAAACGGGCGCGCGCCGCATCAGCCCAACCCGTGAAGGCCGGCTCACCGGGCATGAGCGACAGGGCCAGCGTCTGGACGCGCGCTGTGTGGTAATGCCAGCCGGTCATGGTGAACCGAGCCACTCCTTCGCGGAAGCCGGTGATGGCCTCATCGGTCCGACCTTCGAGCGCCGCGAGGATGCCGGCCGCGGCAGCCCGCGTCGCCACGTAGGCGTTGCTGATGTTGGCATCGTCGCGGAGGAGCGCCTCAGCCTCGCGAACGATGTCGAGGTCCCGGAGCTGGACGCCGGCCACGAGCATGGCCCAGCGTCCGAGCTCGACGTTCTGACCCAGGCCCGGCAGGGCCTCGCGAGCGACCGACAGGGCCTCGCCCGGGCGGCCCTGGCGCAGGAGGTGTTCCGCTCGCAGCACCTCTGCGCCGGCACGGACTTCGTCGGCGCCGAGCTCCTCGCTCACCGCCTGCAGCTCGACCAACGCCTGGGAGGCCTCCTCCCCGCGCAGGACCACGAGATAGGCCCGAGCATTGAGCAGCTCCTCCCGGGCGGTGATCTCGTCCACCTCGTCGAGGAGGTCGTCGATGTCCCTCATGGCGGTGTCCCAGTCCTCCCCGGCCTCCACCGTCGAGCTGAGGATCGCCACCTTGAACCAGGTCTCCCACTTGTACGAGCCGAGCCGATTCGCCAGCTCCGCGGCCTGGTGCCGCAGGACCGTGGCCGCGGGCAGGTCATGCAGCGCCAGGAAGACGCTGAGGTTGCCGCGCGCCCGCAGCTCGAGGTCGTAGTCGCGGACCTCGTGGGCCAGGTCGGCGGCAGCGAGGAGCAACAGGTTGGGTTCCCGGATGCGCCCGATCTTCATCAGGGCCGAGCCCTTGTTGGCCATGGCCTCGGCCACGATGCGATCGAGCATGAGCGGCTCCGCGAGGACGATGGCGCGGTCAGCCGCCACCACGGCCTCCTCGTCCCGGGTGAGGCGCATGTAGGCGCGCGCCGTGCGAGCGAGCAGGTCGGCATGGATCTGAGGGAAGGACTCCGCCCCGGTGGTGGCGCCCTCGAGCAGCGAGACGGCCTCATCGAGCCGCCCGATATCGAGCAGGGTGGAGCTCAGGACCCCGGCGGCGCCCAGGGCTGCGCGCGTATCACCGGCCGCTTCGTAGGCCGCCATCGCATCGCGGGCGTACTCCACCGCCTGCGGCAGGGCTGCGGCCGCCGTGGCGGCGTCGGAAGCACGCGCCAGCAAAGGCGCACGCTCGGCCGGGTCGGTGGTCACGGCCAGCGCTGAGCGGAGGTGTGTCAGAGCCTGGTCGGGCGAGCCGAGGTCCATGGCCCGGTCGGCCGCGGCGCGCAACGAGAGCCTGGCCTGGACCTGCAGGGCGTCTGCCTCAGGACCCGGCTCGGATGCCTCCAGTGCCGCGAGGTAGTGGGTCGCCAGCACCGCGGCCAGCTCGTCATCGCCTTCGGCCTCGTAGTAGCGCGCAGCCGCGAGGTGGCGCGTCCGTCGATCGCGGCGAGAGAGCGTGTCGTAGGCCACCTCGCGGATGACCGACTGGACGAAGCCATAGTGGCCACGCTCGGGCGATCGCGGGTCGACGGAGATCTCGAGCAGCTCCCGCTTGACGAGCGCACGCAGGCGGGCCTCCAGCGTCTCCTCGTCCCGGCCGCTGATGTGCGCGACGGAGCGGAGATCGAAGGTTTGGCCCAGCACGGTCGCATCCTGGATCAACGCCCGGTCCTCGGCATCGAGGCCGTCGAGCCGGGAGGCCACGAGCGCACGCAGCGTGTCGGGGATGGCCAGCTCACCCAGCTCGCCCTTGGGCCGGAAGGTGCCGTCCCCCTCCGGCACGAGGCGGCCATCGGTGATGAGCATGCGCACGGTCTCGACGGCATACAGCGGGATGCCATCGGCGCGAGACCGCACCTGCTCGACCGCGCCCGCGGGCATCAACGGCACGAGGCCCAGCAGCAGCTCGCGCATGTGGGCGTCGGCCAGCGGCTCGAGGCCGATGGCGTTGAAGGAACGGGCGCTCGTGCCCCAGCCGGGCCGACGCTCGAGGAGCTCCGAGCGGGCCAGCGTGACCACCAGCAGGGGCACGCCCTTGGTCCACTCCAGGAGGTGATCGATGAAGTCGAGCTGGCCGGGATCGGCCCACTGCAGGTCCTCGAAGATCAGCACGGTGGTGCTGCCGCTGGCCAGCCGCTCGAAGAACGTGCGCCAGGCGGCGAAGAGCGCGTCGCGCCCGCCGGGTGGTGGCGGCTCCAGGCCGAGCAGCGTCAGCAGCGCGCCCTCGACCCATTCGACATCGGCCGCGTCGATGAACTCCACGACCATCTTGTGCACGCCGGCGCGGGTGGTGGCCTCATCGTCGTTCTCGACGAGCCCCGCACGGCGGCGGACCATCTCGCCAAGGGCCCAGAAGGCGATGCCGTCGCCGTAGCTGGGGGAGCGGCCGCGGTGCCAGTAGACCTGTTCCACGATGCCGTCGACGTACTTCTCGAACTCCCAAGCGAGCCGGCTCTTGCCGATGCCGCCGGGTCCGGTGATCGACACCAGGCGCGGCCGGCGCTCTTCGCCGGTGGCGTGCAGCAGGTCCTTCAGCAGGCGCAGCTCCACGTCTCGACCGACGAACGGGGGCTCCAGTCCCTCGCTCCTGCCCCTGCCCCGGGTATCGCCGACCACCCGCAGCGCGCGCCAGGCGGCGACGGGCGCTTCCTTGCCCCGGAGCACCTGCTCACCGGCCTCCTCGAAGGCGATGGCACCCGAGGCGGCCTGCATCGTGGCTTGTCCGACGAGCACGGTGTCCGGCGGAGCCACACCCTGCAGCCGGGCGGCGGTGTTGACGAGGTCACCCGCGACCATGCCTTGGTCGGTGGCGCCGATGGTGACGGCGGCCTGGCCGGTGAGCACGGCCACGCGGGCGTGGAGCTCCTCGCCCAGGTTGCGCACGGCCTCTACCACTTCGAGGGCGGCGCGGACAGCCCGCTCGGCATCGTCCTCGTTGGTGCGGGGCGCGCCCCACTCGGCCATGACGGCATCGCCGATGAACTTCTCGACCACGCCGCCGTGGCGCTCGATGACCTCGCGCGTGGCCTCGAAGTAGCGCGTCAGGGTCTCGCGCACGAGCTCCGGGTCGCGGCCCTCGGAGTAGTGGGTGAAGGCCACGAGGTCGGCGAAGAGGACGGACACGAGGCGACGCTCGGCGCCGACCTCGCCTGCTGTCACGGGGGGCTCGGACGCGATGGGAACCGCAACCGCGCCCGCGGCGCCGTTGGTCAGCCGCGCACCACAACCCTGGCAGAAGCGGGCCTCGGGGCGGTTGTCGGTCCCGCATCCAGGGCACAGGCTGGCCAGCTTGGTGCCGCAGCCGTCGCAGAAGACGGCGCCATCGCGGTTCTGCTGCCCACAGCTGGTGCAGGTGGCGGTCATGACTCACCACCGACGAGAGTGGGCGGCCACACGGTCGAGGGCTGGCTTCGGCGGGCGACGGAGGCGTCGAGCAGCCGCAGCCACGGGGTCGCACCCACATGCTCGAAGCGCGCTCTCGACGCTGCCTCCCAGTCCTCCACACCCGGGCGTTGGGGCAGCAGCTCGATGGCCACGGCCTGCGCCACGGCGACCCAGAAGTGGTACTTCGCTGTCCGGAGTCGCTCGACGGAGCGGACGAACAAGGCCGCGGCATCGTCCTCACGCCCCTCGAGCGCCACCGCACCCGCGGCACCCAGGTCGCGCAGGCCGTCGAGGCCGCGACCCGAGTTCGGGTCTGCCTGCAGTCCGTCGGCCGCCTCCCGCGCACCTTCGGCATCGTGGGCGTAGGCGGCTGCGATCCCACAGCCACTGAGCGCCTCGTTGATGGCCCGCCCCATGACGTCGTAGGTGGACTGGAACGCACGCACCGCGTCGACTGGGCGCCCGGACAGCAGCAGCTCGAAGGCAGCGTAGTGGTCGAAGCGCTGGAACGGCACGAACCCCGCGGTCTCGAGGATGCGCTGTTGCGCCGCGATAGCGTCGCTGGTGTCCCCACCCCGCATGGTGAGGAACTGCTGGTGGATCCCCAGGAAGAGCTGGCGGATGTAATCACCACTGGCGTTCTCGAGCGCGTCCTCGACCAGCCGCGTCGAGGCGTCCCAGTCCTGGCCACGAGCGAAGTCGAAGATGGCCACCCCGCCGACCAGCCACTCCACGTAGCCCCGGACTCCCAGTCGCCGGGCCAGGTCCAGCCCTTCGTGACAGGCCTCGATGGCCAGGTCCATGTCCTGCACGCTGTACGTGGCCGCGAGGTTCGAGCGGGCGCGCATGCGCAGGTCGATGTCGCCGACCTCGTCGGCCAGCTCCACCGCTCCGCGCATCAGCAGCAGCGGCTCACGGATGCGGCGCATCTGGCTGAGCGTGCCCGACTTGTTGATCCAGGCCTCCGCGATGACGCGATCGAGGTCCAGCGGCTCAGCCAGGGAGAGGGCTTCTTCCGCCGCCGCCAGACCCTCGGCCTCTTCCTGGAGTCGCATATGCACACGGCTCAGGCGCGCGAGGAGATCGGCACGAACATCCGCATCCTCCGGAGCGGAGGCGCGAGCCACGGCCTCGATGAGCATGCGCCGCGCTTCCTCGTCGTACCCGGCGTCGGTCTGGATGCCGGCCATGAGCGCGGAGGCCTCCAGCGACGAGCGGCGGTCGCCGGCAGCATCGAACAGCTCGGCGGCGCGAGCCGCATGCTTGATGCCCAGCTCCTTGTCCGCGGCCAGGGACGCGGCATCCGCCGCGCGCACGAGCAGCGCTGCCTGCTCTGCGGGGTCGGGCGTGATCGCGAGCGCCGACTCGAGATGGACCAGCGCCTGCGCCGGTGAACCGAGCGAGCGGGCTCGCTCCGCGGCGGACACGAGCGACCGCCGCGCCTGGACACCCAGGGCGTCCGCCTCCGGTCCTTCCTCGGAGGCCTCGTAGGCGCTGAGATAGTGCGCGGCCAGGACCGCGGCCAGCTCATCGTCGCCGGCAGCCTCGAAGTAGCGCGCGGCAGCCAGGTGCCGCGCGCGCCGGTCACGCCTCGAGAGCGTGTCGTAGGCGACTTCCCGGATGACGGCCTGGACGAAGCCGTACTGGCCCCGGTCGGGTGCGCGGGGGTCGACCGAGACCTCCAGCAGCTCACGCCCGATGAGGGCTCGCAGCCGGGTGACGACCTCGTCCTCGTTCCGCTCCGTGATGCGCGCGAGCGTCCGATGGTCGAAGGTCTGGCCCAGGATGGTGGCGTCCTGCAGCAGCGAGCGATCGCTCGCATCGAGCGTATCGAGCCGCGATGCCACGAGGGCCCGGAGCGTGTCAGGGAGAGCCAGCTCGCCCAGCTCGCGGGTGGTCTCGTAGGTGCCGTCGGGTCGCCCCACGAGCGATCCGTCGGCGATGAGCATGCGCAGCATCTCGACCGCGTACAGGGGGATCCCGTCAGCTCGTGCCACGACCTGCGCCACGGCCTGGTCCGGCATCTGCGGGACGATGCCCCGCAGCAGGTCGCGCATCTGCCCGTCGGTGAGGGGCTCAAGACCGATGGTGTTGAAGGAGCGCGCGCCCGTACCCCAGCCGGCCCGCCGCTCGAGCAGCTCGGGGCGCGCCAGGGTCACCACCAGCAGGGGCACGCCGCGTGACCACTCGAGCACGTGGTCGATGAAGTCGAGCAGGCCATCGTCCGCCCAGTGGATGTCCTCGAACACCATGACCGTGGGCCGCTGGGCCGCCAGGCGCTCGAAGAAGGTGCGCCAGGCAGCGAAGAGCGACTCGCGCCCTCCCGCAGGCGGCGGCTCCAGGCCGAGCAGGGCCAGCAGCGATTGCTCGATCCAGTCGACGTCATCGTCGGAGACGAACTCCGTCACGGCCTCATGGATCCGCTCGCGCGTCGTGGGCTCGTCGTCGTTCTCGGCGAGACCCGCACGCCGACGGACCATCTCGCCGAGGGCCCAGAAGGCGATGCCGTCGCCGTAGCTGGGGGAGCGGCCGCGGTGCCAGTAGATGTTCTCCACGAGGCCGTCGACGTACTTCTCGAACTCCCACGCGAGGCGGCTCTTGCCGATGCCGGCAGGGCCGGTGATGGAGATGAGGCGCGGCCGCTGCTCCTGGCCGATCTGGTGCAGCAGGTCCTTGAGCAGGCGCAGCTCCAGCTCTCGACCGATGAACGGCGGCTCCAGGCCCTCGCTCCGACCGCGGCCACCGCGGTCACCCACGACGCGCAAGGCGCGCCAGGCGGCGACGGGCGCTTCCTTGCCCCGGAGCACCTGCTCGCCGGCCTCCTCGAAGGCGATGGCACCCGACGCGGCCTGCATCGTGGCCTCGCCGACGAGCACGGTGTCCGGCGGTGCGACGGCCTGCAGCCGGGCGGCGGTGTTGACGAGGTCACCCGCGACCATGCCCTGGTCGGTGGCGCCGATGGTGACGGCGGCCTGGCCCGTGAGCACGGCCACGCGGGCGTGGAGCTCCTCGCCCAGGCCCCCGACGGCGTTGACCACCTCCAAGGCCGCACGCACGGCGCGCTCAGCGTCATCCTCGTTCGCGCGCGCGGCACCCCAGGCGGCCATGACGGCATCGCCGATGAACTTCTCGACCACGCCGCCGTGGCGCTCGATGACCTCGCGCGTGGCCTCGAAGTAGCGCGTCAGGGTCTCGCGCACGAGCTCCGGGTCACGGCCCTCGGAGTAGTGGGTGAAGGCCACGAGGTCGGCGAAGAGGACGGACACGAGGCGACGCTCGGCGCCGGCCTCAGGCGGCGGTGCTACCGGGGCCGGCTTGGGTCTGGCTGCGTCCGCTACGGCCAAGGCCTGGCCGCAGTCGCCGCAGAAGCGTGCGCCGGGTCGGTTCTCGCTACCGCAGTTGGGGCAGCCGGAAGCGAGGCTCGCACCACACTGGTCACAGAAGCGACGGCCAGCCGTGTTCTCCGCAGAGCACGTCGCACAGGTAACGATCGCTGGTCTCTCCCCTTCCTCCACGTAGACCTTGCAGATTACCGGAATCAGAGCGCGAATGACCAGTGCGTCACTGCGTGATTCGGCTGAGGATCACCCGCCGGGTGACCGCATGTCTGGCTATCCCTCCCCGCGTTCCTCACGCGGTGGTGGAGGCGGCATGGCTGGCCAGCCCTGGCTGCCCGGCGGGGGCGGAGGTGGCGGCGTTCCCTGCGGGGGTCGTCCCTGCGGCGGGATCGCCTGCGGGGAGATCGGCTGCGGGGGTCGTCCCTGCGGAGGGATCGGCTGCGGGGGATCGCCTGCGGAGAGATCGCCTGCGGGGGTCGTTCCTGCGGCGGCGCCTCGAAGGCATCCGCCCACTGCCGTCCGCCGATGGCGTCGATACCGCGCCGGATGGGATCCCGCATGGGCCGCGGGGTGGCTGGGGTCGCCTGCTGCTGCTCGAGACCGCCCGCGTAGGGGTCGTAGCGCGGCGTGGGCGGCGTCGGGCGGCGGGCCTCGAGGTCAGCGTACGGATCATCGACCTTCTCGAAGGCCTCCATGATCCCACCCGGCTCGGCCTGCTCGACGGGGTCCGGCCTGGTCAGGTCGCCGACCTGCGAGAGATCGACGGTGACGCCCACCCGTTGCTGCCGGCCACTGACCTCGCTGTACTCGTCGTCGATGAGCTTGGGGGCTGCCGGCTTGGGGTCCCGGCACTTGTAGCACTTGTTGGCCGGCAGATCGTTGAGGCTCACGCAGCTCTCGCAGACCCACCACCTTGCGTTGCCCATGCCTACAGCATAGCGAGGCGGCCGCGAGGTTCGACCGGCCGAACGGACACGGGCAGGCCCGCAGGTGTGGCTAGGGGCAACTGGTCAGGGCGGAGGTGTCGGCAAGACGCGAGACGTCACGCCGGTCGGTCCACACGAGGTGGGAGACGGAGCTGCCGTCGGTGGTGTCGGTGATGGCCAGCTCCACCGGCTCGTCGGTGACCACGCCGGCCCAGGTCCAGAAGGAGCCGGTGAGGCCGCAGCGGTCGATGATCTCCACGAGCACGCCATCGGCGGCGTGTTCCCATCGCAGGCCTTCCGCCTCACTGCCGACCAGCGGCCCCACCAGGGGCACATCGGTGCGCTCACCGTCAGCGGTCACCACCTCCACCTTGAAGCGGGGCTCGACGGGGCTGGGTGGCTCGAGGCGCTTGCCGCCGTCCTTGATCCAGCGGGCCGCGGCGAGGTAGGCGTCGGACCCGAAGGTCTCGAAGTCGAGGCTGACATGGTGCACACGCTCGACACGCTTGAGGCCGAGGTCCTCGATGATGCCCTGCGGCACACGGCCCTTCTTGGCCGTCTCGTAGGCGCGCCTGACGCGTGCGTCGGTGAGGCCCTTGACCGACCTCTCCAGCGCCGCCGCTGCCGGCAGCATGCCCTCATCGCCGGAGAAGACGATGCCCTCGACCTGGCGAGGGGTGCGGCTCTCGCTGAAGAGCATGAGCTGGTCGAAGCTGTCGCTCGAGTCGACGGCCACGATGGGTGAGCCCTTGCTGATGATCGGGAACGACTCACCGTCGCGGAAGACCCGGCCATAGGCGTTGTCACGGCCGTCGGACAACAGGGTGAGCACGTCGGTGGCGTCCTGGCCACGAGCGTTGGCGGAGCTGAAGGTGGCCACGGCATCGAGCTGCGGCAGCCCACCCACCTGGCTCTCGTCATCGCAGATGGGCAGCGCCTCAGGTTCGAACTGCGTGCCGATGGGCATGCCCGGCTCGAAGGGCGGCAGCAGGATCCGCGCCGTGCGGTTGGTCATCAGGTCGGTCACGGTGACGGGGATGGGGATGCCGGAGAGACCGGCGCCGAAGACCCACAGGTGATCGTTGACGGCACAGCCGTCGATGACCTGGATGGCCAGCGGCTGGTCCTCGTCGTCGAAGAAGTGGAGCGTGCCCAGCTCCATCTCGTACTCGATGTTGCCATCGGGCAGCTCGACCAGGGCCAGCAGGTCCGGGTCGGTGGCACCGGCGAGGGCCGCTCCTGGTGCAAGGGTCGCGGCAGCGAGGGCCGCGGTGGAAGCGACGGCAAGCAGGGCGCGCAACCCCATGATCCCGAACCTCATGTGCAGAGGCTAGCCACTCTCACGGTTCAGTGCCAGCCTTCCGCGCGGTCCGAGCACTGGCCCGAGGGCCAGCCACCCCGACCGCGCGCCCGGCGGTATCGCGTCAGCGTGCGGCTGCTCCGGCCGCGGGTCACCCGCCGAAGAGGAAGTCGAGCAGGTCGTCGAAGAGGCTGCCACCCTCGTCAGGCTGGTCACCGTACATCCCGCGACCGGCTGCCCGGGCCTCCTCCTGCAACTGGCGGAACCAGTCGTGGTTGCGGGTATCGGGTGCATAGGCGCGCACCTCCGCGAGGCCGCGCGCGACGAGCTCGCCGTTGACCATGAGCCACCCGGCGTCCCCATCCACCCACACGTAGCGCAGGAGCCGGTCGTACCGGTCGGTGTCACTCGTGTCGCGCTCCAGCAGGACGGCCGCCCCCTCGACCAGCTCACGGTTGGCGTCCGTGGCCTCCGGGCCCCAGGGCTCGTCGGGCTCACCCGGCTCGTGGCTCACCTCCGGCGTATCGATGCCGATGTAGCGCACGCGCTCCTCCCGGCCGTCGGCCAGCCGGACCCGGATGGTGTCACCGTCGGTGACGTGCACGACCTGCGCCAGCTCACCGTGGTCGGGCGGACCCGGGGCCTCGACCGCGACCACGGCGGCGGGGACCAGCGCAAGGACCAGCGCGAGCAGCAAAGGCACGACTCGAACCTGGCGCATCAGACCTCCACTCACGACTCCGGCCAGCGCCCGTGGCGGAGCCGGAACCAGATGGACCACGGGATCCCGATGAGGTAGCCAAGGATGGCGCCGATGATCGCCAGCTGCAACGCGGCGATGGTGATGGCGGCCGTGACCGCGAACGACACCAGCGGGATGCCGATGACGATCGCGATCGCGAGGCCGACCACGAGTGCCACCAGGTCACCGATGGCCTCCACTCAGGTCTCCATCGCGGGCACGTAGCTGGAGCCGTCGAGTCCGAAGGTCCAGGCCACGGCTGCCCGTGCCGAGCGGATGGTGGGCGGCACCCGCAGGAAGTACGTCCGCACCGAGCCGTCCGGCTCCGGCGTCGCGTTCTGCACCTCCACCATCACCAGCGGCTCCGGCGGTCGCCAGCGCGAGCCGGGGAACGAGCGCACCCACAGCCGGCCGGTCTCGTCCTCATCCGCGAGCTGGGCGCCACCCTCGCGGATGAGCCGCTCCGGGCCGAAGCGCTCGGTCATCACGCGCCGCACCTCGGCGTTGGACTCGGCGTCGATGGCCGCGACCGTGATGGCGTCCGGGTCGGTGACGATGGCCTGGGGCACCTCCACGCCGTGGATGAACCAGAGGGCGGTGCCATCCGCGTAGGCCAGGGCCGGGCCGTCGTCACGGTGCAGCCGGCCACGCTCGTCGAAGCCGGCTGCGATCGGCCGGTCGAGCATGATGGCCAGGCCCTCCAGGGCCCAGAAGCCACCCGCCGAACGGGCCAGCTCCAGCCGTCGCTCGACCATGGCCGTGCGCTCCCCGCGCTGGCCCAGCTGACGCCAGAGCGCGACGCCGAGCACGTGCGCGAGGGCCCCCATGGCCACCGTCGGCTGGTCGAACTGCGGCAGGGTCAGGGCCATGAGCCCCTCGCGCCGCGAGGCCCCCGCATCGAGCATGCCCTGTGCGGAGCGGACGACCGCGCGAACCGCGACGTCCGCCAGCAGCTCCTCCCCCACCAGCGCCGAGAGGGACTCCCACCGCTGGCCGATGACGAGCCGCGCGAGGGACTCCGTCTCTGCCGAGCGCGCCAGCTCGACCTGCGCGGTCTGGGCCGTCGCCTCCCGCTGCGCGTCAAGATGCGCAGCGACGCGCGCGCTCAGCCGACGCCAGACCGTGGTGCCGTTGGCCGAGTAGCTGCCGTCGAAGCGGAAGCCGCCCGGCCGCCCGGCAGGCGCCAGCTCCTGGGCCCGACGCAGGGCCCGGTAGGTCCACGCGGGATCGAGGCCGAAGGGGTCCTGCAGCTGGTAGAGGGCGCGGTTGCTGCCGGTGCCCGTGTCACCCCTGGTGTAGGGGTTGCGCAGCGGCTCGCGACCGTGCGAGGCAAGGTGCCAGGCCATGAGCCCGTCGCCGGGGTTGTGGGCCCAGACGAACCGCGGAGACGGCAGACCCCGTTCCCGGTAGAGGGCGGTCATGGCCCGCTCGGCGCGGTCGCGCTCGACACGCGCGGTCGAGGTCTGTACCGCGCGCCAGGCTGCGACCCAGGCTTCTGCCAGCTGGACCTTCCTGGTGGCGGGAAACCCGTCGATGTGCATCAGTCGACCACCTGGCGCCACTGGGGCTGGTCTGACGAGGCGGGCTCGTACTCGCGCTGGAGGATGACGCGCCAGGCACCCGGGGGCACCTCGATGGGGCCGTGCTCCTCATGCACGAGCTGCGCGATCGAGCGGGTGAGCAGGAAGCGCTCGCCCTCATGGATGAAGGTGCGCGCGTCGCGCTCGTGGATGGCATGGGCGTGGCCGGTCGCCTCACCCTCGGCCAGGATGATGCGGCCGGAGCGAGCCTCCGGCTCCGCCTGGTCCGGGATCGCCGGGACCTCCACCAGCAGCACGTCACCCTGACGGAACGACAGCGGTGCGGGGGTGGTCACCGGATCGGGGTCGATCGAACGATGCAAACGGGTACCTCGCTGGAACATGGCTGACACTCCTATCGCCTCCGGCTGGGGCACCGTGCCCAGGGGGTCGGTTGCCGCACCGTCATGGAGCCGGATCTCTCGGGTGCTCTCGATAGCTGGGGCGAGAGAGACCGCCTCGTCTCTCTCGCGCGCGTGAATCATCTGCCCGCGTTGTGCCACCTGTATGGCACAGTCGAGCCATGATCTGCCGCGCTCGCGCCGCATGAAGCTCCCGCACGAGCGCAGGTAGTGCCTCGCATCGTCCGGCCCGCCCAGGGCGCAGCGCCGATCGTCGCGCACGTGCCCCACGCCTCGACGACCATCCCGCCGCACGTACGCGCCGAGATCGTGCTCGGCGACGACGAGCTGGCCGACGAGCTGCTGCGCCTCACCGACTGGTACACCGATGAGCTCTTCGCCGGCCTCACCGAGCTCGGCGCGACGCTCTTCGTCAACGACCTCTCGCGCTTCGTCTTCGACCCCGAGCGCTTCCTCGATGACTCGGCCGAGCCGATGGCGGCGCGTGGCCAGGGGGTCGTCTACTGGCTGGGGACGCGGTCACAGCCGCTGCGCGTGGCCTCGGGCACGGTTCGAGCGCAGCGCGTGCGCGAGCACTATCGGCCCTATCACCGGCAGCTGGACTCGCTGGTGGCAGGGGCGCTCGAGGCGAGCGGCCGGTGCCTCGTGCTCGACTGTCACTCGTTCCCCTCGGTGCCCCTGCCGAGCGAGATCGACCAGGCCACCGATCGTCCCGACATCTGCATCGGCACGGACCCCCTGCACACGCCCGAGCCGCTCGCGGCAGCGATGGAGGCAGCGTTCGCAGCAGCGGGACTACGGGTGCTGCGCGACTCGCCGTTCGCCGGCACGTTCGTGCCCAGTGGCTACTACGGGACCGATGCGCGCGTGCACTCGGTGATGATCGAGGTCCGCCGCGGCCTGTACATGGACGAAGCCACCGGCGAGCGCGGTCCCGCCTTCGAGGACGTGGGCGCCGCCATCACCCGCGCCGTGGCCACCGCCCTCGCGCGTCCGTCGCCAGGACCGGCTGCAGGCTGAGGTCAGGCCCGGCCCTCGCTCCCGAAGACGCCCATGAAGGGCAGGTCCGGTCGTGCCCTGCGGATGAGCTCCCCGACGCCGGGCATGAACGACTCCGTCGCGCAGGCCGTGAAGGTGGCACCGCAGCCCGCGCGCTGGCCCTCAGGCACCGGCACGTAGCCGCCCGCGACCTCGCGTGGCACGATCGTGAAGTGGGCGTCCTCGTCGAGCTTGGCGCCACCACCGCAGGCGCTGCAGAACGCCGAATCGCTGTTGATGACGAGGGTGGCGGTGTCGCCGGGGCGTTCGGGCCAGGGCACGCTCAGTCCTTGAGCGGTGGGTCGGGCCAGTACCCGTCGTAGATGACCTCCTCGCGCGCGAGTCGGGCCTTGCCGGGCTGCGTCTTGGGCTCCAGTGCATCCTCGGTGGGGTGGCCCAGGGCCACGATCGTCCGCACCGAGCGGTTGGGCGGCAGTCGCAGCGCCTTGTTGATGCCGTCGCGCACGTCGGATCGCACCCGGCTGATCCCGCCACCGAGGCCCAGCATGTGCGCGGCGATGAGCAGCCGCTCGGCGGCTCGGCCGGCGTCGAAGGCGCGGGAGATGCCCCGCTCGGGCTCATCCGGCTCCACGATCGCGACCGCGGCCGCGGCCGTGGGCAGGCCGCGCGTCTGGGGCAGGCCCAGCTCGGCGATGGCGCGGATCGCGGCCTTGTCACGCAGCACGATGAAACGACAGGCCTGTTCGTTGCGGCTGCTGCCCGACCAGCGTGCGACCTCGGTGATGGCGTCCAGCTCCGCCTTGGTGATCTTCCTGGCGGTGAACTCGCGGGCCTGCCGCACACGGATCAGCGGCTGCACCAGCTCCAGTGGCGTCGGCCCGGAAGCGGTCTTGCCGCTCTTGGCCTTCGACGTGGCCTTGGGGGCAGGGCTCTGGCTCGAGGTGGCGGCCTTGGGCTTGGCGATGGACTTGGTGGTCATGGGAGCTCCTTTCGGGAGCGCGGGCAGGGGCAAGCGCGTGTGCTCAGGCTCGGGGGAGGCCTAATCGTGACACAAGCGGCGGTACCTGATGGTGCGCACGAGCCCCACCGAGGTCACCGGGGGCCGGACCTTCGGGCACGTAGCGCAGAAGGTGCACGAGGGGTGTACTCGTCGTGACGTGTCCGGCTCCGGCGCCGGCGTCGGCCTGTTAGCGCGAGGAGTCTTGGCGATGACCACGATCGTTTCCGGTGTCGTATCGACCGTCACCGAGTTGGGCAAGGATGAAGCCTGGATGCAGGGCTGGCTCAAGGAGCAGCCGGACCGACTCGGACTGGGCGATCTCGAGGTGGGCGACGGCGCCTCCGACGATGACCGCTCGTTCGTGGCCACCGACGAGAAGCGGTGCTTCAGCGTCGATGTCCAGCTCGGCGAGATGGAGGCTTCGCGCGGCTTCCAGGTCCTCGACAACTGGGCCCGCAACCGCGTCCTGCACCCGGACAAGACACACGTCGCCGTCCTCGTCACCGAGGTCATGAGCGATCGCTACCAGACCACGCTCGAGACGCTCGCCGAGCACCTGCCGCTCGTAGTCGTCGAGCTCCAGGTGTGGAAGGGTGAGGCCGAGGCCATCGTGATCCCGCACGTCGCGCTCGCGAGCGACGAGGTGGACCTGGCCGACACGCCGGCCGCCAGGGCCGCCGAGGTCCTGGCCAAGGCCACCGACGCGGTCGACGAGGTCGAGCCCGAGGCCGAGGCCGAAGCGACGGCGGAGCCTGAGGTCGTGGAGGAAGCCGAGGTCGAGGCCGACGCCTCCGCCGACAAGGACGACACCGGCGTCGGCAACCCCTGGGGCCTGCCCGACACCGAGGTCGAGGATGACCACATCCAGGCCAGTGGCAACGGCTCCACCGGCCTGCTGACGAAGGTCGGCAACTAGCACAGTCGCTCCCACTCCGACCTGCACGAGCACGGCCCGGGCCACGAACGCCCGGGCCGTGCTGTAGCTACGGCGCGGGCTCGTTCGACTTGGCCATGCGGGCGGCGACGGCCTCGCCGATGTACGTGCCCGTGTGGCCCGGTGGTGCGTCGAGGGCCATGGGGATGACCGCTGGTGCGCCGCTGTCCGGCGTCCACGACTCGAGGTCTGCCACGACCAGGCCGGCGATGTAGGCAGAGAGCGTGACCCCCTGCTCGGCGGCTCGCCGACGGGCGTCTCGCCGTTGCTCCGGATCCAGGGTCACCTGTACGGGCCGGTCCATGGCGGTGACAGGATGCACCACCCCGGCTCGTCCGGCAACCCGTAGCGGAGTGGGCGGTCATGCCGGGCGCGTGCCTCGCGGTCCATGTCCCCCGTCCGGACGAGCCCCACTCCTCGCGCGTCATGCCGGGCACGTGCCTCGCGGTCCATGTCCCCCGTCCGGACGAGCCCCACTCCTCGCGCGTCATGCCGGGCACGTGCCTCGCGGGTTCATGCCCCCCGCGCATGAACGGGCCAGGCGCTTCGCGATCCATGCCCCGCGCGCATGAACGGGCCAGGTGCCTCGCGGGTCCATGCCCCCGGTGCATGAATGGACCGATGCGCCGCCAGGGGCCATGCACCACGGGCAGGCCAGGGGTGGGATGAGCCGCTGATCGGAGCGGTCGGACGGCCTGCTTGGTCCGTACAGTCCCGGGCGGCATAGCCGGCGAACCACCACGCCGCGCACCCTGCGCCGCGAGCTGCCCCGGCGCACCACCGCGCCGGGCACCCTGCGCCGCCTCCCCGCGCACCACCACGCCGCGCGCCACCACCACGCCGCGCGCTACCACCACGCCGCGCGCACCACCACGTCGCAGCGCGCCTCGATGCTCGAGCCTCTCCAGGACTGGCTGACCGAACTGCTGGCCGCGCGAGGCGATGTCTCACGAACCCCGGGCACTGTCACTAGTCTTGCCACCATGGAGTTCGACGACGTCATCAAGCGCCGGCGCAGCGTGCGCCGCTTCAACGACCAGCGACCCGATCCGGAGGTGATCGACCGCGTCATCGACCAGGCACGTCGGGCGCCCACGGCCGGCTTCAGCCAGGGGATCGACTTCCTGGTGCTCGATACGCGGGCAGCCCTCGACGCGTTCTGGGAGCTGGTGGAGGACCCCGAGTTCCCCAGCGAGGAAGCGGACCGGGCCACGCGCCCGCCGGTGCTGGTGCTGGTGTGGTCGGATCCCGAGCGCTATCTCGCCCGCTATTCGGCGCCGGACAAGATCGAGTTCGGCATGGACACCGAGGAGGCCTGGCCGGTCAGGTTCTGGGACATCGACGCGGGCATGGCCGCGATGCAGCTGCAGCTGGCGGCGGTGAACGCCGGGATCGACACCTGGTTCTTCGGCATCCCCGTGGGCGAGGAGGCGGTGCGGGAGCGGTTCGACGTGCCCGATGATCGCAAGCAGGTCGGCGTCATCGCGCTGGGCTACCGGTACGAGGGCGAGCAGCCGGAGAGCTCCGTGGCCAAGCGCCGCCGCCGGCCGCTGGAGGAGCAGCTCCACCGCAACGGCTGGTAGCGGCGCCGAACGCCCTTACGCCAGGGCCGGCTCCACGCGGACCGAGCGGTCGTAGGCCCACGGCGTGCGCGTGCCGCCATCCCCGATCGCGCGATAGCGGACGGTGTACGCGCCCGGCTCCACCTCCGGTCCGTTGTAGTCGAAGGCGATGTCCGTGTCCGCATCGACCGTGCCGAAGGCCCCGGCCTGCTCGTCGAGGGCCGGGTCGTCCTTGGTGGCGAGGATGAAGCGCAGGTCGTTCCAGGCTGACCATCGACCGCTGGCAGCGTCTCGAGCCCGGACCAGCAGTCGAGCGGGTGCGGGACCGCGGGGTCGGAGCCAGCCCGGGACCGGGCGATCCCAGCGCTCGATGCCCGTGGGGCTCCGACGGCTGATGTCGACGGGGATCTCCTCCCCTTCCACGAGCAGCCGCATCTTCACCGGCTCGCCGTCCCGGCGCTGCTGGAAGTGCAGGTGCGGCGAGATGGCGCCGCTGCCGTGATAGCGCGAGCCGATCCGGCCGATGCGCTGCTGGGCCTTGACCCGCTGGCCGGGCTTCACCAGCACCGGGTCAAGGTGGGCGTAGACCGTCTCCCAGGCGCCCTGGCGGTCGAGCTGCGGGTGCTGGATGTGGACCTGGCCGTTGGCACGGTCGACCTTGCTGACACGGCCGGCGGCCGCGGCACGGACCCAATGGCCGCGATCGGCGGCACCTGCGCCCCAGTTGAAGTCGACCGCGTACCGGTCCTGCTCGTCGTGGCCGGGGTGCGTGAGGGCGGTGTAGCTGATGCGCGAAGCGTCCGACCGAGGCATGTCCGGCAGGTGTGAGTCGAAGGGCGGGTAGAACACGTCCTTGCGGCGGGGCTTGCCCGCTCGACCAGAGCGGCGGAGGCGTCGTGAAGGCCGGAACTGGAAGCTCCGGCCTTCGTCCGTGATGCCGTCCCTGACCTCGGCCCCCTCCTCGAGCAGCTCGCCGTCCTGGTGGAGCTCCCACGAGTAGGCCTCGATGGGTGCGGTCGTCTGCAGCCGGACCACGGGCCGGCGGCGGGCGATGCGCTGGCCGTCGAAGGCACGGCGCTCGTCGAGCCAGGCGTACTGGGGTTCCTCGCTGGTCATGCGCCAGCGCGGTGACTCCCAGGCCGCGGAGCGGGGGCCCGTGCGACCCTCGGCGAGCTCGATCTCGAAGCCGGCGAGCCGCTCGCCGCTGGGCAAGGCGACGTCCGCGCGCAGCGGGGCCCCGACGAGGCTGGGATAGGTCCCGATCGGCTGCGGAGTGACGGTGGCCATCGAGCGATCCTCAGAGCGGCGTGGCGGTGGGAAGGCCCATGCGTGCGGCAGCTTCGATCATGCGCGGGTCATAGGTGACGATGACATCGAGGTCATCACCGAGCGCGAGTGCCGTCGCCACGTGGATGGCGTCGAGAGACCGCTGCGCGTCCGGGTTCAGGTATCCCGCGGCCCCGAGGATCCGGTCATCGATGGCCACCAGGTCGATCCGGTCGAGGGCGTCGCGCACGGCGCCGAGCGCGTCCGGTCCGTGCCTCGCGCCGGCCCGCAGCGCCTCCGTGCGCAGGAGGGCTGAAGAGGTGAACCGTCCGTGTCCACCGCCGAGGTACTCGCGGAGGGGCCGCGACTCGTCCGCGTCCAGGACGAGCGTCAGGAAGGCCGAGGCGTCCAGGTAGATGGCGCTCACTCCGCGCGGCCCTGCGAGACGAGCTCCGACGGCAGTGGGACGCCGGGCGTGGGCCTGACGGGCCGGATGCCGAGCAGGTCGCCCTCGCCGCGCCGGATCATCCCTTCAGCCTCCAGGCGCTCCAGTCCCTGGGGCATGGCCCTGACCATCAGCGCCACCGGCCGGCCGCGGTCAGTCACCTCGATGACCTCGCCGGCGGAGACCCGCCGCAGGATCGCGCTGGCATCACGCCGCAGCTCACGAACGCCGACCCGGTTCATGTGTGACATTGTCGCACATCGCTCCCGCCTTGGTCATCGGCCCTATCATCGATGCATGACCCGCGGGGAGGACGCCGAGCGGCTGGTCGAGGAGCGGCTGCGAGCCGCGCTGCCCAGTCCCGCCTACCGCATCTACGTCAACGTCAACTGGACCGGCCCACCGCGTGACTACGGGCCCGCACGCGACGGTGAGGCGGACGCGGTCATCACCCACCCCGAGCATGGGCTGCTGGTGCTGGAGGTCAAGTCGGGCGAGCCCTCGATCGACCACGAGGGGCGCTGGCACCTGGGGCCGGTGGAGCTGAAGCAGTCCCCCTTCGAGCAGGCGCGCACCTCCAAGCACTACCTGCGGGCCAAGCTCGTGGACCTGCCCGACTGGCCCCGGGGCGTGGATCCGCTGGCCGGGCACGCGGTGGCCCTGCCCGACGTGGACCTCGCGTCGCTGCCGCGGGGGCACGCGCTGCTGGGCCTCGACGCACCTACCGACCTCGTGCTCGATGCCCACACGCTGGAGACGACGGACGGCATCCAGGCCTGGCTCGACCATGTCTTCGACTACTGGCGCGGCGACGGGGCGGGGCGCTACGCGGAGCTCGGCGAGCGAGGTGTGGACCTGGTCGATCAGCTGCTGCGACCGACGGTGTCGCTGCATCGGCTGGTGCGGGGGCGCATCGAGGACGATCGCGCAGCGCTGGTCGATGCGAGCCGGACGCAGTCGCGCATCCTCAACCGCTGGAGGTCACTGCGGCAGGTGGAGGTCGTGGGGCCGGCGGGCTCGGGCAAGTCGATGATCGCCGCGGAGCGGGCGCGGCGGCTGGCGGCGGAGGGCTACCGCACGCTGCTGGTGTGCTTCAACCAGCGGCTGGCCACCACCATGCAGCGGGACCTCGCCGATGCGAGCGCGCCGGCGGGGCTGGTGGTGACCACGTTCCATCGGCTGTGCGAGCTGTTGGGCGAGGCGGCTGAGACGCTGCCGGCGCGGCCCGACCCCATCCCGCAGGAGTGGTGGGACCGAGCGCTGCCCGATGCGCTCGACGCGGCCATCTCGACCGATGACGAGGAGCGCTTCCACGCGGTCATCATCGACGAGGGCCAGGACTTCGCCCTCGGCTGGCTGGAGTCGCTGCAGCTGCTGCTGCGGGACCAGGACAACGGTGTCTTCTGGGTCTTCCACGATCCGGCGCAGGCGCTCTTCCGGCCCGATGTCGTGGCCCAGCTCGGCCTCGAGCGGCTGGAGCTGTTCGAGGACCATCGCAACCCGCCGGGAGTGGCGCGCCTGGCCTCACGCTTCCGGGACGATGACGCCGAGATCGAGGTCTACCGCGAGGAGGGGCTGCCGGCGGAGATCGTGGTGGCCGCGCCGGGGGCGGAGACCACCGACGCGGTGCGCAAGACGCTGCATCGGCTCATCGTCGACGAGCAGGTGCCGGAGTTCCGCATCGCGGTGCTGTCGGGGGCGTCGCCGACGAGGAGCGAGGTCTGGCGGCAGCGACGGTTCGGGAACGCGATCCTGTGGAACGAGGCGCTCGACGACGCGGGGCGCTCCAAGGGGTTGCCACCGGAGGACGTGCCCGACGAGCCCGGCGATGTCGTGCTCTTCGAGACCATCCGCCGCTTCAAGGGGCTCGAGCGGGAGGTCATCGTGCTGTGCGAGCTGCCGGAGGACGCAGGCCGCCTCGATGAGCTGCTCTACGTGGGGCTGACGCGGGCCACGACGCACGTGGTCGCCATCGCACCCGAAGCGCTCGCGGAGCGGCTGCGAAGTCCGGGGTAAGCAGGGACGAAGCGAGGCTCGCGACCGTCGCGTCGGGGTCGTCCCGGACCGGACAGCAAGCGATTGCTACCCTAGTCATACCTGAGTAGTATCCTTCTCATGAAGGTCAGCGTGAGTCTCTCGGGCGAAGACGTCGAGTATCTGGACACCTACGCGCGCCAGCGGCAGCTGGGCTCCCGATCTGCCGCGTTGCAGAAGGCGGTCCGCCTCCTCCGGGCATCAGAGCTCGGATCCGCGTACGAGAGCGCATGGGAGGAGTGGGACGCATCGGACGAGGCTGAGGCATGGGAGCGTGTGGTCCATGAGGGACTGGGCGGCTGATGCAGCGAGGTGACATCTACCTCGTCGATCTCGAGCCGGTCCGGGGATCGGAGGCGAACAAGCGTCGGCCGGCAGTGGTCGTGAGCAACGACGGGGCGAACCTGACCGCAGCTCGACTGGGGCGTGGCGTCGTGACCGTGGTACCGATCACCTCGAGATCCGAGCGGGTGTATCCGTTCCAGGTGCTGCTCCCCGGCGCGGAGACGGGTCTAGAGCGCGACTCCAAGGCGCAGGCTGAGCAGGTTCGATCCGTCGCCGTTCGACGCCTGGGAGCGAGGCTCGGGGCCGTACCGGGTCCCCTGATGGCCGAGCTCGATGAGGCGCTTCGCCTGCATCTGTCGCTGTAGCACGTGCGCTGCGCTTCCGTGCGAGGCGTTCGCGCTGCAGGAGGCTGGCGGGGCGCTCTGGCCGCTCTCGCCACTTGTAGCCATCCGTCGCGGTCACCGACGTTCTCCGCGTGCCTCGAGTCCCGATATCGCCGCTCGTCGGCTGTGGCGACGCGATCGCTATGGGATCGCCGTCGTCATCGTCAGGTGTCGCCGACGGCGACGCTTGGCGCAGTCGCGTGTCGTCGTCGTGCGCCTCCGGTCGGTACGGGCGACACCTGGCCAGTCCCCTGCCCTCGAGCATGGCGATCGCCCAGGCCGGACCGTGCGAGCAGCAGGCAGCGGTGGCGACCAGCGCCGGTACCGCCGCTCCGGGCGGCGAGTGGCTACGAAGACCACCCCCGGTTCGTGCGGTCCACGGCTCAGGCCGGACCGCTGAGCAGCAGGTCGGGGATGTCAGCGAAGTCGTCGGGGTTGAGGGTCCAGAGCCCGGCGTCGCGGCTGACCGCGTGGGCGGCGATGGCGAGATCCACGCTGCGGGCGCGGGCGCGGCGCACCTGTCGGGAGAGGCGCGCTGCGACGTGCGCCTGCTCGAGATCGAAGGACAGCGCTGTTTCCTCCGGGAACAACGCCTCCTGGGCGGCCAGCTCTTCTGGTCGACGCGGGCCACGCCACCTTTCGTAGGGCACCAGCGTGGGAAGGGCCAGCCGCTCGCCGGCCTCGCGAGGCCTACGAGCGCGCCTGAGCACAGGGAGCCGCGTCGACAGCTGGAGCAGGTCGGGCGCCGAGGGGCGCCGGTGCGGCGTCGACGAAGAACGCCCCGATGGCCTAGGCCGCGCCCAGGGCGTCCCTGACGGCGTTGATGACGGCCTCCTCGGTGGGGCTCACGCCCTTCTTCGCCTGCGCCACGGCGGTGGCCACGCCCAGCACCATCTGGCGGTAGGGCTCGAGCTCGTCGGGCGCCTTGGCCGACAGGATCCCGACCGCGGACTGGAGCGCGAGGATGGTCCCGGCGCGGACCTCGTTGGGGTTGGTGGTGAGGCCGAAGCCGGTCCCGTGGGTGCCGCCCAGCTCACGCATCAGCTCGGTCGTCCCGGCCGCGCGCTGGCTCGCGAGGTACTTGGCGAGCGCGCTCGACTCGCCGAAGCTGTCCATCACGCCCGGGTCGGCGACCGAGACGAGCATGCCCGTCCCGGTCAGCCCCCGCTCGAGCGTCTCCCACTCATCCTTGGTGAAGTCCGCCTTGGTCGCCATGCATGTCTCCTCATCGGTCGTGGTCGGTGGTCGAAGTGACTCGTTCGTGTGGCCGTCAGCCTAGCCTCGACACCGCCGCACGGCCTCCGCGTAGGCCTGGCCGTCGCTGCGGCCACCCCAGACCCCGTCCACCTTGAAGTCGGTCTCGCCGATGAGGACGCCGTCCGACGCGGCGTAGTAGTCGGCCACGTTGGCCAGCGAGACACCGCTGCCGATGAGCACCGGCGCGCTGATGGCCTCGTGGACGGCCCGCACGCGCTCGAACGATGGCGGGTCCGGGCTGCGCGCGCCGGAGACGATGACCGCATCCGCGCCCCCGCGCTCGGCGAGGTCGGCGGCCGCGTCCTCGATGGGCACGTCGAAGAGCGGCGCAGCGTGCTTGACGTGGACGTCGCCGAGGACGGCGATGTCATGGTCGAGCGTCTGGCGCAGCCGGGCGAGCTCGGCGGCACAGCCCTCGATGAGGCCCTGGTCGGTGACGTAGGCGCCGATGACCACGTTGCAGCGGATGAAGTCGGCGCGCACGAGCGAGGCGATGGACATGGCTTCGAGGCACGCGTTGCGCAGGAGGTTGACCCCCACCGCGAGCGAGGTCTGGCGACGCACTTCGCGCACGATGACGCTCATGGCCGCGACCGTGATGGAGGGCACCGAGTCACGGAAGAAGGGCGTGTCACCGACGTTCTCCACGATGAGCCCGTCGAGGCCGGCGTCCTCCAGGATCGCGGCTTCCTCGAGCGCGACCTCGATGACCTCGTCAAGGCGCAGCTCACTGCGCGGGGAGCCGGGCAAGGGCGGCAGGTGGACCATGCCGATGAGCGGCTTGCGTGCAAGGAGCGTGGGCATCGCCACCGGCGTTCCCCGCTGTGGCCTCACGAACCCCTGCCCCTGGACCTCGCTCGTCGAGCCGCAGCGGGCCTGCCGTTCACCTGGGTCGCGACCGCTTGAGGCACTCGCGGAAGAAGCCCAGCAGCGGAGCTGCTGGTTCGCCAACCTGCTCCGTCAGCGTGGCGTCGAGGGTCTTGATGGTGACGATGACGATGCGGGCACTCGCAGGCGTCGTCTCGATCCTGAGGGAACACCCCGAGATCTCCTGCCAGGGCGTCAGCTGGCCCCCGTACCGCTGCGTCTCATCGATCGACACGACGAACACTCCGAACACCGTCGTGACGTAGACCACCATGTTCGGCTCGTCGAAGTAGACGAACTTGTCCTTGAGCTCCGCCTCTTGCAGGTAGACCCGTGTGCGCTCGATGAGCGATCCTGGAGGGCCCGCGTCAGGTCCCTCACCGAACTGCCTGGAGTAGCCGGACAGGTTCATCGTCTACTCCCATACGCTCACGCTTGACTAACAGAGGCTGAGGCGACGATAGCAGACGGGGCGGGCACCTCCGGCAGCCTCGCGATCCAGCTTCGACGTGATGCTGTCCGGGCTAGCCACAGCCGACTCTGCGATTTCAGGGCAGCATGGACAGGTACGCGCCCGCACCGAGTGGCGCGTCGGAAGGGACCTCACCTGTGCTATTGATCATCTTCATCATCATCGGCCTCGCGCTCATCGTGGCCGCTGGCGCCATCATCGTCCAGTCGGTGTCGGACTACGGCGATGACTTCTCGGTCGGCAAGGGCGTCGCGACGGGCGCGCTCATCCTCGGCGGTCTGGCGCTCATCTTCGTCGGCTTCGGCTGGCGTGAGGTGGGCGCGGGCCAGGTCGGCGTGAAGACCCGCTTCGGCGCGGTCCAGGAGGGCACGCTCCTGCCCGGCCTGCACTGGATCATCCCCGCGGTCGATGGCATCACCGTCTTCGACGGCCGCGTGCAGGCCTACAACTTCGAGGAGATCGAGAGCGTCACCCGCGACCTCCAGTCGGTCCAGCTCTCCGGTCTCATCAACTTCCGCATCGACAGCGCCAAGGCGGACCGCATCCTGCAGGAGGTCGGCCAGCCGGATGACTACGCCGAGAAGGTCTTCCTGCGGCCCTCCAACACGGCGCTCAAGGAGATCACGCCCGAGTACGACGCCTTCAACGTCATCAGCAACCGAGACGAGATCGGCCAGCGGACGCTGGCGAACCTGCGCGAGCGGATGGAAGACTTCAACATCATCGTCGAGCGCGTGTCGGTCGAGAACATCCGCCTCAACGAACAGTTCCTGACGTCGGTGGAGGAGAAGCAGATCGCCGAGCAGGACCTGGCCAGGGCCTTCTTCGAGGCCGACCGCGACGTGCGACTGGCCGAGGGCGCCCGGGATGCGCGCATCACGCGGGCCGAGGGTGAGGCGCAGGCGAACGACCTCATCAACTCCTCGCTGAGCGAGGAGCTCCTGCAGTGGACCTACATCCAGCGGCTGGCGGACAACGTCCAGCTGATGCTCGTGCCGTCCGACCAGGGGCTGATCTTCGACCTCGGCGCGATCACCGCGACCGGGGGCTCGAGCGACGAACCGCAATCGCTACCAGAGCCGCTGCCGGAGCCGATCGAACCGACCGACGAATCGCAGTGACCGGCTGAGCCCGCGGCCACCCTGGCGGCGCGCGGCGTCGTCGCCCCTTCCCGGCTGGGATCGCAGCGTGAGGTCCCGGCAGGTGCGAGCATGCCCACATGACGTCGTCCGGTGCCCATGCAGATCCGGTCGATCG